>CAVUWN010000006.1:0-335647 GCA_963745185.1 uncultured Ignavibacteriaceae bacterium
TTTGTGAAAAAGTCTCTCCTGATAATAACAATACAATTATTACTAATATGTTTTTCATTTTGCTATCTTTAATTTTTAATAACTTTATTTCAACAATATCATTTTCCTTATTTCATTAAAATCATTTGAGCTTAAGCGATAGTAGTAGATTCCGCTGCTAAGTCTAAAAGCATCAAAACTTATTTTATATGTTCCTGCTTCTTCATAATTATCTTTTAAATCTGCAACTTCTTCTCCCAAAGAATTATAGACCTTCAGTTTTACATTCCCCGCTTCAGGAATCGAGTATTGAATTGTTGTTATTGGATTAAATGGATTAGGATAGTTCTGAGAAAGCGAAAATTCCAGCGGACTTAAGATCTCAACTTCAATTTCATTTGAATATTCAAAAGAGCCATCGTAATCTATTTGCTTTAGTCTGTATCTATATTTCCCGTTTGATAAATCACCATCGAAAAATGAATATGTTTGCGGTTCTGTAGTTGTTCCGTTTCCACCAACAAAACCGATCCTGTTCCACTCTTCGGTTTGACTTTTGACGTCTGACATCTGACTTTTTTGAATTTCAAACCCTGAATTATTTGTTTCTGTTGCCGTCTGCCAATTAAGTGTTACATTGTTACCATTAGCTGCAGCAGTGAAAGAGTTTAATTCAACTGGTACTGACTGATCATAATAGAAAGCACCCATATCCGTTATAGTTCCATCTGGATCAAGAGGATAATTCGGATTACCTGTATCTATACAAGGTGAACCTCCCATAAGATGATAATTGTTATTTGCCGGATCTACAAAAAGTGGATTCTCTTGTATGATTCCACCCAAATCATCATAAGATGCATAACCAATTATCTGTATATCATTATTTATATCAGAATAACCAATTGCGATTATTGTTGTTCCAAATGAAGTGCCTTCAATTCTGATTCCATACAGATAATTAGAAGAAACAATAGAATTAATTATTTGCGGATACCCACGAGTATCAAAATATAATCCGCCCGGTGTATTGTTTGCAATAGTTACGTGATCAAAAATCGGAGCTCCGAGTTTACAATCCACACCTCCGCGAGAAGTTGCGGTGTTATTAATAATAACAGTATTTCGTATTATAGGCGCACAAAGCCAAACATATAATCCTCCCCCAAAATCATCTGCAGTATTTCCGATAATTGTTAAGTCTTCAAGAATCGGATCAGAATCATAAATATAAATTCCACCTCCCTGAGACTCCGGCCACGGCGGAAGGGCATTCCCATTGGTAATTGTAAATCCTTTAAGGAGTGTAGCAATCCCAATTATGTTAAGTGCATCAATTCTTATTACACTGGCCTGGTTATTACCGTCAATTATAGTATTATCTCTTCCGGCACCAATTAATTTTATCCCATCAACTTCAGGCCAAATAATATTTTCAAAATAAGTTCCGGGAGCCACCATTACTGTATCTCCAAAACTTGCAGCATTTAGTCCAGCCTGAATTGTAGGTTGATCAGCAGGAACGTGAATTGTGCCAGCCGATATATTATACGTCAAAAAGAAAATTAAAATTAACGCGTAATGGATTCTATTTATTAAATCACTTTTAATCATTATAAAACTCCTAAAACTTATAATATTAACTACTTATTTAAGTAAAATCATTTTCTTGACTTGATTAAATCCATTAGATGATAGTTTATAATAATATATTCCACTGCTTAGACCGTTTGCATTGAAAGTAACTTTATAACTTCCTGCTTCTTTATAATTATTTACCAATGTAGCCACTTCTTCGCCTATAGAATTAAATACTTTTAATTTTACATTTCCACTTTCCGGTATCGAATATTGAATTGCTGTTGATGGATTAAATGGATTCGGGTAATTCTGACTGAGTGTAAATTCTGTTGGTTCTGAAATGGTTATGTCAACTACATTTGAGTACTTGAAAACTACCATTATAATCTATTTGTTTCAGCTTGTATTCATAGTTACCTGTTGAAAGATCTCTATCTGTAAAAGAATAATTTGATTCGTTAGTTGTTGTTCCTCGTCCTTCAACAAAACCTATTTGACCCCAGTTATTTTCGTTCTGACCAGAGCGAAGTATCTCAAATCCTGAATTGTTAGTTTCAGTTGCTGTCTTCCAATTTAAGATAACATTATTATTATCGGTTTCCGCCGTAAAAGAATTTAGTTCAACAGGAGTTGTGGTCTCTGTTGTTAAAATAGTTCCAAGAGATCCAACAGCCCATCCTTTAGTAGCATTAACGAAAAACACTTCTGACAATGCATCGAAAGACGGAATATTCTGTTTCACCCAGTTGTTTCCGCCATCTGTTGTGCGATAAATAAGCGCTAAACTATTCCCGCTGCTGTAATCATTACCAACTGCCCAGCCATTAAGCTCATCAGTGAAGTAAAGTCCCGATAAGTCTTCATTGGTTCCAAGAGATATTTCATTCCAGCTGCTTCCACTGTCCGTCGTTTTAAATATAGATGTATAGTGCGGAACTCCAACATAATACGCAGTTACGAATCCTGTTGTGTTGTTAGTAAAAACTATATCTTTCAGACTAAAGCTTGAGAAAGTCTGCTGCACAAACCAATTGCTCCCGCCGTTAGTTGTCTTCATAACTGCCGTCCCTCCTGCAGCATAACCGGTACTACCGTCAATAAAATAAATGCTATGCAATTCTGTTTCAAAAGTCACATCATACTGAACGTTCCAGTTGACTCCACCGTTGGTTGTATTGTATATGGCTCTGCCATAGGATCCTGACAGAAAATCAAAAAAACCGCCGGCCGCCCAGCCATTGTTCCCATTAACAAAAAACAGTTTGAAAATATCCTGATAGTCTAGATTATCCTGCATAACCCAGGTCTCACCGCCGTTAGTTGTATGAACTACATCTCCGCCTAAGCCGGAAGCCCAACCGTTCTGGAGATCTGTGAAGAAGATGCAACTAAGAGAGGTTACTGGAGTATTCTGCAAACCCCACGTTTCACCCCCATTAGTTGTGTGAAGTATTATTCCGCCCCATCCGGCAATCCAGCCATTATTTTCATCGACAAAATAAACTCCGTCCAGCGAAGAGGTCGTTCCAGAATTTTGAGATATCCAGTTTACCTGAGAATAACTAATTATGGGAAATATTAATGCCAGTGTTATAGCAATTATTAATTTTTTCATTTTGTTAACTCCGTTCTGTTACTTTTTTAATCCACGAGTGTCACTTTAATAAAATCATCTTTTTTGTCTCAACTAATTTTCCTGTTTTTATTTGATAGTAGTAAATGCCGGAAGGGAAATCAATTGCATTAAAAATTATTTTATAGGTACCTGCATCTTTACGTTCATTAACTAATGTTGAAACTTTTCTCCCAAAGAATTATAAACAGCTAGGTTTACATTTCCACTTTCAGGAATTGAATATTGTATGTGTAGAAGGATTAAAAGGATTCGGATAGATTCTGTTTATAATGTGAACACTGTCGGGCTTAGAAGATCAACATTAACAACTTCTGGAATATTTAAAACTTACATCATAATCAATTTGTTTTAATCTGTACTGGTATTTACCTGGCGAGAGGTTTTTATCAATAAAGGAATAATTTTGTTCGTTAGTTGTTGTGCCGTGTCCTTCAACAAAACCAACATTTTGCCATGAATCTTGTAATCTTTCAATTTCGAATCCACCGTTGTTAGTTTCGGTTGCTGTCTGCCAGGAAAGTCTAACTTCGTTATCATTAACAGTAGCGGTGAATGAAGCTAATTCGACTGGAAGCAGGTTATCAGATTTAGCAATTTCTCCAAGATGCCCTACTGCCCAACCGGTATTATTCACAACATCAAGTTCAAAAAACCCATGAAAAACGGGAGTGTTTTGTAATAGCTAGTTGCCGCCGCCATCTGATGTGTAATAAATTACTCCAGAACTATCATTCTCATTATATCCAACTGACCATCCATCTAAATCATCCGAAAAATATATATCCGATAGTTTTTCATTTAAACCTAAGGTTGTTCCATTCCATGTACTGCCTGCGTCAGTAGTATTAAAAATTTCTCCGGAGTTTTGAAATACATCCTTTCCAGCGAGCTAGCCGGGAACTGCTACTCTTAAAAAATATACCATCAAATTGGAATCCTGCGGCTACGGTTTGTTCTGTCCAGCTATTACCACTATTAGTTGTATGTAGCAGATATGCGCCGCCGATAGCGTAGCCATTATTTTTATCAATGAAATATAACCTTCGCAATATTGGTCCGGGCTGCTCATAAAATTGAACGACCCAGGAATTTCCACCATCGGTTGTTCTTTCAATTACACCCTCAGTAGAATTGGATGGAAAAGGTGTTATTATACCACCTGCAACCCAACCTGTATCCGAATTGATAAAGTATATGTCATAAATATGATCTGAAATTGGAGAGTATATATGTTCCCAGCTTTGTCCTCCATCATTTGTGTGATACAAAAACCCCGAGTAACCACCAGCCCATCCGTTCTGAAGATCAGAAAAATATAGACTTAGATATGCATTGTTAGGGATGTTTTGTTGACTCCAGTTATCACCGCCATCTGTTACTTTTTTAATCCACGAGTGTCACTTTAATAAAATCATCTTTTTTGTCTCAACTAATTTTCCTGTTTTTATTTGATAGTAGTAAATGCCGGAAGGGAAATCAATTGCATTAAAAATTATTTTATAGGTACCTGCATCTTTACGTTCATTAACTAAGGTTGCAATTTCTTCTCCCAAAGAATTAAAAACAGCCATCTTGACGTTACCGCTTTCAGGAATCGAATATTGAATTGTTGTTGAGGGATTAAATGGATTAGGATAATTTTGAGATATAGAAAATTCGTTTGGTTGTGAAGTGATTTCAACTTCTACAATTTTTGAATCTGTTTTAGTTCCATCAAAATCTACCTGTACAAGTTTATATAAATAATCCCCCGGTTCTAAATTCTTATCGATAAAGGAATAACTATTTTCTTTAGTTGTTGTACCATGTCCTTCTATAAACCCAATTGATTTCCAGTCTTGCAATTTTGTAATCTTGTTATCTTTTAATCTTTCTATTTCAAATCCTTTATTATTTGTTTCTGTAGCAGTCTGCCATGAAAGCATAACATCATTGTTGTTTGTTGTTGCATTGAAAGAAGTCAGTTCAACAGGAACGGTATTCGTATAATTAATTATAGTTCCGCCATAGCCAACTGCCCAACCGTTGTTAATGTCAGAAAAAGATATTCCGTAAAGTGAGTTAGTAGTTGGGGAAGACTGTGTTATCCAGTTTTCTCCTCCATCTGTTGTGTGAAGAATAGTTGATGTTCCTGAACCACTTAGTGCCCCACCTACAGCCCAGCCGATCATATCATCAACGAAATAAATGTCTGTAATCTCTTCATCTGTTCCAAAAGATTGGGTGTCCCAGGTCATCCCACCATCAGTTGTTTTTGAAATTGATGCAACGTGTGGAACACCAAGATATTCTCCTGATACCCACCCGGTGTTTGAATTTGCAAAATTAATTCCATAAAGCCTGTATGAAAAAACAGGTGAGGTTTCAATCCATGTATTACCACCATTTGAAGTATGAATAACATCTCCGGATTCACTTGCAGCAAATCCTTCCGTAGGGCTAATGAAATTTGAACAATAGATAGGTAGCTCATTACTCACACTATATTGAAAATCCCAGGTGTTACCTCCATTTGTAGTATAGAGGACTACTCTTCGAGGTGTGAATGTTGGATAATTTCCGTGATCTCCTCCTAACGCCCATCCCGTATCCGCATTTGCAAAATAGATTGAATATAAAATTGGGTTTGGAAATGTATAAGGGTTTGGCTGATCAATCCATGTGTTTCCACCATCCGTGGTGTGGATAATTTTCGCTTCATTACCACAAGCCCAACCATTCATTCTGTCAAGAAAGAATATGTCCACATAATAAATCTGAACAGGGGGTGCTGGTTGTTCAATCCATGAATTTCCACCATCTGTTGTATGTAAAATAATATGTCCACCTGAAGCCCATCCATAATCCTGATCAACAAAATAGATATCCTGTAAAATTGAACTCGTTCCTGAGTTTTGATTATACCACGCAGCTTGAGCAAGACAGGGGATAGATATTATAAAGGTTAATACAATTGAAAGTAGTATTTTTTTCATGACGGTCTCCACTAAGTGTTTTTAAACTTAAATTTTAATAATAGCTATACACAAATTGGATTATTAAATTTCTAAAATCATCACAAAAATGTCACAAAAGGTTAAACTTATTGGAAGATGTCTGAAGAAAGGACTATAAGAAAATGTTGAAAAGGTTAGATATGCTGAACTTCTGTTTGAACTACAGCGTCACTTTTATAAACAGGTATTTGGAAAGAGAAGGAAGTTCCCTTTCCCTTTGTGCTTTCAACATTAATTTCGATATCGTGTACTTCTAGAATCCGTTTTACAATAGCCAGACCAAGCCCAAGCCCTTTATTTTCTGATTGACCTGATCTATCGTTTCTCTGATAGCGGTCGAATATATGGGGGAGTGCATCGCTGCTGATACCTTCACCGCTATCCTGGACCTTAACAAGTATCATATTACCTTGAGGTAATAGTTTTATAGTTACGTTTCCGTTTTCGGAAGTAAATTTTATCGCATTCTCTAAAAGGTTTTGTATTACTTTTTCCATCATTCCGATATCTGCATAAACAAGAGGAAGATTGTACGGAAAATCAACATTGAGATCGATGTTCTTTTTCTCGGCGATAACTTTATTCTTTTGTTGAATATCCTGTACTATTTCTCCAATAGAGAAGGGCTCGAGTTTAGGTTTGGTCTCTCTTGCTTCGAGTTTTGAAAGTTCAAATAATTCGGAAACAAGAGTTTTTAGGCGTTCAGTACTATTAAGAATTGTTTTTAAATAATTTTCCTTTTCAAATTCAGAAAGAGAGTCTTTTTTAATTAATATAGTTTCCAGGTATCCCTGAATTGTTGCAAGCGGAGTTCTTAAATCATGAGAAACATTGGCAACAAGATCTCTACGCAGGTGATCCATTGTTTTTATTTCATCAAGGTTTTTAACAATTGTATCTGCCATTTCATTAAATGAATCTGCAAATTCACGAAGCTCTCCCTTACTTTTCAATTTTATCCGGGCATTCAAATCACCTTCTTTAAACTTACGTACCACTGTTATTATTCTCCGTAAATTTTTGGTGATTAATCCAAGCGCAATAAGACTAAACAATGCCGCTGCGATTAAAGTAATTGTCATTGATCGAACACCAAGCCGGAGAATGTAACTTCCAACCACAAAAGAGGCTGCATTTTCAAATTCTTCTCCACTAAGTATAACATAGATATATCCACGTTGAACAGAGCCTTCATACACTTTAGCAGCCGAAAACGTTTTTTCAACGTGTTCATTCTTTGGGTCAACGCCCATCACAAATGAAGATGCCCCTGACTTGAGAAACTCTTTAATGGGTTCAAGTGGAACATATTCAAGAGTGACTTTTTTATTTGGTGCAAAGTAGCTTAATATTTTTCCTTCGGTGTTGAGCAGATAAACTTCGATACTTGGATTAATAACCATAATATCGTGAAAGATATTTTTGAGCGCTTCCTGATTGGCCTTTCCATTTACAAAAAATTGGTTTTCTTCAGCTATGTGCTCAGCCACTTCTTCGTTGAGTCTCTGGCTTGCTTCCTGAAAATACATTTCTGCAGTAAACGCAGCTATGTATAAATAAACTAATGAAATGATGAGCAATGCGAACAGGAATACTGCGGCAATTTTCCAATAAAGGCTGGAGAATAGTTTTGGTTTTTTAAATTGGTGATTACCCATAAAATATTAAGCTAGGTCCTCATTAAACCTGTATCCAACACCCCACGTTGTTAAAATGTATCTTGGATCAGAAATATTTGGTTCTATCTTACTACGAAGCCTGTTGATATGAGAGTTTACAGTATGCTCATACCCATTGTATTGATAGCCCCAGAGAATATTTAGTAATTGTTCTCTTGTGTAAGTCTTTCCAGGATGTGAAGCTAGCAGATGTAGCAAATCAAATTCTTTTGGAGTCAGTTCAATCCTGTTTCCTTCAAGAGTTACTTTGCGTTTAGAAACTTCAATTGCCAGGTCGGCCGCGGTTATATCGGAATCATTTCCAATTTCTTTTTGAATTGACTCAACTCTTCTGAGTATCGCTTTTACTCTTGCAATAAATTCTCTTATACTAAAAGGTTTTGAAAGATAGTCGTCCGCTCCTATTTCAAGACCAAGAACTTTATCTACTTCCTCTGACTTGGAGGTTAACATTAATATCGGTGTATAAATATCACGTTTTCTAACTTCCTTGCAAATATCAAATCCATTTACATTAGGAAGCATTATATCAAGCACAATTAAATCAAACGATTCAGTTGTTGCTAATTTTAATCCTTCAGCTCCGTCAAGAACAGTGGATACAGCACAATTCAAATCCTTCAAATGGATTTCCAGCAGGTCTATGATTGATTTATCGTCTTCTATTACTAATACTTTTTTCACTTTGTCAAACTTTTTTTATGTGCAATATAACTTCTATCTATAACGAAAATATCACAAATTATGCATTTCTTATATAATTGCATCTCTTTGATGTTTTTAATTCAGTAATGTTTTTTAAAAGATAAAGAAATGAATGCTTTTTTGCCACTAAGTTGAGACCCACTGAAATAGTGGGTCTCGTAGAAGAAATAATTTACTTTAACAGGATCATTTTTTTAGTATCACTAAAACTGGATGTTTTTAACGTATAGAAATACATTCCGCTTGAAACATTTTCTGCATCCCAGTTAACGGTATAATTACCCGTTGGCAGTTCTTCGTTTACAAGATCAGCTACTTGCTGACCAATACTATTGTAAACCTTTAATGTTACCAGTTCAGTTTCCGGAATTGAAAACCTGATGGTTGTTGATGGATTGAACGGATTCGGATAATTCTGCTCCAAAGTAAATCCTTCCGGAATAGAATTATTAAACTGTTCAACATCATTTGACGATTCATTTTCTACAACCGGACAGTTAACATTAGCTGCACCCATTGCAAGAATGTTTGCCATCTGTGCTGAGGCAAGATCATGAACCATATCAAAATCAGCATTATCATAAATGTTGACAGACCATAGAGGTGAATATAACATATCTTCCGGTAGGGTAGCAGTTACATTATGCGTTCTTCCAGTAGAATCAGTCATAAATCCGGATGGTGGTCCGCCACCAGGATCGCCTGGATTAATATTGAATGAAACATAGATTGGGGAGAGAGGTACCATTCCTGAACCATCTACCATTAAAGCTTTCTCAGCAAAATTGAAATAGAAAACTACCGTTGTATTATACCATCCCATATGTAAATCCAGTATCTGCATTCTTATTATATCTTAACATCGCTGTTGAACTGTCCGGAACAATTGGGCAGTTAACTAAAATATCTGTTTCAGTCTATAGGATAACCACTGTTCATTACATCAGATTCACTTGTGATGGTATTTGCAACATAAGTTTGTGGAACGGTGACTTTATTTACTCTCCAGAAATCGCTATAACCCATATCTCCCGGAATAACACCAACAATATTTAGCTGATCGGGCACAGGACTTGGTGCTCCATCTTTAAAGAGAACATAGATTGGTGCAGGTTCAGTCGGCATCACATCAAAATTGTAATATGAAATAAATTCACCAGCCGGGCCAAAACCCATTGAATAAATGGTTCCATATCGAAGGTAATTGGCTCATTCGGTCCTGGCAAGATTGTTAGTTGAAATCTCTCACAAAAAGATGTCCTGCATCCATGCTGAATCTGTCAATACTAGCGTGCATAGCTGTGTCGGGATCCACCTGTGCAAAAACAAATGTTGAGCTAATCAACAGAAAAAATAAAATGAATAAATAGTTAAATCTGAACATTACTGTCTCCTTTCGAGGTTTTTATAAATTATTTTCGGAATTAAACATATTATCTAATTGTCACGATAGTGTAACGATTCAGTAATCTTTTTGTTTCTTGTGAAAAAATTGATTTAAGATGAAAACTTTTTGTACTACAAACAATAAAGAAGGGTTAGCTTTAATATTATTAATTGAGAATAAAAATGAGGGGAGAATAAATTTATGGGCGGAGAGTAATCTCCGCCCGTTAAATGTCTACATTGAGGAAAGCATTTCATTAGCCTGACTTCTAACAAAAGCCTGGTTAATATTAATTAATGCATTAAAGTTTGCACATTTATCTGCGTATTTTTTTGCTTCGACCGCATCACCTGCTTTAGAATATGTAACTGCCATATAATAATATGTCTGTGGATTTTGCATATTGGCTTTTCCAAATTCGCTGAGAGCCATCTGGTAGTTATCTTCTTTAAGAGCAATTAATCCGTTAAGATAATGTGCTTGCCATATTTGAAATGTGTTGTTAGCCTTTTCTGCTTGCGTTTGAAACTCATTTGCCATCTTCTTTGCTTCGGCAGTTTTTCCTGTCATCAACGCAATCCTAGCATTATTGTAAAGATTGAGTCGTCTTGAGTTTTCTTTTACTTCTTCTGCGAGAGCAGAGGACTCCATAACCTGTAATGCTTCATTATACTTCAATTTAGCTTCATCATATCTTCCTGCTTCATATAGAATATTTCCCATGGTTGTAAGATCGGCAGTCATTGAACTTGCGTCATCAATATTTTTTGCAATATTATATTCTTTTTGTATCTCTGACAATGCTCCTTCAGTATCACCCTCATCCACACAAGTTACAACTTTTGTAAACAAAGCAAATCTTCTTTCGCCATCATTTTTAGCTTTAGCATAACTTTCGTCACAATTCTTTTTTGCTTCATCGTATTTGTTCAAATAGATAAGGTTATTTGAAATACCCATCTGCGAAGCGAAAAAGTTTGGATCAACTTCTAATGCTTTTTTGTATTGAGTAATGGCTTCTTCATATCTTCCTTGTTTGGATAGCATTTCTGCATATGAATCATAAGGATTAGGATCATCCGGGATTAACTCAATATATTTTTTAAATGCTTTCTCTGCTTCATCATAATTTTCAAGGTTTCTGTATGAATAACCAAGCATATTGTAAGATGAAGAATAGTTGGGATTTATTTCTGTAGATTTTTTCAGATATTGAATCGCGAGATCATATTTTTGTTGTCCAAAATAAAACTGCCCAAGCTGGCTCTGCGCTCTCTCGTCATCAGGATAGAGCCCAACTAATTTTTTAAGATATTCTTCCTGCTGCACCTGGTTTCCGTCCACACCGGCTTTCAGGGCAAGGATTATTAATTTCTCTCCTTCGGAAGCCTTGTCTGCATATACAACTGCGTTGTCAAGATCTTCAAAAAATCCTTTAGCTGTTGGATTGGCTAAAGAATGATAATAATATGCAGCTGCAAATTCATTGTCAGCAGCAATAGCATTTTCAAAATACTGGAGTGATTCTCTCTGTTGCAGTTTTTCAAAAAGATCACGGCCCTGAACAAAATCGTTTTTAGCTTCAGCCGACATTGTGCTAACAGCAATTTTTCCTTCATCTTCATTTTTTGAGCAACCCGTTAAAAGAATTAAAGTAAAAAGAACAGTCAACATTATTGATCCTATTCTGAAAATAGGTTTTTGCATTCGAACCTCCGTAAATTGTTGATAAAATAGATTGTGCATATTTATACACTTATTTGTCAAAATGAAGTTATTGAGTGAGTTTTTGAGTATCAAGCGATTCATGATTAACGGTCGTTAACCCCGTATCACTTGCTGCAGGAAGTAGCAAAATAGAGAAGCGTTTTTAAAAAAAACTTATTTGATGAATTATTTATTTCAACAATATCATTTTTTTGATCTTGGAGAAATTATCTGTCCGAAGTTCATAAAAATAAATTCCACTCGATAGCCCGGTAGCATCAAAATTGATCTCGTGACTTCCAGCAAACTTTTCTTCATCAACAAGTACAGCCACTTCGCTTCCTAAAGAGTTGTAAACTTTTAATGAAACATATTCAGTTTCTGGAATCTCATATCTTATCTTTGTTGAAGGGTTGAATGGATTAGGATAGTTTTGTTCGAGAATAAACTTATCAGGAATATTGTTGGATCCTTCATCAGCAGAGAGAACCAAGTCAAGATTACTAATAGTTTCGGATTGATAAATAGTTTTTGATGCTGCACTCTGAACAAATACAACAACGCTTAAACTATCAGCATCCCATATTGGGTCTATATCTATTGTTTGAGGAATATTTTTTGTTTCATTTAGGTTAATCGTGAATGATTGTCCATCTGGTGTTGGGAGCATTTTTCTCATCACATGTTTATGATTTGTGATTCCATTTCTGCCGGCATAAAATAAATCTTCAACTACAATAAAATGTATAACCAAATCGTTTTCTGAAATGTTTCCAGTACTGGTTACTTCGGCATTAATGTTTAGTTGATTGTTGTTTTTTTGTACCACTCAAGATAATACTAAGAGGACTTTGAGTTTGCACTAGGTTGTCCAACGTAGAGGACCATCCGGAGCTATTACCTTGATGCATGCCATCAAACCAACCCTGTGGAGTCCCGCTTACAGGGTTGTAATAATTATCTCTTGCATCGGAATCTTCCTGACTTTGCCAGTAAAGAGGATCATCATTATAAGGATAAACCATATGATAATATATATAACTGATTTTATTTCCATTTGGACCCGCTAAATAATTTTCCATTACATTGTGAGCAGCAGGACATAAGGGACAATGCGAATTCGTGAAAATCTCTACCGTAACTTTTCTGTCTTCCTGTGCAAACAGGGAAGCGGCAGTAAGTAATAAAATTGAAGATAACAATACTAGAGATCTCATTAGGTACCCTTAAATATTTTTTACTGTCCAATTATTGATTGAAAGTTAGAGAAGTAAGATGCAGAAAAGCATCACGAAATTATAACAAATTAAATCAGAAGATAAAGTTGAAAAGAAAGCTGTCACGAAAAATCGTGACAGCTTTTAAAAATATTATTTACCCATTTTATCTAAAATTGCTTCCATCTCATCCATTACCTTATTCATCTTTTGCATAGTGAGTGTAACGGGTTCAGAAGACATTGGATCTACTCCGGCTTTTTTGATAAGTTCAGTCGGATATTCGGAACCTCCACCTTTTAAAATATTATAATAGTCATCAATTGCAGGCTGACCATTCTGAAGTATTTTTTGAACTATTGCCGTTCCGTAAATAATGGAGGTTGAATATTGAAACACATAAAAATTGTATCCAAGAAAATGTGGAATATAGGACCATTCATATTGAATGTAATCATCTACAACACAAACACCTTGATCATTTCCATAGTACCTTTTAACGATATCAAAATATATAGCATCCATATCTTCGCCGGTTAAAGGTTCACCCGCTTCGGCTTTTTTATGAATATCCCATTCAAACTCTGCAAAAGAGGTTTGACGGAAAATAGTTGTTCTTAATAATTCCAGATAGCTTCCAAGCAGATATAATCTTTCTTCATCACTCTTTGCATTTTTAACAGCGTAATCATTTAGTAGAGTTTCATTTACAGTTGAGGCAATCTCGGCAACGAATGTTGCATAATCTGCCTTTGAGAAGGGCTGAAATTTATTTGAAAAATAACTGTGCATCGTATGACCGAGTTCGTGTGCAAGTGTTGAAACTGATTCATAATCATCTGTCCAGTTCATCAATATGAAAGGATGAACATCATAGGCTCCACCTGTTGAATAAGCTCCGCTTCTCTTCCCGACTGTAGGAATATAATCGATCCATCTGTTATCATATGCTTTCTGTAAAGTTGCAATGTATTCGCTTCCCAAAGGTTTAAGAGCATCCAGAAGTTCTTTTTGTCCCTGTTCAACAGTAAAGGTCATATCAACTTTTTGTACAAGCGGAACATAGAGATCATAATAGTGCAGTTGATCCACATTCAGCATTCTTTTCTTTAACTCGAGTGCGCGATGAAGGGTAGGAAGATTCTTATTAATTTCTTTTATTAGAGTTGTATACACTGATACAGGAAGGTTATCTGCATTTAAAGCAGCTTCAAGTGAAGAATCGTACTTTCGGTTTTTAGCAAAAACCCAATCTTTCTTTACTTTTCCACCGAGATTTGCACCAAGTGTGTTTGTGAATTCTCCATAACCGTTAAAGAATGCTTCAAATACTTTTGCTCGATCTTCACGGTTTTCAAGAGTTCTGTATCTTGTATAAGAAGCCGGTGTTAATTCGATTTCCTCACCCGATGCAAGAGTAACTTTTGGGAAAGGTTTTTCAGCGTTTGTGAAGATATCATAAACATCACTTTCAACTCCCGAAATCAAACCAAAGCTAGCGAGAATTTTTTCTTCGGCTGGATTTAATGTGTGGGTACGGAGACGTTGGATGTTATCGATATACATATCAAAATTCTTTTTAAGCTCTGGTTTTTCCTTGTAATAAGTTTCAATTTTGTCATTCGGAATCTGAAGAATTTCAGGTTCCATATATGAAGTTGCTTCCCCAAACTTTGTTCCGAGTGCCGTCATCTGCTGCATCATAGCTTGTGCATCAGCATTATTTAGATTTTCATTACTAAGATTACTGGCATAGACCCAGGCTTTTGAAAGAGTTTTCATAAAATCTGAGGCTGTTTGTAATCCATCAAAAAGTATGTCTGCACTTTCGCCAAGTTTACCCTGATACTGTGAGAAATTATCAACTTCAGAGTTCAACATTTTTACATCTGATTGCCACGCTTCATTGCTAGGATAAATCTCAGAAAGATTCCACTTATACTGTTCAGGAACATCTTTCCTTTCTGGCGATTGAGAAAAAGTTGAAGTGATTGAAATCAGAGCGAGAAGAATTATTATAAAGACTTGTTTGTGTTTATTCATTTTTACACCTTTGTTTATAATTTGATTTTAAGGGTTACAAATTAAGGAGATTTAGAATTATATACATAATAAAGTGATGAATGGATCAATTTTGTTCCGAGAATAAGCCTCATAAATTCAAAACTTATTATATTTCGAGCCTCTTAATTAGCGGCTTTTGATATCTTGTCGAAAATTTACTAACTCAAATAAAACAGGTGCACCAAATGAAATATATAATTTATTCCGCAGTGATTTTTTCTTTGATGTTTTTAGGATGTGAAAAACAAAACGATGAAATCCAGGAACCGGAGGATATAACAATGATTAAAGAAACAATTGATAAGTTTGTTCCAACAGAGCTTAAATATGATTCCAGCAATCTGGGTGAAAGAGAAAAGATGGTTGTGGAAAAACTCTACCAGGCATCCAAAATAATGGATGAAATTTTTCTTGAACAGGTTTATTCAAAGAACGATGAAATAAAAGCAAAACTGATGTCTGAAAACACAGAACTCGCAAAACTACAGCTTGAGCTATTCAACATTATGTCCGGACCTTTCAATCGACTTGAACACGATGCACCATTCATCGGGACAGAAAAGAAACCTCTCGGTGCAAATTTTTATCCTGAAGATATGACAAAGGAAGAGTTTGATAATTTTATTAATACTAATCCAACTGACGAAAAATCTTTTACATCAGAGTTCACGGTTATAAGAAGAGAAGATGGAAAACTTGTTGCAATTCCTTATAGCGAATTCTGGAAAAATAAATTAACAAAAGCATCGAATCTATTGAAAGAAGCTGCGGATTATGCTGATAATCCATCGCTTAAAAAATATTTAATCTCAAGAGCGGATGCTTTTTTGAGCAATGATTATTATCAAAGTGATATGGACTGGATGGATGTTAAGAATAATAAAATTGAAATCGTTATTGGTCCCTATGAAGTGTATGAAGATGCATTGTTCAATTATAAAGCATCATTTGAAAGTTTCCTTACTTTAAAGGATCCGGTTGAAACTGAAAAGCTTGAAGTGTTTAAAAAATATTTGCGTGATATGGAAATTCATCTGCCTATTCCAGACGAGTATAAAAATCTTGATCGTGGTTCCGAATCTCCACTTGCAGTTGTAAATGAAATATTCACTGCAGGTGATACAAAAGCTGGAGTTCAGACTATAGCTTTCAATCTTCCAAACGATGAACGGGTTCGTAAAGCAAAGGGTTCAAAAAAAGTAATGTTGAAAAATGTTTCGCAGGCTAAATATGATAAGTTGCTATTACCAATAGCTGAAGTAGTTCTGGAACCAGATCAAATGCAGTATGTTACATTCGATGCATTTTTCACTCATTCACTTATGCATGAAATGTCGCATGGAATTGGCCCTGGCTTTATTAAGGTTGACGGCAGAGATACAGAAGTAAGAAAAGAACTTAAAGAAACTTACGCCACATTAGAAGAATGTAAGGCTGATATACTCGGAATGTATAACAATGTTTTTATGGTTGAGAAAGGTGTATTCCCTGAAACTTTTGTAAATGAGACATATGTTACATTTCTTGCCGGAACTTTTCGATCAGTAAGGTTCGGCATTAACGAAGCGCACGGCGGTGGCAATGCAATCATTTATAATTATCTCCTCGAAAAGGGTGGCTACGAATACAATCCTGAAACTCAAAAAGTAAAAGTTAATTTCGGTAAAGTGGGTACAGATTTAAGGGATTTAGCAAATGTTATTTTGATGATCCAGGCGAAGGGAGATTACCAGGGGGCAAAAGACCTTATTGCAAAATATGTTGTGAATTCTCCATCGATGGAAACCTTAAGAAAAAAACTTGATCATTTACCGGTTGACATAAAACCGGTTTATCAGATAGAAGAGATGTATAAATAATTATAACATTTAACGATTTGTAAAAAATGTCACCCCGAGCCAGGTCGAAGGGTGACATTTTAGTTTAATCATTACCAGTTGCATTACTTTTCATATCTTTGCACTTCTAAAAATTAGACAAAGAAAAACTTGACTGAAGAAATTATTAAAAGCAATCCTGAATACTCCGAAGACGTTCACCTGATCAAGAAAGATGGACGTGAATTTATAATAGTTGGAACAGCACACATTTCACGACAGTCTGCTGATCTGGTCAGGGAAGTAATTGAAAAAGAAAATCCGGATGTTGTTTGTGTTGAGCTTGACGAGAAAAGACTGGCTGCACTTTCTGAAAAGAATAGATGGGAAAATCTTGATCTCAAAAGCATTATTAAACAAAAACAATTAAGCACGCTAATTATAAACCTTGTTCTTTCTTCTTATCAGAAAAAACTGGGAGAAAAACTTGGGGTTACTCCCGGCACGGAATTATTGGAAGCCGTAAAAACTGCAAATGAAAAAAATATTCCTATTGAGCTATGCGATAGGGAAGTGCGGATTACTTTAAGACGTGCCTGGCATTCAATGGGCTTCTGGCAGAAAATGAAATTAATTGTAAGTGGCTTCGGAGGAATTTTTGAAAAACAGGAATTGACAGAAGAAAAGTTAGCAGAGCTACGAAGCAAAGATGTTCTTTCTGAGATGATGGATGAGCTTGGTAAAGCTATGCCTGTTTTGAAAAAAGTAATTATTGATGAACGTGATACTTACCTTGCAGAAAAGATGAAACTGAGTAAAGGAAATAAAATTGTTTCTGTGGTAGGAGCTGGTCACGCACGGGGAATTATTCAGGCCTTTGAAAACAATGAGCAGGTTGACTTAAAAGAGATTGAAGTAATTCCCAAGCCTTCTCCAGTAATAAAAATCATTGGTTGGGGAATTCCTGCTGTAATTATTGGCTCAATAATTTTTATTGGATACAGCAAAGGTTTGAGTGAAGCTGGGGACAATGCAATTTTCTGGATTTTGGCTAACGGGATTCCTAGTGCAATTGGAGCATTGATTGCACTTGCACATCCACTAACTATTTTATCTGCATTTTTTGCAGCGCCAATTACAAGTTTGTCTCCATTAATAGGAGCGGGTTACGTTGCAGCATTTGTGCAAGTTTATTTTCAACCGCCGCTTGTGAAAGATTTTCAAAATGTCAGTGAGAACGCGAAACAAGTTTTGATGTGGTGGAAGAATAAATTGCTAAAAGTTCTTCTTGTTTTTATTCTCGCGAGTCTAGGTAGTGTGCTAGGCACTTATGTTGGGTTGTTTGAAATAGTGAAAAATGTTTTTAAATAAGAGATGACATCTATTTACTTGTCCGTCTTTAGCGGGAAAGATGTCATCTCTTTAATAACAAGATTACCTTACTTCAATAATACCATTTTCTTTGTTTCTACAAAATCAGCGGCCTGAATTCTGTAGAAATATGTTCCGCTTGACAATGAAGAAGCATCAAAATTTATTTGGTGGCTTCCGGCCTTCATTTCTTCATTTAGCAGGGAAGAGACTTCCCGTCCAAGAATGTCATAAATTTTTATTGTCACAAAACCAGCCTCTGGTAAGTCGTATTTAATCGTTGTTGATGGATTAAATGGATTGGGGTAGTTTTGGAATAGTTCATACTTGTCAGGTATCTGCTCACCAATTGTTTGTTTAGAAAGTTCGTTCTCAACACTCTTTTCTGATTCGGAGATAACTTCTAAATGTAAGGTTATCGTCTCTATTGTTTTCATCGATACAGCATCAGTAACAATAAGTTTAGGATTGAAATTACCTTTCTCTATGGATGTTGCATCGACATTAAGATTGATATCCTTAGATGAGTTAGCCGGAATTATTCCTGATTTCGGAATGATAGTCGGACCTTGTTCAACTTGCTTTACAAAATCACTTAATAAAGCAAGCTTTGAGTAAGGTGAATTTCGTTTTTTAATTACATGATATTGTATATAAAAAACAGGATCGAATGAACTTGCGTCTATTACATACGGTTCTCTATCTATATTTAGTATTTGCACCCAATGCACACCATTATCTCGGGAAACTTCCCAAACTTCTACCTGGGGATCAAATATTGGTCTAGCATAATCAGAAAATCGGAACCACTGTTTAAATACCTGTAATCTATCATTTGGGTCCGATAACTTTTCATTCTTTAATAATTCCGATTTATCAACTGGTCTGTATGCATTAGCTTCTGATTGAATATTCTTCAATTGAGTCATCGCATTTGTATTAATAAACTTTGACTGATTTAACCGATCTAATTTATCGCTAACATCTTGTATCTTGACATCATTATTTGCGTTTATAAAATCAGTCTGTTTTGACAAAGATATCTTTTTAGCTAAAATTGTTTCAGAGATCAAATTGTCTTCTTCAGAATTCATTTCTAGTACTGTCTTCCTTACATTAAAATCCGTCGGAGCTAATATATCATCACTCTTTGATTCGTCCACACCATTAAGCTTTAGTAATTCTCTGTCTTTTACATATAACCTGTATAGTAGTTTTTCACTGCCATCGGGTATTACATTCCATATTAAGGGTGAGTCATCGGAATTTTGAATAGTAATAATTTGTGTGTTTGAGTCTCCGGCATCAACAGTAAGATCAATTTGATCTACTTCAGATGACGTTTCAGCTGATGACATGTCGTTATCCGAACTGACTTCATCAATTTCACTTTGAACTTTGACATCAATTAATTTATTTTTTTGTGAAGCCCCAATTGGCTTTTTTGTAGAATTATCCGTCTCCTGATTATTGGCTGTCTTTTCTTTTACGGATGTGTAATCTTTTTCTTTCACGATTATTTTGGGATTGAGATTATCTCCCGAATTAGTTGATTTAGAACTTTGTGAGAACGTCGTACCGCAATACAGTGAACAAAGAGAAATTGAAATAATTATCCAATAATATATTTTAGTTTTCATTTTTAACGCTCACTATTAATTAAGTTCTACAAATGTGGCTTCGCCGTAGGCTTTACTGTAATAGTAGTATGCTTGTTTATATTTACCCGCTGCATATTTCTGATTTCCTAATTGATAAAAGTCATTCGCCTGATATGTGTTCTCTCCAGCAAGTGCCATACGCTGAATTACATCATTTACAATTTCTTTAACCTTTTCAAGTTGTCCACCCAATCTTGAAGGCAATTGAAATTCTGCCACAGGCTGTGGGTGATCCAAGTTTGCAATAAGATTTTCCTCTATTTTAGTTTTTGTTCTGAGAGTCTGCAAGCTTCTAAATTGAGTTTGGAGCGAGTCAATCTGAAGGTGGATAAAGCCCAGCCTACGGTAGTTTGCATTAGTTTCAGCTGAGGCTACGTCGCCGTCTATAAGGTTACTTAATTCCTTCATTATATCAACCGGAAGTTTTACGACAACAGCAGTTGCCTTTATTATTGACAAATTTCCACCTTCACCAGCGATAGCAATATCTTGATTGCATAATGCATCTAAAAAAGTATCACCAATATCATCGCACACTGCACTTACCTCATTAAATTCAATTAATACATAAGGATCAGCAAGCCAGGTCCTGAGAATTGGACCATAGTTATAATTAGCCTCTTCAAAATCATCATCAGGATTAAAACCGAATTTTACATTCGCTTTAACGATAGCCAACTTGTTAGAAAGGGTATCATCAAGAGCATATACTCTCTGTAAAATTCGATCGAGAGGTTGATCTAACAGATCAAAAAATCTTGAAATAAATGTTGTCACTTTGGGCAATTCCGGTGGAAAGTTTGGAATGTTTGCATTGAGACCCGGAAAATGTATATCCCTGTTTAATATATGAACAGTATAACCGGGAATATGAATACCACTCGGCAGGGGTAATGTGTTGTGTTTGAATCGATCAAGTGCAGTGTTGATCTTAACACGTAGGTTATCAAGAGTCTGACCTGCTTCTTCACAATGCTGCACAATTTTTTCCCAACCGGGAGCTCCTTCGTTTCTCACCATTACCGCAATTTTTAGAAAAGCGAGCCTGATATCATCCACTTTATTAAGAACGAGATTTACCCGTACAGAAAGGCTATCTACAGGCTGTGCAAAAACGTTTGAAGTGTTGAACAGACACAAGAACAGGCTAATGATAGCGAGACGTGAAAATAAAGAAGCGGTTTTCATAGAGACCTCATTTTTGTTTGTTAATGATTTTGTGATTATTGATTTTCATTATTCAAAAACGAACTAAAGTTTGGCATCATATGTTAACCTTGTGCAGAAGTCTGTACTTTTATTGGACGTAAAACGTTATAATTAAATAATGATGATGATTACTGGGGGGACAGCGTAGCTTGTGCTATAAACCCTTCCTTAAGTACAGAAGGATAATCTCTAATAAATATAGTCAATTGTTAATTTAATGCAAATAAAGTTTGGTTGCTAGGAGCAAATAAAAACCCCGCTGTTAACGGGGTATTTAAAGTTTATTTAATTTGTAATTTATTTCAATACTAACATTTTTCGTGTTTTAACTTTATCCCCAGCCCGAAGTTCGTAGAAGTATGTACCGCTTGCTATTGAAGATGCATCGAAATTTATTTCGTGAGTACCAGCCTGCATTTCTTCATTAATTAAGAAGGCAACTTCATTTCCCATCAAATCATAAATTTTCAAAGCTACAAAATCATTATCACTAATTGTAAACTTAATTGTTGTTGATGGGTTAAAAGGATTAGGATAATTCTGTTCTAATTTAAATTCCAAAGGCAGTTGGGCGTCATCATCAACAGAAACCGGAGTTGTGTTTGCTACCTTTAAAATAATATTTGCGTTTGGATCGAATACAAGATTAGTGGGTTCTTTATCAAAAATAAAATTAAATACCTGGTTGTTCATATCATTATTAATTATAAATAGAGTATCTGTTGCATCACTGAACGTAATATTTATTTCAACCGGCATTTTAAAGAACGCAGGATTCGTCTGAACCTGGTTAATGTTCAGTTCAATGTCCCAGCTCTGTCCGGACTCTGATATTGAGTAATGGTTTTGATAAACAGGATGGTTTGGGCTGTAAACCCATTGGTCAAAAAACCAATCAAAAGTTTCACCGGTTATACTATTTACTTTAGCATTAAAGTCCGCAGTAGAGACTATGTCATATTTGTGATTGGGATCTGAAGCATAAGAATGTAATATTTCAAAAAAGAGTGAATCTCCTACAACATATCTTAACATATGTAACACGCAGGAACCTTTTGCATAAGTTATAGCATAGTTATAAAGTGTATTTACACTCGGGGTTACCTCCGACCACTCCGGATTATATATTGGCCACTGTGGGTTTGCTGAAAAATAAGCACCTGCTTGTGTACTAATCTGCTGTTTGTATCTTGTATAACCAGTTGTATACTCATACCATAATGCTTCACAATAACTAGCAAAGCCTTCGTTAAGCCAAACATCAGACCACGTGGCAGGGGAAAGCAGATCGCCAAACCATTGATGAGCAAATTCATGAGAAACAAGATTTTCATCCCAGCAATTAGGGCAAAGATGAATCAAAGACTGATCTTCCATTCCCCCCATGGGAATTGATTATTTAAAGTAGCAAATCCATTTTTTTCAAAAGGGTATTCTCCAAATAGTTCAGAGTAATGATCCATCATTGAAATAATTTTTGTCTCGATATCATTTAAATTTGATTGGTTTTCACCTGTATTCCAATAAAATCTAACGGGAATTGAATCGCCAGGTGAATAGGGATTCTGCCAGTAAATAATGTCCAGGTTAAAATCTACTTTTCCTGAAAGAGTCATTAGGTAAGTAGCTAGCGGGTCACGGCTTATCCAGTGATGATAAATTGTATCTGCTACCATCGAGGAATCTGCAAGTCTGCCATTTGAACCAAATAATACATTCGAAGGCATTTTAGCTGTTAGTTCAAAAGTTGCTTTATCAGAAGGATGATCAACAGAAGGTAACCATCTACGCGCGCCTTCCGGTGCGTTGGATGTAAAAACAAAACCATTCCCCCCCAAAAAAAGCCTGGTCGTTAACATCTAAATGATGGTAAAAGATTTGCACATTCACGGTATCATATGGCTGATAGGTGTTATCAAGTTGAACATAAAGATTATCCTGATCATGAATAAATGAAATCGCAGCCAAACCTACTGAGTCGATTGATAACGAGGTATTTACTGCATCGAGGCTGATTGAGTTTAAAGCTGTATCAATTCTGAAAGTAACAATTTCGGATGCATTAAAAGTTTTGGGATAGGGAGCTAAAAAATTATCATATAAATCGAAATCTACTTTGTAATGGAGAATATTAAATGGGTTATGTGGAGTAATATTTATCCCCATGGGTAAAACGACATTATTATTAATTTTGTTCTGTGAACAAAGTTCACTTCCTGATTGCGCGATTAGAGTAGATTGAAGAAAAATTATTAACAAAGCTGATATGATTCGAATAAAAATTCGTTTTTTCATTCCCTTATCCTTTCCAGATAAAAAATATTAATTGGTAGTATTGTCAGGTAGGCTCGGTTTTTTTTAAGGGCAAACTAAAAGCAAGTTAATCTTATTTATTGATATTGCCTATTACTAAAATTGCTTTTCTGATATCTTGTATAAAAGCCCTGTTAATTTAATAGCATGGCTTTTGGAGTGTGTTTTTTTTATACGAAGTCTTCACTTCGATAAAAGCGTTTCTGATTTATTTTAATTATTTACATTATGGATATCATTACCCAGTTCAAGCCACATTGCATTTAACCCAACTCCATCCGTTGTAACCAAAAATCTGCACTTTAAAACCATTCCGTCTTCTCTTCCCTGGACCACAAAAGTTTTTACTAGTAGGTAAATACCTTCTTCTGAGACATAAAAAACATCATTAGACTGATTTGAAATTGTCCATATTGGATCTGAAGACGAAGAAAGATCAATCAATTCTGCGTAAACATTAAGGTTGAGATTAACATAATATTGAGGAGCTGGTGGCATTGGATCTACAAAAAATAATTCATGGACATAATCTGCTTGTCCATTAATACTCATATAAGAATTTGGTTGGTTTGGAATCTCTAATGTACCTTCAAGTGTCATTGTTCCCGAAGTAACCGTTGGGTTATCAGTTTTTTGAAGCTCAGTATTCTGAGTAGGATCAGTAATGGAATTTTCCTGGCAGCCGATTAATAGTAAGCCAAATAATGCGGTGAGGGTTAAAAGAAGATTTTTCATTTCACACTCCTATGTGATTATTGATAAATAATTGATTAAAAAACTCGAGACCAATAAACGAAATAAAGGAGGGGACTATATAGGATGTATGTTACCTTGGATTGCACTAATGTTCCAAATGAGTGAAGCTATGTTACTTCAACTTGAATATATGTTACATGCTGCGAAATTAGACTGAAATTAAGGAGTTTTTAATTGAGGAAAGTTTTACCGAAAGACAAGTTTGTGAATTTTCTAAACCTTTAAATCGCTTGGCGAAAAACCAAACTCCTCCTTAAAGCAACGGGTGAAATATTGAGGACTTGAAAAGCCAACTGAGTAAGCAATCTCGGATATGTTTCCTTTTTCTTCTTCTATCATCTTTTTAGCTTTATTAAGTCTGACCGATCTTAAATAGTTACTTGCAGATTTACCAGATAGTACTTTTAATTTTCTATGAAGCTGAACTCTGCTCATTCCTACTTCTTTACCGAATTGCTCGATACTAAACTCTTCTTCTGAGAGATGATTCTCAATTACAGCCATAACCTTAGACATAAACAGTTCTTCGAGGTTGCTTAGCTTCTTTTCAGCTTCTTTTTTTAGAGGAATAACATCTGCTCTGCTGAATTTCTGCTGCAGTTTTCTTCTGATATTAATAAGGTTATTTATTCTTATCTGAAGCTCTTTAGTATCGAATGGTTTTGTAAGATAATCATCAGCCCCTGTTTTTAATCCTTCAAGTTTGCTTTCTTGTTCTGATTTTGCTGTTAATAATATTATAGGGATATGACTTGTCTTCTCATCATTTTTTAGGATTCTTGTCAGTTCGTTCCCATCCATCTTTGGCATCATAACATCACTGATGATAAGGTCCGGAATTATCTGTTCAGCTTTTCTTACACCTTGTTCTCCGTTAGCTGCTTCTTCAATTTGAAATGCATTACCAAGTGAGTCTTTTATAAATTCCCTGACATCTGTATTATCCTCAACTACAAGGATTATATATCTGCCTTCATCCAACTCGTTGTCATTTTGAGGAGTTTGCGATGAAGAATCTTCTTTAATCATATCATATACAAATTGTTCGGAAAGATTCTTTTCCCGCTCAAGCGGGGTCAGAATGACAGGCTCTTCAACTATTTCATCATCTGTTAAATGTGCTTTACCAGTTGGTAATTCAATTTTAAATTCAGTCCAATCTCCTAGTTTGCTTTCAACTGAAATAGCTCCGTGATGAAGTTCGACAAGTTCTTTTGTGAGTGCCAGACCAATTCCTGTCCCTTCGTGTTCTCTTGTCTGTGAACTGTCAACCTGGTAAAATCTATCAAAGAGTTTTGGAAGTTCTTCTTCAGGTATTCCGATACCTGTGTCTTTAACTTTTATTTCAACACAATTGTCATGCTGAACCTGCCTTGCCGACAGGCTGGCTTGTTTCAGCATCTGATTTTTGAATGAAGCTATTTCTGAAGATTCCGAAACAAGTTCGGAATGAGACTTAGAAATTGACACTATTATCTCCCCACCTTCCGGAGTAAACTTAAATGCATTCATCAACAGGTTGGACATTATCTTAGTCATTTTTTCTTTATCGAAGTACAATTCTATTTCATCACTTGATGATTTTACTTTAAGGGTTATGTCTTTTCTTTCCGCGATTGATTCGAATGACATTGTTATTCCTTTAACAAAAGAAACGATATTACTTTTTAAGGCTTTTAATTCCACCTTTCCTGCTTCGAGTTTTGAGAGATCGAGAAGCTGATTGATAAGACCAAGTAAACGATTAGCGTTTCTTTTAATTGCGCCCGCTTGTTTAATAGTATTTTCACTTGGTGCTTCGGTTAATATGTTTTCACTTGGACCCAGAATTAATGTAAGCGGGGTTCTGAATTCGTGGGAGATGTTTGCAAAGAAATGGGATTTCATTCTGTTTATTTCTTTGTATTTAACCGCTTCCACAGTTTCAAGTTCCAGACGGTGTTTCCAAAGCTGCCTGTTCATCTCATATTTTCTTATCCCATATAAGATTGAACCCAAAACAATAAAATAGAAAGCATAAACCCACCACGTTGCCCAGAAGGGAGGTGGGATAATTATCTTTAACGATGCACCTTCTTCATTCCAGACACCATCACAATTGCAGGCCGTTACTTTGAAAACATATTCGCCAGCGTCTAAATTTGTATAAGTTGCATTTCTCTGTGTACCTGCATCTACCCAGTCTTTGTCGAATCCCTCGAGTTGGTATTTGTATTTGTTTTTTTGAGGATCACCAAAATGCAAACCCACATAATCAAAGCGGAGATCGTTTTCATCGTAAGAAAGATCTAACTCTTTCAGTTCGGAAATAAACCCATCAAATTTTAATTTCCTCCTCGGTTTGTTGAAAAGAGAAACATTGCTTATCACGATCTGCGGGGGTGTGGGGTCATCTTTTATACTGTCTGGATTGAAAATTATAAAACCATCATCGGTTCCGAAGAGCATATCACCGGTTGAAGTCATACTACCATTGTAATTATATCTGTTTCCTTCGAAACCATCTTGAGTAAAATAGTTCTTAATGTTGTTAGTCGCCGGGTCGAATCTTGATAACCCTCTTTCAGTACCAATCCATAAAGTACCTGACTTATCTTCCAGAATCGATCTGATATAGTTGTTGGCTAACCCATCTTTTTCTGTAATGTTATAAACCGATAGTTTTTGACTCCTGTCAAACAAATGAATACCGCTCTGGTAAGTTCCAACCCAAAAATTCCCTTTTTTATCCTCATAGATTGTGGTGATGGAAGTTGCTGAAGGTGCTCCTCCTAAATCAAAAGATTTTAAAGTTTCATCAGCACGGTTAAGTTCGTTTAGTCCGTCATCATCAGTGCCAATCCATAATTCTCCTTTTCGATCATTATAAATGGATGTGATCTGGTTTTCACTAAAAGGGAAAAGTTTGAGTCGAGTAAACTTACCTGTCTTTTTATTGAACTTATTCAATCCACCACCCCATGTTCCTACCCAGAGAACATCATTATTATCCTGCAGTATAAATGGAACCTGATTATTGCTGATTGATGTAGAATCATTTCTAATGTTTGAATAAAAATGAAATGAACTACTACTAATGTCAAACTTTCCCAATCCTTTTGTTGTGGTGCCAAACCAGATAACGCCTGATTCATCTTTAGATATGTGTAAAACAGAGTTATCCTTATCAACTGAATTATACTTATAATTTTTAAATTTATTTGTGAAACGATTATAACTATTCAATCCATTATCAGTACCAAACCAGATGGTTCCTTCCCGATCCTCAATTATTGTGTAAACGGAGTTAAAAGGTTCACTATTAGGATTATGTGCATCAGAACTAAAACGTTTAAACTTGTATTTATTCTTGTCCCACTTATTTAAACCTCCCCAACCCGTACCTACCCATAAAACCCCGGACCGATCCTTGTACACAGACCAAACAATGTTCGTACTAAGACTGGATTGTTTATCGGGATCGGATTTGTAACTTTTAAATTGTTCATTCCGTGTATTAAAACAGACCAATCCCGGAAGATTTCCTCTGTTCCAAATACCAGCACACCAGATGAAACCATCTTTATCTTCTATCACACTTCCGAAATCATTCTCAACATTATATTGAATAGATGGGACAGGCTGATAATTCACTATTGTATTCTTAAAAGAATTGAATTTAGCCAATCCTTTTCGATGTCCAATCCAGATTGTTCCGTCAACGTCCTGATAAAATGATCGTATTACACCTAGGTTGTCTTCGGATCCAGCATTAATCTTATTCAGAATAAGGAACTCATTCTTAGCATCATAAACCAAAATTTTATTTCCCATGCTCACATAAAGATTTCCTGTCAACCGACTTGCTATGATCGCTCTATAAAAATGGTTAATAGATTTTATGTTTTCGTATTTAAACATTTCTCCTATATGCCTGAAACTTTCAGTTTGCCGGTTAACCAAAAATAATCCACTCTCAGTCCCAAATAATAAATTCCCGGTTTTATCTTCATAAATGCTCAGGACAAAACTTATGTCTATGGAGGCGGAATCATGGGAATCAATTTCATATTTAGTAAAAGTCTCAGTTTTTCTATCGAAATGATTTAGGCCTCCTTTTTCTGTCCCTACCCACAAGGTTCCCGATTTGTCTTCATAAAGTGCATATATCTGACGGTCGCTAATACTGAGAGAGTCTTTTGGGTCGGGCTGATAGACTTTCATATTATAGCCGTCGTACCTAACCAGCCCGTTTTGTGTACCAAACCACATGTACCCTAAATGGTCCTGCAGAATGCATCTAATAGTACTCTCCGGTAATCCGTTTGCTATTGTAAGGTGCTCAAAGACAGGTTCCGGCCAGTTGGTGGGTGTTGAGGATTTTTTTTGTGCAGGAGTAGAAATATTTAAGAGAAAAATTAGATTAAACAGCACGCAAAAATATTTCATACAAAATTTTCCGACAGAAAACATAGATTAGATAAAATTAGGAATAATGAAAACTCCAGAATAGAGTCGGGGTGAAGCTAAATAATATAATTCAATAAAACTATTAACAGTGTGAACAATTAGATGTTTTAATAGGAAAATAAAAAAGTCCGGCTGTTACCGGACTTCAAAATTAATAAAGATATGTAAAAACTAACCGAGATAAGATTTTAATCTGCCGCTTCTCTTTGAGTGTCTTAAGTTTCTCAAAGCTTTCTCTTTGATCTGTCTTACTCTTTCGCGGGTTAGATTAAATCTTTCGCCTATCTCTTCGAGTGTTGCAGAATGATCTCCTTCAATTCCGAAGTAAAGTTTAATTACTTCTGCTTCTCTTTCTGTAAGTGTACCGAGAACATTCTGAACTTCTTTCTTAAGAGATTCTTTCATCAGCTCTTTATCCGGTAAGGGCTGTTCATCATTCGGCAGAACATCAATAAGACTGTTTTTATTTTCATCGCCGGTTTTTAATGGAGCGTCCATTGAAACGTGACGACCTGAAATCTGAAGTGCATATGCTACTTCATCAGCAGTCATATCAAGAATTTTTGCAAGTTCGTCAGTAGTTGGTTTTCTTTCATATTCCTGCTCAAGTTCTCTGAAAGCTTTGCTGATCTTTGTAAGGTTTCCAACTCTGTTAAGAGGCAAACGAACAACTCTTGATTGATCTGCAATTGCCTGCATAATCGACTGTCTTACCCACCACACAGCGTAGGAGATAAATTTAAATCCACGTGTTTCATCAAATCGCTGTGCAGCTTTTATTAATCCGATGTTACCTTCATTGATGAGGTCACCCAGAGAAAGACCCTGGTTCTGAAACTGCTTCGCAACTGAAACAACAAATCTTAAATTAGCTTTTATCAATTGTTCCTGGGCAAGCATATCGCCCTTCTTAATTCTGATAGCTAATGTAATCTCCATATCCGGAGTTAATAAATCAACCTTGCCGATTTCCTGCAAATATTGATCAAGAGATTTGCTTTCGCGATTGGTAAATTGCTTTGTTATCTTCAAGCTTATCGCTCTCCTTTTATTAGGATTTTAATGTGATTAGAAAAAGTTGTGGTTATCTGCGGAAAACTTTCCGATTCCGCCCGATTGAAAGCCGCAAATATATTACAATAATAAGATGAATGGAAGGGTAAAAGGTTCCCTAGATCACAAATTTTTCTCCAGACAGAGGGAATACTGCGTTTTTGAAGCCTTTTTGTAATAATTTTTCTCTGAATGGCAGGGCTTGTTCTTCCTCTCCGTGAACAAGGAAGATGTTTTTAAGCCGGTTTTTATCATTTAACTTTAAATAATCTAAGAGTTCTTTCTGATCAGCGTGGGCACTGAAATAATCCATGGTTTTTATTTTGCTCTTCACCTGGTACTCTTCCCCAAGAATTTTTACTTTTTGCATTCCATCCATAATTTTTCTTGCAAGAGTATGTTGCGCTGCGTAACCCACAAATAAAATTAAGTTATTTGGATTGCTAATATTGTTTGCAAGATGATGAAGCACTCGTCCTCCTTCAGCCATTCCAGATGCTGAAATAATTATCATTGGTTCATGCATATCATTCAGCTCTTTGGACTGATCAACTGTAGTGACGTATTTGAGTCGTCCAAAACCAAAAGGATCTTCGCCGTCTTCCATAAATACTCTGGTTGTCTCACGATCATAACACTCTGGATGGTCTTTAAAAACTGCAGTTGCCTTTACTGCAAGTGGACTATCAACATAAATCGGTATTTCGGGAATCCTATTCTGGTCAAACAATTTGTGAAGAAAGTAAACCAGCAGCTGCGTTCTTCCAACAGCAAAAGAAGGAATAATTATTTTACCTCTTCTGTCAAATACTTCTCTTATAGTTTTGGCGACCTCTTCTTCAACCTCCTCTGATTCAGAATGAAGACGGTTCCCGTAAGTGCTTTCCATTATTAACACATCAAGCTCACGCAGATAATCGGGATTCCTTATAATTGGCATATCAGGTCTTCCGATATCCCCGGTAAATCCAAACCGGATTTTTTTATTTCCTTTTTCTTCTAATTCGAGTAAAATACTTGCTGAACCAAGTATGTGTCCGGCATCCTGAAAATAGGAAATGATTCCTGGAAAAATTTCAACGTCTGAATTGTACTCAACCGGAACAAACTTTTGTATTGTTTCTTCAACATCCTCGATTGAATAAAGTGGTTCATCGGGGATGTGTTTTTTCTTCTTTTTCTTTAACCATTCAATATCTCTTTGTTGAAGATAAGCAGAATCTTCAAGCATAATTTTGCAAAGATCTTTTGTTGCCGAAGTAGCATAGATTGGCCCGCTAAATCCATCCTTTACCAGATGTGGAATGTTTCCGCTGTGGTCAATGTGTGCGTGAGATAAAATTAACGCATCAATTTCTTTTGGATCAAATTTGAAGTTCTTGTTTTTCTCGTAGGTGTCTTTTCTTCTTCCCTGGAACAAGCCACAGTCGAGAAGAATTTTTTTGCCGTTTATTGTAAGAAGATGTTGTGAGCCGGTAACTGTTCTTGCTGCACCAATGAATTGAATTTCCAATGTGATTTCCTCTATGAAATGAACAAAAGTGATACAAAGATAACCATTAAGATTAAAAGAAGCTTAACTTAACAGAAGAGATGACATCTTTTGCCCGTCCGCCTCTGGTGGAAAAGATGTCATCTCTATTCACATTTAGAAGAAGCTTAATTGATCTGACTGAACTATGTTGTCAAAAGATTCACCAAGTAAACTCAAAACTGAATCAGCAATTGGTTTAAGCTGCTTTTCGATGTAATGATCGTAATTTCAAAGCTGTCAAGGTTGTATTATGTCGGTCCAGAAAATTAATTTTATATTATTAATAAATGTTTTTCATTAAATTTAAACAGTTATTCTCAAAATGATCGAGCTATATTTAATATGAGAGCAAGACATTGGTTAATAGTATATATCTGCCTGCTAACTATTGGACATATTCCTCTTCAAGCAAACTTTTCAACGATTGATTCAACACTTACAACGGAAGAATTAAATGAATTAGAGATTCAAATTTCTTGTGAAAAAGATGAGTATATACAAGGAGAATCTATTGATATTCTCGCAAAGATTAAAAATAATACTTTAGATACTTTAATTTTTTCACTAAGACATTATATCAAAAATTTTGATACCGATTCCACTTTTTCAAGTCAGTCTAATAAAAATATCTATTTGCAGCCATTAGGTAAATATTATTTTATGTTAGACCCAACAAATTATATTTTCTTTGTCGGGATAGATTTTCCGTCAATGACTTTAAAACCAGGCTACTATGAATATTATTTATCTTGCATTTTAGATCGGGGAGAATTTTTTTCAAACAAAATTAATATAAAAGTAAACACAGTACCAGACTCATTGAAAGCGATATTTAAAGAATTAGTCTTTGATCCGAATAAAGAATATTCATTACAAGTATCATTAGAGCAAGCAGAAAGGTATGTGGGGTCTTTTTACGAACAACAGTTTTATTTTAATTTACTAACGAATAGTGATTACTATTATGCATTACAGGATAAATCTGAATTCAATAATTATAGAGAACAGGTATTAGAGCTTAATAAAAAATTTATTCTTAAATATCCGAATTCAACATTGTCATTTCGTCTGTTTCAAAGAATAATGCATAATTATGCAGCAAATCAAAAATTAGTTGAGGAAATACTCATATCATTAAAGAATAGTCAGCCCGATTGTAAACTACTTGAAGTGTTAAGAAACCGACCTGAGTATTTAAATAAACAAATTACTCATTTATTATACTAAGGAGGGAGATAAGGTGAGAGGTCAGAAGAAGCTTAATTGATCTGACTGAACTATGTTGTCAAAAGATTCACCAAGTAAACTCAAAACTGAATCAGCAATTGGCTTAAGCTGCTTTCCGATGTAGTGATCATAGTCAATATCAGAATGCTTTAATTCGATCGGAATAGGCCCCCGCTTTGTAATCACATAATACACAGTACCACTCGCCTCCGGGAGAAGTCGCGCAGCTTTTACGTGTTGGGGAATATTCTTTGTGTATTCATCAACATCCTTTCGCAATCTTTTTCTGTAAACAAGCTTGTCATCGTATTCACCGTCTTTTACTTTTTTCACGAATTCTCTAAGCCAGTTTTCAATTTCAGCATTATTAAAAATTCTGTTGTAAAGTTCAAGTTGAAATTCTTTTGCGAGTCGTGTCCAATCTGAGCGAACAGATTCCATTCCCACAAATTCAATTGTTTCTTTACTGTTGTCAGAAAGCAGACCAGCATATCGTTTCTTTGCACCGGTCTCACTTCCTCTGGCTGGAGTCAAAATAAATTTGCGGTAATATTTTTCGAACTCAATTTCTAAATATGATTTTAAATTATATTCTTTTTGAATTTTTTCCGACCAATAATTATTCAAATCGTTTGCGATGCGACTTCCATTTTCTTCAGCCTTTTCTCCTTCACCTTCTTGTAATTTGATGAAGAGTGAATCAGTGTCGCCATAAATTGTCTCATAACCTTTTTCAGCCAGGTATGCTTTGCTGTCTATTAGTAATTTTTGTCCTGTGCCTGTTATTGCTGTTGGCAGATTGGGATGATAAAACCTGCATCCAAATGAACCCATTACTCCGTAAAAACTGTTCATCAAAATTTTGATTGCCTGCGAAAGTTGTTTGTCCTTATTTTTCTTTGCAAGATTTCTCTGTTCGATTAGCTGATCAATAAACTCAGGCAAAAAATGCTGTGTTGAAGAAAACTTATATCCGTTCAAAGTTTCGATTGTGTCAATATCAGATTTCAGGTTTGAGTAAGGGTCAATTTTAAAAGTTTGAATAATTGATGGATACAGACTTTTAAAATCCAGAACAATTACATCATCATAAATTCCGGGAACAGGATCCATCACATATCCACCTGCTGCATGCTCTGAAGTTTGAAGATCTTTTACATTTGGCGCAACATATCCGGCACGATGAAGTTTTGGTAAAAGGAAATGATCGAAAGCTGCGGTCATCATTCCCAGCTCATCCATTAACAATCCGGAAAGTTGTGCGCGACGAATTGATAATTCTATTAGTCCAGCTTTCTTAAAAATATTTGTAACCAGCTCAGCATCTTTTAAATTGTATTCGGCGAGACTGGATTTATCTTCTTTGAACATCCGTTCAATCTCTTCAACTTTATCGTGGTCCTGGCTAATTGCTTTTCCTTCTTTCAGCATTTCCTGTGCAACGGTTTCGAGTCTGTAATCTTCAAATGTGAAAAATGAAGAGCGCAATGCTATCGGTCCATCAATCACAATTCTTCCGGTGACTGATGCAAAATAACCACTTGGTTTTCTTTGGCGTAACGAAACTCTGCCGCTTGCTCGTGCTAAATCAAATGGAATCATCAGTTCATTACATTTTCTTTCAAGGAACATTAAATCGAAACCGATTACATGCCAGCCGATAATTATATCAGGATCTTTCTCCTGGAACCACTTAAGAAAATTTTGAAGTAACTCTGTTTCGTTTTTAAAAGTTATTATATAATCAGGAAGCTTTTCCTTTTCTCCGGATACAATAAAAACTTTTTTTTCTTCTTCTTTGCCTGACAGATGAACCGCAATTGAATATAGTTGATTATTCTGACCGGTTTCAATATCGATTGATGCAATTAAAAGTTGCGGAGTGAAATCACACGGTTCAATTTTAGGATTAGAAAACGAGGTGAGTCTATTTTTCTTTGTGAAGGTTCCTTCTACCAGAACCTGCGCATTTATAAATCTTTCCATCAAAAATCTTCGGGCCGGATCGATGTCGGACTCAAAAGATCTAATTCCCATTCCTTCTAATTCTTCAGCAGCTGTTTTTAAATCGCGCTGACTATTAAAGTATAATGCATCAACTTTTTGCTCATCAAAATTTTTTAGCTCGACTTCTTTTCTGTTGTAAGGAACAGAGAGTTTTGTAATAACGGATATATTGTTAATAAAGAAAACAGGATTGTTTGAAAAAGTCATTTCAACAATTCCTAACTTATCGGAAGTACCAACAAATCTAAGTAGGTTTTTACCACGAACGTCCTGCCATTCACCAGTGAGGATAAATACTTTTGCTGATGTTTTTGATGAATCAGGCATCAGTAATCCTCAATGATCTTTTTGAAAACTGCTTGCAATGATCTTGTAATCTTTCCGGGTTCACCCTGATTAATTGTCCAGAAATCAATTTCAGTAATCGGAGTGATTTCTTTTGTTGTGCTTGTAATAAAAAACTCGTTATAACTTTTCAGATCATCTTTTTTTATAAACTCTTCGCGAACATCGATTTTAAATTTTTCACAAAATTCCAGGACAACTTTTCTCGTAATACCTTCAAGAATCATTTTTGATTTTGGGGCTGTGAAAACAGTTTCATCTTTTACTGCGAAGAAATTAGTATGTGTGCCTTCGGTAATTAATCCATCTCTCACTAATATAGCTTCCAGAGCATCTTCTTCATTTGCTTTCTGACTTGCCAGAACAACCGGGAGAAGGGAAGTGGATTTGATATCGCATCTTAGCCAACGAATATCTTCCTGAAGAATGACTTTAACTCCTTTATCTTGTTCATTAAGATTTTCTGAAAACTCTGATACGGAAATGAACAACGTGGGAGATGTATTTTTTTTCGGGAAATTATGAGTTCTTGGAATTGCCGAACCACGAGTGATCTGAAGATAAATAAGCGCTTCATGCTCAATTTCATTTTTAATCATGAGCTCATACATAATATTTTCGATTGGATCAAGCTTCGTAAAATCGATTCTTGTTTCTTTCAGACTTCTTTTTAACCTGGCAAGGTGATCCTCATATCTGAAAAGTTTTTTATTGTAGGTCCGGATTGATTCATAAACTCCATCGGCAAAAAGGAAACCACGATCGAACGGAGAAAGATTCCCCTCTTCCAACGGAATCATTTTATTGTTTAGGAAAACAAACATGCTTAAAAATAGCCAAATTTATAACTAAATAACCGGATCAATTATGATTTGATATCTATTTTGGGATTTATTTATTGTCTTACTTATTATTTAAACAAAGATTTTATAATTATGAACATCGAACAAATCCGCGAACATTGTCTTAAGAAAAAGGAGTAACTGAAGAATTTCCCTTTGGTGAAGAAACTCTTGTATTTAAAGTTGCTGGTAAGATTTTTTTACTGGCTTCACTGGAAACTATTCCACTACAAATAAATCTTAAATGCGATCCGGAGAAAGCAATTGAGTTGAGAGAAGAATATGATGCAGTTTTACCGGGATACCATATGAACAAAAAACACTGGAACACAGTAATTATTGAGGGAACCGTTCCTTCACAACAATTGTTTGAATGGATTGATGATTCGTACTCACTTGTTATTTCTGGCTTGAATAAGTCAGAACGTAAAATATTTGAGAAATTGTAAGTTTGCTTTGTAAAATACATGTATTTTAAAGATAAGATTATTTATATTTCTACAGGTTTTTTAATTAACTACACATGTCCGTAAACAAAAACATATGGAGGTTCATGATGAAAAAGCTCATATTTATAACTGCAATATTCCTAATGTTTTCAGCAGTTGCATTTAGCCAGGCACAGGTTTTAAGTGGTACCTGGGGTGCCAGTTCTGACACCAAGTCCTACACACTCAACTCAAATTCTGGTGACAGGTCCATTACTATTCAGGTAAATTTCTTAAATCCTTTTGAAAACAAACCCAACGTTGTCGTGGGCATATCATCAATTGATATTGATAAAAGTACAGCTGTCAGATATGCAGTAAAAGCAATATCGGTATCAAGGGATGGCTTTACAGTCGAAGTTAAAACGTGGGGTGATACGAAAATTAATAGTGTCACAGGTTTCTGGGTTGCTCACGCTGAATAAGAATTAAATTTAATTTCTATTTAATTAAGATGCCGTTATCCTGAAAAATGAGTGACGGCATTTTTTTATATCAATTTTGAGGTGTAAAAAATCATCTTTATTATTTTATTTTTATTGAATAATTTGCGTTCAGCAATTATTGAAAAATATTTACCGCATCAAAAATGAGAGTATTATCAGGAAATAAAATTATGATGAAGCAACTTATAATATTTTTTTTACTAACCTTCCTTCTGATAAGCTGTGAAACAAATCCACCTGCTGCACCCGACACTACTCCTACTGGCAATGTTTCCTTAACCATAAACGTAGATAATTCGACAAACATATCAGCAGCAAATAAAATTGTGGTGATAGAAGATTTTGCAAATGTCAGTTGTGTTCCATGTGTTAAATCAAATGCTGTTATTGAGAGACTGGCAAACGAAACTTATGGAAGAAGTAGTCTCGTGGCTGTAAAATTTCCAACTAATTTTCCGGCACCTAATGACCTTTTCTACCTGGCTGCAAAACCTATTTGTGATGCAAGGATAAGCTATTATAATGTTTTCTTTGCCCCAACTACGGTGATCGATGGAATTTTAAAACCGATCTCAACCGACTCAGTAAGTGTTATCGCCGCAATTGATGAACGACTTGCTGTTAATCCAAAATTTAATGTTAGTCTCAGTGCTGTTCTGGAAGGCGATTATAATATTAATGTTTCAATAAAGTTTATTGATACGACCGGTGTAAATTTGAATGACTTAGTTATTAATACAGTAATTACTGAGACAGATATTCAGTTTACACAGCCACCCGGATCAAACGGCGAGACAAAATTTTATGATGTGACAAGGCTAATGCTACCATCTAATGAGGGAACACCGGTAAGACAATTAATAAATCAGGGTGAAATTTCCCTTGAATTTAAAGATGCTCTTCTCTCTTCCTGGAATCTCCAGAATATTAATGCTGTTGTTTATATTCAGGATAAAAACCTAAAGGAAATCTACCAAACCGGCTCAACTTTTAACTGAATTTCTTAGCATTGATTTTGCCTTTTTCTTCAAATATTGCAATAATTTTGAAACAGCAAACATTTTATTTGGCAGTATTCTAAGCATTTTGTAGTTTATACCCCCAGCGGGGTAAAATTATTAATTGTTAACCCCTTTTACAGGTAAATGAATAGAAATCAAACCAAATGGATACTTCAAAATATCTTCCAGCCTTCATGGAAATAGGTCTAACCGAAAGAGAAGCTAAAGTTTATATGACACTTCTTAACGGAAAGATGTTTACAGTTTTAGAACTCCAGGAAGCGGTAAATATCCCACGCACAAAAATCTATGAAGTCTTAAATAAACTTGTTTCCAGAAATATATGCATCGAGAAAAAACTGGGCAGGAACAAGCTTTATGAAGCTGTTGAACCTAAGATTGCACTTGAACGAGTTGTCGAATCATATAAAAAGGATCTTGAAAGAAAGGAAGAGTTAATTACCCAGGTATCGGAAGTATTCACGCCGATATTTCAGAATAGTAAGTCGATAATAAATCCTCTTGAATTTATAGACATAATGAAGGAAAAATCACAAATTCATAAAAGATATACAGCATGCCTGAAAAGTACTAAAAGTGAAATGCTGACCTTTAATAAAGGACCATATGCTTGTGATACTTCTGACAGGCTTGATGAACAGGAAGATGAAGAATTTAAATTGTTAAAGAGAGGCGGGGCTTGCAAGGATATTTATGAATTGAGTGAACTTAAAGAAGTCGATTGGCTTCTGAGTTCAGTAAAAAAATCTTTAAAGCTTGGTCAGCAAGCAAGAGTAGTAAAAAAACTACCTATAAAAATGCTCGTCTTTGATCAGGAAAAAGTAATGTTTGCCCTTGAACAACCAGTTCCCGAAGTAAATGAATTAACAATGATATATATTGAACATAAACAGCTTGCAGAAGCGTGCAGCATTCTTTTCTATCATTTATGGGATCAGGGAATTGATATAAGTGAAATAGCAAAGGATTCGATTAAATAAAATCGAATCATTTTCTTTTGTTTCGAATTAATTAAAATATAATTCTTGATGAGAAAATATAAATTGGAATTTTATACCTAGTAATTAGAAAGCTCAACATATCCAAATAGTAATTTGGTTAATCATTTAATAACTATAAATCATTAATTCTTTGGAGCTCTTTATGAAAAAACTTATACTTCTTCTTTTTGTCATTCCATCTTTAGCGATGGCACAAAACTATTTCAATATAGATTTTAGTGGCACGTTTCCACCTACTGGCTGGACAATTGATGCTCATGCTACAAATTGGTCAGCAGTTTCAACAAACAATTCCGGTGGTACAGCACCCGAAGCCAGATTTAACTGGTCACCACAATTTGTTGGTGATTCAAGATTGACTAGTCCGACTATTAATACAACAGGTAACACAACAGTTACTACTGAATTCAAATTTAATCTTGATCATTATGGTGGAGCGTACACAATAGGTGTTGCAACAAGGTCCGGTGGTGGTGCCTGGAATACAGTATGGTCAATAGTTAACCCATCGGGGTCAATACCTGCCACAACTGAGATTGTAACAATTAATAATTCAGATGTTGGTACTTCGGATTTTCAGATTTGCTGGTTCTTCTCAGGAGACTCTTATAATTTAAATTATTGGTATGTAGACGATTTAAAGCTTTTTGTCCCTCTTGCACACGATGCTATGGTAAAAGATATTTTAGTTGATCCGACGTATCCTCCCGGGACAAATTTTACACCGCAAGCAATACTCAAGAATTTTGGTTTGAATTCAGAAACATTTGATGCGATGTGCAGTATCAGTGTTGGTGGAAGCAACGTTTATACTCAAAATTGTTCACCCATAACTTTAGCTCCGGGTGCAGAACAAACAGTTTCATTCCCGGCATATGTTTTAAGCGCTGCTAATGATTTATATGAAATCACAGTAACCACAAATCTTGCTGGTGATATGGATCCAGCTAATGATTCAAGAACAGAATACTTCAACACATATACCACAGATAGAGAAATGGTTCTTTTGGAAATCGGAACAGGAACCTGGTGCCAGTATTGTCCAGGATCTCAAATGGGTGCTGATGATTTAGTAGCAAACGGCTGTTCAGTCGCAGTTGTAGAATATCATAACGGCGATACATATACTAATACTTACTCAAATGCAAGAAACACGTATTATGGTATATCCGGTTTTCCAACTGCGGTCTTTGACGGTGTTCAGTATTTTGTTGGTGGTGACCATACTCAAAGTATGTATGATTATTATCTTCCAATCTATCAAGACAGAAAAGAATTGATGTCTGCTTTTTCGGTCGATGTATTTGGAACCAATACAGGCTTGGATTACAATGTAACTGTAAGATTAAATAAATTTGCTGCTATACCTCCAACATGGAATAATCTGGTAGTGCATTTTACCGTTACTGAGTCAGATATTCCTTTTGCCTGGCAAGGTATGACTGAAGTTGATTATGCTGAAAGGTTAATGGTGCCGAATGAATTAGGCACAGCAGTTGACTTAATTAACAATACACAAATTGAAATCCCACTATCATTTTCTTTGGATGCAAGCTGGGTAGTAGAAAATTGTCAACTGGCTGCTTTCATTCAGAATCTGGACACTAAAGAAATACTGCAGGGTGATAAAGTATGGATTACAGATTTACAAGCACTTCCGGTCGAGTTAACATCATTTACTGCAAGAGCAACTGCGGAAGGAGTTCTTCTTAATTGGACGACAGCTTCCGAAATAAACAATCATGGTTTTGAAATTGAACGATCAAATGATGGTATTGAATTTTATACCGTTGCATTTGTTCAGGGTGCCGGAACATCAACAGAATCCAGAGAATATGTTTATAATGATAATGTTGAGTACAAGGGTGGTGAAACATTCTATTACAGATTAAAACAAGTTGATCTTGATGGAAGGGTTGAATATAGTGATATAATTGAAGTTGAATTTGATATAGTTAAAGAATTTGTTTTAAATCAAAACTATCCGAACCCATTTAACCCTTCAACTACAATTAAATACGCCGTGCCCCAAACCAGTCTTGTAAATATTAAAGTTTATGATTTAACAGGTCAGGAAGTTGCATCATTAGTTAACGAAACAAAAGAAGCCGGCACTTACGAAATAAAATTTGATGCTCGCAATCTTGCATCCGGAGTTTATATATACAGGATGGTTGCCGGTAATTTTACATCAGTAAAAAAATTAAATCTTCTGAAATAATTTCATTGATAATTAGATGAGGTGTGATAACCACACCACACCTCATCTCGAATAAACGATAAAGATAAATAAAGGAAAGTGAAAGACATGAAAAAATTTGTACTCATCCTTGTAATAAGCGGGTTTGTATTAGTAACAAATGCTTATGACAAGTTATCTCTGGTCGAAAGATTCACAAATGCATCCTGTGTGCCCTGTGCTCAAATGAATGCTGCCTGGTATACTGCAACATCTCAAAATTATGTTAATTCGGGATTAGTCTCCCACATAGTCTATAATGTTTGGTGGCCCGGCGCAGGCGATCCTATGTATTTGCTTAATCTGTCTGATAATACCACGCGAACGAACTACTATGGCTGCAATTACGTACCATGGATTGATATTAATGGAACTCAAATTTCAGAAACACAGGGTGCTTTCACGTCTGCTGTGACAAATGGTAATGCTCAGTTTGCACCTTTTAATATTGTCATAACTCAAGGAGTAGTATCAAATAATCTTATTGAGATAGGGATAAAAATAATAAGGGATCCAAGTGATGTTACAACATTTGGCAACGTTAAGTTAAGAGTAGCCTTAACAGAAAAGACCGTTTCTTATAGTACGCCTCCAGGTGGCAATGGAGAAAATGTCTTTTATAGTATTTGCCGTAAGATGATGCCAAATGCTGTTGGAACTACCTTTACAATTCCTGATCCAGGGGATTCAACTACCGTTACAGTCCAGTATTCACCTACTGCTGCATTTTTGCAAGCAGTGAATATGGATAGTTTAAGAGTAGTTGCTTTTATTCAGGATGATAACAACAGACAAATTTATCAATCGAAAATGCATGACATTAACCAAAATTATATGGCAACAATATCCAGCCAGGATGAGTATTTTTTTGGTGCTTCATCAGGAACAGCATCTTACACAGCTTATATTAAGAACATTGGATTATTCCCTGATACCTACAATATAAATTTAGATTTTAGTGGTCCATCGGGATGGTCACAAACATTTAGTACGGTGAACGGAACTTTTAACTTTGGTGAAACAGATACCGTAACGGTAAACCCTGGCGATTCAACTGAAGTGCAGGTTGGTGTTGATGCTAATTTGATTAATGGATTTGGTAAAACTGTGTTGCATTTTGTTTCTAATCAGGGTTCGTTTGGTAATACAGAATTTCGATTTACAACGTTTGGTTTAAATGTGCTAGTAGTTGACGATGATGGAGGAGAAAATTATGAACAGTATATTCAAAATGAGTTGGTAAATCTCAATTCAGATTACGGTATAATACCAAGTGATTTTATACCATCTAATTTGGATAGTTTAAACACTTTTAATATTGTTATCTGGAACACGGGTGTTACTGAACCGGGAATTTCACAAAACGAAATGAATATAATTAAATCTTTTCTTGATAATGGGGGAAATTTGTATCTGAATGGTGTGGATATAGCGTATCAACTTGCAGATCCTTCAAGTCCTTATTATACTACGGAAAGTCTGGACTTTTTTAACAACTATTTACATAGCAGTTATGTTCTGCGAGAACACTCAGCTTTAATAACCCAGGGAATAAGTGGAGATCCTATTACTGATGGAATTGGAATGATGAATATATCCGGTGGAACAGGAGCAAGTACAATTAATCATTCATTGGGTCATTATGCAAACCAGATTAATGCTGTTGGTAATTATAACGCAAACATTTTTTCCTTCTGGTTGAAGCCCGATGAACACCCGGGTTTAAGAGCTTTTCATGGTACTTCGAGTAAAGTTGTATTCACAACCTTTGGATTTGAAACAATTGCACAAGCTGAAATAAGAGAATTATTTGCAGAACGAATTCTTGAATGGTTAGATATTCCGGTAAGTGTAGATGAAAATCTGTCAAATACTCTACCGGTATCTTTTGAATTATTACAGAATTATCCAAATCCATTCAACCCAACAACTTTAATAACTTATCAGGTTGCTGAAGCATCTTTGGTATCTATTAAAGTTTATGATTTGATTGGAAGGGAATTAGCAGTGCTTGTAAGTGATTATAAGCAGCCCGGTTCATATCAGGTTAATTTTGGTAGTGAAAATCTCGCTTCGGGAGTTTATTTTTATAGAATGACTGCAGGAGAATATTCTGCCGTACGAAAAATGAATTTGTTGAAATAATTAATGAAGTTAAAACAGGGATGATTTACAAAATAAATAATCAATCACATAATAATAATTATGAGGTAGTTATGAGAAACAAACTACGATACCTGGGGATTTTTGTGAGCATAGTAGTTACAATATTCACTTTATCACAAAACAGTTATGCTCAAACGCAGAGAAATCCTGTGTTGGAATTTTGTACTGGCACTTGGTGTCAATGGTGTCCGTGCGGAGATGATATGATACTGGACAATATCTTGCCAAATGTACCTAATGCTATTATTTTAGCATATCACGGTGCAAATTCGGATCCATTTAAAGTTTTTCCTGGAAGTAATATTATAAGCCTGTTAGGTCTTAGTGCTTATCCAACTGGAATTATTGACAGAGTAACTGGTATACAAAACTGGAATAGCGGGTGGACTTCCAACATGAATACCCGAAATGGTGTTCCTGCGACAGTTAGCATTGATATTGAAAGAAGTTATAATACCAACACACGTGAATTTACAGCCACAGTTGATTTAACAGCATTGCAAAATCTGAATGGTCAGTATTTTTATAATATTATCCTTGTTGAGGATGGCCAGGTATATGGTCAGACTTCAAATAATACTTGTTCACCCGGAATAACCTACTTCCCTGATTATGTGCATTATTGGCTTGTGAGAGACATGATGAACGGTACAACCGGTGAGGAGGTTGTAAATGGTGCGTGGAATCAAGGACAATTAATTACAAAAAATTTCTCATATACAGTACCTGTACCGGCAGCTCCGGCACCTGACTTTGTCCCTGACAGTTGTGGATTAGTGGTATTAGTTTATAAAAATGGTTCTCCATTAAATTCAAACGCTGAAATTCAGCAAGCAGAACAATATCCGTTAATATCACCAAACTATGTGATACAATTAACTTCTTCCACAGGTGATTTACTTATTCAAAATAATGAGACCGGTGAGTTCAGCGCTTCCATTCAAAACGATGGACTTTTAGATGACTCATATTATATTGATGTTGATATGACTTCTCCGCCCGGATGGACAGGTGAGTATACAACTCCTAATGGTACGTTTCAATTTGGTCAACAAGATTTGGTTGCAGTTTCTGCTGGTAGCACATTGGATGTTGATCTTTCAGGTACTACCAAACGCAATTAATGGATCAGCAGAAATCACTGTTACATTTACTTCTATGAATGACCCAAATATTAATGTCTCTGCTACATTTGGTTTAGTAACTCTTACCGGTGTTCCGGGATTGGTCATAGATGCAAGCGGGGAAGGTTATGGTGATGTATTAATTAATGGTATGGATCAAGCATTTGATTATAATTATGGTGTAGTTACAAATGATGCTTTATATCCATCAGTTGACTTAACGAGCTTTACTATGATTTGCTGGTCTACAGGAAATAGACTGCCGGTATTTACCCAGGATGAAGTTAATGCACTTATGCCGTTCCTTGATAATGGCGGACGACTATTTATCGATGGACAGGACATTGGACAAGATATTTTTGATGCGAGCGGTCAAAGTCAGTTTGCACAAAGTTTTTATAATAATTATCTGCATGCAAGTTATCTAGGTGATGTTGGTCTGGCATTCTTCTTTAGAGGAATTACAGGCGATCCTATAAGTGATCAAGTGAATTTCTCTTTATCCAGTCTTTATCCAAGAAGTCCGGATGAATTTAATCCATATGATGCATCTGCAACTTCATTATTTACATTTAGTAGTTATACACAATATAATTCACTTAGGGCAGATGATGGTAACAGCAGAGTCGTTTATTTGGGATTCGGAGTTGAGCAGGTAGCAGATGAAGCTATCAGAGACACAATAGTAACAAGATCAATCAACTGGTTAATGAATGGTGTGGTTTTAAGTACTCCTAATGAAGAGTTTACTGTTAATTCCTTCAATCTTGAACAAAATTACCCAAACCCATTTAACCCTTCAACAACAATTTCTTATACGATTCCTAATGAATCGCAGGTAAGTCTTGTTGTTTATGATATAATGGGAAAACAAGTTGCTGAACTTGTTAACAACAAACAGCCAGCAGGCGATTATAATGTTAATTTTGATGCAGCTTCAATGGCATCAGGAACTTATTTTTACAAATTAACTGCTGGTGAATTTATCTCAGTCAAGAAAATGATTCTTCTCAAGTAATGATTCAGAATTTAAATAGGCACAACTTATTCCTTTAAGGTGTGCCTATCCTTTAATTATATAAAATATCTAATGAATAAATGGTAAGTAATATGAAACTAACTACTTTAATGGTAACAACTTTATTTTCAGTTTTGGTTGCGTTTAATTTAAAAGCACAAGACATTTCATTTGTACCAGAGAATACGTTTTTATACGCAACCCCGGGAACAGAAATTGTTTTTGATATTGAAGTGACAAATTTAACTGCAATGGATCAAACAGTTTTTATAGTTAGAACTATAAATGATTTACCACCCAATTGGACAACGTCTTTATGTTTTGATCTTTGTTTTTCATCCGAAGTTGATAGCATAGCAACAACATCAACATTTGGAAGCACACCTTTATCGCCAGGTGAGACGAGAATCGTATCTGTTCATTTCTTCTCTGATAATTCAATTGCGACCGGGACTTGTCAATTGCAAGCTGGTACTTTTCACAATCCTGAAAATAGAATCACACAAGATTTTATTGCAACTACTGACCCCACAGTTAGTGTTAATTATGGAAATGTAATTAATTCATATAGTCTTTCTCAAAACTATCCCAATCCATTTAACCCATCTACAAGGATAAGTTATAATGTTGGTGAACCGGGATTAGTCCAAATGAAAGTTTATAACATTTTGGGTGTAGAAGTTGCAACCCTGGTAAACGAACAAAAAATTGCAGGCAACTATACTGTTGAATTTGATGCTTCAAGATTTTCAAGCGGAGTGTATTTGTTACTCGATAACGATCAATAACTTTTCTCAAACCCGAAAAATGATCCTGGAGAAATAAATGAAGATTTTTTTAATTCTTTTTTCTATCGCAATTTTTTCTGTTTCTTTGCATTCACAGGATAATTCAGGTGGAATACGTAAAGGTCCGGATTTTACATTAGAAGATCTTGATGGCGACTTTGTTGAGCTAAACAAAGAAGTAGGTGATGGTCCAATACTACTAAGCTTTTGGGCTACATGGTGTAAGCCCTGTCTTGAAGAGTTAGATGATTACAAAAAGTTATACAACGATTACAATGTCAAGGGTTTTAAGATGTTTGCTATATCCACTGATGATGAAAACACTGTGGCAAAAGTGAAACCACTGGTAAGATCAAAAGGATATAATTTTCCTGTTCTTCTTGACACTAACGCTGACGCCGTTAGATTATATTATGCACAATCAGTACCCTATTCTGTTATTCTGGATAAAGATGGAATGATAATTTATTCACATCTGGGATATATGAAAGGAGATGAAGTTAAAGTTAAGCAAATCATAGTATCAGAATTGGAAAAATAAAAATATAAAGACTGTTTTGTGGATGTTGATTTTAACAGAAAGTTTATAAAGTAACCTTGTCATATTCGGATTTACAATACAGTCTTAAGTTTAAGATTTATTCGGAATTATTTTTATTCAGATGATATCTACAAAGTTATTATTAAGCTGTGCCAATTAAATTCATCTAACACATACCATTCTAAAAATAAAATGAAAAAAACGTTTTACACCAAGAATATATCCTTAATCGTTTTACTATTAACAAGCACAATAAATATCTATTCACAAATTGAATCAGCCGGGATAAGCTGGCCGCAGGGATTGGGTTTTGCTAACCAGCTTGAATATTCCTATAACGTTGATGGTGATTACGAAATTTTCGAAAACTGGCTAAACCTCGATTACTCCCATAGTATTTTTTCTGCTGGATTAAGATTGGATGTTTTTGAACCAAATGATCCTGATCCTTCCATCAGTCGCGGAAAAGAAAGGTATGCTGAAATTGATTATAAATATATTCAGGCTAACATTGGTAACAAGAAAGAAGGGCTTGAAATAATCGGAGGTAATTATTATACATTGTTTGGCAGGGGAATGGTATTGAAAAGTTACGAAGACAGAGCCATTAGGGTTGACAACAACTTGCTAGGTGTTAAGGTGACTGGAAAGTATGCGGGATTTGTGATTACTGGTCTTTCTGGTATGGCTGCAAACTTCAGAAATGAGAGGAAAGATATTCTTCACGCTGTTGATCTGCAATACAGGAATTGGAAATTCCTAAAATTAGGAGCTACCGTTGCTTCTAACCTCCCCCCGGATGACATCGCAAGGACAACCATGGCATCGGTAAGGATTTTACCAAGCTTCTGGAATATTGATATGTATGCAGAATACACTGCTAAGTTCAACGAAGACATACTTAAAAATGATTTAAATGAATCGGGATCAATTGTTGGAGAAGGATTCTATGGCAACTTAAATTTTTATTTTGGGTCACTCTCATTACTTGCTGAATATAAATATTATGATAACTTTGCTTTCTACTCACAGGATGGAACGATATTCTATAATACACCTCCTTCCGTTAGGTTAGAGTACACATACATTTTACCAAACAGGCACCCATCACCTCTTGATGCAAATAATGAAACAGGTTTCCAGTTTGTTGGTGGTTATAATTTAGATGATGATACATATTTCACTGCTGGATATTCATTAACAAATACTCTCTCTTCAAGTTCTTACTATCAGAGAGTTAGTAAAACCTCACTTCCTATCTTTACACAACTCGAAGAATTATATTTGACTGGTCAACGGGATTGGGACAACTTAACTCTGATTGCAGCCTTTGCTTACAACGAAGAGCTAGCTACAAATACAAGAAACATTACTCCCATACTTGAAGGTCGGTTTTATTTTGAGGATGTAAATACAATTAAAGTTATAATTGAACATCAACATTCAACGGATAAAAATACGACTGAAGAATATTACACGGATGTGCTTGAATTGGAATATCTAAGGTCTCCAAATTTCAGTGTTGCACTTGTAACGGAAATGAAAACTACTGAACCAGAACCTGATAATATTGTTAGAAAATTTTATAGCTTTATTCAGGGCACTTATAAAATTGGTGGTTATGCGGATTTAAGTCTGCTTATTGGTTCCCGGCAAGCTGGGAATATTTGTATAGGAGGTGTTTGCAGATACGAACCTGCATTTAAAGGTGTTGAACTTAAATTGTTAACAAGGCTATAAAACAAAGTTATTTAAATATGTTATTTAGTGTTAACCAAGCAATAAACCGGTAATGTTATTTTTTATTAAATATGTTGATTTTGTTGATTATTTTTATAAGTTTCAAGTATTAAATCAAAATCCTTATAATAATGGAGGTCTATGCTAGACTTTTACACTTTTCTTAATTTCATTTTTTCTTTCAAATTATCTATTTACGGGTTGTAGTAATTTTCTACCGGAATAATGAATAAACGGTATAAATTTACATTCATCAAATGCTTACAATACATCAGGTAAGTAAAGTGAAAAATTGCAGATTTTTCAACAAACGTAAAAAACAAATTCAATCACCATTATCCATAAATTTAGGAGAGAGATATGAATAGAATTATCACTATTCTCTTTTTACTCCTGCTCTTGCCAGCAATGGCTCTGGCCCAAGGTAAATTAAGAGGTCAGATTACAGATCAGGAAACGGGTGAGCCCCTTATCGGTGCTAACGTAATTATAGTAGGGACATCATATGGTGCAGCAACCGATGTTAACGGTGAATACATAATTGTAAACCTCGTTCCGGATGTTTACACCGTTAAAGCTTCCTACATCGGTTATCAGCCCAAAGAAATATCCAATGTTCGAATAAACATTGGTTCTACTACGGGACTGAACTTTCAACTGGTGCCTGAAGGAATTCAGGTCGGCACGGTTGAAGTTGTTGCTGAAAAACCTTTAATTAATAAATACAACACGAATGCTAACAGAACTACCACAAGTGAGGATATCGAAGCACTTCCTGTAAGAGGTGTTGATAATATTCTTGCGGTTACCCCTGGTGTTATTCTTCAGGATAAATCAATATTTATAAGAGGTGGTAGACAGGATGAGGTTGGTTTCTATCTTGAAGGAGCAAATATCACTGACCCTGTGGTTGGTGGTCGCCAGGTGACATTGGTTCAGGATGCGCTTGAAGAAATCAACGTTCAATCTGGTGGTTACAGTGCTGAATACGGAAATGCCAACTCAGGTATTGTCCGTCAGCAGATAAAAACAGGAACACCGAATTGGAAGTTTTCTTTAGAATTTATTACAGACAATGTTGGTTTTAACACCGCAGATGATCGTAATACCGGTGCAGAGAACTGGGGCGGAGCAGCTTACTGGTATGGTTATGATGAAACTGTCTTTACCGTAAGTGGTCCTCTTTTCACACCGCAAATCAAATTCTTCGGGTTGTTTAATTATAACTTTATTGCTGATCAAACTCCCCAGGATTTACCAGGTATTAATCTCGGGGAAATAACTGACCCCGCTACCGGTACAACAATAGATCTTACATACCCTGCTGGTGCCAGACCAAATAGCTGGTCTCAGAACTATACAGGAACAACCTCATTAACATTCGATTATAACCCCGCAATATTCAGATTGATTGGAACTTACACTGCCAATACAGCTCCAAATCCGTGGTCTGCCACAAGAGATCTAAATCAGATTGGTAATTTACAGAACCAAATAAGAACTGAAATGACTGATGCTCAAGATGGTGCAGTCAATTTAAAATATACTCAACTTTTCACATCGAGATCATATCTTGAAGCAAATGTTGGTTGGTCGTTTAGCAATTTCAAGAGATACGATCCTTTTCTAAAAGATGATTGGCTTTCTTATGGTGATGGTAAGGCTAACGAAGCAATACTCGGTGCAGATGGGCAGCCATTATTTGATTGGCCTTATGATCCTAGCGACCCATCTACCCGCTATATCACACCAGTAGCAGAGAATTTATTTAACTTTAAATTTTTCCCTTATGGTGCTGAGATAGCAGCTTATCAGCAAACTGAAAGACAGAATTGGAATATTAATCTGGCATACACATCTCAGATTAATGAACAACATAATATTAAAGTTGGTGCGGAATATTCATTTTATGACATCGCAAATTGGTCTTTAGGTAATGAGCCAATTTTAAAGCTTCCATCAAAGATCGCTGCAAACCCAGGTGCAATTGATACATTAATAAGAAGAGAAGGTCTAAATAATTATGGATATACACCTCAGGGTGAAAAGACCAACGACGGTCTTGCAGATTGGGAACAATCAAGAAAACCAAATTTCCTAGGTATTTATGCTCAGGATCAAATCCAGTGGAATGACCTTATTATTAATGTAGGTCTGAGATATGACAGGATTGACATTGCTAATTATGTTCCTGTCGATCCTACAAGACCAGAGTTAACCTGGAACCAGGTAACTTATGATGTAATTGATGGCGGAGTTGTTAAAACCGAAGCCAGAGATTATCTATGTCCACGTTTAGGTTTTTCATTCCCTGTAACAGATCAGACAGTATTCCACGCACAGTGGGGTAAGTTTGTTCAGCAATCACGCCTAAGAGATGTTTACCAGGGATTAAATGCAACCGGTTATAATGTTGGTGGTGGTTTCTTTATTGGTGCACCTGTTGGTTTCGATGTTGACCCAACAAGAACAACACAATATGAAATTGGTTTCACACAACAAATTGGTGAATTTGCTTCAATTGATATAACAGGATTTTATAAAGATATAATTGATCAGATTACTTATCAGCAAATACTCGTTGCCGATGGATCTCCATTTGGTAACTATTATACTCTTGGTAACTATGACATTGCAACTATAAAAGGTGTTGAGATTGCATATACAATGAGACGAGTTGCACGTTTTAAAGCTGATGCAAATATATCTTTCACTGCTGGTGATGGAACAGGATCATTTCCTAACTCTAACAGAGGAATTGTTGGAGCTCCGCTGGATCCATTACTAACACCTGGTGGTTATACACCGGCATATATAAATCCCCTTGACTATAATCAGGCGGTTAGAACAAATCTAAGTCTGGACTATCGTTGGGGCGCAGGAGATGGCGGACCGGTACTGCAGCAACTCGGCATTACTTTGCTTGGTCAGTTTTCAAGCGGACATCCTTACACTCAAGGTGTAGGTTCAGGAAGTCTTGAAGGCGATGCAAGGTTCAGACAACCAACGGAGCCTTTAAATAGCTCTACAACTCCTTCTACATATCAGCTTGATATGAGAATAGACAAGACGTTCAATATTGCAGATTTATTTGATATGAATATTTATTTTTATGTTATAAATCTTCTTGATACTGAAAACATATACAATGTATTTTTAAGAACAGGAGCCGCAAATGACGATGGATATCTAAGTGATCCTAATCAAGGTGGAAAGCAGATTGCTACTTTCGGCCCAGATTACTCAGCAGTTTATACTGCATTAAACTTGGATTACCATCAGGATTGGTACAATGCGACAACAAGTGCAGTTTATACAACTCAACCGGTTATATACGGACCACCAAGACAGATCAGGTTCGGTATACGGTTAGAATATTAATATTTCAACCTGATGAAAAAAGGAGTTTATAATATGAATTCAAAAACAATTAAATTCTTTTTACTGTTCTTACTTGGAGTTCTCTTTTCGATCAGCAACATTTATGCTGAAGGAGGAGATAAAGGTGAGAATGGTAACAGATTAGAAAAACCAGGTAGCCCTATTAGGGCCTACATGAACATTAATTTTATTTCGACAATTATAAAAAACACCGGTGTTTCGGATATTAACGCAGGCCAGGATGCATCTGGTCTTATTTACCCAAAAGGTAGTGGTAAGACTGCTGTTTATCAGTCAGGATTTCTCTGGGCTGCAACAATTGGTAATGTCGGTGATAATCTTCATATAGGAGGTACTGTTTATAGAGAAGGGACACAATCAGGTTGGATTAAGTCCGACGGAACAGTAGTACCCTGAAGATGATCCTAGTGTAAGGATCTGGCGTGTTCGTCCGGATGTATATCCAGGCGGACCAAACGTCGATCTGGCACCTGAAGCGCAGGACGAAGTGAAAACCGAAGCAGATATAAGAGCTCAATATGAAACTGATTGGGTAGAATGGCCGGCAGCTGTTGGTGCTCCTTATGATGATGTTGATGGAAATGGGTCTTATGATCCTACCGTGGACGTTCCGGGTGTTCCCGGCGCTAACCAGACAATCTGGTTTGTTGCCAATGATCAGGCAGCATCAAGAACTAGCTTTATGTATGGAACAGAGCCAATGGGTATGGAGATGCAAGCCACAATGTGGGCATACTCCCAAACCGGTGCTCTTGGTAATATGTTTTTTAGAAGATATTTATTAATAAATAAAACAGATATACTTGGTAATCCACAAACATTTGATTCTATGTATGTTTCAATGTGGTCAGACCCTGATGTTGGTGATTCAGGAGACGATTATGCTGGTTCTGATACAGTGCTTAGTGTTTCTTATGCCTATAATGGTAAAGGACAGGATGCTATTTATGGAGGCACAACTCCTTGCCTTGGCTTTGACTTTTTCCAGGGACCATTAGTTACAGGTATTGCGGGACAGGATAGAAATAAGAATGGAGTTGATGACGCAAGTGATTATGGAATATTTAAAAATCAAAGAGTAGGTCCGGGACTTATAAATCTCCCGATGACTGCTGCTTATTATTATATAAACACTGATCCCACATTAACAGATCCAGTTCAAGGTTCTTATCCTGAAGGTGCAGTAAGGTGGTATAGATTTATGAAAGGCAGAATTGGACTCACGAATGAGCCTTTCGTAGATCCGAATACAGGCAAACAGACACCGTTTACTTTACCGGGTGATCCTGTTACAGGAACCGGATGGATTGATGGTCAGCAATTTGCATATGCTGACAGAAGAATTGGAATGGCTTCGGGACCATTTAATATGGCTCCGGGCGACACTCAGGAAGTTGTTGTAGCTGAAATATTAGCTGGTGCAATTCAAGGAGTGGATCGTCTATCTGCCGTTTCTCTGATGAAATTCTATGATCAGATAGCACAGGTAGCTTATGATAATTTCTTTGATCTACCAACACCTCCTCCATCTCCTTCAGTTACTGTTTCTGAGCTTGATCAACAAATAGTACTTGATTGGTCAAAGGATCCGGCGAGAGTAGCATTAACAGAAGGCTCAGATTCAAAAGGATATAAATTCCAGGGATATAATGTCTATCAATTACCCACCGCATCATCTTCACCAAGTGAAGGTGTTCGGGTTGCAACCTATGATATTATTGATGGAGTAGGAAAAATTTATGATCTGGTATTTGATCCTACAACAGGTTCTGTTGTTGAACTTCCGGTTCAATTTGGAAATGATGTTGGAATTAAAAGATATATTTCAATTACACAGGATGCTATTAATCAAACACCAATAGTTAATGGTGTGAGATATTATTTTGCAGTCACTGCGTATAATTATAATGATGAATTTGGAGTAGTTCCAAATAACCTTGAAAATCCATTGAGGATATTCACGATTATTCCACACAGTCCTGATCCGGGTGTTACTTACGGGGATGGCACAGGTAGTGAAATAGAGGTTACACATTCCGGAACTGCAGATGGCGGACCGTCAATTGAGGTTGTCGACCCAACTGCTACAACCGGTCATGATTATCAAGCCTTCTTCACAGATCGTATGGAAATCAGAGACCCCGATGGTAACTGGGTTCCAGCGAATACTGTTAGAAGAGGCGGCAATGGTCCGGATACACTTACTGGTTCTTCAGGTACAAGCCTCAGGTGTTTACGGTGTAACGACAGGAACAGTTCAACTTAATTTCTTGCTCGATCTGGTTTCAGTTGACTTTGACTGGGCAGACGGAATAACTCTTAAATTTTACTCGGGTGTTACAATCCTGGATGCACCGAGTTTCGAAGCCGGTGGAGGGACAGTAACCCCAGAAGTAATAAGCTACGCCCCTGATAGCATAATAGTGAATATGGGTCTAATAGATCATTCATATACAGCTGATGGTATTTTCCACGGTGGCGAAGAATGGAGTTTTACTGTTCAGGCTGACCTACCGATTACTTTTGATTATCAGATTTATGATGACGGATATGGAGGAGGTCCGGTGGATGCGTTCGGAGTTACCACTGTTTCTTCACTCGGAAACCTGACACGAACTGCTAATTACTGGAACATAAGAGATATGGCCACAACAAATGTAGTGCTTCAAAACCAGAGTGTTATCAATGGTATAGATATTTACCCAGATAGAGATGATGGAATTACAGAATATGGTGTGGATGCCTCACCTATTGTAGATGGTGTTCAGATCAATATGAATGTTGGTTATGCTGCACCTATAACAATCTCACAGAATAACGAACCAGCAGTAAATGGTGAAGAAGTATTCAGCTTTAGTGGTTCTAATGTCTGGTGGACAAGCGCTGATGGAAACTATCGGGTTTGCGATTTTCAAAGATTCGGATATTCGCCTGCTACAGTATTGGGCACATTGGGTCCTAGTGGTGGAGAATATACAGATACAGATGTTGGAACTACTGATGTTAACCAGTTACAGCAAGATATAGAATTTCGATGGACAGGTATTCTTACAGATACGGTAATAAATGGTAATACGCTAACAATTACTTCATCTGGTGGCTCTTTGGTTACTTTATTTGGTGCCAGCGGATATGACATCGCTGATCATCCATTAAATCCAAATCCAGGTGTGGATGATCCGTTTTTAGTTAGAGTTCCATTTGAAATATGGAATATTGATACGGACGAACAAATAAATGCCATTTTTTGGGATAGAGAAGGTGATCCTACAGTAAGTGGTGGTTCAGTTTGGGGTCAAGATTACAGACAATATTTATGGTTGGTAAACTCTCCAAATACAGGAGCTGTTATAGACCCAACTGGTGCAGAAATTAATGAATTCGGCACCTGGAATATTGTATGGTATATATCCCAATTTACACTCGGTGATGTTGTAGGAATATTTTATGATAACCCAATTCAAATTGGAGTAGATACCTATAGTTTCTCTACAATGGCTTCATCATACTCTAGCTCACTTGCCGCAGATCAGGTTGGTGATATAAATGTATTCCCGAATCCATATTATGGATTCAGTTCTGAAGAATTAAACAAATACAATCGCTTTATTACATTCAATCATTTACCAACGCAGGCAAATGTTAGGATCTTTAACCTTGCCGGTGTTATGGTAAGGACTCTTGAAAAACAAGATCAGGGACAGTTCATGTATTGGGATCTTAATAATCAAAATGGATTACCTGTTGCGAGCGGTCTGTATATAGTATACATTGATATGCCTGAACTGGGTACAACTAAGATACTTAAAGTAGCTATCATTCAAGAACAACAAGTTCTTGATAGATTCTAATTAAAAGTAAAAAGTTTAAAGCAAGGAGTAAAAATGAAAAAAATATTTAAGTTAATTTCGGTCATCATCCTGCTATTGGCAGTAAGCAATGCTTTTGCCGCAGGAGGAAGCCGTACAGGTACGGCCGGTGCTACCCAGCTTTTAATTCCTGTTGGTCCTCGTGGTATAGCAATGGGTGAATCTAATCTGGTAACTGCTTCTGGTATTGAAGCATTATTCTGGAATCCTGCAGGCGTATCTCATATGACCAACAATGCAGATGTAATGTTTTCTTATATGGATTACATTGCAGATATTGGTGTTCAATATGGAGCTGTTGCAGCTAATTTCGAAGGTTTCGGGACCGTTTCGTTTGCTGTAAAATCTCTATCAGTAGGAGATATTGCTGTTACAACAACATCGAATCCTGATGGAACCGGAGAAACTTTTTCTCCCACGGAAATAGTTGCAGGATTATCATATTCGAAAATGCTAACTGATGCAATTTCTGTTGGTATAACTGCAAACTTTGTAACTGAAACTTTAGCAGAAGTAAACGCAACCGGTTTTTCCTTTGACTTCGGTGTTATTTATAATAACCTGGCAGATATCAATGGATTAAGCATTGGCGTTGTAGCTAAAAACTTTGGAACAGATATGACATTTGATGGAACTGGATTATACCAGGTAGTATCAGAACCCCCATACAATGTTAATCGTTACCTTACAGTTCAAGCTGCACCTTTCCAGATGCCGTTCAACTTCCAGCTTGCTGCGGGTTATAAAAGACCACTAGATGAAATCAATTCTCTAGAGGTTACCGGCATATATATGAATAATAACTTCTCCCCAGACGAATATAAGTTAGGAGCCGAATATGGTTATAACAACATGTTCTTTGTAAGAGCAGGTTACCAATTCGCTAATGACCCGGGAGAAGCTTTCGGTGATAGTAATTATTTGTATGGTTTTACAGCAGGTGCCGGTTTCAATTATGATGTTGAAGGATTCAGTGTAAAAATAGATTATGCATACAGATATGCTCAGTTCTTCGATGGTAATAACGTATTTGCTCTTACATTAGGTTTCTAAAGAGTACCCTTCTAAGAGTAAAAAATATTTACCGTGCGACTCCTCGAGTCGCACGGCACTATATTAATTACTTCAAGTGACATACAACAACACTGTCAATTAAGTTTAGAAACTCAACTGTCGGGCTATAAATTGATTAGAAACAAGTATGTAAACGGTATTTTACATCTCTCCATTTTTATAATTCTCTTTGTCTGCAATTCAAATTCACTAGCCGGCGGTTCTAGAGACTACATTTCATTCTCAACAGCACTTTTTGATTTTTTACAAAATGATGTAACATCACTCGAAGCAAGAATTGAGTACAGAGTTAATTCTATTACGTGGCAATTAAAACCTTTTGCTGGATTGATGGCTAACACTGATGGAGGAGAATATATTTATTCCGGTGTGTTTTATGAGATTCCAGTAACAAAATTTTTAAATCTTGTCCCAAGTTTTGCTCCTGGTCTCTATTTTAAAAATAAGAGCAAAGATCTCCACTTCGTAATTGAGTTCAGATCGCAATTGGAAGCGATATTTATTTTATCAGATAAATTGAGAGCCGGAGTAAGTTTTAATCATATTTCGAATGCAAGTCTGGGCAAGTCTAATCCAGGGGTGGAAAGTATAGCAATTACTTTTCAACTACCTGTTCCATGGTAAGGTTGGTAACAGAGCCGAATGAACTTCTCATTAAATATAAATTAGCTGCTAATCTTCCTGCCACGAATCCAATCGTTGCTGCAACGGCACCGACGACATCTAAAAAGTTGATTAGAATTAAAAGTGTAATTACGATAGTTACAAATTCAATTGAGGTACCTACCGTTACTGGTTTTGTATTATTACTTACCACCAGCAATCCTCGTTGAATACTTATCAAAACTGTTAAAGCAGGAAAGAAAAACATAATCATTAATGGCAGTCTGGAGAAATCTGCTAAAGTTATACTCAGTCCCGATACTGTTATGAACCAAAAATCTGCAAGTGGTGTAAAGGCAAATAAGGCCAAGACGGCAACGAGAATAGAAGAAAGTATTATTGCAAATTTGAACAGAGGTTTAAAACCTTCCTTCTTTTCACCTATTAGCGCAATCATAACTTCCTGGTAAGATAAACCAAGTGCCCGGAAAATAAACACAAAAGAGGTTACTACGGGAAGCACAGCAAGAGATTCCAGAGCCATTCTGCTTTGCCCAACAAAGAATGTAACAAGAGGTTGCACACCCAAGCCTATTAATGAAGTAAGAGCAAGAGGGTAGTAGAATTTGTAAATTTCTTTATAACTAAGTTGGTGTGTCGGGATGATATTTATCAGATTTAATTTTTTGTACAGTCTTTCTAACCATTATTCTAACTGCAATTGCTTCCATCACTACGGCAAAAGAAAGTGAGGTTGCACCAACAATTACACCTTCAACAATTCCGGAAATGAAAAGTGATACTGCGCAAACCGACATAGATAACAACCGGACTATAGTTCCATAAGCAACTCTCCTCGTCAAATTATTGTTTATTAACAAGCCCTGGTAAAAGCGTCTGTAACCGATTGCGCCTGGCCACGGAATTAAAATTATAGTTGCGATATGAGTTAATCTGGAAACCTCGTTAGGTAAGCCTATCAATCCTTCAGTAATAAAGTAAAACACTGGTGGTGTTACTAGGATCAGCATTATTAGTGTAATAATGCCATTTGCTGTATATGTAAAGTTTTTTAGTTTGTGAAATGATAGAGAATCTTTTACTAAAGCTACCGATGCACTCATCATCATTATTATTGGAGCTTCAACTATCAGTGCAAGCGAATAAGCAACACCATATGCGGCAAGGTTAAATTTAGGTTCTGTTGAACGCGCTATGAGCGCTGCCAGAAATGGACCTTCCACCGACATCATAATCCATGTCGCAGCAAGAGGCAACCAGAAGTAAAAAATGTTTTTATATGTGAGATTTTTTGAAATGTTTGACATCCGAAAAAGAGATATAAGTTTAATCAAATTTAATCATATTAAAAGAAAAATTATTTGAGCTTGATTGAGATAAAACTAAACACACATTAAGTTTACACAAAAGGAGAATAAACTTATGAGACGATTTATAATTTCTACTGCTTTATTATTTACAATCCTATTTATTCAATGTTCAGAAAACAAGCAGGAGGTTAGTGAAGATCAGCTTGTTGCAATGAGAATAACTGCTAATGATTTTATAAAGGAATTGAAAGGCATTCTGATTGAACAAATCCAAACAGGAGAAATAGTGCAAGCGGTTTCGGTATGCTCTGATACCGCCCAATTACTTACAAATAAATTTGGTATTGAGAGAGGAGTCTTTATAAAAAGAGTATCATTGAAGAATAGAAATAAAAATAATTTTCCAGATGATGTTCGAAAAAAGAGCTCTGAATAAATTTGAATTACTCAAACAAAGCAATGATCTTGATAGTGAAACAGAATTCGCCGAGATTATTACCGAAGGTGATTACACATATTTACGTTATCTAAAACCAATAATATTACAGGCCGAATGTTTGAACTGCCACGGCAACCTAGAAAATATGATGCCCGATGTGAAAGATCTTATAGCACAAAATTATCCTGCTGATAGAGCTACCGGGTATAAAGTTGGTGATCTTAGAGGGACAGTGTCAATCAAGATATCAATTGAATAAAAAAGGCGATCCGAAATTGATCGCCTTAAAGCTTGGAAAAAGACTATCTCTATTTTAATAATACCATCTTCGTCGTCTTGGAATATCCATTTGCGGTCAAAGTACAGAAGTAAGTTCCACTAGGCAGGTTACTGGCGTTAAAATATAGTTCATAACTACCTGTAGCTTTTATCTCATTAACTAATGTTGTTATTTCTCTTCCAAGAAAATCATAAACTTTATACTTACAAAACTTTCTTTTGGTACAAAGTAACTTATTCTTGTTGATCGGATTAAATGGATTCGGATAATTCTGCTCAAGAACAAATTCAGCAGGAACATCGTAACTAACACTTACCACATCACTGTAGCTGAAAGTACCATCAAAATCAATTTGCTTTAAGCGATAATAAATTTGATTTGCTCCGCTAAGTTGAGGTTCATCAGTGAATGAATAATAATTGATCTCAGTTGAACTTCCATTACCATTAACAAATCCAACGGTAACAAAGTTATCATCATCATTTATAGAGCGTTCAATCTCAAAACCACGGTTATTTGTTTCAGAAGCAGTGGCCCATAGAAGTTGGACATTTGAATTTCTTGCAGATGCTGCGAATGTTAACATTTCAACAGGAACTATAGTAGTTAGTTCCGCCAGGGTTGCTACTGTTGCAAGTGATAACTGACTCATCTTCAGGTAGTAGGGTTGGTTAAAGTGAGTTATTAAGTCATTGACAGAATGGTAATAAGCATTAAAGTCACCGCCAAAATATTCCTCTATCAATAGTAGTGCACCATAACCATTATTCCAGAATGAAGCATGGTCGCTTGCTGTTGTTCCATTACTTATTACGCTTGGAACTACTCCAATTGAATAAAGAGTATTCACCTGAACCATTTCATCTTTAAGGCTACTCGAGTTTCCGTAATTCCTCCAATGAATTTCTCCAACACCATCATTGTCATTATCATAAGCAATCATATCCATATTTATGACTCCCATTATTGAATCACCGGCAATAGCAGCTTGTTGTGCATAATAGGAGCTACCAACCAAACCTTGTTCTTCTTCATCCCACAAAGCATATATGATCGTATAAGGTGAGGTATACTGAGTAAAAATTCTTGCAGCTTCAAGAACTGCTGCAGTTCCACTTGCATTATCATCTGCTCCAGGTGCAGTTGTACCAGAAGGCATATCATCATAGTGTGCACAGATAATATATTGTTTATTGGGATAAAGTGTACCGAGTTGAACACCATAAACATTCCTGCCGGTAGAGCTAAAATTCTGATTATAAGTAACTAAGCCATAACCATCTAGTTTTTGTTTGATATAGTCTGTAGCTTTATCATTACTTGGTTGATATTTATTTCTGGAGATTATCGTATAAGGAGATCCACCAATAATAGTTGAGACATCACCAGATAATTCCATAACAAAATATACCAGAGAATCCACGTTTGTCTGGTTGATGATTGCTTGGACAGTTGGTGTTTGACTAAGAGAGATGCTTTGAACGAGTAGAAACAAAGTCAAAGCTCGTAGAATTATTCTCATAGTAAATTCCTTTCTTGAATATTTATTTCAGAAGAATTTATTTGAAATTTGAACAATAACAGCAATAATTATGCTAAATTGACCATAATTTACGGCTTGGATAACAGGCTTAAAACAAGGATAATTTTGTGAAATATTTAGTTCATTAAATAATGTGAGAAATCATTTGTCAAAGTTGATAATGTCTTCTTTCTTTTGGGTAAACGAATATCAAGTATTATAGGATTATTTAGCTACCAAATAATGAAACTGTTTTTAATCAAATTATGTTATAATTTAATTACCAATAAGAATTAAAAATTAAATGACGACAGAATTAAAATATTTTACCCCTTCGGAAGCCAGAAAAACATTACCTCTGGTTAAGAAGATTGTTAAAGACATTCTTGATACAAGCAGAGAAATGCGTGTTATTGCTGATGAGATCGGCGGGCAGGCGGTGAAGGATCCACGAATTCAAAAGCTTGCAGATGACATCGAGAACTTTATGTTTGAACTTGAAGAGATAGGATGCTTTTTTAAAGATTGGAATTTTCAAATTGGTTTAATTGACTTTCCAGCCATAATTGAGGGGAAAGAAGTTTTCCTTTGCTGGAGAAGTGATGAAGAAGATATTATCTACTACCACGAAATGGAAGCAGGTTTCGCTGGAAGAAAATTAATTCCTCCTGAAGAACTTACAGATTAGTTCTCCTTTTACTTTTTCAATTCAAATTCAGTACTTGTTGAAGTTACATCACCTGAATTATTATCCGTAATGTTGAATGTAATTTTGTATAAACCTTCAGGTGAGTTGTAATCAAGTTCAAATTGTGCTTCCAGCTGAACATCTATTAATTCATCGCCGGTTACATCTTTAGTATCATCAAATATGTCTTTAACCTGTAAACTATCAGGACCAATCAAATCAACAGCATAATCAAACGAGGCTGAAAGTTCATCTCCGGCTTCTATTTTCTCGAATCCTTTTACGTTCACTGTTGCATTTACTTCCCAGCTATCTCCAATATCATAAGCAAATGATTCAGGACTAAAAGCCTCAAATTTAACTTCCTCTTTTTTACTGCACGAAATTGTAATGAGGATTAAAAAAAAGACATATAAAACTTTATTCATATAATTCCTTTCTAAACTCATCCTTCGATCCCTCTCCTTACTACGGAGAGGGAAACAGAGAGAGGTGATTTTATCCGTTTTTCTTTTGGAAATCTTTCATAAAAGATACTAAATCTTCCACACCTTTTGTGGGGAAGGCATTATAAATCGATGCGCGTAATCCCCCAACTGAACGATGTCCTTTCAATCCATTAAATCCTGCTTTGGTAGCCTCATCAATAAGTTTCTTTTCCATTTCCGGTGTTGCAAGGTTAAATGTAATGTTCATTAGTGAACGACTTTCTTTTTCTGCATGACCTTTGTAGTAACCTCCGCTTTCATCAATACATTTATAAAGCAGTTCCGCTTTGTACTCATTGATTTCATACATCTTATCGAGTCCGCCCAGTTTTAAAAGATGTCGTGTAACGAGCATTATAATATAAATTCCAAATGTGTTTGGTGTATTATAAAGGGAGTCGTTGTCAACGTACGTTTTATAGTTGAGCATTGTGTGCAAAGTGTCCTGGCTTCTTTCAACCAGATCTTTTCTGATTATAACCAATGTTACACCTGATGGACCAATATTTTTCTGCGCACCGGCATAGATCATCCCGTATTTTTTAACGTCGAATTTTTTATGAAGGATATCGGATGATGCATCACAAACCAATGGTACATTACCAACTTCAGGTTCTTTATGCCATTGTGTTCCGAAAATAGTATTGTTAGATGTGCAGTGAACGTAAGCCGCATCAGGATCAAGCTTGAGTTCGTTTTGTTTTGGAATTCTTTTAAAGAATTTTTTATCGCCTTCACTTTCTTCTGTAGTTGAAGCAATGTTTGCTGTTCCTACTCTCTTGGCTTCCTTAATTGCTTTCTTTGACCAGCTTCCGGTTAAAATATAATCAGCTTTGTTTTTAGGAGGCATCAGGTTTAACGGTACCATCGAAAATTGCAGACTTGCGCCACCCTGTAAAAACAATATTGAATAATCATCAGGAATATCAAGCAGTTTTTTCAATCCTTCTTTTGCTTCTGTATGAATTGCATCGTAAGTCTTTGAACGGTGACTGATTTCCAGAACTGACATACCCACACCCGGAAGTGCAAATAATTCTTTTTGAGCTTCAAGTAAAACTTCCTCGGGCAGAATAGCAGGTCCTGCACTAAAATTATAAATTCTTTTTTCCATATTTATTTTCCTTTTTTGAAATATATTTCTTTTAGATTAAATGTGTTAATAGTCCATCTCTTAATTTTGGTTCGAACCAGGTTGATTTGGGAGGCATAACTTCTCTAGCGTCGGAAATATTCATTAAGTCATCAAGTCCAACAGGATAGAGTGAAAATGCGACCGCAGCTTTACCTGAATCAACCAGTTTTTCAAGTTCTTTTGTACCTCTGATCCCGCCAATAAAATCAATGCGATTATTAGTTCTCGGATCATCAATTCCAAGAACAGGGTTTAGTAAAAAGTTCTGAAGAATGCTTACATCAAGTTTTTCACCAACAGATTTTTCCAATGATAAACTCGCAAGCACCGAGTCTCTCGATTTTAATAGATACCATTGCTTATCCAGATACATACTGAAGTTGTTTTTAGTTTGTGGTTGTTTTTCATTTGTTGGTTTAACCTCAAATTTTTCACTTACTGAGTTCAGAAAATTTTCCTTGTCCAATCCATTCAAATCAAATACGACACGATTGTATGGAAGGATTTGCAATTGCTCAGCCGGGAATATTACAGAAACAAAATAATTGTATTCTTCATCACCCTTATGATTCGGGTTATTCTTTTTCATTTCTTCCTTAGCACGACTTGCACTTTTCGCACGATGATGTCCATCTGCAATGTATAGGTGATTTATATTAGCAAACTCATCGATTATTATTTGATTATAATTTTCAGGCATAACCCAAACTGTATGTTGAATTCCATCGGGTGCGGTAAAATCATATTCCGGCTTTGTTTCTTTCATTGTTTTATTAACCACATCGTTAACAGTTTGAAGTCCGCGATAAGTCAGGAAGACAATTCCTGTTTGTGCTTCAGTTGTTATGATGTGATTGGTTCTGTCATCCTCTTTTACTTTTCTAGTCTTCTCGTGTTTTAATATTACATCATTATCATAATCATCAACTGAAAATATTGCACAGATTCCGGTCTGTGCTCTTCCATCCATTATTAATCTGTAAAGATAGAAACCTGGTTTGTCGTCAATTTTAAGTGGAGCATCTTTAATAATTCTGTTAAGGTTTTCTTTAGCTTTTTCATAAACCTGTTTTGAATATACATCAACATCATCCGGAAGATCAATATCTGATCTTGTAATATGCAGGTAACTGAGTGGATTTCCTTCTGCAAAGTGTATTGCTTCTTCTCTGTTAACAACATCGTAAGGAACGCTTGCGACAAGCTGGGCTCTTTCTTTTGTAGGTCTGAGTGCTTTGAATGGTCTGATGACTGCCATAATTATTCCGGTTGTGAAATTTTAATAAATAAACTATACTAAAATCCATAAAATTGGGCTAATAATCCACAATTTCAGCTTGTTTTAACTCACAATTTTGGTTGATAAGAGATAAGTTTCCTTTTTAGAAATCCTTCAATAATATAGCGATGATAGTTATTTTTAACGCTAATTTATTAGAATTTTAGAAATCTGGAAAGAATGGCTTTCTTAAAAAGAAAAAGAAAATTCCGTCGGAAAAAACAGACGGGTTCAGTAGGGATCATTGGAAATGTTGAATATCATAGTAAAGTTTATTCACGACATATGGATAAAAAACTTGACTTTTTTATTTGGCTGCCTCCCGGTTATGAAATAAATTCTTCCAAACGATTTCCTGTTCTGTATATGCAAGATGGTCAGAATCTTATCGACCCTAAAATTTCGTATGCCGGTAATGACTGGCAGGTTGATGAAACGGTTACCAGGCTTATTAAAGAATATAAAATTAAAGAAATTGTTGTTGTTGGAATTTACAATACAAGTGATCGGCTGGAAGAATATAGTGATAGCGAAAAAGGAGAGAAGTATCTAAAATTTATTGTTGAAGAACTCAAACCTTTTGTTGATACAAAATATAGAACACTACCTGACAATAGGAATACTGCTATTATGGGTTCTTCAATGGGGGGACTGATATCGTTTATTGCAGCCTGGAAACACCCGGAAGTTTTTTCAATGGCAGGTTGTATGTCAAGTTCGTTTTATTACAATGATGAAAAAGTTTTTAAAATGATCGATGACTATGAGGGGCCGAAAAAGCAAATAAAATTTTATATTGATCATGGCGAAGATGGGTTACTTCGAGGACAAAAAATGTTCTGCAAATTAACTCAACTCGGTTATGTAATCGGAACAGATTTAGATTATTTTTATGCTCGCGGAGCAGAACACAATGAAAAAGAATGGGCAAAGCGACTCGAACGACCGTTAATATTTTTCTTTGGAAAGTAACAACAAAATGTCATTGCGAGTCATCCTGAGCCCTGCCTGTCCGGTAGGCAGGTTGTCGGATGATAGCGAAGCAATCTAGAATATAATTCGTCACACTTCGACTCCGCTCAGTGTGACCTCAGAGTGTTAAAATGAATAAATACCTTACTGTTATAATATTTCTCACGCTTATACTCTTTCCCGCTTGCGAAAAAAATGAGAAACCCGTCAACCTCACAATCGCTAGGGAAGAAGTGAAACAATATTATGAGTCGGGGAAATTTTATAAAGAAGTAAACGAGGTGATCGAAAAAGCAAAAAAAGAATTTGAGAAAGTTGAGTTCAAAAATAATTCTGTTGTAATTTTTGATGTAGATGAAACCGCAATCAACAACTATGAGTTAGCCAAAGAAATGGGTTTCGGATATGTGTATGAGATGAACAAGAAATGGAATGCTGAAATGAAATCTCCTGCAATTAATCAGGTGAAGGAGCTATATGACTATCTTCTTTCAAAGGGAGCCAAAATAATTTTTCTGACGGGTAGAAACTTTCCTGAATATGATGTAACTTTTGAAAATCTTGTACGAGATGGTTATACTGAATTTGATACTCTGATTACTCAAATAGGCGATGAGAAAAAAATGAAGAACAGGGAATTTAAAAGTTCAAAAAGAGTTTGGTTGACTGAACAAGGTTATGATATTGTAGGAACAGTTGGTGATCAATGGGGAGATCTTGAAGGTGAATATCATGGCATTCAGGTAAAAATTCCAAATTATCTTTACTTGACTAAAGACTAATTTGTCATCCCGAACCCGCTAGCATTAGGCAGGGAATCCGTCAGTCTGAGCGAAGTCGAAGACAAGGACGACAAGCAATCTCAAATTAATTAGAAATTTTATTATTGAGGAGGTTTAAATGTTTATAGGACACTTTGGGGTAGGATTTGCGGGAAAAAAAATTGATAAGTCCGTATCACTCGGTACATATTTTATGGCTGCTCAGTGGGTAGATCTTATCTGGCCGATTCTGCTCTTACTAGGAATTGAAAAAGTTAAGATTGAACCTGGCATATCGATGGTCACGCCACTCGATTTTATCTATTATCCTTTCACACACAGTCTTCTTGGTGCAATTGTCTGGGGAGTTTTGTTTGGACTGGTTTACTTTCTCATCAAGAAAAAATTAAAAACAGCAGTCATTCTTGGTTTTCTGGTTGTAAGTCATTGGTTCCTCGATTTAATTGTGCATATTCCTGATCTGCTACTCATTCCCGGGTCTGGATTTAAAAGTAGGTTTGGGTTTGTGGAATAGTTTAGTCGGAACATTATTAGTTGAAGGATTGATATTTGCTGGGGGAGTTTATCTTTATTTGAAAACAACAAAAGCAAAAAATAAAACCGGCAGCTTTGCTCTCTTGGGATTGATTCTATTTTTGGTTTTGATTTATATCGGGAATTTATTTGGTCCGCCACCGGATTCAGTTCAGGCAATTGCAATAGTCGGAAATGCTCAATGGCTGATTATACTCTGGGGATACTGGATTGATAGAAACAGAGATTAAAAGATAATAGTGTTATCAGAATTAATTTAGAAGTCCGTCGGATAAGCGAACTAAAACCCACACGTTAAATATTCTTATATTTACCCCTCAAAAAACGAATTATCAGAAGCGTAATGACAGAAACAAAACGACGAAATACCCAAAGTATACGATCCTTCAAAGACCGAGGATAAATGGTACAAATACTGGCTCGATAACGAACTCTTTCACTCGGAGCCAAATGAGAAACCGCCGTTTACAATTGCAATTCCTCCGCCGAATGTTACCGGAATGCTTACGATGGGACACATCCTCAACAACACAATCCAGGATGTTTACACCCGGTTAAAAAGAATGCAGGGCTTCAACTCCTGTTGGGTTCCGGGAACAGACCACGCATCGATCGCTACAGAAACAAAAGTAACAAAATTCCTTGAAGAGAAGGGAATTGATAAATATAAAATCGGTCGCGAAGAATTTCTTAAACACTGTCAGGAGTGGAGAAAAGAATACGGCGGAATAATCATTCAGCAGTTGAAGAAACTTGGAGTAAGCTGCGACTGGAACCGTGAACGTTTTACAATGGATGACGACTACTATCGTGAAGTTATAAAAGCTTTTGTTGATCTTTACAAAGAAGGAAAAATCTACCGCGGCTACAGAATGGTTAACTGGGATCCTGCAAACAAGTCGGCAATTTCCGATGAAGAAGTTCTTTACAGAACAGTTAACGGAAAACTTTGGCACTTCAGATATCCTGTGATCGGTTCAGATAAATATATCGTCGTTGCAACAACACGACCAGAAACAATGCTTGGCGATACAGGCGTTGCAGTAAATCCGAATGATGAACGATACAAAGACCTAATCGGGAAAAAAGTTAAGCTGCCGATTGTTGGAAGAGAGATTCCGATTTTTGCAGATGAATATGTTGATATGGAATTCGGTACGGGTGCAGTTAAAGTTACTCCTGCACACGATGTGAATGATTATGCAATGGGTCAGAGACACAAGCTGGAAATTGTGAACATCTTTAATCCCGATGCAACAACGAACAACAATGTTCCTGATTGGCTGCGAGGTCTTGATAGATTTGATGCAAGAAAAAAAGTTGTTGAATGGTTTGAGCAGAACGGCTTGATGGAAAAGATTGAAGATTACCAAAACAAAGTCGGCTACTCTGAAAGAGGTGCTGTCCCCATTGAACCGTATCTATCGGAACAATGGTTTATGAAAATGGATGAACTTGCAAAACCGGCACTCGATGTTGTGAGAGAAGGAAAAGTAAAATTCTATCCCGCACACTGGGAAAAAACATATTTTCACTGGATGGAAAACATTAGTGATTGGTGTATTTCACGTCAGCTTTGGTGGGGACATAGAATCCCGGTTTGGTACTGCATCGGCGACGATCACTGCAAGCTTGAATGCAAAGAACCAATCGTTTCTGTTGATCCACCCGAGAAGTGTCCGCACTGCGGTTCAAAAAATTTAAAGCAGGATAATGATGTACTTGATACGTGGGCATCAAGCTGGATTTGGACTCACGCAATTTTCAGAACAGAAAAAGAAAGGAAATATTATTACCCGACTTCAATTCTTGTAACAGCGCCTGATATAATTTTTTTCTGGGTTGCGAGAATGATAATGGCTGGAATGCATTTTATGAAAGATATTCCTTTCAGTCACGTTTATTTTACGAGTGTTATTCGTGATCTTCAGGGAAGAAAGATGAGCAAGTCGCTCGGTAACTCTCCCGATCCGCTTGATGTAATTAAAGAATATGGAGCAGATGCTTTGCGTTTTACAGTTCTTTATTTAGCTCCGCTCGGGCAGGATGTTCTTTTTTCTGCCGACAGGTGTGATTTCGGAAGAAACTTTGCGAATAAAATCTGGAACGCAGGAAGATTTCTATTAATGAACTGCCTGACCGGCAGGCAGGCGCTGAGAAGATTAAAGTTGATGAGAAGCTTCAAGATGTTCATATTGATTTTGCTGATGAATGGATAATCTCTCGATTCAATGAAACACTTGCTGAGTTTAACGATGCAATGGACAAGTTTGAAATTAATAACGCAACGAAGATCATTTACTCTTTTGTGTGGAATGACTTCTGTGACTGGTACGTTGAAATGATAAAGAACAGATTGTATGGTGATAATGAAGAAATTAAATCCGCAGTATTGTCAAGAGCACTTTCAATCTTTGAGAATATGTTGAAGATGGTTCATCCATTTATGCCGTTTGTTACTGAAGAGATTTAGCAGTTAATGAAGGAGAGACAAATGGAGAAAGCATTTCTACTTCAGAGTTTCCGAAGGTGAAAAAGGAATTGATAAATCCTCAAGCAGACAGAGAAATGGAAACTGTAGTGAATATTGTTGCCGCTGTCAGGAATATTCGTGGTGAGATGAACATTCCTCCGTCAAAAAAGATAAAAGATCTGTTGAAATCAAATGAAGTCAGTGAGAGACAGATTGATTACATAAAAAACTCGCAAAGGTTGAAGAACTTAAAGCCGGTGAAAGCATAACCAAGCCGAAAGCAAGTGCTTCTGCATTGTTAAATCTGCGGAGATTTACATTCCACTGGAAGGGTTGATTGACCTTGATGTTGAAAGACAGCGATTACAAAAAGAGATTACACGGCTTGAAGGTTCTCTTGCAGGAATAGAGAAGAAACTATCTAACGAAAAGTTTATTAACGGTGCACCAGCAGAAGTCGTTGAGAAGGAAAGGGCAAAGCAGCGAGACTGGCAGGAGAATCTGAGGAAGCTAAAAGAGATTCTTGCTAATTTAATTTAGTAGTCATCCCGAACTTGTTTCGGGATCTTAATCAAAACACAAAGATGCTGAAATAAACCTGCCTACCGGCAGGCAGGTTCAGCATGAAGACTTGAAAGGGGTTAAAAATGTATTATAAAATATCTGACTTCATCGATGACTGGAAATATGAATCTGAAACAACCATAAAACTATTTAATAATCTTACAGATAGTATTCTCATTAAAAGATTTAATGATAACGTAAGATCCGCAGGAAAGCTTGCCTGGCATATAACAGTTACAATTCCGGAAATGATTAAACGAACAGGTCTGAGTTTCGATGCTGTCGATAAAAAGACACCCGTTCCTGCAACAGTTAAAGAAATTTGTGATGAGTATAAAAAAGAATCAGACAATATGATTTCTGCCATCAGGAAAAATTGGAAAGATAGTTCATTGTTAGAAGAAGTTGAGATGTATGGAGAAATGTGGAAGAAGGGTAAAACGCTTTCATCACTTGTAAAACATCAGGCACATCACAGAGGAGAATTAATTGTAGTTATGCGGTTAGCAGGATTAAAAGTTGTTGGTCCATACGGACCTTCGAAGGAAGAATGGGTAACCTATGGAATGGAACCGCAGGAGTGAGTTCTTGTTGGTCATGCTGAACTTGTTTCAGCATCTTGATATACAATCCGAGATCCTGAAATAAATTCAGGATGAGGCATGTTACTCAATCTGCTCTTTAAACTTCTTCAATATATTTTCAACTGCATCCTTATGAACCATAAAATCCATCATCTTAAGTTTTATATAATCTTCCTGATAATAATAAAATCCTTTGTCACCGGTATTTCTGGAACCGGATCCTGAATCTTTAATTAGGTACCAATCCTTTCCATCCTTTTCCATATATCCAACAAGGTGAATTCCGTGATCATCCGTAGTTGTTTTGTTACTAAATCGAAATTGTCTTGCACTTTCATCAATGTAATCTGATGGAATATCAAAAGTTGGCACAACAGCAACTTTATGCCATGAATCGTATCCTGCTTCTGAAACATCTCCACCAATTGTCATTGTGTATCCACTCCTAATATTATCTTTTAATGCTTCAATAAAAACATTTAAAGGAACATTATAATATTCTTTACTATGCCACCAGTTGTCTTCAACTTCGTATTCAACTTTTTCATAGTACGGCTTTTGCATATATGAAAGAATATCAACGTAATCATCAAGATTGAGCTGTAAATAATTGTTCAGAAATTCTTTTGGTGAATACTTAACGCTTTCGTAATAAAACTCTGTTGGCGGTTCACCCATATAATGTTTCAATATTGATTTGATAACTGTTACCGCTTCTTCTTCATCCCACGCATTTGTATTTTTAATATTGTCCAGATAAGTCTTCATTTCTTTTATCATTGCTTTGTGATCGTGAAATTCTTGTCCGGGAAGAAGTCCGGTATAAGATTCTTCTGGAACAGTACCATACATTTTCCAGATCCTGGGAACAGCATTAGACTCAGATCCCTCTTCGAAAGCTGAATTGCCTCTTTCTTTAATAAATCGTTTTGCCTTCTCAACGTATTCCCAATAGACAGTATACATCTCAGAAATTTTTACTTTTTTCTGATGAACTCTGTACACTTCAGATTCAAAGTAAGATGTTGTTGAAAAACACCAGCACGTTCCGGTTCTTCCCTGGGAAACAGGATTATTAAACCAGTAACTTTTAAACTGATCTTTTGAAGTCGGCAGGTCCATACCTGAAAAATCAAGCTGGAAAATTTTCTTTTTTTCTTTTTCAGGATTATTAAATTCATCTATGCTCTTGATGATTTCATTTTTATAGTACCCATCCTTTTCCTCAACGAAGACTCCTGTTTCCTTTTGATCCTGTGCAAAGGTTGTTGAGAGAAGTAAAAGAAATGCTAAAGTAGTAAGTAATGAAATTATAGTTTTCATATGTAGTTCCCGCAGTTTTCGGTAAAATTATTTATTGCTGCTGGAAATTTAAATATTCATCCTCACAATTAAACTACTTTTATTGAGTTCATTTTCAGTTGAAAACCCGTATATTCTTATTAAAAATAAGGAGGTATAGATTGAGGCTAGTCTTTATACTTATTGTTATTATCAGCATAAATTTGCAATTATCTGCACAAGGAAATTTTGAAGTAACTACTGTTTCACCACCACCGCAGTCTATGAATTTTCTCCCTTCTCTGGAAATTACTATCCACTTCAGTGATGCAATTGATATCACATCATTCAATGATACAACCTTTCAGGTTTGGGGCCGATGGTCGGGTGTTCACAAAGGAACAATAATTCCTTATAGTAACAACACTTCGATTTTATTTACTCCGAATGAAAACTTTTTCTACGGAGAGCAGATAACTGTTTCTTTATCAAAAGGAATTAAAGATGAACAAGGCAGCAATCTGCAATTTGCTTATGCGTGGAATTTCTGGACGAGAGTTCTTACAGGAACAATGCAACTAACAAGAACGTCAACAATAAATGTACGGGAACCGGGAGAAAACTGGATTCAAACGTACGGCACTTATGCTGGTGATTTAGATGGAGATGGCTGGAGCGACTTCATCGTTCCAAATGAAAATACAGCAGACATCAGAGTTTTTATGAATGACCAGCAGGGCGGATATGATGACTTTACAGTTTTTACAATTAATGGTGGTTCAAGACCAAGTACAAATGAAGGCTTCGATTATAATCTTGATGGTTTGATGGATTTCACTTGTGGCAATAGCACAAATAATCTGGTAACAGTTTTTACCGGCGATGGTACGGGAGGATTTCCTATCATTCAAAACTACAATGCAGATAGTGGTATCCGTGGATTAGTAATCCTTGATGCTGATGGTGACGGTTTTCCGGATATAGTTACAGCAAACAGAGATGCTAGTAATGTTTCCATTTTAATGAATAATAAGAACGGATCATTTGCATCTGCAATTAATTTTGAAGGAAACGGGGACGGGGAAACTGCTGCAACAACCTCGGATGTAAATGGTGATGGAACTATGGATTTGTTTCTTGGTGCAATCTATTCTGATGAAGTTATTCTTTGGTTGGGTGATGGAAATGGTGGTTTTATTTTTAGTGACGAAGTAACAGTTGGTAATAGTCCATGGATGGTTGTTTCAGGTGATGTAAATAACGATGGGATCCCTGATGTTGTTTGTGCGAACTCAAGCGCTTCAAGTTTTTCGGTTGTGTTATGTGATAGTTTGGGTAATCTTTCCTTACCGACCAATTACTCAGTTGGTCAATTCCCATTGTCAGTTGATCTCGGAGATGTTGACGGAGATTTAGATTTGGATATTGTTACTAGCAATTTCACCGGTGCAAATTTTACTCTTTATGAAAATGACGGAACAGGAAATTTCATTAATAGGAATGATCTTCCCTCTAATCTCGCTGGCAGCTGTGCAGTTTTTCACGATAGAGATAACGACGGAGACATGGATTTAACCTGTATTGATGAACGGGAAGACTTGCTTATACTTTTTACAAACGAACCTGTAACAAATGTTAATGATGAAGAAAATATTCCGGGAGACTTTACTCTTTATCAGAATTATCCAAACCCATTTAATCCTACAACAAAAATAAAATACACAATTCCGGCTGTCATTGCGAGCGAAGCGAAACAATCACAGTTAGTAACTCTTAAAGTTTACGACATTTTAGGAAATGAAATCACTACTCTTGTTAACGAAGAAAAACCAGCAGGAACATACGAAGTAGAATTCAAAAGTCATTCCGGCTTGTCTGGAATCAGAGCCTTGCCAAGCGGAATGTATTTTTATACATTGAAAGCAGGGAAGTATTCCGAAACTAAGAAAATGATATTATTAAAGTGACTATTATGAAACTAAACTTATTAGCATCAAAAATCATTCTTGTTTTACTTATTATTTCAACTTTCAGTAATAATACATATAGCCAAAATTCTCCTGATACATCACAAGTAGTTTACATTGATGTAAGCACAACGAATCTTCCCTTAAGCACTCTCGGTAACAATAGTATGGATGCAAACACTGCAGATCTTGATGGTGATACGGATATCGATATTGTTGTTGCTTGTGAATATTGTCCGAACATAATTTTAATAAATGATGGGAAAGGAGTATTCACGAATGAATCATCTACCCGACTGCCGCAAATAGTTCACGACTCGGAGGATATTGGAATTGCTGACTTTGATGGAGACGGCGATCTGGATATTATTTTTGTTTCAGAAGATGATCAAACAAATGAATTTTATTTAAATGATGGTAACGGATTCTTTACTGATTTCATTAGTCGGATTCCGGTCACGGGAACATCCAATGCAGTGCTAGCAGTTGATGTTAACAAGGATACTATTCCAGACATTATCATTGGCAACGACGGACAAAATATCATTTTAATTAATGATGGGAATGCTTTTTTTACAAATGAAACAGCTTTGAGATTGCCGGCCAACTTAAATGTTACACAAGATCTTGAATGGGGAGATATTGATGGTGACGGTGATAATGATCTGCTTGAGGGAAATGAAAACGGGAATAGAGTTTTAATAAATAATGGCTCAGGATTTTTCACTGATGAAACAATTGCCAGATTACCGTTGCCAGTTAGCGGAGAAGAAACCCGTGAAGTAGATTTAGGAGACATTGATAATGATGGAGATCTGGATATTTTTTATGCTAATGTAACCTTCACTCAAGGCTCTCCATCACAAAACAGGTTGCTTTTTAATGATGGAAACGGATTTTTCACTGATGTTACATCAACCAATCTTCCAACTGAACAAGCGAATACGGTTGACGGCGATTTTCGGGATGTTGATCTGGATGGCTATCTTGATATTCTTACAGCACAGGCATTTGACGGCACTTACCAGGTTCTGTTAAACGACAGTACCGGAGTGTTTGCAATTCAAACAGATAAAATTTATTTCCCACTTCCACAGGGAAACGGTATCGATGTTGAAGAAGATGATTTTAATGGCGACGGTTTGATGGATATTTATCTCTGCGGATTTCAGCATACTGATTATCTTTATATAGCCGAAGGAAATGTTACTTCAATTGAAGAATCACCCATCGATAAAAATCCCGAAGAGTTTAGCCTTTTGCAGAACTTTCCAAATCCATTTAATCCTACAACAAAAATAAAATACACAATTCCGGCTGTCATTGCGAGCCAAGCGAAGCAATCACAGTTAGTAACTCTTAAAGTTTACAACATTTTAGGGAACGAAATCGCAACTCTCGTTAACGAAGAAAAAGAACCCGGAACTTGTGAAGTCAATTTTGATGCTTCTAGGCTTACAAGCGGAATGTATTTCTATACTTTGAAGGCTGGCAAATATTCCGAAACAAAGAAAATGATTCTGTTGAAATGAATAATTCTTACTGTTATAACTTTTCACATTTGATATTAATATCTTAATTGATAAGATTAGAAATAATAATAATTCTAAATTGAAAACATTCTTATTGTGTAATAACTCTACACTTATGGAAAACATTGGTAAAAGTTTTATGAAAAGGGTTGTTCAATCATCTGTAATATTAGCGTTTTTATTCTGCATTTCTATTCTGGCACAGACTAATGATAATACTGAATTGGGTTCCCCAATTCGAGCTTACCTTAACCTTAACAATATTTCAACAGTTTTTAAGAATGATGGTGTATCCGATATAAACGTAAGTCAGGATCGTTCGGGATTTGTTTTCCCAAAAGGAACTGGCAAAACAGCAGTTTATCAATCTGGTTTTCTTTGGGGGGCTATTCTTAACAGACCTGGAGAAGATGATCCGCACGTTGGCGGTTCAGTATATAGATCAGGATTACAGGAAGGTAAAATAATCTCTCCCGGTGTTGCCGAAGATCTGACTTTGCCTCACGTAAGAATTTATAGAGTTCGTCCATATGTTTATCCCGGAGGTCCATTTGTAGATTTATCAGTTGAAGCAATTGACGAGGGAAAAACAGAACAAGAAATCAGAGCACAATATGAATTAGACTGGACTGAGTGGAGAGCACAGGATGGAGCTCCTTTTGATGATGTTGATGAAAATGGAGTTTACAACCCCAATGTTGATATACCGGGCATTCCGGGTGCATCTCAAACGATATGGTTCGTAGCTAATGATTTGAGTGAATCAAGATCCTATTATTTATATGGGACTGCACCAATGGGAATTGAATACCAGGCAACTTATTGGGAATACAACAATGGAAGTTATCTTGATAATCTTTTCTTCCGAAAATATAAATTGATTAACAAAAGTGATGTTACTTTTAATGATATGTACATTTCGATGTTTTCTGATCCCGATGTTGGCGATGCCGGAGATGATTATGCTGGTTGTGATACTACGTTGAATTTGGTGTATGCTTATAATGCCGATGATCACGATGCGATTTATTATACTTATCCACCTCCCGCTGTTGGTTTCGACTTGTTAAAGGGGCCAACAAACGAAACCAATAAATCTCTTAATATGACAGCAACATATTATTTTTCAAGTTCTGATCCAACTATAACTGATCCAGTTCAAGGCTCTTATTCAGAAGGTGCAGTTAGATTTTATAGATTTATGCAAGGAGTAAATTCCCTTACAGGAGAACCAATTATTAATCCTGTAACTGGAGTGCCCACTACTTATATGTTGTCCGGCGATCCACTAACAGGTGAAGGATGGGTTGATGGATTACAATATGGACCCGGTGATAGACGAGTTGGTTTAGCTTCCGGTCCATTCAATATGGCTGTTGGAGATACTCAGGAAGTTGTAATTGCAGAAATTGCTGCTATTGGTTTTGATAGGTTACAAGAAATCAAAATTTTAAAATATTATGATGTACTTGCACAAACTGATTTTGATAATGGACTTGAATCAATATCATCATTGCCGCCCAGAACAGAAGTTCCTAAATCTTCTGTTTCATTGACAAACTGGAATATAAAATTAAACTGGGGAAAAGATGCATCATCCGTTTCAGCGATTGAAAACTTTAATCAGGACGGATATGAGTTTCAGGGTTACAATGTTTATCAATTAGCAAGTCCACTACCGATTAAGGAAAATGCGGTTAGAGTTGCTACCTTTGATAAAGTTGATGGAGTAACAGAAATCGAAGGGGTTGTGATGGATCCTGAAACAGGATTACCTATTAATGGGATTCAGCAATATGGCTCTGATTCAGGAATTGAAAGAACATTTCTTACCAATCACGACTATATTGAAGATACTTATATGAAGGTCGGTAAAAAATATTATTTTGCAATTACTGCTTATACTTTTAACTCTAACCCTCTGGCGAATCCAACTAACTCTGAAAGTCTAATGGAAGTAGTTAAAGTAACTTATTATGAAAATCCCGGAGGAGCGAGTTATGGCGATTCAATTAATGTAATACACTCTCAAGGCAATGGTGACGGAAATGTTTATGTAGTTGTTGATGATGCAACCAAACTAACAGGCGATGATTATGAGGTCTCCTTTAATCAACAAACTTACTATAGAAATGAAAACGGTGAGCGGATACCCATTGAATCCAGAATTTCTAACAAACGGTTAGAAATTGATTCCCTCTTAGACTCAACTATGATTAATGAATCAGACTACCAATTTATGACCGAAGATCATTGGAACCTGCTAAATCTTACTAGTCAAGATACTGTTCTAAAAGATCAAACAGTAATTATGGGTTACGATCTTTATACGCATGAATATGTTGGAGATCCAATTGTTGAAGGATTCAAAATTTCAGTGGATGCCAATTATGAAGATCCCAAAACTATGAATAACGTATTGGTAAACGGTGCAAAAACCTATTATGAGGCTATCAATCATTGGTGGCTTTATGATAATTATACTGTGTGTGATTTAACCCACTTTTTTTATGCAAATGGTTATGCGGCAACCACATTACCTCCTTACGGTGGAGCTGGTGGTACCACTAATTTGGAAATACTGGAGCAGGATTTAGAATTTTGTTGGACAGGTGTTCTAGCAGATACAGTTATAAATGGTAATTCACTAACCATCACTCGGTCAGGAGGTTCTATTGCTACTTTATTTGGTGCCAGTTACTACTCTCTTGCAGATCATCCTCTTAATCCGAACCCTGGTATAGATCTACCATTTAGGGTAAGAATTCCATTTGAAGTTTGGAATGTTGATCAAAATCAACAAGTTAATCTTGTTTATTGGGATAGATCCGGAGAACTGGGGGCAACTGGTTTTGCTGTTTGGAATCAATGGAACAGAGAATATATCTGGATTGTAAATACTCCTTACACCACAAATTTAATTGACGTTACTTCACAATTGGTTGCTGATAATGCAACGTGGAATGTTATTTACTATTTATCTGATTTCACTATTGGTGATACGGTTAAAGTAATATATCTAGAACCTATTAATTCTACAGATAAATTCACTTTCACAACACCACAAGCAGTGGATTCGACAGATTTTGATATTCCAACCAACTACCAGCTCTTTCAAAATTATCCAAATCCATTTAACCCTTTAACAACAATACGTTTTTGGCTTCCCCGGCAAGCATTGGTTCAACTTAATGTTTATAATATTCTTGGTGAGCGAGTAGCACAATTAGTAAATACTGAACTAAGTGCCGGAAGACACGAAATATTATTTATTGGAAGTAATCTTGCTAGCGGGGTTTATATTTATACATTGGATGTTCAGGATAAATTTTTTGAAGCAAAGAAAATGGTTTTGTTAAAGTAATCGCCACATAAAAAAGCTATTAAAAACAAGTTTAGTTATATTTACATATAACAAAAATCATTTTCTGTTCAAATGAATTTGATCGAATGGACTGATCAATTAAGATTCCTTGTGGCTGTTGCACTTGGATTTTTAGTAGGTCTCGAAAGAGAAAGCAGGGGAAATGAACTTTCATCCAAACTTACGGCCGGTGTAAGGACATACACACTTATAAGTTTATTTGGATTCGGGTGTGCCTGGCTGTATAGGTTAAACGTTGAATTTATAATCCCGATCGGAATTGTTGTTATCGGCACAATGATTCTTGCTGGTTATCTGGCTAAACAAAAATCCGGTGCGATTGGATGGACAAGTGAAATTGCTGCATTACTTACTTTTATTGTCGGTGTTCTATCCTTAGTCGCAGATATATGGATCCCGATGGCGCTTGGAATTTTTACGACTCTGCTTCTTTCTGAAAAAGCTCACCTCGAACAATACATAGATAAGCTTGATAAATCTGAGTTTCTTGCAGTAGTCAAGTTTTTATTGGTTACGATAATTATCCTTCCTGCATTGCCGGATAAGTACTATACACAATTCGATCTGAATCCATATCGCATCTGGCAAATAGTAATTTTAGTCTCTTCAATCGGTTTTGTCGGATATTTTCTGATGAAAAAATTTGGAGACAAAGTCGGACTTTGGTTATCAGGATTGATGGGTGGTATTGTTTCAAGTACGGCAGTAAGTATTGCTATGGGGAACATAGCTAAAAAAAATGATCATCTTGTTAAGAGAGCATTCCAGGCTACTATTTTAGCAAGCAGTGTAATGTATTTAAGAATTCTTGTAATAATTTATTTCCTGAACCCTGCTATTGCTTTCGATATCTGGTGGAAATTGTTCATACTGTTTTTCTTCGGACTCATCCTCGCAATTATAGCGCACGATAAAAATGAAAATGTTCCTGCTGAGCCAATCTCATCAATTCAAAACCCGTTTGAAATAAGGCCCGCTGTTATATTTGCGTCTCTGTTTGTAATCCTTTCGGTTGTTACAATCTGGGTTAAACAATTTTTTGGTGAAGGAGGAATATTGGGATTATCCGCTGTTGTGGGTGTTACTGATATCGATCCGTTTATTTTATCTATAATCACTAAAAAAAGTTTGGTAGAGAATGTTATCATTACTTCAATAATAATTTCGATGATGAGCAACACTATTGTAAAGGGGATATACTTTGGATTTCTAGCCAAAACATTAAGACTGAAAGTAATATTATATTTTACTCTTTGGGCTGCAATTCATGCAGTAATAATTTTTATTTAGAATTTAATTGAACCCTGTTTTGAATATTAAGAACAATTATGGTTGAAATTAAATCTTCGGAAGAAATCAGAGAGTTGGCAAACGCCTTCCGTGCTAGTCGAGTTTTGTTATCAGCAGTCGAACTTAAAGTATTTACAGTACTCGATAAAGATATGATGACTTCAGAGGAAGTATCAAAAAAAATTCAGACTGACCCCAAAGCTATAGATCGATTAATGAATGCTTTGTGTTCAATGAGCATTCTAAAAAAAGTTCACGGAAAATTTTATAATTCTGATTTGTCAGCAAAATATCTGGTTGAAGGGAAACCTGATTTTATGGGTAATCTTTACCATACTAATCATCTCTGGAACACCTGGAGTTATCTTTCAGAATCAGTGAAGCAAGGAAGCACTTTTAAAGGTAATCAGAACAAAAAAGAAAAAGGTAATTGGGTTGAAGCATTTATTGCAGCAATGCACTACCGTGGAGTTAATCAGGGTAAAATTCTTGCAATGATGATTGATCTTTCTAATGTTAAAAAAATGCTGGATGTTGGTGGTGGTTCTGCTGCATTTTCAATGGAGTTTGTAAAAAAGAATCCTTCTATTAAAGCTGTTGTGTTGGATTTACCACACGTAATTCCTCTCACCAAAAAGTATGTCAGCAATGTCGGACTGTTGAATAATTTTGATTTTATAGAAGGCGATTATTTTACGAACAGTTTTGAAAAGGATTACGATTTAATTTTACTATCTGCAATAGTTCATAGCAACAGTTACGAGCAAAACAAAAATTTAGTTAAAAAATGTGTTGATGCATTAAACCCCCGGGGGATAGTAATTATTAGTGATTTTATAATGAATGAAGATCGTACTTTACCTGCATACGGGGCATTGTTTTCAATCAATATGCTTGTGGGGACGGAAGGTGGTGACACTTATACTGAACAAGAAATGAGAGAATGGTTTCAATCAGCTGGAATATCTAAAATTGAAAGGAAAAATACTTCCTTCGGTTCTGATTTGATGATTGGAATTAAGTGATTATACGCTAATGAACAATACTGCTTCCACCAATAAACTCTCTTAAAACCGAATCGTGAGGAACTGGAGACTCATCTTCAACAGGAGTAATATGTTTTAATAATTCAGCTAATCTTGATGCTCTTTCGTAAGCATCGGTTTTTAGTGGATCACCTTTATAGTTTTTCTCCCACTCAATAAAATCTTTTCCAAGTTTGTGAGAATAAAAACAAAGCTCGTAAGGCATCGCACTACTGATAATAAAATCCGCTGTATTGCTAATGGAATAATATTTCGCATTTCACTTGATCGAACATAATGCCAGTGCTCTAAGGTTTGAGTTGGATTATAAGCACGATGAGCAAAATCACGTAAGCATTCTTCTTATTAATCGGATATCTGTCCAGCTGAATATATTTATTATCAGGGCCTTTCATTTGTAAAAGCGGTTCAAGATACAATTTGAATTTTACATCTGATCGGAATATCTTTACTGAAATCGGGATAAAGTCCGTGCAGAGCTATCAATTAATAGCAATTCGTCTTTTTCCAATTTCATTGGTGTTGCGTTCAGTGTGCGAGTTCCGGTTTTGAACTCGTAGCTCGGAATTAAAACTTTTTCACCTTGACTTAGTTTGACTAAGATGTTCATTGATCAATGGAAGATCAAGAGCTTGTGGAGTTTCAAAATCATAATCTCCAAACTCGTCTTTAGGATGAAACTCAAGATCGAAAAAGTAATGGTCGACAATTAATGCTTTAAACTTGTAACCTTTCTTTATAAGTTTTTGTTCGAGCTTCATCGTCGTGCTGGTTTTTCCTGATGAAGAAGGACCACTAATCATTACCATTCGTAGATCTTTGAGTCGTTCAATAATTAATTTTGCTGCAAGTTCCACATCATCTTCATACAGTGCCTCTGACTCGTGAACTATCTGAGCAAACTCACCTTTTGCAACCCGTTCATTTAGCAGATCAACAGTATTCAACTTATGTTCAACGGCCCAATCAAGATTACGCCATACTTTCGACCAGGGAATATTTTCGTTCAGCTTGGAATTTATTCTTCCTTCTTCGTCTCTTCTGTTTGCAGCTTCTTCCCTGTATAAAATATATTCTTTTGCAACTTTTGCGTGACCGTTCTCAATCAAAACTTTTTCAACAATATCCTGAATATCCTCTATATGAGGATATGTTTTTTCATCAAATTTTTCGTTTAAAATTTTAACAACTTGTTCTGCTAGTTCTTCAGCTTTTTCTTTATCTCTGCCGCCAACTGCAACTGCAGCACGGTAAATGGCATTTATAACTCTTTCCTGTTTGAAAGGTACTATTGCTCCACTTCTTTTAATTACGTGTGTAATTTTATTATTCATTGTTCACTCTCCGAGGGGTATTATACTCTTTCCATAAAATATTTACTCGTAATTTATACAATTAACAAGATTTTATCGAAAAAAATGTTATGGGTCACTGAATTTTATGGACGTTTATTTTGTTATTAATATTAACTTAGCATATTCAAATACAAATATCTTATCAAAACAATAAGGAGACAATATGCCAATTAGAAATGCAAATGCCGAGTGGCACGGTGATTTAAAAAGTGGAAAAGGGTCACTTAATACAGAAACTAAAACATTAAACAATACCCCATACGATGCAGGTTCACGATTCGAATCAGGTTCATACAACAAATCCTGAAGAGTTAATCGGTGCTGCACATGCAGGTTGTTATTCAATGGCTCTCGCTAATTCATTATCAAAAGAAGGATTCAAAGTAAACTCAATAAAGACATCTGCAAAAGTTCATCTTGAAAAACTTGACACTGGTTTTACAATTACAAAGATCGAACTGGATACAGTTGGAGAAATTGATGGAATTGATGCTGCAACTTTTGCGAAACACGCTGAGCAAACAAAATCAGGTTGTCCGGTTTCAAAAGCTCTTACAGGTCCGATGATAATTCTTAATGCAAAGTTAAAATAAATCGTTTTTAAACAACAAGCTCATGGTACTCATCATTTTTTCTAACGAATGCCTGAACATAAGAGCAAGTTGGTATTATTTTCAGATTATTTTCTTTCGCAAATTCAAAAGCGGCTCGGACTACCTGGGCCGCTAATCCTTTTCCACGAAGTGCAGGATGAGTAAAAGTATGATGTAAATCCATTTCCCCTTCTCTCATTGTATATTCCACATATACCTCATTACCTTCAGTATAAATAACAAATCGTTCGTTATCCTTTTCATGAATTACATTTTCTTCCATTTTAATTCTTATTTTTTGTGAATAGTAAAGTTATAATCTTTGTTTGAAAATCGGCCCGAATTGCCGAAATATGTTTTCTCAACAACCCTGACATTATTTTCTTTGTCCACTGTAATAATTGTTGATGATCTCGTCCCATATTTCTCCGATTTTATAAAAATCGGAGAAAGCATTCTCTCCAACTCAACCCCAACACCAGTGTCTGGAAGTTCTTCATCTTTAGCTGCTGAAGTATCATCCAGAATATTCAACACTTCCCAAGGATGAATATTTTGCTGCTCAATTAAATTTTTAAGATTCCGTTTACTTTTTTTTACCTTTGGCCAGGGGGTGTCCAGTTGTGCATTACTTATTCCGTGAATACCCGGTTTAAGTTTCTGAATTCCTTCGGTTTTGTTTGAGAAATAGTAAAGTTGATCGACATAGCCTAAAAGCAAATTGAATCCGTTATAGCTACTTAATATTGGCTTTAATTTTTTGTAATAGTCTTCAGGAGAAATACTATCAACTAAAAAATCAAGTGTAAGATGACCCCTGGAAGGCGCATCATCTTTAATATTTTTCAAATCTCTGAAATTTGTGATGGCAGCAAACCTACCTTCTTTCGTAATACCAAGCCACGTTCCGCCAGCTTGCAAATCTTTTCCAGCCAAAAGGTTTGGATGATCTGACCAAAAATCTGCTTGTTCACTCGAACGGTTGTAAAACTCATCTCTGTTTGCAGCAAATACGAGTTTATAATCATTGAGAACATTATTTGCGAAAACAATTAAACACATATTTTATTTTTAGTTAATGATATTTCTGATTTTAAGATCGATTAACAGTTTTTCATAATCAACAAATTGAACAGCATCCCAGCCTATATTTATTGCCGCATCAACATATTCCTGAATATCATCGATGTATAAATGTTCGGAAGAAGGTAAGTTGGATTGTTTTTCAACTTCACGGTAAATTTTTTCATCTGGTTTGACTGAGCCAACTTTGTGTGATAAAATCAAGTCATCAAAATAATTTAAGAATCCGTACTTCTGCCATCCATATTCCTGATGAATTGAATTTGTATTCGAAAGAAGAAAAAGTTTGTAATGATTTTTTAAACTCGGCAAAAGAGAAACAACATCTTCATTGACTCTAAAAATATCAGAGAATATACGACAAAAAGTTTCTGCATCAATCTTGTTATTGACAGCTTTAAGCATTGTATTTAAAAATTCAGCTTTGGAAATTTTACCACTCTCAAAATCTCTGTGAATATTATAGTTTGAATTATAAAAGTCTATGAAGTGATTACCCAATCTCTGCTCAATATTGTTAAGTTTGTTTATAGCAATGTTGTAATCAAAGGGAATAAGCACATTACCCAAATCAAAGACGATTGCTGAGAATTTTTGATTGCTCATCTAATCGGGCAGCTCAAATATTTTATCATCAAGGCCAGTGTTAACTTCTATGCTTGTTACAGTAAGATCAATTTCCTGCAAGCCTAAAAATTGTTTTATTTTAAATGGATATTTTAAGCCTTGGACTTCTCTATAATCTGAGTAATACGTTTCTTGTTCGAATAAACCCTGGTTGGTTTGGATTTCTTTTATCTCTTTTATTTTCAAATCTGTATTAACGCTATAGTACTGATACCAGCGGATTCCTGAGGGTAACACAAATTTTATCTTGTAACAGTCAGCACTATCTACCATTTCATTGGGAAGCACTTCTGTTTTTACTCCATAACTTTCCGGGTCAAGCAAGAATTGCATCGTTGCATCGATCTTGAGTCGTTCAAGTTCCCGATTTTCAATTTGTGTTTCTTCATCACCAATTTTGAGTGTGCCCTTTCCATTAGCGTAATAAATGATCTGATTCACTTCACCGACCTGAAGTTCCTGATAAAAATTATCCGGATATTTTTGCATCATCACTATATCGATTGGCTGGTTCATTGCAAAACCTGACATTACCGTTGTTCTATCCATTACGCTTGTAAAATTATCCATTCCACCAATTGCAAAAAGATACTTCTGAATGATTGCCATTGCCGTTATGTTTACGGGATCCGTTTCCGTATTTCCCAGATCCTGTGGAAAAAGCATCTGGAAAGAGAGCGCTATTGACAGCATAATTATTTTACTAAACTTCATATTAAATTCAGATATTATTTTCTTTTGAAAAGATAAAAATATTAACTGTACAATTATAACACCAATAATTTTCCCGGAATAAAATTAAGCTTTTATTTACTTTTGAGTAGCTGTATCAGCATATTTTATGAAAATAATCTTTTTAATATTAGCTGCTTTCATCATTTCCAATAATATATTTGCTCAAACTTATTTTGTGTCCGGAAGAATTACTGACGCAAAGACAGGGGAAGCGCTATCTTATGGAAATATCCGAGTTCTTAATACAACCCTCGGCACTGCAGCAAACTCAGGCGGCTATTATGAACTTAAACTATCAACAGGCATCCATTCACTTGTGGCTTCATATATTGGTTATTATTCTGATACCATTGCCGTAAATCTTAAAGCAGATCTGGACAGCATAAACTTTAGATTGAATGAAACAGAAATTCGTCTGCCGGATATAGTTATTCATCCGGGTGAAAATCCTGCCTTGGAAATAATTCGCAGAGCAATTCAAAAAAAGAATGAAAGAAATCAAAAATTAAATTCATACGAATTTGAAGCATACACCAAAGGACTGGTTAGAACCACTGATGAAATAAGTGCAAGGGGAAGATCGGTTTCTGCAGGAATTGGAGCAGGAGAAGATTCGGTTGATTTAAAAATAACGGGAATACTTGAAAATCAAAGTAAGGGATATTTTAAAAAACCTGATCAATTTAAAGAGATTATTGTCGCAAGAAAACAAAGTGCAAATTTTCCGCCAACTATAAATACTGTTACAGGCGGTCGACTAATACAAAACTTTTATGAAGATGACATCAGATTTTTTGGTAGTAAGCTTCCGGGTCCAATTGCTGATAACGCTTTGGATTATTATTACTACTACATTGATAAAGTTGTAATGATGAATGATAGAAAAGTGTATAAGTTATTTTTAAGTCCTGATGATTCAGACAATCCGGGATTTGTTGGAAATATTTTTATAAATGATAGCACGTATGAACTTATTCAAGTTAATCTCGAACTTAATCGTGCTGCAAATGTTGGAGGTATTTTTGATACCATAAGTATCTTCCAGCAATTCTCGAATTATGATGATATATATATGCCGGCAGATTATAGACTTTTTATGAACGGCAATGTACTTGGGTTGGTAAGATTTGGTTTCGAACTGAACACAATTCTTTTTGATTATAAGATCAATCCTGATTTGAATGATAACATTTTTTCTAAAGCAATAGTCACAGTTCTTCCAGATGCAGATAGAAATAGATTCGGTTTATTGGACATCAGCACAAACAATTCCAAATACAACAGAAGAAGAATTTGCATACAGTCGAATAGATAGTCTGCAGCAACTTCCTTTTTCTTTCTGGGATCAATTCTCATGGCTAGGTACCAGGACTTACTTTTCAGAAAATTTATCGATTAATGGGACACTGAATTGCTGGCGTTTTAATAGTGTTGAGGGATTCACTCCAAGACTGGGATTTTATCTTGATGATTATTTTGATCAAAGATTAAACTCCTCGATTAAATCTTGCGTACGGTTTTTCTGATAAAAGATTTAAAGCTGATTTTGACTTCGAATACTTATTGGGCGATTACAGGACTACATCAATTAATTTTGATATTTACAATTCAATAAGAGAACTCTTCGGAACATCGGATGATTATACAGATTTAACAGCTTCTTTACTTGCACTTTTGAACAAACAGGAATTCCGAAGTTACTACTATTCAACAGGATTTAAGTTTAGTTTGGAAAGTGAGATATTTCCTGTACTTGATTTAAGCTTTGGATTATCTTTCCCATAAGGACAAGAATGCCTATACAAATACTGAATATTCTTTTTTCCGAAAAGATAAAGACTATCCTACAAAACCCACCCATTTATGAAACAAGTATTAATGCACATTACTGCAGGATTCAAATTGATTTCCGGGATTATATTGAAGATGGTTACTTTAGAAGACGAACTTCAATGGGCGATTCTTATACAATTTTCAGTGGAGATGTTGCATACTCAAACAAAGATTTACTCAATAGTGGTCTCGACTATACAACCTACCGTTTATACATTGATAACTTTACAAGAAGTTTTCGATCTACCTTCATACAATCTCGAACTCTTTGGAATGTACAATGTGGGAACATTACCTTATCAGAATATGTATGCACTACCCGGCAATCTTCAATGGTTATCAAAACCTTTCAGCTTCAGAACTCTAAGAGTAAACGAAATTTTTGGTGAAAGGGTTGCGACACTTTTCTTTGAATACAATTTTCGCGATGAAATATTTAAACTTCTAAAAGTACCGGGATTGAAAGATTGGGAAATCACTCTGAATATTTTCTTCAATTCAGCCGTATCAGAAATTGGAAGTGAGTCTGCAGCAAAACTACCAACAGAAGTGCAAACATTCAATAAACCATTTTATGAAATTGGTTTTGGAATAGGTCAGGGAATTATTCCTTTGGATCTGGAATTTGCGTGGAAGTTAAATTATCGTGGAGAAAATAATTTTGTAATTGCTATTAATTCTTTCGTTTTTTAATTGCAGAAATTAAAAATCATTCTCTAAAAAAAGAAGCGCCCGAAATGTGAGCGCTTGAACAAACAAAATATGCCAGTATATATTTTATTCTTTTGGTTTTGCTTCGTTTACAACAATGCTTCTGCCTTCAAGTTCAGAACCATTAAGTGCTTCGATAGCTGCTTTGGCTTCGGAATCGTTTTCCATTTCCACAAATCCGAATCCTTTAGACCGTCCGGATCGACGATCAACTACGACTGTGGCAGAAACAACATTTCCATAAGGAGTAAAAGCTTGTTTTAATCCCTCGTCGTTGACTGCCCATGGGAGACTTCCCACAAAGAGTTTTTTGCTCACTAGAACCTCAATTGATAATTAAATAACATTATGGCAAAAGCCACATATAAAAATATAAAAACTCTGCAAATTCTCAATAAAGATTTTTAATGGCTTGGAAATGCTTAAAAACGCTAAGAATTAGCAGATTTGGTTAAAATACTTTTCACGACCTGATCCAAATTTTCAAAAGTCTTTACTGAAATGTTTCCTGAGGACTTCAACTCTTTTTTATTCCCGGAAGGGATAATTGCAAATTTGAACCCTAATTTCTCAGCTTCCTGAATTCGTTTTTCGATGTGTCCAACACTTCTAATTTCACCACCAAGACCAACTTCACCAATTATGATCGTCTGATTTTCAATAACTTTTTCTGTTAAACTTGAGGCAATGGCAGAACAAACTGCAAGATCGGCAGCTGTTTCAGTGATTCGAATACCACCTGCAATATTTACAAAAACGTTAGTTGCTGAAACTCTGATGTTTGCTCTTTTTTCAAGAACTGCGAGTAAAATTGATAATCTTCGTTGATCAAAACCGTTAGAAACTCTTTGCGGGTAGCCATAGTTAGAAGGAGTAACAAGTGCCTGAACTTCTAACAGAATTGGTCTTGTTCCTTCAATGCTTGATGTTACAACTGATCCGGGAGTTTGTTTTTCTCTTTCGCTAAGAAATAGTTCGCTGGGATTTTTTACTTCACGCAAACCATCCTCATGCATTTCGAATACACCAATTTCATTTGTGCTTCCGAATCTGTTTTTTTGTGCACGAAGAATCCGGAATGAATAATTTGATTCCCCTTCAAATTGGATAACTGCATCAACCATATGCTCGAGCAGTTTTGGCCCGGCAATCATTCCTTCTTTTGTAACGTGACCAATAATTATTACAGAGTAGTGTTTTTTCTTTGCTTCTTCCATCAAAAGGGAAGTGCACTCTCTTATTTGAGTTATAGTTCCTGGAGAATTGTCGAGTTCGCTTCTATACATTGTTTGTATAGAATCAATCACAACAACAGCAGGCGAAAGCTGGTTGACTGCTCCAAGTATGTCTGAAAGATTTGTTTCAGCCTGAACGTAAAAATCGGACGAATGTAATTTTAATCTGCTTGCTCTTAACTTAATTTGTTTTTCGGATTCTTCGCCAGTAGCATATAAAACTTTTTGCTTTATGTTTGCAGTAGCTTGCATTGCAAGAGTTGATTTGCCGATTCCCGGATCACCACCAAGCAAAATTACTGAACCGGGCATCAATCCACCGCCCAGCACACGATCGAATTCAGTTATTCCTGTTTTTATTCTATCAGCTTCATTGGCTGAAATCGTTTCAATGGTATTTAACTCATATTTTGATTTTGAAATTACAGGTTTGCGTTTCGAGGATTCAATAATTTCTTCAGAGAACGAATTCCAGCTTTCACATTCCGGGCATTTCCCAAGCCATCTTAGTGATTCATATCCGCAACTTGAGCAGATATATTTGATCCTTGATTTGCTCATACTTAAATAAAACCGCCAACGATTTTCTCAACCTTTCCTATCGCTAAGGAGATTCCGGAAACGTCTTTACCACCAGCAGTTGCAAGATGTGGTCTACCGCCGCCGCCGCCGCCTACGAGCTTTGCAAGTTCACTTACTATTTTACCAGCACTTAATTTTTTTTCTTTGATGATATCATCGCTAACAACCGAAACTATGCCAACCTTATCTTCTATTTGAGAAATGAGAACACCGACACCACTCCCCATTTTATTTCTTAGCTCATCCCCGAATGATTTAAGCTCATCCATATTATCTGCGTGAACTCTTCCTTTGTAAATTTTAATTCCTTTTTCAATTGAATGAAGTGAAACGATGTGATCAAGTTGTCCAAGCTTTTCATTTAACTTAAGATCAGAAATTTCCTTTTCAAGTTTCTTTTTAGTATCAAGTAGTTCGTCAATCCTGTGACTGAATTGATTCATATGTTCCAGTTGAGACTGAATATATTTTTCAACACCCGCTCCGGTTACAGCTTCAATCCTTCTTACACCGCTTGCGATGGAAGCCTCACTTATTATTTTGAATAGACCAATCTCCGAAGAATTTTTTACGTGGGTACCACCACAAAATTCCATAGTAAAATCACCAAACTGAACGACATTGACCTTGTCTCCATACTTATCACCAAAGAACATCAGTGCCCCCATTTTCTTTGCTTCGTCAAATGGAATATCACGATGATGAATCATTGGCAGATTTCTTCTTAGCTGCTCATTAACAAGAATTTCGATGTCTCTCAATTCTTCGGGACTTGGTTTTGTGAAATGTGTAAAATCAAATCTAAGATGATCTGGTCCGACGTAAGACCCTGCCTGATGCACATGAGTTCCAAGGATATTTCTTAATGCAGCGTGAAGAAAATGAGTGACAGAGTGATTACGCATTACATCCCAGCGGTATTTGGAATCAACTTCTGCAATTACATTGACGTTGGGTTGAAAATATTTTTTCGAATCGTTTTCAAGAACGTGAACAATCTTGTCCTCGACTTTTAGTAAATCAACAACATTAAATTTATTATTATTCACTACTAATGATCCAGTATCATCAACTTGTCCACCAGCTTCAACATAAAAAGGAGATTTATCAAGTATTACCAATTCAGTTTTATTGTCCCTTTTTAAACCCGTAATTTTTGATTTGGTTATGAGCTCATCGTAACCAGTAAATTCGGTTGGATCAGTAATAGAAAATTGAAATCCTTTTGTATCATTAATTGATACACTCACGGATGCAAATTTTTCTTTCGATGCTTCGCGAGCTCTGTCTTTTTGCTGATTCATCAACTCATTAAATTTTACATCATCAATTGTAAAACCTTTTTCAATTGCCATTATGTTTGTTAAGTCAACAGGAAAGCCGAATGTATCATATAGTTTGAATACATCTTCTCCGGGAATAATTTTTTCTTTTTTCTTGTTGAGCTTTTCAATTATTTCTTCAAATAGCTCGATACCTCTATCTAAAGTTGCGTTAAAACTTTCTTCTTCTCCTTTGATTACTTTTATTATGTATTCTTGTTTTTCTTTTATTTCCGGGAAGACATCACCCATTGTTTGAACAAGAACGTCAACAAGCTTATAGAGAAATGGTTCAGTAAGATTAATTTTTCTGCCATAACGTGCGGCACGTCTTAAAATTCTTCTGAGAACATATCCTCGTCCTTCATTACCGGGAACGGCACCATCAGCAATTGCAAACGTCAAAGCTCGGATGTGGTCTGCAATTACTCTCATCGGAATTTTTAATTCCTCTGGCTTAGTAAGTTTCTCTTCTGAGAGGCTTTTTTCAATTTTGATTTTGCTTAGTTTAACGATTTCTTCAATTATTGGATGAAAAATGTCGGTATCATAATTTGAGTTAGTCTTTTGCAGGACAGCACAAATTCGCTCAAAACCCATCCCGGTATCAACATGCTTTAAAGGAAGGTCGTGAAGTTTTCCATTTTCATCACGGTTATATTGAATGAAAACAAGGTTCCAGATTTCAATACATTCTGGTGAACCTGCATTAATGTAATCAGGATTTTCGTAATCATCGCCAATATTTATGTGAATTTCTGAACAAGGACCACAGGGACCGGTTTCGCCCATTTCCCAAAAATTATCTTTTTCTCCAAATTTTAAAATATGTTTTGGATTGATATCTGTTTTAGATTTCCAAAGTTCAAACGCTTCATCATCATCTTTATAAACTGTAGCCCACAGTCTTTCTTTTGGAAGTTTCCAAACATCAGTTAGAAGTTCCCATGCCCATTCTATCGCTTCTGGTTTGTAATAATCTCCAAACGACCAGTTACCAAGCATTTCAAAAAATGTATGATGGTACGTATCGTGTCCCACTTCTTCGAGATCATTATGCTTACCGCTTACGCGGATGCATTTCTGAGTATCAACTGCTCGCGAGTAATCTCTTTTTCCTTTCCCAAGAAAAACATCTTTGAATTGATTCATTCCGGCATTTGTAAATAGTAATGTAGGATCATCAAATGGAACTACAGGTGCCGAGTGAACAATTTTATGTCCCTTGCTATTAAAAAAATTAAGGAACTGATTTCTTATTTCTTGAGAGGTCATTTTATCCTTTACTATATAACATAAAAGCAAAAATAATAAAATAGGGTTTAAGCATGAATCGGATTCATCTTTTCTTTTAAATGAAAATGCCGTGTAAAATTTTTTTTAAATCTTATAATACAACCTATATAAATAGACATTATTAACACATCAAAGGGAGGTTATTTTTTCTTTTATTAAGTAATTAAAAGACAAAAAAATTTTGGGAATTATTGATTTGAATCTAATTGTGCAATATTGCTCATGGTACTCAAATTGCTTCAATTTTTTAATTTTTTAGAAGTTAATGTGGCAATTGAGAATGAATTGTCTCCTAAAAAGAGAAATAAACCTTGAAACAATTGTTGAATTTTACTGAGTGGTATCATCATCAAACCAACAATCCTCTAATTGGATAAAAAGATATGTTTAAAAAAAGAGATATTGAATTAATAATACTCGATGTATTGGGGTGTCTGGATGAGCAGGATAAAGAAAGTCTTCGATTTTTAAAAGAGAATGATGAAACTTTTTGTTGGAAAGAACTTGGAGAAGCTCAAAATCTTTCAGCGTTATTTGCAGCGATAGAAAAATTTGATATTCCTTCAATTGAAGCGAAAGAGATAATCGTAAGAAAATTGAACAGGATGATTTTTGGTAAAGAAAATGTCGATCAGCCAGAGAAATTTGTACCCGTAAAGAGAAAAACCGAAACAGAAAATGTAGAAGAGGTTTCTGCTCAAAATAAGATTGATTGGGGAGCGATATCAGCAGAAAATCCAAAACGTAAAGATTTAAGCGGCTTTGAAGAGGTTAAGAAAAAAATAACTGAAGAAAAAGAAGAACCAATTCAACTAAATGATTTTGAAGAAACATTTGAGGAAACAGATGATTCGACATTTAAGGATAAAGCCGATTATAAACCCGTTAAAAAGATTAAAAAACCTTTTCAACTTCGCAAATTAGTACTCACTTCAGTATTACTATTTGTATTTATTGCCGCACTTTCATTTTTCATGTTTTTTAATAATGAAAATAACACTGAATTAGCACAGTTTGTTGAAGAACAGAAACCTATAGATAGTGTAATTACAAAATTGGAACAATTAAGTTATGATAGTTTAACGGAAATTGAACCAGTTGTAGAAACAAATGAGGTTCAAAAAGTAGAAATTTATAACAAACCACAAAACGAGCCGAAGGTAACTCAAAAAGAAAATGAGCAGAAATTACTTCCAAAAGCACCACCCAAATTACCTGACCCGATTGAAGCACCACTAGAATTGGTTAAGGAAGTTGTTAATGAAGAAAAGCCGAAAGAAGAAGAAAAAATTTCTGCTCCTCCTCCAAAAGTAGTGGAAGAAAAAATAGAAGAGCCAACTTTCTTTGTTGCTGTTGAGGAAATGCCACAGCCAATAGGAGGATTGAAAGGAATTCAGGAAAAAATTAAATATCCGGAAATTGCAAAAAGAGCCGGAGTAGAGGGTAAAGTGTTTGTCAGAGCTTTTGTAGATGAAAACGGAAATGTAGTCAGTGCCGAGATTGTAAAAGGTATTGGAGCAGGTTGTGATGAAGCGGCACTTGATGCTATTCAAAAAACTCAATTTACACCAGGAAAACAAAGAGGTAGAGCAGTAAAGGTGCAGGTAACCGTTCCGGTTCACTTTCAACTTTGATAAAGTTCTTATCGAAGTTAAATTTTTACTTGTAGTTATTTTAACAGATTGTGTTTGGTGTTAGGGGATATCAGACTATTCCCATCATTTTTACCCTTTTGGACAGATTTGAGTAGTGGTACTTAAATTGCTTCGATTTTGCAGTTATTTAAATTTAATAATAGAATAAAAATCAATAATTCAAGGAGAGCGAAGTGGCTGATAGTGATTCATTGACAGATGCGGAAATAATGTTGAAGGTAGCGGGATATGATTCCAAAGCTTTAGAACAGTTGTATGATCGTTATGCTCCAATCCTCTATACTTTAATTAAAAAAATAGTTACTGAAAAGGAAACTGCAGAAGAAGTCCTTTCTGATGTGTTTGTACTTGTTTGGAGGCAAATAGATCAATTTGATTTCAAGACTAATAACGTTTATACTTGGTTAGTCACACTCGCACGTAATAAAGCAATTGATGTAGTTTATCGAAAGAATGGAAAACTGTTACCGGAATATGATGAGGATTATGAAAAAGATTTTATTCTTCCAAAACTTTCGCCAGAAATCGAACCGATGGAACTAAGCGAGGTTATGAATAAGAAAGAAAGAATTGAAAAAGCATTGGCTAGCTTAACAGATGCTCAAAAGTATGTATTGGAATTAAGCTATTATGGCGGAATGGACCAGGCAGAGATTGCAGGAAAGTTGAACATACCAACTGTAACTGTTAAATCTAAACTCCAGGTAGCATTCGGAAATTTAATGAAAAAAGTTTCAGAGGCTAAGTAGTAAAATGGATAAAGATAAGAAAAAGAGTCTTGATTTAATTAAACTGGAAGTCCTGGGATGTCTTACAGATAAGGATAAAGATAATCTACAAGGTCTTAAAGCTGCCGGTGATGAGTTTCCCTGGAAAGAGCTTGGAGATTTCCAGAATCTTATTGCATTTCTTCCACTAACATTGGAATTAAAATATCCTGCCACGGACCTAAAAGATAAAACAGCAATGAAGCTTTATAGCATCAGGGATCAAATTAAAGCCAGGATCGATGCTAAAAAAGCTAAGGAAACACCTCCGTCTCCGGAACCTGTGGAAGAAATATCTGTAATTGAACAAGAAGAAGAAATTGAAATAAGGGAAGAACCTGAAGAAACTATCTTGACCGAACAAATTGAAGTAGAAGAAAAAGTATTTGCTGAGGTCGAGGCAGGAGTGAATTTAACAGCGGAAAATCCAGCAACTAAGAAAGAAGAACCTTTTCGGTTTGTAAATAAATCCAAAGAAAAAAGAGAACAAGAAATTTTCCTTCGTCAGCCAGATGAGATTGAAGTTAGTGAGCCTCCAAAGCCAGTTGTAGACAAAGAATTAATCGAGAAGATTGCCAGAGATTATATCAAAACTTATTTGGCTCGCGAACTTGAATCAATACGTAAAACTGTTGATAAGAATAAACTACTAAGTATAATATTCTTTGTTGTTTCTGTTGTCTTAATAATTGCGACGTATTTTATCGTTTAACTCCCATACCTGAAAACATCTAATCTATTAATTCCCAACCCTGGCTCTTTCCAAGCCGTCCAAATAGTATTCTATTTCGTTCTCATTATTAAAATTAGTAATAAAAATATTAGCATAACTGGCCAAACAAAGTCTATTACTGGTAAAATCGAATTGAAGAAGGAGCCTAGCTTCCAGTGACTATTGGTAACCATCAATGTGATTCCCGCAGACAAGAAAATAAGTGATAGATAGAAAAATATTTTTTGTGCAGCTGTAGAGATATAAAGTATCAATAAACCAGAACCGCTAAAGATAAGAACGATTGGCACATAAAAATTTTCATTTATTTTAAGATCAAAATTTTCAGTAATTAAAAAGTAAACTCCGAAAAGAAAAATTATCGAACCAATAAAAACTGATAACCTGTTTTGCCTGATTGATTCTGTATAAACAAGTGCAACACCAATCACTAATAAGGAATAAGCCAGTACATCGGTCATAGAAACCGGAATAACATCGAAAGCTAAAAGAATAATAGATAGAATGATGAAGATTACGATTATTAATGCGAGACTATTTAGTTTCATTACAATATTCTCTGTCCCATACTTGATGCGATTAGTTCTGCTGTGAAAATAGCGCTCTGGTTTTTATGATCGAGAATTGGATTCACTTCTGCAATTTCAAGAGAAGACATACAACCACATTCAGCTATAGTCTCCATAAGTAGATGTGCCTCTCGATAACTTAGTCCTCCAGGCACAGGGGTTCCGACACCAGGAGCAACAGAAGGATCAACGCTATCAACATCGAAGCTGATGTGAATGTGATCAACTTTCTCACGAAACTGTTTTAATACTTTTGCAATTATCCTGTGTATACCAAGTTTATCAATATCATTCATCGTATAAACAGGCACTTTAAGTTTTTTTATATTATTTTTTTCTGCTTCATCAATACTTCTTATTCCAATTAAAGCACAATTATCCGAAAGAAGTTTCGGAGAGAAACCAAGAAAATTTACCAGTTCATTATTTCCTATACCCAACAAAGATGCAAGAGGCATTCCGTGAATATTTCCCGAAGGACTGGTTTCATCCGTGTTCATGTCACTATGGGCATCTATCCAGATTACACCCAATTTCAATTTTTTTTTGTTACAGTAAGATGCTATACCGGAAATAGTTCCCAAGGCCATCGAATGATCTCCCCCCAAACACAACGGAAAATCTCCATTTCCTAAAACTTTTTCAACTTTTTCAGAAAGCAGCATTGAGGTTCTAACAATTTCATCTAGATATTTTAATTGCGGATTCTTGATTTTTTGTTTTTCCATTATCTCAATTTTTATATCGCCCGTGTCTTGAACTTTGTATCCGAGTGTTTCAAGTTTTGACTGCAGACCAGCGATTCGTAGTGCAGAAGGACCCATGTCAACCCCACGGCGATCAGCACCTAGATCCATTGGGAAACCTATTATTGAAACATTTTCTTTAAGAATATTTTTCATCCAATCTACTTATGATTTCTATTTATTAAGTATTGAAAAAATAATTATAAAGCACTTCATACTCAAAAATCTTACTTCATCAAACAAAACTATTCATTATATTTTGCAAAGAATAATAAAAAGTTTAAATAAAATTAATTCAATAAAAGTAATGTTGACTAGAGAAGAGCCATTAATAAGAGTTGGAATTTTAACCAGTAAAATCATTAATTTCGAACTTTATGGAGATTTTAGTGTACCTGGATTAAAAGACAAGTTTAGCGGTGTATACCAGGCTGATGTAAAAGATAACAAAATTAGATGCAAAAGCAGTAAACATGAGATTTTGTTGCCTGATAAAATAGAATTTATACCTGAAGACCCAATCTCAGAATCGTTCCTTTTAAAAGATGTTGTGATAGGAAACAAATTTCACTGGGAAAGAAAGGAGAAACAGAGATTTATATATTCACTTTTATTGCAAAAATCGGGGGATGAGATAATTGCAATAAACCACATTCCTCTGGAAAGATATTTAACAAGCGTTATCTCCTCAGAAATGAGCGCAAGAAGTTCTATAGAACTTCTCAAAGCGCAAGCTGTAGTTGCAAGAAGCTGGGTACTTGCACAGATTGAAAGATCAAAGAAATTAGTTAAACAAACAGAGAAGCATGAAACATCTGTTGAATTTAAAGATGAATTAATAAGATGGTATGATAGAGAAGATCATAACTTGTTTGACTTTTGTGCGGATGATCATTGCCAACGTTTTCAGGGAGTAACTAAAATCATTTCGGATGCATCCTTCAAGGCAATGAACAAGACAAAAGGGATCGTCTTGCTTAGCAACGGAAAAGTTTGCGATACCAGATATTCTAAATGTTGCGGAGGGCTTACAGAATCATTCGAAAATGTTTGGGAACCGGTGAAACATCCATATTTATCTTCGGTTGTGGATTATAAGTACGAACCGGAAAATTACAGCCTGGATTTTTCTGATGAAGGTAATTCAGAGAAATGGATCCTGGGATATCCCAATTCTTTTTGTAATACAACTGATCACAAAATCCTATCTCACATTTTAGTTGATTACGATAGAGAAACTAAAGATTTTTTTCGCTGGCAGGTTGAATACTCTCAGAAAGATTTATCATCTTTATTAAAAGAAAAGAGCGGAATGGATTTTGGAGATATCATAGATCTCATTCCTATCGAAAGAGGAGATTCTTCACGAATTGTAAAACTTAAAATTGTTGGAACAATAAAAACATTAACTATTGGTAAAGAATTAGAAATCAGAAGAATATTATCGAAAACACATTTGTACAGTTCGGCCTTTGTTGTGAAAAAAAGTGGGCTTGGTATTCCCGAAAAATTTATTCTTTATGGAGCTGGTTGGGGTCATGGTGTGGGGCTTTGCCAAATTGGTGCCGCAGTTATGGCGGAAAAAGGCTACAACTTTGATGAGATTTTACTACATTATTTTAAAAATTCCCAATTGAAAAAAATTTACTAATTAGTTTTAATGAAAATACTTTATTCCTGCCTGTCAAAAAGTTGGGGTGGATTGGAAATGTTTACTCTTACTTCAATTCAACAACTTTTAAATAGAGACATCGCAGTTGAATTAATTTGCTCTGCTGATTCCAGAATTCATATAGAGGCAAACAATTTGGGAATTATGATTCATCCGCTAAATGCTGGTGGATATTTTCACCCGATTACTACATTCAGAATTTCACTCCTTATAAAAAATAACAATTATACACTCGTGCATACACAGGCATCAAAAGATTTATGGCTGCTAGTGCCTGCATTGTTCTTCGCAGGTAGTAAAATCCCGTTATTTCTCACCAAACAAGTTGGTTCATTCGTCGTTAAGAAAGATATTCTGCATAACCAATTGTACAGAAGAATAAAAAAGATTTTTGCGATAAGTACAGTTATAAAACAAAACCTGATGAAAACAACTCCTGTTAAAACAAATGATATAATAATAGTACCAAATGGAATCGATACTAAAAAATTTGATCCGGAAAAAGTTAATGACAAAAAAGTAAGAAAAGAATTCAATATTACTTCTGAAGAAATTGCCATTGGTATGCTGGCGAGATTTACACCTGGGAAAGGACACGAGGAATTTTTATGGGCTGCAAGTGAGCTAAATAAGGAATACAAAAATCTTCGATTCCTGATTGTTGGGGAACCAAGCAGAGGAGAATCTGAATATGCAGATAAAATAAAGCAACGGTCAATTGAATATGGCATTAAGAATATAATCTTCACAGGATTTCGTGGAGACACTCCTGAGGTGCTAGCTGCGTTAGATATTTTCGCTTTTCCATCGCACTCAGAAGCATTTGGTATTGCTCTGGTTGAGGCAATGGCAATGAAGAAACCTTCTGTGTGTTCGAACGCTGAGGGGATTCTCGATATTGCGATTGATAATCATACTTCATATTTGTTTGAAAATAAAAATAGCTCCGACCTAAAATCGAAATTAAAAATGTTGATAGAGTCCAAAAAAACACGTATTAGTTTTGGTGAAAATGCTAGGAAGCGAGTAATTGAAAAATTTGATATTGAAGTCATTACAGAAAAAGTTGTAGATATTTATCGGGAAGAAATAAAAGGGGTCTCCTAAAAAATGGATTCGATTAAAATTACTACTGTCGTTTTTTCTTCAAACAAAAGCCTCATAGAAAAAGCAATTTCAAATCTGAACAAAATAAGCCTAGTCTCTGATATAGTAATTGTATCTGACATTAAATTATTGAATATAAATGTAATTGTAACAAAGCATTTATTAAGTGGCGAAACGATAAAACAGATTATTGAAAAAGTCTCAACAAGATATGCGCTGTTCATTATCGGAAACAGAATAGTTGAGCTAAATGAATCATCAGTTGAGAAAATTTTATCTGAAATACAAAGATTGAACGCAGGATTAGTTTATTCAGATTATTTTGAAAAGCAGAGTGAAGAATCTTTTAGACATTCATTAGTAGATTATCAGTTAGGCAGCATTAGGGATGATTTCGATTTTGGTTTTTGCTTTATGCTTGATCTTGATTTTGTTCGCGAGTATTTACCTGATTTTTTCTTAATAGAAAAAGGGATGAAATATTCGGGACTCTATGATTTAAGATTAATTATTTCCAGAAAATCAGCTATTTGCCGAATTCCCGAACATCTTTATTCGGTTCAAACGACAGTAGATGTTCTTAAAACTAATAAGATGTTTGAGTATGTTGACCCTAAAAATCGTGATACCCAGATTGAAATGGAACAAGTTGTAACTCATCATTTAAAAGAAATAGATGCTTTCATCGATTCTGCAGATAAAAAGAATGTTGAGTTCTTGGATAAATTTAAGTGGGAAGTATCAGTGGTGATTCCTGTCAAGAATAGAGTTAATACAATAATGGATGCAATCCAATCTGCATTAAATCAAAAAGCCGATTTTAACTTCAATATACTAGTCGTTGATAATAATTCTGAAGATGGAACTTCCGAAATAGTTAAAAACATTTCGATTGAGGATAAACGAGTGATTCACATATTACCTCAAAGAAAGGATTTAGGAATTGGCGGCTGCTGGAATGAAGCTATATTCCATTCTGATTGTGGTAAATTTGTTATCCAACTGGATAGCGACGATTTGTATTCTGACCAAACCACATTACAGAAAATTGTGGATAGATTCTATGATGAAAAATGTGCGATGGTTATTGGAAGTTATAAGTTAACCGACTTTAAACTAAATGAAATTCCTCCTGGCTTAATTGATCACCGGGAATGGACTGATGAAAACGGTCACAACAATGCTCTCAGGGTTAATGGACTAGGTGCACCGAGAGCATTTTATACTCCAATTATTAGAGAAATAAAATTACCGAATGTCAGTTATGGTGAGGACTATTCAGTCGCCCTTGCTATTTCAAGGCAGTATAAAGTTGGAAGAATTTATGAACCAATCTACTTGTGTAGAAGATGGGAAGGAAATACAGACGCCTCACTTTCTATTGAAAAACAAAATGCTAACAACTTTTATAAAGATTCACTTCGAACTAATGAAATAATTGTAAGACAGGAAATAAATAGAAAAAAGAAATCGTGAAATTATCCGATAAAAAAATATTTAGTGATTCTAAAATCCAGAATTTATTAAACAAAAAGGATTACTCAGCAGCAGCAGAGTACTTATTTGAGTCCCAGTTAAAAAGCTGGCCCTTGATGAAAAGCAACTACGATGCTCTAAAAAACACCCAAACTAAATCTTTTTGGTTTGATGGTTTTAATTTTAAGGTTCAGTTTAATCCAGAAAGAATTAAGTCAACTTCAGCTGATGTTGATAAAATATCTATTGAACGACGTCCATGTTTTCTATGCTTTGATAACCTGCCAGAAGAACAAAAAGGAATTATATTTAAAGATAATTTTATACTTCTTTGCAACCCCTATCCTATTTTTCAACAACATTTTACGTTACCAATATTAATTCATAAACCACAAAGAATTAAGGAACATTTTAGCGAGTTTCTTGAGTTATCGGAACTGCTTTCACCAAAATTTACATTCTTGTACAACGGACCAGCTTGTGGTGCGTCGGCTCCTGATCATCTTCATTTTCAAGCAGGGATAAAAAATAATATACCGATTGAGAATGATATTCAGCAAATGAAAAATGATTTTGGCAGCATTGTTCAGGAAAATGAATTTATCTCAACAACTTTTATTGACGATGGATTAAGAAGATTGGTGTTTATAGAGTCACAAGATCAATCTCTCATTGAAAATTCATTTAATAAAATTTTTAATGTATATGAAACAATCACTTCAACTGATCCTGAGCCAATGATGAATTTACTCTGCAATTACAATCAAGAGTTTGGCTGGAGTCTAATAATTTTTATGCGCAGTAAACATCGACCGGAATGTTTTTATAGAGATGATCCTGATAAAATACTTATAAGTCCTGCCGCGGTTGATTTGGGCGGTCTTGTGGTAACGCCAAGGGAAGAAGATTTTGTGAAAGTCGATAAAGAACTACTTCAACAAATAATTAATGATGTATCTCTCAATCGGGAATCCTTTTTTGAAATCTATGAAAAGGTTAAAGCTGATTTAATCTAATCCTGTAAACCTGAGGGTGTTTGCGGTGTTGATATTAACTTAGTAAAAAGTTCCCATCTTTTTGCCATATTATCCTCTGTGCCCCCGTTCCTTTCCAAATACCCCTCAATAATAATTCTTCCCATATAATAATTAATCACATAGCTCCTGTAAGTTTCTATAAACGAAAGATATTTCTCCGCTCTTTCTTTTGTTCTAAGCTGAAACTTTTGCAGCCAGGCGACTGTTTTTTCTTTTGTCCATTCACCATTTAAATAATTTCTTGCAGCCAAAACACCGGCACCACTAAGTTTTTTCTGCAATAAAAGTACTCTATAATAAAGATCGGCATCCTTTGTACTTAATCCCGCGAGAGGAAATAAAACTTCTTTTTCGAAATTCATTCTTTCATCACCGGGGAAAATTAATTCTTCACCAACAACTGCAGTTCCTTCCGCTATTAATGATTGAGGTGAATAGAGTGGATATATAGTATATTCAATCCAGACTTTATTGATTACCAGATCTTGTTCCATAAGTATATTGTAAACATGATGACCCGGATAACCCTCATGAGCAGCAAGACCAATTGCGTTATCTATATAGAATGGAAAATCAGTCGCAATTTGTATTACACTGTAAAGATTTCCTTTATACCAGTTGTAAGCTCCCCACGGTTTGTTTACAACATACTCTGCTTTAAAATTTTCTCCGGCAGGAAGATTAATATATTTTGCTGTTCTTCTTCTGCATTCCTTTATAGCCGCATCAAACACGGTTGATATTTTATTCCTGGGAACTTCAAAATTTTTCCTGAGAGCAGATATTCTTTCATTAATATCGCCCTTTCCGGGAAGAATATTATCTAATTCGTCTATTACTTTTTGAAGACTATCTTCTGATTCAAAAATAGGTGTTACATCATACAACGCTCTTGATTCGAGTTTAAAAGGAAGAACAGAACCATTCAAAATTAACAATCTGGCTTTTACAGAAAACAGCTGTTTGTAAAGATATCTGTATCTGAGGGTTTCTAATTCAGTTGCATTATATTCGCTTAAAAGTTCAAGTTCGTTTAGTAGTGAATCTGCTCTACTTATTAATTCATTGAATACAGTCGAATCAGGCTGAAGGTTTTCTTCTTTTGGTTTCCACTCTTTTGGGCCATAATATGCGTCAACGTACATTGGATCATACTTACCGACTTCCAGCACTAACTTTACATATCCTTCTGCAATTCCATTCATTTTTAATTCCAGATCGCTGAGTTGTTTTTGATTTTTCTTTTCACCACAAGACACTGTTAATAAAATTATAATAAATAAAAAGATTGTCTCGTTTAATATTTTCCCAATATGGGCCGATGAAAAATTCATTTGTAAAACCAAAAGTAATTTTATTTGATGAGTAAAGTTAATAAAACAAGTATAATGTTTTATTGAGTCGCAATAAGTTCGGAAAGAGTTTTAACCGTTTTCCAATTTCTCGTGGTACCATCCACATTAAGTTTATTTTCGAATAAATTATTATTCAGTTTGGCTTTTCCTGCACCGTTTGGAAGAAATAAATAGATTAGATTTCTATCAACTTTATATTCTTCAGGTGAATAATCTATTGAATTGAGTTTTTGAAGGTTTTCTTTGGATGGGATATTTGAAAGAAATGTTACATACAGTCTTTCCGATTCTTTTTTCCGTTTAATGAAGGGATTGTTTTTACGTGCATATTCAATTTCTTTTGGAGTAAGAATAATAACCTGAACTTCAAATCCAAATCTTCTTTTTATTTCAGATGAAATTTTTTTTACTAGTTTTTCAGCTGATTTTTCATTTGAACAAAATATCACATTCCCGCTTTGTATGTAAGTTATAACATCCTGAAATCCTGCCTTTTCAAAAAGAGATTTTAGCTCAGACATTTTGATTTTCTTCTGACCACTTACGTTTATTCCTCGTAGTAATGCTATAAACTTTTTCATTTTTCTAATTTCAGAATTTTGTAGCCTATACCGCTGATATTTTGTGAAAAGGTGTTTTGTGGAATTCCGAAACTTTCATCGGTAACTAGATTAGTGGCTCTATTTATTTTGTAAATCTCCGGCAGACTTAATTTCATTGTTTGATCATTCTCACTTTTGTTCAATATGACAAGTATTCTTTCGTTCATATCAGATCTTATATAAGCATAAATATTTTTATCAGCTTCAAGTGTTAAAAAATCACCATATCTTAGAGCAGGATGATCGTTTCTGATATGTACCAATTTACTTACATCTTTAAGAGTTTTCTTTTCATACTCATTAAGGTTGTTATCAAATCTCATCATTCTTCTGTTATCTGGATCAGCTGCTCCGGTCATCCCGAACTCATCTCCGTAATAAATGACAGAAACACCCGGAATTGTAAGGATGTATGCAAACTGTAATTTTAATTTATCATAGCTTGAAAGATGATTAACTTCAGGTGGATTTGACCAGGCTATTTCACTAGCTTTTCCATCGTTTATTTCAAGATCACCATCTGCATAAGCCATGTAACGAATTTTATCATGACTACTTACAATATTTCCCATCAAATGATTTACACCATAAACCTGAAAAGTTTTTTGCATTTGTAGATCCAGAAGTTCAAAGGAATTATCTTTCTTTAGAAAAACAGGTAATGCTGTATCATAAAGATTAAAATTGAATTGTGCATTAAGTTGTCCGTTATTAACGTAAGAGCTAACAAGATCATAGCCACCAAACGTTTCTCCAATCTGGTAAATCTTTGATGGATCTGAAGGTTCAATATTTTCTTTAATTTTTGTTGTAAGCAGTCTCCAGAATTCGTGTGGAACATGCTTAACTGCATCGTGTCTGAATCCATCAGCATCAGTTTCTGTGAGCCACCAGACTGCATTATCTGTCATTGTTTCGAGTGCTTCTTTTGAATCTGTATAATCGAATGAAGGCATATAAGGTTCAAACCAAGTTGTTAAACGGTACTCGTCCCAAAGACGAAGATTTTTTCTACCATCAGGTAATTCGAGCACACCAAACCAATCTCGATGTTCTTTCCATAATGGATTTTCTTCATGAACATGATTAGCCACGAAATCCAGTAAAACTTTAACATCATTTTGATGCGACTTTGTTACTAATTTCTTTGCTAAACTCATATCGCCAAAATGTTCTTCAACTCCTTGCAAAGAAATCGGCCAGTAACCATGATAACCGGAATAATATCTGTGTGGAGAAGGATATTCCCTGTAAGCGCTATTAGTATTATCAACAATCGGTGATATCCAGATTGTGTTTACACCCAGAAAATTAAAATAGCCTTCATTAATCTTATTGATTATTCCTTGCAAGTCACCACCATTATAGTTCGCAGGTTTAAAAGAGAATCGTGTTTTATTGGATTGTCATTAGATGGATCACCATTATTAAACCGATCAATCATCAAAGAATAAATAATTGCATCGTACCAACTTTTGGGTGAATTATTATTAACAGCCTTACCATCAATAATCCATGTTGACTGAATGTTCGAATACTTCCCTTCGGCTCTTACAGCGACACGTAACAATCTTTTCCCATCGATAAGATCATCTGGAAAAATTATTGAAATATTATGTCCGTCAATTTTAATGAGACTTGGATTGATAATTTGGTTATCAAGTAGTGCAATCACGTTTGCTTCTTTGGTAAGAGGGGAGTAATCGCCATCAAAATAATAAATGAATTTTTTTGTCTGATCTTCAGGCAGGTAGTTTAAACAGTGAAGAAACATTTTTTCTGATTTTTCAGGTTCAATAATTAATACAGAATTGTAGTCACCAAGTCCATTTGGAATTTTCACTGGATTTTTAGGATCAATAAGTTCTTTCCCATCAACAAAAAATTTGTATTCATATCTGCCCGGATCAAGTGGTATACTTATTTCATAGATGCCATCACCATTTGAATCGGTCATCGGAAGATTTCCCCTATCCCAGCTGTTAAACTGTCCGAATAGGTTTACTTGTTTTGGTTTTCCCTTCGGTCTAAATGTAAATAAATATTTTTTTCTTGGTTGAAGTTCAACCAAGATCTGATACTGTTGGTTTTCGTATGCAAATGATAAAACCTCTAAACCAGTAAAACCTTCTTTGGCTTTAAGTTTTAAAATATTATTTAGTGTGTCGTGAACAATGATCAGGTTATTGTTTGGACTAAAGCTTAGTTTATAATCCGGAGCATAAAAAAGATCATTAATTACAATTTCTTTCTCTCTTCCTTCTTCAAGATTTATTGGCTGAATGATGTCATTAATTTTATTAGTATGATTTTGAGAGCAACTTATGAAAATTAGAATTAGCAGAAGTAAATAAGAAAAATTTTTCATTTGCATTTTAAATCAAGTTGAATAAATAATTATGAACTATTTAGTAAAGTTAATAATAGACGAGGAAAAATTCTTTGAGCTTTGATCCTATAAAAGAATGACCTATTACCTAAGGTCATTTAAATCAATAAGAATAAAACAGTGATTATGTTTTATCATACCAATTTTGGGGTAGTAATTAACTGCAGCTGGAGCCGAGAGTAGAATTAGAGTAGCTTGCGGAGACTGTTTCTTGGTTTCCTCAATCAATTTTTTCCCGATTCCTTTTTTCTGATAATCTTTATCAACTGCCAGGTCGGAGAGATATGTGCAATAAGAAAAGTCGGTTATAGATCTTGCGATGCCGATAAGCTTTCCATCCAATCTGGCAGAAACAATTAGGTTAGAATTCTCGCACATTTCTTTGATTCGCTCAAAATCATCTATTGGTCTTCTTTCACCAAGAGAACTTCGTTTTAAAACATCAATAAATTCGGAAGGATCCAGAGATTTTTCAACTTTGTAAATTACATTCTTCATATTTTTGATAAATGAATATCATCTATCCAGATTGTGCCAACACCATTCACAACCACATTTAGTTTTATCTGATCTGGCTTTTCACCTTTATTTAGATTAAAAACTGTTCTGATAGTTTTCCAATCAGTAGTTCCGGAAATAACGGAATCAAATCCTCTCGAAAAATATTCCCCTTTGTCCTTGAAGACACACCACATCTCAAGATAGGCCTGACCTTTGACATCGTCAGATTTGATATTGGCTTCGTACACTATCTGAGTATCATCAACATCGATGTCATCAACACTATAAAGTTGAACTGTAATTGGCTTAGATGTTTCAATTTTTATTGAACCATTACCATCATCAGAAACAGTTTTATCCACTTCAATTCCAGTTCGTGTAATTATTCCTTTTAAATCATTAACAGGAAAATACTTCAATTCACTTTTTTCGGTTTGAACATTGCATGAGGAAAATAGAATAATCAACAACAGAAGTGAAACGATATAAATTTTGTTCATTTTAATTATTCCCAGTGACTGAACTGAATTAATAAAAAAAGCGAAGAACAATTTCTCATCCTTCGCTTTCTTTGTAATAAACACACTAAACTATTTCAGAACTGCATCTTTTGCAGCTTTGGAAATTCTGAATTTCAAAACTTTTCTTGCAGGAATTACGATTGATTCACCAGTGGCAGGGTTTCTTCCCATTCTCTGTTGTCTTTGAGCAACTTTTAACTTGCCAAGACCCGGAAGTACGAATTCATTCTTAGCTTGCTTGTATGAAAGTTGAACCAACTCATCCAAAAACTGCGCTGCAACTTTTTTGGTGGTTTTGGTTTTAGTAGCAAGATGCGTTATAACTTGACTCTTCGTCATTGATTTAGCCATTTGATCCCTCCGATTAAATGTTAATGATTCTTACGAGCGAAAAATAGTTAATATTTATTTGAAACAAAATCTTTTTGATAAATTAATTGTGCGCAAACCCTTGTAAATACGGCTTAAAATGAGACTTGACTTTCCCAATCTTTGAGTAGATTGCTTTGTAATTTTTTTACTCTTTTTTAATTATCTATTTTGTTTTTGTTAATTGATGATTTTTTTAAAGTAACAATTAATGCTAAAACAGCTATCAGCACTAATACTTTTTTCCTCATTTATCTTTCCACAGAACAGCGATTCTTTACTGATTCAAGATAAACAGTCGACTTTCGATTCGACTTCTGTAGTTTTAAGCGATTCCCTTGCATCAGACACAACAAAAGTTAAAGAAACAATTGTAAAAGCTGATACACTAATTCCAATACAAGGTCAGCCACTTTCCGACGTAACTAATATTATTAGTAGGAACACATTTTTATTTGAAAATTACCGTTACACTGGCGATTTGTTACGATCTTTCAATTTGAATTTTATTAAAGATCTTGGATTTATAGGCTATCCAAATGAAACTTTTATTTACGGAGTTGGGAACGGTGGAGTTAGTTATATGCTGGATGGAGTTTTATGGAATAACCGTTTTACAAACTCACTCGACTTAAACTTTGTCCAGAGTGAAGATATCGATTCAATAGAAATCGTTCCTTCTCCCAGAGGATTTTTATATGGTCCGTATAACAATCCAATAACTGTGAATTTCATCACGAGAGATTTTATTGTTCCGGTTCCTTATGCACGAATTAAATATTACCAGGGACCAGATGCTGAAGCAATGATAGATGGAAGATTTTCAGCGTTGTTGGCTGAAAGATGGAATTTATCTTTTGAAGTTACCAACAGAAGTATCGACAGCACATATACAAATACTGCATTTTCTTTTTGGAATGTAAACACAAAGCTGAAATATTTTTTATCTAATTCAGTTAACCTAACAGCCTGGTATTACTTTTCAAGCGAAAAGCAAGGATTGAATGGCGGTGTAAACATTGACAGCGTAAATAATATTCCTGCGAGTTATAATATTGATATGTATAGTCTGGAAGCACCAGTTGTTTACCCGAATCAGAAACTTGATGTGCTGCAAAATAATTTTGGTTTGAGGACTCTCGCAAAGCCTTTTGACAACTCAAAATTAGATTTTAGCATTTATTATAAGTATGAAGAGAACACATTTCCAGGTTATCAAGATGCATTCAATTATACTCCTAAATTTGAGAATAAAACTCTCGGAGCCGCACTAATTGCTGAAGAAAAGATTTCAATAGCTAAAATCAGCACCATCTTTAGTTATGAAAAAAATTCGATCAATTATCATCAATCAAATGGATTGATTAGTACAACCGATGCTGATCGTTTTACTGCTACACCGATTTTATCATTTTCACTATTTGATGAAAAATTTACTCCTTCTGTATTCTACAAATATTTATGGAGTAGTTATGTTAGTACAGCTAGAACAAGGAATGAAAGTTTGTCTGGTCTTGGAGCTGATCTGAAATATAATATCTTTCAGAATCTGTACATTTATGGCGGATATTCAAAGTATGAATGCCCCTCTAGCCAGGAAAATGTTGAGAACGCTGAGATATCAATTAATTATAATGATCAAAATTTTCTTGTTGATTTAAAATGGTTCAAAAGAAACAATTTATACATTGGTGAAAGTCCGTTTCCTTACGGATATAGTATAGCATATCCCCAATTTGGAAATCTTTCAGGACTCGGATTGAATTTTAACTATAAGTTCTGGTATCTTCTGTTTGAGACAAATACTTCATATTATTTTAAACCACAAGATGATAAAATTTATGGCGTGCCTGAATTCAGTTTTATTGGTGGGGCATTCGTAAACGGGTATTTTTTTGATAATAACCTGGAATTAAAAACAGGTTTTAGGTTCTATTATATCGGTAGTAATAATGTTTTTACGAAACCTTGGGGTGTGAAAGAAGTAAGTCCAAATACAAAACTCGATTTTACTTTAGCCGGTGAGATAAAGAAAGTTGCAATCTTTTATTTCATCTGGGAAAATATATATTACAATCAGTATTACATCACGCCGTATTACCCAATGCCTGATGGAAATATTCGTTTTGGAATTGCGTGGGAGTTGTTTAACTAGTCTTGTTTGTCATTGCGAATCCCGACCTACCAATTGTTGGGCAGGCTTGTCGGGATGAAGCAATCTCTCTCATACCTTTAAGATTGCTTCGTCGTTTCACTCCTCGCAATGACATTGTATACTACAAACTTAGCATATCCTTAAACTTGACAGCTTGCCTTCTGCTCACTTCTACTTTGTGTCCATCTTTCAATTTAACAAGCAAACCTCCGTTTAACCATGGTTCAATTGAATCGACCCATTTGAGGTTGATAATGTGTTTCCTGTTTGCACGGAAGAACACTTTACTGTCAAGTCTTTCATCAAGGTAATTTAACGTACGAAGGATAAGGGGTTTATTATCTTCAAAAAATAATCGAACATAGTTTCCTTCCGATTCAAGCAATCTTATTTTTTCCAGTTTAACAAACCAACAGCGGTCGCCGTCTTTTACAAATACCTGGTCATGTTCTGTAAGAATTTCTGAGTCTGATTCAACTGCAGCTTTCTTTCTTCCCTTTTCGATGAGTTTGTTGACTGTCTCTTCAAGTCTTTTTGGTTCAATTGGTTTTAACAAATAATCGAGTGCGTTGTACTCGAATGCTTTTAAAGCATATTCATCATAAGCAGTTGTGAACACAACTATCGGCACAGCATCCAGTTCTTCAAGCAATTCAAATCCCGACTTCCCGGGCATTTGAATATCAAGAAAGATGAGATCTGGCTTGAGCTCATTTATTTTTTCGATCGCATCTTCTGAATTTACAGCTTCACCAACCACTTGAAGATCCTTAAATGGGGTTAGAAGCCGTTTTAATTCTGTGCGCGCTAATCTTTCATCATCAATTATTAATGCTTTCATTTTATTTCCCTCTTAGTTATTGTTGGTGGACCCTATCGGAATTTCCACTTCCGCCAATACGGTATTTCCGTTTTCATTTTGAATTGTAAAATTTGCATTTTCACCAAAGAGTAGATTGAGTCTGTGCTTTGTGTTGCTTACTCCAAAACCACTTGAGTTTTTCAACTGCTCTTCACTAAAATTTCCGCTGTTTCTTATTTCAATTTTTAATTTTGATCCGCTTGCATTTGAAAGTAATTTTGATGTTAATTGAATCTCTCCGCCTTCTGTCCTTTTTGCTATTCCATGCTTAATCCCATTTTCAATAAGCGTTTGAATCATCATTGGGGGGATTTCAATTTTTTGAGTACTTCGGTCAATATCAAATTTGTACTTTAATCTATCTTCAAATCTAATACGTTCCAGATCAAGATAATTTTTCACAGTTTCAACTTCATCTTCGAGCGGAACTCTTTCCATGCGTTCCATCTGAAGAGAATATCTAAGTATGTTGGAAAGTTTTGTTATCGCAACTTTAGCAGATTCGGGGTCTTCTTCAATTAGTGCACGAATGCTGTTCATAGCATTGAACATAAAATGCGGATTTAGTTGAGACTTCAAAGTTTTTAATTCATAATCTTTTACTGCGGCTTCCCAAATTAGCGATTCAATCTCTTTCTTTTTATAGTTTTCCATGTAATGGATAACAAAGTATATCAAATTCCACAATAAAATTAATATGCTGATGTTTATAATACCGCCAACTAGTTTTGCAAAATTATATTCGTCTTGCTTGAATGTTCCAGCGGCATAGCTTGCTGCAAATACAAGAGCATAAATAATAACACCGGCGATTACGCTCGAAGTAAGTATTCTTGGAATTGTATTTTTAAGAGGGAGGTTAAGCCAGTTATTTTTTCTGATGATTCCGCGAAGTAAATGAGTAAAAATAATTCCTAGAACACCAAGAAATATCCAAACTAATATTCTCTGCCAGCTAATCTCTTCAAATGAAGAAATTATAAAAATATTGATACCAATAAAAAATGACCAGCCTGTAACCTGACTAATCCAATATATTTGTTTACGACTTAATTTCATTTCTCTTGAAGGTTGCTGCCCATCCCTGGAATCTTGTATTATCAAAGGTATTTTTTTCTCTCTGCTCATCAAATATAATCTTATTGTTAATTAAGATAAATCCGTCAGGATTCAATCCTTACGTGACAAATAAGCCCCGATTGCAATTCGGGGCTTGATTTACTGATCAAACTTATTTAGTTAATAGAAGAGCGGTGGATTAATTTTTACAACAGGTTGTATAAAATGATAGGTGGGTTTTATCTGCCTTATATAGTTCCAATAATAATTGTTATTCTACAGTGAAAGTATATCGTTATAAAGTATGAAAGCCATCAAGATTAATAATAAAACGAAACCTGTATTATTTATTGCCATTTTAACTTTAACTGGAATTTCTCGTCTTGCAATTGTTTCAATAATGATCATTAGAAGATGACCACCGTCAAGTACCGGGAAAGGCATAATGTTTATTAACGCAAGACTTAAACTTAGAATAGCCAGGAAAAACAAAAAGCTCTCCACACCAACTTCAGCAGATTTCGCAGCCAATTTAGCAATACGGATCGGTCCCGCAACAGCATTGCCGGCTTCAATTTTACCCGAAATTACTTTACTAACTCCTATAAAAGTTAGCGCTGTGTAATTATAAAGATCCTTCCCGGCAACAACAAACGATTCAAAAAATCCATATGTCCGGAGTTCACTTTTACCTTCAAAAATATCGTTGATAGCAATACCAACTTTCCCATTATCGCCCGGCGTAACAGCTAAACTCAATGTGTCTTTATCCCTGAGAATTTTTGCATTGAGTTCATTGCCTGCGTTATGCGAAACGATTTGAATAAATTCTGTTGAATTGCCAAGTGATTCATTGTTAAGTGAAATAATTATATCACCGGATTTAAGTCCTGCAGTTTCAGCAGGCGAGTCTTTCACTACTTCAGCAACATAAGGTCTATATCCTTCAGGTGATATTAGTTCGCCCCTTTTTTCGATATCGGGAATCTTTTTACGAGGAACGAATAAGTTTTCTTCAACGCCATTGCGTAAAACTTTAATGTTAAGATTATCACCGATTGTGTTAATGTAAATTTCGTTTCTTACTTCATCCCAGTTACTAACAGAAACATTATTTACTGATTGAATAATATCACCCTTTTCGAACCCAAGTGAGTCAGCTGGACTATCAGGTCGGACATATCCAATAGTAGTGGTGAGTGTAACCGGTTTCCCTTTGAAGAAGTTTGCACCCCAGAAAATAAAAATTGCCAGAAGAAGGTTCATTATTACTCCGGCAGTTATAACAAAAGTTTTTTGCCAGAAGTTTTTTGAACGGAATTCGTATGGTTTTGGTTCTTTATCAGCAAATTGGGTGTCAAAACTTTCATCAACCATTCCGGCTATTTTTACGTATCCACCGAGAGGAAGTAATGAAAGTCTGTAATCGGTGTTTCCCTCACCATCAAAATCTTTAGGAAGATCACCAAAGCTAAATCCTGTTTTTTTATTATATCCGAAAAGTCTTTTCCCAAATCCGATTGCAAATACATCTGCGCGCATACCGCACATTTTAGCTGCAAGAAAATGGCCAAGCTCGTGTATGAAAACAAGTATTCCAATTGTAATTGCAAAGTAAATTATATAATCCATTAAAGGAGATTCTCCAATTAAGTTAGTGTAAGAACATATTCTCTTGTTATTCTATCACATTCAAATATTGTTCCCAAATTAAACGTAGAATTGATTTCAATTTTATCCAGAGCTTTCTTTATTAACAAGGGAATATGTGAGAACTTTATTTCATTATTTAAAATTTTTTAACAGCAACCTCATTTGCAGCATTCAAAATGCAGGGTGCGGTCCCGCCATTATTAAGTGCATTGAATGCCAATTTCAGGCATTCGAATTTAATTAAATCAGGTTCAGAAAAGGTCAACGATCCAATTGAAGGCAAATTGGTTCTTTCAAAATCATTCTTTACGCGTTCCGGAAAAGTTAGAGCGTATTGAATTGGCAGCTTCATATCCGGTAATCCTAATTGCGCTTTTATTGATCCATCCACAAACTGAACCATCGAATGAATTATTGACTGCGGATGAATAACTACATCAATACTTTCTGCTGGTAAGCCGAAGAGCCAGTGAGCCTCAATAACTTCGAGTCCTTTGTTCATCATTGTAGCTGAATCTATCGTAATCTTACTTCCCATTTTCCAGTTTGGATGGTTTAGTGCTTCGTCAACAGTTGCATTATCAAAAAAAGATTTTTGTTTATCACGAAAAGGTCCACCGGAAGCAGTCAGAATTAATTTTTGAACTTCACTTAAATTTTCACCAACCAGGCATTGATAAATTGCACTGTGTTCAGAATCAACTGGAATAATTTCAGAATTATTTGATCTGCATAAGTCAGTTACGAGTTCGCCAGCAACGACGAGAGTTTCTTTATTAGCGAGTGCAATTCTTTTTCCTCTTTTAATTGCTTCGATAGTTGGAGCTAATCCTGCAAATCCGACCACTGCTCCCATAAAAATATCATAATCAGATTCTTGTGCTGCTTTGATTATTCCTTCTTCTCCAATAAACAACTCACAACCACTCGGAATTTTTTTTACGACTTTGTTTGCCGACTTTTCATCTCTTATAACAACCAGCTTTGGATTAAACTTATTGATCTGTTCAACTAGCAATTCTATATTTGAGTTTATCGTTAACCCCGCTACTTCAAAGTCATCTTTCAAATTTTCGATAACATTTAGGCAATTGACCCCAATCGAGCCAGTGGAACCCATTATAAAAATCTTTTTCATTGAGGTCAAAAATACTGAAAAACAGCTTAAAAATTAGTAATTATTAAAGCTTTTCAATTAGTTCGCCTGATGTAAGCTACTATGATTCAAGATTGTAACTTTTTATTTTTGGTTGTTGAATAAATTCAATGGGGAACGACATGCATATAAAATCGATCTTTCTAGTTGTCACTTTCTTTTTTTCTTGTCCAATATTTTCTCAAAATATTTTTATAGATTCAAACCAGGTTGCATTATATTTTAATGGTAATTTTGTCTGGAGCAAATTAAGTCAAACAACTAATCTTTCCGGCGGTATTAGTATTGGTGGTATTTTGGATTTGGGATACCAGTATGGCTCTTCAGTAGTTGATGGGGAAAATTACTATGATAAAGACACTGAATATGAGATTCACTCAGTTTTAGCCAGTATAATCCTTACTAAAAAGAAAATGCAGCTTTCACTGGATTTGGCTCTCACTGGAGGAAAATCTACAACTATTCTGGTTTTTGGGTTTAGCATAGCAAAAAAATATCAATTTGAAAATTCATTAGATTTAATTTGGAATGTATCAACAGGATTGGCTTTCGACTTAGAAAATTTTCCGAAGGGCCAGGAAGCTGCTTTTACGGCAAGCGTGGACTTTTTCTTTAGTAAAATAATTTATTTTGGTCCGGGTATTGGCTATTCCGGGAAAGAATTTTTCTATGGATTGAATGTAGGTTTTGTTATCCCATTTGCAAATACAATTGAATGATCAACAATTCCTTCGATAAAATATATCTGGTTTCAGGACTCCTTTATTACAAGCACTTTTAACAACAATTAAACTGTCTATTCTGAAATTTATTGACCTTGAAAGCGGTTAATAAATTCTTATTTTGCATCGGTATGAAAATCAAAATTACAATTATTGTTTTACTCTTTGTAACGCTATCTATTCAGGCACAACAGAGAAATGAGCAGAAATTCACACTTGCCCAAAGTTATGAACAAATAGGCGATTTCGAATCAGCGGTAAAACTATATGAACAATTATATGAATCAGATCCCAACAATTTTCAATATATAAGTGCGTTGTATAGGGTTTATACTCAGACAAAAAATTATGCTGCGCTGGTAAACATTCTAGATGCAAGAATAACACAAAATCCTAATGATATTGAAGCTTATGGAATGCTTGGTTCAACTTATTACATGATGGGAAATGAAGAAAAAGCTTTTGAAATCTGGAACCAACCTTTTCAAACTGAAAATGTCAACCCCGTTTTTTACAGATTGATAGCAAATTATGCACTCGATAGAAGAGCTTTTGAGGTTGCAATTAAATTATATGAGGAGGGTAAAAAAGTTTCTAACGATAAAGTAATATATTCTTTTGACCTGGCAAGACTTTATTCAATGACGATGCAGTTTGAAAAAGCTGCACAGGAATATTGTGATATTCTTTCAATAGATCCTTCACAAGAAAATATTGTAGAGACAAGAGTTTTTGAAAATATAAACAGACCTGGTGCACTCGATGCAACTCTGGAAGTAATAGAAGATTGTTCTGATAAAAACAACCTTAGCTTTTCTTATCTACTTGCAAAGTTGTACGTGGAAAAAAAATCTTTTCAGAAAGCCTATGTAATTTATCTTGATATAGACACTAGGCAGTTAACTAAAGGAAGAGAGCTTTACAATTTTGCAAGACAGATGTTTGCTGAAAAAGAATATGCTCTGGCTGCTGAAGTTTTTAAATCAATTACTGATAATTATCCCGATTCTCCAATAACTCCACAGGCTAATCTCGGATATGCAAGATCACTTGAGGCATCGCTATTTGAAGATTATGAAAAGACCCTTCCCTTATGGAAACCATATTTCCCCCTGGAAAAATTTCAATCTGAAAAAACATCAGAAGTTCTGAATGCATTTAACCTCATCACAAATCTTTATAAGCATTCTGAGCCAGCTTATGAAAGTATACTCCGAACGGCAGTAATAGAATTTTATCTTCTGAAAAATTATGACGAGGCAAAAAGACTTCTGGAGATAATAGTCAGTGAAGCATCATTGTCAAAAAATTCACCCGAAGCATATCTGGAGCTTGGAAATATTGCCCTAACAGAGGGTAATCTGGATGAGGCAGAGATGGATTTTTTAGCGGTTGGAAAGTTGAGAAGCGCAAATGAAGATCAGAAAAACAAAGCTGTTTATAAACTGGGAAAAGTAAATTTTTATAAGGGTAATTTTGAAGAAGCGAAAAAATATTTATCTCAAATACTGTCAAATCTAAAAGATAATTCGGCTAATGATGCTCTGGAACTTTTGCTGCTACTGAACCCACAGATGAATGATTCGTCTAACTTATCAGATTATGCTAATGCCGAATTTCTTGCGGAGCAAAAAAAGTTTAGCGAAGCAGCGGATAAATATAAAAAGTTAGCTGAAAATCAACAGGCATTTGTCTTGCGTGCTATTTCCGGAATAAAGTATGGAGAAATGCTTTTAGCTATTGATAATTATCCCGAGTCAATTACAATTCTGGAAGGAGTTGCCGCTGAAGGTGAAAAAAATATTTATGCTGACAAAGCGGTATATTTACTGGGTAAAATCAATCAATTTGGAATTAAAAATTACAGTAAAGCAGAAGAGATTTATCAACAACTTTTAGCTAATTATCCTAAATCAATATATGCTGATGATGCAAGAGCACAGATTTTATTATTACAGAACAAACCAGGGTCTTAAATGAATAAAAAACAGGGACAGAAAATTGTAAAATGTTCTTTCTGCGGTAGAGAAGGTCACGAAGTAGGTGGGATGATTGCCGGGCCAGATGTATATATATGCGATATCTGTATTGCAAACAGTGTGGATATTATGAAAAACAATCTTACGACCTATCAGAATACCAAGAGTAAAGAAAAATACAGCCATACTCCTGAATCAATAAAAAAACAATTAGATGAATACGTTATCGGGCAAGACAGGGCAAAGAAGGTACTTTCCGTTGCAGTTTACAATCATTATAAAAGAATTAGTATGCGTTCAACATTTTTTGAACTGGAAGATGTTGAAATCGAAAAAAGTAATATTATGTTGATTGGTCCGACAGGCGTTGGAAAAACACTACTAGCACAAACTCTGGCTAAAATTCTTGATGTACCTTTTGCAATTGCAGATGCAACAACTCTTACTGAAGCCGGTTATGTCGGTGATGATGTTGAAACAGTTCTTGTTCATTTACTGCAGGCAGCTGATTACAATCTCGACAGAGCTCAAAAAGGAATCGTTTACATTGATGAAATTGATAAGATTGCGAGAAAGAGTGAAAGCACATCTATTACTCGTGATGTTTCAGGTGAAGGTGTGCAGCAAGCTCTTTTGAAAATACTTGAAGGAACTGTTGCCGGAGTTCCACCAAAAGGCGGCAGAAAACATCCTGAACAAAGTTTGATAAATGTTAATACGAAAAATATTCTTTTCATTTTGGGTGGTGCCTTTGATGGAATTGATAAAATTATTGCAGCCCGAATAAATAAAAACAGAATGGGATTTGCACGTGATATTAAGGATAAAAATGATGAAAATGACATTCTAAAATTCATCCAGCCTGAGGACTTGCTGAAATTTGGTTTGATACCGGAACTAATCGGAAGAATCCCAACTGTTGCACCACTTCATCAGCTGAGCGAAGAGGCAATGAAAAGTATTTTGACTGAACCAAAAAATGCGATCTTAAAGCAGTATAAAAAATTGTTCTTAATGGATGGGGTGGAGCTTGAGTTCGATAAATTTGCAGTGAATTCGGTCGTTGAAAAAGCAATGATAAAAAAGACAGGTGCAAGAGCATTGCGTTCCATAGTTGAAGAATTTATGCTTGATATTATGTATGAACTGCCAAACAGAAAAAATATTGAAAAATGTATTGTCACAAAGGATGTTGTAGTAAAAGGGGAAGAGCCTATATTCATTAAAGAGGAGAAGAAATCAGCGTAAATTTTGGAAACGATTTTTAATAATAAGATTTGTTGAGCACTATGAATAAAACCTTTTTAAAAATATTAATTTCTACACTTTTTATTTCTTGTACATTCTTCCCTCAATCCAAAATTCTCATCAAAATGGATTTAACTCAGACTGACCATTTGAAAGCTTACGGAATTACATTTCGTGCTTTAACTAAAGGTTACAAAGCGGATTGGCTTCTAAATTACAAAGGCGGTTCATTTCTTATTGATTACAGTGATAATCTTGCAGCGGAGTGCAGGGTTAATGCAGTGTCGTTTGAAACGATTTCACTCTCACAAGCAACAGAGATATATTCTTTTGTGCAAAGTGAAGAAAATAATATGGATGTAGTGAGATTGGAGAAAGCACCAAAGATTGCAGTTTATGTTCCCCCGGGATTTCAACCCTGGGATGACGCTGTAACACTTGCACTGGAATATGCAGATGTTCCTTATGATAAAATCTGGAATGATGAAATTTTAAAAGGTGATCTGGATAAGTACGATTGGCTTCATCTTCATCATGAGGATTTTACTGGTCAGTATGGAAAGTTTTATGCAAGTTTTGCTGCAGCACAATGGTACATAGATCAGCAACTACTTTATGAAAACGATGCAAAGAAAAACGGATTTAAAAAAGTTTCTGAGATGATGAAAGCTGTTGCTGTTGATATTAAAAACTATGTTGGTAAAGGTGGTTTTCTTTTTGCAATGTGCTCTGCAACTGACTCATACGATATTGCTCTTTCAGCCATTAATGTTGATATATGTGCTTCAATGTATGACGGCGATGCTGCTGACCCGAATGCACAAGAAAAACTTAATTTTGATAACACACTTGCCTTTACAAACTTCAAGCTGGAAATGAATCCATATGTTTATGAGTACAGTGATATCGATATCCAACCAGCTGAAGTTGGAAATTTTGAAAATGATTATTTTACTTTGTTTGAGTTCTCAGCAAAGTATGATCCGGTACCAACAATGCTAACACAGGATCACATAAATGTTATAAGAGGATTTATGGGGCAAACTTCCATGTTTAGAAGAAGTACAATAAAAAATTCAGTTATTATTCTTGCCGAACGTGAGGGAACTGATCAGGTTAAGTATATTCATGGTAACTATGGTAGGGGAACGTTTACATTTTATGGTGGTCACGATCCTGAAGATTACCAGCACGCAGTTGGTGATCCGCCGACCGATTTAAGTCTTCACAAAAACTCTCCCGGATATAGACTGATTTTAAACAACATCCTTTTTCCAGCAGCAACAAAGAAAAAACAGAAAACATGAAAACAGCCCGGATAAAGAATTCGAAAGAAGCATTTACAATTGGAAAAATAGTTTGTGTTGGCAGAAATTATTCAGAACACGCAAAAGAATTGGGGAACGAAGTTCCGGTGAAACCTGTTTTATTTCTCAAGCCCTCCACTTCATTAATTTATTCCGGTAGTGAGATAATTCATCCTGATTATGGAAACGATCTTCATCACGAAGTAGAACTAGTATTGTTAATAGGGGAGTCGGTTAAAAGTGCAAACAAGTCACAAGCAGATAATGCAATTATTGGTTATGGTATCGGGCTTGATATGACTTTACGTGATATTCAGAATGAACTGAAGAAAAAAGGAAATCCTTGGACAATTGCTAAATGCTTCGATACTTCTGCAGTTATTTCGGATTTTGTTTTGAGAAAAGATTACCAACTCAGAGCTGATGAGAAACTTGAATTAAAAGTAAATGGGGTTGTCAAACAAAGTGATACTATAAAGAGTATGATCTTTAATCCGGCTGAAATTGTTGAGTATATTTCTTCAATAATGACTCTTGAAAAAGGGGATTTGATTTTTACAGGAACTCCAGCAGGTGTTAGCAGAGTTAACAAAAGTGATAAGTTAGAAGCAAAACTCGGAGAGGTTGCAGAACTTGTCTGCACGGTAGTTTAATTATTCAATTCCTTCAAAGACCTCTTAATCAATTCTTCCAAACTGCAATCCGGTATTTCAGATAAAATTTTGTTAACAACCTTTTCAGATGCAACAAGATTATAACCCAACGTTGTCAATGCCGAAACAGCTTCCTTTTGAAAGCTTGGCTTTGCTGAGGAAATTCCCTCTTCTTTTATATCTCTTACTTTGTTTCTCAGTTCAAGAATTAATCTTTCAGCAGTTTTTCTACCTATTCCCGGAACTGAAACTATTCTTTCAACATTGCTTGTTGTTATAGACTGCTTAAGCTCATCTGTTGAAATTCCGGATAGAAGACTTAAAGCAGATTTTGGTCCAACGCCTGAGATTGAAATCAGCAATTCAAACATTTCTTTTTCTGCAATAGAATAAAATCCGAAAAGTGTAATAGAGTCTTCTTTTACGTTTGTATAGATATGAAGTGAAACTGTGTTTTTTCCGGAAAGTTTTTCAAAAGTATTAATTGAAATTCTTAATTCGTAACCAACGCCATTTACATCGAGTAAAATTTGGGTTGGTTTTGATGATATTATTTTTCCTGTTAAGTAGCCTATCATTTAATTACCCGATTCGGATTTGCGGTTATGTATTCTTTCCAGCTTTTATTCTTTTTAAAAGCAGGTTTTTTTAATCTGAATGCGTGACAAAGTGCAATTGCTAAAGCATCACTTTCGTCGGGTTTAAATTTAATCTTCTTTGAATTTAAAATTGTCATAACCATGTAATTTACCTGCTGTTTAGAAGCAGCACCTTTACCAACGACAGCTTGTTTGACTTCGCGTGGTGAGTATTCGTTTGTTGGAACTTTATTATGAATTGCTGCAAGAAGTGAAACCCCACGTGCATAACCAATCTTAAGAACAGATTGAACATTTTTTCCATAGAAAGCAGTTTCTATTACAAATTCGTCCGGCTTGTAAAGTTTCAGCAATCTATCAAGTTCGTTATAAATAATCTCAAGTTTTTCCGTTAGTGATTTTGAGGGAGGCAGTTTAATAACTCCGTGAGAGATTCTTCTAAATTTATTATTGGTGTATTCAATTAATCCATAGCCTGTCACAATTGTACCTGGATCAACACCGAGTATAATCATTCTACTTTATTTTGTGTGAAATTATTAATCAAGATTGCTGTTTAATAAATTCTTCGTCAAAGTCAGCATTTGAGTAAACATTTTGTACATCATCACAATCTTCAAGCCCCTCAATCAACTTCATCATTTTCTCTGCATTTTCACCGGAAACATTAATTGTATTTTTTGCAATCCATTGAAGCGATGCATTTTCAATGTTAAGTTCTTTGTCAATTAGTGCTCTTCTCACAGGTTCAAATGATTCAACCTCGGATTGAATTTCAAAATATTCATCTTCTGTACGAAGGTCCTCAGCGCCAGCATTCAAAACGATTTCCAAAATATCATCTTCTGATTTACCTTGCTTTTGTAATGTTATAATTCCTTTTTTTTCAAACATCCAGGCGACAGACCCGCTCTCCCCCATATTACTACCTTGCTTGCTGAAAATATGTCTGACTTCAGCAACAGTTCTGTTTTTATTGTCAGTTGCAACTTCAACTAGAATTGCTATACCTCCTGGACCGTATCCTTCATAAGTAAGTTCACTAATAGTTGTACCCTCGAGTTCACCGGTAGCTTTTTTAATCGCACGCTCAATATTATCTGCAGGCATATTGGCTGCTTTAGCATTATCAACAGCAAGACGAAGTCTTGGATTTCCAGCAGGGTCGCCTCCTCCTTCGCGCGCAGCAATTGTTAATTCTTTAATTAATTTAGTAAAGAGTTTTCCTCTTTTTGCATCTAAAGCTCCTTTTTTTCTTCTGATGGTTGCCCACTTTGAATGCCCCGACATTGAGAGATCTCCTTTAAGTTCTTACTTTTATATCTTTTAATTTTAGTTGTGGATAGATTCTGCTATCCCGTATGGTTTTATCCAATGAAAACACTATGTCTAGTTCGGTGTTATTGTCTTTAATAATATCATAATTATCTCCCATATTAAATCCAATTGAATCAAAAACTTTATCTGATCCAGATTGTTTAAAGCTTGCAACAAGGTGATTGTTGCCGACTATTCTTGGTACGTTAGCAACGTGTACACTTTCACTTAAAAAAACCGGTCTGAGATTACCCGGACCAAATGGAGCGAATTGGTCTAATATTCGTAAAAATTTTGGTGTGATCTCTGAAAACTTGATTATTGAATCAATAGAAATTTCTTCGGATAGATCCTCGCTAGTTATTGAAGATTTAAGTACTTCATTAAATCTTGTTTTAAATTCTTCTACTTTATCAATCTCTAATGCAAGTCCTGCTGCTGCCTGGTGCCCTCCAAAATGAAGCAGTAAATCCTTACATTTTTCTAACGCTTCATAAATGTTAAATCCGTTTATACTTCTTGCCGAACCTTTTGCAATACCATCAATTGTTGTAAGCAGAACGGAAGGACGATAATATTTTTCAACAAGCCGGGAAGCTACTATCCCAATAACACCCGGATGCCAGTCTCCGTTATGAATCACAATTGCTAATTCTTCATCTAAATCAATTTGTGAATCAACTATCTCTTTTGCAGCTTCAAAAGTATCGACATCAATTTTTCTTCTTTCGTAATTTTCTGTCTCAAGTACTTCAGCTAGTTTCAGAGCTTCTTTTTTATTCGTTGCAATAAGAAGATTGACGGCGCGTTCAGCATCTCCCAATCTTCCAACGGCATTAATTCTTGGGGCAACAGTAAATACAATTTGTCCGCTGGATAACTGACCTGGTTGAAGTCTGCTCATTTCAATCAATGCTTCAATTCCCGGACGAGGATTTCTATTTACCTGGTTTAATCCTTCATTTACTAAAATTCTGTTTTCATCAATTAATGGAACGATGTCGGCAGCCCCAGCAAGGGCAACCAGATCAAGATACTTTAATGGAAGTCCACGCTTACCGATTCTTTCGCAAAGACCTTGAGCAAGTTTGAATGCAACACCTGCACCGGAAAGATATTTGAAAGGATAGTTACAGATGGGTTTCAGTGGATCGAGAACTGCCCAAGCATTTGGAATATCTTCTTTTGGTTGATGATGATCGCAGATTATTACGTCGATTCCAAGTTTATTTGCATAGTCAGTTTCTTCGATAGCAGTTATCCCGCAATCAACCGTAATCATCAGTTGAGTTCCTTTTTCTTTAACGCTATCTATTGCTGCAGTGGAGAGCCCGTATCCTTCTTCAAGCCTTCTGGGAATATAAAATTCGACATTTGCATCGAGTTCCTTGAGAATCATATAAAGCAGAGCAGTTGCACAGGTGCCATCAACATCATAGTCGCCGTAAATACAAATTTTTTCATTTTCAGTGAGTGCGGTGATGACCCTAGTAGTTGCAGTTTCCATTTGATCCATCATAAAAGGATCGTGAATGGATTCGATAGATGGGCGGAAGAATTGTCTGGCCTGGTTAAAGGTTTGTATATCTCTCAGAACAAGCAGCCTTGCCAATATCGGAGAGATGTTTAATGAGTCCGTAAGCCTCTGAACTGGAAGCTCATCGGAAACATCTTTTATTTTCCAGTGTTTTCGTCCCATAGGAATTTTCAATATTCAGAAAGAACAAATAAAAAGTCCAGTCCTATAAGCCGAGTTCTGTATCCGGTGGATGCCGGATGGCAATCATTTATCTTGTTCCACCATTACTGATGGAATCCAGCGATCTACCCGGAAACCTCCAGAGCGAACAACTCTGATTCTTAAATAAATAAGAAACGATTTCCCTATTTGACCTTGCTTCGGGCGTGGTTTACCTGGCACTTGTTGTTACCAACAAGTCGGTGGGCTCTTACCCCACCTTTTCACCTTTACCCCGTGAGATAAATTTTAATAAAACTCTCTCAACCGTGAAATGACAATCTCACGGGGAAGTTTTTTTTCTGTGGCACTGTCAGTAGTTATAAAATTTCTTTTATAACTCCCGGGAGTTACCCGGCGCCCTGTTCTATGAAGCTCGGACTTTCCTCCCACAAAAACATTTTAATGTGAGCGATTGCCCGGACTGCACTATTTTATTATTCTTCAAAACTTTTTTAGACAATTATTGAATTCGATATTACTAACGAATCCTACTTATTATTTAACTGTGGCAAATATACAAAATAGATTGCCTGAATTCATCAGTTCAATCTTATTTCTATCCTTTATCTACATCTTCAGCAATTTCAGAGGAAACCAGAATTCTTCCACAATACTCACAGTAAAAAAGCTTATTATTTCTTCTTATTTCAAGTTGCCTTTGAGAGGGAACAATATTATGACACCCGGAACAAGCAGATCTTTTTATTGTTGCTACCGCTATACCTTTCTTAGCTTTTCGTATTCTTGAATATGAAGAGAGGTCATTCTTTTTTACTTCGCTTTCAAATTTCTTTCTCTCTTGACGTAGCTTTGATTCTTCTCTTTCGTTTGCTTTAATGATCTCCTTCAAATCAGCTTCTTTTTCTTTAAGTTCTTGATTCAGTTCTTCAAGTCTTGGAGAAATTTCTTCAATTTCCTGACTGAGAATCTTACTTCTATCGGCTAGTGCATTATTCTCAGCCTCTAGCTTATTTATCTGTTCTTCAGTGTGATCTATTTCTTTTGTAAGAGCGTCATATTCTTTGTTGTTTCTTACCTGATAAAGTTGCGCTTTAAATTTTTTCTGATTCTCTTTCAGCTTTTCAATTTCGTCTTCGTTTTCATCCCGGTTTTTAACTGAATCTTTCTGCTCTTTTTCTTTAGCACCTATATCTTCAATAAAACCTTTTATTTGTTCTTCAAGCTCTCTTACCATATTTGGAAGATCACCACGAAGTTCTTCTAGCTCATCGAGTTGATTATCAATCTGCTGAAGTAGATACAGTATTTTCAATCTGTCGTACAATTTTAATTAGCTCCTGATTTGTTATAAAAAACCACAGGGTTTGTTGAACCCCTAAATTTTAAAACTCTGATTTTCTTATTCTTAATTAATAATTTTTCTAGGCGATGTTTGATCTCATCCAAAACAGGCACTTCAGTCTCGTAGTGCCCGGCATCGATTAACATTATATTTCCTTCGGCATCCTGGAAGGAATGATATTTTAAATCTGCTGTAATAAATGCATCGGCATTTTGTTTTATAGCTTCGTCAATTAATTCGCTGCACGAGCCACCACAAACAGCTACAGTTTTTATTTTTTTTCTTCCGTTCTTTGTGTAACGGAAAGCAGGCACATTCAATTTAGACGAAACAAATTTCAAAAAGTACTTCGGAAGCATTAGTTTATTTAACTCTCCAATTGCACCAATCCCATAATTAACATTTTCATTCAATAGAGGATAAACATCGTAAGCTATTTCTTCATACGGGTGAGCAATTTTCATTGAACCAATTACACGACTCAGCTTCCATTGATCAACGAGAACCTCAAGTTTAACTTCCTCAACTGTTTCGACTACGCCTTTCTTTCCAATGGATGGATTACTTTGAATTGAACCGCTGAACGTACCTTTCCCTGAAGTTCTGAAACTACAGTTTGAGTATTCTCCTATAATTCCTCCTCCTGCCTGATAAATTGCATCTGACACCTTGTCTAATTGAGCAAGAGGCACAAAAACGGAAAGCTTAACTTGATTATTGCTAAGGTTTTTCAGGGATTTAATATTTCTAAGAGATAATCTCTTCGCCAGTTGATAGCTTACGCCATGTTTGTAAAATCAAGATTTGTGTGGGCTGAGTAGAGGGTGATATCATTCTTTATCATCTTCTCAATCATTATTGCTTTTTTACTTTTTGAAAAGTCAAGATTTTTTAGCGGGTAAAACAGGAGGGGATGGTGTGTTATAATTAAGTTGCAATTTTCTTTTATTGCATTATCAACAACTTCTTCGTTTAAGTCCAGACTAAGAATTATATTCCTGATTTTTATTTTTGGGTCACCGACCTGCAGACCGACATTGTCTTTTTCCCAGGCAATTCCTTTTGGTGCCCAATCCTCCAGATATTTTATTATCTCATTTCCAGTCATTTCAAAAAAAAATGCACTTCTCAGTTTGAAGTGCATTTCCCTAATTTTTACCTACCCTGGGATTTTGAATTCCCTTATGTAAACAATGTCAAGGTATTTTAAATTTTGCTTTCTTTTTGATCTCATTTCAAGTAGCAAAATATAATTGAATTCTTCCTAAGTAACAACTTAGGGTAACTAAAAAAAGACTAAGAAAAGTCATTTTTGGCAGGATCTAGCCAATTTCCGTCTTCTCTTATTAGATCTATCAGCCTTTCAACTGCCTGTGCGGAAGGGACGCCCCTTTTTACAATATCTTTTCCACGGGTACAATGTAATTTTATCCGTACCACTACCAACATATCCGTAGTCTGCATCTGCCATTTCACCGGGTCCATTTACAATACAGCCCATAATTGCAATCTTAACTCCTTTGAGATGTTCGGTTCGTTTTCTTATCATCTCTGTCGTTTCCTGGAGATCAAAAAGAGTTCTTCCGCAGGAGGGACAAGCAATGTATTCTGTTTTTGAAATTCTTGTTCGGGTTGCCTGTAATATTCCGAAGAGAGTTCGATTAATAAATTTTTCCTTTGATTCTTTTACAAATGTAAGATTGTTATTTGTTTCTGGATTTTGAATTTCTGCCTGAAGCCAAACTCCATCACCGAGTCCATCGAGCAGCAAACCACCAAAGTCTGTTGACGAATAAAGTCTAACTTCATCTAACGAAAAATTTTGATAATATCTTTTAATTATAACAGGAGTTCTGATTCCCTTACTGATCAGCTCAAAAAATAATCTTCTTTGTTCTGCCATTCCATGTTCATTATCCGTTTTTATAACCAGGACAAGCTTGTTGTTATTTTTAATCTTCTCAGAAAATTCTTCATCAAGTTCATTTAGGCTCAGTTCAAGAAAATTAATCTGCTCCGAAAATATTTTGCTCTCTAAATATTCCTTCTTGTTGAAAAGAGGGAACTTCAATTTTTTACTTTCAAGTTTCTCCCAGATTTCATGGTCAATTATTAATTTCAAATTTTCAGTGAGATTGAATTGAATGTCTTGTTTTCCAAGATAAAATATATCTGCGGCTGCATCGGCAAGAAACCATTTATCAGATAGCTCATCATATTTGTAACCAACATCTGCTAAATCTTTCGGATTAGAGATTTTTCTTTTACTAAAGTCCGCCACAACAGTAGGAACGTTGCTTCCCCCAATACCTGAAATTTCATAAGTTTCTCTTCTTACATATGTTATTGGATCAATCGGAATTTCAGAAACGGGCTTTATCGGTATATGATTTGGTCTGTTCTTATATCTGTTAATCAATGAGATTGCTACCGGAGCTTCATACTCAGGATCTTCTGTCAAGGAAACTCTGACGGTATCTCCAATTCCGTCTTCGAGCAAAGTTCCAATTCCTACAGCTGATTTTATTCTGCCATCTTCGCCACCACCAGCTTCGGTTACACCAAGATGGAGTGGATAGTTCATTCCTTCTTCATCCATTTTTTGAATTAGTAATCTATAAGCCTGAATCATAACCTGAGGATTACTTGACTTCATAGAAAGAACTATGCTGTAATAGTTTAGATTTTCACAGATACGCACAAACTCGAGTGCGGATTCAACCATTCCCAGAGGGGTATCACCAAATCGATTCATTATTCTATCGGAAAGAGAACCATGGTTCGTCCCGATTCTCATTGCAGTTCCATATTCTTTACAGATTTTTACTAAAGGTGTAAATCTTGTTCTTATTCTATCAAGCTCTTCCCGGTATTCTTGGTCAGTGTATTCAAACTGTTCAAATTTTTTCTTGTCAACGTAATTTCCCGGATTAACTCTAACTTTCTCTACAATTCTTGCAGCTAGTTCTGCAGCATTTGGAGTAAAATGTATGTCTGCAATTAATGGAACGCTGTATCCGTGTGCTCGTAATTCATTTTTTATGTTTTCAAGATTTCTGGCTTCATTTAAACTTGGAGCCGTTATCCGAACATACTCACATCCGGCATCAACCATTCGTATTGTTTGTTCGACAGTTGCTTTTGTATTCATCGTGTCAGTAATTGTCATTGATTGAATGCGGATGGGATTATTGCAACCAAGTGGAACATCTCCAATTTTCACTTCCCTGGTTTTGTATCGCGAGTACTCAGTTAGACTATTACAATATTTTTTAACTGTTTCAATCATCTTTTAAATTATTTCGTCAGATGGAGAATAGCTTCCACAAATTGTACTGCTGAAAGAGAACTATCTGCGGTGATAATATTTTCATCAGCTACTACATTCCTATCCTGATAATCAGTTCCTGAATTAGTTAATTCAGATTTATCTTCAGAATTACAGGTTGCTTTTTTGCTTTGTAGAATTCCAGCCTTTCCAAGAATTATTGGTGATGAGCAAATTGCTGCGATAACTTTTTTAGAGTCATAAAACTTCCTAACGATTTTATGAAGAATTTCATTTCTCCAATAATCTCTGCTGCCTGTACCACCAATTAAAATCAAAGATCTAAAATTATTTACATTTACATTTAAAAAGCTTGTATCTGATTTTACCTTCATTCCTTTACTCCCCGTGCAAACAAAATGTTCATCCGATGTTATAAAAACCTGCTTACCGGCTTTTAACAATCTCTTTTTGACTATGGTGAATTCTTCCTCATTAAAATCCTTTTTCGGAAGAAAAATCAGAGCACTATTTTTTGATGAGTTATTCATTTTACAATTCAAATTTCATTGCAAATATATAAAATAAGCTTAGGTGCAGAAAAGTGAGTATAAAGTCACTAAACAATTGTATGAAATTACGATTATATTTACGATATAATTGAATTAACATAAATGAGAATTCCCGAATCTAAAATAGAAGAAATACGTGAATCGGTTGATATTGTCGATGTGATATCACCACACGTTCAACTCCGGAAAAGAGGAAAAAATTTTATTGGGCTATGTCCGTTTCATTCAGAAAAAACACCTTCTTTTACGGTCAGTGAGGAAAAACAAATCTTTCACTGTTTTGGTTGTCATACAGGGGGAAACGTATTCAAATTCTTAACGGAGTTTCACAAAATATCTTTTGTCGAGGCTGTTCAGGAACTTGCCGAACAGCAGGGAATTTCAATTGAGTTTGATAAGCAGGAATACACTGAGCAACAATCTGAACAAGAAGTTTTATATGATATTAACACAGAAGCAGCAAGATACTTTTTGAATAATCTCCTGAATGATGATGAAGCAGAGTTTGCAAGAAAATATTTGCAGGAAAGAAACATTAAAACACAAACCCTTCGTTCATTTGGTTTGGGTTATGCTTTACGTGGTTGGGAAAATTTTATCAGTTATGCGAAAAGTAAAAATCTGAATCTTGATAAATGTGCTCAACTTGGATTGATTGGAAAAACATCGGAAGGGAAATTGTATGATAAACTTCCGGGAAGACTAATATTTCCAATCTTCTCACCGAACGGAAGAGTAGTTGCATTTGCAGGCAGAGTTCTCGATCCAAAAGATACAGGTGCAAAATACATTAACTCACCTGAATCGCTGATTTATATTAAGGGAAGAATACTTTACGGACTTTCATTCGCAAAAGATGATATCCGACGTCTCGACAAAGCAATAATAGTTGAAGGCTATATGGATTTAATTTCGCTTTACCAGAGTGGAATTAAAAATGTAGTTGCTGTCTCAGGCACTGCTTTGACTGACGACCAGGCACAACTTTTATCAAGGTACACAAAAAATGTTGTACTTTTATTTGATGCGGATGTGGCTGGAATAAAAGCTTCAATGAGGAGCATTGAAATTTTACTTAAGCGAGATATGGAAGTTAAAATTGTATCTCTTCCAAAAGGTGAAGATCCTGATACATTCGTAAATAGATTTGGCAAAGATGAATTTGAGGAGTTAATTAAACGAGCTGAAAACTTTTTGGAATATGAAAGTAAGTATTACGCATCGCAGGGGAAGTTTGATGATCCTGCTACAGCAGCCGAAGCAATACGCGATTTAGTTAAACCGATTTCATACATAAGTGATGAACTAAAAAGAAGTTTGTTGATCAGAAATATTGCAAAGAGATTTAATCTCAGAGAAAAATTGTTGGAATCAGAACTCGATAAACAAACAAAACAAGTTAAAAGATTTGAAAAAACCGGTGACAGAGTAATGCAGAATAGAAAAACAAAAGAAACTTCTCAAGTATTGATTGATGCTTCTGCTGATATCTCACCAGCGATGTATAAACTTGAAAAAGAAATTCTGAAATTATTATTTGAAGCAGACCGGCCTGTTGCAGAGCTTATTTTTACTTACCTGCATTCGGAAGATTTCAGCAACCCCATTAATTGTGAATTGTTTGAATTAGTTAAAGATGAATTTGAAAATGATGAGAATTTTTCTACAAGCGGGTTAGTCAATGTTCTCAGAGACGAAACTAAAGAAAAATATATTCGTGAATTAACATTTGATAAATATACTGTCAGCAGTAGTTGGGAGGATCGCTTCCCAAGTATAACTGAAGAAATGACTTTACTGAAATTAGCAAAAGATACAGTGATGAAATTCGTAATAGAGCGAATCGAAAAAAGAATTCAATCCAACCGTAGAGAAATTGAATTAACTGAAGATGAATCAAAACTGCTTGAATTAATGAAAAGCAACAACGAATTCGAGAGAGAGAAAAAAAGAATACGAGAAGAGTTGAGTAATTAATTATATGTACAGACAAGCAAAAACAGGCAAATTATTGATAGAAATTCTTCCGGATAAGTGTGACTTTTGCGGATGCTGTGTTGGTGTTTGTCCCGAAGATGCTATTGAATTGAAGGAGGCAGAAATTTTTATCATCGATCCACGATGCACAAATTGCGCAAAGTGTGTTTGGTCCTGCCCGATTGAAGTAATTAGGTTTAACAAGGAAGGTGTTCTTTTGTAATGAGTCTTCAGTCCACAGTCATCAGTCCTCAATTCTGGAAATTTGATTAAGTGATATGAGTACATTCAGAGATTTAAAAGTATATCAGAAGGCATTTAAGATTGCGATGGATATTTTTCATTTAACGAAATCTTTTCCTGATGAGGAAAAATATGGATTGATTTCACAAATGAGAAGATCATCACGAAGTGTATGTTCGTCGATTGCTGAAGCTTATCGTAAAAGAAAATATCCTGCTCATTTTGTTTCTAAAACTACTGATGCAGATATGGAGAATTCAGAAACACAAGTTTGGTTAGATTTTTCTCTTAGCTGCAAATATATTGATCGAAAAACTTATGATGATTATATAAAACGATCCGAGGAAATTGGCAAAATGTTAAATCATATGATTGAAAATCCTGATAAATATTTATAAGGAATTGCAGACTGCCAATTGAGGACTGAAGACTTATTTACTAAAAAGAGAAATTGGAATAACAATAAAGAAAATCTAAACTGAAAACAGAATATGACATAATAGTAGTTGGCGCTGGTCCCGCTGGAAGCATGGCTGCACGTTTTGCTGCTGAGCAAGGCGTTTCTGTTTTGATGCTTGAGAAAGATAGAGACGTTGGATATCCTGTTCGTTGCGGGGAAGCAATCAGCAAAGTTGGAGTTGAAGAATTTATTCCAAGCGACGATAAATGGATTGCTGCAAAGATCAGTAAATTTTCTTTTACTGCACCTGATGAAACTGAAGCGATTCTTGATTTCGGTGAGGCTGGATATGTGCTTGAAAGAAGAATTTTTGATTATGAACTTGCGCGAACTGCCGCTGATGTCGGAACTGAAATTTTAACCCGAGCTTATGTTAATGGGTTGCTTTTTGATAATGACAGAGTTTGCGGACTTAAGTATGAATATGATGGCGAACAGAGAGAAGTAAAAGCAAAAATTGTAATTGCAGCGGATGGAGTTGAATCGCGTGTCGGCAGATGGGCTAATCTGGAAACTCACATTGACTTCCGTGATATGGAAAGCGCAGTGCAATTAACTGCTGCAAATATTCCGGTCGATCAAAACACACTGTACTTTTACTTTGGAAAAGATGTTGCACCGAATGGTTACTTCTGGGTTTTCCCAAAAGGGCATAACAAAGCAAACATTGGGTTAGGTGTAAGTGGAATTATCGGAAAGAAAAAATCCGCACAATCTTTTCTTAATGATTTTATGACAAGACACTATCCGAATGCTCCGGTATTAACAAAAATTGCGGGCGGGGTTCCATGTGCAATTACGCTAAAAAAAATTTCCGCACCGGGAATTATATTAGTTGGTGATGCTGCAAGACAAGTGAATCCTTTAAGCGGTGGAGGAATTGCAAGTGGGATGATTGGTGGAAAAATTGCCGGAAAGATTGCTGCGGAAGCAATCAAAATGAATAAACTTGATCACGTTTTAACGTATGATAAAGCATGGGCAGATAGACTTGGTAAACGCCACGAAATATTCAACAGAATTAAAGAAGGCATCTACAATTTTTCAGATGAAAAGTTTAATAATATTGCTCATTCCTTTAACAAAGTTCCTTATGAAAAAAGAACTCTTGGCAGACTATTTACAACTGCACTGGTGAATCAGCCTTCGCTGCTTGTTGACATTGCTAAAGTGTTTGTTGTCTAAAACATTACACTAATTCCGATAGAAGGAAGTATCCCTATTGTTTCATTAAACTCAGGTGCTTGTGTTCTTTGATCCCAGCTTACACCAACCACATTTTTTCTGTTATAAACATTTTGAATATCAACATATGTAATCAAAGTCCAGTTGCTAAAAAACCATCTTTTATCAACTCTTAAATCCAGACTATTATTTACAGGTAAACGTAAAGTATTTATATCATCAACATTTTGTTTCCCATCAGAATTGTATGGAGTATATGGTTTACCGGTTGAGTATCTGAATTTTAGAGAAGCTTCCCATTCCTCATTGAATTTATAACCACCACTTATGTTAAATATCCAGGTCTGGTCGTAACTTCCGATTCTTTCAACATTATCTAAAGCTGTAAAGTTGGATTCGCTATAAGTTAAACTGAGAATACCGTAATATGGAGTTTCAGTAAGTTTCTTCTGAATTGATAATTCAAAACCTTTTGTTAGTCCGGTTCCATCTGAGTTCAAAGGATCTAAGCCAAACGAAGAAAAATTTTCATCTGAACCTGAGAAGCCAGCACCAGTGTTAGCAAGAATCAAATATGTCCGGCGTGTACTTGTGGGATAATCGGAGTAATCCTTTATGAAACCCTCGACTCTTAGCAGTGCATCTGCAGTAATATATTGATCGATTCCAAGCACATACTGATTAACATTAATATTTTCAAGTTGATAATTAACGTCGTAAGCAACCATCCAGATATAGGATGGAGATTGATGATAAACTCCAGTACCTGAAATTCAGGGTAGTAAGATCAGTCAATTTGTATGATGCAGAAAATCGCGGACTAAAGTATGTTGTTGTCGTCAACGGACTAAAATAATCAACCCTTGCTCCAAGGTTTAATCTTAATCGCTCGAACAATGAGAAATTAAAATTTAAATATCCGGCAGCTTTATTATAATACTCATCAGCAGCAACTTCTGTTAGTGGAATGCTGTCATCGAACGTGGTTATAAATTCAGGCACAAAAATATCAGCTTGAAAGTTGATAAACTGAATATTACCTCCGGCATTGAACTCAATTTTTTTATTTAATTGGTAAGTTAAATCTGCCTTAAAGGTATTTTCTTTTTCAATTGAATTATTTATGAAAATTGGATTTAGCAGTGAATCACTCTGTCGTGTATCATAATCAACATAATTTCTATTTAACGAAAGATTAACAAATCCCTTGTTGAACAAATGCCGATAGGAAATACCGGTTGCATACTGTGTTTGATCGCTTCCAAGTATTGTTGAATTATCATACCTCTGGTCTTCAGTATCATTAAAATATTTTACATTATCGAATGCACTTATCAGTAAAAAAGAAAGAGAATTTCGGTTATCAAAGCTTATATCATACTTTAAGAGACCATCATAATATTCTGGAACAAAGGAGAAATCAGCTGCCTGAAAAATAAAATCAAGATAACTTCTTCTGGCTGAAAATATGAATGACGAATTGGAAGAAACCGGTCCTTCCAGATCAAATCCGAATTGAGTTGCAGAGATGGTAGCTTTACCACCTATTTTATCATCTCTTCCTTTTCGAATGTCAACACTTAAAACTGAGGATATTTTATCACCATTTAATACTGAAAAACCACCAGTCGAAAAAGTTGTTTCCTGCACAAAATCTAAATTTATGTAACTCAATGGACCTCCAGTTGATCCTTGAGTTCCGAAGTGATTAACGTTTTGAACTGGAATTCCATTAATAAGGTAAAGATTTTCTGATGGACCGCCTCCTCGTACAATCAAATCATTCCTTCCCGGATCTGCCTGTGCAACACCAGGCAAAATAGAAACTGCTCTTACAACATCTTCGAAACCACCAGCACTTCTTCTGATCTCTTCATAATTAAAACTCTTTACACTATTCAGCTCCACAGGGTTGTTATTAAAGTAATCACTTTGGACAACAACGTTTTCAAGTTCAATTGCATTTGTAGGTAAATCGAAGTTAACTTGTGCAGGTCTGCCTGGCATAACACTTATATCAGTTTTTGTAACGCTATTATACCCGATAACCGAAGCTCTAATCTGATAAGTGTTAGGTGGGACATTGTTGATTGAAAACTCACCTTCTATATTTGTTGCTGTCCCAAAGTTAGTTCCTAGTACTATAATATTTGCTCCAATTAAAGGCTCTTTTGTTAAATCGTCCACAACTTTCCCATAAACAGATAATTCTGTACCCTGAGCTAATATGGTTGCCGGGAGAATTATTAAAATTATAAATAGATATAAAACTTGCATTATCATTTCGCTTAAAAATATTCTATTTATGAACAAGTTAGAGCTTCCAAAAGTTCTGAATGCATATAGTAAATCTATTATAAGTTGCAATTATTCTTTATTATTGATTTGCTAATTTTGAAAATGTTAACAATTTTCTATGGAAAAGAAACAATTTTAAAGGGTTAATGAAAGAAAATACCAATATAGAGCAGGGTGAAATTCTCAATCAGTTTCCCGGATTATACTTTTGGATGGAAGATGGCGAAATCCCATCTTTCTTATATCCGGAAAATATAACACAACTTACCGGTTATACGGCATCAGAATTCAGAAAACTTGAAAACGGATGGCGTTCCCTAATTCACAAAGAGGATTTGCATCTGTATCTAAAATTGTTAGATGAACTTGAGAAAAGCCCAGAGAAAGATATATTGGAATTAGAGTATAGAATATTAAAAAAGGATGACACTTTAGTTCATATTTCTGAAAAAATTCAAGTAATCAGAAATGATGATGGGAGCATTATTAAACGATCAGGTGTTATAATTGATGTTACTGATTACAAAACCGAAATTGAAGAGTTAAAGATGAATACCGAACAACTTGCAACTCTTAATTCTGCCAAAGATAATTTTATTTCAATTCTATCTCACGATCTTCGCGCTCCCTTCACCAGTATATTGGGGTTTTCAGAAATCATACTTAACGAAACATCGCTGCCTGAAAAAGATAAAGCTGAATACGTTAAGTTTATTTATGATTCATCGAATAACCAGCTACAGCTTATTAATCATCTTTTTGATTGGTCACAAATCCAGACGGGAAGAGTTAAGTTTGAAATTCAAAGATTGCACGCTCAAAGTGTTGCTTATAATTGTGTTTCCTACCTGACCGGTTTGGCTATGAGAAAAAATATTAACATAAATGTAAAAATTCCCGACTCATTTCATATTGATGCTGACGAAAGGCTTGTAACGAAAATTTTTATGAACCTTATTAGTAATGCAATAAAATATTCATTCGAGAATGGGACAGTTGAGGTTGCCGGAAATATCTATAACAATGATTTTGTGGAATTCATTGTAAAAGATAAAGGCATCGGAATTTCGGAAGCTAACCGTGAAAGGATATTCAATATTGCAAAATTGTTTTCTACTGAAGGGACAAAAGGAGAAAAGGGAAGTGGATTAGGGTTAACACTCTCAAAGCAAATTGTCGAAAAACATCGTGGAAATCTTTGGTTTTATTCTGATGAAGGAAAGGGAAGTGAATTTCATTTTACACTTCCTGCCGCAACAAGTTTTGTACTGTTAGTCTTTGATGATCAAAATAAATTAAATGAGTTGAATCAAAATCTGCATGAAAATTTTCCAAACTTGCAGGTTCTTACATCAGAAAATGCATTTGAAGCACTTGAAATAATATCTTCTAAATCGCCTTCGCTGATTATTATTGAACACAATCTTCCCCTGATGAACGGCTTACAATTAATAGGTGCCGTAAGAGATAAACATAAACAAATGAAAATTCCATTCATTGTTTTTATGGATTCGGAGTCAGAAGAATTGATAAAATCATACCAGGAAATAAATGTAAAAATATTAAAGCAACATCCATCAATCACCGAAAACCTTAGTGATAAAATTGAAAGGTTACTATATAGTTAATTGATAGTTACTACTTGAAAACGTTTATTCAGATAGAATAATTAATTACAATATTTAGAGAATATTTTGCTAAATCAGCCCGAATTAAATACACTTTCACAAAATGATAAAATAGATCATTACCTTTTAATCAGAAGATTAGAACTACGCAGCACCAGAAGCGGGAATGATTTTCTTTCCCTGGAACTTGGCGATAAGACCATATCATTAAATGCAAACGTGTGGGATGGATTCACAAGTGTTGCTGCTAATGGTAAAGTTGGTGATGTGGTTAAGGCCGAGGGACAATTGAAGAATATCAGAACAAATTACAGATAAGAGTCAACTCGATTAGATTAGCAACAGCCGATGATGAAGTTAATCCGAAAGATTTTCTTCCCCGGTCTAAACGTGATTTGAAATTAATGAAGGATGAGTTTAAAAAAGAATCGATAGTATATCTGATAAATTTATTAAAAAACTTTTAAAACAGATTTTTACCGGAGAAAGGTTTGAACAGTTTTGTACTGCACCTGCAGGGAAATCCTGGCATCATGCCTACATTAGTGGTCTAATTGAACATACCCTTGAGATAATAAAGATCTGTGAACTTATGTGCGAATTTCATCCGGAGCTGAACAAAGATTTACTTATTGCCGGAGCTATGCTGCACGACATTGGAAAAATTGAAGAGCTTAGTTATGACTCGGCGTTTGAATATACTGATAAAGGGAAGCTTCTAGGGCATATAGTAATTGCTTCTAATTTAGTTCTGGATGAAATCAAAAAAAATCCTGATTTCCCTCAACAACTAGAGAACAATTTGATTCACCTTATACTCAGTCATCAGGGAAAACTTGAGCATGCATCGCCGGTTATTCCAAAAACAGCTGAAGCGATTGCGTTATATCAGGCTGATGAATTAAGTGCGAAAGTAAATGCTTATAAAAATGTAATTAATACAGAAGGTAAAGCGGGTTCTAATTGGACCAGATTTATTCAACTCGCAAATACAGATCTTTTTAAATTAAATTTAGAAAATTCTTTCGAGGAGAGCGCTAGTAAATCATTGTTCGATTAATCAAAGGAGAGATATGAAAAATTCTACTTTTTTTCTGATTTTGTTTTTTTCTTTCATTTACTTCGGCAATTGTTTTGCTCAGACATTTGAAGAATTAATTCAGGAAGGGGACAATTACAATACAGAATTTGAACATCAAAAATCCCTGGAAGCTTATCAGCAAGCCGATAGTTTGCAGCCCGGTAATTGGGAAGTTATGTGGAGAATCAGTAGGGCAATAGTAGATATTGCAAACAAAATGCCACAAGAAACTGATGAACAAGAAGAAGCAAAGTATGACAAATATAAATTGTCCTTAGTCTATGCAGATAGTGCTGTGATTCTTGCACCGGATCAATCAGTAACCTATGTGCGAAGAGCAATTGTAGAGGGAAGAATTGCGTTATTCGAAGGTGTTTTTTCTGCAATAGGAACAGTCAATGATGTGAGAGATGATTGTGAAAGAGCAATTCAACTCGATAATGGTGGAAATTATATTCAGGCGCTTTCCCATTATGTTTTAGGAAGAGCTCACGCAAAGGTTTGTGAAAAAGCTTACCTTTTAAGGCTTCCACTCGGTTTAGGTTGGGGAGATATGGAAGTGGCAATTCGTGAGTACCAGAATGCAATAAAACTAAAACCAAATTACCGAATGTTTTATCTCGGGTTAGCAAAGGCTTACATTGAGGAAGACGAATACGAACTTGCGAAGGAAAATTTACTGCTTGTAGAAAAAGCTCCTTTTGTTTTAGAAGATGATGATGAATATTTGAAAGAAGCAAAAGAGCTTCTAGTTGAAGTTAATGAAGAACTTGAGTGATAGAAATTAATGAAGAGCTTATCAATGCTCTCAAAGAATCCGAATCTCTAGTTTTTTTCACTGGTGCAGGAATTTCCTCTGAAAGTGGTATAGCTACTTTTAGGGGAAAAGAAGGATTGTGGAATAAGTTTAAACCGGAAGAGTTGGCAAGTTTCGATGCGTTCATCAGAAATCCTGCACTAGTCTGGGAATGGTATAATTACAGAAGAAAAATTGTTCAGGAATCTAAACCAAACCTAGCCCATCTTACAATTGCTGAAATGCAAAACCACTTTAGGGAAGTTACTGTTGTAACACAAAATGTTGATAATCTTCACCGCAGAGCTGGTAGCAAAAAAATATATGAACTTCACGGAAACATCGAACGAAACTTCTGCATTGATTGTAAAAAATTTTATAAGGAGGAGTTAGATTTCTCTTCCGGAATTCCAAAATGTGAGTGCGGAGGATTGATTCGACCCGATGTTGTTTGGTTTGGTGAATTTCTTCCGGAGGATCAATTTCTTGGAGCGGAAAAATCAGCAGTAAACTCGGATATTTTTTTTGTTATCGGGACATCAGGGATCGTTTATCCGGCAGCAGGATTGATTTATAATGCTAAAGCCAGCAGTTCAATTATAGTGGAAATAAATATTGAAGAAACTCCAATGTCAGAAATTGCGAACTATTCGTTTTTCGGTAAAGCAGGAGAAATTCTTCCAGCGATATTCGGGAAGTATAAAGTGAGAGCTAGATCTTAATTTAACTTCGGATTTGCAATCCAATAATCTTACACAATCGCTGTAATTCATTTTGCTCATCTTTGTTTAGTATCTCAAAATGTTTTTTGATTTTTTTAACTATGCCTGGCAGTAATTCTTGTATAATTTTTTTTCCTTTCGGAGTGAGATGAATGATGAACTGCCTTTTATCTTTTTCGCCTCTCTTTCTCTGAACCATACCTAGCTTTTCAAGATTGTTAATTACCATTGTAACATTCCCACCACTCTTTAAAATTTTTTTACCGAGTTCTTTTTGTTTCATCGGACCTAAATGAAGCAATGAATCCAAAACACCAAATTGGCTTTCTGTTAACCCATAATCATTAAACACAAGATTTAACTTTGAACTAAGCGATTCAGCAGATCGGATTAATTTAATATAGCTGTTTAACGCATTTACAGTTTTTTTTGAACCCTTATAATTAGTGCCCATTTGACAGGTCTTATTTTTTCTTTGCCGGAGTTAGAAAGCTAAGTGCTGCGGTGAAGATCACAGCTCCAATAATTGTCCAAAGGATGTTGTATGTATTACCTCTTAAATGCAAAATTATTGGATCCGGAAGTTCAAGTTCACGTGACATCCACGAACCAATCATAGCTCCAATAAAACCAACTATAATTGATATTACACATCCACCACGACTAAACCCGGACAATGAACGTGCAATTGAACCTGCTACACCTGCAATTATCAGAGATATTAGAACATCAATCATTTTATAATAATATTTGTTATATAATTATAATTCAAACTATTTTTTCTCAAAATAGAATCAAATCTTTTTATTAAAATAATGATTAGCTCGTTAAGAACAATTCCAATTAACTCAGGCAATTCAAAGTGAAAGGTGATTCGTTATGGCAAAACTAAATCAGGGATTCATTCAAATTTATACTGGTAATGGAAAAGGTAAATCCACTGCTGCAATTGGGCAAGCAGTTAGAGCTGCGGGTTTTGGTTTGAAGGTATATATCGCTCAATTTATGAAAGAGTATCCGTACAACGAATTAGTAAGTCTTAAACATTTATCGGAATGGATAACGATTGAACAATTTGGTGGGGATGATTTTGTATATAAAAAAGAACTGCCAGAAAACGATGAATTGGAAAAAGCAAAAAATGGAATGACTACTGCTAAAGACAAAATGTTAAGTGGAAAATTTGACCTGATAATTCTTGATGAGGCAATCGTTGCAATTTATTTCAAATTGATTGAAACTAATGACTTAATTGAATTTATTAAATTGAAGCCGAATGAAGTGGAACTAATTTTAACTGGTAGATATTGTCCCTATGAGTTAATTGAGTTGGCAGATCTTGTGACCGAAATGAAGGAAGTAAAACACTACTATCATAAAGGGATTACTTCACGTGCGGGAATTGATAGCTAAAAACATTTTAAATTGAAATGAACTCATCCTTAGAAATAATTTTTCAATTTGGGGATCTTACCCATCCATACCTAGAAAAGTGATTAAGTTTGGCATTTTGAACTCTCATTATTCCTTGTGGCAATATAATCTGAGTCCCATTCTTTTTAATAAGTTCCATCGATCCATCATCGCGGATATAAACAAAATCTATAGTACCAGTAGCATAACCGTCTAAATTCAATCCTTCAAAACTCTGGAATAATCTTAATGTGTTGTCGAAAACCATAGCCGGATAAAAATGAACGGCTGCATCCGTTTGATCAACAGTTATTGTAATTATTTTTATTCCCTGGAATGCACCAGCAGGTATTCTTAAATCAACTTTTACCATTATTGAATCACCATTATCAGACATGTAATATTTATCCAAAATTAACCTTCCACCAACTGAACCGTCAATTGTCTGACTCATTGTAATCAAACTGTCTTTCCATAAAGCTGATGGACTAGGAAGTTTAATCTTCTCAAATGTTGTGGTGCCTGTGGAATTATTCTCTGTGGAATTTACAGACAGGTTAGGACTAGAATCGCAACCCAAAATCCAAAAGAAAGAGAATAGCAAAATTGATATAACAGTTTTCATAACTTATCCGCGATACTAATTAAACTATTATATTAAATACTCTGTTCAACAAGACCAGCTTTTATTTTTTCGTGATTCAGCTTATTGAAGAAAGTTGTTGCAGCTTCCATATAGGGTTTAGCTTCTTCAATTCTATTGCTTTTCTCTAATAACTGTCCAAGCTGAATCGAACTTTCAGCCTCATTTAATTTATTTTCAATATCTTTATTCAGTCGTATACTGTTTTCAAATAGCTCTTCTGATAGCTCAAAATTTTTCATGTTTTTCTGGACAATGCCTTTCAATCTGTATATATCTGCAATAGACAAAGCATCATTTAATTTATATGCTATTTCCATAGCCTTATCAGTATATGCATCTGCCAAAGCCGGATTTTTTAGATTTGAATAAATGAATGCTTTACCAATATAAGCCACAGCACAATTCGACAGATAGTCGTTTTCAAGAGATAGTGTTATACATTTATTAAACTCATCAAGTGCTACTTCATAGCTTTCCATCCTTGTGTATAACATTCCTATATTATGATAAACCCTGGCTAACCTTCTGACATCCTTAATCTGGTTAAATTTTTCCGCAGCATTTTTATAATTCCAAACTGCTTTTTCATAATCTCCTTTTATCGTATTTATAATTCCAAGGTTGGTCAAAATCATTGCACGTGATGATATATCATCTTCATCGTTTAAATGCTGGAGTGCATTCTTCAAATGTTTCTGTGCTTTATCGAAGTCACCTTTCTCACCGTATAACGTCCCTAACATATTCTCACATTTTGCTAATCCGGGTTCATTATTAATTGATTTGAATATTCGAATGGCTTCGGATATATATTCACTACACTCATCCCATTGTGCCTGAACCCAGTATATTTTAGAAATCATCAAGTTGGTTTCGGCTTCAATAGCTTGATATTTTACATTAGTCTGAAGTTTGGTTAGTACTTCTTCAGCAATTTCTAATGAATATGAAATCTCTCCTGCAAATAACATTAATTGTGATAGTTCCAAGGCTAATTTGAAATTCTTTTCCTGGGGTAACTTTTTTTCACAGTATGTAATAACCTTATCTATCGGTATCCTATAATTGATACCATTAGGAATATCATACTCGATATGCAATTTATCTGTTTCTGATATCGGCGTTTGAGTTTCAAAACTTAATGAAATTTGCTGATCCAGAATTTTAATAAAATCTGTTGCTGAATCTTTTTTTAGGTAATTAGTAAGGAGTTGTTTTAAATCCTTAACTATACTTTTATTTTCATTATTCATTTTTACCTCTTTATAGACTACCATTTTATATTGCTGAACTAAATCCCAACATTTCTTCGATCATATTCACCTTTGCAGTGGCTTCTATATTCCTATAATATTCTTGTGATTTCTGTAAATAAGAATTTTTTGCTTCTGCGTCATTCATCTTTTCATACAATAGACCCAATTCAATTGATGTTTCTGCAACATTCAAATCGTTGTTTAAACTATTATTTATTCTTAAGCTGTTGAGGAGATATGTTTCAGATGCCTTAAAGTTTTCCAAATGTCTTTCGATTATTCCTTTCACTCTATATATATCTGCAAGAGTTAACTTATCACCTGAATTATGACTTATCTCTAATGCTTTGTCTGCAAATTCCGTGGCATACTGAAAATTATTTAACTTAATTAGTACCTGAGCTTTAGCGAGATAAGTAAGACCCAGGATCGATACAAAGCCACCTGTTTTTGAAGCTTCAACTGATCTATCCAAAGCATCCATAGCAGCGTTGTAATTATCTGATTCATAGTTAACAATACCAATATTTAAAATTACTTCTGCGGCACTCTTATTTTTACTGAGTTTATTATAAATAGCTAAAGCTTTGTTTAAATGATTAATTGAAACCTCGGGATTTTCAAGGATGCTATACACAATTCCAAGGTTTGAATATAAGTTTGCAGCCAGTTCTAAATCTTCATCACTATTTATAAGGGATAAACTGGTTAGCAAATGTTTCTTAGCTTTAGATATATTACCAAGTTCGCCGAAGATTGTACCAAGAAAGTTTTCGCATTTAGCCAATCCACGATAATCAGAATTCGATTTAAAAAGTGCTTTTGCGTCATTCAAGCTTTCTAAACTTTTAGTCCATCTGGATTTCCTGCTGAAAACGTCTGCTATTCCGAGTAATGATTCAGCTTTTGTGAGATCATTCTTTGTTAACTTTTTTGCCTTTCTGAAAATCTCATTTGCGAGATCTATATTTCCTTCGGAAAGACATATCCTCGCTATTTCATTTAGCATTTTGCAAAACTTCTCAGTCGGTAAACTTTTTTCTGAAAAAGTAATTATCCTGTCAACACGAATACGATTTTTTGCGGGATTGCTATCGATTTGAAGTTGTTCGCGATAGAACTCATTTATTTTTTCTGAAATCGAGTTTGATTCTTTCTTTGGAATATCAAGCCTTTCTCTCAGAAGATCATATGAATCGTCTGCAAGATACTCCTTCAGAAACGTGTTTAATTCCTGCTCAAATCTGTTATATGTAATCTTTTGCATTCGTTTTCCTCCAAGGAGATTAATTTACGAAGCCGTATCTTGAAAAGTGATCTAATTTTGCATTTTTAACTTTTAGAAAACCAGTGCTTGCATCCATAGTCACATAATCTTTTTCAACATAAAACATATTTCCATTTGCATCTATATAAACGAAATCCAAGGTAGCAGGATTTACACCTGTTAAATCAACCCCGGAAATTGTAAGAGTATAATCAACCGGTACATTAAACTGCATTGATGGTCCAAAAGTTATTGCCGCGGTTTCGGTATCGAAGGTTTGTGTAATCGTCTTAGTTCCATAAAATGAGTAGTTATAAAAATGCAATGTTGAGGTAATATTGACAGTTACATTTGGACCTACCTTGATAACTGAAATCCTCAGAGAACCAGCCTCCATAATATCCGTTGATGTCTTTAGACTCGGTATGAAGATCTTCGACCCCTATTCCAATTGGCTGTGGAAGAGAAATCAACTGCTTATTAAGGATTTGCTCGGGAGGTGAGTTAACATCCGTCGTCTGTTCACATCCCAAAATTAACAGCAGAGCAAAAAAGAGTAGGCTTATTAATTGTTTCATTATTATGTCCCTTATATATGATAAAGATTATTAGAATTATTTTTGCCAATAATAACTGCACGACAAAATTGTACAGTAATAACTAGGAGTATTATAATGGAGCAGAGTAATACCGGTTAGGATTACAAGAAATGTTAAAATTTCCATTGTGGACTCTCTAGATAGTTAGTGCTAAATGTTACTTAAATTGAAATAGTTTTAAGCTTTAGCTCCACTCCTACCTAACGATTAAAGACTTGAAAATTGGTTTTTCCCCAAATTTCGATTTCAAAAAGAGCCCAATAAAGTGCCATTTATTGTTTTGTTGGTTTAATGCCTGTAATGTTCAGATTTACGATTGATTGGAATATTATAAGAACGAAAACCTGTTCAGAAATTGGACTATGTCAGTTTTTGAAACATTATTTAAAAAGTTAAAAAATCTAATTTTCTTTCTGATTTTCGGCACTTTGTTTGACTATACAGGGTAAAATTATACTAAGTCTATTAGATATGCATATTATGAAAACATTTACTTATGAATAACGTTTTAGATTTACTTGAGACATTATTACCCGGTGATCTGGATAAAAAGTTATTTCAATTCATTGAATATTTTCCGGCATCAGCTTTTTTACTTGATAAAAATCTGGTAATTAGAAATGCAAACAAACTTGCCGAATCGTTAATTGGTTTTAATACAGAAAAGATGATTGGAAAAAGTATTGTTGAAATATTCCCGCAAAAGGAATCCAACCAAATTAGAAAAACTTTTCTGAAATCCTTCACAGCAACAACCCCTGTTTCCGCTGAGATGATTATTAGAACTTCTGAGAAAGACAATCTTAATGTCTTATGTATGTTCAGATGTTTTAAGGATCACGATACAAATAGTGAATTCTGTGTATTAGCTCTAATTGATTTTACTCCTCAGAAAATGAAAGAAGAAATCATTCGGGATAATGAAGAACGATTTAAAAATATGGCAAACACAGCTCCGGTTATGATTTGGATAGCGGATGTTGAAGGACTATTTAGTTTTGTAAATAAAGTTTGGCTTGATTACTCAGGCGAGGAGTTGGGAAACCAGTTAGGAATAAATTGGTTAAATAATGTGCACCCGGATGATCTTGAAAATTTAATGAACAAATATCGGAAGGCATTAAAAACAAAAAAACCATTCTCAGTTGAATTTAGATTCAAGGATAAAAAAGATAATTACGAGTGGATGCTAATGAAAGGTACACCCCAGTATACAAGTGAAAATATGTATATGGGATTTATCGGTTCGTGTATTAGTATTCATGATCAGAAAGAGTTTGAAGCTAAAATATCTAATCTCAATGAAGAACTGGTAAAAACTATTGCAACAAAGGATAAATTCTTCTCGATAATTTCACACGATTTACGAAGTCCGCTTAGTGGTCTAATGGGCATTTTAGATATTTTACAAACGGAGTATGAATCATTAGATGAAAAAGAAATAAAGGAATTCATATCGCACGCAACTGTGGCTTCTAAAACTACTTTTTCACTAATGGAAAATCTTTTAGAGTGGTCAAGAATACAAACAGGAACAATAAGGTACCAGCCAAAGAGATTAAAAATTCAACAAGTTGTCCAAAATATGGTTTCACTTTATGAACAAAATTTGAAAAGTAAACAGATTGAGTTTTATAACAGAATAAAGCCGGAAGTATTCGTGCTGGCAGACAAATCAATGACAGAAACCGTTTTTAGGAATTTGATCTCAAACTCAATCAAGTTCACTGATCCTGGTGGGAAAATTACAGTTTCCACTGAAACTAAAAATGATTTGGTTATTGTACAAGTTCAGGATTCGGGAATTGGAATTGCATAAGGAAAGCATAACAAAACTTTTCCGGGTAGATTTAGGATTTTCGACTAAAGGTACAACGGATGAGTCAGGCAATGGTCTTGGATTAATAATCTGCAAAGAGCTAGTGGAAAAACAAAATGGAAAAATTTGGGTTGTAAGTAAAAAAGATGAAGGTTCAACTTTTTACTTTTCGGCGCCCGTTTCAAAATAAAAATCCACTTAAATTAATATATTCTCCACTCCCAGGCGTTTTTTACAAGTCCGAGAGTCGATATATCAATTGTTGATATCCTTTTGTTATAAGCTATAATTTTATCAAACCAATAAAGAAACGTAACCGGTTCATCATCGTAAAATATTCTCTGTAGTTTTTTGTATAAGACAATTTTCTCAGATTCTGATAATCTCTGTTGAAGTTGGTTTAATATTTCATCTTTCTCTTTGTTTTGATATGAAGAGAAATTCAAAAAACCAATATCTTGATCGGAATTCCAATACGGAGTTAAATCAATAGGGACGGGTATTGTCCAACCGGCAATCCATGCATCATAGTCTCTCTTCATCAGTCTTTCAACAAATGCTCCCATTTCAAGTGACTGAATATTAGCCTCGATGCCAACAGACTTCAGATTATTTTTGACGATCGTTGCAACATAACTTCTTCGTGGATTACCGGAACTTATATACAAATCGAAGCTAAACTTTTTCTTTCCCATTTCAAGTATACCATCCCCGTTTTTATCTTCCCAACCGATTGTTTTTAATATTTCTTTGGCCTTTGCTGGATTATAATCATCTACCTCTAAGTTGTAATCGTAATAATTATTAAACATAGGTGATACAGGACCTTTACATAATTCTCCATTTTCACCCAAATATGATTCTATTATTTCCTGCCGATTGATAGCGTAGGTTAATGCTTTTCTAATTTTCGAAGAAGTGAAAAATTTATTCGGTGTTACTTTAGATTTTTGAAAATCCTGTGGGTCAATATGGTTCCAACCAATATAGTCATAATCCCTACCTCTTAGTGAAAACAAGTTTATATTATCGGTTGATTTTAATTCATCAATATCTTCACTTTTAATATTGTCAACAAGATCAATGGTACCAGTTTTAAGTTGAATTATTCTTGACTTATAATCGGGAACAACTTTGAAAATTATTTCTTTAACATTATCAGGATTAAAAAGAAATGAAGAACTGTCAATGCTTAATGAAATCGAAGCTTCTCTTTCCCATTTTTGTAGTTTGAAAGGACCGCTGGTAATTGGTTCAAAATTATTTTGTGCCGCTGCGAATTCTTCTTTTTTGAAATTCGACCATATGTGCTTGGGAATTATTTCCAGATTGATATCCAGTAAACTGGGATCCGAACCTTCTCTAAAATTGATTTCAAGAATAGTGGGGGAAATTATTTTGAAAGTCTTTTCAATATCAATTTGTAAATCGTCTAGCGTGTAAAAGTTTACGAATTGTCCGTAAAATCTGCTATCTACTTCAGGATCAGAACAAACATCAAACGTGTATACTATATCCTCTGTTGTAATGGGAAAACCGTCAGACCAAAAAACACCTTTTCTTAAATAAAGTTTTAATGAACTCTGATCATTTTCCCATTCCCATTTCTCAGCTAGCATTGGTTTAAATTCTATCTCTCCCAGCGAATCATTCCAAACCTCTATTGCTGGTTTCATAAAGAGTAAATCAATCAGGTTTCCTTCCGCATAACTAAAAGCATACATTGGGTTAATCGTCTGCACATCTGATTCGACTCCAATTATTATTCTATCGGAATTTCTGTTTTCTTTTTTTGAACAACCAAAAATCAAAAGGAATATTAATGTGAATAGAACTAAGTATCTAAGAATTTCGGGTAGACTTTTTCTTTGAGTTGTTGATGTTATTATGGAATGATTCATAAAATTATTGACGATATTTTAAGTTTGTAAAGGAGTACTTAACAACTAAGAATATCACAAAAATTGACCCAGAATATTATTTACTTAGGTGAGAGAGAATGAGTCAACTATGTAAAAAATACTTGGTTTTTCTATCAATTTGTATAAAAAGGTAAATTTTTAAAGCTTTGACACGACATATTTTAATTACACTTGACAAATAACTTAAGCAAGCTTAAATTTGTTCAAAAAATAAAACTAAAAAATGAAGAATATATCAAAAGAAGACTACTTGAGTGTTATTTATAAATCTTCTGATAGCAATGGTGAAATTAAAGCAAACCAGATTGCTGAGAAATTAAATATTTCGAGTGCTGCAGTTACCGATATGCTGCGAAAGCTTTCTAAGGAAGGATACGTTGATTATAAAAGGTATAAGGGAATTAAACTTACTCAAAGTGGCGAAGATTACGCAAGGAATATGGTACGAAGGCACAGAATCTGGGAAGTTTTTCTACATCAAGTAGTTGGACTACCATGGGATAAAGTTCACAGTGAAGCAGAAAATCTTGAGCATTCTTCTTCAGATGAATTAATTGATCGCTTGGAAGAAATGCTGGATTATCCTGAATTCGATCCACACGGAGATCCGATTCCGGATAGAAATGGCAGGATGCCTAGAGGAGTTTTAGGAACTCCACTTAGTACTATACAGCCAGGAAATTTAGTAAAGGTAAATCGTGTTCATGATTTTGATAGCAATTTTCTTCAATATATTTCAAAAATTGGAATTGAGTTGAACAAAGAGATTACCGTTTTGGATTCACTTGAGTTTGATCACTCATTATTAATAGAGATAGATGCAAAAGAGACCAACATTAGTAATAAAGTGGCAGCAAATATTTTTGTGTCGGAGGTTGAATAATAAAAAATGACAGAACCTATTATAACATTATTGATTGGTACCGGAATAGTACTACTCGGAATAGTTTCACTTCTCCCTGAAAAAGGATTGATTGCAAGATTAAAAAAAAGTAAAACTATTTCAAAGAAAGTTCATATTGAAGATGCTTTGAAGCATTTATATAATTGTGAATATAACAATGTGAGTTGTACACTAAACAGTGTTGCTGGCAAGCTTTCTATTTCTGAGGATGATGCAGCAGAATTAATAACAAAACTAGAAGGTATGGGCTTATTAATTTCACATCACGAGACACTTAAGTTATCAAGCGAAGGAAGATCTTATGCACTTCGGATAATTAGAGTTCACAGGCTCTGGGAAAAATATCTTGCAGACGAAACGGGAATTGATGAACGTGAATGGCATCATTCAGCAGAAGAATTTGAACATAAATTAACTCCTTCAGATGCAGATGCCCTAGCAGCACAAATTGGTAACCCTGTTTTTGATCCACATGGTGACCCTATCCCATCACCGACTGGTGATCTTCCGACTAAATCGGGGATGCCGTTGACTGATCTAAAGTATGGTGAGTTTGCAAGTATCATTCATATTGAAGATGAACCCGATGCTATTTACCAGCAGCTTGTTGCTGAAGGATTATATCCGGGAATGCAAGTAAGGATGATGGAATCGAATAAAGAAAGAATCAGGTTTACTGCTAATGGAGAAGAATGTGTGCTCGCTCCGTTGTTTGCAAAAAATATTACGGTTGCGCCAATAAAATTTGAAAAGGCAGTTGAAGGAAAATTTAAAAATCTGTCATCACTTAAAATTGGTGAGAGGGGAATAGTACTCGGAATATCAAAAGCGTTGAGAGGTCAGCAGCGAAGAAGATTAATGGATCTTGGAATCGTTCCCGGAACCGAAGTTGTTGCCGAAATAAAAGGAGCCTTTGGTGGTCCGACTGCTTACAGAATTAAAGGAGCTTCAATTGCTCTCAGGAAAAAGCTTGCTGATTGGATTTATCTAATTTCAGAAAATGAAGGAATGAATTAATTATGAATATGAACCTGAATAATTGTGAAACCTGTCCGGTGCATAATGCTGGTAATCTGAAGAGGCTTGGCATTGATATGAGCAATTTTGATTTTGTAGTTGCTCTTGCTGGAAATCCTAATACAGGTAAAAGTACTGTGTTCAATAATTTAACTGGACTTAAGCAGCACACTGGAAATTGGCCTGGCAAAACAGTAACCCGGGCTGAAGGTGGATTTGAATATGCCGATTCAAAATTTAAACTAGTTGATCTTCCCGGAACTTATTCACTTTTATCAACAAGTACCTGATGAAGAAGTCGCAAGAGATTTTATTCTTTTTGGTCAACCGGATGTAACTGTTGTAGTTGTTGACGCAACACGTCTTGAGCGGAATCTTAATTTGACTTTACAAATTTTAGAAATTACAGATCGGGTAGTTTTATGTCTTAATCTTATCGATGAAGCAGAAAGACACCAGGTTAAAATTGATCCAAGAATGCTGTCAAAGGATTTGGGTATTCCGGTTATTCCTGCTACTGCTCGTTATAATAAAGGAATGAATGAATTGCTAAACTCTATTTATGAAGTTGCAACAGGAAAGTTTATATGCAAACCATATAGAATTAAAAGCAATTCAAAAGAACTTAATTATGCAATTGAGAAGTTGAGTAAAATGCTTTTTGAAGAATTTCCAAATCTGCCAAATGTTAAATGGGTTGCACTCAGACTTCTTGAAGGAGATCAAAGTGTAATTGATTCAATCAGGAATGGAGAATTAGGCAAAGTTCATCTCACTGATCAGAATACAAGATTAGTGGAACAAGCGGTATAATTAATATGAAATCAGAAAATAAAAATAACGAAGCTATTTTATCAACGGCGAATAATTTGCGCTGGGAGATTGGTGAGCATTTCCATGACTCGTTAATGGAATCGATTTATTCAAATGCATCTTCAATTGCAGGTCGTTCAGTTACACTGCCATCAGAAAAAGAAACAACCAATTGGGAAAAGACTGTCGATAAAATCTTAACCAGCCCAATAACGGGATTCCCAATAATGTTTTTAATTCTTGGTGTAGTTTTCTGGATAACAATTCAAGGTGCAAATGTACCATCAGCGATGATTGCATCATTTCTTATTGATACAATACATCCTGCATTAAAAGGTTTTGCAGCCGGAATTGGTTTGCCATTTTGGTTAAGTGGAGTTCTAATTGATGGCGCTTACCTTGCAGGAGCTTGGGTTGTTAGTGTTATGCTTCCGCCCATGGCAATCTTTTTCCCGCTTTTTACATTGCTTGAAGATTTTGGTTACTTACCTCGTGTGTCATTTAATATGGATAGTCTTTACAAAAAAGTTGGTGCACATGGCAAACAGGCTTTGACTATGGCAATGGGTTTTGGTTGCAATGCAGCGGGAATTATTGCTACAAGAGTTATTGATTCACCAAGAGAAAGATTAATTGCAATCATCACAAATAACTTTTCCCTTTGTAATGGGAGATGGCCAACACAAATTCTTATTGCAACAATTTTTATTGGTTCAGCTGTACCTGCTTATTTAGCAGGAATTGTTTCTGCTGCGGCCGTGGTATTTATTGCTGTTCTTGGTATAGTGTCAAGTCTCGTGGTTTCCTGGGGATTATCTAAATCTGCTCTCAAAGGAGAAGCATCAGCTTTTAGTCTTGAACTCCCTCCTTACAGACCACCAAGAATTCTTCAGACACTCTACACTTCTTTAGTTGACAGAACAATTTTTGTTTTGTGGCGTGCGGTTGTTTTTGCAGTTCCTGCAGGAATAGTTATATGGCTTGTTGCTAATGTAACTATAGGTGGTGAATCGATTGCTAACATTTTTATTGAATGGGTAAATCCCTTCGCATTTATTTTGGGAATGAACGGAGTCATTTTCCTGGCGTATGTTATTGCCATTCCTGCCAATGAAATTGTAATTCCTACGGTTCTTATGCTAACTGTTATGAGTTTAGGATTAACAGGTGTCGGTGCCGGTTCGGGTGTTATGTTTGAACTAAATTCTGCTTCAGCAACGAAGGACATTTTAGTTGCAGGCGGATGGACATTATTAACAGGAATTAATTTGATGTTATTCAGTTTGCTACATAATCCTTGTTCAACCACTATCTATACGATTTACAAAGAAACCAAAAGTGTTAAGTGGACTTTGGTTTCCACATTTTTGCCCATTGTAATGGGACTAATTGTTACTTTCTTTGTAACGCAGGTATGGAGATTGATTGCAGGATAATAATAAAGTTTAACCTAATTTATTAACCCAGGTCCACCGGGGTTTTTTATCATCATCATCTAATCCGACTTCTTTTGTTGTTGTAGATTTAACCCATTGTTGCATATTTTATAATCTAAATCTGAAAATTAATTAGCTATTAACATTTTTAAGTTGGAGGAAATAGTAATGAAGAAAATATTCATCCTTTTTCTTTTATTTTCGTATCATCTTATATATCCGCAGGAAACCAGATTTATTGAAGTAACAGGAAAAGCGGAAATGGAATATCCAGCGGATCAGATAAGCTGGTCAGTAAGATTAAATAAAATTGAAGATTCGCTTGAGGAAAGTTCTAGGGAAGTTAATTCGGCCCTTACAGATTTATTAGCTATTCTGGAACAAACAGGAATTAATAAAAACGATATCCAGGTTTCACCAATTCAGCAGGGAAGATATTATGAAAATGAATACGACAGAAAGAGTAAAAGATTTGTTGGTTTTTATTCAAACATGAATATTAGCTTTATTTTAAAAGATATGACTAAATACTCCCAACTGGTAAAAAAAATATCTGAATCTGCCGAGTTTGAAAATCTTCATTCATCCTGGGATGATTCCAACTATGAAGAACATCATAGAAGTACTCTAATTCAAGCATCTGATAATGCGAAAAACAAAGCAGAATACTTAGCAGAAAATCTTGGGGTACAATTAGGTTCGGTTCTGGAAATCCGAGAAGGAAGCACATCTACTGGCTATCCCAATCCATTTAATACAAGTACAGTCATTGGATTACAATGCACCGGTTGTTTCTGGAAAAGTATCATATATTAGAAGTGTAACAGTAAAATTTGAATTAATTCAAAAACCAGAATAAAAATGAAAAAATACCGTCTTCTTTCCTGGAATGTAAACGGAATCCGCGCAATTTATAAAAAAGGATTTCTGGAATGGTTTAAAAGGATAACCCTGACATACTTTGTTTGCAGGAAACTAAAGCGCATCCCGACCAACTCACAGATGAACTCAAAAATGTAGAAGGTTATGTATCACATTTTTCCTGGGCTGAGAAGAAAGGTTACAGCGGAGTAGTTACTTATACGAAGTTAAAACCTGTTAAAGTTCAGCAAGGAATTGGCATAAAACAATTTGATAGCGAAGGAAGATTTATTGTAACTGAGTTTAAAGAATTTACTCTTTTCAATATTTATTTCCCGAATGGTAAAGCTTCAAAAGAACGACTTCAATATAAAATGGATTTTTATGATTCATTCTTAAAACATTGTAAGAAACTACTAAAGCAAGGTAAGAAAATAGTTATTTGTGGTGATGTGAACACAGCTCATAAAGAAATTGATATTGCCAGACCAAAAGAAAATTCAAAAGTGTCAGGCTTCCTTCCGGAGGAAAGAGAATGGATGGACAAGTTTCTTGCTGCCGGCTTTATTGATACCTTCAGAATTTTTAATCAGGAGCCAGAGAATTATACCTGGTGGGATATGATTACACGGGCAAGAGATAGAAATGTTGGCTGGCGTATTGATTATTTTTATATAAGTGATAACTTGAAAAAAAATATTGTTTCTGCTTCGATTCACTCTTCTGTAATGGGCTCCGATCATTGTCCAATCGAAATTGAACTTAAATTTTAAATAATTGTTTTATTGAGTAGGGGGAAAGAAAGATTCTAAATCTTTAAGGAATTTTTTTAAAAAATGAAAAACAAATTAGCAAACGAGTCTAGCCCATATCTTCTTCAGCATGCTAACAATCCTGTGAACTGGTATCCATGGGGGAATGATGCACTTGAAAAAGCTAAGTCTGATAATAAATTATTAGTAATAAGCATAGGCTACGCCGCTTGTCATTGGTGTCACGTGATGGAACATGAATCATTCGAGGATACTTCCGTTGCTCAGGCAATGAACGACTTTTACATATCAATTAAAGTCGATAGGGAAGAACGTCCTGACATTGACCAAATTTATATGGATGCAGCATACCTGATTACCGGAAGAGGTGGATGGCCATTAAACGTAATTGCTCTTCCTGATGGTAGACCAGTATATGCAGGAACATATTTCAGAAAAAATGATTGGACTAAGCTTCTTCTATACTTTAAGGATCTTTATCAAAAAGAGCCTGAAACTTTTGACCAGGAAGCTGGTAAACTTACAAGTGCAATTAAAGAAATGAAAATTCCTGAAATTGACGAGAGTAGTTCTACATTTTCAAAACAGGAAATAGATGAATCTGCAGAAAAAATAATTTCTTATGTAGACTTCGAGAATGGAGGAACCAAAGGTGCGCCTAAATTTCCAATGCCGAATATTTATCAATTTTTGTTGAACTTTTATTTTCATTCTAATGATCAAAAGGCTTTGGAAGCAATTACTCTTACTCTTGACAAAATGGCTTTTGGTGGAATCTATGACCACATTGGTGGTGGATTTGCACGATATTCGACTGATGACATTTGGAAAGTACCTCACTTTGAAAAAATGCTTTATGATAACGGCCCGTTGGTTAGTCTTTATTCGATTGCATATAAAGTGACAGGAAATGATCTTTATAGAAAAGTTGTATATGAAACTTTGGATTTTATTGAAAGAGAAATGACGGACGGATCAGGTGGATTTTATTCTTCACTTGATGCAGATTCAGATGGTGAGGAAGGAAAATATTATGTCTGGAACAAACAGGAAATAAAAAAATTGCTGGAAGAAAAAACGGAACTATTCTGCGATTATTATTCTGTTTCATCAAATGGAAATTGGGAAGGAAACAATATTCTTTTCATCACACAGAACAAGGAAGACCTATTAAAAAAATATCAGATTAGTCAAAAGGTATTTGACAGTTTGATCAGCGAATCAAAAAAAATATTGTTCAAAGAACGGAGTAAAAGGATAAGACCGGGGCTCGATGATAAAATCTTAACATCCTGGAATGCATTAATGCTCAAAGGGTTTGTCGATGCTTATAAAGCTTTTGGTGAAAAAAGATTTCTTAACATTGCATTGAGGAATGGGGAATTTATTTTGAACAAAATGTTAGATAAAGATGGAAGATTAAACAGAAATTATAAAAATGGTAAGAGTACAATAAATGCGTTCCTTGATGATTATGCTTATACAATAGAATCTTTCATTTCTTTGTATGAGGCAACATTCGATGAGCGCTGGGTTTTTACTGCAAGAAAATTAGCAGACTATGCCATTAAGCATTTTAAAGAAGAGGATTCTGATTTCTTCTTTTATACTTCTGATGTTGATGAACCATTGATTGCTCGTAAAATAGATTTTTCTGATAATGTCATCCCATCCTCAAATTCATCTCTTGCAAATGGATTATTTAAACTCTCACGATTTTTCTACGATTCACCTTATGAAGAATTAGCAACAAAGATGATCCAGGTGATTAAGCAATATGCGATAAAAAATCCTACTTTTCATTCGTATTGGTTAAACTCAGCGATCAATTTGGCCTACCCATTCTATGAAGTTGGTATTGTTGGCAATAATTATAGAAAGGAAAAAGAAAGAATGGACAAACTATTTTTACCAAATATTATTTTGTTTGGTGGAAATGGAGAAGCAGAATTAGAACTTCTAAATGATAGATATATCACCAACAAGACCCTGATTTATATTTGCGAAAACCGTGTTTGCCAATTGCCGCTTGAAGAATTCGAACCAGCTATCCAACAAATAATGAATTAGTCAAGTCGAGGCAAAAAAAGAGTGTTTGAATTACAATGTTTTTATTTCTTTATTTCGATGACGATAATAAAATCTAGGGTCAGGATATTTGACACGATTTAAACCAAACTTTTTCTTTATTCCACTTCTTGTGATTATTACCGCCTCGGCTTCTTCTTATTTTGCGGATACAGGAAGATCTTGGTATCGCACAATTAATTTACCAGCCTGGACTCCTTCGAATTCAATAATGGTACTCATTTGGACTGTAATTTTTATTTTAACTTCAATTTCAATTCTAATAATCTGGAATAAGTTCACTTCTGAGAAAAATTTTAAGATTATTATTTCGCTATTCGTTATGAATGCATTATTGATTGTTGGCTGGAACATTTTGTTTTTCTCTCACCAAATGATGGGGTTCGCTTTTATTCAGGCAGTGCTTCTAACTATGAATTTATTTTTTCTTGTTTTGTTTATCTGGCGATTCTCACGGATTGCAGCTTATTTACTTATTCCATATTCTGCGTGGATAATCTTTTCTACTGTACTCACTCTAAACGTCTGGATATTAAATTAATCTAATAATGTTTTTTGTTATTTTATTGTATTCAATCAATTTTGGATTAAGCTTAGTTTTATATTTCAATGATTATGAATGAGAGTAGAGTTCGGTTATTACAAAATGGTACGGAGACAAAAGGTCCAGTTGTTTATTGGATGAGTCGGGATCAACGAGTCCATGATAATTGGGCACTTATTTTCGCTCAGCAACTTGCTATTGAAAAAAACAGACCACTGAGTGTCATTTTTAATTTAGTTACAGATTTTCTTGAAGCAACTTTGAGACAATATGGATTTATGCTCAAAGGTTTAGAGGAACTCGAAATTGAATTAGCGAAATTCAACATTCCTTTCATTTTACTTTCGGGTAAACCAGAATTTGAAATCCCCGAGTTCATAGAAAAAAATAATACTTCAGTGCTAGTTACAGATTTTGATCCACTAAAAATAAAGCGAATATGGAAGAGGGGAGTCGCAAAGAAAATAGAAATTCCTTTTTACGAAGTTGATGCACATAACATTGTCCCTTGTCTCATTGTATCCAACAAAACAGAATTTGCTGCTCATACAATTCGACCTAAAATTCATAAACTGTTACCTGAATATCTAGATGAATTTCCAGGTATCAAAAAAATGAAAATTTTTGAATCAGTAACTTCTGATAAAATAGAATGGGAAAAAGTAATCAATTCGTTAAAAATTAATCGTGAAGTAATTGAGGTTGATTGGCTGAACCCTGGTGAGTCAGCCGCCTCATTAATGTTAAAGAATTTTCTTGAAAACAAATTTGATCGCTATTCAGTTGATAGAAACGATCCGAATAAAAATGGTTTGTCAAATCTTTCACCTTATTTACACCTTGGACAAATTTCTACTCAGCGGGTTGCTTTAACAATTCAACAACTGTATCCGACTGCCCCCTCATCAAAAGCTTTTTTAGAAGAGCTGATTGTTAGAAGAGAACTCTCAGATAATTTTTGTTATTACAATCAAAAATATGATTCATTTGATGGCTTTCATGATTGGGCAAAGGAAACTCTTAATAAACATAGAGTTGATAAACGAGAATTTATTTATTCCTTAAAAGAATTTGAGCAGGCTATTACACACGAAGATCTTTGGAATGCTGCACAATCTGAACTCTTATTTACGGGAAAGATGCATGGTTATATGCGGATGTATTGGGCAAAAAAAATTCTTGAGTGGAGCGAATCGCCAGAAGAGGCTTTAAAAATTGCAATGTATTTAAATGACAAATATGAACTTGATGGAAGAGATCCAATTGGATACACTGGCTGTGCCTGGTCAATTGGGGGAATACACGACAGAGCATGGAAAGAACGCCCAGTTTTAGGGAAAATTAGATATATGAATCGAAATGGAGCCTTGCGCAAATTTGACGTCGATTCTTACGTTGCAAAGAATAAATACAGCGCCCAAAAGCAAAACTGACTCAAAAGTAATCATAAATTCCCTCCTTTTTCCTTTTAAAACACAACTTTATCCAATTTTAACGATTTTTTATAAGACACCACTTCGGCAAGGATGTTGTCCTTTGGTGTTGAAAAGGAAGAGAGTTAATAAATTATAAACATATGATATATAAACCGCAAAAACTTCAACTCAGCCTGACAATCCAGTTCGCAATCTTCTTTATACTGATAACAGCGTTCATATACCTTTATTTCAGCCAGAAATTTGAGGAAGAAGTACTGGATAAATTCCAATTTAAATCTGAAATTGTTACAAACTTCCTTGAACAGGATCGCGAGTTTTTTGATAAGAGTAAGAAAGTAGACAAGACCCAGTTAAAATTAATTATGGATCTAAACGATGCAGCATATTTAGTTATTGAAGATGATCATGGGAGATTCCTGGATGCTATCAATTTAGATATAGCTGAAAAATATTTGTACGTTGCTGAAAATAATCAGAACAATATATCGTTTGATGAAACCATTTATAGGGTAGTTCTACCAGTAACGATTAGTGAACATAGAACTGGTAAAGTATATCTTGGACTTAAAGCAGGGACAGTCGCTGCTGACTTAAAGAAAAAAACTTATTTAACTGCTCTCTTCAGTCTACTGATTTTGTTGGGCGGCATGGTATTTACCTACTTCCTTAGTTCAATTTCCTTTCGTCCTATTACTAAGTTATTATCTGCCCTTAATAAAAAAGACATTAAGGAACAAAAACTTTTACTTACAAAGTTTAAGAATAATGAAATCGGTTTACTTGCACAGAAAATATATAACATTCTTAATGAGCTGGATAAATCTTCACTGGAAGTAAGCACTTTGAATGAACGATTGCAGGATGCTTTCCGTGATAAAATACACGAGCTTGATATTGAAATAAATAATAGAATAAAAGCTGAAACATTTTTGAAGAAAACGGAAGAAATGTTTAAGATACTTTTTGAAAATGCACCAATTGGGATGATAATTGTATCAAAAGAAGGGAAAGTGTTAAAAGCTAACAAAGCATTTTGCGGTACTGTTGGATACGATGAGCTAGAAATAATCAGTTTGAATATTAAAAACTTTTTTGAAGGCAATTCACTTGGCGGTATCCGGTCATCATACCAGATGATTATGGAAAGTGAAAGCCTGGATCTTGAGTGTAAAGTTACAAAAAGGAATGGACGCAAACTTATTGCGTTAATAAAATCAATTCAGATTAAAGATGAAAATGAAGATACAATCAACACGCTGCTACAGGTACTAGATATAACTCAAATTAAAAAAGTACAGGCAGAATTAGAAACAGCTCTTGATAAGGCTAAGGAATCTGATAGATTAAAAAGTGCTTTCCTTGCACAGATGTCACACGAAATAAGAACACCATTGAATGTTATACTTCCTTCAATACCACTCTTAGCAGATGAGATTGGAAAAAAGGATACCGAACTTGTTTCAATTTTGCATGCTGTTGATAATGCAGGTAAGAGACTCCACAGAACAATTGATATGATTTTGTCGATGTCAGCAGTTCAAAGCGGCAATTACAAAGCAAAATTTGAAAAAATAAATCTGGCTGAAGAATTAAAGAACCTCTCCCACGAATTTACTACAATTTGTAAAGAAAAAGGATTGCAGATATTTTTCACTGACAATTCAACAAACTCAGAAATATATGCTGACAGATATACAATTGGACAGGTATTCCAAAATCTCCTGGGTAATGCGGTTAAATACACACATCATGGTCAGATAAAAGTTACAGTTGATGATTACGAAGGAAACAAATTACTTGTGAGCATTGAAGATACAGGTATCGGAATGTCAGAGAAATATATTAAGAATTTATTCACTCCGTTTTCTCAGGAAGATGCCGGACAAACTAGGAAATACGAAGGTAATGGTTTAGGATTGGCGCTTGTAAAAGAATATGTGACTCTAAATAAAGGTCAGATTTCAGTTCAGAGTGAGAAAAATAAAGGATCTATTTTTTCAGTTATGTTTGAGAAAAAGATTATAAAAGTGACCTCTGAAAATAAGCACCTTATGCTGAACGAAGTTTAAGTAGTCATCCCATTTGCTACTTACTTCCGATAAAAATTAAATCAAAAAGCGCTTTTAAATTTCCTGCCGATTTATTCTCTTCCCAATCATTAGAATTTCAGATTTTGTTTTAAAAAAAGTAATTCCACTTTCCAATTGGTATAGTTGTTTTCGGAATCTCAATTTATCTTTGCGATTATTCTGTTATTAATTTAATATTCGATTGAACAGTAAGTGAGATTCTTGTGAATGATTATAGAGTTCTGCTTTTTTATAAATATATAAATCTTGAAAATCCCGAACTTTTTGTATTGGAGCATCTGCACTGGTGTTTGCGGAACAATATTAAAGGTAGAGTTTTTTTTGCAAAAGAAGGGGTAAATGGAACAGTTTCGGGTTTGGTATCAGATATTACTAAATATAAATCTCATCTAACAAGTTATCAGGAATTTAAAGATCTCTGGTTCAAAGAAGATATAGCTGAGGAACATGCATTCAAAAAAATGCATGTCAGGTTAAAAAAAGAAATTGTTCATGGAGATTTTAAAAAGCGTTTCACTCAATAATGGTGGAAAAAGAATTTCCCCGGATAGGTTACTTCAGTTATATCAGGAAAAAAAAGATTTTATAATTGTTGATGCACGTAACTGGTATGAAAGCAAGATAGGGAAATTTAAGAATGCGATCACTCCACCAATGGATAATTTTCGTGAATGGAAAAAAGTGGTTGACGAAGATCTGAAAGAATACAAAGATAAAACTGTTATTACTTATTGCACTGGCGGGATTCGTTGTGAAAAGGCTTCTGGGTATATGGTAGAGAATGGTTTTAAAGATGTTTATCAGCTTGATGGCGGTATTGTTAATTTTATTAAAAAGTACCCCGATACTTTTTGGGAAGGTGGAATGTTTGTTTTTGACGAAAGAAGAGTTGTCAATCCAAATTCAAAGGAAGAACTTAAATATGTTGCACAATGTTATTTATGCGGTGAGCCAACTTCATACTATTTCAATTGTCATAATATGTATTGTGATAAAATTATAGTTAGCTGTCAAAAGTGTGAAGTTGAAAATGATAGTTGCTGTTCGGATGAATGTAGAAAAAGTCCAAAGCAAAGAAAAAAATATTAGTTATTTCCTCAATCAATCTTCCAATCTTTACTAATTCTATTCAAATATCAATGATGATAAATTACTATTATGTGTAATTTCTGAATTCTAATGAATTAATTTTACTCTTTTTACTCCAATTCTATTATCTTCATAAAATTTAGTCAGAATATTTGTCGATTTTATTTGGTATAGTTTTATAATTTTAATATAATAAAAAAATTACGGTACAAACTCACTTTAAAATACTAGGCAGAATATGAAAAAAATTGATTTGAAAACTCTCGAAAAGAAGATAAAAGTTAGGCCTTTAGAGTTAAAAGATTATGAAACATTAGTCGAGTTACAGAAGCTCTGTTTTCCCGGTATGAAACCATGGAAAAAAGAACAATTAGAAAGTCAGCTGGAACTTTTTCCTGAAGGACAGATTTGCATTGAAATTAATAAAAAAGTGGTAGCTTCTTCGAGTAGCTTGATTATTGATTTTGATTTATATAGTGAAAGTGACAACTGGCAAACTTTAAGTGATTCCGGATACATCACTAATCATGATCCTGATGCTGAAACATTATACGGGATTGAAATTATGGTGCATCCGGATTATAGGTCGATGAAACTTGCCAGAAGATTATATGAAGCAAGAAAAGAAATAGTGAGGAAGTATAATCTTAAGAATATTGTTATCGGTGGTCGCATTCCAAATTATCTAAAACATCAAAAGAAAATGTCTGCCAGAGAATATGTGGAAAAAGTTATGAGTAAAGAACTTTACGACCCTGTTCTCACATTTCAGCTAGCAAATGGATTCGTTTTAAAAAGAATTATTCCTGCATATATGACTGGGGATGAAGAATCAGGCGGATTCGCCACCTTGCTTGAGTGGTCAAACATTGACTACGTCCCACCGATCGGTAAAAAAATTGTAACTTCAAAAAAAGCTCGTATCTGCGCCGTACAGTATATGCTTCGTCCTATTAAAAGTTTTGATGATTTTGCAACTCAATGTGATTACTTTACAGATGTTGCATCAGGCTATAAAAGTGACTTTGTGCTTTTCCCAGAAATTTTTACACTTCAATTACTTTCATTTCTTCCAAACGAAAGACCAGGTATTGCAGTCAGACATCTGGCTGAATTCACACCACAATACTTAGAATTATTCAATAAGTTATCGATCAACTACAATATAAATATTATTGGAGGGTCACACTTTACAAGAGAAGGAGATGACCTGTTCAATATAGCTTACTTATTCAGAAGAGACGGTACGATGGAAAAACAATATAAGATTCATATCACTCCCAATGAAAGAAGATGGTGGGGAATTAAACCGGGTGACAGCATTGAAGTTTTCGAAACTGATCGTGGTAAAATAAATATTCAAATCTGTTATGATGTGGAGTTCCCGGAGTTGAGCAGGATAGCCGTTTCAAAAGGTGCTGAAATAATTTTTGTTCCATTCTGCACAGATGAAAGGTATGGATATTTAAGAGTCAGGCAATGTGTTCAGGCAAGATGTATAGAAAATGGAGTATATGCTGTTATGGCTGGGAATGTCGGTAACCTTCCTTTTGTTGAAAATATGGATATTCAGTATGCACAATCGGGTATTTATACTCCTTCCGACTTTATGTTTTCACGAGATGCGATAGCTGCTGATTGTACTCCAAATGTAGAGACTGTAGTTATTCACGATGTTGATCTAGAATTATTAAAAAGACATCGTTCACAAGGAAGCACACTAAATTGGTTTGATAGACGGCAAGATCTCTATGAAGTTATTCTCAAAAAGTGATAAGTTGTGATCGACTCTAAATTTTAATCTACTTTCAAAAATTATATGCAACAGTTTTTAGATAATTATTTTGGTCTCTCTCCAGCATTACAGACAAAGATTTTTGAATCGCTTTTTGTAATTGTTATTGTCGTAATTGTTCAGCGACTTGTAAAAAAGTTTCTACTTGGTAAGATAAGTGATATAAAAATCAAATATCAATGGCAGAAGATTTCACTCTACATAGCAGTCTTCCTGATTATACTTTTCTTAATTAATACCTGGCTGAATATTTTTGGTTCAGTTGCAACATTTCTTGGATTGATATCAGCTGGAATAGCAATTGCATTAAAAGACCCTTTGGTTAATATGGTTGCGTGGCTTTTTATTTTAATCAGACAACCTTTCAAAGTTGGTGATCGTATTCAAATTGGTGACATTGCCGGAGATGTAATTGATATAAGACTTTTTCAGTTTTCATTAAATGAAATAGGTAACTGGGTTGATGCTGAACAGAGCACAGGAAGAATTATACATATCCCGAACGGGAAAGTATTTACTGATCCGCAGTCAAACTACACTGCCGGATTCGAATATATTTGGCACGAGATACCGGTTCTTTTAACATTTGAAAGTAACTGGAAGAAAGCCAAAAAAATATTAACTGATGTAGTTACTGATCATGGAGTTAAGTTAAGTCAGGAAGCAGAAAAACAAATTAAAGAAGCCGCGCGAACATTCCTGATTTTCTACAACAAACTTACTCCAATTGTTTATACTACAGTTAAAGACAGCGGGGTTTTACTTACTTTAAGGTATATGTGCAACCCAAGGGAGAGAAGGTCTATGGAAGAAAAAATGTGGGAAGATATACTAAACAAATTTGCAGAATGCGACGATATTGATTTTGCTTACCCTACACAAAGGTTTTATAATAACGCTACCGAAGGTAAACAAAAATCATAATTCTTAAAATTAGTTAATAAAACTGCTAGCGATTTACGTTTATTCTTTATTTTTGTCAACGACATTAAAAAAGTTACTTACTGAAGATCTGCTTCCAAATGCTGTAATGGTTACTATTATTATTCCTAAAGTGATCATTATAGTTGTAAATCCAATAATCACTACCTGGGGTGCAATGTCAATTTCTACCAATGCCATCGATGAGAAAAAAAGCAATGCAACAAATTTTACAAAGCGTGAGATTATTGAGTACTGTGGCACATTTTCTTTTAGTAGTGCATTATAAACACTGTTTGAAACCCTTGAGGCAACAATCCACCCTAATCCCAAAATAATTAACGCAATAATTAATTTTGGAATGAAGACAACACTTTGTTGAATTAAACTTGAAAGAATAGTCAGTTTCATAGCATCAAGAGCAGAATTCAGGAATATCAAAAAGATGATAAAAAATACAATGTTTCCGATCATATTGAATACTGCATATCTAATGTCGGCTTTCGAAAGTGCTCTTCTCCATTGCAATCGTATAAAAAGTTTTTCAACTTTTAGAATTACAAGTAACTGAATTAATATCCTTTTTGCTATCCATCCAACAAACCATCCTACTAACAGCAAAATAATTCCCGCTAACAGGTTTGGCAGATAATTGATAATTTGTTTTCCGAAATCGAAAAACGGGCTCTCTAAATTATTATCCATTTTCAACTCCTATTTGCTTCTGTGATTTTAGTAAGAGTTTCCATAATGGTTCTCTTTCCTCATACTCTTTTACCCATAGAACGGGACACGCAGATTGCTCAGTGATTTCCTGCGCTAAAGATCTTCCGAATAACAGCTCAAGAAAATCTCCGGTTTTACCACCCATTAATACCAAATCGGCCTTTTTAGATTCTCTAATTATACCCTGTAAAATATCTTTATTACTCAGAATTTTTACTTCAGCAGGAATTGAATTTTCTTTGATTAATTCCTGTACCTTATTTTCTCTTTCTTCACGTTCTTTCTGTATTGTTTCCGGTGGATAAACTAAAAGAAATTTGATTTTACAGTTAAAGTAATTTAATAGCGCAGGAGCTATCTCGGTTGCTAGCATAGCATGAATGTCAATCGTAAAAGGAATAAGAATAGTTTTTATTTGCTCACGTTTAAAAGCGCCATGAAGTACAGCCACTTCTCCCGGGAATTTCTGTATGACACTATCAATTATTGAAGAAATGAACCTTTCTAAAAAATCAGGATTTTTTTCTCTGCCTACAATTATGAAGTTACATTCCTCTTCTTCTGCAGTGTTCACTATACCCTGAGAAATTCTATGAGAAACATTTAATATTGATCTTGCCGGAACTCCCTCTTCTTCTGCAATTTGATTAACTGAGTCAAATAGTGGTTTGGCTCTTTCATTATCACCTAATTGCGAAACTAATGGGCTGCCCTCTTTTATCTCATTTACATGCAGGAATATTATCTGAGCGTTCGATTTTTTTGCTATTGCATTAGCAATATGAGCAAGACTTGAAGCTGTTTTTTTATTTGCAAGTGGAACCAGCACTCGATACTCCTTCTTCTCAAGTCTTTCCAAAGATTTCACTTTGCGAACGTGTTCTATCTCCCGGTTTGCGGCATAACTTTTATAAGTAACTAAACCAATAGTTACCCAAACCCCTGTAACTATCCATGCAGTGGGGCTATAATTGAACATATAAACAGCTAAAAATAAAAGCATCATAATACCTAGAATAGATAAGTACGGAAAAAATGGTGTAAAAAATCCTCTGTCAAGATCCGGTCTCTTCTTTCTTAATCTGATGAGTGTGATATTAACTTGAAGAAAAAGCAATAGAAACATTATATCCGCAGCACTTGCAACATCCTCAATTGGTAAAGAGATTGCCATAATCACAACAATAAATAATGAAAATATAATTGAGAGATGAGGAGTAAAATTCTTTTTGTGAACTTTGCTGAAGAATGTTGGAAAATTTCTATCTTTACCCATTGCGTAAGCTACACGGGAAGAAGAATAAATTGTTGCATTAAGTGCAGACATTGTTGAAATTATTCCGCCTATAAGAAGCATTATTCCACCACCAACAAAAAATGTTTTGGCAACTTCCACCAGTGCTGTTTCCTTATGCGATGCTAAATAATCCCACGGTGTAATTCCTCCGCCGGGTTTAACTGCACCCAAAGCAGTAATTGCAACGAGCAAATATATTGGAACGACTATTATCAAGGAGAGAAAAATTGCACGGGGAATATTCTTTTTTGGGTTTTTAATTTCTTCCGAACATTGTGATATTACTTCGAATCCCTGGAATGCAATAAATGTTAAACCCATTGCTTTAAAAACACCACCCCAGCCATGCGCAAAGAATGGAGTAAAAGCTTCTTGCCAGTCTGGTCGGTGAATAATCAAATTAATTCCGAATCCTATGAATATTAAAAGAATAGCAATTTTTGCAAGTGTAACTATGTTGCCGACTTTACCCGTTTCAGATGCACCACGAAAATTTACATATGCAAAAAGAATAGCAGTCATTGCAGCCAAAATTTTTTGTGGCGAGAGGAAACCCCATTGCGGCATTACTACATTAAATTCACGCAGAACAAGATCGAAATAAGCACCGAAACCCAGAGCATAAAGACTACAGGCAACAGCATGTGCGAACCAGCTCATCCAGCCGGAAATAAATCCATTCCATTTTGGCAACCCTTCTTTTACCCATAAATAGCCGCCACCAGCATCATGATAACACGAACCAAGTTCTGCATAAGAGAAAGCTGTTAGTAAAGCAACAATACCATTTAGGGAGAAAGTTATTATTAATGCAGGCCCGGCAACTCCGGCTGCGATTCCTATAAGAACAAAAATTCCCGCACCGATCATTGCGCCAACCCCAATAAGAGTTGCATCCATTAAACCCATCTCCCGGCTAAGATGAACTTCGGTGTCAAATTTTTTCATTCAGGTGCCTTTGGAAAAGATCGTTTTAAAGAAAATTATTTTTTAAACTTGATATAACATAAACAAATTGAATTCACACATCAAAATGATAAAAGTATAAAAAAATAGCCTGTGGTATCAGGCTATTTTAGTCAAAGTAGGTTTCTGTTTTATTTCCACTCAGCCAACATCTTTTTCATATTTTCATAATCGAAAGGGGCGCTTTCCATTTTACTTCCAAGTTCGATTGCTTTTTCCATAGTTGTAATAGCTTCATCCTTCATTCCAAGTTTATATTGAAGTTGAGCTTTTACTCTTGTATTCCAGTAAACTTCACTTATTAAGCAGGATGCTTCAATCCAGTTTAATGCTTGTTCAAGATTTAATGTTAGCGGTTAAACAATATTGTGCAGCCTGGAATGTTGGAGACCAGCTTAACTCGTTCCTTGCATTAGAAAGAAAATTTTCATTTGTATTGGTTTCAACTTTGAACGAAACTACTAATTTATCCCAAACAAGATTTACATTAACCGAATTATCTGTTACAACAGTGAATAAAAAAGTCATTCTTTCCATAAAATGATGTTCAGCAGGTTTTACTTTAATTCTCAATGCATCTTTGGCTGGATCGTAGTTTGAACCATCGTCTACTTTAGTATCTTTACTAAAAATGAATTCCCATTCGCTCTCTCCAGGTATCGTGTGAATTCCGTACGTTCCAGCAGGCAAATCATTTTCATTTACCTTCACCGGGTCACCGAAAGTAATTGATGTAACTTCATTGGCACCAGTACGCCAGACTTCGCCATAAGGAACAAGTCCTCCCCAAATTTTTCTTCCTTTTACACCTGGTGAACTATAGTCAACGCTCACTTCAGTAACTCCAACAATCTGAGTTACTGTTGCATCAGGACTTGGACGCGGGGTTCTGATCTGTTGTCCGAATGCAACCAATGAATAGATGCAAATGAGAGCTACAGACAATTGCAGTAGTTTTAGCATTTTTACTCCTTAGATTTTTTTGATACAGGTTAGTTTAGCTATAAATTTGTTTGCGAAGTTAAACAGTCATTATTACATAAACAATGCTAACTGATAAAGAAAAGTATTCAGAAACTCAGAATAGTCTGAAAAAAGCAAAACAATATTCAGGATTGGATAATTTTAAAAGGTGGATACCATCAATTATAATTCTTCCCATTGCTGCCTTGTGGGTATTAAATCGTGGAGAATTCGGATTACTGGATAATATTGATTTAGTTATTCACGAAGCTGGACATTTTTTCTTCAGCTTTTTTGGCAAATTCATTTATACTCTTGGCGGAACATTAATGCAAATAATCCTTCCTTCAATTATTGCAACATATTTTTTCCGAAATAATTATAGAACAGGAGTTCAGTTTGGCCTCCTTTGGCTTGGTCAGAATTTTGTAAACATTAGTGTTTATGCCGCGGATGCCCAGGCAAGGAAGCTACCTTTGCTCGGAGGAAATAAAGTTTATCATGATTGGCACTATCTTCTTGGTGAAATTGGAATACTTGAGTATGATTACATAGTTGGCTATACTCTTTTTGGAATTGCAATTGTGATTTTTCTCATTTCCATCTTAATGCCTCTTTTAACTCACGATTAAATTGTATCTTTTTATAAAGAAAAAATGAATTAAGCGATAATGTTTAGAGTATTTTTAATAATATTTTTTATTATTACGATCGAAATAGTTGCTCAACCAGACTCCCTTGTTACTTATTATAGTAACGGAAAGATCGAATCGATTGTTCACTTAAGAGATAACTTTCGTGACGGAGACGCAAGTTTATTTTGGGAAAATGGAAGCATAAAAGAAGAACTTACTTACGTTAATGGTCGTGTTGAAGGACTTGTGCGAAGATACAATCAAGATGGAGTAATACAAGAAATGTTCTCTATTGAAAATGGAAAACGGGAAGGACCGACATCATTATTTGACAGTACAGGTAAATATATTGATGATATTTATTATGAAGAAGGAATTCTTGTTGTAGATAAAATCATACTGGATTCCGGACCAAAAGTAGAAGAAAAACCTGTTGAAAATATTGTTTCTGCGAATCAGGTAGCAATTCAGAAAAAGAAAAAACAAATCAGTGATGATTTTGTACCACCAGTTATTGAAGATGAAAAAACTTATGCGGATGATCCAGCATTTTACAAAACTGTTGAAGTGATGCCCGAACCATATGGAGGAATTGAGGCTCTTTATAAAAAAATTGGATACCCTTATGAAGCAAAGGAGGAAGAAATTGAAGGCACGGTGAGAGCATTGGTTTTTATTGACAGAGATGGTGAAGTGTTGGATGTTCAGATTCTTAAGGGAATAGGTTATGGTTGTGACGAGGCAGTTAAAACAGCACTTTTATATCATCGCTTTAAACCTGGTCTAATAAGAGGGCAAAAAGTTAAAGTGCAAATGGAAATGTCATTTGAATTTAAACTTGATAAAGCGAATTAATTTACTTCAACTTTGAATCGGAAGTTTTCAAGAAATGATTTCAAGTGAATATTGATTTTTTGAAATTTGAACAATGTAATTACTAAATTCTCTCCTTATTGGATATTTTTTCCGAAGCGTGTCGAAATATTTTGCTCTTTCATTTAATTCGTATTGCTTAATCATTCCTCATTAACTTATCATCATTTTCAATTTTATAAATTGAAGAAAATAAATTGTAAAGATTTTCTTCTTCAGTCTTTCCTTGCGACAATTTAATTTTATTATTCCCTATTTCAGGAAGTTCCGGTTGCCATGTTGATTGTTTGTTCAAAAATTTACACAAAGCATTATAAATCATTTTTGTTCCATTTACTTTTCCTTCATATGAATATCCTGCAATGTGTGGTGTGGCAACTTTAGTTTTAGATAATAATTCAATGTTGATTGAAGGTTCATTCTCCCAAACATCGAGAACAATATCAAAATTTCTATTTCTAGATGCGGCAAGCAGTGCCTCGTTATCAACTACTGCTCCACGCGAGGAATTAATTAATATTGAGTCGTTATTGATCATCTTAAAGTTATCTTCATTGAGAAGATGAAATGTTTTATCTATCCCTTCATGTGTCATTGGAACATGGAGCGTAACAACATCAGCTTGAATTGTACATCATCAAGAGAAGCGTAATTACTCCCGACTCCTTTCCTTTCCAAAGGAGGGTCATTCTTTAAGACATTCATTCCAAGAGATTCGGCAAGTCGGACTATTCTGCTTCCAATATTTCCAACTCCAACAACACCAATTGTTTTTCCCTGCAAGGAAATATTTTTTTCCGAAGCTACTTTTAATAATGATGTAAACACATACTCAGCCACTGAGTCAGCATTGCAGCCTATGGCATCAGCAAACTGAATGTTATGTTCCTTCCAGATACTCAAATCAATATGGTCTGATTCCGATGGTAGCAGTACCAACAAACTTTACTTTACTGTTATTGAGCAATTCTTTATTTACCTTAGTAATCGAACGGACAATCAGAACATCAGTATCTTTAACATTATCATTTTTTAAGATTCGCCCGTCCAATAACTTTACGTTTCCGAGAGAAGAAAATGCTTCTCTGGCTTGTGGTATATTTTCATCAATAATAATGTTCATATTAAATAAATCGCTTATCCAAATTTAAATAATAACATTGGAAGTTGTTTACTAAGCCATTATTTCTGTAGAATTGATTTTACCTGATTAACAACATATTTTTGTGCCGAACCAAATCTATTTTTATAGAATGTAAGAAAAATTTAATATTAAAAATCGGGAGGATTTTCCATTGCTCAGCAAATTGCTTATACCCGAAATAGAATCTCTTATTGCTGAGAGAAAATTAAGCTTGTTAAAGGAAATCCTCAGCGATTGGACCCCCGCCGATATTGCAGACCTGATTGTTGATATTCCCGGAACAAGATAAAGTAATTGTTTTTCGCGTTCTTCCGGTTGATCTTGCAACAGAAACTTTTGAACACCTTGAATTTGATACTCAGGAAGAACTACTTAAAGCAATGGGTAACGAAGAGGTTGCTGCAATTCTAAATGAGATGTCGCCCGATGACAGAACTTCATTACTGGAAGATTTACCAGGCACTTCAGCAAAAAGACTTATTCAGCTATTATCAGCAGAAGAAAGAAAAATTGCTCAGACATTATTAGGATATCCTGAGAATAGTGTTGGGCGATTAATGACTCCTGATTATATAACTTTGAAACAAAATTGGACTATTTCAGAAACACTTGAACATATACGTGAATATGGTGCTGATAGTGAAACACTCAACGTACTTTATGTTATTGATGAAAAGGGAAAATTAATTGATGATATAAAAATTAGAGAAATAATTCTTTCGGCTCTCGATAAATCTATACGCGATTTAATGGATGAAAATTTTATCGCATTGAATGTTCACGATGATCAAGAAAAAGCCGTAGAAGTCTTTAAAAAATATGATCGTGTAGTTTTGCCAGTTGTAGATAGCCACGGAATTCTTATCGGGATTGTAACTGTTGATGACGTACTTGATGTGGCTGAAGAAGAAGCAACCGAAGATATACAGAAACTTGGTGGTGTTGAAGCGTTGGAAGAACCATATTCAACTATGCCGTTTTTTTCCATGATTAAAAAAAGAGTAGTATGGCTTATTGTTTTATTTGTTGGCGAACTGTTAACAGCATCTGCGATGGGATTCTTCGAAGATGAGATTGCGAAGGCGATAGTACTTGCCCTTTTTGTTCCATTAATTATTTCTTCAGGTGGTAACTCAGGTTCGCAGGCAGCCACGCTTGTCATTAGAGCGATAGCATTAGGTGAGGTTACGCTAAAAGATTGGTGGTATATTATGAAAAGAGAAGTTTTATCAGGTCTGACACTAGGGGTAATTTTAGGCATCATAGGCTTTTTAAGAATATTCTTGTGGGCTTCCTTTTCAAATATTTATGGAGAACATTGGTTTGCCATAGGATTGACCGTTGGTTTTTCACTTATTGGAGTTGTTCTTTGGGGAACATTATCTGGCTCAATGCTACCATTTTTGTTGAAAAGACTTGGACTTGACCCGGCGACTTCATCGGCTCCGTTTGTTGCTACTCTCGTCGATGTTACAGGATTAGTAATTTATTTTACTTTTGCTATTTTTTTACTGAGCGGGACCCTTCTATAAATACTGATTTTTCCGGTTTTTACCTTCAAAAGATTCATTAATATTCTCTTTATATTTGAATAATAAATTAATTTCCAACAATTGGGTTCATATGAACAAAAGTAAAGTTAAAGGGATTATTCTGGCAGGTGGTTCTGGCTCAAGACTATATCCAATAACTAAAGTTTACAGCAAACAACTGGCACTGATTTATGATAAACCTCTCATTTATTACCCACTTTCCATCTTAATGCTTGGTGGAATAAGAGATGTATTGATAATTTCAAATGAAGGAAACTATTCCTCTCTATCAACAGCTTTTTGGTGATGGATCAAATATTGGTATGAACTTCGAATATGTTGTTCAGCCTGAGCCAAAAGGAATTGCACAAGCTTTTATTTTAGGTGAAGAATTTATCGGCCCTGATGTTTCTTGCTTAATTCTCGGTGACAATATTTTTTATGGTAATCTTGAATTTTTTTATAAAGCACTAAAGACCGAAAAAGGCGCTACAGTTTTTGGATACAAAGTTCATGATCCTGAAAGATATGGTATTGTTGATTTTGACAAGAGTGGGAAAGTACTTTCAATTGAAGAGAAACCCGTTAAGCCAAAATCGAATTACGCAGTTCCCGGCTTATATGTTTATGATAATCGCGTTGTTGAGATTTCAAAAAATCTAAAACCATCCGCAAGAGGTGAACTTGAAATTACAGATGTTAATAAAGCATATTTGGATTTAGGTGAACTTCGTGTTGAAAAAATAGGAAGAGGAGTTGCCTGGCTTGATACCGGAACTCCTGAGGCGTTGCTTGCAGCTTCAAATTTCTTTGGAGTAATTGAAGACAGGCAGGGATTAAAAGTCGCTTGTATTGAAGAAATAGCTCTGCTAAGAGGATTTATTGATAAAGAAAAATATCTAAAGTTGATAAGTGAAATACCAAAATCCCTCTATAGAGAATATCTTGAAAAAGTTTTAACAGAGATTTAATTGAAAGTTACTAAAACAGAAATTTCTGGTTTACTGGTTGTTCAGCCCGATGTGTTTGCTGATTCAAGAGGATTCTTTTTTGAATCTTACAACAAAAAAAAATATGAGGAAGCAGGGATTCCAAATGATTTTGTGCAGGATAATATTTCAAAATCCAGAAAGGGAACTGTAAGAGGTCTTCATTACCAGGTTGAAGATAAAGCCCAGGGAAAACTTTGCCAGGTAATTGAAGGTGAAGTTCTTGATGTTGCAGTTGATATAAGGTTCAACTCACCGACGTTTGGAAAATATTTTTCATTGATTTTAAATTCAGAAACAAAATCTCAATTATGGATACCTGCTGGCTTTGCACATGGTTTTTCAGTTTTGTCGGACGAAGCAATCTTTTCGTACAAATGCACAAACTATTACAGCAAAGTTCATGAAAGAGCAATACTTTTTAATGATCCATACTTGAAAATAGACTGGAAAGTTGAACAGCCAATTGTTTCAGAAAAAGATTTAAGTGCTATTAAATTCAAAGACATTGAAAAAGATTTTAAATTTGCTTCAATGTAATTGGTTCAACATTAATACTATATTATTAAAACATTTAACTTGGAATTTATATGAAAGTCCCGCTACTTGATTTAAAGCCTCAATATTTATCCTTAAAAAAAGAATTAGATAAAGCAATCCTAGGTGTTGCTGAGTCCCAGCATTTTATTCTTGGTCCCGAAGTTGAAAAAATGGAAAAGGAATTTTGTGATTACCTTGGTTGCAAACACGCAATCGGAGTTTCATCCGGAACCGATGCACTTTTACTTGGCATTAATGGCAATTGATATACAGCCTGGAGATGAAGTGATAGTCCCAACGTATTCATTTTTTGCTACCGCAGGTGTTGTATCAAGATTAAATGCTATCCCCGTGCTTACAGATATTGATCCTGTTACTTTTAATATTGATCCTGAAGAGATAAAGAAAAAGATTACATCTAAGACTAAAGCTATAATTCCAGTTCATTTGTATGGTCAAAGTGCAGATTTGGAACCGATCATGAAAATTGCAAAAGAAAAAAATATTTTTGTAATTGAGGACGCTGCGCAAGCAATCGGGACAGAATATAAGGATGGAAAATGCGTTGGTACGATTGGAGACATTGGTTGCTTTTCATTTTTCCCGAGTAAAAATCTTGGCGGTTATGGCGACGGTGGACTTGTCACAACGAACAATGATGATTTGGCCTATATGCTGCGAATAAAAAGAGTACATGGTGGAGAACAAAAATATTATCACAAAGTAATCGGTGGAAATTTTAGAATTGATGCATTGCAATCTGCAGTGCTTAGAGTAAAGTTACCTCATCTCGATAAGTGGTCTGAAAAGCGTAGGGCGAATGCCGATTCTTATAATGAATTGTTTATGAATGCTAGTTTATCTGAAGGACCTGGCAAAACCAAATTCGATGAAAAAAATAAAGTGCTGCTTCCAAAGCCAGTGTATAAAAACTTACCGGATGTGAAAAACTACCATATATACAATCAGTATATAATAAGATCTCAGAAAAGAGATGAGTTAAAGAAATATCTTACAGAGAATGAAATAGGAAATGAAATTTATTATCCGGTACCATTCCATCTGCAGGAATGTTATGTTAATTTGAATCACAAAGTTGGAGATTTTCCTGAAGCTGAAAAAGCAAGTCTTACGTGTTTAGCGTTACCTGTTTATCCGGAATTAACTAACGAACAGCAGGAGTTTGTCGTTCAAAAAATTAAAGAATTCGTTCAAGGTTGATACAGTGTTGCAGAAAGCTTTCTTTCTGAAAATATTTCTCTTTGTTTTGGTGTTAATTACTGTAAGCATCAATATTCAAGCGCAGATTGTATACGAACCACTATATAATGATGTATATAATTTCTTGAGAAGAATTAGTCAGAAAAGCATAATTGAATTTGATGACCTCATCAGGCCACTTCCTAAAATTTATATAGCAGAAAAATTATTAGAAGCAGATTCTTTATCCTCGCAGCTGACTCCTCTTGAAAAAGAGGAATTAAGTTTTTTTCTTGAAAATTATTATTTCGAAGAATGGTTTATTAATGGGAATGATAAAAAAACAGAATATTTAGAATGGTTTAATACTGATCCCGCTGATAGATGGAGAGTTTTTAGTTATGGTGGTGAAGGATTTAAAATAAATCTTGATCCAATTCTTGGTGCCGAAATTGGTTCTGTTAAAAGTGAAATGACAACACATTATTGGAATGGAATTTATTCGTACGGTTACATTTATGATGTTTTAGGATTTAGCTTCGATTTCAGGGATAATACCGAAAGTGGTAATACGATTGATAAAACAAAACGATTTACTCCCGAAACAGGTGTAACCGCACGGACCAGTGAAAACTATTATGGCTATCCCACTGATAAAATGGAATACAGCGAAGGAAAAATGATGCTCGCAACGAACTGGAAATGGGGGAGTTTAGCAGCGGGGAAAGAGTTTATTGAGTGGGGTTATGGAGACAACGGATTAATCGTTATGTCACAAAAAGCTCCTTCATTTCCCCTAATCAGGCTTGATATTAATCCAGTGAAGTGGCTCAGCTTTAATTATTTTCATGCCTGGTTGAATTCTGATGTGATTGATTCATCAAGTTTTTATTATACAGAACAGGGTGATCTACGCTTTGCATACAGGAATAAATTTCTCGCTTCTCATACACTCACTATAAGGCCCACAAAAGGATTGGATATTGCACTTGGGGAATCGATTGTTTATTCTGACCAGCTTCAATTTTTATATCTGATCCCTATTACATTTTTTCGATTAGCAGATCATTATCTTAGCCGGCAGTATAATTCTGCAGGGAGTAATGCACAGTTTTTCTTCTCCGTTAGTTCAAAAGGACATATAAAGAATACTCATCTTTATGGCTCTTTAATTATTGATGAGCTGACTTTAAATGGATTATTCGATGCATACAGCCAACGAAACCAGGTTGGGTTTACTCTTGGCAGCTCCGTTACTGATTTGCCAATTAATAATCTTACTCTAAAGCTTGAGTACACTAAAATATATCCTTACGTTTACAGGCATTACATCAGCACAACAAATTACACAAGTTCTTCTTACTTGATGGGTCACTGGATGGGTGACAATGCAGATCAGTTGTATGCATCAGCTAGCTATAGATTTATCAGGGGACTGGAAGCGATTATTTGGACGAGATACATTCGTCAAGGTGAAGAACAGAATGTAGATTATCAATTTGAACAACCGCAGCCACCATTTCTAGCAGGATTGAGAAATAACTATTTTTATATTGGTGGTGAAGCAAGATATGAAATGATTCATAATCTCGTACTTCCGTCTTAGATATCAGTATCAGAATATTTCAAGACAGCAGGAAGATATGAGCTTTATCGATGAAACTCTTCAGCAATTTTATGTTGCTGCTTATTATGGATTGTAATTTATGACCACGAACTCAAAATATCTTAATAAAAAAATTTATGTTGCGGGACACACCGGTATGGTTGGTTTCGCAATCACTAGTGAACTTAAGAAAAGAGGATACAAGAATTTAATTCTTAAAAATTATCCTGACCTCGATTTAATCAGGCAGAGGGATGTTGAAGAATTTTTTAATTCAGAGAAGCCCGAAGTAGTAATTGTTGCGGCTGCTAAGGTTGGAGGAATTCTAGCCAACAATACTTATCGAGCTGAATTTATTTATGATAATCTGATGATTGAGTCAAACATCATTCACAATTCATACAAATCTGGAGTTGAAAAATTAATTTTTCTGGGTAGCAGCTGTATTTATCCTAAATTGGCGCAACAGCCGTTAAAAGAAGAATATTTACTTTCCGATTATCTTGAATACACGAACGAACCTTATGCAATTGCGAAGATAGCAGGGATAAAAGTTTGTGAAAATTATTTTAGACAGTATTGTTCCAACTTTTATTCAGTAATGCCAACAAACCTTTACGGACCAAACGATAATTTTGATTTACAGACTTCGCACGTTCTACCGGCATTCATCAGAAAATTTCACGAAGCTTTAGAAAAAAATGAAAAAGAAGTGGTGATTTGGGGGAGTGGAAAACCCATGCGAGAATTTCTTTACGTTGAAGATCTTGCCGATGCAATTTTATTCCTGATGGAAAATGTTAATGCTGAAGATCTTTATGAAAAAGGGATAACACATTTAAATGTTGGGACCGGGAAAGATATTTCAATTGATGGTCTTGCTGATATGATTTCAGAAATTGTTGGATACAAAGGCACCATAAATCACGATACGTCAAAACCCGATGGAACGCCGAGAAAACTACTTGATGTTTCGCGCATAAATTCTCTTGGTTGGAAATATAAAACGGAATTGCGTGATGGTGTAAGTAAGACTTATGATTTCTTCTTGAAAAAAAATTCACAGGCATACAAATGAAAAAAGCACTGATAACAGGAATTACCGGCCAGGATGGAAGTTATCTAACCGAAATTCTTCTTGAAAAAGGTTATGAGGTTCATGGAATAATCCGAAGAAGCAGTTCATTTAATACTGGAAGAATAGATCATCTTTATAACAATCCTAAAATTCTGAACAAGAAAATGTTTCTGCACTACGGTGACCTTGTTGATACAAGCAACTTGAATCGACTTCTTGAAAAAATTGAACCAGATGAAATTTACAATCTCGCTGCACAGAGTCACGTAAAAGTTTCTTTCCAGGTTCCAGACTACACAGCGCAAGTTGATGCACTTGGCACATTAAGATTTTTAGATGCTATCCGTGAAGTTGGATTAAAGAAAGTAAAATTCTATCAGGCATCGACAAGCGAACTTTATGGGAAAGCTCAGGAAATTCCGCAAAGTGAAACTACTCCGTTTTATCCGCGTTCACCTTACGGAGTTGCAAAGCTTTATGGATATTGGATTATTGTTAACTACCGGGAAGCTTACAATATTTTTGCTTCAAATGGGATATTGTTCAATCACGAATCGCCAAGACGAGGTGAAACTTTTGTGAGCAGAAAAATTACTCGTGCTGCTTCTCGAATTGTCGCTGGACTTCAGAAAGAATTAACACTTGGAAATCTAAATGCGAAACGTGATTGGGGATTCGCACCTGAATATTGTGAGGGAATGTGGAGAATTCTCCAGCACAAAGTAGCTGATGATTTTGTTCTTGCAACAGGTGAAACTAAAACCGTGCGAAAGTTTGCAGAATTGACTTTTAAGAATTTGGAATTGAATTGGAATGGAAAGGAAAAGGTGAAAATGAAAAAGGTGTTATCAAATCACTCAATCTTGAAAAAGCAAAGAAACTGATTAGTTACTCATCTAACAAAAAATCATATCTAAAAGATTTCACAACCAAACTGAAAAAAGGTGATGTACTTGATTGCAATTGATCCGGTTTATTACCGACCAACCGAAGTTGACTTGTTGATTGGCGATCCATCAAAAGCAAAAAAAGTTCTCGGCTGGAAAGCAAAAACAAAATTTGAAGACCTCGTTAAGCTGATGATAAAATCTGATATGGAAAAAGTTTTAAGACGAGGTTTTTGATATAGTTGTATAATATGGATTAGCTGCACAATAAAATTTTCTATCTCCGTGGATATACTACTTGCATTTGTCAGCACAATAATTTATGTTGGTTTCGGGTCGGCAAATATTTCCAAACAGCCATTCATATCGTAGTGTTGCTCTAATTCTTCTCTCTTTTCTTCCACGGCTAATTTGCCAACTTAAATAAATAATAAACAAATTAATACGATATGAAACCAATAATAATTTCTTTTAACATTTTTCTGTTTTTAATTACAACCCCAACCAAAGCCCAAACCTGGGAGTCTGTAGGGCTGGATTCTTTTATCGTAAAACAAATTTATATCGTTGGTGATTCTATTTGGGCTGTGACAGATTACTTTGTAGCAAACCAAATCAGATCAAATTTATACTTTACTTCTGATGCCGGAAATAACTGGACACAGCTTGATAGCGTACTGGGTAATACTCAGGTATACAGTTTCAGTATAATACAACCGGAAACTCTGTTTATTATTAAAATAGGAGTTTTATATAAATCTAATAATAATGGCAAAAACTGGGAGATTATTAGCAATATCAATAATAATCCTATCCGTTGGTTCGGAATTTCACCTTTCAATACAACAGAGATGTATGCCATAGATTTATTTTTTGCAGGTGGGATCCACAACAACTTATATAAAAGTATTGATGGAGCAGAGAACTGGGAAATGATTGGTCCTTTCCCGAGTTCAAGCCATGGTAACGAATTAAGCTTTGCATTTGATTTGACAGACAGTATGAATTTGTATGTTGGTGATGATGACCATTGGAATAGTTTATATTTCTTCAAAAGCACCGATAAGGGTGAAAACTGGTTTTATATTTCTACTCCTCCTGTTCTCCCTATAGGAATTTATACTGATTACACAATACCGAACCGAGTTTATCTATTTCCGGGGCCTTATACATCAAATGAGAGTGGACTAAATTGGTTTCTTGCAGACTCTGGGTTTACTGATACTTCTTATTCATTATCATTTTATCAAGATAAATTAACTACTGAACTTTTATATAACTTAAGGTCTGATGGTATATACTCTTCAAGTAATGATTTTATTTATTGGAAATTAACGAAAGAATCTAATTCTTTCCCGATTGCATTTCAGAAAATGAGATCTATGCTCATTGAACCAGCAAGAAAAGAATTATTCATAGGAACAACAGAAGGTCTGTACAAAACAACTATTGTGACAAGTATAATTGAAAATGAAAAAAAAGATTTAGATTTTTCAGTAAGCCAAAACTACCCCAACCCCTTTAATCCTATTACAACTATTTCATATGCAATTCCTGAGGAGAGTTTTATAACTTTAACAGTATATGATGTGTTAGGAAACGAAATAATTACGTTGGCAAAGGAAAGCAAACTGAAAGGAGAATACAAATTGAGATTTGATGGTACAAAATTAACAAGTGGTATATACTTATATATATTTACAGCAGAAACAAACAACGGGTTTATAAGAAAAAAGTGTGGGAAAATGTTGTTACTTAAGTAATTTTTTCAATCACTTTTAAAAGGAGGCGTTATTTACAAATCATTTCTGACTTATTGCGTCATTTTATTTTTCTATCTCCCATTAGGATTCTCTCAATCCAACGGTAATATACCATTGCATTGTAAAACGAAGTTCAACAGGTATTATGGCGTCGCTGATATCTGGGGATTACAAATCAATGGGACTAATTATGCATTGGTGACCTTAGACGGAGGTTTAAGTATAATTAACACAAATAATCCAAGCAGTCCGACTGAAGTTGCACACATTAACCGCATTTATTATGATCCAATCAATCCAATTGACACCATCAGGCTATGGATACCAGACATAGAAACATTTACAAAAAATGGGACTACATATGCGTAATTAGCAACCAATAACGGAATAAATACAGAAGACATAATCGTGGTAATAATCAATTTAAACAAAGCTATTACAGACGGAGGTTTAATATTAATTGACCCTGAAAATGACACACCTAATCCTAATAATGTTTTTGCTGGTAAAATAAATGATTCTGGAAATATTAATCGCTCGCATACTTTAACTATTGCCGGTGGTTATCTATATGTAGCAACTTTAAACCAATACATTCCCGTTTGGGATTTAAACCAGAATCCCACTTCTCCACCATATCTTGGTGCAGTGTATATAAATAATTCTAAAGTTCAAGTACACGAAATGTTTGCTAAACCGGTTAGCTCTGTTAGAGCTAATATATATGCAGCTTGTGTTGCTGGAGGTTTACAGGTGATAGATGTTTCTTATACTCCTTCAAAGGGTTCTCCACCAACTGGTTTAATTGTAAACAGTATTACTCAACACCTTTATGATTTTGACAGGGCATATCCTAATCAGCGAGAATCTGGAGATTCACCATTTGATTATCGTGTCACTCATAGTGCGTGGCCTACAGATGATGAACAATATATATTTACAACCGATGAACTTTCGGTTTGGCCACATACACATACTCGATTGTACTCGGCTTCAGATCCTAATCTTTATTCTTCAGGCACTTTAAAGAGTCCATTCAGGAATGGTGCATACTTAAAAACCTGGAAAAAATCACTACTTACTCAAAACAGTTCATTTAAAGGCGGTTATTACATTTCGGAAGAGCACCCATGGGGTATTACAAACCTTACTCAGATAGATACTAATTGGGTACCAAATAGCATCCATCAGATGTATGTTAAAGGGAATAGGATGTATGTATCACATTACACCCAAGGTTTCAGGTATCTGGACATTTCGGATCCAGAGAATATTATCGAACTAGGATACTATGATGATTACCCTCATATTAATGCTAATGTTGACGGTGAAGGAGAAGCTATTGACAATCTATTTTTCAGACAAAATTGGTTTAACGGAATTTATGGTGTATTTCGCGATCCAGTTAGAACTACAATTTGCTATGCAGGTGGCTCAGATGGATTTTATATTTTTGATTTAACTGCAATACCTTATCCACCAACTAATTTAGTTGTAACTCCAAACGGACAGGGACATTACGTTTTATCGTGGACTCCAAGCCAGAGTTTGAATGCACAGTCTTATGATATATATCGTGCCGCAGTTCCTTGCTGTGAACCTTACGATCTACCTCTTTATGCAACTATAAATGCTTATCAGGGAGGGAGTCCTGTAACAAGTTGGGAAGATGTGAGTTCCAGAACAGGTTCCGGTGATGGAATGTATTATTATGAAATATCAATGAAGAACACCGTTGGCAAGAATTCGGTACATTCGAACCGTGTAGGAGTAGGAATAGGTCAACCCACCAAGAGAACGGCGGAAGAGGAAGAAACAAAAGAACAGCTGGAACAATCCGAGTATTCACTTTCTGATAACTACCCGAACCCTTTTAATCCTTCTACTAGAATATCGTATTCGTTAAAAGAAGATGCTCTTGTTTCACTAAAAGTTTATGATGTTCTAGGCACTCAAGTAGCCGAATTAGTAAATTCACAGCAATCACAGGGCACATACGATGTAAACTTTTCTGCTATTGGCTTAAGCAGCGGCATCTATATTTATCGCTTAACAGCGATGAACGGGGATCGTATAGAATTTTCAGACACGAAAAGAATGATACTTGTTAAGTAAATTTAAATGAGACTCATCTGACAAATGAGTCTCACATTTTTCTTTGTGCTGAACTCTGGTACTTTTAAATTTGTTTCATTAAAAATCAATTTTACGGATAATATTTGATGAAATTAGTCTTCACCATCGTAATTATTACTTTACTTTTATCTTCAGCAAACTACTCACAAAAAAATCAGACCCAGCGATACAACCCTTTCTCAGGCACGATTGTTATTTCAGTTGAAGGTGGTGCTACATTTTCAAACACTGATTACAGTGGTATAGCTGTTGATTACATAGGCAGACTTTCTATGGAATATTTTTTCCCTGCTTGGACTAAAAGTGGTTTCGGTCTTCGTTTGTTTGCCAACTGCGGTTTTGTAAATGGAAATGATCCAGGTCTTGATCACTAAGAATTTCGTACCGGATTTTCAACTGATTGGCGGGGGTGTCATTTTTGATTTTAGTGTAAAAGATATTTCTTTCCATATTTCTTCGCAGGGATTGGAAGCTTTTCATTTGATCCTAAAGGTGAAGGAGGAAATAAAATTGCCAAATAACGAAGCTGGAGTTTATAGCACAACTGAAGTAAACTATCTTGGTGAACTTCGGAGCTAGATATCCTGTAACTGATAATCTTTCAGTTGATTTTAGTGTAGGAATACAAATTTCACCAAATGACTGGCTCGATGACAAAGCAATAGGAATAAGCAACGATATGTTTTTTACAGCACTAGCAGGAATATCATATTCCTTTCTTACTGAGTTTGATTCTGATGGTGACGGAATTATTGATTCAAAAGATATGTGTCCCAAATACTCCTGCCGGAGTTAAAGTTGATGAAGAGGGTTGTCCGTTGGATTCAGATAAAGATGGAGTGCCTGATTATATAGATGAATGTTCCGGAACACCAAAAGGTGCATCAGTTGACAAAGCTGGTTGTCCTCTGGACTCAGATAGGGATGGCGTACCTGATTATACAGATCTTTGCCCAAACACACCTTCAGGAATTGATGTTGACGATTTTGGTTGTCCTTTTGATTCTGATGGAGATGGAGTATTTGATTATCAGGATAAATGTCCTGACACTCCATACGAAGTCGAAGTGGATAAATACGGATGCCCCGTTGATGATGATCTTGATGGTGTCCCCGATTATCTTGATCAATGTCCGGGAACATTACCCGGTGTTCAGGTTGATGAACAGGGATGTGAAGTTGTGATTATAATGGAGCCAACTCCTGAATTTAATCCTAATCAGCTTATACTAAGTGCTGAAACAAGTTTTGAATTTAACAGTGCCAAACTAAAAGAAGCTGCCTATCCTGAATTAGATAAGCTATTGGAGCAGATGAAAAAATATCCATTGTCACGCTGGAAAATTGTTGGCTATACTGATAATATTGGTTCAGAAGATGGAAACATAAAAATGTCTCAGATGCGTGCTGAATCGGTGCTTAATTATTTTGTTTCAAGAGGAATTCCGAAAGTACAGTTTTGAAGTTATCGGAATGGGAAGCAAAGATCCTATCGCTGATAACAACACTCCTGAAGGTAGAGCACAAAACAGAAGAGTTGAAATTAACAGAATAGATAAATAAAATACCCTTCCTGCTATGCAGGATTAACTTTTTGACTTAAATAAAAATTCGGAGGAATCATGTTCGATCCAAAATATAATTTCACTTGTGTTGATCGTTTTTTGAAGTATGTGAAATACGATACTCAATCAGATGAAGAATCAGCTTCATTTCCAAGTTCAGAAAAACAGAAAAAGCTTTCCGCTGATCTTGCAAAAGATTTGAAAAAAATGGGATTAAAAGATGCTACTATGGACAAATGGGGATACGTTATGGCTACAATTCCTGCAAATACTAAAAAGAAAGTTGATCCAGTTGCATTCATTGCACATGTTGACACTTCACCTGCAGTTACGGGAAAAAATGTTAAACCGATAATTCATAAAAAATATAAAGGCGGTGATATTAAACTTCCTAAAGAGGGCAGAGCAATTAAGGTAAGTGAAAACCCTGACTTGAAGAATATGAAGGGCTTCGATATAATTACAACAGATGGATCGACATTGCTTGGTGCAGATAACAAAGCAGGTGTTGCAGAAATAATGGATGCTGTAAATTATTTTTTAACTCATCCTGAAGTTGAAGCATGGACCGATAAAAATCTGTTTTACACCAGATGAAGAAGTGGGTAGAGGAACAGAGAAAATTGATTTGAAAAAACTCGGTGCCAAATTTGGATACACAGTTGATGGCTCAAGCAGGGGCGAAGTAGAATCCGAAACGTTTAGTGCTGATGGTGTTGTCCTGAAGTTTATCGGTAAAAATATTCATCCCGGCTATGCAAAAAACCAGATGATAAATTCGATGAAGGTTGCTGGTGTTTTTTTGGAGAGTCTGCCAAAAAAGGACTTTCACCAGAGACCACAGAAAAACGACAAGGATTTGTTCACCCAATGTCGATCAACGGCAATGAAGAATTTACAACAATAAAATTTATTATAAGAGATTTCGACACAAAGAAATTAAAAGTTTACGAAAAGATCTAGTAAAAGATTTAGCGCAAAAACAGTAAAAAAATTCCCTGGTGCTAAATTTGACTTCCAGGTAGTTGAGCAATACAGAAATATGGGCGAAGTATTAAAAAAACATCCGCAGGTTGCAAAGTTTGCTGTACAGGCAATGAAGAATCTTGGTATAAAACCGATTATGCATCCGATTCGTGGAGGGACGGATGGTTCAAGGTTATCATTTATGGGTCTTCCATGTCCAAACATTTTTGCAGGTGAACATAGTTTCCATTCTCAGCTTGAATGGGTTGCTGTTCAGGATATGGAAATGGCAGTAAAAGTTATTGTTGAGATAGCACAAATCTGGGAAAAGAAAAGTTAAATTAATGGCACGAAGATGACGCAGATTAAATTGATCTGCGCAGATCAGCTAAATCAGTGTCATCTGCGTTCTATTCTTTAAAATGAAAAGATCATTTCAGAAACCTGAACTAATGGCACCTGCCGGTGACTGGACAATGCTGCGAACTGCTGTCAAGTCCGGTGCTGATGCAGTTTACTTCGGCGTTGATAAACTGAATATGCGTGCAAAGGCAAAAAACTTTTCAGTTGAAGAACTTCCCGAGATATCAAAATTCTGTTGCAATCAAGAAAGTAAAAACTTACCTTACTCTTAACACAATTGTTTTTGAAGATGAAATTGAAGAAGCGGATAAGATTATTTCAGTAGCAAAAAAAGCAAAGATTGACAGAATAATTTGTTCCGACTTAGCTGTAGCTGAACTCTGCAATAAAAATAAAATCCCATTTTGTATTTCAACTCAAAGTTCAATTTCAAATTCTTTATCAGCTTCAGTTTATAAAAAACTGGGTGCTGTAAGAATTGTGCTCGCCCGTGAATGTTCACTTGAAGAAATTAAAAAAGATATAGAAAGAATACTGATCTTGAAATTGAAGCATTCATTCACGGTGCGATGTGCATTGCAGTTAGCGGAAGATGTTTTATGAGTCATCACTTATTCGGACAAAGTGCCAACAGAGGAGAATGTATTCAACCTTGTAGACGAGAATACGAAGTTTATGATACCGCAACAGAAAAATCATTATTAATTGGTGACGATTACGTTCTTTCTCCAAAAGATCTCTGCACAATTGAATTTGTTGATCAACTTATTGAAGCCGGAATTGATTCCTTCAAAATTGAGGGAAGAAAAAGATCTCCTGAATATGTGGCAAAAACAGTTTCTGTGTACCGCAGAGCAATAGATCTTTATTTTGAAAAGGAGCTTACAACTGAAAAGAAAAAAGAATTTCTGAAAGAACTTGAAACAGTCTACAACCGCGGCTTTTCAACTGGATTCTATTTTGGCGAACCTTCTTCGGAAGACTATGCTGGAGTTAATGGAAGTAAAGCATCAACCAGAAAAGTATATGTCGGAAAAGTTCTTAATTATTTCAAGAAACAGAAAGCTTCTCATATTCTTTTAGAATCAGGCAAAGTGAATTTGAATGATAAAATTATAATTATCGGTGAAACAACCGGACTTGTCGAATTGATATTAGATGATATAATAATAAATGATAAACCTTCGCAGTCAGCAAAAAAAGGAGACGAAGTAACTTTTATAACTCCTGAACTTGTGAGACGAAACGACAAAGTATATTTGATCGAACAATTAATTAAGCCCATCAACATCAACCACTAACTTTGAACAGCCTAATCAAATCTGTATTTTTTGACTTCAAATTTTTCGTTTAAGAAAGACTTTTATCGTATGAAATTAAGTAAATATTTTGTTCCGACGCTGAAAGAAGTTCCATCTGATGCCTCAGTTACAAGCCACGTTTTAATGCTTCGTGCGGGAATGATTCGAATGTTGTCTGCCGGAATTTATTCTTTCCTTCCTTTAGGTTATCGGGTTATCAGAAAGGTGTCACAGATTATCAGAGAAGAAATGGATGCCATCGGCGGACAGGAATTTCATTTGCCGGCTCTTAATCCAAAGGAGATATGGGATGAAACAGGAAGAGTAGAAGCATTTGGAGATATTCTTTTTCATATTAAAAACAGGGAATATGTTTTAGCTCCAACTCACGAAGAAATTATAACTTATCATGCACGCAATGTTGTTAAATCATATAAAGATATGCCGCAGATATGGTATCAGATACAAACTAAATTCAGGAATGAACCGAGGCCGAGAAGTGGAGTTATTCGTGGAAGACAATTTTTGATGAAGGATGCGTACACACTTGATGTTTCTTATGAAGCACTTGATGTTGCATATGGATTACACGATCAGGCTTACAGAAAAATCTTTGACAGATGCGGACTTAAATATTTTGTGGTTGGTGCTTCAAGCGGAGCAATGGGTGGGACAGGATCAGAAGAATTTATGGTAAAGTCAGATGCAGGAGAAGATAATGTTGCTCATTGTTCATCCTGCGGATATGCTGCAAATGCTGAAGTCGCTGCCTCTAAAGTTGATGTGATTGCAAGAAATAAAGAAAGTATAGAAGTTTATGAAATTTCAACTCCCAACGTAAAATCCATCGATGAACTTTGTGACTTCTTGAATATTGATGAATCTGTTTGTGCAAAGTCCAGGGTTTATATAAATGACGGCAAAGCGATACTGATATTAATGCAGGGAAATGAAGAAGTAAACGAATCGAAGCTCACAAAAATTTTGGGAGGGAACGTTCGATCTGCTCATCCGGAAGAGCTTTTAGAAATTACTGGAGCTGATGCAGGTTCGATTGGTCCAATTGGTTTTAAAGGAAAAGTAATCACTGATTTGAAGTTGAAAGAGCGAAACAATCTTTTCAGCGGTGCAAACAAAAATGATTACCACATCGGTGGAATAGATTTGAAACGTGACGTTCCTACTATCGAGTATGCTGATTTAAGGATTGTGCGATCAGGAGAAGCTTGTCCAAATTGTAATAACAAGCTCGAAGTGTTTACCGCTATTGAACTTGGACACATTTTCAAACTCGGCACAAAATATTCAGAAGCACTAAAAGCATTTTATCTTGATGAAAAAGGAGAAGAGCATCCGATAGTTATGGGAAGCTACGGAATAGGTGTTGAAAGAATTATGGCCTGTTATGTTGAACAAAACCACGATGATAAAGGAATCATATGGAACAAGGCACTCTCACCATTTGATATTCATTTGATTGCCCTGAATATGAAAAATGAAAATGTGGTAACTAACGCAGAAAAAATTTATGTTGATTTGAAGAATTCCGGTTACGAAGTATTATATGATGACCGGGATGCAGCAGCAGGATTCAAATTCAACGATGCTGATTTACTAGGTATGCTTGTTCAGATAGTAATTGGTGAAAAGAAATTAAAAGATGGTAAGTGTGAAGTGAAAATCAGGAAAACAGGCGAAAGATTTGATGTTGATCTGGCTGATCTAAAAAATAAACTAAAAGAAGTTATAGAAAGTTCTATCTAAAGAAAAGATTCAACCTCACGCCATATAAATAATAGGACCTCAGCTTAAAGTTATTGTAAGTTATAAACTCTTTTTAACATACGAAATTATTGTAATTCCTGCCTGTTTTTTGGCTTAAATTGTTTAGAAATCTCAATTATTATTGTTTTTTGATGATTCTTTGCGGTATCAAAGTTGTTATGATACCTTGACAAAATAATCGAGCATCATACAAGCAGCACAAGTATATAATGGAAGATCTCTTACAGGTAGAAATAGCTAATCTCGATCAAGAGCTAACAAAACTAAAGTCAGCAGTTGAGTACATCGAGACGGCGAAGATATCAATTGAGTCCGCTTCAAAAATTATCAACACAATTACAAAGCTTAAAGAAGAATTTGAAAAACTTTCTGAAAAAGCCTACCTGGTAATTGACAAATTTGATAAGATGGAAATCCCATCACGTCTTGATAGGATAGATTCTAAAATCGATTCCAAAATCGTATCACTAAACAGTGAAATTATAACACTACAAACACGTATTGAAGCAAGCAACAAAGCAGTACTCATAGAAATGAAAACTATGTCAAGAAATATGTCTTCCGATTTAAACGATAATGAGATTAAAATATTTACAAGATTAGAATCTCAGTCCAAAGCCATTAAGCTAATTCAATATGGTTTAATTGGAATATTTACTTTAATAGTGATAGTTGGAGTATTTGTTTTTTTGAGCTCCCATTAGAGAAATTTTATACACAAAAAATAAATTTAAATTTAAAAAGACGCATCAATGATGCGCCTTTTTTAATTAATTCAATTAGCGAAGTAAAGAGAGTCTTTTATTCTGTATCTGGTTTACCTCTCAAAGAATCCCAAATCATATAAGCACAAAGTATTGCAAACATAACCAGTCCAATTAATTCGGCCGAATGTGATTCTGCCCATTCTGCGTTAACCCAGTTCATACCTTGCCATCTTAATATTGCGCTGATTACTCCCATTAAAGCTCCACCGGCAATAAATCCCGAAGCAATTAGTGTTCCGCGTTCTCTTCTTGCGGTGTTAAGTTTTTCATCTTTACTTCTTGTTGATACAAAGTGAGCTATTAATCCTCCAACTAATAGAGGAGTGTTAAGTTCAAGAGGAATGTACATTCCTAATGCAAAGGCTAGTGCAGGTACTCTTATCATTGTAAGAACTAATGCAAGGATAGCACCAACAATGTAAAGTGTCCATGGTGCCGGTTGCTGATCCATCAAAGGTTGGATTACTGCAGCCATCGCATTTGCTTGCGGTGCAACGAGAGCACCGTCTCCAACAAAACCATAAGTTTCATTCAATATCATTATTACAAATCCTACAGTTAGTGCTGATACAAGCACGCCAAGAAATTTCCATCTTTCCTGTTTAACTGGAGAAGAACCAAGCCAGTAACCAATTTTTAGATCTGTTATAAAACCGCCAGCCATTGATAAAGCTGTACAAACCACTCCGCCAATTATCAGTGCAGCAACCATTCCCGAAGTCCCTTTAAGACCAACTGAGGTGAGAATTATAGATGAAAGTATCAATGTCATCAGAGTCATTCCGCTAACGGGATTTGTTCCAACTATTGCAATTGCATTTGCAGCAACCGTGGTAAAGAGAAATGAAATTACTAGCACAATCAATAAGCCAGCCAGTGCCCAGCCGATATTATAAACAACTCCCATATAAAAGAATACTAAAAGGAGAATTGCTGTTAGAACGATTCCAACTACAATTATCTTCATCGGAAGATCACGTTGTGTCCTTAGTTGAGCATTGTTTTCATGCTTTTTCTCAAAGATTTCTTTGAAACCTAAACTGATAGCATCTTTAATAATTTTTGAAGAACGAATAATTCCTATAATTCCCGCCATGGCAATACCACCAATACCGACGTGTCTTACATATTGCGAAAAGATTTCTTCTGCACTCATTGCTGAAATTAATTTTGTTGCTCCTGATCCTAAAGTTTCAGTGAGCCCACCGCCGATAAATGAAATAACCGGAATCAACAAATACCAGGAAACAAAAGAACCTGCAGCTATAATAGCTGCGTATTTTAATCCCACTATGTAACCGAGTCCCATTACAGCTGCACCAAGATTTAACCGAAAGACAAGTTTAAATTTATCTGCGAGATATTCGCCAGCACTTACCACCCTGGTAGTAAATACTTCGCTCCACCAGCCGAACGTTGCTATGATAAAATCATAAGCACCGCCAATCAATCCACTAACTACGAGAACCAAAGCCTGCTTCCCACCTTTTTCACCTGCGACTAAAATCTCTGTAGTAGCTGTTGCTTCAGGAAAAGGAAACTTTCCGTGCATCTCCGCAACAAAATATTTTCTGAAAGGTATGAGGAAGAGAATTCCAATAACACCACCAAAAGCAGAGGCTAAAAATATTTGAAAAAATTCAGCCTGAAGATCTAAAATATATAATGCAGGGATTGTGAAGATTGCACCTGCAACTATCAATCCTGAGTTTTGTCCAATGGATTGAATAATTACGTTTTGACCAAGCGGGCTTTTAATTTTTGCTAGCGTTGAAACTCCTACTGCAATAATTGCAATTGGTATAGCAGCTTCGAAAACCTGCCCGATCTTTAAACCAAGATAAGCTGCAGCTGCGGAGAAAAGAACTGCCATAATTAAACCCATAATAACTGAGTATGGAGTAATTTCCTGTGGAGTTGTACTTGCAGGCATTAATGGAGTGTATGCTTCACCGGGTTTCAGCTCCTTGTAAGCATTTTCTGGAAGTCCCTTTACAGCTCCTGATGTTTGTTCACTCATAATTTTTCCTTTTAGAATTTGAATTTAATTGGAAGTTCATATTCAGTTTTTTTAGAAGAAGTTGATTCAAATAAAATCTTTCCTGTTGGTTGTGAATTCTCAGGGAAAAATTCATTCGGCATAGCAAAATTAATCTGCAGTTGCTTTGGCAATGAAGGATACAAAGTAATACTTGATTTTCTTTCGCTAGTCACATCAAAATCATAATCGGTTTTAAATGTTGTAATTTCTGTAAGATGAATATCTGCCGAGCTCGATTCGAAAGCGAAGCCCGGAACTATTTCAAAAAAATATTCAGTTGAATCATTATCCGATGTATTAGTTATACTGACACTTCCTTCGCTGTAACTTAATGCATCGCTCCCTACCTGGTATCCATCTTTGTCAAGAATCAGTAGCGCAAGATCAGTCAATTTGCTAAAGTCTTCTTTACTCATATTTAATTTGATTTCTTTCGATGCCTCACCTTTTCTTACCACAAACGGCATCCTGAATTTTTCACTTCCACTTATTGATGTATCATTTACAACATCATAACCGGTAAATTGACCTTTTAGATTATATGTAGAAGGTGTATCAAACAAATTCACGACCTCAATCTGGTTGTCGTTTGTCATCACAACTTTATCATCTAACCTATTAACACCATAAAACTTAACCGAAAGATCATAGGTTGAAACTCCTTTGGCAAGGAAGTATCCATCCACGTCAACTTCATAAACCCCGGGCTGAAGATTAAAATAAGTTGATTCAACTTCGTTTTTATCATCAAGTGTATGAATTGTTGGTGAATGATCTAATTCAATTCCATTTGGATCAAATAAGTAATATTTTGTTCTTGCATATTCTTTTCCCGAAGCCGACAGTTTAATATTCATTCCGGTTTGACCAGCCGGCACTTCAATAAAATATCTTTTAAACAAACCTTGTTCTACTTTTTCATTCTTCCAGGATTTGCTGTAATTATCTTCATAGCTGAATCTGTATGGCATAACTACAGTTGCCTGCATTTCAAATTCAGGAAATCCAGATTTATCATCCCGGTAGGCAGTTAGTCTTCCCGTATATAAACCGGGTTCCTTCATTTTATCCAGATCGAATTTTACTGTCACATAAGTTGCCTGGTTATTTCTGATGTATGTAGTTTTCTGAATTGGGATCAACCAGTCACTATCGCTTTTAATTCTGAATGCTCTGTAGAATTTTTCACCTTCCTGAAAACCGTTCCTTTTGATTGAAAATACAAATGTTTCTTCACTCTTAAGATAAGCTCCATTTCTTAAATAAAGATTCTGTGCTCTTTCAAAAGGTGCATTCGGTGCCAGAGATGAAATTGAGTAAGTTTCAAATTTATTGACTTCACCATCATCAATGTATTTTTTCAGGAGACTGTATGCGTTCATCACGTTTATGTAGCCATGACCCTGATCCAGGTTGCTATAACCATCCATTTTTGTTGCGCTTTCACGAATAGCTTTGAATAGAAGTTGAGAAGGGATTTTTACATCGGGATATTCTTGCGATGCAGCACTCAAAAGTAATGAAACAACTCCTGCTGAATAAGGAGCCGCCATACTTGTTCCCCAGAACCTGTCCCAACCCGTCCAGTTTGGTACCGTAGATGTGCAGGCCCCCGGTGAACATACATCTGGTTTTCTAACCTCACCACCTCGTGATGAGAAGAAAAGAATGATGTCTTTATCTAATGTTGCCCCATAATTATCCGCCCCAATTTCTTTTGTTAATACGGCACCTGATGCGAAGACAGAGTAAGATGCTGAAGGCAAACCAATAGTTGAAATACCAGGTCCTTCATTCCCACTTCCAAGACAAATATAAAGGTATGGATTTTCCTCAGTTAAACTTTCTAGAAATTTTTCAATATCTGCGTGTCCCTCAAGTTCAGAACCGATGCCAAAACTCATATTAATAATCACGGGAACTTTTACTTCCTTTGATACTTTGTCTGCGTACTCATACGCTCTTTTCATACTTTCAGTAATAGTGCAGCCCCCTGAATAAAGATTGTCACCGAGTTTCATACTCATCATTTTAGCACCTGGCGCAACTCCATTAAAATCTATTCCACCAATATGATAACCGCCCGCAATTCCTGCAACGTGTGTACCGTGTGAACCATCGTCGAAATGGAATGAAACAATTTTCTGATCAGGAAAAACATTTAAACCCATTGTAAGCGGAGGAAGATCTCCGGGATATTCAAATGAAAATGCATCTTGTTTTTCTTTGTAATTCCTTAAGGGTTTTTCATCAGAAATATCTCCGTTTCCATTTAAATCAAGATAAACTACCCAAAATGTTTCTCCTCCTTCGCTGGTTTCAAAAGCAACCAAGTCGAAAACATCATTAAGGTCACCATCGCCATTAAGATCACCTGCACCCGAGGTTGAGTTTTTTAGAATTTCTTCAGCAAAACCACCGATATAATAATCCTCGTCATCTGGAGAATATTGTAGAGTTGAAGATGCAAATACAGAAAGATCTTCATCTTCATACTCGAATATTGTTTTACCATCCTCTTCATCTACATCAGCTTCGTATAACTGAACGTCGCCCTCGTGAGTAAAATCCTGAACGTCGAGAAACTTTGTTTCTCCAGTTGATGTTTGTTTTAATCCATCAACACCAAAATCAACTCCAGTATCCAGAATTATTATAATTGTTCCCCGTCCGTCATATTCTGGATGGAGGTTTATGAATTCTTCGACTCCTGTGTCCTTCAGTTCTATAAACTCCGGTCCCGTATCCTGGGCATGAATCGAAATAACCGTAATCAAAAAAAATGTAAAAATTTTAATTGTTTTCATGTTTGTCTCTGTTTATGAGATTGTTAATGATGAGAGTGGTTAAATATTTCAATCTTTTCAATATAATATTGATGTGATATATGAAAATTCTGCAAGATGTATATAACAAACTTAATAAAGTTGTAAGAATTTACCTTCAAAAAACCGGGTCTATTTTATCGGGAATTGACTAATTTTATCGTATGAAAAAATCGCTATTTATTGTATCCACGCCTATAGGGAATTACGAAGATATTACTCTGAGAGCATTGAGAGTATTGAAAGAAGTTGATTTTATTATTTGTGAAGAATTTAAGGAAGCCAGACGACTGCTCTCAAAATACAAGATTGAAAAGCATCTGGTAGAACTTAATGAGCATAATGAGAATGAAGCCTCTGATGAAATTCTGATGAAACTGATTGAAGGAAAATCCGCTGCACTTATTTCTGATTGTGGTACTCCTCTATTTTCTGATCCCGGACACTTGCTTGTAGACCTCACAATCCAGAATAAAATTGATGTTGTTCCTGTTCCCGGAGTGACTTCGCTGCTTGCTGCATTAGTTGGGAGCGGAATGAGTTTTGAGAAATTCTATTACTATGGCTGGTTTTCTCCCAAAAAAGATACACGCAGAAAACAATTACTAGATTTAAAGAAACGAAAAGAAACAATTGTGTTGATGGATACTCCGTACCGCTTAAAAACTTTGATGGAAGATATAGTAAAACTACTTGGTCCAAATATTCCCTGTGTGCTTGCATTTGAGCTTACAAAAGAAAGTGAAAAATTTTATCGTGGAAATGCTGGTAACATTTTGAAGCACGTAGAAAAAGAGAATTTGAAAGGTGAGTTTGTGTTGATATTAAATAATGTTTGAGAGTTATTCCTGGTATCTGAAATAGAAAACAGAACAAATAAACAATCAGTATGATTAAGAAAATCATCTTACTTTTAGTTGTTTTGTCAATGACAAAGCTAATTGCTCAAGAAGCAAGTAAATTAGAATTATCGGTGGGAGGTAATTTTCTTATTCCAATTTCAGATGGATGGGACAATGATTATTTTATTGGAGGGTCAGCAGGTTTAGGATTTATTATTTCTCCAAAAGTGATTATAGGGGGTTCAATTAAATATAACAGTTACATTCCTGAACATGATTCCCCTGAAAATGTGACATCATTGCTAGGGTTAAATGCGCATATAAAACGTGTCTTTCCTTCACAAAACAGTAGTATTAGTTTCTACTTACAGTTAGAAGTTGGTTTCTTTATTCCGATCTCCGAAGATCAATTTTACTCAATTTTTCCCGAACTCTGTGGAAGTGTAGGTGTTGAATTTTTACTAAGCAGAAATACTTTTCTTTTTATTGATGTTGGGTATATGTTAGGAATAACCGCAGAAAATATTCCGAAATTAATCTCAACTAATGTGGGTGTAAACTTTAGGATTTAATTCGGTGGTATTAAAATTAATTATAAAAATTTACCTCAATTATCTTTCCCCAGATTACTGCAATAATAAAAGCCAAATAAATAGGTTAAGTTATAAAAGACACTTCTGAAACATTTTTTTTCAAATTTATAGAAGCCTAAAATGACACCGTTAAATTCAACGTATTTATTTGAAACATAAATTCGCATAGTTTAAAAGTGCTTATCGTTTAGAGACAACCTGAAATTCATATTTAGCTTAAAATATATTTTACCTAATGGTATGGAAATTGGACTTATATAATACCTATCGAAATTGAGGGATAATGAGTTAAATATTTCTATCAAAAGAATTCAGTATTAAAAATATTTTTTAAGTTAAGTTAGAGTGAGGGATTTACAATGCAGCCAGATTACACGGCTATGGTCAATGAATTTATCAGACCGGTAGTATCATTAATTCTTTTTATTTTTCTACTCTTGGGATGGGTTACAGCTTTCAGATTGATGAAAGAGAACACTACACTTAGAATCAAATTAGGAAAAGAAGAAGAAAAAGTAAGGGAAAGTTTTAAAACCTGGATTCTTAGAATAAGTGCTCCAATGGTTTTATCGATTTATGACTTTAAAACTCGTTTGGTAGAAAAACAATTCTATCCAACATTTAAAAACTTAGCTAAAAAGAAGGTCCTGAAATTAGCTTTCAGGTTTGGTGTAGTTGCCAGCATTGCATCAAGCATTTTTGGTATTGATATTACAAGTCTAGGTTGAACGATAAGTGAATAATACTAAGGCCGACTACTAAAACGAATATTTAAAAGCATACTGTTTTAAACCCTTCGGGACTATCCAATTCATATTCTTTTTGACAAGAAATGTGACATTTTCAATGTGGTAAATATGTGGAAACATATCGATCATATTTTGATGACCATTATGAAATTGGTATGAATTGTTATTCTTTTAATTATTATAAATCATTTCTTGACTTACAATGGGATTTTCTTTTAGTTTGTTTCACAATTTTAGGGGCTCTTTTATGAAACAGATATTAATATTACTCACTTTGCTGAGTTGTTTGTTATTGTGCAATTGTAAAGAAGAAAGTCTGGAAGGTCCTTTTCAAAATCCTAAAGGTAAACTAGCTATAAAGTCAAATCCTTCAGGCGCAAGAATTTACCTTCAGGGTAACGATACAGGAAAGAACACACCTGACAGCTTGAACAACCTGGAAACCGGAAATTATGATGGCTATCTTTTCTTGCAATACTACGATACTGCTTTCTTTTCAGTTACTATCTCAGCTAACATAACTACATCTAAAGAAATTGCTCTCGAAGAAAACTTACCCAATATAGAATTTACCTGGGATTATTCAATAAGGTCCAACGGCGATAGTGTACAATTTAGCTTTCAAATAAATCAGGATGTAATTCTTGATAGTATTATTGTAAGTAGACCTGTTAATAACGCTGGTGACTATACAACAGATGAAAATATTTTTAACAAGCAACTTTTTGTATGGCGGGATCAAAATGGATTTCTGGTGTCGTATTACTTGCCAATAAGTAACTTCGGGGAACAATTCTATCCAAGAATTGAAAATTTTCTTTATAGGTTTGATGTTTATGGACAACAAGCGCATGGTAACCAGAATTCATTTTATTCATACTATTTACAGGAACTGTGAATTTAAAAATTTATCGTATCCAGGTTTATTTTGATTCAGTATGGATAAACTTGTTAGTCTTCAATTTCCTTGAGAGAAGTCAATAGACATCACATCAAAATTTTACGAATTAACCAGCAATGCCACATTCTCTATATGGTAAGTATGAGGGAACATATCTACAGGTTTTATCTTAATTAATTTATAACCACCTTCGATCATCAATTTAATATCTCTCACCTGCGTGGATGGATTGCAGCTCACATAAACTATTTTTTCCGGCTTCAGCATTAATACATCCTTAACTGTAATACTATGCATTCCTCCTCTTGGTGGATCCAGAATAACAACATCTGGTTTTGGAAGCACATTCGTAAATGGTAAAAAAGTTTTATAGAGATCAGCCTGAACGAATGATACATTTTCAATTTTATTTAGCTCAAGATTTGCTTTTGCATCAAAAATGGAAGACTCTACAGTTTCAAATCCGTAGACTTCTTTTGCTTTTCCTGAAACATAAATTGCAATAGTCCCGGCACCTGAGTAAAGGTCATAAATAATTTCATCTCCTTTTAAGTCAGCATACTCAAGTGCTACATTGTATAATTTTTCTGCCTGGATTGTGTTCGTTTGGAAGAAAGAATTTGCACTTATCCTGAATTTATAATCTCCAATTTTATCATAAATATAACCACTTCCGTGGTAAACTGTTTCATAGTCTCCAACAGCTATTGAAGCTTTCTTTTTACTCACATTATTTACAATCGTCGATACCTCGGGAAACTTTTCGGTGATTGCAGTTACATATTCTTTCATCAACACTTCATTCCGCTCGAATGTAACCAGATTGATCATGAGCTCTTCCAATTTTTGCGATTGACGAATCACAAGATTCCGTAAATAGCCTGTATGGGTTTTTGTATTGTAAATAGAAATGTTTCGCCGCTTAAAAAATTCGCGTGAGAAATTTAGAATATCTGCACTCATTTCAGATTGAAGAAAGCATTCGTCTAGGTCAAGTATTTTTTCATAGTTGTTTGGAACATGCAGACCGACAAAAAATCCTTTCTTTATTTCAGTTTTTTCATCAATTGTCTTAAGCCATTCAAGTTCGGAAAAAGAAAACTCCATTTTGTTTCGGTAGTAAAAAACATTTTCTGAGGGTATAACGTTTTCAATTTGGAATCCGGAAAATCCACCGTCGTGTTTGAAAATGTTTTCTACTTGATCTTGTTTGAAAGCCGTCTGCTGACTGTAATCTAGATCCTGTTGTTTGCAACCTCCACAAGTTCCAAAATATTTGCATCGAGGGTCAACTCTTTTGGATGATGGTGTCAGCACTTCTTCAACAAAGGCTTCAGCGTAGGTTTTTTTAAGTTTTTTAATTTTGGCTAAAACTGTATCACCAGGATATGCGCCAATCACAAAAACCACAAATGAATCCTGTTCGGAATTTTCCAGGGGATTTTCGAGGTCCACTTTTCCAATGCCTTTACCTTCAAAAGCGTATCTGTCAACTTTAATCCAGATTGTGTCACCTTTATTCAATTTGATTTCCTCATTAACAAAGATTTAAAACCAATGTATTTATCTCCACCAAGTTTTAGATATGCATTAGATTCGTGTTTCATTCTTGAAAAATATTTTTTATCCTGTTCTTTTTCCTCTTTACTCGTTTTCGAGACTATATCCCCGACCTTTTCATAAAAATTTCTTAAGGTGTGTGAGAGATCTTTCTCACTAATAATTTCAAAACCTTTACTCTCATAAAATTTTGTTATCGAAGCATCAGATAAGGGTTTCAATCCACTTTGTTCCCATATATCTTCTATAAAAGCGGCGACAGGTTCTTTTAATGAAATAATTTCTCCAATCGAAAAGAGTCCACCATCGGCACTAATTCGCTTCATTTCTTTTACTATATTTTTTCTATCTGGGACTGATATTGATCCTTGAGTATAAACTAGTTCAAAGAATTCATTTTCAAAATCAGTATGAGCAAAGTCCATCATTTTTATTTTTACAGATTCATTCTCCTTAAAATTGAATCTCAATTTCATCAGCGAAGCATAGTCCTCAACAATGATATTTAATTGCTCAAAAGATCCCAGTAATTTCGAAAAAGTAGTATTGTTTATGTTTCCTAATACCAAGGCACTTTTTCCCTCTAATTTGTGTTCTCCTAAAAGATGTTCAATTTGTTTGTTTCCGCCAGGAATCTGAATCTCCACCGATGTTCTTAAATCTTCCACATTTCTATTTTTCATATCATTAATCTAATCAATATTGAAGTTTGAATACAGCCTAACTGTTTTATCCGTTGCCTTTAAGAAATGTATGCTGTATTTTTGATTTGAATATTTAACGATTCAAAAAATATTTTTTAAGAAAATACACGCAGAGGTTAGTCATGAATAACGATACAGACTTTTTAGAAGATGATATACTTGAAGATTTCGGAGAGCTGAAAGAACTGGATTTTGGAAACAGAAAAGGGAAAACTGACAAGAACATTGATGAAAAAGAAGTTCGGGAAAAAATTGAATACGTAGATGAAAACCTATGGGGAAAACTCGAGAAATCCGGTAAAAGAATTTCCTTTGCAAAAGATATCCTGGCTCTTTACAGTTATATGAAAGATCCATTTGTTAAGTGGTATAGAAAAGCTATCGTTGTTGCGGCTCTTATTTATTTCATCGTTCCAATTGATACAATTCCTGATATAACCCCACTCTTTGGCTATCTTGATGATCTTGGAGTAATAGCTGCACTGTTGAAATATCTCGGTAGTGAACTAATTCCTTATTATCCTGAAGGGTATCGTTCCTGAGCGATTTTTAATAGTTCAGGAAATAAACTTAATAGTCATTCCCATCAATAGTTCAATAAGTGGTTTTAATGAATTACAGAATCGTAAAAAGCGAGGTAATATTTAAAGGTAAGGTATTCAATACAATTGTTAACCAGATCGAATATGACAGTGGGAATAAAGCAGTGCGTGAAGTTGCAGAACATCCCGGCGGTGCTGTCGTAGTTCCGGTTACCGATGATGGAAAAATTGTGATGGTTACACAACATCGATTTCCAATGAACAAAGTTTTGCTTGAACTACCTGCTGGCAAACTCAATAAAGATGAAGATCCATTCATTTGCGCCATAAGAGAACTGGAAGAGGAAACTGGTTACAAATCAAATAATGTAAAAAAGCTTGGAAGTATATATACCACCCCTGGCTACTCAACTGAAAAATTATGGATCTATCTTGCAAAAGATTTGAAACCCGGTAATCATAACCGTGAAGAAGGTGAATTTGGAATGGAAGTTTTAGAATTATCTTTTGATGAAATTGAAAATAAAATTCATTCGGGTGATATTGTTGACAGTAAAACTATTTGCGGGATCTTTTTAGCGAAAAAATTCATTCAATAATAAATAAGGAGACAATATGGAAGTAACCAGAAATGCTGTCGGCTGGTTCGAAATACCTGTGAATGATATGGAAAGGGCGATCAAATTTTATGAAACTGTGTTTGAATATAAATTAGAAAGACATCAGATGGGTCCGCTCGATATGGCATGGTTTCCTTTTGCCGATGTTCCGGGCGCACCTGGAACGCTGGTTTTTCATAAAGAATTTTACAAACCGACCGCTGATGGTGTACTTATTTATTTTACCTGTCACTCAGGTGATCTTGCAAATGAGCTTGCAAGAGTGGAAGCTGCTGGTGGTAAAATAATGGTTCCCAAAACACATATTGCTGAAGATATTGGATATATGGCGGTATGCAATGATACGAAAGGTAACAAAATCGCTTTACATTCCCGTAAATAATAAAAGGAAGTTTATAAAAGCAAAGAAATGCCATATCTTTGAGATGTGGCATTTTTATTTGGTATCAATTTATGCTCAAATCCTTTGAAGTAAAAGATTACGCTTTAATAGAACATATCTCGGTTGAATTCGGAAGTGGATTAAACATCATTACAGGTGAAACCGGAGCCGGTAAATCAATTTTAATTGATGCAATGAGTTTGCTTTTAGGTGAAAGAGCATCAACTGAAGTTGTTCGAAAGGGAGCTCAGAAATCTTTCGCTGAGGGAATTTTTAATGTAAAAGGAAACAAAAAAGTAAAATCTGTTCTTAAAGAAAATGATATTGATTTCACAGATGAACTAATTATCCGTCGTGAAATTTCTCTTAAAGGTTCTAACAGATGTTTTATAAACGACACACCGGTTAATCTCAATGTTGTAAAAGATATTGGAAATTTACTCGTTGATTTACACGGTCAGCACGAGCATCAATCACTTCTTCGTACAGAAACACATATTGATTATCTCGATGAATTCGGAGATTATCAACAACTTCTCGATCAATATAAAAAAGCTTATTCCGAATTACTTCAAAAGGAAAACAACCTTAAAGAATTTCAGAAAAAAGAAAGTAGCATAAAAGAGAAGAAAGATTTTTATTCATTCCAGATAAAAGAAATAGACAATATCTCTCCCCAGGATGATGAAGAAGATAAACTTATCGAAGAGTTGAAAATTCTTGAAAACTCTGAAAAACTGGCTGAATTAACTTCTGAAATTTACCAGCTGCTTTATGAATCTGATAATGCGATTCAAACTTCCCTGGCAAGAGTTAAAACTTTATTACAAAAATTGAGTGAAATAGATAAATCTTTTTCCGATTCATTGAATGAATCCGGATCAGCATTGGCACAGATTCAGGAGATATCAAATTTTGTAAGAGGTTACAATTCTAAAATTAATTTGGACCAGGAAGAAGTTGAAGGTAAAAGAGAAAGACTTGCATCGATAAATCTTCTCAAAAAAAAATATGGTGGCTCCGTAAAAGCTATACTTGAATACAGAAAGAAAATCGGAGATGAATTTGAACTAGCTGAAAATTTCTCGGGTAAAATTCGTGAATTAAATACACTTATTAATGAGTTGAGAAAAAATGCGGGAAAACTTGCGAAAGATTTATCAAAGAAACGTGAGCTAGCGGGAAAACTTGTTAAAAAGGGGATTGAAGAAACATTAAAAGATCTGGGCATTCAAACCCCACAATTCAAAACCGAAATAATAAATACGCCTGCAGAAAATGATTCAGGAGTTTTGATTGATGAAAAGTATTTCAAAGCTAATTCAAAAGGAATCGATGAAGTTGAGTTTTTTATTTCGACAAATCCGGGCGAAGATTTGAAGCCTCTTGCTAAAGTTGCATCAGGTGGAGAAGTTTCAAGAATAATGCTTGCCCTCAAATCCACGCTGGCAAAGAATGATAAATTACCTTTACTTATTTTCGATGAAATAGACGTTGGAGTAAGTGGAAGAATTGCTCAGAAAGTTGGCAGGGCATTAAAAAATCTCTCATCTTTTCATCAGGTAATTTCAATTACCCATTTACCGCAAATTGCAAGTTTGGCAGAACATCATTTTTCAATAGAAAAAATTGCACAAAACAATAGAGTTATTAGTTTGATAAAAAAATTACCACAATCGGAAAGAATTACGGAAATTGCTCGCCTTCTCAGTGGTGAAAAAATCACCGAAGCCAGCCTAAAAAGCGCTCGTGAACTGATCCTCCAAAAGGAATAATTTTTGACTCCTTTCTTCGATAATCTCAATTGATTACTTGAAGAACAAATGAAGCAACTTTCTAAAATAATTTTACCAATTTTCCTGCTAATTTTTTTAATTACAGGAAGAGTGTTTCCACAATCTATCGGTGAAACACTCTCAAATTTATCTTCAAATGCGGTTCTGAAATATTCTGAACCTGTAATAAGTGCATTTGGATCAAGTATGAATTCGGGCTGGTTTACAGGACTCCCTTCTACTTCAAATGGAATTCACGCTAAGATACGATTTGTGGGTGTCGGATCTTTCTTTACAGACAATAATAGAAGTTTCAACTATGTCGGTGATTTGAATCTCACATCGGCACAAGTGGATGAGATACTTTTATCCTCCGGGTATGACCCATCAACCATCCCAAATTATGAATCAATAAAAAATGAAATTCTCTCCCAGGGATGGGAAGTAACTTTTAATGGACCAACAATAATTGGAAACCTTAATGAACACCTCCAGGTTCAATTTCCCGGAACAGAGATCCAAGGTTACACCATTGATCCTTATACTATTGAGGTAGATGATGTAAAAGGATATCTGAATAATATAGATATAATGCCATCTCCTGCTATTCAGTTTGATATCGGAAGTGTTCTCGGAACGGGTGTTTCTGTGCGTTACTTCCGCGGAATAAATTTATATGATCTTGGAGTTGTAAATGTCTGGGGAGGTGGAATTATTCACAACTTTAATTATTGGTTCAGTGATCCGTTACCGGTTGATATTGGTTTTGGTTATTACTTCCAGAACTTTAAAGTTGGTGATATTTTTACAAATACTGCATCACAGTTCGGATTATTTTTAAGTAAGAGAATTGGCGGAAGAATTTCTATAGAACCTTATGCAGGTTTGACATATGAAACTTCCCGAAGCCAGATCGATTACAGATATGAGTTTGACAGTCCTGCGGGACAGCAGGAATTGCAACTTCACATAGATTATAATGGTGACAATTCTGTTAACCTAACACTTGGCACTTCAATAAATCTTTCTATATTCTTAATCAATTTTGATTACAAATTTGGCGGAACAAACACAGGAACTGTTGGTATAGGCTTCGGAATTTAGTTTTCAACTCTTTCTTACAAAATCATACCAAAATAAAACTATTTCTGTTATTCATTTCAAAACCTCCTATTTAAAATGGCGTGTTTGCGTGATTGCCATCCTATCCCAAAAAAAATATCTTGATGATAGATAAAGAAAAATTATTCATCAATTATTAAAAGGAGGCTACTATGAAAAGAGGAATACTTTTTTTCCTGTTCATTTTGAGTTTTCAATTCAGCGTTTCTTTCGGGCAGGTAGGATTGGGAATATTTGGTTTAGCACCAGATGATGCTGCAAGTTATTCCCAGCCGATGGCTACTTTTCTAGGTACGTATCTCAATTCAGGTGCTTACTATACGGCTGAATACCCTGAAACATTTCAATTTAAATTCAGCATAGTTGGTATGTATACCTTCGTCCCTGAAAGTCAGACTACCTTTACACCCAATCCAGGAGTTCAAGGATATAGTTCATCCGGAAGCACCTCAACATTCGTTGGAGAAAATGGAACATACCAAATTGGTCCGGGTGGATTTCTTGCATACCCGGGTGGATTTAATGTCTCAAGTGTTCCATCCGGAATATATCAATTTGCAGGAGGCATTTATGGAACAGAGTTAATGCTCAGGTTCTTCCCAAGTGTAAATTTTAGTGATGTTAAATCTGGTTTTTGGGGCATTGGGTTATCCCACGAAATTAGTCAGTGGATTCCATCACTTCCGTTCAACTTAGCACTTCAAATATTGTATAATAGTTTTAGTCTTGAATATGTAGGGGATGATCCTACGAGCTATGTTAATATGGAATCTTCAAACTTTGCAATAAATGTTCATGGAAGTAAAACTTTTAGCGGAATGTTCATTGTGTACGGAGGTCTGCAATACGAAAATTCAAGTATGGATCTCACATATTATTTCAGAGATCCAAATGAACTATATCCTTCCATTGCCAACTCAAATCAGGATACGTCAGTTGATGGTGATAATTCATTCAGGTTTACAGCGGGTGGAGCCATCCAGGTTTTACCGGTTGTATTCAATTTAGACTTCAACATTACGTCGATGTTTACTATTACCGGTGGCATCTCATTACAATTATAAAGGAGTTTGAAAATGAAAAAAACATATAACCTGAAAATTTTATTTCTTCTAATATTTCTCGCAGTTTACTTTCAAGGCTGTGATATACTGCAAAATTATTTGTTAAATCTTCCTTTAAAGCAACCTATAACTTCTACAGGAAATGGACCTACGATAAGCGAATCTGAGAGCATCTGTCTTCAGGATTATGATGCTTATTCAGATAACATTGACGAAATTCAGAACATTCAATATTTGGCTTTGTTATACAGAACTTTAGATACACCACAATTAACTCCGGTTTTATCAGGTCAAAATATTAATGTTACGGTTGTCGATGGTGCTGGATTACCAATCTTTTCAAGAAATCTTCCCTCGGCAGTTGCTGCTGATTACATCGATACGCCTTATGAAATTGAATTGACTGACAGCGAGATTGCTTTACTTAATAATTATCTTGCTTCCTATAAGGTAAATAATGATTTGTGTTTTACCGCTACACTAACTATGAATAATATTTCAGCCGGGCAAGGACCACCCTATACCTTAACAGGTCAGGTTGAGCTGCTTCTCTCTCTCGAAATTGCTCCATAGAGACCTAACTATTAACAAAGGGACTGAATTCAGTCCCTTTTTATTATTATCTAAAATTTATCTTCCTATTCTCTTTTCATCCCGTTAAATTTGAAACCAATAAAACATTTATCTAAGGATCGATGCAAAAAACTGCCTGTTACATTCATATCCCTTTTTGCGATCACAAGTGTATCTATTGTGATTTTTATTCCATAATAACTTCTGATAACGTCCAATCGTTTTTAAAATGTTTGGAAATCGAAATAGAAAATTATTCAGCCAACTATTCTGATGATAGAGAATTAATTTCAATCTACTTTGGTGGAGGAACTCCTTCTCTGATGGAACCGGATTACATTTCAGAAATAATTAATAATATTCGGGAAAATTTTAATGTAGAGAAAAATGCTGAAATAACTTTGGAGACAAATCCAGGAACAATATCTTTGGGAAAATTGAAGATGTTTCGTGCTCTGGGTGTAAATCGAATAAGTATCGGTATTCAGTCATTTGATAATGATGAATTGAAATTTCTTACGCGTATCCATGATTCCGAAACGGCTATCAAAACAGTTAACTATGCTACTGAGGCTGGTTTCGAAAATATTAGCCTTGATTTAATTTTCAATTTACCTGGTCAAACAAAAAGTAAATGGATAAAAAATTTAGAACAGGCAGTGAAACTTCCGATAAAACATATTTCAGCATACAGTTTAATCCTTGAAAGAGGAACGATTTTAAACAAAATGGTTCTTGACGGTAAAGTTAAGATCGCTGATGAAGATTATGACGCTGAGTTGTACGAAACTACAATTGATTTTTTAACCGCAAATGGATTTTACCAATACGAAGTATCGAATTTTGCAAAGCCTGGTTTCGAATGTACTCACAATAATGCTTACTGGCATTACACAGACTATTTTGGATTCGGTACCTCAGCACACTCTTTTGTCGATGGAAAGAGATGGTGGAATTTATCGAGTCTTAAAATGTATATTAATAAAATTGAAATGTCAGGAAATGCGATTGCGGGTTCAGAATTAATTAGTTCAGAAAAAGCAATGGATGAATATATAATGCTTGATTTAAGAAGCTCGGGTTTAAATACAAAAATGTTTGAAAATCGATTTGGAAATAAAGGCATTGAATGGTTAAAAAATAAATATCCTTATTTTGAACTGTTGAAGAATCAGGATTTTGTAATGAAGAACGATGGAATAATAAAACTCACATCCAAAGGTTATGCTATTTGTGATGAAATACTTGCCGAAATTCTTTAGGAATAAAACTTAGTAATGTTAAAAATAAAATTACACTGGCAGATTTTAATAGCGCTATTCGTTGCAATAATATATGGATTAATTTTCACCGATTATGCCTACCTCGTCACCTGGATGGGAGATCTATTCCTTCGTGCGCTAAAAATGATTATCGTCCCTTTAATTTTGACTTCTATAATTTCAGGTGTAACCAGCATCGGTGATGCACAAAATCTTGGAAGACTGGGTTTAAAAACAGTTATCTATTATATAACTACAAGTTTGTTTGCCATAGTAACCGGATTATTTTTTGTAAATCTCATTCAACCAGGAATTGGAGCTGACCTTGGATTAAAAAAGGAAGTGCCGGAGCTTGCCGCTGCATCTGGTAATATCTGGGATATCATATTAAGAATGGTTCCCACAAATATTTTTGAGGCATTAGTTTCATTTGATATCCTTGCAATAATTTTCTTTGCAATTCTATTTGGATTTTTTATAACAAGACTTGAAGCTAAGCAAAAAGATTTTTTAACGACATTATTTGATTCGGGGTTTGAAGTGATGATGAAATTGACGCACTTCATTATTCGGTTTACTCCTCTTGGTATTCTTGGGATTGTAGTAGGTGTTGTCGCAGAGCAAAGAGAAAATCTTGGTGCGGTTTTAGGCAGTTTAAGTAAATATTTTGCCACAGTGATTATAGGATTAATCATTCATGCTACAATTATTTTGCCCCTAATACTCCGAACAATTGCAAAAGTAAATCCAATAAAGCAATTTCAGGCGATGACAACTCCATTACTCACTGCATTCTCAACCAGATCTTCATCTGCCACTCTTCCATTGACGATTGATGCTATAGAAAGTAATGCAGGAGTGTCAAATAAAATTTCCAGCTTTGTTTTACCACTTGGTGCTACAATTAATATGGACGGAACAGCTTTATATGAATGTGTTGCTGCAATGTTTATAGCACAGGCGTATGGTATTGAAATGTCAATTATTCAGCAGGCTATTATTGTTTTTACCGCTTTAATTGCTTCAATTGGTGCGGCAGGAATTCCTATGGCAGGGCTTGTGATGATCTCTGTTATTTTGACAGCAGTAGGTTTACCTCTTGAAGGTGTGGGATTAATTCTTGCTGTTGATCCGTTTCTCGATATGTGTAGAACCAGCGTAAATGTCTGGAGTGATTCGTGCGGAGCTGTTACAATAGCAAAATCTGAAGGTGAAATTCTAAAAGTTTAATTAATAAAAATTATTACAATATAAATCTTGAATGGTGACATTATGAAATACTTATTTACTTTTCTCTTAATTTTTAGTTTGGCTGTTTTTCCTCAAAACATTAAAAAGATAAAGCTATTCATTAATAACAATTTCGATTTGCAAAAAGCTTACTCGCTGGATATTGATCACGAACATTTTTTTAAAGGAAAGGATGGGGGAATAATACTCTACGTTAATGATAATGGATTCCAGTCTATATCCGGTTCAGGATTAAATTATGAAATCATAATCGATGACTGGAAAACTTACTACCATTCTCTCCCAAAGATGACTGAATCTGAAAAGGATTTTTCCAGAATAGAGAGTGCTACTAAATTTGGTGTGACTGGTTTTGATTACGGTTCCATGGGTGGATATTATACACTTGCAGAAATAGAGGCGGACCTCGATGAAATGTTTTCACTTTATCCAAATATTATTACTCAAAAATTTTCTATTGGGACAAGTGTTGAAGGAAGAACAATCTGGGCTATTAAGATTTCTGATAATCCTAATCTAAGCGAGGATGAACCAGCAGTGGGATTTGATGCGCTTGTACATGCACGTGAGCCTCAATCAATGGCAACACAGATGTACTTTATCTGGTACCTTCTCGAAAATTATGGCACCGATCCGGAAGTAACCTACTTAGTTAATAACAGGGAAATTTATTGTGTGCCGTGTTTTAATCCTGATGGGTACGAATACAACCATCAAACCGATCCAAATGGCGGAGGTGATTGGAGAAAAAACAGGAGTGTTAATGGAAGTGGATGTTACGGTGTTGACCTAAACAGAAATTTTAGTTATAAATGGGGATATGATAATATAGGCTCGAGTGGTGATCCATGTTCAGGTACCTATCGTGGCCCAGCTGCATTTTCGGAACCTGAGTCTCAAGCAATTAGAGATTTAGCAATTCAAAAACAATATGGTACCCATTTCAATATGCATACTTATGGGAACGATATTCTTTATCCATGGGGTTATATCGATGCCGAAACTCCCGATTCTTTGACTTACAGAGAATTTGGTGCCGATCTTTCAAGTTATAATGGTTATGCATTCGGAACAGGTTATCAGCTGTTGGGATATCCCTCAAATGGTGCAGTTCGTGACTGGATGTATGGCGAGCAGATTGATAAAAATAAAATTTATGGTTACACTATCGAGATTGGAAGTTCGTCCTATGGTTTTTGGCCACCACAAAGTCAGATTTTCCCGATCGCTCAACAAAATGTTACGGCTCTTATGTATCAGGCATTTGTTGCGGGAGAGTATGTTCAACTTGTAGAGCCAAACTTTAGCCAAGCAGTTTTCCTACCCACTGACGCAGTTGAACTTCAACCGGAATTTAGAAATAAGGGTTTGGCAACTGCGCACAATCTTACATTTGAACTGTCTTCCCCAAGTCAATATGTTACAATAAATGTTGGCACTTCATCTCTGGATTCAATTCAAGCCAGGAGCTCAGTTACAACTTCAGATATTTTATCGTTTAATATTTCCGCATCAGTTCCACTTGAAGAGGAGATGCAGTTGGTTCTAACCACAAAAATAAATGGAGAAATTTCCTCGAGTGATACCACAACAATTTTCATTGGTGTCCCGGTATTCATTTTTGAAGATGCCTCGAATTTTCCTACAGCATATTGGACAATAACAAAATCGCCGACATCGAGTCCACAATGGGATTCGACCTATAAAACTTTTTATTCACAGCCGGTTTCTTATACAGATAGTAAAAATGGTAATTATGTAAACAATGCTACCGTTACAATGACATTGACAGATCCAATTGATCTTTCGGGTTATCAAAATCCAAAATTAACTTATTGGACAAAATTCGATATAGAGAACGACTATGATTATGGACAGGTGAAAGTGTCAACCAACAACGGTACATCCTGGGTCCCTATTGCAGGGAATTATACAAATCCAGGTGTGTCTCCGCAACCGGTTGGACAGCCGGTTTACGATGGTACAATGTCTAACTGGGTAAAAGAAGAAATAAGTTTAGCAAATTATAATAGTTCTCAGGTAAAATTACAATTTCAACTAAGAACTGACGGAGGAGTCACAAGGGATGGATGGTATCTTGATGATATTGGAATTTTTATTTACTCTATCCCAACAGAAACTTTAAACAATGCATTAAGTGTTTTTCAGTTTGGCTTGAAACAAAACTATCCAAATCCATTCAATCCAAGTACGAAAATAAAATATTCTATTACTTCTGTCATTGCGAGTGAAACGAAGCAATCTCAACTGGTAACTCTAAAAGTTTATGATGTCTTAGGAAATGAAGTTGCGACCTTGGTTAACGAAGAAAAACCTGCTGGAAATTATGAGATTGAGTTTGATGCTGCAGGATTAACAAGTGGGATATATTTCTATAAGTTACAATCAGGTTCGTTTGTTGAAACGAGGAAAATGATTCTCCTCAAATAAGAATTTTCGACCAACTATTCTTAATAGAATAAAAAATATATTTTGAACTATTTAAAAAGCTTCATTACTAATTCAGATAAGGCTTTTTGATTACTCCCTAACCAGCTTATTCTATTTGCTTTTGGTTTAGAAATAGTAGATATTAGCAAAAAAGAATACATCTACACTTCCCTCATGGGTTTATAGCCCTAACTATGCTACTCCCAAAATATTCCAATTCTTGTTCACGCCTCAAGCGTGGATGCAGTTCTTAGGTTCTGTGTTTGCGTTTCGAAATAAATTATATGTATGACTACAAATTGGTTAGTCATCACTTATGAAGTTAAACTGGTTTCAAGTTTACTTGTATTTAAAATTATCTAATTAATAAACCATGTACTTACAAAGAATGATCATCAAAAAAGGGATGTTTGCAAAATAATTATTTAATCACATAAAAATAATTTATGAGGTAGTTATGAAAAACAAACGACGTTACCTTGCGATTGCAGTGAGTATGATACTTACACTTTCCCCATTCTCACAAGATATTTACGCTCAGACACAAAGAAATCCCGTACTTGAATTTTGTTCCGGTACCTGGTGCCAATGGTGTTCATGTGCAGATGATTTGATTCTGGAGAGCGTTTTAGCAAATGTACCAAATGCCATTATGCTGGCTTATCACGGTGATAATAATGATCCTTTCAGAAATTTCCTCGGCAACAATATTAGAACCTTATTAGGTCTTACCACTTTTCCGACTGGTGTAATTGATAGAGTATCTGGAATAAAATTCTGGAACGATGGTTGGATATCAAACATGAATAGCCGAAATGGTGTACCAGCCACAGTTAGTATTGGTATAGAAAGAGATTATAATATTAATACAAGAGAATTTGTTGCTACTGTTAATTTTACTGCATTACAGAATCTAAATGGAAATTACAAATACAATATTATTCTTGTGGAAGATGGTCAGGTTTATGCTCAGACTTCAAACGAACAATGTTCGCCTGGTATAACATACTTCCCGGATTATATTCATTATTGGGTCGTAAGAGATATGATGAACGGGGACAGAGGTGAGGAGATCGTAAATGGCGTATGGAATCAAGGAGAATTAATTTCAATGAACTTTTCATATACCATACCCGTACCAGCAGCTCCGGCACCTGACTTTAACCCTGATGGCTGTGGTATCGTTGTATTCGTTTACAAAAACGGATCACCATTAAATTCAAATGCTGAAATCCAGCAAGCTAAACAATGGCCGCTGACTGGTATATTGAGTACGCCGAATGAAAATTTTACTATTGAATCATTTGAACTTGGACAGAATTATCCAAACCCCTTTAATCCATCTACAACAATTAATTTTTCAGTGGCAACTTCAGTATTTGTATCATTAAAAGTATATGATGTTTTAGGAAATCAAGTTGCGACCCTGGTTAACGAAGAAAAATCGGTTGGAAATTATAAAGTTGAGTTTGATGCTGCAGGGTTCACAAGTGGAATTTATTTTTACAAGTTACAGTCAGGTTCGTTTGTTGAAACGAGGAAAATGATTCTACTCAAATAAGAATTTCTATAAACTAGTCTTACTAGGACAAAAAATAATTTAAAGCCTTACTACTGATTAAAGTAAGGCTTTTTGTTTGCCACTAACAAGCTTAATTAATTTGTTATTGGTTAAGAAATAGTTGATGTTAGACACATAAGAATACATCTACACTTTTTGGAAGGGTTTATAGCAGTAACTTTGCTTTCCCCTCTCAACATAACATTCAATCCTTCATAAGCGTGGGTGCAGGTCTCTGAATTGAGTTCTGTGTTTGCGTTAAATCAAATCCATTAAACCAAATTATTAGAGTGATCTAATAATAATTTTTTCATTAACTACCTAAGGAGTATAAATGAAAATTCATCTACTTGCCATGGTGTGTCTTTTCATATTAATTGTAATGAGTACAGATACACTTGCTCAAATAACAATTACCTCAACTGATGCAACTGCTATAAATGCAGTTGGTCATGTAATAACTAATCATTTCGATTCAACAACTACTTCTGTTGATATTGGATCGCCTGGTGCAACTTCGTGGGATTTTTCTGCACTCAATTCCCATACTAGTAATACATTTACCAGTGTTGTTCCATCTTCAACACCGTATTATTCTTCGGACTTTCTGACTTCAAATGTGGCATTTATTTTTACGGAAATAATACAGGGTATCAATGCTGATGGATGGCAATATTCTACCCAAAATTCCGGTGATTACTTAATGAATGGAGTGGTAGTGAAATCTGTAATTGGTACTGACACTCTAGTCCTTAAGTCTATCTATTTGCCGACCCAGCTTGATCTTCCGCTTCCATTCACATATAACAGCCAATGGAATAGTGACTTTGTTATTGGTAGCACCACATATTTTAATGGGATACCTTTCGGCACCAGTTATTTCAACCATACTGAGACTGTAATAGTTGATGCCTATGGTCCTATAACCATGCCGGGTGGAACTGTTTCGGAAGCTTTAAGAGTTAGAAGAGATGACAGGTACACTTTTGCTGGAGGTGCATCTAATAGAACAATATCATATTCGTTTATAACTAAGTCAGGATCTGCAGTTGAAATTGTAGCGACCGATACTACTGCGTCAAACAGTGGAATAATTCAAACAGAAGGTGTTACCTGGAGTAATTCAAATACAACGGGCGTAGATAGCGAAAATCAAATTCCCATTCAATTTTCTTTAAGCCAAAACTACCCAAATCCATTTAATCCATCTACAACTATTAAATATCAAATTCCAAATTCTTCATTTGTAAGTATAAAAGTTTATAACACTCTCGGAAGAGAAGTTGCAACTTTAATTAATGAAGAAAAGTCCACAGGAAGCTATCAGGTTGAATTCAACGCAAATGGTTTATCAAGCGGAATTTATTTCTGCAGAATTCAGGCTGGTAATTTTAGTGAAACCAAAAAATTAACACTAATGAAATAGGAGGTCACAAATGTTAAAAAATAGATTCGCTAACATTCAGAGAAAACATCGTGTTCAAGATAAATTCGTATTTACATTCTTCTTGACAACGATTTTAATTCTAACAAATCCGGTTGCTAGTGCTCAAAACGAAGGCCATCCGTTAATAAAACCTTTTGAAGGATCATATATCCAGGGTCAGGAAGTAAAAGAGTTTGATGAACAACTTTTTGTGATAGGTAAAGTTCAGGAAGATGGCACTGTTAAAACTGAGAAAGTAGAAGGCAAGGTTACAAGAATTGACTATGGTGATCCGGACAATCGTTCATCTCTTGAACGAATACGTAATTACGAAGAAGCGTTTAAAAAAGCCGGGTTCGAAATTAAATTTAGCTGCAGTAATGAAGAATGCGGACCAGAAATTCAGATTGAAACTATCGGCTACTATCCCCCTGAACGGTACCCGACTGCATTTCTGAAAAGAAAGGAAGGAAATGTTTGGGTAGGTGTATTTGTAGCAGCTGGACCCTGGACAAAAATCAGGATCGTCGAAGAAAAACCGATGGAAACCGGAATGGTCAAAATATCAGCTGACCTTCTCAAATCGACGATTCTTAAAGATGGTCATATGGCTGTTTACGGAATTTATTTTGATATCGGTAAATCGGAAATCAAACCAGAATCCGCAGAGACAATAAAAGAAATTGCTTCCCTTCTTCAAAAAAATTCTTCTCTTCAAATTTATGTGGTTGGTCATACTGATAATGTGGGTAAGCTTAAGGATAATATGGAGCTTTCTCAGAGAAGAGCCGAGGCTGTTGTAAATGAATTAATAGGAAACTTTAAAATTCCGGCTACAAATATTCAGGCTGAGGGAGTTGGTCCGCTGTCACCTATAGCTACAAACGATACTAAAGAAGGAAAAGAGTTAAACAGAAGAGTGGATATAGTAAAGAAATAATTAATGAAATGTTAGAAAATTAATCGGAGTTAAAATGAATGGATTTAAAATCGCATTACTAATTGCTGGAATATCTTTTTTTGGCTTAGAATCTTTCGCACAGGTTCAACAAGATTGGTTAACGAGAATTGATAGTCTTAGTGGAGAACTCATAACAGTTGACAAAATTGGAAACATCTATGTTGCTGGCAGTGTTTATCGCGTAACAAGCGGAGTTGATATAAGTTTAGTAAAATATAATTCGTCTGGAAATGAACAGTGGATAAAAGAGTATAATGGTATTGGCAGCGGTCTTGATGCTGCAACAGCAATTGCACTTGATACTAGCGGGAATATATTTATCACTGGCTACAGTTTTCGTGGTCCAGTATCTACTAATGATGAAATTATAACTATCAAGTATAATACTGACGGAGATACACTTTGGGTGCGACACTACAACTCACCGGGCAATAAGATTGATAGAGCATTTGCTCTTGAAGTAGATAGTTCAGGTAATTCCTATGTTGGTGGCTATCTCAACAATATATCCTTCGGCAATGTTTATGGAAACGACTACATTACCATTAAGTATGACCCCAATGGTACATTATTGTGGGCAACGCAGATGCATGTTGGGGACGGTTCTGTTACTGATCTGAAGGTTGATCCAGCCGGGAATATTTATGTGACAGGTCTAGGTTTTAATTCTACTCTTACCGGACATGATTATATCACAGTTAAGTACAATTCTGTTGGTGATTCACTTTGGGGAAATCACTACGGTGGTTTGGGTTCGGATCCAAGTAATAAGGCAACAGGAATCGCCATTGATGAAATTGGGAATGTTTATATAACAGGATTCAGCACTGGATCAAATGGTTACTATGATTATGCAACAATAAAATATAGTGAAACCGGAATGGAGCAATGGGTCAGCCGTTACGACGGACCAATAAACGAAGATGACAAGGCAATTGGACTTGTAGTTGATAAAAATCAGAATGTATTTGTTACAGGAGAAGCTAGTGTTGTACAAGGAGCTTCTTATATTAGGGATTTCGCGACAATAAAATATAATTCAGATGGTGATTCACTCTGGGTAAGATATTATGGCGGCCCGGGTGGTTTAGTTGATAGACCTACCGGTATGACTATTGACTCAATTGGTAATATTTATATCACAGGCAGCAGTAGCGGAATTGCCGGGTATACTGATTATGCTACAATCAAGTACAATTCTAATGGTGATGAACTCTGGATTCAAAATTATAATGCTGCAGATTTAGAAGACGTATCGGCTGCAATAGCAGTTGACGAATCAGGCAATATATATGTAACCGGAACTAGTTGGGATAACTTTAATTATGGTGGAAGTGTTACCATCAAATATTCTCAATCGGTTACTCCATATGCAACGAACACTCAAATACCTGATCTTGGAATCGGATCGACTACTTCATTCGGAAATACACTTCTTACTTTTATTGGTGACGTTACAGTTTCGGATTCAGTAACGATTTATTATTATTTGGAACCAGTTGTACCGGGCGAACTTCCATCCGGTATTATCTGGATTGGTAATTACTTTTGGCGTGTAGTGAATAGTGGTTTGGTATTCACAAATGGTCATTTACGTATATCTACTGAAGACCTGGTTGGAGTAACCGTTGGGGGATGCGGGGCTTGTCTCGTATGGCTTAAACGTTCTAATTCAGGAGACCCCTGGCAAAATCTAGGTGGAATCTTCGATGGAACTTTAGAAAGTGGATACTTAACCAGTAATATTCCATTTGATTCGTTTTCTGAGTTTGCGATTGGGTCAACAGAGGATCCCACATTTCTTGAGTCAGAGAATTCCAAGCCAGAGACATTTATGCTCGGGCAGAACTATCCGAATCCCTTTAATCCGTCAACCACAATTAATTTTTCAGTGCCAACTCCAGAGTTTGTAACACTTAAAGTTTACGATGTTTTGGGAAATGAGGTTGCAACTTTGCTCAACGAAGAAAAACCTGAAGGAAGTTATGAGGTTGTTTTCGATAGTCATTCCGGCTTGTCCGGAATCAAGGTGCTAACAAGCGGGATATATTTCTATAAGCTGCAAGCAGGTTCATTTGTTGAAACCAGGAAAATGATTCTCCTCAAATAAGAATTTACAGTAAACTAATCTCAATTAAACTAATTAACAAATATCATACAATCTCTAACGAAAGAATTATATGAATTTTCTCAAGTATCTATCATTTACCATTGTGTTAATTTTGTCTCAAACTATTAGTGCACAATGGGAAAATCCATATTTAGGATTAACCGGCAGAGCGATTTTGTGTTTTACAAATTCAAATTCAACAATGCTATCGGGGACTGATGGGGGATTAGTTCGTTCAACAGACAATGGAACAAGTTGGACGAATATCGGTGGCGGTTTACCATATTCAAATGTTCGTGCGTTGCTTAATGTGGAATCATACCCATTTGATTTATTAGCGGGAATGGTCTCAGGCAGAATTTCGCAATCGACAAACTCCGGTGATAATTTTATTGGCTTCCCATTGGATTCTGTGCAGCTTCCATTTTTAACAAATATTAATTCTATTTTGGAAAGAACAAACAGTTCACAATTTTGGGTTGGAACTGATAGGGGTGCATACCTGCTTCCTCAATATTATCCTTTCTCTTCGTGGATAGAAATTAATACTGGTTTACCATCTTCTGAAACAAAGGTAAGAGCCATTTTTGAAAATGAAGGAGAAGTTTTTGCAGGAACCAATAGTGGAGTTTATCAATTGAGTGGATTTAACTGGGATGAAAAAAACACTGGATTAACTAATATTAATGTAACTTCACTTGCTACTGCTCCTGGGTACCTGATCGCTGGTACAAGTCAGGGTTCAATTGGAGGAGTTTACCTTTCTTCTGATAATGGAAATAACTGGACGCTTTCTTTAAATGATTCTTGGGTAACATCAATAGTAACCATCGGCACAAATATTTTTGTCGGAACTTTTGGTAACGGTATTTGGCGTTCGACAAACAATGGAGGTAGTTGGAGTCAAATTAATGATGGCTTAGGTAGTGGGGCATATTATGTGTTGTCCGTTGGCTATGACAATCAATACCTGTTTGCGGGAACGAACGGTTCATCTATCTGGCGTCGTCCTTTATCGCAAGTAGTAACCGGTGCGGAGGATGAAACAAATCAACAACGAATGGAATTTTCTTTAGAACAGAACTACCCGAATCCGTTTAATCCAAGTACAACTATCAGTTGGCAGTCGCCGGTTAGCAGTTATCAAACATTAAAAGTTTATGATGTATTAGGAAATGAGGTCGCAACTTTAGTCAATGAAGAAAAACCAGCAGGAAGTTATGAGGTAACTTTTGATGCCTCAGGTTTATCAAGCGGGATTTATTTCTATAAGATGCAATCAGGGTCATTTGTTGAAACAAAAAAAATGTTACTATTGAAATAAATTTTAATGTATAATGTTTTATAAGGACCGCCGTGGCGGTCTTTTTTTATTGTTAATAAAATCTTCATCAAATCTTCATTTTCGGCTCATAAATTTCATTAAAGAAAAACAACATTTTCACAGACAATAAACGAAGAAAATATTTTAGTTGGAAAGAGTAGTTATGGAAAAGAATTTATCGCTAAATGAAGAAATAAATAATATAATCAAAAAGAAGTTATGCAACTGTAATTGCAGTCCCTGTCAATGTTCTAATCAAACAAAGGAGGCATACTTTCAGGAATTAAAAAATACTTTAGCAAGATTTAATAAAGAATACTTAATCCTTAATGGTATGAGAAATGATTTCCAACATATTTCAATGTAGTTATTAAGCATTTATTTCTTTAATCAATTATGGAGGTTATATGTAAGTATGAGTTGTGTTTTGTGCAAAATAGCTCAGGAGAGATTAGTTAATGGGTACTTAAAATAAAATTAATAATAATCTAAAGAGAAAAAAATGTCAGTAAACGAAAATTTAAATATCGTAAAAAAAATGCACGAACATTTCAACAATAACGATTTTAGTGCATACATTAATCTATTCACGGAAAATCCATCAGTATGGCATATTCCGATCAATCAAAAACATAGTGGAAGAGAAGGTATAAAGAAATCTTTTAATATGTGGAAGAAAGCTTATTCCGATGCAAGATATGATGTTAAAAATATGTTTGGCAGCGATGAATATGTGGTAACAGAATTTCATGGAACAGGAACTAATGATGGGATACTTGAAACACCAATGGGGAAATTTGGTCCAACAGGTAAAAAAGTAAGTACGCCATTTGTAGAGATAATCAAATTGAAAAATGGCAAAATAGATAGCTCAAAAGTATATTTTGATACTGCAACCATGATGGATCAGTTAGGGATTTCTACTCAAAAAGAACATGCTTATTAATTATTAAATTATCTTATGGGTGAGGAGTTAATATCTCCTCTCCTTTGGAGCTAACTAAAAAATGTTGTTTCAAATAATTATGGTTCTATATTAGTTAAACATCCTTTAATTTGTAGTAAAAAAGCCTTGTTTATGATTCTGGCTAGACTTTTTGTTTGTCTCTAACAAGCTAATTCAATTTGTTTTTAATCAAATATTAGTCGATGTTAGACTCATAAGAATACATCTACACTTTCTGGAAGGGTTTATAGCCCCAACTACGCTACCCCCATCCTCCACAGAAATTTTTCTCTTCTCAAGCGTGGATGCAGTTCTCAAATGAGTTCTGTGTTTTCGTTTATCGTGTCTTGAAATTTTCTCAACATATTGAGCAAACACATTTTTAATTATCATTAATCAGCAGGAGGTTATATGAATACAAGTTAAAATAAAAGTAGTGGCTGATTTATTTTTCAAATATTCAATATTAAATAAGTAGTTTCATTAAGGAGGATTTTAAATGAAAAAAAGTTCAATAAGTTTTTTAGCCGCAGTAATTTTATCATTTCTGATTTTTTACGCGTGCAGTGATAAAACAGATAATTTGATTGATACACAATCAAAAGTACCTGGAAAAAAAAGAAGTTATAAATGTTGATATTTCAGTTTTTGCAACCGGTTTAAATAATCCCCGGGGCCTTGCATTTGGGCCGGATGGTTACCTCTATGTAGCAGAAGGAGGGACTGGTGGCGCAAATTCCAGTGTTGGAATGTGTGAGCAGGTAACACCTCCTGTTGGACCGTATACAGGCGACTTTACTGCAAGTATTTCAAAGATCAGCCCCACTGGAGTTGTTTCAACCGTTGTTAGTAATCTTCCTTCAAGTCAAACCAGTCCGGCACTTGGAAATCTCGTTAGCGGTGTTGCAGATGTGGAATTTATCGGGAACACTCTTTACGCACTTCTTGCAGGAGCGGGATGCTCACATGGATTTCCAAATAATCCAAATGCTATACTCAGAATTAATACTAATGGATCGTGGAATATGATTGCTGATCTTAGTGATTGGTCATTAAATTACCCGGTAGCAAACCCCGAAGAAGATGATTTTGAACCAGATGGAACCTGGTATAGTATGATCAATGTTCGTGGCGATCTCTATGCCGTTGAACCAAATCATGGTGAGCTGGTAAAGGTTAAAACAAATGGAAGTATTAGCAGGGTAATAGATGTTTCCGCAACTCAAGGACACATTGTTCCGACTACGGTTGCGTATCACGGAAACTTCTACTTAGGTAATTTAAATACATTTCCCGTCGTGCCTGGTAGTTCAGGTATATATAAAGTGACCCCAAGCGGACAAATTCAAAAACGTGAAAGTGGACTTACGTCTGTTCTTGGGCTTGAGTTTGATAAACAAGATAGAATGTACGTATTGGAAATGACCTCAGTGCCTGGTGATCCAACACCAAATACTGGAAGGATTGTAAGAATTCAGCCATCTGGCCAGCAGGAAGTTCTTGTCGATACTCTGTTTTTCCCAACCGGAATGACTTTTGGTCCAGACGGCTCTCTTTATGTTTCGAACAAAGGATTTGGTCCACCTATACCGGGTTTTGGTGAAATCTTAAAAGTGGATATTCACTGATTTATCAACATTCAAATTGTTAAATGTTTAGAAGCCAGTCTTTTCTAGATAGTTTGATTTTTAATTCATATAAAGCTTGCAATCTCTTGCAAGCTTTTCTTTTTAATATCCGGTACTTTTGCATCATCAGCGGGATAGCCGACCACCAGTAATAAAAACGGTTTTTCGTTTTTTGGTCTATCTAAAATTTCATTTAGAAAATTCATCGGGCTTGGTGTGTGAGTAAGTGAAACCAATCCGGCATTATGAATTGCTGTTATTAGTATTCCCGTTGCTATACCTGTTGATTCAATTGAATAATATTGTTTAACCTGTCTTCCATCAGGTAATTGATCATAGCTTTTGTAAAAAATTGCTATTAAATATGGAGCTGTCTCAAGGAATGGTTTATTCTCATCAGTACCTAATGGCTCAAGCGCATCGAGCCATTCCTTTGGTGCACGTTTGCTGTAAAATTCTTTTTCCTCTTCCTCTGCAGCAATTCTTATTTTCTTTTTTACTTCAGTATTTGAAACTACAACAAAATGCCACGGCTGTAAATTGGCTCCGTTTGGCGCTGTGCCCGCAGCTTTAATACAATTCTCTATTATTTCTTTTGGAACTGGTCGATCGGAAAAATCTCTAATTGTTCTTCTCCTTTTTATATCATCATAAAATGCTTCAGATCTTTTCAACATTTCATTTTCAGAGTATTGGGCGAAGTTGCTTAGCGGGATAAAATTTTGTTTGCTCATTATAGTTTTATTTTTAATGGATACTTTTTCAAAGTTAATAAAAAGGCGATCAATGTGATCGCCCGATTAAATAATTTTGAGATAACAAATAATTATTTCAATAATACCATCTTCCTCGTTTCCGAAAAGCTTCCTGATTCTAGTCGATAAAAATATGTCCCACTCGGAAGACCTGTTCCATCAAATTCAACTTTGTGTGTGCCTGCAGGAATTTCTTTGTTGATTAAAGTTTCAATCTCATTTCCTAATATGTCATACACCTTCAAACTAACGAATCCACCCTCTGAAATCTTAATTATTAAATTAGTAATTGGATTGAACGGATTCGGATAATTCTGTTCAAGTTTAAAGTTGGTAACAGTATTTGGTTGTTCATTTGCTACAGAAACAACCTGACTGAGAAATTTTCGCTCATAAGCACCATTTCCATGCGTCATAACTCTAATTACCTTGTTAGCAATTGTGTAGTTCAAATCCATTGCTTGAACTACATCCGGTAAGCCATCATTAAAATCCTGCCAGCTTCCTCCACCGTTTGTGGAAACAAAAACACCAATATCAGTCCCAACGTAGATGTGATTTGTATTATTTGGATCTACAATAACCGATGGCGTCGGTATATCTGGTAAATTATCATTAATATCTATCCAGTTATTGCCACTATCAGTTGATTTAAAAATATGACCACTACCAAATCCAAAAAAAGTTAGATAGACAATATTATCATCAAATGGATCAACAGAGAGGTCAGATGGAAATCTATCCGGGAGACTATTTGTAATATTAATCCAGTTGGTTCCACCATTCGTTGTCTTGAAAATATTCCCTCTCGATGTTCCGGATGGTGCTGTTGCCACATAAACTTTATCACTCGTTTGAAAACTTATCTCCATTGCAATTGCCGGATTCCCATCCAATGAAAGATTACTATTTGTAGCTATCCAATTGCTTCCAGAATTTGTCGACTTGAAAATTTTATCTCTCCCAGCATAAAGGATAGCGTGATCGCCAATGAAAGATCTAAACGGTGCAACAAAACATGTTACCGAACTATTCGGAGGAGTTATGGTTGAGAAATTATTTCCTCCATTAGTCGAACGAAGCATATTTAGAGCTTGCCACGAAGCATACATATTATTATTATTTGCTGGATCGATAGAAGTCCAGCTTCCATCTCCTCCAATAACTCTGGTCCATGCCAGATCACCATCATAAATTACCGTGCTATTATCCTGCAATCCTCCCATAGTTTTTAATGAATCGGTTAGGGAACTCGAAGTCCCATTGTAAAATTGTGTTGTCTGATATCTTCCATTATGTGATTCATAAGTCTCACCAAAGTCGGTAGTTCTGAAAATACCTCCATCTGTTCCAATATAATATGTGTTAAAATCTGTTGGGTGCTGCACAACAACATGAGCATCTGAATGTGTATAGTTCGGTCCACCTTCCTGACCGCCAATTGGTGGTTTTCCAAGTGATAAGCCACCTGATGATTTTTGAATGACAGTTGTTCCACCATCAGATGATTTATATACTTCAATTCCAATGATTATAAGATTATCCGGATTTGATTGATCAATTGCTACATCGTGAGAAAACCAACCTTGATGTTGAGAATAGTCAACCGTTGATATGATACTCCAATTCAATCCAGCATCAGTTGATTTACAAAGCCAGCTTGCACCAGTTCCTGTATAAAAACCATCTCCAATACTTGCATACACAATATTCGGGTCAGCTTTGTAAATATCTAATAATATTTTACCATTAAAAGTAGAGGGTAAACCAGCAGTAATTTTAGTCCAGAAATTTCCACCATCCGAAGAACGATAAATACCATAACCAGTACTGGCAAAATTTCCGTGAGAAGATATAATTATATTAGTATCGACTGGATTAATCTCCAGGTCCGTTCCCATTAAAACTGTATTAACTTGTTGCCAATTCACTCCTGCATCATAGGATCGATAGACACCTTCAGTTGTGGCAGCAAAAACAGTATTTGGATTCAATGGATTTATTTTGACTGACCAAACACCTCTTTGTGAGTTATATTCCCAATCCAAACTTTTTATCCAGGATTGACCTCCATCCGTAGTTTTTAAAATTCCTATCCCGTAAGTTCCTCTCAAATTTCTATATGCAGAACCATAACCGGCAGCATCGTGATTATAAACTTCACCTGTTCCGATATAAATAATATTTGAATCACTTGGTGCAAAAGTAATTGAACTAACACCGAGTACAGGGTAGCCGGTTGTTACGTATTGCCAAGCATCAACACCGACTCCACCGGAATAGCTTCTCCACAATCCACCACTCGCAGAACCAGCATATATTGTATTCGGGTTTTGCGGATTGAAAGCAATTGCAATTGTTCTTCCGCCAGTATTATGAGGACCGATTGCTTTCCACTCATTATTACCATCAGATTTGAATTGTTTATTTAATTTGATTTCTTCCATTTGTTGATAGGCATTAATGAATGCATCGGAAGAAATATCTTTTTCGGGATAAGCTCGAACAGAATTCCAAAACTGTAATGCTTCATATGCACCAGATATTTTTTCGGTTTCCTGTGTTGATTCATTTTTCTGAATATAAATATTGAAAACCAAAAAGCTAATAAGTGTAAACGAAATGGTAAATATGTAATTGATTTTTTTCATAATAAACCCTTTAAGAATTTCTGCAGTGACTCAATTTAACTTAAAAATTAAGATTAAATCATTAAAACCTCCAACACTAATTTAATACCGTTAATCATTTTAAATACTCAAAACAAAGTATCAAACATTAAATTTACAACTATATGGTAACCATTTCTGTATTTGGAGAGTCAAAAGTAAAAATAACGGGAGAAAATTATGTCTTATAAATTAAATCTATTTACACATTTTGTTGTTGTCATCCTAATTTCTGTGGCTTTTACAATTACTGCTTGTGGAAGTATGCATATCCATTCAGGCGATGATCTTGAGCTAATTCAGGAGAAGACTTTTAACATATCACCCGGAAAAAAGTTAATTGTTGAATTATCTGCCGGGGATGTGAAAGTAACATACTGGGAAAAATCAGAAGCTTATATAAAGATTTATGGAAATGAAAACGCTATGAATAAAATGGATTTCAATCTGGAAGGTAAAGATGAGACAGTAGAAGTGCATGGTAAGAAAAAGTCTTCAGCATCTTCATGGTTCAGTAATATAAATGTTGAAGTTGAAATTAAAGTACCAGCACAATTCAATCTGGACATTAATACCGCGGGTGGTGATATTAGATGTGGTGGTATAACTGGGATGGCACAGTTAAATACTTCGGGAGGTGATATATGGGCTGACAAATTTTCTGGTAACCTTGAAGCTTCTACTTCGGGAGGAGATGTTTACTTGTTCTGCAGCAATGCTGCTATTGAAGCAGAGACTTCGGGGGGTGATATAAAACTCGAATACACTGGTGAAAACGGAGGGATCGATCTTTCTACTTCAGGTGGAGATATAGTTATTAAGGTGCCAAATGATTTTAAAGCAGCTATCGATTTATCAACTTCTGGTGGTGATGTATCTTGTTCGCTGAATATGAGTAATGTAAAGAAATCCTATGAGAGTAGTTTAAAAGGTGATATCAATGGCGGCGGAAAGAAACTAATTGCTCAAACTTCGGGTGGGGATATAACTGTAAAGGAAAAGTAGAAAATAAAAAAGGCGGGTTAAACCCGCCAATTTTTTTAGTTGACAGTAATCAGGTAGGGCTTAATTTTTTCTTCAAGAAATTGTTTTTGAACAGCGCCAATTACAGCATCAACTACCTGTCCGTCTTTGAATATTCCAAGAGTTGGAATGCTTCGTATTCCATACATCATTGCAGTATTCTGGTTTTCATCTGTATTTAACTTAACTACTTTTAACTTACCTTCATATTCATTTGCAATTTGTTCAACCACAGGCGCAATCATTCTGCAAGGACCACACCAGGGAGCCCAAAAATCAACCAATACCGGGGTATCAGATTTTAACACTTCCTGTTCAAAATTAAAATCATTTCCTTCGATTAGATTTTTCATACTATCAAAAGCCTTTATTTGTTTATAAAATTTTCATTAATAGGATGAATCGCTCATCAATAAGGATTCACTAATTTATTGATTAATATCACACATTTTTCAAGCCAAACTTTCAAAATGATTGAAATGGTCTATAATTCGGCCTGCATTTCGTCTTCATAATATTTGCGATAAGATTTAATGGAGCTAAATATTGATTCAGCAACCTGTTTTTGTCCTGAAGAAGATTTTAGAAATTTTGAATCTTCTTTATTAGAGATGAAACCTGTTTCAATTAAAACACTTGGCATTGAAGCACCAACAAGCACATAAAAACCTGCTTGTTTAACACCACGAGATTTCATTTTTAAATTTACGTCAAAATCTTTGTGTAGAATCTCAGCAAACTTTTCTGAATATTTCATATAGGATGAATGAGCCATGCTTACCAGAATAAAATTCTCGTCTGTTAGTTTTTCATATCTTTGCGGATTATCTTCATACTCTATAACACTGTTCTCAGTTTCAGCAATCTCGATCGCCTCTTCAGTTCTTCCTGGTCTAAGAAGATAAACTTCTGCTCCACTCGCGTCAGTCGGTTTTTTCTTTGTTGAATTACAGTGGATAGAGATAAAAAGTTTACCATTATTTTCATTAGCTATTTTACCTCGTTTGTATAAATCAATAAATGAATCGTTATTTCTGGTATAGACTACTTTTACATCGGACATTTCTTTTCTAATAATTTCGCCAAGTTTGAGAGCAATTGCGAGTGTGATATCCTTTTCCTTTAAATTTCCAATTCCTATTGCTCCCGGATCTTTTCCTCCATGACCGGCATCAATCACAACAACATCAAAATTCCACTTTCCAATATTTTTTTGATTTTGATCTCCCTTACTGAAAACTTTATTGTGAATAGTTATAATTACATCATTGCTTTCTGGTACATTCATTACTTCACTTGTTGAATAATTATCTCCCACAACAAAATTGAATTCTACGTCAGTACCAACGTTTCTTGTTTCAATTTTATGGATAAGACTACTAACCTCACCGCGATTTGTTTTAGCAACATCTGCATTTACTTTTCGGAAAATGATTTTCAGCTCATCATCTTCAAATGAACTGAAGTAGGAAGGAATTCTCGATTTAGAATGAACGCGTATGAGTGTGCCGTTGACTTTTTCAGTAATTGATATCCCTGTTATTGCATATCCAGTTGTTGGCGGTAAATCCGGAATATCATACATCCAATGCTTTCCCTCAAGCGGTGAAGATATTTTTTTGCCAAAGATAAGTTTGTTTGGCATCTGAAATTTTAATTCGCGTTCAAAGATGATTTCAAGTGCATCAGTGGAAAATTGAAATAGGGATTAGTGTTTTATCATTCTTAAAGTATGTTGATATAGGAAGTTGATAAACTTTGGGAACTCCCGCTGGATCTGGAAGTTATTATTATATATGGACTTCTTGGCGTTGTCTTTAAGAGAAAATAGTTGGATTTAAGCTCTACTTTTCCTGTTTCAACGTTTTCATAATAATTAATTGATAAAGTCTTAGCAAATTCGGCAATGGGAACGTATAAAATTCCTTCCCGTTGCCAGGCTGAAACTGATTTTGTTCCCTGTTCAGTTGTTATAAAAAGGTTTTCAACCGGCTGAGCAAAGATGCTGTTAATGGATATTAAATATAGAACTAAATGGAGTATTTTTTTCATTGAGAAGTAAAACCTATCCAATGAAAGGAATCATAAATCCGCTTTTCTTTTTATAATCAGAGAATTTTTCAGCAAAGTGTTTATTAAGCAGCTTATCTTCTGCCGATGCTCTCATTATATAAATAGGAATCTCTATTAATGCAAGAAATCCGACGATGTAGCTTAAAGTCGCTGCTGCAGCACCAAGATCAAGCAGAATCTGACACATATATTGCGGATGACGAACAACATTAAATGGTCCTTTCATAATCAGTTCGTGGTTCTTTTTAATCATTATATCCTGAGAATAATTGTCACCCAAAGTCTTGAATGACCAAACCTGAATCCAGGAAAAAATAAGATAAACAATAAGTCCAATGTAGCGGATTGAAATATAATCTGCTATGTAATCAAAAGTGCCAATCTGAAAAACAGCAAGAACTAAGGCTATGAGTGAAAGTGCGGAAACTATTGGAGGAAATTTTTGCAGAAAGGTTTTTGGTTTTTCTTTTAGTTCGCTAACTTGAGATTTTAGCCCGCGTTTTGCACCGGTTACATTTGCTCCAAATGTCCCGATTACATTAAGAAGTATTATTATGTTGATTGGATCCATAAGTCTTTACCTTGATGATAAAATCTAAAATGCTTCCAGAAAATATAAATAAAAAGATTGTTACTGAAGAAGGGAGAGCTTTGTAGTTAGATTTGTTATTGAGCTAACTCTAAGGTATTAAACTTCTTTGTTGTGCCGTTTCATTATTTCCATCCATTCTTCCATTGAGAGCTTCTCGGATTCATCAAGGAGCATTACCGGAATATCATCTTCAATTCGATATCGACGACGAGTATTTTTATCGGTTGAAACCAACGTATTGCCGTCCAAAACTAAATCTGCTTTGGTTTCGGGGCAACATAGTATATCAAGAAGTTCTTTGCTGATCATTTTTAAACTCACATTTTCTTTTCGCAAAGATAAAAAACTTGATAATAATTAGTACCGATGACAGATTTCTCTGAACCGAGTATGCCATCTGAATGGTCGATTGTTAAAAATAATTTGTTTTTAAGCGAAAGTATTTATAAAATACAGTCCCTCACCCTAACGTCCCCCGTAAAACTTCGTCTCTTTTTACAAAGAGAGGGAGGGGGGACGGTTTTAAAAACATTAATTTATTGGAATAGTTCAAATATTTTCTCAGCTGGGCGCGCAAGAATTGCTCTTGCTCCTATTTCAACAATCGGGCTTTGAACAAGATTAGGATGTTTTACCATCAAATCTAAAATCTGCTTTTCTGTGTAATTCTTCTTTTTAAATTTCAAATCCTTATATATCTTCTCATTTTTCCTCAGGATTTCTGAAGGTTTTATTTTCATCTTTATTAAAAGTGATTGAAGTTTAGTCTTCGAAAATGGTTCTACATAATAGTTAACTTTTTCAAAATCTACTCCGTTTTCAGTTAGTGCCTTAGTAACTTTTCGGCAAGTAGTGCAGGTTGGTTTTTCATAAACTGTAATTTTGGGCATAACATCTCCAGCAGTTTAGATTTAATTTTTTCTTTTAGAGTTAAATAAAATTTTCCTTTCGAACAATTCATCTGCAACTTTCAAATAGGCTTTAGCCGCCCGATCCTCTGGACTGTAAATCAATAGTGGTTTATTTTCTTCTAATGCTTTAATAACAGTCGAACTTTTCGGTATGGCTGTGTTGAAAATTAGTTTAGGATATTCTTTAAATAATTCTTTCTTTAAAGCAAAATCCTTTTCATTATTGAACTCGTAAATAGTAAGAAGAATTCCATCAACAATTAAATCCGGATTATGACTTTCCTTGATTTTATAGATCTGAGCTAAAACACTTCTTACTGCAACGGTAGAAAAATTTCCTATTGAAACGGGAATTAAAACACTGTCGGCAACTATAAGAGAGGCATTTATTGTTCCTGCGTGATAAGGTGGACAATCCATAATAACATAATCATAACTAACTACTGCAGGTTTTAGCGTTGTATTTAATATATGTTCATTTACTGCCATTTCCCCAGTTTTAAATTCATCAAGATAGGGTAACCTTTTTATATAAATTAGATCAAGATTCTTAATCCCCGTTTTTAGAATGGCTTTCTTAAGTGAGACTTCAGGCTTCAGACCTTTAAATATATCATAGGCTATTTCTTTCTTTGTAAATCCGAATGCTTTAGCACAAGAACCGGCTGAGTCTAAATCGGCTAATAGAATTTTTTTACCTGAATAAGCAAATGCAATAGCTAAGTTAACAGCAGTTGTTGATTTGCCAACTTTGCCCCGGCGGTTTGTTATAGCAATTATTTTACCCATGTAAACATATCTTTAGCGGGATGAGAGTCGAAAATGTCTTAAATGATTTATCATTGAATTGTAAAAATATGTTTTTCTTTATTGTGATATGAAGTAAATCGAAGGTTTATTGTATATTGATTTCATTCTTTTTCTTTCTAATAAAACTCATTTTTTTTATATTTCAACCTGATTTATATCGGGAACATTACTATTTATGAAAACTTACAATTACTTGCTGAATAATGTCAAAACGAAGGGAGCTGCGTATTTAATCCTTTTGGATCCCGATAAATTACCCATCACAAAAATTGCTCCATTTATTAGACATTGCGAAAAATCCGGAGTGGATGGATTCCTTATTGGTGGCAGTCTTATGATAAGTGGAGATCTGGATTCATTTATTGAAGTTGTGAAAGTTGAGACATCACTTCCTTTAATAATATTTCCGGGAAGTATTAATCAAATATCATCAATTGCTGATGCAATACTTTTTTTATCAGTAATAAGTGGCAGAAATTCTGAGCATCTAATCGGTAAACATGTTACAGCTTCACCCCTAATAAAAAGAGCTAATATTGAACCTATTTCTACCGGTTATATTTTAGTTGAATCCGGAGTTACGACAACAGCGGTTTATATGAGTGGTAGTCTTCCTGTACCCAGAAATAAACCTGAAATTGCTGCAGCCACAGCACTTGCCGGCGAATATTTAGGAATGAAATTTATTTATCTTGAAGCAGGCTCAGGTGCGCAGGATTCAGTTCCTGATGAAATGGTTAAAGCCGTATCAAAGGAATGTTCAATCCCAATTATAGTTGGTGGTGGTATTAGAACTCCACAAGCGGCGAGAAAAAAAGTTGATAACGGCGCCAGTATTATAGTAACAGGTAACTTTTTTGAAAATGAAAATAACTGGGATTTGATCAAGGAGTTTGCAAGTGCTGTTCATTATAAGCTCCCGGTTGAGGTTTGATTAAATAATAAATTCGTAAATGCCATTCCCGCGAAAGCGGGAATCTAATTTTTAAATTGAAATAAAATGGATGCAAAGAAATTTATTGTTGATTCGTTAAATGAAAGTTCAGAAACTAAGCTTAAGATAAAAGATAATCTTCAGGAAAAATTACTTAAAGCGATTGAACTTTTAACTGAATGTTATAAAAATGGGAACAAACTTTTACTTTGCGGAAATGGTGGTAGCGCCGCTGATTGCCAGCATATAGCAACTGAGCTGATGATAAGATTGAGTCATCAGATTCAACGACCTGCTCTTCCAGCAATTGCACTCACAACCGATTCATCAAACCTGACTGCTGGTGGAAATGACATTGGTTTCGAAAATGTTTTTGCAAGAAGTATTGAGGGTTTAGGAAATAATGGTGATGTTTTGCTTGCGATTTCAACAAGCGGAAATTCAGTTAATGTTATAAAAGCCGTTGAAATGGCTCACAAAAAAGGAATGAAGGTTATAGGATTTTTAGGCGGGGATGGTGGAAAACTAAAGGATAAAATTGATCTTCCAATAATAATTCCTTCTTCCAATGTTCAACGAATTCAGGAAGGACATATTACAATCGCTCATATCATTTGTGAACTTGTTGAAGATAAACTATACGGTAAAGAGTAAATCTCAATTTTCAAAATCCAAATTACAAATAAGCACCAAATACCAATTCCAAAGTTCCAAACAAGTATTTGAAAATTGTTAATTAAAATTTATTTGCGATTTGATCCTTCTTTGGCGGATTGTTATTTGGAAATTGACAGCTTACTCCCTATCCAGAAAATCTTATCTCCTAATTTTATGTTGTGGTTGTCACAAAATCCCGCATTAACTTCAACCACATAAATGGCTGGTGCCGAGGACGGATAACTTTGTTCTGATAATGGAGTAGTGTTTTTATGAATTGTTACAATTTCTTTGTTGCTGTTAATGAAAATCATATCCAGTGAAAAAAGAGTATTCAGCATCCAGAATGACTGATATCTTTCTTCCGGAAAAATAAAAAGCATCCCCTGCATCTCTTCCATACTTTGTCTGTTCATCAATCCCAACTGTCTTTCGTAATCATTATCAGCGATTTCAATATCAATTTTAATTATAGGATTATCTACTGAATCCACAAAAGTTAGCTCACCTTCTTTTTTGAATTTGTAGTAATGCATTTCACTTGTTTCATCCTGACAGTTATTTAGTACAAAAATGAAAACTATAACCAATGCAATTGTTGTTATTCCAATTTTCACTATTAGTGATGTAGAATTTTTTTTCGTTTGTGCAGTTTCTTCCTGCTTTTTTTTGTTTTTCTTTTTACCCAAATGAATAATTCCGATATTTGCAGGAGTTAATATAGTTAATAGCTTATAAAAATTATGGGAATAAATAAGTCATCGATTCTTGAACGAAATGAAATTATTCTGAATGAGACACAGAATAAACTAATTGCAAGCGGCTGGGGACAGGAAGTTCTGGATAAGACTATTACTGAAAAAATTACATATTTATCTGACGGGCTTAAGGTAAAAGGATACATATCTTATCCATTTGATAAATCAAAAAAATATCCTTGTGTCATCTGGAACCGTGGTGGGATTGGTAACAAAGGTGCAATAGATTCTTTTACTGCCAGAGGGGTTTATGGACAACTTGCGAACTGGGGTTACATTGTCTTCGCGACACAATATCGTGGTAATGACGGTGGGGAAGGGAAGGATGAATTTGGCGGAGATGATGTTAACGATGTTCTGAATTTAATTCCACTGGCTGATAAAATTGAAAATGCGGATAAAACCAGGTGGGGAATTGAAGGCTGGAGTCGTGGGGGTATGATGACTTACCTTGCTTTGACAAAAACAAAGATTTTCAAGTGTGCAGTAGTAAGCGGGGGAATTGCAAATCTTCGTTGCAGCTCAGATGAGAGTCCTTTTATGAGGAGACTCTATGAAGCGACAATGGGAAAATATAAGGGTGAAGAATTTTATGAAAAATGTGAAAGCCGTTCGATAGTTAAATTTGCTGATAAGCTTTCAAAAGAAACTCCAATATTAATAATCCATGGAACGGCGGATGAGAGGGTCCTTCCTCACGATTCAATGGATCTTTCATATAAACTTCTTGAATTAAAAATTCCTTTCAGACTCGTTATGTTGGAAGATGGAGATCACTTTATGAAAAAGCACAGAAAGGAAGTTGATGAGATAAGGAGAAAGTGGCTTGAAAAGTATTTAACTTGATTAATAAGAAAAGGCGACCTACAAAGTCGCCTCTACAAATAGAAAGATGAAATTTTTATAGAATAAATTTACTCAAATCCCTGTCTTTTACAATTTTATCCAGTTTATCCTTCACAAACTCTGATGTAATATTAATTTTTTCTGCGGGAATTTTATCCGGCACGTCAAAAAGAATTTCATCAAGCAAAGTGGTGAGAATTGTGTGAAGTCTTCTAGCACCAATATTTTCAACAGCCTCATTAACCTCAGTTGCAATTCTTGCTATTTCCCTGATTCCATCTTCAGCAAAATGTAGTTTTACTCCTTCGGTTTCAAGTAGTGCGGAGTATTGTTTGAGTAATGCATTTTGCGGTGTTGTTAATATCTGCACAAAATCCTCTTCAGTTAAACTTCTCAATTCAACACGGATTGGAAATCTACCTTGCAATTCAGGAATGAGATCAGATGGTTTTGCAATGTGAAATGCACCGGAAGCAATAAAAAGAACGTGATCAGTTCTTACTACACCATATTTTGTATTAACGTTTGTACCTTCAACTATCGGAAGCAAATCTCTTTGCACACCTTCACGGGAGACATCCGGTCCATGACCTTTACCTCCACCACCTGCAACTTTATCAATTTCATCAATAAAAATTATTCCTGATTCTTCAACTCGCTTAATTGCCTCACGCTGAACAGCATCCATATCTATAAGTTTTTGTGCTTCTTCCTGAGCAAGGATATGTCTTGCCTCTGCAATAGTTGTTTTTCTTTTTTTCTTTTTCTTTGGCATCAGGTTGCCGACTATTTCCTGTATGTTCATACCCATGTCATCCATCCCAAATGGACCCATAACCTGCATACCAATTGATGGAGGTGCTTGTGAATCAAATTCAATCAGCTTCTCATCCATCTCACCATTTTTCAGTTTTATCTTCATCCATTCGCGGGTTTTTTTATTTTGATATTCTTCTGAATTTGTATCATCAACAGGCTGTTCAGTGCTGCCTTGTGATTGTACCTGAACCGATTGTGCTGGCTGATGCGGTTTACGAACCGGAGGAATTAGTATATCCAGAATTCTCTCTTCTGCAAGATGTTCTGCTTTAGATTGCACTTCTTTTGTCTTTTCGGCTTTAACCATATTAACAGAAAAATCAGTAAGATCACGAACCATCGATTCAACATCTCTTCCAACGTATCCAACTTCTGTAAACTTTGATGCTTCGACCTTTATAAAAGGAGCCGCGGCTAATTTTGCAAGTCTTCTTGAAATTTCTGTTTTGCCGACTCCGGTGGGACCAATCAGAATAATATTATTTGGAAGAATTTCTTCACGCAGATTGTCTTCTATTTGCTGTCTTCTCCATCTGTTTCTGAGGGCAATTGCTACTGCACGTTTAGCCTCATTTTGACCAATAATATATTTATCTAGTTCATCTACAATTTTGCTGGGAGTTAATTCCTGCATAGATCTTTCAGTCACTGTACTAATCTCCTTAATCAATTACTTCAACATTAATTTTATCATTTGTGTAAATGCAAATTTCTGCTGCATTTTTTAGTGATTCTTCAGCGATTTCTTTAGCAGAAAGTTTGCTGTATTTTTTTAACATCCTTGCTGCAGATAGAGCATACATTCCGCCAGAACCTATCGCAACAATTTTATCATCTGGCTCAATTACATCTCCATTACCTGAAATAATAAGTGCTGTATCCTTTGAAACCACAGCAAGCATAGCTTCCAGTCGGCGAAGAATTTTATCGGTTCTCCATTCTTTTGCAAGTTCAACTGCAGCGCGGCTTACGTTACCACGATATTGCTGTAATTTATCTTCAAATCTTTCCATTAAAGAAAAAGCATCTGCTGCACCTCCCGCAAATCCGCAAATAACCTTTCCTTCGGATAATTTTCTTATTTTCATGGCATTGTGTTTCATTATCGTATTTCCGATTGAAACCTGGCCATCTCCAGCCAGAGCTGATGCTCCATTGTGAACAATCCCAAGAATTGTTGTTGATCTGATTTTATTACTCATAAAAATTCCTTAATCATTATCGCTAAAAACTTTTTGATTGTAAGGTTTAAAAGTTTAAAAGGAATAATTCTGGAAATTTCCTTTCTGTAATTTTCATAAACCTCACCAAATTGCCTTACTAATTTCTTCTCTTCATAGTAAGAACCAATGTAAAAATAAACCACCATACAAAGGAAGAATGTGAGATAGAACAAATCCATTGTTGGTCTGAACAGTAAAAAGGCTATCGAGAAGAAATAAATAGGATGTCTTGAATATCGATATGGTCCTTCAATTCGAAGTGTGAACTCTTCGTCAAGTTCAGTTGTGTAGCGTTTCTCAATAAATCTTTTTATTTGATCCAAACCTAAAAATTCTCTAAAACAAATATACCTAAACGCCCAGATTATACCGGCTAAAGCGAGAAATTGTGGTATTAGAATAATTAAATCAAATGGATTTTGTAAGTCATAAATGATGATATGCGGTTTTGGTGATAATTCATAAATCAAGTATAAAGAGAGTATTGTGAAGAGATTATAGGCTAATCTATAAAACGCAATCAACTCTCCAAATATTTTTTTGAATTGAATTTTAACCTTTTCAGAGGCGAGCAGCGAATGTATATAACCAAATACTGCAAAAAGTAGCAGGATGATAATTACATCAAGAGCCAGAGCCATTAAAGTTCTTTTCTAAGCCGCGCAACGGGAAGTCGTAATTGCTCTCTGTATTTTGCGACTGTTCTTCTAGCTATGTGAATACCTTCCTCATTAAGAAGTTCCGCAAGCTTGTCATCGCTAAACGGTTTTCGCTTGTCTTCTTTGTCAATAATTTCTTTTAGTCGCTCTTTAATGTGTTTATTTGAAACTTCCTCTCCATTATCAGTTGCAAGACCTTCGCTGAAGAAATATTTTAACTCGTGAATACCTTGTGGACTTTGAACATACTTTCCATTTACTACACGACTTATTGTTGATATATCCATGTTAATTTCTTGCGCAATGTCTTTGTATATCATCGGAGTAAGAGCTTTGGGACCTTTTTCAAAAAATTGATATTGTCTATGGAAAATTGCCTGCATTATTTTCATAAGTGTATCTCTTCTCTGCTGAATACAGGCTATGAACCATTTTGCAGATTCAAATTTCTCTCGTAAAAATTTATAGGTTTCTTTTTCTCTGGAAGTTTTCTTACCTCGTTTTCTGTTACTCTCAAACATCTCCAGATACTGCTTGCTGATTGTAACAGATGGCATGCTTCTATCGTTCAGAGTTATCACATAATCGTTTTCAACTTTTTCAATTATAAAATCAGGGGATATCTGATTCATTTCTGCAGAATCAATATTACCTTCTCCTGGTTTTGGATTAAGGCTTTGGATCAGGTTAACAGTTTCCTTAAGGGTTTCATCGGTTAGATTCATCTTTTGTTTCAGAATATCAAATCGTCTCTTTGTAAAATCGTCATAAAATTCTACAAGCATTTTTTCACCGATATACTTATAATAATCATCAGCATTTTTCATATTACGAATTTGAATGAGCAGACATTCCTGGAGATTTCTGCAAGCAATGCCAAGTGGATCAAAAAGTTGCACACGGGCCAGAAGTTTCTCAGCTTCCTCGGGATCGATTTTCAGATGCTCAAACAATTCAAGTTCGTTTAATATTTCACCTAAACCTCGTTTAAGATAACCGGCGTCATCAAGATTGCCAATTATTTCTTCACCAAGTCTGAACATGTTTTCCTGAAGGTTCAGCATATTAAGCTGTTCAATAAGATGTTCAGATAAAGTTTCCCTTACTGGTGCAAGAGGATGAAATTGTTCTTCATCACTGCCGCGATAAACTTTCTCGTGATCATGGTCATCATCATTCATATAATCTTCTAAACTGAACTCTTCATTATCAGGATCTTTTATTTCGTCTGTTACGGTTTCTTCATCTTTATCTTTTTCCTTATCATCAGTTTCCTGTGATAGTTCCATTTCTTCTTCAAGAATTGGATTAAGCTCAAGCTCAGTTTTTATTCTTTGTTCAAGCGCGAGAGTGTTCAACTGCAGCAGTTTTTGATATTGAATCTGCTGTGGTGAAAGTTTTTGTTGTTGCGATAATCGTTGACTTAATGAAAGCATATTATTTTCCGGTTAACTCCTTAAATTGTGAATACCATTCTTTCCCATACAACCTGTTGAGAGGCTCTTCGCAAAATTCTGCAACGGTTGTATTTTCTTTTTTCCCAAGTTCAATAGCCGGTTTACATTCATCGAGGTGTTCAAACCTCAAAACATCCCCACCAAAATTGGAAACTCTTATTGGAAAAAGATGACAAGAGATGGGTTTCTTGAAATCTGTTTTGCCATCAAGATAAGCTTTCTCAAGAGCGCATTTTGCAATTTCGTTATCATAATAAACAAAAACACAGGCTTTGTTTTCATAACTATTAATAAGGGGTTCTTCTTTTTTAATCTCGTAGAAACCCTTTTCTTCAATTACATTTCTATGATCTTTTGGAATGTATTCAATCACCTCCGAGAGGATACCGTTTATCTGCCGGACTTCTTCCCAGGTGACTGGAGCACCATAATGACTTTCGAAAGTGCAACAAGCACCTTTACATTTCAATAAGTCGCATTTGAAAGGCGTTTCAGCAATTTCTTTTCTAACAACGATATTTCCAACCGGTAATATTTGCTTATCCATTAACTTGGAATAATTTTTGAGAAAAAATAAACAATTGATTCTTTTTTACAAAGTTTTAATACTCTTTTCAATTGATTAAATTCCTTCCTGAATATCTACAAAATGCCCCCTGCATAGATGAATTTTTACAATAAAGTTGTTCTTATAACCGGAGCCTCTTCCGGAATCGGGTATTCCCTTGCAAAATCACTGCCAAAGGAAAATTGCTCATTGGCGCTTATTTCAAGAAGAAAGGAAATGTTAGATCAACTGTCTTCAGAGATAAAAGAGAATGTAAATAAAGTTCAAACTTATGCTTGTGATGTTGGAAATATTAACGATGTACGAAATACTTATCAACAAATAAAAAATGATTTTGGTAAAGTAGACATAGCGATTTTAAATGCAGGTTTCTCACACAGAACAGATATAACAAATTATTCATCTGAGACAGCAAAAAAAATATTTAATTCAAATGTTTTCGGAATAGTAAATTTTGTTGAACAATTAATTCCTGATTTTATTCAAAGCAAAGAGGGGACGATTGTTGGAGTCTCCAGTCTCGCCGAATCCCGCGGTTTTCCCGGGAGCGGTTTTTACAATGCGAGTAAATCAGCTGCAAGTTTGATGCTTGAAAGTTTAAGAGTGGAATTAAAACCCTTTAATATAAAAGTTATAACAGTTAAACCAGGTTTTGTTAGAACTCCGATGACGGACAAAAATGAATTTCATATGCCTTTACTAATGGATGTGGATAAAACAGCTAATATTATAGTTGAAGGAATAAAAAAGGAAAAACATATTATTCAATTTCCATTTCTGATCGTACTGGGTTCAAAAATATCAAAGTTCTTACCTGACTGGCTGTTTGATTACATTATGAGTAAGCCGCTTCCACATAGAAGGGATAAGTAGTAGTTAATCTATGTATAAGAAAATTCTACCAGTCATATTTTTATTTGCTGCATATATATTTCCTCAATCTGATACCACATTAATTTTAAGCGAAATAATGTTCTATCCCCAATCAGGACCAAATGAGTTTATTGAATTATACAATACAAGTGAAACAGAAAGCATTGATCTTAATTCTTATAAGATTAAATATTACACTTCAACTGCTGATGTGATTACTGAGACTGGTGAAGGAACAATTCTTCCCCCTAAATCATTCGCCATTATTCTCGAAGGAGATTATATAATCGGAAGTGGAATTTATGATGGATTAATTCCATCTGAGGCACTTGTTCTAAAAATTTCAGATAATGCTTTTGGTGGAACAGGGATGGCAAACACTACAAGCCGACCGATCTGGCTTATCAATACAGCAGATGATACTCTTGATGCGTATTTCTACTCTGCAAATAATACACAAGCACATTCTGACGAAAAGAAAGTACTGAACAAAGATAGTTCACAAAGTAACTGGGCGAATTCAATTGTGTTAAATGGAACTCCAGGATTTGGAAATTCAGTTACACCAGTTCAATACGATTTACAATTGATGTCACTCACTTTTCAACCTTCCATACCGATTGAGGGAGATGATGTAACGATTTCGGCAAAAGTTAAAAACATCGGGACAAATCAAGCTGGTACTTATTCAATAGAGATTTATAATGACGCTAATTTTGATTCTACTGCTGATCCGGGGGAATTGATTTTTACTCAGCAATACACAAACCTTTCACCAGAAGACTCGATCACGGCTACCACCTTAATGAGCTCACTGACAATAGGGGATTATCAGATTATTGCCAGAGTAGTATTCGCTTTAGATGAAAACCCCACTAATGACGAACTTATAGAATCATTTACCGTATTCCCCCCTGGTAGCGCATACAATGATGTTGTAATTAATGAAATAATGTACGCCCCATCAACTGGGGAACCAGAGTGGGTTGAACTTTATAATAGAACCACAAGTTCTGTCAATTTAAAAAAGTGGAAATTTTCAGATGCTTCTTCAACAATTACCATAACAAATAGTGATAAAATTATTCAGGCAAATAATTTTATTGTTCTCAGCAAAGATTCATCAATCCTTAATTATTATGATGTCGAATCAGAAATAATTGTGTTTAATCTACCGGCGCTTAACAACACTGGTGATGCAACTGTCATCAAAGATTCATTAGGAATTATAATTGACTCTCTTTCTTTTCTTCCATCCTGGGGTGGAAGTACTGGTGGAAAATCTCTGGAGAGAATTTCAACGGAAGATTCAAGCATTGACCCAGGCAACTGGGGAACATCAAATAGTATTTTCAAAGCAACACCGGGATATATTAACTCATTAACTAAAAAAGATTTTGATCTAGCAGTTGACGAAATTTTATTTGATCCGGAATTCCCATTGCAAGGCGATACAATATCTATTTCAGTAAAGATCAAAAATTTAGGCAACAATGATGCAAACTTTTCTCTGCAACTTTTTGAAGACACAAACCTTGATTCAATTCCTGATTTATTTTTGGAGGCACTACAAAATCGTTTCGTTGTTTCAGGTGATTCGGTAATATTCGATTTCAATTACCGGATTGATAATCTCCAGTCAGAGAAAGCTTATTTTGTTAAAGCAGAATTTATGCCCGATCAGGACACAACAAACAATGAAGCATACAATACTATTGAACCTGGATTGCCAGCTCAATCAATAGTTATCAATGAAATTATGTATACTCCTGTCGGTGGTGAGCCTGAGTGGATTGAGCTATTCAATAGGACAAACCTTACAATCAATTTAAATGGCTGGACGATTAACGATGTTTTTACAACACCTGTAACAGCAACAATTAATCAAGATGTTTTTATACAACCAAATTCATATTTAGTGTTAAGCAGGAATGCTTCGATTTATGATTACCATCGTGTAATTCCATCAGAAGTTTTTGTGCTGTCAATTCCTACTTTGAATAATGACGTTGATGGAGTAGTACTTAAAGACGATCGCGGGCTTCAGATGGATTCAGTACTTTATTCGAACCAATGGGGAGGAACAAACGGATACTCTCTTGAAAGACTTTCTGTTGATGCAAATTCAAATTTGCCTGCAAATTGGGGAAGTTCTATTGATATCGAGCAAAGCACTCCCGGCAGAATAAATAGTTTAACTCCCAAACAGTTTGATCTATCAGTTGCTGAAATGAGTTTCAATCCTCGTTTTCCTGTGGAAGGTGATGATGTATACATAAATGCGTTTATAAAAAATAACGGAAGCAGTTCTGCAAATAATTTTACTGTTGAATTTTATATTGATACTGATTCAAATAATGTTGTTGATCAGTTGATTAGCACAGTTAGTAATTTAAACCTTGCCTCTGGTGATTCTGCAAGTATTACATCAACATCACCAATTCAAAATATCAACTCAAGAATATTAGCTGCAGTGAGAATAGTTTTTTCTGCCGATGAAGACACACTGAATAATTATTACGAAGCGTCAGTTGAACCGGGATTTCCAGCCGGTGTTGTTTTGATAAATGAGGTTATGTACAATACTGAAACCGGTAAGCCTGAATGGGTAGAGCTTGTAAATGTTTCGGACGACAGTTTGAATATTGTGAATTGGTCAATCAGCGATGTTCTTACAACTCCCACAAAAAGTTTTATTACTAATAATGAATATTTTTTGCAGCCTGATGAATATATTGTAATAGCCAAAGACACTTCATTTAATTCGGGTTATCCTGGTGTAACTGCAAAAATATTTTATGCAAATTTTGGCAGCCTGGGTAATACAGAAGATGGTGTTGTTCTTTACGATTTTCGAAATGGAATTATTGATAGTTTATTTTATGATTCCGATTGGGGTGGGGGAAGAGGTCTTTCTCTCGAAAGAGTTTCACTTGAAGATTCTACAAATGAAAGTTCCAACTGGACAACTTCACTTGATCCGACAGGAAGATACACCCGGTAGACCAAACTCTATTCTAAACGTTCCTAATTATTCACGAAATGATCTAGTAATAAATGAAATTATGTATGATCCCGGATCTGACAATAGTGAATTTATAGAATTTCTAAATCTCAGTGGTGATTCGGTTAATGTTGGTGGCTGGCAGATTATTGATGAAAATGGAAACAATTTCAAGCTTTCCACAATTCCGTTTTTGGTTCCGCCAAAATCTTATTTTCTTTTAGCTGCTGACTCGCTTGTGATTTCAAAATACAACCTGGACGAATCAATTCTAAAAACTATTGTTGGAGAGTCAAGTCTTGGTCTTGTAAATACAGGCGAATTAATATTACTAAAAGATGTAAAGGGAAACACTATTGATTCAGTCTGGTATTCCGATAAGTGGCAAAACGATAATTTTATTTCAACAAAAAACATTTCTCTTGAAAGAATTAACCCAAACCTGGATGGAAATGATGCAAGCAATTGGAGCAGTTCAGTCGCAGCGATTGGTGCAACTCCTGGAAAACAAAACAGCATTTACACAATAAATACAAATATAAGTTCGAGTATTTCAGTTTCACCAAATCCGTTTTCACCGGATGATGATGGTTATGAAGATTTTTCAATAATTAATTATCAATTGACACAGCCAACCTCACAAGTTCAAATAAAAATTTATGACAGTAAGGGAAGACTTGTTCGAACACTTGGAAATAATATGGCAAGCGGTTCTTCAGGTTCAGTAATTTTTGATGGGATAGGTGATGACGGACAAACATTGCGGATTGGAATTTACATCATCTTTCTCGAAGCAATTAATGAAGGCTACGGAGTTGTTGAATCAATGAAAGCTGTAGTTGTTGTTGCGAGGAAATTGTAGGCTGCTTAAAAGAGCTTTATGAGAAGAAAAAAATTAAGAAAATTACATAGAAATAATTCTATGAATCATAAAAGATCCAATTTAGAGAGGTTCAAATCTTTATTAGTCAAAGAAAAAAGCTTCATAGTTTCAATTGTAGGTGCAATAATCGCCTTAGTTACATTTTTATTTATCTATTTTACATATAAATCCCCGTCACATGTTTTATGTAAATTAGATTTTATTCAAAGGCCCGATTCGCTATATCAAGCTCAATTGTACATATGGAACGATGGAGGGCAAATTGCGGAGAATGTTCAAATTTGGATAAAAAGAGAAGAAGTCTTTTTGTGGGATACTTCGGGAGATCATAAAAAAGGTCGTTTGAATATTTTTCCACAGTTAAACACTTACTCTAGGATAGCACCGAATCAATATTTAGATGAGGCTGCTAGAAGAAAAAATAATTATGATCATCGGATCATACTATCACAACTTCCTACTTCAAATAAAAATGATAATTTTTTGATAATTGGACCCAATGTGGGTCGGAACAATGAAGAACTTAGTAGATTAAAATCATTACCTGGATCAATCTATCGATTTAAATTTATAAATCTTGGTCACACTAATGGCATAAACAGCTACGTGGAAGATATTTTGGAAAATACTCACATACTGCAAAATGGAAGTGGGATTGAAATTGAAATTGGGAAGACGATTAGTCTTAACGAGTATGATAGCACAGAATATTATTTCCTAACTTTCAAAGAATTTGAAGAATACCAAAGTAAAGCCAATTTACCGAATAATCTTATGCCTCCATTTAACCAAGATAAAAAATTAATAAAAAAATTAGAGGAGGTTCAGAATGATGATTTTAGTCCTCCATTTTAATAGCAAGAAAATGATTAATTCAATTTAATTTGAAACAAGAATTACAAAAAGTTGTTGACCGTTTGCAGGAACATATCAATACTGTTCCATCAAAATTTCTAAAATATCCTGAAGGTGAATTAAGAAGAAAACCTGCACCGGGTAAATGGTCAAAGAAGGAACTGCTTGGACACTTGATTGACTCAGCAACATACAATCACCTAAGATTTATAAAGATACAATTTATGCCTCAGCCATTTTTTATTGAAGGTTATCACCAGGATGATTGGGTTAGGATTCAGAACTATAATGAAATTGATACTCAGCATTTAGTTGATTTTTGGAAAATCTACAATGAGCATATTCTGAATATCATGAAAAATATTTCGGATGAAAAATTGGATATGAAAATCACAGCTGAAAAACCTTCTGAAGCAGCAGATTCACTTTTCTTTCTGATGAAAGATTATGTTGATCATATGGAGCATCATTTAAAACAAATATTTAATAATTAATCTCCGTTCAAAAACTAAGGGAAATAATGAATTATAAGTTATTGATTGTTACACTGGTATTTATAACACTAATAGGATGTTCTAAAACATCTGACATACAACAGGAGGTGCAATCATATCTAGATAGTTACAATAAAGAGTATCAAAAATTTGCTTATGAATATAACAAAGCCGATTGGGCACTAAATACTCACATAGTTGAAGGAGACACTGAAACATCAAGACAAGCACAGGAAGCGCAGGAACAGTATGCGAAGTTCATTGGAAGCAAAGAGAACATTGAGAAAGCAACTGAGTTTTTAAAACAAAAAGATAAACTAACGGGGTTACAGGTAAAACAACTTAACAGGATTATGTATCTCGCAGCAAGCAATCCGCAGACAGTAAGTGAACTGGTCAAAGAAAAAATTGCTGTTGATACTAAACAGACAGAGTTACTTTTCGGATATGATTTTAAGCTTGATGGCAGATCGATTACTCCTAATGAAATTGACGAGATGCTGGTGAAGGAAAAAAATCTGAATGAAAGATTAAAAGTCTGGGAAGCAAGTAAAGAAGTAGGTGTTGTATTAAAAGATGGATTGGTAAATCTTCAAAGATTAAGAAATGAATCTGTTCAGGCACTTGGTTACAAAGATTTTTTTCAATATCAGGTTTCAGATTATGGGATGACCGTCGAGGAGATGCGTAAACTTTGTCAGGATATGATAAGGGATATTTGGCCTCTCTACCGTGAGCTCCACACCTGGGCACGCTATACTCTTGCGAAAAAGTATGGTGCAAAAGTTCCTGATATGCTACCTGCTCAATGGCTGCCAAACAAATGGGGTCAGGAGTGGCAGGAAATGATTGATGCTGAAGGATTAAACATTGACGAACCCTTAAAAAATTATTCTGCTGAATGGGTCGTTAAAAGAGGCGAAGAGTTTTATGTTAGTCTTAGGTTTTCCAAATCTGCCTCAATCATTTTGGGATTTATCAAGTCTTTATCCTGTTCCGCCGGATGCCGGTTATAAAAAGAATACACATGCTTCCGCTTGGCACATGGATTATAATAAAGATGTAAGATCTCTTATGAGTGTAGTTCCAAATACAAGATGGTGGACTACTTCACTACACGAACTCGGACATATTTATTATTATATCAGCTATTCAAATCCTAATGTTCCATTAATTTTAAGACAAGGAGCAAACCGGGCATACCACGAAGCTATCGGTTATTTAATTGGATTAGCCTCGCTCCAGCCACCATTTTTAAAAGAGATGAAATTAATACCAGAAGATATTGAAGTCGACAAAACTCAGGCTCTTCTCAGAGAAGCATTAGAATATGTTCCGTTTATTCCATGGAGTGCGGGCGTGATGACAGAATTTGAGTATGAACTTTACTCAAAAAATCTTCCTGAAGATCAGTTCAATAAAGAGTGGTGGTTGTTGGTCAAAAAATACCAAGGAATAGTGTCACCTTACGAACGGGGAGAAGAGTATTGTGATGCAGCAACTAAGACTCACATCAATAATGATGCAGCTCAATATTACGATTATGCAATATCTTATGTTCTATTATTTCAATTTCATAACTACATAGCAACTGAAATTTTAAGACAGGATCCTTATGCCACAAACTATTACGGAAGTAAAGCAGTTGGGAAATGGATGAAGGACGTATTGTCTCCGGGTGCAACAGTTGATTGGAGAGAGCTTCTTAAAAAATCTACCGGATCAGAAATGAGCGCAAAACCATTAGTTAACTATTTTGATCCGCTTATGAAATGGTTGAAGGAACAAAATAAAGGAAGGAAATATACTCTGCCGGAAAGCATTTAATTATTAACCCGTCATTTGGCGGGTTTTTTAATTTAGTTTTGACAAAACCTTTCGAATTTTTCAATAATAAGATTTATTGAAGCCGATTCACTTAACTTCACGTAAAACCAACTTATCCAAATTTTAAAAATTTTCTTTATTGGAACTCAGAATAAAATTTATGTGTTATAGCTTACAATTATTCTTAAATACTTAAATACGTTCACAAAACAAAAAAGGACAAAAAAATGAAAATCAAAAATCTCATATTAGCGCTCGCAGTAACATTTACTGCATTTACTTTCATCGGTTGTGATGATGAAGAAACACCTGTAACTCCATCTCCGGCACAATCAAATTCTTTGGTAAAAGTAATTCATGCATCACCTGATGCTCCAGGAGTTGACCTATTAGTAGATAATGCAATCGCAGGGACAAATCTTACTTTTCCGAATAATACGGGATACTTAACTGTTCCGAGTGGAACAAGAAATATTAAGGTCAACGTGACAGGAACAATGACAACTGTTATTGAAGCAAATGTTGATTTTATGCAGAATAAAAATTACTCGGTATTTGCAGTCAATTCAGTTTCTAGCATTGAACCACTTTTAATTGAAGATGATTTAACTGAGCCTGCTCAGGGAAAAGCTCACGTAAGATTTATTCATCTTTCTCCTGATGCACCAGCAGTTGATATTACATTAACAGATGGTACAGTCGTATTTGGAAATAAAGCCTTCAAGGACTTTACTCCATTCACTCCACTTGATGCTGGTTCATACGATCTTGAAGTGAGAGTAGCTGGTACAAATACGGTTGCTCTAGACTTGCCTGTGATCACAGTTGAAGCAGGAAAAATCTACACAATTTTTGCTAAAGGATTTCTCAGTGGCAACGGCACTCAGCAATTAGGTGCTGAAATTATAGTCAACAGCAATTAAGAACTTAGCTAGATAGATTCCAATTTGTAACCGGATTCAATGATTAGAATCCGGTTTTTTATTTTATATCTACACTTACAAACCAACCTACTTTTTTCTATTTTAAACAATAGTAAATAAACTCAATTATGATAGAAATAAAAAACCTTCATAAATCTTTCGGCAATAATAAAGTCCTTCGAGGTGTTAACCTTGATATTGACACAGGTGAGACACTTGTTATTATTGGAAGAAGCGGTTGCGGTAAAAGTGTTTTAATAAAACACATAGTTGGTCTGCTTTATCCTGAAGAAGGTTACGTAAAAGTTGAAGGTAAAATTGTTAGTGAAATGGATATGAAAGAGCTTTATGAATTAAGAACCAAATTCGGTTTTTTATTTCAGGGCTCCGCTTTGTTTGATTCAATGACAGTTGAGGAAAATATTTCTTTACCACTTGTTGAGTCAAAGAAAAAATTTTCAATTGCTGAGATAGACAGAAAGGTTGCAGAGAAGCTGGAGATGGTTGGAATGTCCGGTGCTCAGCTAATGAAGCCAGCGGAACTTTCCGGTGGAATGAAAAAAAGAGTTGCCCTTGCAAGAGCTTTGATCACTGATCCCGATTACATTTTTTATGATGAGCCAACAACCGGACTGGATCCAATTATGTCAGACTCAATAGATGAACTGATAAAAGAACTAACTGAAAAACTTAATTCTACTTCTATTGTTGTCACACACGATATGTATAGTGTAAAAAATGTTGCTGACCGGGTTGCAATGATGCACGATGGAATAATTCACTTTTCAGGAACTCCATCGGAGCTTCTTTCTTCAAATGATAAAATCATTAAAGATTTTATTCAAAGAACTGCGTGAAAATAAAAAGGCGAAAAATAATTTTCGCCTTTAATATTATTATTTTTCTACTGTTTTACTTTAATGCAAACAACACACCTACTAGTATTGCCAGTGCAGATGAGCTTGATCCTGATGTAAAGATGAGGTTGTAATCAAGTCCTACCGAGAGCAACGTTGTCGGTGAAATTAAATAATAAAATCCGGCGCGTGGAACAATACCAAATTCAGTGCTGGTTGCACTAATATCTCCTCCACCATATTCTCCAAAGCCTGGAATACTATAACTTGGAGTGGTAACTGTAGTACTTAAAAAATAAAGACCCATACCTAATCCAACAAATGGCATAAACTTTTGTCCGGGATTAAAAACATAATTTACTCCAACCAAAAATGGAACCCATGAAGAGCTATAATCATATCCTTCTGTTTCCGATTTACTGCCAAAAGATTGATAGCCAATTGTTAGATTTAATAATATACTTTTGGCAATCATATATCCAGCCATAGCGTGAAAGGAAAAACCTGTGCCGGCAGCATCTCCAAAATCACCCATTGGAAAAGCAACGTCAACCAAAGCACCTACAAGCCACATTTTCAAAAAATCATTACCAGAAGGATTTGTAACTGAAGCCGGCAATACTAATTGCAAATTAGTTTCAAGTTGATGATTTCCGAAACTTGCTTTATTATTAGCCTCCAGATCAGAAGTAAGTTTAAGCTTTAGCTCAGCAAAACCTAGTGTTGAGATCAGAATTATCGAAAGAAAGGTAAGAAACAGCTTGTTCATAATGCCTCCAAATATTTATGAATGATTGTTTTGCCCTCACACGGCACGAAAAATAATCAATAATGAATAAAAGTCAAATGAATTATTGTTCAAGCGGTATGAAACAAAATGTAACTGGTAAAAAGATAAAATGTGAAATGATTTGAAGGTCGATTAAAACGATTTATAGGGATGATTTATTTGAATAATCCGGTAAGATTATCCGAAGTTATTCTTGTTCCTGCGGCTGGATTTGCCAGTTCAGTTGATTCTGTTATAATTGTTTCTTTTCCTCCATTGATTACAAACTTGATTGCAGCTAAAATTTTCGGACGCATACTTCCATCAGCAAATTCTCCTGCTTCCAAATAATCTTCTGCTTCCTTCACTGTAATTTTTTCAAGTTTTGTTTGATTGGGTTTATTGAAATTTAAATAAACGTTTGAAACGTCAGTTAATATAAACAAAGATTCAGCACTAACTTCTGAAGCTAGTAATGCTGATGCAAGATCTTTATCGATCACAGCTTCAACACCGATCAAACCTCTATCTCCATTCCTGTAAACCGGAATACCACCGCCACCGGAAGCAATTACGATGTTTCCTCTTTTTACTAAATCGAGGATAACTTTTTTGTTTACTATTTCTTTTGGTTCAGGTGAAGGAACAACTCTTCTCCAGCCTCTTTTTCTTGAATCTTCTTTGAAGATAAATCCGCCCGATCTTGCAAGCAGTTCAGCCTCTTCCTTTAAATAAAATCCTCCAACTGGCTTTGTTGGATCTTCAAATGCCGGATCATTTTTATCAACAATAACCTGTGTTATTACTGTTACAACATTTTTTCTTATTCTGTTTTCCCTAAGAATATTTCTTATCTGTCTCTCAATCATATAACCGATTCCCCCTTGCGAATCGGCAACACAAATATCAAGAGGCATTTGGGGGATTTTATATTCTTTGTAGCCGGCTTCATTCCTGAGCATTATGTTACCAACTTGCGGACCGTTCCCGTGAGTTATTATTAGTTCATAACCCGAATTAATTAATTTGAGCAGATGAATGCAGGTATTATAAGTATTTTTTTCCTGCTGCTGGATTGTACCAACTTCATTTCCTCTGAGTAGGGCATTGCCGCCAAGCGCAACAACAGCTATTTTTTTATTCATTACAAATAGAATAATCGGAATTAAAAATGAGTAACAAATTTACGCACGTAATGCTTGCTAATAAAATGATACCTATATTCACATTAATTAGACCGAAATCGGTTGAGTCATAAAGTATGATTTTTTATGTTAACATTAGACTAATGTAAAAATAACTGTGAACAGTAAAGAAAACTTTGATCCAAAAGACTTATTAAAGCCTGAAAATATGATTCGGCTTTATGCAAGCGGTGCTTTCCCGATGGCTGATGCTAAGAGCGGAGGCATTAATCGGTATCTCCCTGAAATACGAACGATCATTCCTATCGATAATTTCAACATTCCTCGCTCAGCTAAAAAAGTAATTGATGATGAAAATTTTAAGATAAAATTTGATACGGACTTTGAAGGAGTGTTGGAAGGTTGTGCAGACAGAGAATCAACCTGGATTTCTGATGAACTAAAATCTGCCTACAGAAGATTAAGAAAACGTGGGGATATTCATACTGTTGAAACGTGGAAGGATGGTGAGCTTGTCGGTGGTCTTTACGGAGTTACATTCCGCGGTGCATTCTTTGGTGAAAGTATGTTCTCAAAAGTATCGCAGGCATCCAAAGCTGCACTAGTTGCATTGCTGAAACATTTGAAGGAAAAAGATTTTATTCTTCTTGATGTGCAGTATATGACAGAGCACCTAAAAATGTTTGGTGCAATTGAAATTTCTTTTGAGGAATATACAAAGCTGCTGCATAAGGCTTATGCGAGAGCTTGTGAGTTTTAATTTCTTTTCCCCATAGTTATTTACGGCTTTGGGACTGTCATACCCTACAGCAATAACAAGGTCTTGCTTAAAAGCAATATTATTAAAAGCACCATTTGAAATACCGGTTTCTTCTATAAAGCTCCTCCACGTACTTCCGTTATAGTGTATCATCTCGCCAAATGCTCCACAAGCAAACAAGTCATTCGAATCTTGACCTCTTATGGCATACAAATAATAATTCGTAACTTCAGGGTGTAACCATTCCCAATCCGAAGTTGGGTTAATATTATTTTTTGAATAAAGACCTGCCCCAGTAACGAAATACTTTTTACCGCTTTTAAACCATAAACCATGTAAACTATAGGGAATGGAATCTGTATTAATATTTTGTACTGTGCTTCCATTTATCTTTAATATCTTTTTATCAAACGAAATAAATTGTTTTGCCGCTACTGCAATTATTTCATATCCGCCATTTATGCTATTATGTTCTCCCCAGATATCGTAGACATCTAAATCAGTTCCACTTTCTATGCTTGACCAAATGCCGTTTTGATTGTGGGCAATACTCCCATTGTTCCCGACAATATATAAATCATTGTAACTACTGCCCCAGATTTTGTTAATAGAACCAGAAAGCAAAGGATTAATTAAACAATCTAGAGTTAATGTATTTCCATCAAACCATCCTATGCTACCACCGTTAGTAACAACCAATTCACTCTCTGAAAAAGCCCAAATAGCTTTTAAAGGAGGATAATCAACTACACTGCAATTTCCATAGTAATAAATTCTTTTTAATTCCCACTCACTCCCATCCCAATGCACTGCGTTGTATGCGTGAGGGTCAGGGTTACCAAGAGTGTCATTCATATAAATTTCCCGCACAGCCCATATATTGTTTTCATCAATTATTGCAACATCATAAAGTACGCTGCTGCTATGTTCGCCAAAAGTCCAAGCCTGCCAGGTAAAGTTGTGGCTTGTTGTATATACTATATTGCCATCTGGCTCTACTGAGTTGCAGGAAAAGTATAAGAGTAGGATTAGGAGAATAAATAGAATTCTAAGTATGATCTGCATCTCTTTATGATAATTCAAACACGAATAAAAATTGAGTAGAGACGCATCGCGATGCGTCTCTACAAAAATTTAAGGCTTTACTAAAATCAATTCCTTCTGCGGAGGAGAAATAAACTCGCAGCCATTTTTTGTTATATAAACTTCTTCCTCAATCGTGGATACACCATAACCTTCAATCGGCAGTCTCGGCTCAATTGTAAAAACCTGTGCTTCTTCCAAAGGCATAAATGGTGCATTGCCGTATCTTTCCCACGCAGGAAACATTCCAGCAACTCCATCGTGAACGGTTTTACCAACCTGATGTCCAAGTCCGTGCGGATATTCGGGATAACCATTATCAGTAATGTATGATCTTGCAATCGTATCCATATCAACACCTTTAACTCCGGGTTTTGTCGCATCAGCTACTTTTTGAATTGAATCACGTATTATTTCAAATCCTTTTTGAACTGGTGCTGGAGCTTTGGTTTCGCCATCATTTAAAATGTACCAGGTTCTCTGTAAATCAGAACAGTAGCCTTTATACTTAATTCCAAAATCCATATTAACAACAGTTCCTTTTGTAATTTTCTTGTCGCTAGGACCTTCGTGCGGACCGTTTGGATTTGGACCAGCAAATACTGCAGGGCAGTGGTCTTCTTCCCATGCAGCTTCAAATCCTCTTTCTGTGTGAAGTTTCCTTACGTAATCTGCGATTTCAATTTCAGTCATTCCCAGTTTCATAAAATGAGTGACTTCATTAAATATTTTTAAAGTTTCTTTAATCGCTTCCTTCATCAATGCAACTTCAGTCGCAGATTTTCTTCCTCTCAATGCAGAAATAATTTCTTCGGAGCTAACCAGTCGTTTTGCATATTCGGTTCCTTCAAGATGCTCCAGCAGAATTTGATACATACCATAAGTTAGACCATCACCTAGCACAGAAGTTTTGGAAAAGTTAATTGCAATCTTTTGCGGATTCTTTCTTGCTATGTAATCTCTGAGAGGTTCGCGGATTGATTTGAGGTATGGAATAATATTTTTATACAATCCGGGCTTTTTGAAATTTCCTTCTTCCATCGAGCCGACAATTGCTGTTGTGTCTCCATCTTTATTAATACATAACGCAGCCTGCCATGTCGAATTTACTCCGGAAATCATATCTATAACCGGATCAGTCATCATTGAACTCTCGCGCACAAACGTCAGCCACATATCAATATCTTTTTCCTTAAGAATATCTACTGCCTGGTTTATTTTTTCTTTAAATATTGTGTAATCCATTCTAAACTCCTGTTCATTAATAATTGAAAGAAAGACCATAGCAATTTATCAATTAGACTCAGAATATTCTATTTTAAGTATTAAATAGAGATGTCGGAAGTGATATTCATCAAAATAATCAATTGTTTCTGACAATAATTAAGGTTTTGAATTCTCTATTTAGTAATTTTCTTATGCGTAATAAATAAACTTTTTAAGTAATCAAATAATTCATTTGGGGAAATTGAGGTAGCAATTTCGTTCATCATAAAATCTTATCACCAACCCAGTAAAATAATTTATCCATAGAGGTTAACATGTCAGAGTACATTGAAAAAATATTAAAAGATGTAAAATCAAAAAATCAAAATGAGCCGGAATTTCATCAAGCTGTTGAGGAAGTTCTTGAATCGCTTGAAGTCGTTCTTCAGCGTCATCCCGAATACCAGTCATTAAAAATTCTTGAAAGAATGGTTGAACCGGAGAGAGTAATTATGTTCCGTGTTCCATGGATGGACGATCAGGGAGAAATTCAAATCAATCGTGGTTACCGAATTGAAATGAACAGTGCAATTGGTCCATACAAAGGCGGACTTCGATTTCACCCATCAGTTACTTTAGGCATATTAAAGTTTTTAGCATTCGAGCAGGTATTTAAAAACTCTTTAACAACACTTCCAATGGGTGGTGGTAAAGGCGGATCAGATTTTAATCCTAAAGGAAAAAGTGATAACGAAATTATGCGCTTCTGCCAGAGTTTTATGATTGAACTTTTTCGACACATTGGACCAAACACAGATGTACCTGCAGGTGATATAGGAGTTGGAACAAGAGAAATTGGTTATCTATATGGTCAATACAAAAGATTGAAAAATGAATTTACCGGAGTTTTAACTGGCAAAGGGTTAAACTGGGGCGGATCATTAATTCGACCGGAAGCAACCGGTTTTGGGTGCGTTTATTTTGCTGAAGAAATGTTAAAAACCCGCAACACTTCGTTTGATGGAAAAACTGTTGCAGTTTCTGGTTTTGGAAACGTTGCCTGGGGTGCAGTAATGAAAGTAAATGAACTTGGCGGAAAAGTGGTTACCCTTTCCGGTCCTGATGGTTACATTTATGATCCGGATGGAGTGCAAGGAGATAAAATTGATTATATGTTGAAGCTTCGTTCCAGCAACAAAGATGCAGTTGAAGATTACTCAAAACAATTTAAAGTGCAATTTTTCCCCGGCAAAAAACCGTGGGAAGTAAAAGCTGATGTGGCTTTACCATGCGCTACCCAGAATGAAATATTTGCTGAAGATGCAAAAGAATTATTAAAGAACGGATGTTTCTGTGTTTGTGAAGGTGCAAATATGCCAACAACAATTGAAGCTTACGATATATTTAAAGAAGCCAAAATTCTTTATGCACCGGGCAAGGCTTCCAACGCAGGTGGTGTTGCAACTTCCGGACTTGAAATGTCACAAAACAGTATGCGCTTACCTTGGTCTAAAGAAGAAGTTGACAAAAGATTACACGAAATCATGATTAGAATTCACGATACTTGTGTTCAGACAGCAGAAAGATTCGGAACACCCGGAAACTATGTTAATGGTGCAAATATCGCGGGCTTCTTAAAAGTTGCTGACGCAATGATTGACCAGGGACTTGTTTAATTAAGAATGGTAAGTGTATAATGTAATATTGAGGCGATTCAATGAATCGCCTTTTGTTTTAAACTGCAATTTTACATTCTTTATTATAAATTATACACTATTAACTCCCTGCTTTTCACTTGCCCTTTTTCTATATTAGATACAATGAATATCAAATCTTAACTACACTCTCTGAAAAATGAATAAAGAATTTTCGATTAAAGAAATAAAACTGGAAAACGTATTTCATTCCAGACTTAAAAAATTCCAGAAGCTGATGCATTTTAAGATACAAGAGATCCTTCTTGTATCAAGTATCTATGATTACTATTTATTTGAAGAGGATGGAAGACTATATGAATTAATCAGAAGTGAATATCAGAATTTAAACCTTAGCCAGGCTCCCGAAATTACACACGTAACAACCGGTGAGGAAGCGATTGAGCTACTTAACGGCGAGCATAGCTTTGACATGATAATTACAACTCTGCACATAGAAGATATGCACGTAGTTAAATTTGCAAATGAGGTTAAAAATTTGGGAATTGAATTACCTATTATCCTTCTTGCATATGACAATTTTGAAAGAAAAGAACTTACCACACATTATGATAGTTCTGTTTTTGAACGAATATTTATCTGGAGTGGTGATTATCATCTTCTGATAGGAATTATTAAATATATTGAAGATAGGATGAACGTTATTGAAGATACCAAGGATATGGGTGTGCAAGTCATAATCCTTGTTGAAGATAATGTAAAATTTTATTCATCCTACTTACCGCTAGCTTATACAGAAATTTTCAATCAATCTCAGCGCCTTATTTCAGAAGGCATAAATATTACTCACAAATATTTAAGAATGAGAGCCAGACCAAAAATTCTTCTCTGCACAACTTATGAAGAAGCGTGGCATTATTTTGAAATGTACGAAGATAATGTTCTTGGGATTATTACTGATAATAATTTCAGACATTACGGTGTCCGTGATCCTGAAGCGGGATTAAAGTTCGCAACAGCTGTAAAGGAAAGACATAAAGATATTCCAATCCTGATTCAAACAAGTGACCAAAACCTTGAGCAAAAAGTAAAAAAAATTGGAGCTTCCTATCTGTACAAGAACTCTCCCCGTCTTTTACACGATTTGAGAGAATTTATGCTTGACCATTTTGGATTTGGAGACTTTATTTTCGAAATGAAAGACGGAACTGCTGTTGGACGTGCAGTAAATCTAAGAGAACTGGCTGATCAGATAGCAAAAATACCGGAAGAAAGTCTTCTGCATCATGCTGAAGGGAATCACTATTCTCGATGGTTGAAAGCAAGAACTGAATTTTATCTTGCTCATCAATTGAGACCACGTAAAGTTTCAGACTATGAATCACTTGAGCACCTCAGGAAAGCTTTGATAACTGCTATCAACAGTTATCTTGAAGAAAGAGCAAAAGGTGTAATATCAGATTTTAAAAAAGAGAGTTTCGATCCCAAAAATAGTTTTGCAAGGATTGGTGGTGGATCTCTCGGTGGTAAAGCTCGCGGTTTAGGATTTATTAACACCTTGATAGCCAATTACAACATAAGATATTTATTCAAGGACGTTGAGATATCCGTACCTTCTGCTGTAGTTATTGGAACCGAAGTGTTTGATCAGTTTATTAGAGAGAACAATCTTGAGAGCTATGCTTTCAATGAAAGTGATGATGTTCAAATCACGCAAAAGTTTATAGAGGCATACCACTTCCCAAAAGAAGTCAAACAAAAACTTTATGACTTTCTCGAAATTATTAAAGAACCACTTGCAGTGAGATCGTCCAGTCTTCTCGAAGATGCACAGTTCCAGCCATTCGCAGGTGTTTACCAAACATATATGCTTCCAAATAGTAATCCTGATATCAATGTAAGATTAGATGAACTGCTTCAAACAATCAAAGCAGTTTATGCATCGACATATCATAAGAAAGCAAACGACTATATGAAGGCAACTGCATATCGTTTGGAAGAAGAAAAGATGGCTGTTATTGTTCAAAGACTTGTGGGTACTGAACATAAGGGAAAATTTTATCCTGATTTTGCCGGCGTCGGAAAGTCATTCAATTTTTATCCGGTTCCCCCTCAAAAGTCTGACGATGGAATTGCACTCGTTGCGCTTGGTCTCGGTAAAACAGTAGTCGAAGGTGGAAATACCGTAAGGTTTTGTCCTCGTTTTCCAAAACATCTGCTTCAATTCTTTTCAACAAAAGAAACCTTAATGCATGCACAGCAGGATTTTTATGCACTCGATTTAAACGGTAAACTTGACCATCATCCTGAATCTACAAAAGACCCATTAGTGAAAACATACGATTTACTTGAATCGGAGGCAGATGGAACCTTGTATTCGGTTGGTTCAACTTATTCACCGGAAAATGAAGCTGTCTATGACGGAATATCGCGTGATGGAATACGCGTAGTAACTTTTTCACCAATTTTAAAACATAAAATGTTTCCACTTCCTGAAATTCTTAATACTCTTTTAGGATTGGGAACCTGGGGTATGGGCTCACCAGTTGAAATTGAATTTGCAGTTAATCTTAGTCAACCGCCTGGTAAACCTAAGGAGTTTGCAATGCTGCAGATGAGACCGTTAGTGATCAGCCGGGAAATTGATGAATTAAGAGTGGATTTTACTCCGCAGGATTTAATATGTCAAAGCAGCCAGGTGCTCGGTAACGGTGCAATTGATGGTATTTATGATTTGGTAATGGTAGATAACAACAAATTTGATAGAGGAAAAAGTAAAGCTATCGCTATGGAAATAGCAAAGCTCAACACCAAATTATTAAGTGAAAACAGGCCTTATATTTTAATAGGACTTGGTAGATGGGGTTCATTAGATCCCTGGCTTGGAATTCCTGTAACATGGGATCAAATATCAGGTGCAGCGGCAATTGTCGAAACAGGTTTTAAAGATTTTGAAGTTGAACCTTCTCAGGGCTCGCACTTTTTCCAGAACATAACCTCATTTCGTGTAGGATATTTTACTGTTGATGCCTCACATAAAATTGGTTTTATTGATTGGGATTGGCTCCATTCACAAAACATTGTTGAAGAGTTTGAATATACGAAACACATTAAATTTTTGCAGCCTGCTTCGGTTAAAATTAACGGTCATAAAAACATCGGTATAATTCTAAAACCGGGTATTGGAAACAATGAATGATGTAATTATAAAAGAAGAATTATCCAACATAGATCTGCTGTTCGGACAGTTGTGGGAAATTTCAGTTGATGGAATGCGATTGGTTGATGAGGATGGAAAAATATTATTGGTTAATGATGCTTTCTGTAAAATCTTCCGGATGGAAAAGGAACTATTACTTGGTAAACCCTTCTCTATCGTATATACTCAAGACGAGCAGAAAGATGCATTAGAAATTTTCCAAAGAGATATCCGAAATAATAAAATTAAAACTTTATTTGAGCGGGAGAATACATTATGGAACGGAAGAAAGGGATGGTTTGAATTTTCAAATTCATTTTTAACTCTACCGGATGGAAACAGAATAACACTTAGCATTGTAAAAGATATTACTGAAAGAAAAAAATCAGAAATAGAATTACGTGACAGTGAATCAAAGTATAAGATGCTATTTAACAACGCAAACGATGCTGTTTTTGTGACACAGCTTTCAGATGAAAAATCTTATGGTGATTTTATTGAAGTTAATGAAGTTGCTTGTAAAAGATTAGGATATACTAAAGATGAATTCTTGCAATTAAGCCCCTCAGCAATTATTTCACAAAAGAGTATAAATGATTTTAATTATAACATGACGCAGCTTATGAAGAAGAGTCATGTTGTTTTTGACTTAGTGCATCGTGCAAAAGATAGAAAACTAATCCCTGTTGAAATAAATTCTCATCTCTTTTTATATAACGGAAAGTCAACTATCCTTTCAATAGCTAGAGATATTACTGAACGAAAACAAGCTGAAGAAAAACTAAGAAGAACGAGCAGACTTTTGCGGGAGCTTGCAAAACATCTGCAGTCTGTCAGGGAAGAAGAAAGAACAATGATTGCCCAGGAAATTCATGATGAACTTGGGCAAGTACTTACCGCGTTGAAAATTCAGGTTTCATTACTCGCAAATAAACTTAATAGTAATCAGGAACCATTAAAACAAAAAATTAATTCTCTTTCTGACATGATAGATGCTTCTGTCGAATCAGTTCAAAAAATTTCTGCAAAATTACGTCCTGGAATATTAGATGAACTTGGCTTAATAGCAGCTATTGAATGGCAGACAGAAGAATTTGAAAAAATGACAAATGTAAAATGTTCTCTTGTTCTTCCAAAAGAAGATTTGATTTTAGAAAAAGATAAGTCAACTGCGATATTTAGAATATTTCAGGAAGCACTAACAAATATTGCACGGCATTCACAAGCCTCAAAAGCACAGATATCTCTACTGAATTTTCAATCAAATATTTTTTTGGAAATTCAGGATGATGGGAAGGGGATCACGCAAGAACAAACAAAAGATTTTAAATCGCTGGGTATTCACGGAATGGAAGAACGAGCAATGGTTTTTGGTGGCCAGGTTTATATTGAAGGAATTGCTGGTAAAGGAACAAAAGTTAAAGTTGAAATCCCGATTGACTAAAGAAATATGGCACTTGAAAAAATAAAAATACTTATTGCTGATGATCACGCTATTGTGCGAGAAGGATTGAAGCAAATAGTTGCTGAAGAAAAAGATATTCTGGTTGCAGGCGAAGCTGAAAATTCCGATCAAATGATGGATCTTCTCGAAAAAGAAAAATGGTCTTTGGTAGTTCTCGATATTAATATGCCGGGCAAAAGTGGACTCGAAGCACTAAAAGATATAAAGCTTCAATATCCAGGATTGCCTGTATTAATCTTGAGTATGTTTAGTGAAGATCAATATGGAATTCGTGCAATAAAAGCAGGTGCTTCGGGTTATCTAAAAAAAGTAAGTGCGCCAACAGAGCTTGTAACAGCAATAAGAAAAATTGTAGCCGGTGGAAAGTATATCAATTCATCACTCGCAGAAAAACTTGCAGATAAGTTTGGTGATACTGGCAAAGCATTTTTGCACGAAAATCTATCTGACCGGGAATACCAGATAATGTGCAATATTGCTCTCGGAAAATCCGCAGAAGAAATTGCACAAGAGCTTTCAATTAGCATAAATACGGTTTACACCTACCGCAACAGAATTCTGGATAAAATGTCTATGAAATCGAACGTTGAATTAACTCAATATGTATTGAGCAATAAGCTTGTTGAAATATAACAGTTAACAATTCGAAATTATTTTGTAACAATTTCAGTCACACAACTTTCACAAATTCTATTCTTTTTCAGCTCACCTTATAGAATTAGTTTAATCTCAAAGATTATTTAACATAATCCCAGAACTAATTTCTAATATCTAATTTTTCCGGAGGAAAAATGTCCGATTACGTAAAAAGCTTAATAGCAGAAGTAAAAGCAAAACACCCGGCTCAACCAGAATTTCACCAGGCCGTTCAAGAAGTAGCTGAATCTTTGGATTTGGTACTCGAAAGACATCCCGAATATCGTTCTGCGAAAATTCTGGAAAGAATTATTGAACCGGAAAGAATAATAATATTCAGAGTCCCTTGGGTTGATGAGCAAGGTGAAGTTCACATCAATATTGGTTACCGAATTGAAATGAACAGTGCAATTGGTCCATATAAAGGTGGATTAAGGTTTCATCCATCCGTTAATCTTGGTATCCTAAAATTCTTAGCATTCGAACAAGTATTCAAAAACAGTTTAACTTCACTTCCTATGGGTGGTGGAAAAGGTGGATCTGATTTTGATCCAAAAGGAAAGAGCGATCTAAAGATAATGAGATTTTGCCAATCATTTATGAGCGAACTGTATAGACACATTGGTCCAAATACAGATGTTCCGGCAGGCGATATTGGTGTTGGTGGAAGAGAGATTGGATATCTCTTTGGTCAATACAAAAAATTAAGAAATGAATTCACCGGTGTTCTTACTGGTAAAGGTTTAAACTGGGGCGGCTCACTAATTCGTCCTGAAGCCACAGGTTACGGTGCAGTTTATTTTGCTGCTGAAATGCTTAGCACAAAGAAAGAGACTCTTGAAGGGAAAACTTGCTTAGTATCAGGAAGTGGTAATGTGGCTCAGTATACCACAGAAAAAATTCTTGATCTTGGCGGAAAGGTCGTCACTCTTTCTGATTCAAATGGATATATTTATGATGAAGCAGGAATTGACAGAGAAAAACTTGCTTACATTATGGAACTTAAAAATGTAAGAAGAGGAAGAATCAAAGAGTACACGGATAAATACAAAAAAGCCGTTTATACTCCACTCGAGGGAAATATGGATCACAATCCATTATGGGATCATAAAGCACAGTGCGCATTCCCAAGTGCAACACAAAATGAAATCAATGCTAAAGACGCACAAAACTTAGTAAAGAATGGTGTTTATGTTGTTAGTGAAGGTGCGAATATGCCAACAACAATAGACGGCGTAAACATTTTCCTTGAGAATAAAATTCTTTATGGGCCAGGTAAAGCAGCAAATGCAGGTGGTGTTGCTGTCTCAGGTCTTGAAATGTCGCAGAATAGTCAGCGCCTACCATGGACACGCGAAGAAGTTGACAAACGTTTACACCTTATTATGAAAAACATTCACAGCACTTGTGTTGAAATGGCTAACAGGTTTGGAACACCGGGTAATTATGTTAATGGTGCGAACATCGGTGGCTTCCTGAAAGTTGCTGATGCAATGATAGATCAGGGCGTCGTTTAATTTATTTTTGATGACTTAATTTTCTGAATCCTGAACAGTCATCAATTTAGTGCGAAGCAAGTTCGAGCCTCCTTACTTGCTTCGCTTTTTTATTTTTAAATATTTATTAATCTATTTAAGAAGAACAAACTTTTTTGAATCTATAAAATTTCCTGCTGTAATTTTGTATACGTAAACTCCGCTTGATAAATCAGAGCCATCAAATTTAAAAGAGTATTTGCCTTCTTGTTTACGTTCATTAACAATTGTTTTTACTTCTTGTCCGAATAAATCATAAACTTTTAACGTTACAAATTCAGCTTGAGGAATGGAAAAGTTTATTGATGTCGTTGGATTAAAAGGATTTGGGTAGTTCTGGCTTAATGTATAATTATAAGGAGAATTTACATTTACCTCTATGATATTTGAATATTCATAGCTTCCATTAAAATCAACCTGTTTGAGTCGATATGAATAATCACCCGGTGTCAAGTTTTTATCAATAAAAGAATAATTCTGGGGTTCAGACGTTGTCGCCATACCCGGGACAAACCCTATCACCAAGAAGTCTCCATCAAAACTTTTTTCAATCTCAAAACCTTGATTATTAATTTCTGTAGCTGTAGTCCAGTTAAGTAAAACATTGTGTGATTTAACTTCAGCTGTGAATGAAGTTAACTCAACTGGGACAAGTGTGGGATTATCAAAAACCCCATCGTGCATGGTGTTATACTGAAACATCGGGATAATTATTTTAGAACCTACGTATGGCAACTGGGAATTCCATAAATAAATATTTGTTGTTGCTCCTGAACCTATACCAACAGTTCCTCCTCCAACCATATCCATAATTCCATCATTGTTAATATCTGTAATGCAAGGTGTCTGGAAAAAAGTCGTACCATCTGTAACCAACGGCCATCCCGTTACTGGTGTCGCATCATGGTTTAATGCATGATAGTACCCTTCATTGCTTACCGAAGCTGTGTTATCATCGTAAATCAGTTCAGCTAAATTATCGTTGTCTATATCGGTTAAAATTATTTGCGCGTTAATTGCATTCTGAGCTGTAACGGGAAAACCCGGAAGTAGGTTTCCATTTTTATCCCAGGCATAAACGTTGTCAACCGGAGTGCCGCTTAGCACCTGGTCTCCAACAGCAATATCAAGTTGAGTATCTCCATCAATATCTCCAATTGAGGGAGGTGCATAAACCCAATACGTAGTTGTTTTTGGCCAGCCGGGAAATAGTGTCCCATTATTTTTTAGAATGTATATTCCTCCATTGAGTGCACCGCCAGACTCATGTATTCCAAATACAATTTCTTTTAAATTATCATTATCAAGATCTACAAGAATAGGTGATGAGTACGAAGTAACTACATCGGTCGGAAGATTATATGGAAATCCTGATAAGAGATTCCCACCAGTATCCCAAACATACAAGGCGTTGTATGCTTCAAAAATTATCTCGGGATTATTGTCTCCTGTTATATCTCCGACGGCTGCACTAGCTGCGGGTACACTGCTTATATCCTGAGGCCATCCTGGAAACATGGTTCCATCTCCTTTGTAAACAGCTACCTGTCCGGTAGGGTAAGTTCTCTTGTTTACTATTATTTCCATTGAGCCATTATTATCGAGATCAGCAAGAGTAGCACTTCTCGTTACATAACCACTGTTAACAGGAAATCCAGTAACCAGTGAACCATTTTTCTCATAGGCGTAAACTGATCCAGCAGAGCTTCCATAATAACTACCAATAACTATTTCACCTTCGCCATCACCATCAATATCTCCAAAAGCCGGGGCACCCGATGGGGCTTGAGAAATTGATTGAGGCCAACCCGTAACTAAACTTCCATCCATATTGAACGCATATATTGATTGCCCAATACAAATAACAATTTCAAACTCAGGGTCACTATCCATATTGCAAAATATTGAACCCTCCATTGTACTTCCGGTTTGACTTACAGGAAATCCCGGAAAAACCGTAAAGTCCAGACTTGAAATTATATCCACATCACCTGTTTGTTGATTCAAAGCAATACTTTTACCCATTACATCTGGTTGAAAAATATTAATACCTGATTGAGTCTGATAATATTGAGGTTGGTATTGTGCAGAAACAAATGATACAAACGTAAGTACCATTAAAAAAGTAGAAATGAATCTCATAGCTCCTCCTGAATTTTAAGTTTACAAATCTTCTTATCCTGCTTCGATTATATAATAACAAAATTATTTATCAAAATGAAAATCACCTTACCAAATTCTTATTTGGATATTGATTGTTGTCAATTACTAATCATTCAAACTTATTTCATCGAGAAAATTACATATCATTCCAACAAAAAATCTGAATCTCTATTCCTTAGAAGGTAAATTCGGTTTAAACAAGCATCGTTTCTTGATATATTTCGGAGTAATAAAAATTATGATTATAAAATGGATTACATAAAAGAATTTAAAAGTAATCCCGAAACAGATTGGGTTGAACACGGTTACGGCACCCGCTTTCAGGGTTTCCAGAATTTGATGCGTTTGCGTGTTACTAATATACTTCTTGTATCCAGCCTTTATGATCTTTATTTGTTTGAAGAAGATGGAAGGCTTTATGAACTTATTCGTAATGAATATCAGGGGTTAAATTTAAGTCATTCACCGGAACTTACACGTGTTTCAAGCGGATATGATGCAATCAACCGTGCAAAAGAAGAAGGTCGGTATGACCTTATTATAACGACAATGCACATTGAAGATATGAGCGCTTTAAGTTTTGCAAAACTTGTGCGGCAATCAAGTCTTGATATACCAATTGTTCTCCTTGCTCACGACAACAGGGAATTAAAATCGTTACTTACAAATCCGGAAAGCTCTGTATTTGACAAAGTTTTTATCTGGACAGGTGACTTCAGAATTGTTATTGGGATCATAAAATATTTAGAAGACAGACTTAATGTAGAACACGATAGTAAAATTGTTGGTGTTCAAAACGTAATTGTTATTGAAGATAGTGTGAGATATTACTCAGCTTTACTCCCGATTATTTATACTGAAATGCTAAAGCAGAGTCAAAGATTAATTTCTGAAGGCATAAATCTTACTCACAAATATTTAAGGATGCGTGCAAGACCAAAAATTCTACTTTGCACCAGCTATGAAGAAGCATGGGAATACTTTGAAAATTACAAGGAACTGGTACTTGGAGTTATATCTGATATTGAATTTCCTAAAGATGGAATTCTTGATGAGTCAGCAGGTATACAGTTTGCTAAAGCTGTAAAACAATCAATTGCAGATATACCTATTCTGCTTACATCTAATAATCCAAAAAATGAAGAAGATGCCAAGAAAACAGGAGCATCATTCATTTTAAAAGATTCGCCAATACTTATTACGCAGCTTCAACATTTTATGAACAATAATTTTGGTTTTGGTGATTTTATTTTTAAAACTTCTGAAGGTGTGGAGGTAAGCAGAGCAAAAGATTTAATAAGTATGGAGGAGCAGCTAAAAGTAGTTCCGATGGATACAATAAAATATCATGCTGAAAAAAATCACTTTTCAAATTGGTTTAAAGCAAGGACAGAATTCTGGCTTGCCCACAAATTAAGGCCAAGAAAAGTTTCGGATTATGAAACAGGAGAAGCATTAAGAGAATATCTTGTTCACTCACTTCATGATTACCGAATGGTTCGGCAGCGTGGAATAATTACAGATTTTAACAAAGAAACTTTTGACCCGGAAAGCAGTTTTGCGAGGATAGGAGGAGGATCTCTCGGCGGAAAGGCGAGGGGACTTGGTTTTGTGAATACTCTTATAAATGATTATCAGCTTCGTAACCAGTTTGAAGATGTGTTAATTCATGTTCCGCCTGCAATTGTATTAGCCACAAATGTGTTTGATGATTTTCTTGAGATGAATAACCTTCGAAATTTTGCACTCCACTGTAATGATGATGAAGAAATAACTCAAAAGTTTTTAGAGGCATCAAAATTTCCTGAGGAATATCTTGGTGAGCTTGCTGCTTTTCTTGATTTAATCAGAACCCCATTGGCCGTAAGGTCTTCGAGCTTGCTAGAAGATTCTCAGTATCATCCTTTTGCGGGCGTCTATCAGACATATATGATTCCAAACGATAATGCAAATCCACTTATCAGGTTGAATGATTTACTGACTACAATTAAACGAGTTTATGCCTCCACATTTTACCAGAATGCAAAAAACTATATAAGAATCACTTCTTACCGTTCTGAAGAAGAGAAAATGGCGGTCATAATTCAGAAGATGGTAGGCAATAATCATGAGAATAGATTCTATCCCGATTTTTCAGGCGTTGCAAAGTCATATAATTTTTATCCGCTTCCTCCCCAAAAATCTACAGATGGAATTGTTTCAACTGCTCTTGGTCTCGGGAAGTGGGTTGTCGAAGGAGGAAACACAGTAAGATTTTGTCCAAAGTATTCAACTGACCTGATACAATTTCATTCAGTAGAGGAATCTCTCAATAGCAGCCAAATGGAATTTTTTGCTTTGCAACTGGATGAAAAAACCGATTTTGGAAATATTACTTATGATAAATTAGTAAAAAAGTTTCCATTGAGTACAGCTGAAAAAGATGGTCCGCTAAGATTTGTTGGATCAACTTATCTCCCCGAAAATGATGCGATTTATGACGGGCTGGGAAGAAATGGAACCAGATTAGTTACTTTTGGTCCGGTACTCCGGAATAAACTTTTTCCTCTTGCAAATGTTTTGGAATTATTACTTGAAATGGGTAATTGGGGAATGGGTACACCAGTTGAACTTGAATTTGCAGTAAACCTTTCAAATCCTTCTGGTAAAAAGAAAGAATTTGGTCTGCTGCAAATGAGACCTCTGGTTGTAAGCCACGAATTTGAAGAGCTAAGAATTGAAGATGTAGAAGCAGATAAATTAATTTGCGAGAGTAACCAGGTTCTTGGAAATGGAATTATTCAAGATGTTTTTGATCTGGTTGTAGTTGATTTCCATTTATTTGAGCGGGCAAAAAGCAGGGATGTGGCTTCTGAAATTTCAGTTCTGAATAATAAATTAATTTCAGAGGGTAAACCGTATTTACTGGTTGGTGTCGGCCGATGGGGATCTTTGGACCCCTGGCTTGGCATTCCTGTGACCTGGGAACAGATTGCAGGTGCAAAAGCTATAGTTGAAACTTCTTTTAAAGATATGGCAGTAGAGCCTTCTCAGGGCTCCCACTTTTTTCAGAACATTACATCTTTTACAGTTGGTTATTTTACTGTCAATTCGTTCCAAAGAAATGGTTTTTTAGATTGGGACTGGATCCTTGAGCAAAAATCTATTGAGAGCAAGATTTACACAAAACATATAAGATTTGATAACCCAATAATTATTAAAATGAATGGGCACGAAAATAAAGGTATAATTTATAAACCGGAGTAATAATTTTGGCAGAAGATATTAAATCAAATAAAGAAGAGGTCCCAAGTGTATGTCCACACTGCGGTAATAAACTGTCACCGTGGCAGCAGGTTCTTCTTGCAACTGACAGAGCCTTAGTTTGCAGGAACTGTTGGTACAGGATTATTCTTGATGTAATACCATCCACTAAAAAACCAGATTCAGATAAATTAAAGAAAAAAGGATCAAACTAATGGATTCCTACAATTCATTTAAAGTTGCGCATCAGCAAGTTTTGGAAGCTGCCAAGCTTCTTAATCTTGATGAGGCTACCACAGAATTTTTAAGTACACCACAATTCGAAACAAATTTTACGATACCTGTTAAAATGGATTCTGGAATTACAAAAATATTTCACGCATATAGAATAAGATACAACTACGCAAGAGGTCCTGCAAAAGGTGGTATACGTTTTCATCCTGAGGAAACAGTTGATACTATACGTGCCCTGGCCTGCTGGATGACATGGAAAACAGCTGTTGTTGATTTACCACTTGGAGGAAGTAAAGGTGGTGTTCGTTGTAATCCAAAAGTATTATCTGAAACCGAACTTGAAAGAGTCTCAAGAGAATATATTCGAGCAATCTCGCATATGCTTGGAGTAGATATTGATGTTCCTGCAACCGATGTATATACAAATCCGCAAACTATGGCTTGGATGATGGATGAATATGAAACGATAACAAAAAGGCACAGTCCTGGTGTATTTACTGACAAACCGATTCAGGTTGGTGGAACAGAGGGACGTAGAGATGCCACAGCCAGAGGTGGAATAATTACTGTTAGAGAAGCATGTAAGACTTATGGTTTTGACCCGACAAAAGAATTTGCAATTCAGGGTTTTGGTGATGCAGGACAAAGAGCTGCATTACTTCATAAAGAAATGTTAGGTGGTGGAAAATTAATTGCAGCAAGTGATTCACGCGGAGCAATATTCAATAAAGATGGTTTTGAACCTGAAGAACTTGTTCATCATAAATTGCAAACAGGGACAGTATTGAATTTTCCTGGAAGCAAAGAAATTCCGCACGAAGAGCTTCTTGAACTTGATGTTGAAATTCTGTATCCAGCAGCTTTGGAGAATGCAATCAACAGTAGAAATGCAGAGAATATAAAGGCAAGAGTTGTTTGCGAACTTGCAAATGGTCCAACTACTCCCGAAGCTGACCTGGTTCTTTTCAAAAATAATGTTCACGTCATTCCTGACATTCTGGCAAGCGCAGGCGGGGTAACTGTTTCTTATTTCGAAATGGTGCAAGATAAATCATTGTTCTTCTGGGAAGAGGAGGAAGTGCACAAACAACTTGACAAAAAATTAACGCTAGCATATAAACGTGTTCAGGAAGCGATAAGAGAAAAAAAGGTTCATCCGAGGCTTGCTGCAATGCTGGTCGGGGTTGCCAGAGTCGCGCAAGCGTGTCAATTAAGGGGATGGGTTTAGATTAGTGAATATTTTTCAGCACGAAAAATATTTGGGAACATTTTTAATGTAGCTAAGTAAAATCCGTGTAATAACAAACGGAGGTTACAATGCCATCATTAAAAAATCCGAAAGCTGACCTTAGAAGACGCTATCACAGATCTTTAGAGATAAGCTTTATCATATCCCTTGCTGCGATGATTGTAGCATTTAAATTATCTCCATCAATATCACAGGCAGAACTAATTTCCGAAGGAACGCAGGAGATTATAAGGATTGATGAGATAATTAATACAGTTCAAAAACCAGAGATTCCACCTCCACCCAAAGTACCTGAAATAATCGCAGCATCAACTAATGATGTTCCGGATGATATTCTTTTACCTGATATTGATGATGTTAAACCAGTTAAACTACCTAATAAGCCACCAACAAAACCAAAGAATATTGATGATGATATAATATTTGAAGCTGTTGAAGAGATGCCCGCGATAATTGGTGGAATCAAAGCAATACAGAAAAAAGTTCACTATACAGAAATTGCTAGAAGAGCATCGATTGAAGGTACAGTTTATATTGAAGCGACGATTGATAAAAATGGTAATGTAATGGATGCCATTGTAAAGAAAGGACTAGGAGGTGGACTGAATGAGGAAGCATTAAAGGCAGTTCAATCAACAAAATTCAATCCCGGTAAACAAAGGGGAAAACCAGTAAATGTTCGGATCGTTATACCAATAAAATTTGTGCTGAGGTAAATTACATTAGATAGTTGTTTCGCCTTTTTCCCATACTATTTACAAGTTTGCTGATTGATGATTATCTTTCCCTGTAGATAAAATTACAATCAGCTATTCATTTCTTTTTAAAACTATAAATGCACGACTACACAATAATTAAAGATATTGTCCTGATACTACTGGTATCAATTCCTGTCATTATAATATTTAACAAGATGCAGCTGCCAAGTATAGTTGGATTTTTAATTGCAGGAATTATTCTTGGTCCCTCGGTGCTGAAGATTATCAGTAATCCAGATCAAATAGAAATAATGGCTGAGATTGGTGTGATACTACTTTTGTTTTCTGTCGGACTTGAACTTTCACTAAAAGAGCTGGTAAGAATAAGAAAAATTCTCCTGCTTGGTGGCGGATTACAGGTTCTCATTACAATTTTGGTTACCTCTGTAATAGTATTTGTAATCGGGTTGCCTGTTAAACAAGCAATATTTATTGGAATACTGGTAAGTCTTTCAAGTACTGTAATGGTCCTAAAGCTATTATCAGATAAAGATGAACTAGATGCACCGCACGGAAAAATTTCTTTAGGAATATTAATCTTTCAGGATCTGGCAATTGTTCCTCTCTTTTTGGCTGTAAATATTCTGGGTACTACGGATCAGATAAATTTTGGTGAAATTTCATTAAAATTTCTAATTGCTATAGGTGCGGTTGCAGCAATTATAATCATTGCAAAATATCTTTCACCACCGCTTCTATACAGGTTAGCGAAATTAAGGATGAAAGAAATATTCACGGTTGGTGTAATACTTTTAATTTTAGGTACGGCTTATATCACTCATTCACTTGGATTGTCCTTTGCAATTGGTGCTTTTATTGCCGGATTGATCTTATCTGAATCTGAATATAGTCATCAGATAGTTGCAGATACACTTCCGCTGCGGGATGCATTCAATAGTTTGTTTTTCGTTTCGGTTGGTTTGCTATTAAATCTAAATTTTGTATTTGAATCCCCCTTAATTGTTTTTTCTTACTCTTTAGGCGTTGTACTTGTAAAAGCACTAATAATTTTTATAGTTGTTTTGCTGTTAAAATATCCAACACGAGTTGCGATTCTTGTTGGAATTAGTCTGGCACAGGTTGGTGAATTTTCTTTTATCGTTGGTGAACAAGGATTCAGTCTCAATCTTATTTCACCGGAGTTGTTTAATATTTTTATCTCTTCAACAATCATAACAATGGTCCTTACTCCGTTTCTATTCAAACTTGCGCCACGGATTGCCGGTAAATCATCACACTTAAAAACTGCTTCATTAAAAGAAAAACAAATTAATCACATGCAGGATCATGTTATCATTGCAGGATTTGGATTAAACGGAAAAAATCTGGCTCATGTTCTGAGGGAAACCGGAATAAAGTATATGATAATAGAAATGAACCCGGATACGGTAAAGAAAGAAAAATCAAGTGGTGAGAATATTATGTTTGGTGATGCAGGAAATCATGAAGTTCTAAAATCAGCTTTAATCTCAAAAGCTAAAGTACTCGTTATCGCAATCTCAGATCGCTCGATTTCAAGAAGAGCTTTAAAAATTGCAAAGGAAATGAATCCGAATATTCACATAATAGTCCGAACCAGATTTATGAAAGAAACTGATGAACTTATAAAAATGGGTGCTGAAATAGTAATTCCGGAAGAGTTCGAAACATCGATTCAGATCTTCAGAAGAGTTTTGGAACAATATCACATTCCGTTAAATGTAATTATGCAGCAGGTAAATTTGCTGCGAAGTGAGTCTTATAAATATCTCCGTGCGGAGGATGGAACTAATGTTGCGTTCACTCACATCGATGAACTGCTTTCAGCAAGACTAACTGATACATTTTATTTAAACGAAGAAAATAATTTTGTGGGTAAATCGATTGGAGAATTGAATCTTCGCAAAAATACTGACGCCACAATTATTGCAATTGTGACGAAAAGGTTCAACAATTTCTACACCTCCTCCTGGTGAAATACTACAACCAGGTGACACTCTTGTAATTACAGGTACGCACAATGCCGTTGATTCAGCATTTGAACTTTTATCAGGAAGGGATTTGGAGATTACTTAAGTCTATCGACCCAATAACTTTTTTAATTCTCCAAGCTCTGAAATTATATAATCCGGTTTTTCATTTTTAATTTGATCTTTTGTCCTATAGCCATAAAGAACTCCACAGGTTTTTGAACCCGACATTGTTTCCGCATTGAATATCAAGTTCGGTATCACCAACCATTAAGGATTCAGATGGATCAACACCGAGCTCTTTGCAAATATAGAAAAGAGATTCAGGAGAAGGCTTGTGAGCTAATCCATCCCTTCTTCCCATCACATAATCAAACGATGATCGTAGTTTGAAGTGATCAATAATTTTGTCAGCTTGTTCTTGACCTTTTGTTGTAAGCAGTGAAACTTTAATTTGTTTTATATTTAAAAGTTTTAGAACATTCTTAACCTCTGGATATAGGATTGATGAGTCAATAAAATCAAAATAATATGATTTATAAATTGGAATGAATTCTTCAAAATCAACATTTTCTATATTTCGATTCATTGGAAAATATCAACAAAGTGTTTTCCGATCATATTGGTAAACACATCCTCGTCAATTTTATAATTTATCCCAAGTTTATCCAAGGCAGCTTTTGTACTTTTAAGAATCGTGTCTCTTGAATCCACTAGCGTTCCGTCAAGATCAAAACAAACGTGTTTAATCATCAATTTCTTCTCTCTTATCTTCTTTTTTAATAGGTGAGTTTTGTATTTCTTCTCCACGACAACATTCATCTATATTAGTCCCGCATATTGAACACTGCCCATGTCCATGCACCCAAATTATAGCTGAAGGTTGGTTGCACCAATTACAAATCACACTCTGAATATTATTCATCTTACTAATTCACTTCTGATTTCATTTCCAAAGATAAAATGAATATTAACTACCTTCAAAAAAATATGTGGTGAATACTGTTTTATACCTTCAGTTAACAAATCAATTCAGATTAATGCAAAAAAGAAGTCAGTGATAGTTTTGTAATTATTATCTACAGATCAGGAAGGAAGGTAAATATTATCATAAGAGGTTCGAAAGGATTTAATTTTTCAACAATATTATCATATAATTAATCATAAAAATACGGTACGATTTTTAACAATATGACGTCAAATAACTCACTTAATTTTTAAACTTTCAGGAGGCAAATTGAAAAATCTAATTTACTTGATTTTGGTAACAATGTTTCTTTCATTTCTATTGCCATTTTCAAGAACTCATGCACAAGTTGAGCCTACGATGTATTTCTGTGATAGATATGATGAATATGATGGTGAAATTGGTGTAAAGGATAGATTTTATACGGGACCAATAACCGTTATGGTTAAATGCGATTATGCACTCAATTTATCTGACACTAAAATTCAGTATGATAGATATAATTTTAGAAGTGGAAAATTTGAATATTACAAAAGTTTTGATTTTGATGTCAGCGCCGATATGAAATATATTTATTTTTCACCAACAAGTGGTAACTCTATGGAATTTGATGACGCCGGATTTTATAGAGTGTTTTTACTAGATCATGATGGAAAAACAGTAGCGAGTTCGTTGGTTGAGATAATTAATTATTAGTTTGAATATTCTTACACAGGCGGCTATATGCCGCCTTTTTTATTTTAAATTGCTAACTTTGGGAAAAATTAATTTAAGCTTAATTAATATTGAAAAAGTATAGTGTAATAGTCATTGGTGCAGGACCCATTGGTTTAGCCTGCGGTATCGAAGCTGAAAAGAAAAATATAGACTATCTTATCTTAGAGAAAGGTTGTCTTGTAAATTCCCTTTTTCACTATCCTACCAATATGGTTTACTTCTCGACATCCGACAGACTTGAGATTGGTGATGTTCCTTTTGTTTCTCACGGTGATAAACCTACAAGAAGAGAATCACTTGAATATTACCGTAGAGTTGCTGACTCGTGGAAATTAAAGATAAATACTTACGAAAAAGTTGAAGTCAATTGAGCAGTCGGTTAACGAATTTAAAGTCATCACAAATAAAGAAACTTATTCTGCAGATAAAATAATTATCGCAACAGGATTTTATGATCATCCAAATTATCTGAATATTCCTGGTGAAGACAAACCAAAAGTAAAACATTATTTTGATGAAGCACATCCTTATGCTTATTTGAAATTAGTGGTAATTGGCGGAGGAAATTCGGGAGTTGATGTTGCACTTGAGACTTTCCGCAGAGGATCAGAGGTTACAATGGTAATCCGTGAACCAAATCTAAAAGAAGGAGTAAAATATTGGGTAAGACCGGATATCGAAAACAGGATTAAAGAAGGAAGCATCAAAGCCTATTTTAATTCTGAGATGAGCTGAGATAAGAGATGAAGAGGTTGAAATAAAAACTCCTGATGGAAAAGTTACTATCAAAAATGATTTCGTTTTTGCAATGACAGGCTACCATCCCGATTATTCATTTCTTAAAAAAGTTGGGATAAAAATCTCGGACGGATGAAAAACAAATTCCTCATTTCAATGAAAAAACATTTGAGACAAATATTCCGGGGATTTACCTTGCCGGAGTTGTTTGCGGTGGAATGGATACAGGGAAATGGTTTATTGAAAATGCACGATACCAGGCAGTTGAAATTTTTAAGGATATTTCATCTAAAATCAAATCACCTAGCTTAAGTGAGCAAAGAGATGACATCTTTTTGTAGACAAACTAATATTAAAGCAAATCATCTGATTTTCATCTAAAATGAAAGATGTCATCTCTGCATAAAATTATTTTTAAGGATACCATCATTCGCTTTATCTTCAATCTCCTTAACCTTATTTTTAAACCTCTATTCATTGAAATTAATCATTACTTAAAAATCTAAACGGAGTTAATTATGTTAAAAAAGATTCAGGAGTTACTTAGGCAAAGAAGCTGATGAACTCTTAAGCTATAAAGCAAAGTTTCCCAAGGATCAATTAAATCTTCCCGGTCCTGATTTTGTTGATAGAATTCATCTTCAGTCAGACCGGACTCCAAATGTTTTAAAGAATCTAAACTGGATATCTTCATACCGGTAGATTATCAGGAACAGGTTATGTTTCAATCCTTCCGGTTGACCAGGGAATTGAACACTCTGCAGGTGCATCCTTTGCACCAAACCCAATTTATTTCGATCCGGAAAATATTCTTAAGCTCGCAGTTGAAGGCGGATGCAATGCCTGTGCATCAACGCTTGGTGTGCTTGGAATGGTTTCCAGAAAATATGCGCACAAATTACCATTCATTCTAAAACTCAATCACAATGAGCTACTTACTTATCCAAACAAATATGACCAGATAATGTTTGCAGGAGTTGAACAGGCATTTGATATGGGAGCCGCTGCTGTTGGCGCGACAATTTATTTCGGCTCTGATGAAAGTGCACGACAGATAATTGAAGTTAGTGAAGCATTCCAGTATGCTCACGAAATGGGAATGGCAACTGTGCTCTGGTGCTATCTTAGAAATTCTGAGTTCAAGAAAGATAAAGACTATCACGTTTCTGCTGACCTAACCGGACAGGCAAACCATCTCGGTGTTACAATCCAGGCTGATATCATCAAACAAAAACTTCCTGAAAATAACGGCGGCTACAATGCAATTAAATTCGGAAAGACAAGTAAGAAAGTTTATACCGATTTAACTACCGATCATCCGATTGACCTAACACGCTACCAGGTAATTAATAATTATATGGGAAGAGCAGGATTAATAAACAGTGGTGGTGCTTCTGGTGAAAATGATTTTGCTGAAGCTGTAAAGACTGCAATTATTAACAAACGTGCCGGCGGAATGGGATTGATTTCAGGAAGAAAAGCTTTCCAGCGTCCGATGGCAGATGGTGTGAAACTGCTTAATCTTATTCAGGATGTTTATTTAGAAAAAGAGATAACAGTAGCGTAAGTTTTTTGGCTAACAGGGTAGACTTTTAAATGTCAATCGGGAGTACTGAAAATGAAATTAGTTTTTTTAGTTTTAACTGTTTTATTGATACCGTACAATAATTTTGCGCAAGAAAAAACAGAAGCTACTCAGGTTGCGCAAATAATTAATATGGATGAGATTTTTCTTGCAAAAGGAGCAATATTTCCTGAGAGTATAAGGTATATTGGAAAGGATGCAAAGGACAAAGAAAGATTTACACCTTCAACACAGGATGTTAGACTTGCAGAACGAGTAATTCTAAATTCCTTATATACAAAAGCAGGGTGGGATACCTTCAAAATGGTCTCCTAAAAATTCTACTGTAATTATGGATTATTACCGACAATACTTTGGATATATAGAATCTGACGGATCAAAAATAATAGTTATATATTTATGAATGTAATGGAAAACCCCAATTTATTTAAAAGTTGGGATAAAGATTGTTCGATTGGTGCTGGTGATGAATTTTATAAAAATTCTCATTTGGAATGGGTTAACATTTCAAAAGAGGAAAGACTATTCAAATAAAAACAAATTTTTTCTGGGCTGTCACGGGAAATTGTGACAGCTTCGAGTTTCTTTGAGAAAGTTTTAAGGAAAAACGATGAAAAATATTATAGTATTGATCACATTATGTTTGTCTCTATCTAATTTATATTCACAAGATAAGCTGCCCGAACTAGTTGGTGGCTTAGATAGTTTGCAAAAGCTTATTGTGAATCCTGATGATAACAAAGTTCAGGGAAAAGTTGAACTTCTAATCTTTCTTAATGAAAAAGGGATAATTGATTCTATAAGAGTAATGAAGACAATTGGGAATGAATTTGAGGAAGAAGCTATTGATAAAATACGAACTATGAAATTTATTCCAGCATTTAATTATGCAATTAATGAATCAATAAAATCACAAATGTTGATTCCTGTAATTTTTCCACCCGAAAAATATTTTTGTGATTAAAATTCTATACTATTTGAAGCTTATCATAAACTTTCTATTTCTTAAGCATATCCTCTGGCATTTGAACCGCAACAACTTTTCCTTTTGCAGTAATTTCTCCGTTTGCGGACAATGTAATTTCAGAAATTACTTTTCTTCCATTTATCTCAACAATCTTTCCTCGTATCTCAAGCTCAACACCAAGCGGGGTTGGTTTTAAATAATCAACCTGCAAAGAAGCAGTAACAAACCGAAAGGGAGGTAATGAATTAATTTCTCTTCCTTCTGCTTTGTAAGCGGCTAATGCAGCAGTTCCTGTTCCGTGACAGTCAATTAAGGAAGCGATCAATCCGCCGTAAACATAACCCGGAATTGCTGTGTGATATTCCTTCGGAGTAAAACGGGTTACTGTTTCATCACCCTCCCAAAATGTTTTTATCTGGTGTCCGTGCTCATTTAATTTTCCGCATCCGTAGCAATGAGCCACATCATCAGGATAATAATCCTGTACAGCTTTTGATTTCATAATTTTTCCTTTTTGTCATGCTGAACCTGCCTGCCGGCAGGCAGGCTTGTTTCAGCATCTTTGGTATAATTCTCTGACCTTGAGATTCCGAAACAAGTTCGGAATGAAGCCCCTCAATTCCTCAAAATCAATATTGCACCAAGAAGAATAAACAAAACCGCAATAGTTTTTTTTAACAGGTTAGTATCCTTAAAAATCTTTCCACCAATAACCGTTGCCCACAAAACGGAAGTTCGCTTGACTGCAAGAGTCAAAGCAACAGAAGCTATGCTTACAGAAACTATTTGTGTATAACGATATCCAATTGTAAGAACCGAAATCAATAAAATCCAGAGAACATCAGTTTTATTTACTCTTGAAGAATGATCCACAAGCTTTCCTTTAAATGCAAAATAAATTATAAACAATATCAAGGCAAAATAAAGATGCTGAAAAGCTGTAAACGAAATTGGTGTAAGATTCATTTTTGATACAAGTAGCTTGTCCATTACAGAGGAAGCAGTGAATAGCAGTAACGCTGCAATTATGTATTGATGATATCTGGATTTAAGGAAAACTGTAAATGGAAATAGTACTTCTTTCAAGTTTTTACTTTCAAGAATGTATGTGCCGGCAATTAAGGAAATGAGCCCAACAACCTCATAAAGACTTAATGCTTCGCCGAGAAACAGAAAAGCAAACACTGCAACAAATCCCGGAGTCAATGCAAGCAGAGGCAATGCATTGCTGATTTGCAGGTTCTTCAGTGCTGTCATTACGCACAGAAATGCAGCAACTCCAATCACTGATTTAATGAATAACACTGAAAGATTGGAAGGATTAATCGTGCTGTAATCAATAAAGAAAAAAAATGGAATTGATAGAAGAAGGTTTGCGATTGACAGAAAAAAGGAGAACTGAACAGGATTTAAGCTAAAAAGAACTTTCTTTTGGGTTATTGCCGCAAATGCAGATAGAAAAGAAGAAAGCAGTGCAATGAAAAACCAGGTCATTGTAAAAATTATTTAATTAATATCAGTTTCTACTAATATGTCATTGCGAAGAGCGAAGCGACGAAGCAATCTCATGTTATACGGATAAGAGATCACTTCGTCCCGATAAATCGGGATTCGTGATGACAATTATCGCTTGTAATTCTTAATCCGTCATTCCGGCTTGTCCGGAATCTAGTCCAGTTACACTCTCAGATTCTGGACAATTGCCTGCAAAGCAGCCAATGCCTGAATGACGATACGATAAAATCTAAAAATCCACAGCTAACTTAAGGAATATATTCCTGCCCGGCTCGATAGTAATACTCCCCCTGGTTGTTGATAAATGATTTCGATATTCAGTATCGAAAATATTTTCAACACCGGAAAAAATTCTAAAACTGACATTTGAAAACTTTATTGGAATTGTGTTCAACAAAATATTGAATACAACATAACCCGGAGTTGAAATCTCTCCTTCAGCGACATTATTCTGCTCAGTAAATATTGTTGTGTAAATATCTCCATTAAGATATTCGAAAAGTCCGAATTTAAAACCAATATTGCCATTCGGTGCAGGAATTTCAGGAAGACTACCATCAGTTGTGAGATCGTCTCCTTTTACATACGAGATGGTAGTATAAAAAATAAAATCTTTCCAGAAATTGTAATCGGTTCTGAAATCAAACCCATAAATTCTCGCTTCACCAATGTTTGTTTTTATGAATGCGTTTCTCCCGTCATAAATTCCCGGCACTTCTGTAACCAGGTTGTTATAAAAACTGTAAAATAAATCTGAAATTATTTTCAGATTTCCCGAGTAATATCTTATTCCAAAGTCAGAGGAAAGACCTTTCTCAGGTTGCAAATCAGGCTTGCCAACACGGACAAAACTTCCCTGATCAATATATTGAAATCTTTCTTCGAGAGAAGGGGAGCGAAAAGCATAGCCTAGTGCCAATGATAGATCAAGCTCTGAAAAAAATGAATAAATAATTCCGAGGTTTGCGCTATATGAAGAGTTGTTTGTGCTTGTATCCGGCCAGATAACTTTTGGTCCGGAGGATTAGTGTTTAATTTCCGTTTACAATTTCATATTCAGGATTTACAGTTTCTTCGCTGTTTATATTTATAAAATCATAACGAAGTCCGATTGTGGTTGAAAGTTTATCTTCAAAAAGTCTAAAATCGTCTTGGGCAAATATTCCAAGACTGCTGTATGTTGAATTTGGCAAAGGTTTTTCACCAATTACTTTGTTAGTCGAGCTAACTAATATTCCCAGAAGAATCAAGAACTTCAATCAATTGATACTTTTCACGCTCACCGTTATAGCTTCTATCCCAGTAGTCCAGCCCGAAAATCAGATTGTTGCTGTCGAACAACCAGAAATTCCCTTGTATTTGCGCATTGTTGTTATTATGATCTGCACTCGGAGTAATTTTTAGCACACTCACTCTTCTTGCAGGATTATTCCCCGAAGCAGGAATATTTTGAACTATATTTGGAATGTTTTCAACGCTTCGTTCTATTAGCTGATGCGAATACTTTAATGATAGCTTGTAAAATGTTTTTGAGATGTTTTGAATATCATAACCTGCTGAGATCAATTCACGAAATTCGTAGGGATATCTTACATCAGCATTATCAGGAAAAACTGAAGCGCCCGGAATTCCAACATTATTCGCTCTGAAGTTTTGATAATCAATTTTCAATTTTTGATTATTTGCCGGTGAGATACTAAACGCACCAGAAAAAGTATAATCTTCGAATTGGCTATTTTCAAGCTCACCAACCGGTGTTTGAATGTTTTCGGCATTTCTGTACGAACCAGAAATTTTTGCAGACCAGATTGATCCTCCGCTAAAAAGTGAACCACTGAAAATCGAAAGATCATTAACTGTATTGTATTCAGTTAATGCATTGCCCCTTAAAGTAAACTTATCGTAGAATTGCGGGGATTTTGTTATTACATTTACGATTCCTCCCGTGGCACCTGAACCATAAATTGAAGATGACGCACCTTTAATTACCTCGACTCTTTCAATATCATTCAGATCAATCATTGATAACCTGGCAGCAACATCAGTAGAAGTAACAACCCGGTTTCCATCAATAAGTGTAACGATATTTTCCCGGTTCAAACCTCTGATGCTTATTTCTGTTCCCCAAATACCATCGCGAATCAAAGAAATTCCCGGTTCGTTTTGTAGAATATCGGCGAGGGTCGCTGCCGGTCTGACTTTGATTTCTTCTTTGTCAACAATTAGTTCTGCAAAAGGGGAGTTCCGTAAATAATTTTCTGTACGATTTGTACTAACTACAACTTCATCTAACTCTATTAATGATGGCTCAAGTTCAAAGTCTCTAATAACCACAATCGAATCAATATTGATTATACCTGATATTGCTTTGTAACCTAAACTGGATATTTGTATTTCATACAGTCCTGCTGGGAGCTCATCAATTCTGTATTCACCATTACCATTAGAGTATGTAAAGTAGTTGTGAGATATAAATAGCGTAGCTCCCGAAATTTTATTCCCATTTCTTGAGTCAATAATTTTTCCTTTTAATATTGAATTTTGCCCGTTTGTGAATTGAGCAAAAAATATGGAAAGTATGATTGGAAAATATTTTATTTTCATAAATCAAATTTAAAGCGAATCTGCCTATTCTCTTAACCTCTTCTTATTTTAATGACTATGGTCACATACAAGTTTGGTTTCATTCACCAATTCACCATTTATGAATTTGCTTACCGCATCATCAATTGATTCAACATCTGTAACGAGAGTAACAATGTTGTGCTGTTTTAAATCTTCAACAACTCTCCATCCACCTCCACTTGAGATCAGGTAGTTACAATCTTTCAAAGCATTGATTAAATGTTCATGGCTGTGTCTTCCATGCCCTTGTTCCTCATGACCTTCACCTTCTCCGTGATGATGATGGTGTCCTCCACCTCTACTATGATTTGTGAAATTATTTTCAAGCAATTCTTTGTTTACGATTTTCTCACCATCAATTTCATAAATCATGAAAGCCCTGCACCTGCCAATATGTCCGGTAACTTTTTTCTGATCATTTGTTGCAATTGCGATTTTACCTTTAAAGTTATTTGAATGACTTTCCATTTTATTAACTCCATATTTATTAGAATTTCAGTTCGAATTATTTTTATTAATGATTTTCATTTATTCTTATTGCCTTCCCATTCAAAATACCATCAGTAACTTTTTTTCTAGCCATTTCCACTATTCTTCCAAACGTTGCCCGTGAGATCCTCATCTCTTTCGCTGCTTTTTGATGAGAATAGGCAAGAAGATCAGCAAGTCGTAAAGATTCAAGTTCATCATGGTCAAGAACAATCTCTGCAAGTTCACTCATTGGTATTCCGCGTGGTTTGAAATAGTAAGCTGATGGATTACAGCAAACTCGTCTGTTTTTTCTTGGTCTTGGCATAGATTATAAATAATTTGTTATGAGCATATGCTCAAAACTAAATAAAATTATTTATAGAAGCAAATCAGTGAATAGTAACTAATTCATAATTAGTAGTTGAAGATCAAATAAGAGTAATTTATAGAAAAGTGGTGTCGACTATTTAGTGAGAAGGTAATCTACAATTTTACCAAGATCTTTGATGTCCTTATTGCCGTATGGAGGCATAATCTGGTTCGGATATTTTTCTCTATATGCTTTAAATCTTTCATCACTCATAAAATCGTTCGGGTTTCGTAAATAATTGAGAAGTGTTTCTTTTCCCCAGTATGAAGACAAATTTGTTAATGCAGGTGCCATTGAAGTTCCCTGTAATTCACCACCATGACAATTTGTGCATCCAAAATTTGAAATGAGCTGTTCAGCTGTAAGATCCGATCCTGTTGTGTTCTGCTCCGCCATTTGATTACTCATTTGTGATGAAAGATCACGAGTTGGGGCTTCTTCTTTTTGAGTTAATTTTTGAAGCATAAAAAGTAAAATAAATACTACTAAAAATGCTGCTACCCATATTTGTGGTTTGGTCATAAAATGTGTCTATAATTTCTTAGAATTTCTATTAATGAAAGTGAAAATTATCTAAATGAGCATTCTTAAACAATGCGAAAGGTAATTTATAAATCGTTTAATTGTAAAAAAGAACTCACTCTAATCTCTCTCTTGGGAAGAGAGAGACTTATATATCATCAAATCTTAAGATACATTTTTCTGACAATGTACTCTATCAATAAGTCGTGACCCTTTATAATCCCTTCTCTTTTTAAGAGAAGGGGAGGGATGAGTTCTAATTAAAAATCAATTCTTCTTCGGTCTGTAAACGTGAGTGCTTTGCCCAAAGAAAACTTCAGCAGCTTCCATCATTGTTTCAGATAAAGTTGGATGTGGATGAATTGTTAATTTAAGATCTGTCAGGTTTGCACCCATTTCAATTGCAAGAACACCTTCAGCAATTAGTTCACCTGCACCGGGACCACAAATTCCAATCCCAAGAATTCTCTGTGATAAAGGATCAACTAATATTTTTGTAACGCCATCGTTTCTATCTAAAGTAACAGCTCTTCCAGAAGCTGCCCAGGGAAATTTTGTTACCTCGTAATCGATCTTTTTTTCTTTTGCCTGATTCTCTGTCAATCCAGCCCAGGCTATTTCAGGATCAGTGAAAACTACGGCAGGAATTGCCATTGGCTCGAAAGCTGATTTGTGCCCCGCAATTACTTCCACTGCAACTCTTCCTTCGTGTGAAGCTTTGTGAGCAAGCATTGACTCACCGACAATATCACCAATTGCATATATATCAGGATCGTCCGTTTTCATCTGGTTGTTTACATTTATCCATCCACGTTCATTCACTTTAACTTTCGTGTTTTCTAATCCGAGTCCTGATGTATCTGGTTTTCTGCCGATTGACATAAGAACATAATCATATGTGTTTTCTGTTTCTTTGCCTTCCTTATCCTGGATCTTTACTTTAATACCATCCTTTACTTCTTTCATCTCTACAACTTTCGAGTTGAGCATAATGCTGTTAAATTTTTCTTTCAATCTTTTAGAAAGATGAGAAACAAGATCACGATCTGCACCGGGAAGCAATCCATCCAGCATTTCTACAACAGAAACTTTAGAGCCCAATGCTTGATACACAGAACCAAGTTCCAATCCAATATAACCCCCGCCAATTACAAGCAAAGATTTAGGAATTACAGGAAGATCAAGTGCTGTGGTTGAATTTAGTAATCTTTTACTATCAATGTTTAGTGAGGGAATAGTTGTGATCGTGATCCGGTTGCAATTACTATTTTATCAGAATGTAATTTCTTCTGTGTTGCCATCGATTTTTTGAATCAAAAGTTTAGTTGAATCTTTAAATGTTGCTGTTCCCTGAACGAAATTTACTTTCCTGATACTTCGCAACTGAACCAACTCCACTAGTGAGTTTTTCAACCACCTTTTCTTTCCAATCACGAAGTTTATCAAGATTTATTTTGGGCTTGCCAAAATCGATTCCCCAGTTCTTTGCGTGTTCAGTTTCATCAAGAAGTTTTGCAACGTGCAGCAATGCTTTGGAAGGAATGCATCCGCGATAAAGACATACTCCACCGGGATTTTTTTCTTTATCAATTAAAGTAACATTCATTCCTAAATCGGCTGCGAGAAAAGCTGCTGCATATCCGCCAGGTCCTGCACCTATAACTGCAATGTTAATTTTCTGTTCTGACAAGTTTCTCCTAAAATATTCATTTCTTATTTATTAGGTACGACCCAGATATTATTTTCAATTTCCAGTTTTACATCATCGACATATACTGCTTTACCGCTTCCACCGGGACGAAAATCTGTGACGATATCAACGTGCTGGGCTGATTGGTTATAAATTCCTTTTGATTGTAAATCAGAAATTATTGTTTTTACCCACTTCCGAATTGTTGTCATTTACATAAGCTTCTGGGATAACTTTGTCCAATAGCAATATGCAATGTGCCGCCAACCTTTTCAACAAATAAAGGATGTTTTAAAACTTTATCCATCCCGTTATTCATCCCAAGAGCTACCTCACCAAGTCTGTGTGAACCCTCATCCGTTTCAATAATTTTTTTTAATGCTTCAAATCCCTGCTCTGCAGAGTATTCTTTTATTACACCACTTTCAAATTTTAAATAGATTCCCTGAATATCCATTCCTCCCTGAAATACAGGAAGATCAACGAATATTTCTCCTTCAACCGAATTTGCATCGGGACTGGTAAAAACTTCACCATCAGGAAAATTATTTTCACCCGTACATTTTATGATATTTCTTCCGGCGATGTTCATTTTCAGTTCAAGTTCTTTTTTTGTTTTCGGGTGAATAGTTTGAATTCTTAATTCAGAACTTTTCTTCAACAGCTGATAAATATCTTCTTCAACTGCATCCAGCAGACGTGGATCAACTGTCGACGCTTTTACAATAAAATCCGAATATTCCTTGAAGTGTCATTCCTTCCATGTCTGCGAATCCTTTAGTAGGGAAGAGAGTTAAAACCCACGGTTTAGCAAGACGAATATCTTTTACAGGGGCATCAATTTTCATAATTTCTTTGGCTAGATCTTCTTTGCCGTTTTGAAATAAATCCGGATTTGAAACGCCAAGTATCTCTATATATTTCGTCATAGCTTTATATCTATCGACATGCCAATTAAAAACCTTATTAATTTGTTCCATACTTCCGTGAATTGCCATTGAGTTTCCCCAAACTTTTCCGCGATCGTTATCTGGTGCAACAATATTAATATCTGCAATTCCACCTGCAGCGAAAATTTTATCCTGCAACACACTCATCAATGGCCAGCAGATATCTTCACCTTTTATCATTACAACGTCATCTTTTTCAATACCACCCAGACTGTAGTTTAATAAATAGTCAGCCCACGTTTCTAAATTCTTTTTTTCAATTTCATTCTGCATAATTCATCTCTTTTTTTTGTTTGATCTAATTACATAAAAATTTTCAAAGGTTCTTCTAGTGCTTCACAAACCCATCGCAAAAATCTTATTGCATCTGCACCGTCAATAATTCGATGATCGTATGACAGAGAAAGCGGAAGCATCAACCTCGGTTCAAAATTTCCTTCTTTGTTATAAACCGGTTCATAATTTCCGCGTGATACTCCGAGAATTGCCACTTCCGGAGAATTCACTATTGGAGTAAAGTAAGTTCCACCTATTCCACCAAGATTCGTTATTGTAAAACACCCTCCCTGCATTTCATCAAGAGAAAGTTTTTTGTCTCGTGCTTTTGCAGCAGAGTGAATTCAATTCAACTGAAATATCTATTAGATTTTTCTTATCTGCATTTTTAATTACCGGAACTAGCAAACCATACTCTGTATCAACTGCAAGTCCAATGTTAATATATTTTTTGTAGATAACTTCTTTCTTATCCATATCAATACTGGAATTGAACTGAGGAAATTTCTTCAATCCTTCGGAAATTATTTTTATAAGAATTCCCGTAACAGTTAGTTTTGCTCCTTGTTTTTCAACTTGCTTGCTCAATTTTTTTCTGTCTTTTTCAAACTCTGTAATATCTGTTTTGTCGAATTGAGTTACATGTGGAGTAACAGCCCATGCATAACTTAAGTGAGTTGCAGTTTTTTCACGAATCTTGTTCATTGCAACCCGTTCTATTGTACCGTACTTACTGAAATCAGGTAGAACTTCTTTCTTTATTCCAAGCCCGACACCTTCATCTTTGCCTTGCATTCTCTTTTTCACGTACGCTTTAACATCATCCATCGAGATTCTACCATCTCCACCAGAACCCGGAACTTTGTTAATATCAACACCAAGTTCACGTGCAATTCTTCTAACGGAAGGGGCAGCAGGTGCCGAACCACTTAAAACCGGTGGTTGATGATCGCGTTCGCCTGGTTTCATTTCATCTACTTCACCGTCACGATTCTCAGATTTCAGTTCAGCATTATCTTCTTTTGTAATTTCTTCTTTTTTCTCCTTCACTTCATCTGATTTCTTTTTCTCAGCCGGAGAAACTGAAGTTGATTCAACTTTAATAAGAATATCACCGACTTTTACTTTATCAGCAGTCTTTACTATTACTTCAACAATTTTTCCCTCGACAGAGGAGGGAACTTCAATAGTAGCTTTGTCAGTTTCAATTTCAATTACACCCTGATCTTTTGAAATCGTATCACCTTTTTTCACCAGAACATTTATTACATCAGCAGATTCAATATTTTCTCCAAGATCAGGAACTTTGAACTCAATAATTTGTCCAGGACCAGATTGAGCTATTTTCTTTAACTTCTTTTTTGGTGGATTCGTTTCTTTTCTTTACTTATTCCTTTGCCACAGTCTTAGGTTCTGTATTTGTTTCAGACTTTCCACCCTCATCAACTTTAATAATTGTTTGTCCAACTTTTACAGATTCACCTTGTTTAACCAGCACTTCAGTTACTTTGCCGGAAACATTCGATGGAACTTCAATCGTCGCTTTATCAGTTTCAATTTCTATAATTGATTGTTCTTTTTCTATTTGATCACCAGCTTTAACAAGAACGTTAATGATATCTGCTGATTCTATATTTTCACCCAGTTCAGGTAGTTTAAATTCTGTTGCCATTATTTCGTGTTTTATTATTCATTATTTAATTGACGTCACTCTGAATGAATCTGTTAGGATTCTGTAAGAATCTCAGAGATTCTTCGCTTCGCTCAGGATGACGAAAGAATATGTCACACTGAGCGGAGTCGAAGTGTGCTGTTACAAAAACTATTACGATATCATTGGATTTAATTTATCCGGATTGATCTCTAAATCTTTATTTGCTTTTTTGAGAACTGTATCTTTTATTTTTCCTTCTTTTACTAATGCACCGAGAGTTGCATAAACAACATGCCTGTAATCAACTTCAAAGAAATCTCTTAATGCTTTTCTCGATCCACTTCTTCCGAATCCATCTGTTCCTAAGGAATAAAGAGTTCGTGGAAACCATTTTGAAATGGAATCAGGAAGTGCTTTTACATAATCCGAAGAGGCAACGAAAACACCTTCTTCTTTTTCGAGTTGCTGAGTGATGTAAGGAGTTTTTTGTTTCTTATCAGGATTCAACATATTAAATCTTTCAGCTTCAAGAGCATCATTTCTTAGTTCTTTATAGCTGGTCACACTCCATACATCTGCTGCAACATTATAATCTTTCTCCAAAATCTCCTGAGCCTGAAGTACCTGATTGAGAATTGTTCCGCTTCCGAATAATTGTGCTTTTGCATCTGACTTTCTTTAACCCGGAAGATTTGAACTTATACATTCCTTTTATTATTCCTTCTTTTGCACCTTTAGGCATTTCCGGCATTGCATAGTTTTCATTCATCACAGTGATGTAGAAGAATTTATTTTCCTGGTCTTCAAACATTCTTTTAATTCCATCACGAATAATTACCGCAAGCTCAAATGCAAAGGCCGGATCGTATGCAACAAGATTTGGAATTGTGTACGCGAGCAAATGACTATTGCCATCCTGATGCTGCAAACCTTCTCCATTTAGTGTTGTTCTTCCTGCAGTTCCACCAATTAAAAATCCTTTTGCACCAATATCACCAGCTGCCCAGGCAAGGTCACCGACTCTCTGCAATCCAAACATTGAGTAGTAAATAAAGAACGGAATCATATTCAATCCGTGAGTTGCGTATGCTGTTCCTGCTGCTACAAAAGAAGACATCGAACCGGCTTCAGTAATTCCTTCTTCGAGTATTTGTCCGTTCTTCACTTCTTTATAATAGAGAAGACTATCTCTATCAACAGGTTCATAAAGCTGACCAGCGTGAGCATAAATTCCAACTTGTCGGAACAGTGATTCCATTCCAAAAGTTCTTGCTTCATCAGGAACTATCGGGACAATATTCTTTCCAACTTCAGCATCTTTTAGAAGCTTTGCAAGAATTCTCACAAACACCATCGTTGTTGAAACTTCTCTTCCTTCAGTTCCTTTATAAAATTCTTCGAAGACAGATTCACCGGGAGTTTTGATCGGTTTCAAATCAATTTTTCTTGAGGGCACATACCCGCCCAAAGTTTTTCTTTTTTCCTGAAGATATTTCATTTCAGCACTATCATCATCTGGTCTGAAAAAAGGATCGTTATGAATTTGCTCATCAGAAATGGGAATACCAAAACGTGCACGGAATTCCTTCATTTCATCTTCATTTAATTTTTTCTGCTGGTGAGTGATGTTTTTTCCTTCACCACTTTCACCGAGTCCGTATCCTTTAACAGTTTTTGCCAGAATTACCGTTGGTTTACCTTTGTGATTTACAGCCGCATTAAATGCAGCATAAACTTTTTCGGGATCATGTCCGCCCCGGCGCATTTTACTGAGCTGCTCATCTGTCATATTGCTGACCATCTCTTTTAGCTCTTCATCAACGCCAAAGAAATGTTCGCGGATGTAACCACCACCCTCAACAGTATACTTTTGATATTGACCATCAACAACTTCGCCCATTCGTTTGATAAGCTTGCCATCTTTATCTTTTTCAAGAAGTGGATCCCAGTCATCACCCCAAATAACTTTTATTACATTCCAGCCGGCACCACGGAAAGCCGCTTCAAGTTCCTGAATAATTTTTCCGTTGCCGCGAACAGGTCCATCTAGTCTTTGCAAATTACAGTTAATTACAAAAATTAAATTGTCAAGCTGCTCTCTTGAAGCAAGAGTAATTGCACCGAGAGTTTCGGGCTCATCAGTTTCACCATCGCCGAGAAATGCCCAGACTTTGCTTCCTGTGTCTTTCTTCAATCCACGGTCTTCTAAATATCGATTGAACCTTGCCTGGTAAATTGCCATAATTGGTCCGAGTCCCATTGAGACAGTTGGGAATTCCCAGAACGAAGGCATCAACCACGGATGAGGATAAGAAGAAAGTCCACCGCCTTTTGCAAATTCTCTTCTGAAATTTTGTATCAGCTCTTTCGAAATTCTTCCTTCAAGAAAAGCACGTGCATAAATTCCGGGAGAAGCATGTCCCTGGAAATAAATCTGATCGCCGTCGTAGCCTTCACCTTTTCCTTTGAAGAAATGATTGAAACCAATCTCATACAAAGTTGCCGCACTTGCGTAAGTTGAAATGTGTCCGCCGATTCCTTCTTCCAGCTTGTTTGCTTTTACAACCATTGCCATTGCATTCCAGCGGATGAGAGATTTTATTCTTCTTTCAATTTCACGATTGCCAGGGAAAGGCGGCTGCTTTTCTCTTGGGATTGTATTAATGTATGGAGTGTTTGCCGAAAAAGGGAATATGAACACCAGCTCTGTGCGCACGAATTTGTAATTGCTGTAAGTAATTCTCTTACTCTTTCCGGTCCGCCATGTTCAAAAACATAATCGAGCGAGTAAAGCCATTCGGTTGTTTCTTGCTCTTCAATTTCAGGATTTCGTTTATAATCCTTAGCCATAAATTTCCTTAGTTGTCCATTAATAATTTTTTAATTCTTTAATAACTAACAGTTCACAGAAAGTCGGACTACTGTCATTCTGGCTTGTCCAGAATCTGCAAAGTATTTATGTAATAAGATTCCGGACTCTCCCGACTTCGTCAGTTTCGCCGGAATGACCACTATGCTAAAAAGAGTATATTTCTTGGTTTTTTGTTTGTTTTAGTCAGAAATAGAGGCGTCAAAATAATTGATTGATGAGTGAAATACAAGGAAGGAAAACAATGCACAACCCGCCTGCCGGACGGGCAGGTTTACAATTAACAATGTATAATTTAGAATTGAAGTGTAATTCCCACCTGACTTTCTCACTTTAAATTCTTAAGTTTCTGTTAACTTAATTTTATTGGAGCGTAAAATGCGAACCCTTAAAATATCTCTCCTGATTTTTATTCTTTCGATTACTGTATCTGCACAATGGGAATGGCAAAATCCTAATCCACAATCTAACGAAATTTTAGACTCATATTTTATTGACGAGATGAATGGCTGGGCAGTCGGTTATAACGGAGCATGTATAAAAACTACTGATGGGGGAGAGACCTGGGAAAATATTCAAATGCCAACTGATACTTATTTGGGTTCGGTGCAATTCACAGATATTAATAATGGTTTTATAGGAGACTGGGGTGGTAATCTTTTAAAAACTACTGATGGTGGTGATACTTGGAGTATTCAACATATAGAAGACTATGCACATATTCGTGTTTTCTTCGTTAACCAAAATTATGGCTGGTTATTAAGTTGGAATAAAATTTACCGAACAACAAATGGGGGTGAAACTTGGCAATCATACACATTAAGTAATATGATTGATGTGTTTTTCATAGATACCAGCAAAGGTTTTGTCATCGGTGGACCTGGAATTATGATGTCGACCGATGGTGGGATGAGTTGGAACAATGTTAACTGTCCTGTTACAACTGGATTGTACAAGATTACATTTAAAAATAATCTGGAGGGATTTATTGTTGGCGATTACGGCGTTCTATTAAAAACTACCGACGGTGGAATAGTCTGGGAATATCAAACCTTGGGGCAATGTTTACTTTGGGATATTTCTTTTTTTGGCGAAAGTTCAGGAGTGATCGTTGGAAACAGTTCCAAAATATTTATAACATCAAATGGAGGAGAGACATGGCTGGATAGAACATTCAGTTCGGTGTGGGCTTTAAGAGCTTGTGACTATTTAAATGATAACGATTGTATTGTATTCGGAGAAAATGGTGATATATATAAATCGACAAATAGTGGCAGTAGCTTTACCAGCAGAGTAAGTGGTAAAAGAATTACAATTAACGATATTATTTTCATTAGTGATGTACATGGTTTCACCGTCGGCGATTCTGGCACAATTATGACAACTTACAACCGAGGTACTGATTGGGAAAAATTAACTCCTGTAGCAAATAAGAATTTACGAAGCATATCTTTCACAGATAATCTGCACGGATGGATTGTGGGAAATAGTTCTGTTCTTTTAAAAACAATTGATGGTGGGATTGGATGGGAATTGAGTACAATACCTGACTCATACGATTTGAGAGCTGTATTTTTTATTAACAATACCATCGGTTGGGCTGGAGGATCGAACAACAAAATTTTTAAGACGACAGATGGTGGAAATAATTGGATTCCGCAACAAATAAATGTAGGGAGGACTACTGCTTTAACTTCTATCTCAATGATCGATGAAAATTTAGGTTATATGTGTGGAATTTATGTTAATTTCAATCCACCTCTGAGTATTATATTAAAAACTACAAATGGAGGCAATACCTGGGATTTAATAGAACAAGTCAACAATACAAGTTTTTATTCTATATTTTTTACAGATGCTCTGAATGGATGGGTAACTGGATATGCAAGCACTACAATACGAACAACTGATGGAGGTATAAGTTGGGTGAATGTACCTATAGGAGGAGGAAATGACATTTTTTTCACAAACTTAGGCAGAGGTATAAAGGTAAGTAATCTGGCTTTAGGAAGCGACATTACTATAACAACTGATGGTGGGAATAACTGGACTCAACAACCTAAGCTCACAGAGCAATATTTATATGCGGCTTACGCAGATCAAGAAGGATTTTGGGGTGCTGGATCTGGAGGTTCAATATTGTATAGTGAAAATCCAATAATTACCGAATTAGAAGAAACCGATGAATATATAGAACAACCAAGTAATATTTATCTCTCACAAAACTACCCCAACCCGTTTAATCCAACAACCAGTCTGCAGTATGCAGTCAGCAGTCGGCAATTTGTAACACTAAAAGTATATGATTTATTGGGAAGAGAAATTGCAGCACTTGTTAACGAAGAAAAACCCGCCGGAGAATATGAAGTTGAGTTTAATGGCAGTGCTTTGACGAGCGGGATTTATTTTTATCAACTCAAAGCTGGCAACTATTCGGAAACGAGGAAAATGGTATTGCTAAAGTAGTCAGTAGTAAGAAGTTAGAATTTAGAGAGGCGAGTCGGTGACTCGCCCTTTTTATTTAAGAAGAAATAATTTTAAGATTACAAATTATAACCCCAATTTAAAAATATAACTCGGTTCGATTTCAAGGTAGATTTGTTATATTTACCTCGTATCGATTTGGTTCTAATGTTCTGCCAATATATATTATTGGCAGTAAAATAGAACATTATATAAAATGAAAAAAATTATATCATATATCTCAAAAAACGGTGGTTTTGCTACTATGAAAGAACTGAAAGAAGAAAACTTTCACACAAGAGACATTGCAAAACTTGTTAAGCAAGATATAATAGTAAAAATTAAACCGGGGGTTTATCGTCTGGCAGATTACAGTTTTTTTAAGAATGTAAATGTTAGTCTTATTACTGTTTGCCGGGCAGAACCTCAGGCCGTTATCTGCCTTATTTCAGCAATGGATTATTATGAAATGACTGATTTTAATCCTTCGGAAATTTACTATGCAATACCACACTCTCTAAAAAGTAAAAGTATAATTTATCCGCCGGTAAAAACCTTTTACTTCAGAGAAAGATTTTACAATCCAGGTATCGAAATAATTAAAACTAAATATGGTGAACTGAAAATTTACAATAAAGAAAAAACGGTTTGCGATATGTTCAGATATAGGAATAAATTTGGAGAGGAACTTGCAATGCAGGCTCTTAAAAATTATCTGGAGCAAAAAAAGAAAAGTATTGCTTCACTAATAAAGTATGCTGAAATATGCCAGGTTAAAACAGTCATAACGCCAATTCTTAAAGGACTGATGGCTTAATGAAAAGAGAAACTAAAAATATAGCTGTATCTATAAGGAACCGATTGCTGAATATTTCTAATAAAAATAATAGAGATTATAATGCAATTCTACGCCAATATTTTCAGGAACGTTTTCTCTATAGAATTTCAATTTCAGCTTTTAGATCACAGTTCATTCTTAAGGGCGCGTTTCTTTTGATGCAGAATGAAATTTCTAAATTCCGTCCGACGAAGGATATTGATTTTCTCGGCATTTCCGTATCGAATGAGGTTGAGGATTGCATAGATATAATTAAAGAAATTGCTTCGACAAATGGTGATGATGGTGTTGAGTTTATTGCGGATAAAATAGAAGGTAAAAAAATTAAAGAGGGTGCAGATTTTGATGGTGTGAGAATTAAAGTGCCATATAGGATGGACACAATTAAGGGTTATTTTTCAATTGATATTGGTTTTGGTGACAAAATTACAAACGGACCTTTTGAGATTGATTATCCCACTCTTCTTGATTTTCCTTCGCCTAAAATATTTGTTTATTCATTTGATTCAGCGGTCGCAGAGAAATTTGAAGCGATTGTAAAACTGAATTTTATTACAAGCAGAATGAAAGATTTCTATGACCTCATCTTTATCGCTGAGAATAATTCTTTTAATAGAAACGTGCTTAGAGAAGCTATTATAGAAACTTTTGAAAACCGAGGAACTACTCTTGATGATAGACACATTATCTTTGATGCAGTTTTCAAAAATAATCAGCAGAAGCAAACTCAATGGTCATCATTTTTTCAACTAAATAAACTAGACCTAAAAATTAGCTTCTATGAAGCTGTGTCTAAAATCCAATCTTTTGTCGAACCCATATTTGATGAAGGAACTAAAGACAATTGGAATCCCAAAAAGTGGGAGTGGGAATAAGATCCCGAAAATAAACCTGTCTACCGACAGGTAGATTTGGGATGACAGTCACAACAAATTACTTGCAAGCTCAGCCAGTTCGCTGCGTTCACCTTTTTCAAGATTGATGTGAGCGTAAAACTTTGTCCCTTGAAACGATCTATTAAATAGGACAGCCCATTCGATTGTCCATCAAGATAAGGATGATCAATTTGGTAAATGTCTCCTGTGAACACAAGCTTTGATCCTTCACCAGCACGGGTGATGATGGTTTTTATTTCGTGCGGAGTTAAATTCTGTGCTTCGTCAACAATAAAGAAAATTCTTTGAAGACTTCTTCCGCGAATATAAGAGAGTGGTTCAATAACAAGTTTCTCTTCTTTAATTAACGAATCAATCAGTTGATGATTTTTATCTGTTTCAGGAAACTGATCCTGGATAACTTTCAGGTTATCCCAGAGTGGAGTCATATAAGGTGCAAGTTTGCTTTCGACATCTCCGGGAAGAAATCCAATATCTTTATTGCTAAGAGGAACTATTGGACGTGCAATAAATATTTGTCGATAATGTTTTCTTACGTGGAGCGCACTTGCAAGTGCAAGAAGCGTTTTACCTGTTCCGGCTTTGCCGGTTAATGAGACCAACCGAATATCGTGATTCGACAAAGCATCGACCGCAAAAGTCTGTTCAGCGTTTCGCGGGGTTATTCCGTAAATAACATTCTTGTCAACCTTTCTCAGATGTTCTTTATTTTGATCTAAGTTTGCAAGTACAGATCGATTACCATTCCTCAGAATAAAGTATTTATTAGAAAAAGCTTCACCGTTTAATCTGTCAAGTATAGGTTCAGCAACAACTTCAAAAGGTGGTTGGAAAAGCTCTATTATTTTATCATCATCAAAATCTTCGATAACCTGTTTACCGCTGTATAACTCTTCGATGCTTCCAATTCTGTCAGTTGTGTAATCTTCAGCTAGAATTCCAAGTGCTTTGGCTTTCATACGAAGATTTACATCCTTTGTAACAAGAATTACGGTGTTAACATCTTTATACTTCTTCTGCCATTCAAGTGCAGTCCCAAGAATTCTGTGATCAGGAGTATCTTCTTTAAATACTTCACGAATCTCTTGTGAAAGACCTCGCGAGATGGCGATTCGTAATTGCCCACGACCTTCACCCATCGAAACACCACCGTTGAAAATATCCTGTCCGGTAAGCGAATCCAGAGTGCGCGAAAACTCTCTTGCGTTTAGATTGATTACCTGGCTTCCTCTTTTGAATTGATCGAGTTCTTCTAAAACGGTCAATGGAATCACGACATCATTTTCCTGGAATTGGTGAATGCAGGATGAATCGTGCAGAATAACATTGGTATCAAGAATAAAAATCTTTGGTTTTTTACTCATATGAATTGTTTTGAATGATTTAAATGGAAATTATGGAAAGTTGTTTGATCGAGTGCTGAGATAAAAAGCAGAATTAATGAGATTATCTTCAAAAAACATCTCGTTGTTAGGAATAGATTAATTGTTACTGCAATTATAACAAATCTTGAATTAAATGCAACTGGCAGAAGTTCTGAATTGAAAAATTAATTTATGTATAATTCTAATTGGATAAGTTAGCAACACGATTTATATTTGTTGAAAATTATTTAAGGATTATTGAAAATAAAAAGTAAAATTCTGGTAACAATCTTCTCGAATAAAAGTCTGAATTTTTCAGCCACTCAATGAGTGGCTATTTTTTTGTCTGAACTAAATGGATACAAATAGTAAAGCAAAATTAATACTTGAAGATGGGTCTGAGTTTGAAGGAATCAGCTTCGGTTATGAAAGCAATGCAAACGGTGAAGTCATTTTTAATACCGGTATGGTTGGCTATCCTGAAACATTGACTGATCCGAGTTACCGTGGACAAATTTTTGTATGTACTTATCCTCTGATTGGAAATTATGGAGTGCCGGATAGAGAAAGATCAAACGGAGTTTCAAAAAATTTTGAATCGGATTCAATTCATATTCGTGCTCTGATTGTTTCAAATTATTCTGATGAATTCTCTCACTGGAATGCAAAGAAATCTCTCGGTGATTGGCTGAAGGAAGAAAAAATTCCTGCGATAACTGGAATCGACACTCGAATGCTTACCAGAAAGCTTCGTGATAGAGGAACAATGCTGGGAAGGATTGTTATCAATGAAACTGACAAAGCAGTATTGTCAGATCCAAACAAAACTGATCTTGTTAGAGAAGTTTCAGTCAAAGAGCCGGCAGAGTATACTGCCGGAAATAAAAAAATAATTCTCGTTGACTGCGGAACGAAGAATAATATAATCAGAGCTTTTCTTGGAAGGAATATTTCTGTAATTCGAGTTCCATATGATTACGATTTCACGAGTATCAAAGCAAACGGGATAATGTTGTCAAACGGTCCCGGTGATCCAAAGATAAATCTTGCTACAATCGAACACACAAAGAAAGCGATGGAATCAAACATTCCGATTCTTGGGATATGTCTTGGTTCTCAAATTCTAGCACTTGCTGCAGGTGCCGATACTTACAAATTAAAATATGGACATCGCGGACACAACCAGCCGTGCAATGAGATGGGAACAAAAAGATGCTATATAACTTCTCAGAATCATGGCTATGCTGTTAAGTCAGATACACTTCCGCAAGACTGGCGTGAATGGTTCGTAAATGATAATGATGGAACAAATGAAGGAATAATTCATATTTCGAAACCATTTTTTGCGGCACAGTTTCATCCTGAAGCCTCTCCGGGTCCGGATGACTGTGAATTTATTTTTGATATGTTCGTTCGGGCGCTGAAGTAATGCAGGGTGTCATCCTGAATTCATTTCAGGATCTTAAAATAAAAATCAAGATGCTGAAACGAGTTCAGCATGACAAAACGCGGTGTCATCCTGAATTTATTTCAGGATCTAAGGTTGTATCATTTCTAGAGAAATGAAAAATTATTATGTGTATATATTAACGAATGACTCCAAAACACTTTATATCGGTGTTACCGATGATTTAAATAGAAGATTATATGAACATAAGAATAAGTTGATTGAAGGCTTTGCTAAAAAATACAATTTAACAAAGTTAGTTTACTTTGAAACTTTTAATCGAATTGAGGATGCAATTAGAAGAGAAAAGCAGTTAAAGAATTGGCATAGAAAGTGGAAAATCAATTTAATAGAATCAATAAACAAAGAGTGGAAAGATCTTTCTCTGGATTTTAAAAACTGAGATGCTGAAACTAGTTCAGCATGACAAACCAAACTGTCATCCTGAATTTATTTCAGGATCATCATAAAGAATTATGATAAAAAAACGAAAACCAAAAAAAGTCTTAATCCTTGGCTCAGGTGCATTACAGATAGGGCAGGCGGGTGAGTTTGATTATTCCGGTTCTCAAGCAATCAAAGCACTTAAAGAAGATGGTATAACTTCTGTACTTGTTAATCCTAACATTGCAACCATTCAGACTTCAGAAAATTTTGCGGATAAAGTTTACTTCCTTCCAATCACTCTGGAATTTGTTGAAAGAGTAGTTGAAAAAGAAAAACCAGATAGTATTCTACTGCAATTTGGTGGACAAACAGCATTGAATGTTGGTGTTCAATTGTACGACAAAGGAATTCTTGAAAAGCATAACATCCAGGTACTCGGAACTCCCGTCGAAGCAATTATAGATACCGAAGATCGACTGCTCTTTTCAAACAAGTGTACAGAAATCGGGCTAAAAGTTGCAAGAAGTAAAACAGCAAAAAATGTTGATGAAGCAATCAAAGTTGCAAATGAAATTGGTTTTCCTGTTATGGTTCGAATTGCATACGCACTTGGTGGTTTGGGATCGGGAATAGTCAACAATGAAAAAGAACTTAAAGAGAAAGCGGATAAAGCTTTCAGATATACGAACCAGATTTTAATTGAAGAATCACTTTACGGCTGGAAAGAAGTTGAGTACGAAATCGTTCGTGATAAATATGACAACTGTATCACAACCTGCTCAATGGAAAATATTGATCCGATGGGAATTCACACCGGCGACAGTGTAGTAATTGCACCGGTTCAAACACTTTCAGCGCAAGAGAATTTTAAGCTTCGTTCAATAGGAATAAAATTAATCAGGCACATTGGTGTTATTGGTGAGTGCAACATTCAATATGCACTCGATCCTAATTCTGATGACTACAGGATAATAGAAGTAAACGCACGACTCAGCCGAAGTTCCGCACTTGCATCAAAAGCAACCGGCTATCCGCTTGCATTTATAGCAACCAAACTCGCACTTGGTTATGCACTCAACGAAGTTGAAAATAGTATTACTCAGGAAACATCAGCTTGTTTTGAACCTGCACTCGATTATGTTGCTTTAAAATTTCCGAGATGGGATTTACAGAAATTCCAGCAGGTAAGTACACAGCTTGGCTCGGAAATGAAATCTGTCGGTGAAGTTATGTCACTTGGACGAAGCTTTGAAGAAGTTCTTCAAAAAGCAATTCGGATGCTCGATGTGGGATTAAAAGGATTCGTCTGCGACGATCTTCATTTTGATGATCTTGATAAAGAATTATTACAGCCTACGGATAAAAGAATTTTTGCAATTGCTCTAGCGTTTCAAAAAGGTTATTCAGTTGAAAAGATTCATCAACTCACGAAGATTACTCCATGGTTCCTTTACAAAATGAAAAATATTTTAGCAACTGAGCTAAAACTGAAACAATCCATCTCAGAAGGATTATCTGAAATCGATTTTGATCTAATGAAGGAAGCAAAGCAGAACGGATTTTCCGATCTTCAGATTGCAGAGCTAATTAAATCGACTGAGAATGAAGTCCGTCAAAAACGAAAGTCACTTGGTGTGCTTCCTGTTATAAAACAGATTGATACTATGGCTGCGGAATATCCTGCACAAACAAATTATCTATATCTTACTTACCACGGAAACGAACACGATATCTCAGTAAAAGAAAAAGGTCAGATTGCTGTTATCGGAAGTGGTGCATACAGAATAGGTTCTTCAGTCGAGTTTGACTGGTGCTGTGTAAATGCTGTTAATGGAATAAATAACAGCGGTTACAAATCGATAATGATTAATTGTAATCCCGAAACGGTAAGTACGGATTATGATATTTGCCACAAACTTTATTTCGAGCAACTTACACTGGAAAGAGTTCTTGATATTTGTGATCTCGAAAATCCTGAAGGTGTAATTGTCTCGATGGGTGGACAGGTGCCAAATAATCTTGCAATGAAATTGCATCATCAGGGTGTGAAAATAATCGGTACTTCACCGGAACAAATTGATAATGCAGAAAGCCGTCATAAGTTTTCACAAATTCTTGATAAGCTGGAAATCGATCAGCCGGATTGGACAGAGGTAACTACTCTTGTTGAAGCTAAAAAATTCTCGGCGAAAGTTGATTATCCGGTTTTGATCAGACCAAGTTATGTGTTAAGCGGTGCTGCAATGAGCATCGTTCTAACTGAAGATGAACTGGAAACTTATCTTAAGAAAGCAACCGATCTGAATAATGAACATCCGGTGGTAATAAGCAAATTCATTACTGATGCAAAGGAGATAGAAATTGATGCAGTTGCAGATCACGGAGAACTTTTCTGTTATGCAATCGCTGAACACGTAGAAAATGCCGGCGTTCATTCCGGTGATGCAACTATTGTTCTTCCACCTCAGAGAACATATCTTGAAACGATGCGCAGGGTTAAGATCATCACGAAGAAAATTGCAAGTGAGTTTGAAATTACCGGACCGTTCAACATTCAGTTTATTGCAAAAGATAATGATGTAAAAGTTATTGAATGTAACCTTCGTGCATCAAGAAGTTTTCCGTTTGTTTCTAAAACATTGAAAATTAATTTCATAGAAATTGCGACAAGAGTTAATGCTTGGTGAAAAAGTTGCAAAGATTGATAAATCATCTTTCGATCTGGATTATGTTGGAGTGAAAGCTTCTCAATTTTCTTTTACAAGATTGAAAGGTTCTGATCCGGTTACCGGAGTTGAAATGTCATCAACAGGAGAAGTTGCTTGTCTTGGGGATGATTTTAATGAAGCATTTTCTTAAAAGTGTTCTATCAACCGGACAAAAAATTCCGCAGAAAGCTGTTCTTCTTTCAACCGGGACACCAAAAAACAAAGCCGAATTGCTTGAAGATATATTAGCTCTTGAAAGAAATGGGATTGAAATTTTACGGAACACAAGGGAACCGCAGATTATTACAAGCTAAGCGGAATCGATGTTGAGGTTCTCTATCGTCCTTTTGATGAAAAGGAACCATCAATTTTAACTTACCTGGGTAATGGCGAAATTGATATGGTGATAAACATTCCGAAGACAGCAGAGAAAGTTGAGCTTGACAGTGATTACATTATCCGAAGAAAAGCAGTTGACCTGAACATTCCGCTTTTCACAAATGTTCAGGCAACAAAAAGATTTATAAAAGCATTGCAGCAATTCACAACAGAAAGTTTGCCGGTAAAAAGTTGGGATGAGTATCAGTAGCGGTCTCGGCTATGCGTGGTGCGGGATTTCAAAGCACTTCACTTTCCGTTTAGCTGTTAGTTTATTTAATGTAATTAATTTCATATCAGCACTTTCGCCCGCATTATGTATAGCCATTGTTGGCAATAGCTTTTTTCTCATTCTCGTAAAATTTTTCAAGGTACCACTTCATTATTAAATAATGTCAACATCAAAATGGGAATTATCAAAATACTTCCTTCAGGTCCGAACTCTCCTCCGGTTAGATATTGCTTATCAGAATTAAGAGTGTGCTGTAACAGAGTAGCTTTTTTATGTCCATGGCAGCAAAACCAAATATGGGACCTTGGAAAAAATTCCATCCAACATGCATACCCATCGATAGCCACAACATCTTAGTGCTAAAGTATCCATAAATTCGTAAAAAACCAAACCCTACAATGATTGCTGAAGATAATATCGTTGCATTAGGATTTAAATAATGAATAATTCCGTATATAATGCAGGATATTATTATAGAAGTTATGAGTCCTAGCCCTTCTATCATATTTTGAAAAATGTATCCTTTAAAAACCAATTCCTCCCAATAAACCCACCAGGATATGTTCAAAAAGCATTAGGACTAAAGAACCAAAAGTTAAAACACTCATAAATTGAATAAAATTAAACGATTCGGATAAGGAGGATCTTTTAAAATTAAATCGTTAAAATCTAATAAACCAAAGAAACAAGTAAGAAAAAGAAGGTAGAGCCATTAAACGACTAAATAGAAACCCAAAAAAAAAAGTCTTTTAATGCTCGTTTATTCCACTTCAAGCAAAGGGAAACAAAAGATCTTTTGTCCCATAAATTTCCTAGACAAGAAGGTAGACAAAGTTGCTCCAAAGGCTAAAATAGTAACTATAATTAAACTATAATTTTCTAAGAATTCTCTTTTTGTGATATCGCCCAAAAGAGGTCTAACTACAAAAATAAGAGAAGAAAATGAAAAGAAAATAAACAAAAATAAAAGGATACGCCATCCAGCTTTTAATCTTTTCTCCTCAGAGCTTATAAAAATTTTCATATATAAGATTTTAATTAGTATTTATTATATGGACGACCATAGAAGATTTTTGTTACTGCCGAAGTTATTGCCAACGGTTTGGCTATGCGCAGTATCCCAAAGGGCATTGCGTATAGATGTTGTTGTGCAATGTATTTATCCTATTATTTTTCTCATTACATAATAATCGTCATACTCTTTATTCACCTTGAAATCGTATTTCCTATATAATTCAAACGGGCCTTTGAAATTTCCCTCACACGATAATTCTCTTTTTTTAGGATACGCTTCAAGATAATCATAGCCTTTATTTGAATAATCCTTGATAATTTTTTCAAGAATCTTTTGAGCAATACCTTGTCTTCTATAATCGGCATGTATTAAAAAACAAACAATGGAACAAACCTTATCTTCAGGATTATCAATATAATCATAGTCTCTCAGCAATCTTTGATAATTCAATCTGTTATTTGCATTACACCATCCGATCGGTTTATCATTATCAAAGACTAAATAACCTGTCAGCTTATTTTCATTGATAAGATTAATTACTGCAGTTCGGCTAGCTTCACGAGGACATGTTTCTACATCTCCGAGGAAATGATAGTCATAACAATAGCATTTTGACCTATCAGGATTTTCTTTGAAAATTATATTGTCAAAGAAGAACAAGTAATTGTCTTTTAGATCTTTAGTCAATGGTCTTATTTCAATATTCATTTTATTGATTTTATGGTTTTTGGTATAATGCACAACTCTTCATTTATTGCAATATAATTTATTTAAGTGATTTTCTTATTTATACTGCGTGTAGTCCAACAAAAAATAAGATTATGAGAATAGAAAATACTAAAATTAACCTATTGCGGGGAAGTTTTAACGGTGTGGAAAAAAGCTACGCACAATAAAGAAATTTATTACAGTTGCAAAAAGATTTATTTGAGCCGGAGGCTCATCAGCCTCAGGCTGAAAAGCACTGCAGCAATTTACAATTGAGAGTCTACCAATTAAAAGTTGGGATGGGTATCAGTAGTTGTTTAGTTTTTTAATCTTCAGGTAAAGATTCAAACTCTTTACTTTTACTATCGAACCACTCTTTCATTGCTTGAGGATTTTGCATAAGCGCCATCATTTCGTTTATTGCTTTAAGATGATCTTTATCTCCTTTTTGAAACATCTCCATTCCGTGCTGCTTGCTCATTTCTGCGATTTCATCAAACGAGTTTGCACTAAAAGTCTTGTCGCACGCTCCACCAAGTTGTTTGCAGGTCATTGTTTTCATTATCTGCCTCCAAGTTTTTTTCTACTTGTTATTTAATGCAATAATAAGAAATCGAAATTATAATACCATAGAAATTTGTGGGAATTGTGGAATGTTAAAAGTTGAGATAAACATTAGTAAATATCCTCATTTGAATTCGAAATCGATCTCATCAAACTTATCCAACAATTCAGGCAGAGTGATAATATTTAGCTTTAATATTCGTTTACAGATAGTTGGTAATTTTTTAAACGATTTATTGTCATTACTTACCTCCGTTTCTTCAGATACGATAGTAATGCCATCATCTATATATTTTAAACTATACAATAGTAACTTAGCATCAGCCGAATCAAGAAAAGCATTTTTTCTATTTTCAAATTCAACATCCGATAATGTGTTCCTTACTGCACCATTAACGAATTGGTTCTCGAGTTGATTAAAGAATTTTTGGTCTGGTAAAATTTCTTCTGTTTTAATTTGATTCTTTTTGAGTTTTAGATAATCAAATGTTTTAATAATTATTCCCTTAGCTGTATACTCACATTCTTCGTATACTTTATCCAAAACTAAAATTTCTTTGGATTCGATTTTAGATTTAATGAGATTATATAGAGTTTTCTTTTTATCAAAAGGTAGATAATAACGAACTAAGGAAAGTAATGAACTAGTATCAATCAGAAATTTCATTGCAAATACTCGTCCAGTTTTTCAGGTCTAATATTTAAATTCTTACAAACTTCATATTCATTTAATATACCTTCGTAAAAAGCAGCTTGTACGGTTGAAATCAATAAAGGTGATTTAATCGGTTGTGGTGCTGAACCTCTTTGCTTAATTCCTAATTCTTTTTCCAACTCTTTCTGTCTTTTATCTCTTTCTATCTTTATTCTATGCTTTTCTTCAAAGTCAGCCTTTATTTTATTGTAATTTGATTGTGAGATTTTACTTTGAAAAAGTAATCTAGTAAAAAGTGCAATTTGGCTTAAATGTGTTTTCTTTGAAATTTCTTCAATGAGTTTAAAATTAAAATCATTTTGTGGGCTAGATATTTGTATGCTTTTTATTGACTTGTCAAATTCACCGGCTAAAAAATAGTATGCAAAATCGTTGCACCATTTTTCGATTGAAGTTAAATCTTTCCTTGCTAAGCTTTGATAATTAATTTTTTCAATTTCCTCTTTATTTAAAAGAAAATGTGCCAGCTAATGTACGAGTGTAAAAATTTCTCTTCTAAATGATTGCTGTTGTCTTTTCAGAACAATTACGTTTGGATTAATGAAAAAGCCATCAATATTTGTCTTTTCTTTCTGATTCCAGTATTCGACGAACTCGAATACTAAAATATTATATTCTGCAAATTTGGAGATAAGGGATTTTAAAACTCTTTTAAGTTATTAGTAAAAGGTGGATAAAGTAGTTCTCGAATTTCTGAAGCTACTCTTTCAGGTGAGGATGTTATACGGTAAAATGGTAAGGATCTCCTAGAAATTAATATCAGCAAGTTTGGCTATTGCAGCTAGTGAAATCTTTAACTCTTCAAAGTGGTTTACAATTTTTTTGGAGCCAATGTTTAAATCTGTGTTAAAGTTTTGTTTTCTAAAAAAGATACTAGCTTCTTTGGAAATTTCAGGCGGCTTCGGGTCTAAATAAAAGTGTAAACCTTTTTTGAAAAACCCATCAATTTTTTTTAAATAACTAAGCTTTATTTCTTTAGAAAATATTTCATCTCTTGAGATTGTTTTCTTTCGTCCTTCATTAATCCTATCTAATAATTCCTCGGCAGAAATTTTAAACAATTTCAGTAGATAATTTAGTCTCGCTATATTTTGTTCAACTATCAAGAAATTCTCAATTATTTGATATGAATTTACTAAATGTGGGATTGAGTTTTTCTATAGATTTTAACCCTTAAAGCCATTTAACAAAAAATCGGATAGAAATAAACTCCTATCAGTTTCGAAATTAGAATATTATTGAAAGAGTTTACATCTCATCAACAATTTTATTGAAGGCTGAACTCGGTCGCATAATTTCTGTAGCTTTTTTATCATCAGGTAAATAATATCCTCCGAAATCAACAGGTTTTCCCTGAACTGAAATCAAATCATTTGCAATTTTATCTTCATTTGCTTTCAACTCTTTATAAATTTTTGAGAAACGTGTTTTCATCTCTTATCTTCTTAATTGCTTCTGAAGTGATATTCCTTTTTTAGTAAGACGATACCGCTGGTTTTTGCTTTTGGGTTTATCAGGTAAAGTCATTTCAATTATATTCAATTCCAAAGCCGGAACTAAATAACCCTCTCTAAAATGACCGATATCTTTTACACCCACTGATTTTTGAAGTTCAGGACGGCTCATTTCACCATTGAGAGCAAGTATTAACCTGTTCACTAATTCATTATCATAGGGGGCATCATAAGGGGTATCATGGGGGGTATCATGAGGGGTTACCGGGCGATATATAATTGCTTTAAAAATTTCTTCTTGTATAAAATCCGGTTCTTTCAAGTCAGCTTCATTTGCCAAACGTACTATATCGGTTGTTCCGGTACCTAATCGTTCAATATATCCTGCAAGATACATTGGTTCTGCCAGTAATGGATTAGCAGGTATAGAGGTATGAAGGTGCTTTAATTTTTCAGTTGTCCATCCAAGCGGAAGTGATCCGGGATTCCAAATTTCTATACGATCAGAAAAAAGCATCACCTGGACACTGCCGTTACTGGTATAATCACGATGGGCAATTGCGTTTACTATTGCTTCAGCTATTATTTCTTTTGGAATTTCATATCTTCCGGGGATTTGAACTTCCTTTTCACGTGTACCAACTGAGTAATTCAACTTAGAAAGAACGAAATCCAGTGCCTGATCAGTCAATTCAAAGACAGAGCCTTTAAAAACTTTATAAGATGGAATCGGTTTGGAAACAATTGTGCCGTGAAAATGTGCACAGCGTATTTCAGAGTTGATAAAGAAACGCTGAGGCTGTTTTCCAAAAAGCAAAATAGCAGCATTGGTAATGCGCTTTTTCACCATAAGATTTAGATGAACGAGTATGTCTTCAATTTTAGATTCTTCGCGTAATGGAAATCCTCTCTTCGATCTTGCTGTCCTGATAAACTGTTTTATTTTACCGGTATCCAAATCCTTTATCCCTGCGCTCTGATTTAGAGTTGCATCAAAAGGAACGGTCCGGATAATTTCTTTTTCTTCAAGATACCTTACTAATGTTGCATAGGTTGCTGATTTTAGTTCATCAATTGTTGAAAACTGTTTACGAATAAGTTCTCGCTCAACCTTGGTAATTAACTTTTTCTCTTTGGGATGTCGTTCAGCAGCGGGATGTGATGTTAAAAATAAAAATTTTGTTTTATGATTTTTTATAGCGTGATTAAACTCAAGCTCGGTGGGAGAAATTCCCTCGCTATTCTCAGAACCATATTGTTTTCCCAAAAGTCCTAAATAAATATCGCAGTGTTCCACTTCCTTAAGGTAAACTTCATCAGCTTTTTGGTCTACAGCCGGTAACAATTCAAACAAGAACACATCGAAGAATTTTCCCAATAACGGATCAGAAATAATATATTCATGTAATGCTTTCCGCTCTTTAGCAAATTCAGATTGAACACTACTGATAAATATTTTTTTCCTTTTCATTAATTTTACATCTGATCAATAATTTTATTGAGAGTTGAACTCGGACGCATAACTTCTGCAGCTTTGTTATCATCGGGTAAATAATATCCTCCAACATTTACAGGTCTGCCCTGAACTGAAATCATATCGTTTGCAATCTTATCTTCGTTTGCTTTTAGCTCTTTATACATTTTTGCGAAACGTGTTTTCATATCAGCATCTTTATCCTGTTCAGCTAAAGCCTGTGCCCAATACAAAGAGAGGTAAAAAGAACTTCCACGGTTATCAATTTCACCGGCTTTTCGCGAAGGCATTCGTCCATTTTCAAGATATTTTCCGATTGCTGCATCGAGCGTTTCTGCTAAAATTTTTGCTTTTGCATTTCCTGTTTTATCGGCTATCATTTCAATGAAGGAACAAGAGCACAATACTCACCAAGCGAATCCCATCTTAAATGGTTTTCCTTCAATAGCTGCTGAACGTGTTTTGGAGCTGAGCCGCCTGCGCCGGTTTCAAATAATCCGCCGCCTTTTAATAAAGGAACAATCGAAAGCATTCTTGCACTTGTTCCGAGTTCAAGAATAGGGAAGAGGTCAGTCAGATAATCACGAAGCACATTTCCTGTAACCGAAATTGTGTTCAATCCTTTTCTTGTTCTTTCAAGAGTATATTTCATCGCTTCAACAGGTTTGAGAATTTTTATTTCTAATCCTTTGGTATCGTGTTCCGGCAGATACTTTTTAACTTTTGCAATAATTTCTCTGTCGTGAGCCCTGTTTTCATCAAGCCAGAAAATTGCAGGAGTGTTAGAAGCTCTTGCCCTGTTCACTGCAAGTTTTACCCAGTCTTTAATTGCTTCATCTTTAGCCTGGCACATTCTGAAGATGTCTCCGTTTTCAACCTGTTGTTCAAGTAACGATTTCCCTTCAGAATTTACAACGCGAATAATTCCATCACCTTTTGCTTCAAAAGTTTTATCGTGTGAGCCGTACTCTTCTGCTTTCTTTGCCATGAACCCAACATTTGAAACCGCACCCATCGTTGAAGGATCAAATTGTCCGTTCTAATTTTAGCGTCTTCAATTATTTCACCATATATAGTTGAGTAACAGCGATCGGGAATCATTGCAATGCAATCCTGCAATTCGTCTTTGTCATTCCACATTTTTCCACCATCGCGAACAACATTCGGCATCGATGCATCAACTATTATATCATTCGGAACGTGAAGATTCGTTTTTCCGATTCTCGAATCAACCATTGCAAGCTGAGGTCTGCTTTCATATACTTTGTTTATGTCAGCCTCAATTTCTTTTCTTTTTTCATCAGGAAGTTTTTTTAACTTTTCGATTACATCCATCAAACCGTAACTAACATTTGCACCAATTGATTTCAGCGTTTCCGAATGTTTATCAAGAGCATCCTTATAATAAACTGAAACGGCGTGACCAAACATTATCGGGTCTGAAATTTTCATCATAGTAGCTTTAAGGTGAAGGGAAAGAAGAACACCATCTTTTTTTGCAGCTTCAATTTGTTCAGTATAGAATTTTCTCAGTTCTTTTACATTCATTACTGCTGTGTCTATCACTTCATCTTTCAGCAGTTTCAGATTTTCTTTTAAAGTTTCAGTCTTTCCATCTTTTCCAACATATTCAATTTTAACAACATCATCTTTGTCGAGTGTCATCGATTTTTCAGAGCCGTAAAAATCTTTTTTATCCATAAGTGCAACTCTGGTTTTCGATCCTGATTCAGGCCAGGGTTTCATCATCTTATGCGGATGTTTTTGAGCAAACTTTTTAACTGATGCAGCCGCACGTCTATCCGAATTCCCTTCACGAAGAACAGGATTAACAGCAGAGCCAAGTACTTTAGAGAATCTTTCTTTTAATTTTTTCTCTTCGTCGTTTTTAGGTTCGTCTGGATAGTCAGGAATTTTATATCCTTTTGATTGAAGTTCTTTTATTGCTGCGTGTAGTTGCGGAATGGAAGCGCTGATGTTCGGAAGTTTAATGATATTCGCATCGGGACTCTGAGTGAGTTCACCAAGTTGGTTCAAGTAATCAGGAAGTTTTTGTTCTTTAGTAAGATTCTCAGGAAAGTTTGCAATTATTCTTCCTGCCAATGATATATCTGCTACATCTATTTCAATTCCGCTGTTCTTTAAATATGATTTTAATATTGGAAGTAAACTATAGGATGCTAAAGCCGGAGCTTCGTCAATTTTTGTCCAGGTGATTTTGGTATTCATATGTTTGTCCACTTTTTATTCGGTTAGAGAAAAGTATTTAAAAATAATCTTTAAAATACTCAAGGTTGGTAATTATTGAAAGGTATAATCAAAGTAGAAATGATAAATTGTATTTATAGGTAACTAAAAACTAATTCTCAACTCCAAATTTAACCTGTCTTTCATATTCTTCAGTATCGAAACTTCCTTTGGACTCTTTAATCAATCCGTTATCATCAAACTGCCAGATTTCAACACCATTGATTTTAACATTTTTGCCAGTTCCATTCGGACCTGTATTTGTGCCGGTGAATGTCCAGTGAAACTGTGTTGCTTCTGAAGTGGTGACCAGACTATCCATCGAAACGATGATGTCAGGGAAAGTAGTCATAAAACTTTCTGCAACTTTCGAAATTTCATTTCTTCCAACTGCCGGTTTTCCATCGTTTACACTTAGGGATCCATCTTCCGCAAAGAATAAAGAAACAAATTCAGGTTTCTGACTGCACCACGCTTGTGCGTAGCTTTTTCCAAATATTTTTAAATCGAATACTTTTTTGTCATCCAGAATTGGAGTTGCAGAATATGACAGGCTCAAAAATTTCCAGGATTCGCCATCCTTGACCAGGGTAAAGTAATCCATATTATGAGATTGTGGAACTCCAAAAGCGTAGAGAGTCGCATCAGCTCTTACGAAAGCCAGGTGGTCATCATTTAAATGTATTGTGTATTCTTTAACTGGTTCAAAGTAGGGTCGCGTGGTTCTTTTTTTAACATCATCAAAATAATTTTGGATAGTCATAGTCGTAATAACACTTTCGCCACCTTTATACCTTACACTTCCTACGTTTGCATGATCGGTCATCATTTCTGCCATAGCTTCAAGATTATAATTACCAGCAGCAAACAAGAAATGCTCTACGGATTCTAAAACTTCTGTTTCATCCTGTGTACAATAATATTGATCTGTTCCAGAGTCATTATTTATTTTCAATTGATTCATATCGCTTACAGTTTGTCCGTTTACACTTGTAGGTGAAACTATGATTACCAAGATTATTATGATAGAGAAGTTTATAAAAATATTTTTCATTTCAGGTTAATCCAATTTTTAGTCGTGTTAATTTTTGATACAATAATAGCTAATTAATTTGTAATAATCTTAAAAACAGAGATGTAAAGAAAAGCAGTTAACAATTGTAAAAATTTTTGATTAGATTAAAATCAAAATCAATTAACAATTTCTAAGGAGGAAAAATGAAAATTGGAATTTTAGGAACAGGTATTGTGGGAAGAACACTTGCATCAAAATTTGCTTCGGAAGGAAACGATGTAATGATCGGAACGAGAAGTGTAAATGATACAATGGCTAAAGTTAAACCGGATGGAATGGGAAATCCACCGTTTAAGGAATGGCAAAAACAGAATCAAAAAGTTAAGCTTGGCACATTTACGGACGCAGCGAAATTCGGTGAATTAATTCTGCTCGCAACGTTTGGTGATGTAACTAAAAATGCAATCGAGCTTGCCGGAAAAGAGAACTTCAAATCTAAAGTCGTCGTTGATACGACAAATCCACTCGATTTTTCAAAAGGGGTTCCTCCCCGTTTTTCTGTAACACTGGATAACTCGCTTGGTGAGCAGATACAAAACTACATTCCGGATGCAAAGGTTGTGAAAGCTTTTAATTCAATTGGGGCACATATTATGCCTAATCCTAAAAGGGAGGAAGGTGATCCAGATTTTTTTCTTGCAGGAAATGATGAAGCAGCTAAAAAGCAAATCAGTGAAATTGTGACAAAATGGGGTTGGAAAAGTGTAACCGATCTTGGAGATATTTCACAAGCATTCTGGCTGGAAGCACTGGCAATGATCTGGATTAATTATGGATTTAAATATAATAGCTGGAGCCAGGCTTTTAAGCTATTGAAGAAATGAAATCAGTTTCTCAAAAAACTGTTCTCGTTACAGGTGCCAATCGTGGAATTGGACTGGAAGTCTGCAAACAATTAGGTCGATTTGGTCATCATATTTTTCTTTCTGCAAGAAATAACGTGAAAGGAAATGAAGCTGTCACGGCACTAAAGAGTAAAAATATTAATGCAGAATTTATTCAAATGGATGTTGGGGATGAAATCAGCATTAAGAAAGCGGCATCAGAGTTTGGGAAACGATCATTGAAACTGGATGTTCTTATAAATAATGCGGGGATACTTGAAGACTCAGAGATAACAAAAATGCCAACTGAAGAATTGGTAAGTGTATTAAATATAAACTCAGTTGGAGCATTCATAGTAATAAAAGAATTTCTTCCGTTTATGGATAGAGGAAGCAGAATAATTAATGTTTCAAGCGGTGCTGGAGCACTTAACGATATGGGAACCTATGCACCCGCATACAGCATTTCCAAAACAACTTTGAATGCAATCACAAAACAATTTGCTGGTGCATTAATACATAAAGATATTGCTGTGAACTCAGTCACTCCCGGTTGGGTGAGAACAGAAATGGGCGGAATGTCAGCATCACGTTCGGTTGAAAAAGGAGCAGAAACAATTGTTTGGCTTGCACTTGAAGCGCCACAGGATAAATCCGGTATGTTTTGGAGAGATAAAAAAGTGATTGATTGGTAATGATGCTGAACTGATGAAATTTATGGAACCAGTTGAGTGCCATCTTTATCATCAACAGATAGAGCATTAACCGGACAAACAGAGCATGCTTCTACGATCAACTCTGGTTCAATCCCTTCAGTATTTTCTTTTAAACGAACATATTTGATCATTATCCAGTTCAAATAAATTCGGTGCAACATTTATGCAATTTTTTGATCCGATACAGGTTGGTCGTTCAATCTTTATAATAAAATCAGAAACTTTTCTCTCGACAGTATCATTCATTTTAACTCATCCTTTCTTTGCTAACAAAATAAATACTAGTAATAATTATTTTTTATAATACTTCATCGCTTCCGGAATCCAATCATTTAAGTCTTTAATTCTTGTATTATAAGACGGATGTGTGCTTAAAAATTCCGGCGGAGTTGCGCCACCACTCTTAGCCATTCTTTCCCAGAACGCAGTCGCTTCATATGGATCATATCCAGCCATTGCCATAAAAATTAATCCCAGATGATCGGCTTCGCTTTCCTGTGTTCTACTGTATGGAAGTAAAAAACCTACTGTTGTTCCTACTCCGTAAACTGAAAGCCACAATGCCTGTGTTTCAGCAGGTTCATCTTTCATTGCAACCATTAATCCTACTGCACCAATTTGTTGCAACAATTGCTCGCTCATTCTTTCGTTTCCGTGTTCTGCGATTGCATGAGCAATTTCGTGCCCCATAACAACTGCAAGTCCTGCTTCGTCATTCGTCACCGGAAGAATTCCTGTATAAACAACAACTTTCCCACCGGGCATACACCAGGCATTTACTTGATCATCTTCAACAAGATTAAATTCCCAATTATATCCACTAAGCCTTGAGGAAAGATTGTTATCGGATAAATATTTTTCAACTGCTTGCTCTATATTTCCTCCGACTCTTTTAACCATATCGACTTCGGTTTTGTCAGTGCTAATTTTATTTTCTTTTAAAAACTGGCCATACTGCTGATAACTCATTGCAAGCATATCATTATTTGGAATCATATTCAGTTGTGATCTGCCTGTTAACGGAACTGTGCTGCAAGTTTGAAATACAAATACAGTAATGACCGCAATAGATAACGAAATAAAAAACTGCTTCATTTTTTCCTTAAATAATTATTAAAATTTATTTCTAATGTATCAAATTGAATTTCAATCACAAAATTTTTACAAATGGATTTATTTTTGACCATCAATTGAGTGTAAATTTGGTCTTAAATTTACCATATTATTAGAAACATTAATGAATGAAAGGGAAACTATGAAGAAGTTAGCTGGAATCGGATTATTAGTTTCGTTGTTATACATTTTAAGTTGTTCGGATAATTCGACAGGCGTTGAACCTGTCGAACAAAATGGTCGTTTAAAATGTATCTAATAGATTCTCCATCTACTTTAGATTCAGTAATTATTTGCTTGACAAAGGTTGAAGTGCATAAAAGTGGAAGTGATTCGACTAGCGGCTGGTTGGTTATAAATGATTCTACACGATATTTTGATTTGCTTCTTCTCACAAACGGTGCTTCTGCTGTTTTAGGTGATACTTCGTTAACAGCCGGACATTATACTCAAATCAGATTAATTATTGGTTACTGGAAGTTACGTAATTGATCAAGGTGTTAAACACGATCTTGAAATCCCCAGCGGCTCGCAATCCGGACTAAAATTAATTCATCAGTTTATGATTGAAGAAGGAAAACTCTATGAACTAATGCTTGATTTTAATGTCGAAAAATCTATCATTATTACGGGCAATGGCAGATACAAACTAAAACCAACAATTCGGATAATGCCGATGGTTGTTTCCGGAAGCATCGCGGGAAAGGTTCTTCCTCTGGATGCTCAACCAACTATCTGGACTGTTTATGGAACAGATACCATCACAACCTATAGTGATCTTCAAGGATTTTTCAAATTGATGGCGCTGTATCAAGGCACATATGATGTAAACATATTTCCGGCAGATACAATGATGTATCGAGATACAGTTATAACTGATGTACAAGTTGTTGCTGATCAGGTAACAGATATTGGAACAGTGACGCTCCAACTAAAATAAATTTATTTAATGATTATCATGAGCCGCTTATACAGCGGCTTTTCTATTTTAAACAAAGTTATACGACACGTTTCTTATATTTGTGTCATAAAATCAAAATTAGAAGAAAGAATAATGCAAATAGGAATTGTAGGATTACCCCAATCAGGAAAATCAACTTTATTTCAAACCATTACAAAGACACATCTTGATCAAGCTTCGATGGCAAGGATTGAAACTCATCAGGCAATAGTAAAGGTTCCTGATACCCGACTTGATAAACTAACGGAAATGTTTAATCCAAAAAAGAAAACGAGTGCCACAATTGAAGTTTTGGATGTTGTCGGTTTACAAAAAGGTGATTCAGGATCAACTCAGTTTACAAGTAACTTTCTTGGCAAAGTAAAAAACAATGATGCTCTTATCCAGGTCTGTACGATTATTTAGTAATGAATTAGTGCCTCATACAGATGGTTCTGTAAATATGATGAGAGACATAGATGCTTTCGAAACGGAATTTATTTTATCGGATCTGGCAATAATTGAAAAGAGAATTGACACAGTAAAGAAACAAATTCAAAAAATACAGGATGATAAATTGAAACGTGAATTACCGCTGCTTGAGAAATGTTATGATATTCTTCAGGAAGAAAAACCTTTGAGAGATGCACATCTTACGGAAGATGAATTAAAAATCTTAGGATCATTCCAGCCCCTTTCTGCAAAGCCGATGCTGATTGCTCTTAATCTTGATGAATCACAGGTAAATGAAACAGGAAAATATCTTGATGAACTTGTAAAGAAGAAACTAAGTTCACATACAAAAGCACTTTTCTTTTTCGGAAAAATTGAACAGGAGATGTCCGAACTCTCCAGAAGAAGAAGCCGAAATTTTTATGAATGAATACGGAATAAAAGAATCAGCTTTGAATAGCATTATAAGGGAAGCGTTACGACTTGCTTGGACTACAATCCTTCTTTACTTGCGGTGAACAAGAATGTCGTGCCTGGACAATCAAAAAAGGTTACACTGCCCAGGAAGCTGCCGGAGAAATTCACTCTGATTTTTATAATAAGTTCATCCGTTCAGAAACAGTTGGTTACGATGACTTTATTTCTGCGGGTACATTTGCAAAAGCTAAAGAGCAGGGAACCTGGAGATTGAAGGAAAAGAATACATTGTGAAAGATGGGGATATAATGATTATACGTCATGGATAATAAATTCCCCACCGATATAGATGGGGATGTTTACAATTCTAATTTAAATTCTTAATACATAAAGCTGGATACTTCCAGTGATGCTGGGTTTCCAATCAGCACGAACTGAAGATTTTTTATATAATGCTGAGCAACACTTTGAATATCCTGCGGAGTGATCTTATTTATATGATTAAGAAAATTGTTTGCATCCTTGTATCCAACTCCGGACAACTCATAAAAAGCCAGATTATTTGCCTGTGCCTGGTTTGTTTCAATTCCAAGATAATAAAATGTGATAAACTGTCTGATTTTATCAGTGAGTTCCTTATCAGTTATTGGATCATTTTTTAATTTTTCAAGTTCAGTTATCATAACTTTAATTGTTGTATCCGGATCAACAGCAGTTACGTAGATGCCTCCAAAATTAGAGAAATTAGATCTGTAAATGGCTGATGGAGCGTAAGAAAGACTTCTCTTGGTTCTAACCTCTTCCCATACTCTGTCTCGTAAAATGGAATTCATTATTAACATTGTATAACCATCCGCTGTGCCTCGTGAAGGTGCAGAATAAATTCCCAGTATATAATTAGTTGGAAGTTCTCTTTCAACAACTTTAACTGATGGCTCAGCATGAATTACAGCCGGAGGCATTACTTGTTTATAATTTCCTCTTTCCAGTTTAGCAAATGTATCACCGACCATTTTTTCAACTTCCGGTTTGGTAACATTTCCAACTATAACAAACAGCATATCTGAAGTTTTCAATCTTTGAGCATAAAAATCAGAAAGATCCGTTGTGGTAAAAGAACTCAATGTTGCTTCCGTCCCATTCACACTTACTGAATAGGGGTGATCTACATAAAAACCCTCGCTAGATAATTTTTGAAGATATGCATCCGGATTGTCATTAATTTGCTTAATGTTTGAAATCATTTTGTCACGTTCAAGATTTAAATCTTCTTCGGAAAAGAGAGGATTCAAAATAATGTCTGAAAAAATATTCCAGGATTTTTTAAAATTTTGTTTAACGCATAAAAGACTTAAACTTGAATAATCTAAATTTGAATTAGAATTAATTTGCGAGTTCATACTTTCAAGTTCTGAATTTAATTGTTCTTTTGTATAATTTTTTGTTGCTTTCTGAGCTACAAGTAAAGTAAGATTTTCAAGCCCAGCCTGATCTTCATCAAGAATTGTTACTCCTCCTTTAAAGAACAAATTTGCCGAAATAATATCATTTGCAGTGTTCTGTTTTAGTATTACTTTTAACCCGTTAATATCAAATGATTCTACGTCCTGTGCGAGAACGGATGAGCAGAATATAATTGAGATAAGTATCAGGAATCTACTTTTCGATATCATTTTTCAATTCTCCTTCCTTTATTTTGAGAGTGAGATCTATCTTTTCAGCATTTTCGGGAGAGGTGAGTACCCCCAGAACATAATTTTTATCCACGACATATGATTCCAGATAGCTCTTTATATCCTCGCGCGTAACCTTGTTTAAATTATCAATATAATTCATGTAATAGTCTAAACCAGCAACTGCCCACCAGAATCCAACGGTATGAACGTATTGTGATGCTCTTTCACGGGCGTACTGTTCATTAATTGCTAAAATCGTTTTTGCATTTTCAAGCTGCTCATCTGTAAAGTAATTCGGATCAGTCATTTTTTCGAGTTCTTCAAACAGAGCTTTTTGGCATGCATCAAAATTTTCAGGAGTAGTTTGTGCAAAAAGAGTTATTGGACCGGTATGGTTTAATGTATAATAACCAAAGTTCACACTTAGCGCTTTTCCGCTTTCAACAAGATCTTTATAAAACCTTGAAGTTTGTTGACCAAGAATATATGAAAGTACATCTGCAGCATATGTTGATTTAGGATCTTTGCCAACACTTGGTCCCTGCCACTCATACAGCATTGTAATAGCATTTACAGGTTTTTCAATTACAACAATTTCATTCTTGGGTATTGGTGGATGCTCGGGAATTTTGTATTCATCAAAAGGATCAGGGCCTCTTTCCCATCCTGAAAATATTTTTTCCGCAAGAGCAAATCCTTCTTCCGATGTAATATCTCCAGCAAGCAACAACGCTGAATTATTTGGAATATAATATCTGTGTTGAATTGTATGCATCTTCTCAGGCGTTGTAGTAAGAATAACCTCACGATCCCCGATTACATTTTTTCGGCTGTAATATTTCCACCAAACTTTTTCAGACACTGCGCGATTGAGATGGAAATAAGGGTTGGCTTCATTCCTGTCATATTCTCCTGTTACGACGGGTCTTTCGTTTATTAGTTCTCCTTGCAGAAATAGAGGAGAGGTTACAGCATCGTACATAAACATCATTCCCTGTTCAAGACTGTCTTTTGGGAAAGTTATAAAATAATTTACTCTTTCGTCGCTTGTTGTCCCATTAAATGATGCTCCAAGTTCTCGAATCCTTTCCATATAGGCTTCCTGACTTGGTATTTTTGCATTGGCTTTAAAGAACATATGCTCGTATAAATGTGATAGACCATCATACTCCGGTGATTCAGTGTATGCCCCATTTTTTACATCAAGCTCAACTGTAACAAGCGGAACAGAATGATTTTCAATCACTATTACTTCTAAACCGTTCTCCAGAAATCGAGTAGTGATTCCGTATTTCTGTGAGAATGAAATCCCACTCAGGAAAATAAATATTTGAAGTAATATTATATACTTGAGATACTTCGGCATTATACCCTCCATATTTCTTATTTCAGTTTCACTAATTAATTTATAGCAACTCTAAATTAAACCGTGCATCATTTATCTAAATAATAATTATGATAAGCGGTTATCATTATTGATAGAAACTATAATTTATTTATTTATGAATATCACTAATTCTGAATCATATGAACATCTCTTTGCGGGAAAGGTATCGAGATATTCTGCTCGTCAAATTTCTTCTTAATTTGTTCTGTCGTTTCAAAAAATACACCCCAATAATCTGGTGTATTAACCCATGGCCGGACGTTAAAATTAACACTGCTATCACCAAGCTCGGAAACAACAATTTGTGGTGCCGGATCTTTTAGTATTCGTGAATCATTACTTAGCACCGATTGAATAACATTTTTAGCTTTGTCAATATCATCACTGTAACCTATACCAAAAACCATATCCACACGTCTTTTATCTTTTGCTGAGTAGTTAATTATATTTCCACCGGTCAGGGTTGAATTTGGTATATACACAACTTTGTTATCGGGTGTTATAAGAGTCGTAATAAATATTCCTACTGACTCAACGCTTCCAGCTGATCCTCCACCTTCAATATAATCACCTACTTTGATAGGTTTGAAAATTATTAACATAACACCTGCAGCAAGATTTGATAATGAACCTTGTAAAGCAAAACCAATTGCAAGACCAGCGGCTCCAATAACCGCAACAAATGATGCAGTCTGAATTCCAACTTGCGATGCAACTGAAATAATCACAAATGTAATCAATGCTATTTTAACCAAACTTACAACAAATTTGACCAGAGTTTGATCAATGGATTTTTTATTAAGAATCTTACCGAGTGATTTAGATAACATCTTGGCTATCCAGATTCCAATTATAAGTGTAGCAAGAGCTCCAAGAATCTGTAATCCGTATTCTGCAACAACTGATTGCAATTGTTTGACTATGTCTTCCATTTTTTCTCCTTTCAATTAATTCAGGTTTTATTAAAATTAAACTTTATCATACTTGCCATTTGGATTAAAAAAAGAGGGCTAATAAGCCCTCTAAATTTTCACTTATCATAAAAACGTCTAGGAATAACTATTACCCATTCCGCTGAATAAGCTAGCGAATAAAGAGAAAAATAAAACAAAAAAGATGATCCCTAAGACGATCATAATAAGGGCAAATATCAACAAAGCCTGAGCCCAGGTTTTTTTACTTGGGTGTGTACCATCACCGAAAGCCCAAACAAACAACATGATTAAACCAACCAACGGAATAGCCTGAATTATAAAAGTAATTAACCAATCGCCAACCGTCATTGGTTTATATGAACCGGAAATCTGGTCCATCTATCCTCCTAATTTATGGATGAAGATTTATTGAGAATTATTACACAACAGCAAGATGAATTTGCTTTATTAATATAATAAATATTTATTAAGCAATTGGGATGTCAGATATAGATAGCAGTAAAATAATTTTATTTATTAAACATCGCGAGGTTTTTAGTCACTGAATATACATTCTTAAAATTGGGAAATCATTTTTGTATAGATGGTTTCATTTCCACTTTTGAAAAAAAAAATCTTAATAAAACGTTTATTGTAGGCATTTGGCTGGTATAATAGTTGGATTATTCGATTGTCAAATTTCCTCGCAATATAAATTAAAATAACGGAAAAGAAATGAATCGGAATAAAGTAACTATTGATGGAAACGAAGCCGCTGCTTATACAGCTTTTCATACTAATGAAGTAATTGCAATTTATCCAATAACACCCTCTTCAAATATGGGTGAACATTGCGATGCCTGGTCAGCAGTAGGCAAGAAAAATATATGGGGAATAATACCTTCTGTAAGTGAACTTCAGAGTGAAGGCGGTGCATCCGGTAGCGTTCATGGTGCTTTGCAAAGCGGAGCTTTAACAACAACATTTACAGCTTCCCAGGGTCTTCTACTTATGATACCCAATATGTATAAGATTGCTGGTGAATTAACCTCGACTGTTTTCCACGTGTCCGCACGATCTGTAGCTGCACAAGCACTTTCAATTTTTGGGGACCATAGTGATGTAATGGCAACAAGACAAACTGGTTTTGCTCTTTTAGCTTCAAATAATCCACAGGAAGTAATGGACTTTGCTTTGATAGCACAGGCTGCAACATTAAATGCAAGAATTCCATTTATACATTTCTTTGATGGATTCCGTACTCTCACATGAAGTTATGAAAATTGAAGAACTTACTTTGGATGATATGCATGCAATGATTGATGACGATCTTGTTATTGAACATAGAAAAAGAGCACTCACTCCTGATAAACCAGTTCTTCGTGGTACTGCACAGAATCCAGATGTTTTTTTCCAAGCCAGAGAAACTGTGAATCCTTTTTACATAGCCTGTCCCGATCATGTTCAAAAGCAAATGGATAAATTCGCTAAGGTTGTGGGCAGACAATATCATCTGTTCGATTATGTTGGTGCAAAGGATGCAGATAAAGTTATTATTATGATGGGTTCAGGTGCAGATGCAGCTGAAGAAACAATAAAATATCTAAATCAAAAGGGTGAAAAAGTCGGGCTGGTAAAAGTCAGATTATACAGACCATTTTCCATTGATCATTTTATTAATGCCTTACCACATACAGTTAAATCAATTGCAGTACTGGATAGAACAAAAGAGCCTGGTTCACCGGGCGAACCACTTTTTATGGATGTGGTTAATTCTATTTCCGAAAAATATGTTGCGGGTGAATTGAAGTTTAACTATCCCAAGCTCTTTGGTGGAAGATATGGACTCTCTTCAAAAGAATTTACTCCGGCAATGATCAAATCAGTTTTTGAAAATCTAAGCAGCAGCAAACCCAAAAATCATTTTACAGTTGGTATAAAGGAGGATGTTACAAATTCAAGTTTGGATTTTGATGCTGGCTTTTCAGTCGAGGCAGATGAAACTTTCAGAGGAAAATTTTATGGGTTAGGTGCTGATGGAACGGTTGGTGCAAATAAGAACTCAATAAAAATTATAGGTGAAGGTACTGATTACTTTGCTCAGGGTTATTTTGTTTATGATTCAAAAAAATCAGGCTCGATGACAATTTCTCATTTGCGTTTCGGTCCAAAAGAAATCAAATCAACTTATCTGATTAACCGGGCAAACTTTATTGCATGCCATCAGCAGGTATTTCTTGAAAAACTAGATATGCTCAAGGAAGCAATCGGAAGGAGCAACTTTTCTACTAAACACTAAAATACCTAAGGAGAAGGTTTGGGATTCCTTACCTGAAAAAGTGCAGAAAGATCTCATCCAGAAAAAAATGAAATTTTACATTATTGATGCCTATAAAGTAGGTGACGAAACTGGAATGGGTGCCAGGATTAATACAATAATGCAGACTTGCTTCTTTGCAATCTCGAATATCTTCCCTAAAGGAAGAAGCAATTAAGATGATTAAAGAGTCGATAAAGAAAACTTACGGTGCTAAAGGCGATAAGATTGTTCAGATGAATTTTGATGCTGTTGATAAAACTCTTGAAAATTTATTTGAAGTCGAAAGTGCCAGCGGAAGTTACTAGCAAAATACAATTACAGCCAGCTGTAAGTGGAAACGCGCCAGAATTTGTAAAGGAAGTTACTGCAAAGATTATTGCGTTTGAGGGTGATGATATTCCTGTTAGCAAATTACCTATTGATGGAACGTATCCGCTTTCAACAACAAAATGGGAAAAGAGAAATATTGCGCTCGAAGTTCCTGTTTGGGATACTGACGTCTGTATTCAATGCAATAAATGTGTTATAGTTTGTCCACACGCAACTATCAGAGCAAAAGTATTCGAAGAAAAATATATTAAAGATGCACCACCAACATTTAAGTTTACAAAGTTCAAAGCAAAAGATTTCGGCGAAAATATGTATTACTCATTGCAGGTTGCAGTTGAGGATTGCACCGGATGTGAAATTTGTGTTGATGTTTGTCCTGCAAAGAATAAACAGGAAACTCGTCTAAAAGCCATCAATATGGCAGAACAATTTCCAATTCGTGAACAGGAAAGAGTGAATTGGGATTACTTCCTATCAATTCCTGAATTAGACAGAAGAAAAATTAATGTTACCAAAATTAAGGACTCACAATTTCTTGAACCACTATTTGAGTTCTCAGGTGCTTGTTCCGGATGTGGTGAAACTCCTTACGTTAAACTTGTAAGCCAATTATTCGGTGATAGATCAATTATCGCAAATGCTACAGGTTGCTCTTCAATTTACGGAGGAAATTTACCGACGACTCCTTGGGCAGCAAATGGAGATGGTAGGGGACCGGCGTGGTCCAATTCACTCTTTGAAGATAATGCTGAGTTCGGATTTGGTTTCCGTCTTGCAATAGATAAGCATAATTCACAAGCTAAAGATCTTCTTCAAAAATATTCAAATGATCTCAGGTGGGGATCTTGTGAAGGAAATTCTGATTTCAGCACAAAAGGATGAAGCGGAAATCTATGAGCAAAGAAATAGAGTTGATGGTCTTAAGAAAAAAATAAGTGATTTGATTACTGCCGGCAGCAATGGAAAAACAAGTGATTTAAAACATTTATTAAGCCTGGCAGATTATCTTGTTAAAAAATCAGTTTGGATTATGGGCGGTGATGGCTGGGCTTACGATATAGGGTATGGTGGATTAGATCACGTGATTGCTTCTGGTAAGAACGTAAATATTTTAGTCCTTGACACAGAAGTCTATTCTAATACTGGTGGTCAATGTTCAAAGTCAACTCCAAGAGCTGCAGTCGCTAAATTTGCTGCTGCAGGTAAACCTTCTGCTAAAAAAGACCTTGGCTTTGATGGCAATGAGCTATGGAAATGTTTACGTTGCAAAAGTTGCAATGGGTTCAAATGATCAGCATACATTAAGGGCATTTCTTGAAGCTGAAGCATATGATGGTCCTTCATTGATAATTGCATATAGTCATTGTATCGCTCACGGAATAAATATGGGCAAAGGAATGCAGAATCAAAAAGCTGCTGTTGATTCAGGATATTGGCAGCTATACAGATTTAATCCTGATCTTGCAAAAGAAGGTAAAAATCCTTTCAAGCTTGATTCAAAAGAACCGAAAATACCTGTTAAAGATTTTGCTTATCTGGAAACCAGATACAAGATGCTGACAAAATCACATCCAAAAATTGCTGAGCAATTAATGAAGGAAGCACAGCAAGACGTAACAAACAAATGGGAAGATTATAATAGAATGGCTTCCTGGGATCCGACAAAGTCAGAATAATTTTGATAATAAACTGAAAGATTAAAAAATGAATCTATCAACAACATACTTAGGTTTAAAACTTAAATCACCGATCGTACCATCTGCAGGTCCTTTATCGCAGGAAATTTCTAATATAAAACAGATGGAAGATGCCGGTGCAGGAGCGGTTGTTCTTTACTCATTGTTCGAAGAACAACTTGAACACGAATCACTAGAGATTTTCCAACATACAGAAGTGCCCGGTGAAAGTTTTGCTGAAGCTACAAGTTATTTTCCAGAACCATTTGAATATAAAATGGGACCGGAGCAATATCTCAATCACATAAGAAAAGCAAAAGAAGCAGTTGATATCCCAATCATTGCAAGTTTGAATGGAAAATCTCTTGGCGGCTGGATTGACTATGCAAAACAAATTGAACAAGCTGGTGCAGATGGTCTTGAACTAAATATTTATTTTCTCGCAACTGATCTTGATCAGAAAAGCGAAGAGCTTGAAAAAAGATATGTGCATATAGTTAAAAGAGTAAAATCTGAAATTAAAATACCTATTGCTGTTAAAATGCATCCTTTTTTTAGTTCAGTTTCTCATATGGCAAAAGAACTCAGTAACGCTGGCGCAAGTGGATTAGTATTATTTAACAGGTTCTATCAACCGGATATAAATCTCGAAACTCTTGAAGTTGAGCCAAATGTAATTCTTAGTACACCTTTTGCAATGAGATTACCATTGAGATGGATTGCAATTCTTTATGGAAGAACGAACGCTGATCTTGCTGCTACAAGCGGAATATATACTGCTGAAGACGTAATTAAAATGATTATGGCTGGTGCTAAAGTAACTCAAATGCTTTCTTGCTTATTGAAATATGGAATTGGGCATATTGCAGATGTCACTTCAAAAATGAAAATGTGGATGGAAGAAAAAGAGTATGAATCTGTTGACCAGATGCGCGGAAGTATGAGTTATATGAATGTTGATGACCCAGCAAAGTTTGAACGTGCAAATTATATGAAGGTATTGCACTCTTATAAATAAACTTCATAGCCTCCTTACCATTGCGGGTAATTAGCTGTCCACTAATTCCTGTCTTGTTGATGTTTGTCCGCAACGTTTTTTTATTCAATTATTTTATAAGCATCATCTTCTTTAAACTAATAAATTTCTCCGTGACTAACTGGTAAATATAAACACCACTTGTAACTGCAGAAGCATCCCAAGCAACCTCATACCTTCCTGCTTGTTGTTTAATGTTGACCAACTCTTTTACTTTCCTGCCGAGAATGTCATAAATGATTAATAAAACATTACTAGTATTTGGAAGGTCATACCTAATTACTGTTGCTGGGTTGAATGGATTAGGGTAATTCTGATATAGCGCATATTCTGCTGGAATAGTTGACTTATTATTTATCTTATCAGTAAAAGCATAAAGATGTATTTTGTTATCGTCAAGCTTATTATAAGTTTTGTTCCCGTTTTCATTTAATATACCAGATATCTTTCCTGTTCCGCTGTCATTTATAAAGGAATAATTTATACCATTTTCAGGATTGATTTCCCAGGATAACTCAACGGGAAATGAACTAGAATGAACAAGTATATTCAAATAAATCGTACCGCTATCGGCAGAGACTTTCTTTACAAATTCACTGTACTCAAACCGGGAATCAAAATCCAATTCTGAAAAATACGGTGGAAGTTTCAAATCTAAATCCGACATAACCGTATCAATATCAACATTTGATACATAAAGATTTTGTGAATTGCCATCAGCATCGGTAATAATAAATTTATCCATTGTTGATAAATCTATTTGAGGGTGGGAAGTGATTTTTGGTAGTTCACAAGGATTAGCATATCTGTCTAGAATTAAATCTCCTGAATTGTTTGTTTTTATCCAATATCCAATTCCGGGTTTAATACTATCGCCTTCTCCCAAGTACTGATATCCACCGTCATAATAATATATATCTCCTGTTAAAATCCCGGGTGGGTCTGTACATACATTAACAAGCGGCAGTTTGAAGGAGGTTGATCCGGTAAGATTCCATCCATTGTTGACAGGAATTTCTAAATATTCTATCAATTCTCCACTTAGTGTTATTGTCTGAGATTCAGAAGGAAACTTTGCATAATATCCCGTACCATTTTCCAGAGAGCTAACCTTAATATAACCTGACTGGTATTTATAAACGCTATTAGTATCTATTGTAGGAAACACCGAAAGAAGTGAATAATCATTTAAAATATAAGGAACACTTATATTCTGCCAACTACCTGAATTCCTATTAACTATTTTTAACGGATAATTTAATCTTATTTCATCTATTAGAGTGTTATCATTTGCCAGCTTCTGAATACCATTTAATGCGAAATGTGCTGGAATGCCTGGTTGATTTGCAAACGGATTTGAATCGTATATTGTCGCTGCTGGAGAAGTTGTATCGTTAAAACTCTGATAATTATTCATTGAAAAAAATGCAGGAAAGAAATCATTCATTTGAGTATTTACACTACTGTCGTTATCAGCATATCTAATTCTTATTCTGTCATAATACGACGAAGGATAATTACTATGTGTATTATGCTGCCAGATAATCAACCTTCCTGGTTGATTAACAGTATCGGCTGGTGGACTTGGAATATATAAATCAAATCCTTCTCTATTCCTCGATTCAATAATATAATGTTCATCATAAGTTGCTTCGATAGGATCAATACGATATAGGATGGGATTTTCATAGTCATATTCAACCAAAAAATTTACCGTATCTGAATCGATTAACTCTGGTTGAGAAACCCAGCCCCGATCAATTCTGTACCATGGTGAAAGTGTTGCGGGACAGGCGCCTTTTCTATCCGGTCCATTGTATGCACCATAGGACATCAGACAAAAGTAGTTGATATCAGGACTGCCTAATGTCTGAGGGTTATATTCGTCATAAAAACCAAGATTATGCCCGAATTCGTGAAGATAGGTACCAATATGTGTGAATGATTTATCAGAAGGGCCACCTCCAAATAAATTAGGTCCGCTTCTTTCAGCGAGATAAATAATTTTTCCATTGAAATAACCACCTACAGGATTTGTTCCTATAATCGCTTCAAGTGCATAAACAACAGCATATTTATCATAGTAATTAGGGTTACCAGGGTCTTCACTAATATATCCATTAGCAAGTGCTGAATCGTATGCTTCAAGAGCTAATATGTGACCACCAACACCATCAAAATAATATTCCCTGGTTCCACTTGCTGTCAACCAATCCGGCACACCATTCTGATCATTATCCGGGTTTACACCTTACCAGTTATTTTTAGTTTTCCTCTTGACATCTGATCCCAGTAATCTCTGAAGCTGCCGAATACTGCTTCATTTTCAGGATGGGGAATACCAGATTGTGGATTGGGTTCATACCAATAATTGTATGAGAACATCATACTATCAAAATCCGCAGTAGTGTAACCATAAGGTCTATATGGTGCTGTATAATGTGTTGTATCAGCAAACTCAATTAGTATGATCCCTTCTTTCAATGTTACAGCTAACCCCTGAGCTTCTGATTGCTTTTGTGCGAACCACTGCCTGTTTAATTCAATCTGCTCATTGAATTCTTCTATCTGTAGATTTATCTCGTCAATCCTTGCCTGGGTTCTTTCCAACTTGTAAGATGATGCGGGTGGAGAATCAATTCCAACTTTATATGTAGTCTTTGTAAACTCACCATTTTCATCCAACGTTACATAACAGGACCAGCCATCACCAGATTGAACAAAACGATAACCATCTTCAGTTTCAGCCCAGAAAAAGAATTCATCGCCCCATATTCTTCCTGTAAATGAAACAGCGTTGGGCTATGTGAGTGTTATCATCCCTGTGTCAAATGGTGCTGAATATATTTTATTACCATTGAATAAAATAAAAACAGCCAACAATATTTTTAACCAATTTTTCATAATCTCCTCCTGTTATTTAATGATAGTTAATTTTTTAATTTGTCTTGTTGACGCTGCTTCAAGACTATAAAAATAATTTCCTGATGGTAATTCATCTGATGATAATCTTACCCGATGTTCTCCTGCTTCCTGTTCTCCATCGAAAAGTGTTAATAATTTTTCACCAAGAATATTATATAGGTTTATTCTCACCCTGTCATCTTGTGATATTTGATATCTTATTATAGTGGATGAGTTAAATGGGTTTGGGTAATTTTGATAAAGAAAAAATTTCTTCGGAGTGAAATCAACTTCGACTTCTATTTCATTTGAGTAAGCGAATGTTCCATCAAAATCAATCTGCTTGAGACGGTATTTGTAAGTTCCTGTTATAAGATTTTCATCGATGAATGAATACGACATTCGTTCTGTAGTAGTTCCATATCCCGGAACAAATCCAATAATTTCCACATCTTGCCTATTGCGGACTGCCTACTGCATATTTGTTTTTGAATCTCAAATCCATAGTTATTTAGTTCTGTCGCTGTAATCCAATTGAGAATCATTTTATTTTTGTCAACAGCTCCCGTAAATAAAATAAGTTCTACTGGAACAGGGAGGATTTCACCTAAATTACCATTTCTACTAACTTGTTGAGCCACAACTGTGAAGTTGTCTATTGACAGTGCCTCCTATAATAAAGCCTCCATTTCCATCCGTTGTATATGATTGATATTCTATTGGTGGGTGAGAAATGAGTATCACCATTGTCATTCCAAATTTTATTTTCTAGTGTATCATAAAGTTTGGACTAACAATGAATCTGGAAGACAAAATCTTATATTATTCAATATAATAAATGCAGTTCTATTTACTTCTAGAGGCAAAACTATCGTCCCGTTTAACGGTGGATTTCCAACTGATGGACATACTCCCATTACGGAAAAAGTTTAGTTACCATCCAACCTCAATCGCCTGAAACTGAGCCACTGTTATTAATACCACCCTTTTTACCTGCTCCAACCATAGTAAAAGTAACCATTATTTTATTTTATACTTAGTGATGTGTTTATATCAAGACTATCCGCAATTTCAACATAAGGTTCCTGCCAGAGGTTATTGCCGATTAAGTCTTTTCGTCTGCGCTAACACAGTTTTCTGTTGTTTATACTTCCAACTCTCCCGCTTAATACTACACCACCTTCAGGATCTGCAACCGGATAGCCAAGTGTTACACTATCCTGCCGGTATTATATTGCCCGTCCTGACTTATCCTGTATAAAATGGTGCTAATCTGTACATAGCTACATATTCCATCGCTTGCCCTTATTATACTTGCTGGATCAGAGTCAATATCATTCCCTAAATATATTCCAGTATCGCTCCAGGTTCTTTCTCCCAGATTTGTTATCCTGTTCGCCCTGAATTCATACGTTAAGTTTGGAAGTTGATTCGGCCAAACAACTACACAACCTCCATTACCATCACCTACTATTGCCTGGTCACCGTGATTTATTTCTGTTGTATTAACTCTTACTCCGGTTGTTCCCCATAAAAAATTTCCAGCACTATCCACACTTTCTGCACCCGCACTCTATATGTAAAATCAGGCCAGACTATTGTATCATCTAAATAGGAAATAATAATCCCGCCTTCTCCATCCTCAACTATTTCTGCAAGCCACTGTTCTTCCAACTCGCCTAAATATTTGTTTCAGTGTTCCCCACGGTTTGTATCCGTATCTGTCTAACCTTTCTAATCGCTAATTTTCTGTGGGTAACCGGTGAGTTCCATAGTTCATAAGTAATATAACAGCCACCAGCGCTATCGCTGCAAATGTTTGGGTTTAAGCCGTAGCCCACAATCAAGTTGTTGTTTGGATCGGTGGACCATTGGGGGAACATTACATTTACTGAGGAAAAGAATATGAGGAAGAAGAATTCTATCGTAGTAAAATTTCGTTTCATATTAAGACTTCTCAATAATTATATCTTAAAGTAGTAAAAATTTTTATTTATTGCATTAATATTTAATTCATATTCTAAGCATTAATATCTGTCTTAAACTTAAAAGATTAATATTTATTATTGCATTTTGAACTAATAAACTTATCTTTTTGTTTAATCAAAAAATTTTTTAGGAAACATGGCTTTATTCTTCACAATTTTCTTTACGATATACACTGCTCTTAATTATTATATTTTTATCAGGGGATGGCAGGCTTTATCATCATTAGCTTTTTTAAGACCGTATTATATAGTTGTTTTTATAATCGTTGCTTACGGGTATGTTTTCTCGAAACTACTTTACAAATTCCTGCCTGCATTGGTTTATGATTTATGGCTTGGAGTTGGGGCTATCTGGTTTGCATTTCTTGTTTACTTTATACTTTTTCTTGTGGGGCTAGATTTAGTAAGGCTCGTCGAATCGTTTTTTCATTTCCTTCCCAATTTCTTTTATGACAATTATGAGCTAACAAAGAAGATTACTGCACTTGTTATTATTTCACTTGTTGGATTAATAGTTTTCTTCGGCAACCTGAACAAACGGGATATAACGATTAAGACTCTTGAATTTCAATTACCAAAAGGTGCTGGTAAACTTAGTGAGTTAAATATTGTTGCAGCTTCAGATATTCATCTTTCTCCCATTGATGGTGAAAAATTATTGGAAAGAATAGTAGATAAAATGAATTCCCTAAATCCGGATATTATAATTTTAGCCGGTGACATTGTTGATGAGAAAGCAGAAGTTCTTGAGCAAAGAAAAATTGGTGAGTCATTCAGGAAGTTAAATCCTAAATACGGTGTTTATACAATCAATGGTAATCACGAATTTATTAACGGAATTGATTCATCTGTTCATTATGCGGAACATCTCGGTATGAAAGTTCTTCGTGATGAATATGTATTGGTTGACAGCAGCTTTTATATTGTTGGTAGAGAAGACGTTTCAATGAATTCATTTAGAGGAACAAAAAGAAAAACTCTCGAAGAAATCATAAGTTCAATAAACTCCAAATATCCCAAAATACTTTTAGATCATACTCCAGTAAAACTTGAACAGGCAGAAAAGAATGGAATTGATTTGCAGTTTTCGGGTCATACGCATCACGGACAAATCTGGCCGGCTAATATTATCACAAATATGATTTATGAGGTTAGCTGGGGTTATAAGAAAAAGGGAAACACTAATTACTATGTAACATCAGGTGCGGGAACATGGGGCCCGCCAGTGAGAACTGGAAGTAAATCTGAAATTGTTAATATTAAAATCACGTTCGAAGAATAATCTCCTGCATTCATGCGAAAAATGCAAACGGAGCGATAGCGTCTGCATAATTGCATGAATATATTTTTGCGCGTTAAAACGTAAAAGTCATTCCAAATTTAAAATTATCCATCGCAATTGGCGATGCACTTGGAAACGGCCAGTTCATTTCACTTTTTCTCAACTCGTATAGACCATAACCTAAAGCTCCTTTTAAGACAACAAAAACAATTGGTCCGGCCGCAGGAGATGATTTGAAAACTTCTTTAACAAAAACATCAACACACCATTTGCAGCTACTTCTATTACTGCACTTCCAGCCCACTTCCAGAATAACCAGCCTTCAAATACAGCAGCAGTTTCATATCCAGCTTCAAGTGTTAATAGATTTTTGATCTGTCCTCGAACACCAAACTCAGAACTTGAACCGAATCTAAAGGTACCATAGTAACGATTCATAATATCTTCATCATTTGCATTTAGCGAATCGTTCTGAAAATTTATTTCAGTGAAACTTAATGTTGAACTGTAGTAAGGAATAATTGCAGATTCTTCTCCCATTTTATAACCATAACCAGTTGACCATCCCAATCCAAACTGCCAGTTTTTTGTCTCAATCTCTGACGCATCTTCTGAATTACCGGCGAGACTCGATGAGTTGTAATTTAAAATGCATAATTATATGTTTGTTTTTCTATATAATCTGCATATCGTGTGTCCTTCATAGTTGTATATCCAAGTTTCAGTTCAATTAAATCATTGTTAGCAAAAGATTCCTCAACATCATCCCGGGAAATATTTGAAAGACCGTAGTTCAAAGAAATTGTTGGTTTCTTCTGTGACCAACTTATCCAATCATCAACATCGTTCCATTCCCATGCCCAATCATCCTCATCATGAGTCTTTGTGGAATCCTGTGCAGTGATACAAATTGGAGTAAAGAATATTAAAAGTATTGTAAAAGTTAAATAGAATTGTTTCATTGTTTCTCCCATAAGCATTTATAGAATAATGACCAAAAATAACACTGCGACTATACTATTGCGAATACTATTAGATGAACGGTATTTTCTTTAGACAATAATTTGAAATAAATGGTTACTTTGGAGACGATTGACTAGCCCACTTTAGGACTTCATCAAGATATAAATGAAATTTTACAGGCAGGTTTTTGTATTTGGAAGAGAATCGTGTTTTGATTTTTTCAAATTCTTTATTCTCAATTTTCTTAAGATCATTTTCAATATTTTTTAAAAATGTTTGAAACTTTTGTCGAACCCTATCATTTACTTCATTATCTTCGCTTCCTGAGACTTCGGAAATTGATTTTTCAAGATTGAAATGATTCTCAACTAATGTTTTTAAAACCAATCCCCTGAGATTTTCAGAGACCATTGTTCTGTTCACATCGCCAAGTTCTTTTGCTGTCTCCACTATTGAAGAACGTGAAAATTTTTTATTCCGCAGTGATTCAAGTACAAGATCTTCAAAACTATATCTTGTCTCTTTCACAATTTCTTTTGGAAGATCAGACAGTTGAATCATATTTCGTTTATCAGAGTTTGCAAATATCACTGCTCGTTTGATTACAGATTCTAACTCTCTGACATTACCTTTCCATTGGTAATCGTTAAGTGCCTGAAGGACAGCTTTAGATAAGGTTATATCCGTTGCCTCAGTATTTATAAAATATTTTGCTAATGCTTTAATATCTTCTTTTCGTTCTCGTAAAGGAGAAACATCAATCGTTAAAACATTCAATCTGTAATAAAGATCCTCGCGGAATTTATATTCTTTTATAAGTTCAATCAGATTTTTATTAGTAGCAGCAATTACTCGTACATCTACTTTCTGAATTCTTGTTGAGCCAACTTTTTCAATCTCTCCGGATTGGAGAACACGAAGCATCTTCACCTGAAAATTTTCCGTTGTTTCTCCGATTTCATCGAGGAAAATGGTTCCCTCATCTGCAAGCTCAAATCTTCCTTCTTTGTCAGCATTTGCACCCGTAAATGAACCGCGCATATGTCCAAATAATTCACTCTCTAGTAGACTGTCATTTAAAGCACCGCAATTAACTGCAATAAAATTTTTATCTCTTCTTTTACTTAATGAGTGAATTGCTTTTGCAACAAGTTCCTTTCCGGTACCACTTTCACCAGTTATAAGAACAGTTGAATCTGTAGGGGCAGATTTTTTTATTAGCTCAACAACTTGAGCCATTGATTTTGAGGAGTATATAATCCCATAAAAATCTTCTGCTATTCTTTCACCATCAAAAGTCGCCGCAGATCTATCATCTTCATTCTCTTTTAATTTATCGATATCATTTCTTAGTATTTCAATTTTATTGACAAGTTGAAGTGATTCTTCTCCAGATTCATTTAACTCAGTTTGTAATTTAGCAAGTTGATTCTCTTTTGATAAAAGTAAATTGCGTAGAATAGTTGCTTCATCAATCATCCCTTTAAGCTGGATCTTCCCCTGAATTACATACAAAATGCCGTCTGCTATTATTACAGAAACAAATGGAATTACCAGCATTGAAGTAGAAATTATATAGTGTAACTCAGACACTATGAAAAATGAAATAATTAATAGAATAATTCCAAACAGCGTATAGATTAATATTACTCTGTTCTCTGTTCTACTCCTGAAGAAGATAACACCTAAAAGTAGAAGTGGAAAAATTATTATTGATAACCAATATTCATTATCTATATAATCTCTGAAGTTTAAAAGATTATCAATTGCGAAAGCGTGCAAACCGATTCCAGGCATTTTATCATCAAAGGGGGTCTGTATTGTAGTTGCTATCTGTGGGTCACTAATTCCAATCAAAACTATTTTATTTTTGAAATTATTAAGCTCGGGACTATGATTATAAACAAGTCCTGCAAATTCTAATGCAGAATATTTTCTAAATTTTTGCCAGGACGATATGAAGTTTACAATTATATATTTCTGTTGTAACTCCAATTCAGAAATTTGATAAGCAAACGCTTTTTCACGTATGTCATTATCGATGAGCTGTAGCGGAATTTTATAATCATAATCATATATGTAATTAATATGACCTGTGAACAAATTCTCTTCTAATATTTTTGGACTTGGAAAACTGAGCGAGTCTGTATAAAAATTATCATATTCAAAGGTAATTTTTCCAGCAACAGAACTCATAATAACTTTGCCGGATTTTTCAATCTCTTTTCTTAATAAATTATCATATACGGATTGTGTTACCAACCTCGAACTCAAGAAGATTTCCAATCCAATTTTTCTTACACCCAAACTGGAAAGTTGATTTATTAGCAACGCATAATAATTTCTTTTTATAGGCCAGGGTCCAATTCTCGCTATATCATCTTCTGAAAAATGAATAATTATGATATTTGTATCAGGGGTTGTTTCTCCACGAACTTGCACAAATACATTTTGTATTTCTTCATCGGCACTTCTTCTGATACCACTAAAAATTATTAAAAGAATGCTCACTAGAAGCATTGTGCCAAGTAATATTATTGTACGCTTTTTACTTTTCAACTAATTCAGTCATTTAATTTCTTTAAATATAAAAACAGAGTGGTTTCTCAATTAATATATTTACATAAAAGTTATTTCCGTGATTAAAAAATAAAATATTTAGACCGAAAATTAGTATTTTTGACTTACTATTATCCACAAAAAATTATCTGGATCTCCGATGAATAAAATTAAAACCTTAATCATTTTTTTACTTCTGCCTTTAGTTTTTGCAGGCTGTTTGCAGGTAGAAACCACGATGAAAGTCAATAAAGATGGTAGTGGAACTATCAATGAAAAAGTATTGTTTAGTAAGACTTTTGTGAAAATGCTCAAGGAGTTTACCCAAGCATTTCAGGATTCAACTTCTTCCACAGAAGACTTTACCATATACAATGATGAAGATATACTGAATGATGCGAAAGACTACGGAGATAATGTTAAATATGTCTCTCACGAAAAAATCAACAACGAAAACTGGGAAGGCTATCAGGCTATTTTTTCATTTGATGATGTAACCAAAGTAAAATTATCACCCGATCAAGATTCTAAGCTTGATTTAGGAGATGAGATGGCTGAGAGTGATGAGGAACAGGATTTTTATTTCTTCAAATTTGTTAAGGGTGATACTCCTCAATTAATTATAGATAGACCTGATATTGAATTGAATGGGGATATTGAAATGAATAGTGACTCACTGCAATCAGAGAAAAGTGATGAAGAAGAGGGAGAAGAATTTCTTCAGATGATACAAGGGATGAAGATTGATATTGCAGTTGAAGTTGAAGGTGAGATTGAAAGTACGAATGCTACTTATGTCGACGGATCAAGAGTTACTTTGTTTCAAATGGATTTCAGCGAAATGATGAAAAACAAAGAAGCTTTTAAGGAGTTCAAAAATAATGAACCAAAAAATATTGATGAATTAAAACTTTACCTGGACAAATTGTCCGGCTTAAAAATAGAAGTTGAAAAACCTATAACAATTAATTTTGAATAAAATATTAAAAAGGGTGTCTTATGAAAATAAAACTAATTTTCTTTGTGTTGCTATTGTGCTCTGGAATTATTTTTGCACAAACTGAATCAAGTAAACTTGGCGCTGAAATAACACTTACAGAAAAAACAAAAATTTCAGATATTCTGGCCAACCCAGATGCCTATCTCGGTGAAACAGTTTTAGTTGAAGGAGAAGTTTTAGATGTTTGCCCAAAAATGGGATGCTGGATGGAGCTAAAATCAGACGAAGGTGAAGGTTTGATTAAAGTAAAGGTTAAAGATGGTGATATAGTTTTTCCAGTTGAAGCAGTTGGCGATTATGCTGTTGTTGAAGGAACAGTATATAAAATTGATTTAACACAGGAGGAAGCTGTTAATTATTTTGAACACATAGCTGTTGAATCAGGTAAAAAATTCGATCCATCAACTGTATCTGGTCCAATGACAATTTATCAGATAAAAGGATTGGGAGCAGAAATTAATCAAAAAGAGGGATAATATTTTTTGTGAAAAGGGCTGTTAAAAGCAGCTCTTTTCAATAACTACTCATCAACTCTAACCATTTAATTTTCTTAAAATTCATTGTTGCAATTCCAATGGTTAAATTTGATGTTATGAACCAAAGCGAAATAGAAAATCAAACTTTTACCTATTCATTTTTTTTCCGAATAATTTTTCGATATGGAAATGTCATTTTAACTCCGATATTAATCCTATACACTATTCCCCTTATTTATTATCTGGATGAAAAATTGATTTTAGCATTCCCACTGATCGTCAATCTTTTTATTATTTATTTCTTGAATAGACATTATTTTAATTTATATAAAACACTTCCGTATAAAATAGAAGCAGATGATGAAAAATTAGTTTGTTCAAATTTCTTTCTTACGGAAAAAACGAAAACAATATATTATGACGATATATCGTCTTTATCAGGTGGAATTTTTGCTAATAAAATTTCTGGTTTGATGAAGGTTTGTGACGAAAAAAATAATTTTTGTATAGGGTTTTATCACAGGTTGATAAATTCACAAAAGCTTGCAACAATAATTCTTAGTAAAGTAAAACGACCCATTTACGATGAAGTGCTGGAGAAGCTGCATTCGAGAAAAAAAGAAATGAAGAAATGAAAGTAGCAGTTTTGTTATCCGGCGGAGTTGATAGTTCTGTGGCACTACGACTATTAAAAAACGAAGGTCATACCCTTACCGCTTTCTATTTGAAAATATGGCTTCAGGATGAATTTTCTTTTCTGGGAGAATGTCCTTGGGAAGAAGATCTTAAATATGCAAGGGGAGTTTGTGAGCAAGCTGATATTCCTTTAGAAGTAATTCCCTTGCAAACAGAGTACTGGGATAATGTTGTTTCATACACTATTGCTGAAATAAAGAAGGCCGAACACCCAATCCGGATATCTTTTGTAATAGTTTAATTAAGTTCGGAGAGTTTTATGATAAAATTGATAACTCATTTCGAAAAGGTAGCGAGTGGTCATTATGCTAATGTAGAAAAAACGAATGGAAAATATTTGTTAAAAATTTCACCTGATCCGATAAAAGACCAGACATATTTCCTAGCTTATTTGTCTCAGCAGCAATTATCCAGGGCGTTATTTCCAATAGGAAAATTTAAGAAATCCGAAATTCGAAGCCTTGCTAATAATTTTAACCTGCCGACAATGGCAAGAAGAGATAGCCAGGGTATCTGTTTTCTAGGTCAAATAAAATTTAAAGAATTCATTAAGCATCATCTTGGAGAAATTGAAGGTGAAATAGTTGACATCGACACAGGTAAAATTGTAGGAAAGCATCCCGGTTATTATTATTATACTATCGGACAAAGATCGGGGTTAAAGCTGGGTGGAGGTCCCTGGTTTGTTGTGAAAAAGGATGTAAAAAATAATATCATTTATGTTTCAAAAGAGAATCTCCCAGAAAGAGAACGAAATGAATTCTCAGTTGGAAAAATTAATTGGATCGTTGGTAAGCCTGAGAATGATAAGATATTGAAATTGAAAATAAGACATGGAGCAAGAATGTATAATTGTCGGATCGAATGGTTTGATGAGAGTAAATTAAAAGTGAAAATGAACGATTCAGATAGTGGAATAGCGGCGGGACAGTTTGCAGTTTTTTATGATGATAATATTTGCCTTGGAGGGGGAGTAATTCTCGAAGACTAACTTTATCTGTAAATTTAATTTCGTTTGAAATACCTGCTATCATTAAACTGATGAAACATCGAGACAGGTTCTTTAGAAATCCCCAATAGTTTTTCGCAACTACTGCAGATATACGCAAATCTTCGTCCAATAACTGAATTAATATCACAAATCCAGACGTCGGTCATTTCCAGTTTACAATGCGGGCAATTTAGTTTTATCGGTTCTTTTTGTAGTATTTTTGTCATCTTACGAAATAGTTACTTACTATTAAGACTCATCAACTAACAAAAAAGTTACCGGACTTCAAATTTATTTGCAATAATAAAATTTTCCCCAAATAATCTTTACTTAACATGTTCATGTTTTACCTTAAATCCCTTTTTCATCCAGTTTTTTGCAAGTAGTAAACCTATTGGAGAAATTATTGCAATAAAACCATATATCAGCCACATAGATTGAGTGTGCATTTCTGAAGGGTTCGTATCAGCTGGACAGTAATTCATTAGGAACCAACCGGAGTAAAGACTTGTAATAACTTTCGTGAGAAACCATGGAAATTGTCCGATGCCCATATAAATGCCAGTCATATTTTTTGGTGCGATTTCTGCGACCCACTGTAAAAACCTCGGTTGCCACATAGCCTCACCAATTGTCATAATAACAAGGTATGCCATTAGAGTATAAAAGTTTGGTCCGAGTGCAAGGAAAAATGTTGGTGCGGCCATTACAAATGTTCCGATTATCATCATGGTGTAAGTATCCTTTTTCGATGTAAGCGCAGTCACCATGGGTGTCAATATGAAAATTAAAATTGGATTAAGATTCACAAAGAATTCAAAATTCTCACTTACAAAACCACTAAAGGCACGACTAGTATAAAGTGGAAGAGTCAGCCAGTTGTGTGCAAACAGTGTCTGAACAAATATTAAAATGAAAATGAAATAAAGAAATCTTAAATCCTTTAAAGGGAAGTTTTTTATGTAATAAGCGAACTTTTCTTTTTTAGTTAGACCAGCCATCTCATCAATTTCTTCGGGCTTTTGGTTTCCCTGTTCATCCTGGTTTGCATCTCGGGTAGCTTTCTCCATTGCTTTTTTAGTAATGATAAAGTATACAAGACCGATACCTACAACT
>CAVUWN010000007.1:0-730343 GCA_963745185.1 uncultured Ignavibacteriaceae bacterium
TGGAATAGGTCCGATTGGCATGTCCATTGACCAATCCCACCTGTCCGCTGGCGAAAAACAGACAGCGTTCATCGGGGAAGAAATCCGAAAATTTTCGATGTCGCGATTCGTGATCCACATCCGAAAACTCGATGCGGGATCGGCGGGATTCTCACGGTAGTGCCAACGCGAAGCCTACTCGCTCGACGCGTGGCTGCGAGGTGGGGGAACCGGTTTGTAGGTGCGGGGCCCGCCAATGCCTGGAACTCAAGAAAGTTGGGGTGCTGCTCGTGATTTCGACAAAGTACTGATAAGCGCCTCCAATTTTGGGGTCATCTCGATACCACTTCGCAAAGATGCGAAGTGCCGCGTTGCCATTGGGATCCATCTCGGGATCATGTACGAGAGCATCCTGCTCGAAAGAGCAAACCGATGTAACGCGTTCGCGTGTAGAGGTTCTTCTCAATTAGCTTAAATCGGTGGTTGGTAGCGCGCCGACATGCCGAGTTGAAACACGGCTCCCGACATAAAGCTCATTTCGTAACCGCCCAGGCCGGTATTCTTCTCACTCTGACCATACTCTCGCCCACCGCCCCGCCGGGACAGAAGCGATAGAACGTTGGCAAATTCAAAGGTTGAATAGACAGTTGGTTCGATAGAATTCTCCCGAGTGCACATCTTGTCAATGAAAGTGTCTGCCCATTGATCACTGGCGGCTCCGGGGTTAATCCCGTGAACGGACAACGCGAGCAGCTGCCTTAGGAACTGGGCGGAATGAATGGGATGCGTGGCATTCCAGTACCCGTCGTCGGAGAAGTCGCCGGTGGCCACCCTTCGGAAGTGAGTTCGAGCTCTTTATCAACTAAGGCTCGGACACGCTGGAAGGCTTGGTCAAATTCAGCGACATCCTGCCATTGGATCCAATCAAAAGCGAGCACCGCAGCCATCGAATTGTCCACCCTCGATCCGCAGTAGACATACGCCTTCCATGGATCGACCCAGAACGCTGCTCGTGCTGCCGCCATCAGCTCGTCCGCCTTGGCCATGTCACCGGTCGCCGCTACATAGTGCGATGCAAGGGCAAGCTGTTGCGGTCCCTTCGGATTCTTGGCAATCCGCTGCATGAGCGCGTCGTCGACATTTTGCCGCGGAATGATCTGCTCGGGAAACCACAGCCTCCGAACACAAATCCCCTCGTCCTGGCGATACGGAGCCCGCAAGGATTTCTTGAGCGCGTCGGCATCGGGATGCTCGACCCACCACTCTTCAAGCGGTGGAATGGGATGGCCAGCAGCTCGGGATGCAGCCACATTGTTTTCATACGTGCCCCGATTCGCTTTTCCATAAGCCCCGGTCGCAGTTGGGGAAGAATCCTGACAGCCCGCGTTTGGGCCCCACCGCAATCATGATAAAGAGTATTGCAAAGAGATGGTTTTTCATGACGGCACGTGCTGGGGTGAGTGGGGGAGTGGGAGACGGGGCCATGCGGATGCCACTTTATACTGGCTCCCCTCGCCCCGCTTCGGGGAGGGGGAAGACTGGATCTGGTTCGGTAGGGATCAATTAAGCGTATTATCGATCTTGTTGGCGGCTTGGGTGAGCGTCATTCCCTCTATCGAATTCGTTGCGTGCGAATTGAAGGCAGCTTTCGAGTCGACCGAGGAAATTTTGCAGATCGGGTTCTCCAGCACAGTAGGGTGAACAACCTGCGACCAACGAGCTGCTGTGTAGCATCAACACGAATGTTTGCACCCCATCCTGCACCGCCGCCGACAAAGTTGCTGCAAGTCCCTCACGCTGTTGCCCTCGGGACTCAACTTCAGTCGCCTGGCAACTCCCAGCCGATCGGCGATGCCCGCCAATCGCAATCGGCGAGCGAGCGGTCGTCTCGCCTGCTGATAAATACGCCGTCGCCGCTCATACCCCGGTCGCGTGAACCCCGTTGTAACCGGGATTTCAATGAGCGATTTCTGTGTCGACGGATCGACGAGGCGATGGGGGCGGCGAGTATGCATGCGGTAGTCAGGACCACCGTCTTCCGGTAGGCGAACAACGGTAAATGGCTCGAATCGACCACGTATCCGAGTTGCCATCAAACACTCCGCCGTCAGATCGCTGAAACCGTAGCGACCGGCCCGAAATGAAGTGGGACGGACGCTCATCCGATCTGCAATCGCCTCGGTCAACCACTTCAGTTTCTCAAACTGTTGTTGCCGTGGCAGGTTAGACAGATACGATTCCTCCCGGCGAACGTGCTCGGAGATGATGGGCGGGTTGCACCATGGGTGACAGTGAGTGCCCACTTCGCACCGTGATTCCAGTTGCCATTTGGAGAGATCCGCAACGGCCGTTGATCATCTAGCACGGGGCGCGGTGATGAGATAAGTCGGTGGGCTTTCATGCCGTTCGCAGAGCGCCTGGAAGCGGGCTAGACCGCGCAGGTTAGTCGTGCATTTCGCACCGGATACACGCCGTTCCACAGACCTTCCTCTTCAGTGTCGACGCTCACGACCAACCGGATTTTCGATTCGCTGCTCATGGACGGGACCCTAGAGTACCGGTCGGCTTTTTCCCATTGTGGCGGCTGCATGCCAGTATTCCTTTGGCGAGGCCGACGCCGATCGCCAGCTGGCTCAACACGAGGTAATGAATCACGCTTCCCAAGGCGCTGCGTTGCAATGCTGGAACCAGTGCGATGATAACGGCGAATGCAAAACCTATCGCAGCGAGCATTGCCGTCCAACGATAACCCGAACTATCGGCCGGATCCGGTAAAACAATCCAAGCCCAGCAAGGCCGATGTGCCAATCACCAGCAGCAGCGGTGATCCCCAGCGGATCAGTTTATGGGAGGTGAAGCGAAACCACAGTCTGGGCTGACTGAGTCTTGGAGCCAACCGCGTCCGATGAGTTGCACGGCGCCCGCGGCAATACGAACTCGTCGTCGGAACTCCTGCGCCGCCGAGACGATGCATATTGGGTAGCCACGCCACTGCTCGCAGTAAATAATCCGATGGCCCTGACGCAGCACTGCCATTGAAATGGTGAAATCGTCCAGAATCGTATCGCTGGGAAGCGGTGGTACGAATTCACGTCGGATGAGATACATGCCTCCATCCACCCCCATGACGGATCCGGTCAACGCACTCCTCACTCTGAATCGACCGTTCGATGTGGTAGTAAAGGGTTTCGCCGTGCTGGAACGCCTCACCGCTGCCTACCAAAACGACGGGGCCCGTGGCGGCACCACCGCAGGGTCGTTTAATTGCACTGCGAGATGTTTGAGAGCACCGGCATCCATGATCACATTGGCATCCGTCAGGAGCCATAGAGCGTAGTTCGCCTGCTCGGCCAGTCTGCCGACGGCAGTTGCCTTGCCCTGTCGCGTCTCACCTCGAATGAGACGTATCGAAAAACACTCGCCGACCGAGCCATCACGCCAGAAATGGCATGCTCAGCGACTGCGACCGTTTCATCAGAACTGCCATCGTCGAAGATCAAACACTCGATCCGATCAGCGGGGTAGTCCATCGCGACCAGGTTCTCAATTTTTGCAGCGATGACGCTACCTTCGTTATACGCTGGAACCAGAATACTGATCGCGGGCCAATTGGGTTGAGCCTCACTATTCGGTGGAGTGGACGGCTGAGCAGGATCGCACCGTAGTCGTTGCCAGCGGCAAATCAATCGCGCAGCAACGGGTAGACGAAATAGGAATGCAATAGCAGCAGCACACTGCCCCAGAACCCCCAGGCGAGAAACGGCTCGATTGGCTTCGCAAAAGAGACACTTTACCGTTCCGGTTTCCACTGGCCAATAACCTGTCCCCGAGCCAACATCCAAATACCCATGCCCGAGGCCACATTGATCATTAAAAAGTAATAGCATACGTAAACCAATCTTTTTGATTGGAACACATCGAGGCTGTACAAGCTAGCCAAACCGTAGGCTAAGAATTGGCTAGCCAGTGCCAAGCAATAGATTCCCAGACTCGCTTGCTGCCACTCCCATGTCGCCAACACAAATGACGTGACCAACAGAGTGAGCATAAAGAGTGGACAAAGCCATCGCAGCAGTTTGTGACAGAAGACTTGCCACGCGAACCAGCCCACACGCAATGGATTCAGTGTCGCTGGCACTTTCAGTAACGCATACAGGCTGCGGTTGACAATCCGCTTCTTGCGACGAAACTCGCCCGTAAAATCGGGGGCGGCCTTTTCGAAGCACACCGCCGCAAATCAAACACACCACAATAGCCTTTTGCGATAACCTGCAACGGCAACAGAAAATCGTTGATGTCCTCCGCGGCCAGCGGAGCGAAGAACTCTTTTCGCAGTGCGTAGATGGCACCATCGGCGCCGACCACACTGCTGAGCCGACTCTCCCACTGCTTCATCAGGAGCTCGTAGGACCAGTAAATATTTTCCGAGTCACAGGACGCGTTCTTAGCGGTATCAATGTACTGTTGCCTCCCCTACGGTGTAGCCAACGTGAGGGTCGTCGAAATGACACAGCAGGTGTGACAACGCGTCGGCCTGGAACATCGAATTGGCATCGGTGAACACCAGGATATCACCGGCGGCTTGGGGACAGAAGTGACTTAAGCCGGCCGACTTCCCGCTCCGGTCATTCATGCGGCACAGTCTCACGCGGTCGTCAGCGAACTCGCGGACGATGTCGTCGGTACCATCGTCGGAGGCATCCGAGATCACCATGACATCCAACCGATCGGCAGGATAGTTGGTGCTCAGGGCATTGCGGATCTTCTCACCGATGACGTCTCGTTCATTGAAGGCGCTAATCACCATCGTCGCTCTGGGAGTGGCAGCTCCGGGCAGTCGTACAGTCTTCAACCGCGACAGCAGCCACAGTGACGCTGGATACAGAACGATCGGGGTGAGAAACGCAATCGCCGCCGTCCAGAATATGATCTTGAACGCGACAATCATTGGGGAACGAGACCTTGCCGCCGATCGTGTGATCGAAAGGGCTCATCCGACGGAAGCGTGCGCAGAGCACAGCGGAAGGTTTTTTTAGGCATGGCTCTAGTATCCAATGATCTTTCAAAAATGCGTCCCTGACGAACAATCGCTCGCCAGGGACCTGCAACACCATTGGCGTACCGTCGACTGAGATATCCCTTGCCAAGTTGCACCTCTGCAGAGCTCGGCTCCGTTTCTCCCGGCAGCGCCAGTCCAAAATTGATAATCACATCCCACAAATAAATCCTTGGATACTGGAGCCATGCCTCGAAAACCTCGCGCACACCCTTCCGTCGGATGAGCGATTGAAAGAGGGTTGAGAAACGTCTCACTTTCGATTTATGTTGCATCATCGAAATCCAGCTCAGATACGAAATCGCGGAATTTCCGTCCCGAGACCCGAATCTCGGTTTCGTCGAAGACATGCACGCTCAAATCGTCATGAAAATACTTTACGAGTTCGCAATCTAACGCAACACGGGCTGAATCCTCAAGACGCTGCTCAATTCGAAGATCGATTGCACCAATTTCTTCCTGCCGAGCTGCGTAGTTAAGAACAATTCCCTTCGCTGCCAGGTTCTTGAAGACATAGTACAAAGTGAGACTTGGATACTCTCGCGTTTTACCGCGGATTGCTTGTCCGACACGTCCTGTCACCTCGAGGATGCGATCATGCTTCCGACCGCAAGGGCATTTCTCATCGGACGTTCTGATGACGTCGCCGAGTCGATAGCGAATCACGGGGAAGGAATGGGAATACAGGTTGGTGACAAGAATCTCGTCGTTCTCAGTCTCGACGATGCAGGTTTCCATGTTGATGTGCGATGTTCCCTCGGCACACTCAAAGGCGATGATGCCCGCCTCCGCGGCACCGTACTCGCTCACGATCTTCTGCCCGAATGCTCGCTGAGCCGCCGTCTGATAGGCCGGAAATATCTTTTCAGAGGTTCCCTTGACCATTTTTAAATTCGTGAGCGGTTCCACGTCGGGATGATCGTTGATGAACTTCGCAATGCGATAGATCATTGACGAGTAGCCACCGACGTAGCTCGCCGAACGTAGCTGTTCGACGAACTTACGAATTTCTGCATCATCGTACGAAAACATCCGGAATCGATTCTGCACCCGATCCAGCAAACGTGTCTTCGCCCGCGCCCACCTGAGAGATTAAACCCCCACAAGTATCCATTGCGTTCCCATGGCGAAACGTCGTGCCAGCTGTAGCCTCGCATCACGGACGCGTTGTGCCAAGCATCCCAGTCGTCGCTACGGAAGAAGACTAACGGTGTCCCCGTACTACCTGAAGTTTCTGAATAGAACAGGCGCTCGAATCCATTCCGATTCTGAATACGATCACGATGACCGAGTAACTCCGCCTTTTCTGTGACGGGAATTTTTGTTAGGTCCTCCAGATGACGAATTTCGCTTGGATTGAATCCGGCCTCGTCAAATCGTTTTCGATAGAATTCACTGTTCTGATGCGCATGCACCAATAGCGACCTGAGTTCATTTAGCTGATGATCCTTCAAGCATCAATCGACCAATGCTGGCTGGACTGAAGGAACTTTAACTTCTCAAGAATCTTGCGGTTTCGCTTTCGGATTCCGGCGTGGTAGATCGCTTTCCAGAATTGATTACTCACAATGATGCCAATCCCTGCGAGTCGCTGATCTCACCGAACAAGTTCAGCACATCGGCTGCGTTGCGAGTCCATATTCGCTCTTGGAGCACATACTGGCGGCCTTGATATCCGACGTCTTTACGTTGTAGAGGATCATTGCAAAGACGAACAAGATTCGATACAAACTTCGCCGCTATCTTGCTGCTTAAAAATGCAGCCCGTCTCGCCATCGCGAATGATTTCTCGAATCGGGCCGAGATCCGGCCCGACAGCGACACACTCCATCGCCATGTACTCCAGTATTTTCATAGGCGAGCCAAATTCGTTGAGTCCGGCATCACGCCAATGTCCATGGCGGCAATGTATGAATAGACTTGATCATGCGGAACGGGGCCGACCAAATTGACATGTTCCTCCAGTTTCGAATCTTTCATTTTTTCTTTCAGCGTGGCCTCGTATTCGCCAGAGCCCACGATCAGAAAATAGACGTCTGAGTCTTGCTCGATAATCGACGCCATCGCGTCTGCGAAGAAGTCAATGCCGTGCCATTTTCGTAGCGATCCGACAAAGCCGATAACGGTCTTCTCGTCCAGACCGAGCCGATCGCGTGTCTGGGAACGAAGTCCACGATGATCGATTTTCTCGATCTGGGCGAGGTTGACCGCGTTAGGTGTGACGATCGTCGTCGCTTCATCCTCACGCACGTCGAGCACGCATTCTTTCAGGGCCTCGGAAACCGTTACGATGCCATCGGCATGGCGTAGCACGTAGGACTCCGCTCGCTTGAGCAGCCCACGATAGACAATGGGAAACCGAGCTCCGAATCGACCTGCGTAGGTCACATTGACTTCCACAATGATCGGGATTTTCGCATGCTTCGCTGCCATCACGCCAGCGAAGTCGTAGGAAGAATATCGCTCGTAAATAAAATCGGGTCGGTGTTTCTTCATGGCGGAACGGACGCGGAAGTAGTCCACGACATTGTAAAGAATTTCTGCAGTTTGTTTCAGAAACACTTTGACGCGGCCCGGTGGCCGACTTGGCTGCGAGGCAGCGAGTCCCGATGCTTTGGTGGCCCCGCGCGGTGCGGCGATCGACACGTCGTGGCCAAGTTCGCGAAACGCGCCGATCATCTCATTGATGTGCACACCCTCAGCACCGTCTCCGCGGGTTCGATGGTGGTAGAGAATTTTCATTTTAGAGCGGGCGGATAAAATCCGATCTGACAGGGATCCAATTCGGAAATCTTGTCTGCAGACGATAACGTCATTAGGAGTAAGTTCACATCCGTCTCGTTGTCGTTCGCCGCGTATTTAATGGTGACACAGTGTTGTTTGGGCGTCAGCCGTGTTTTCCGATTCCCGATACCAGGCTCATCCGACGGAGCATACTTTTTGCTCAATGGACGCGAAGACACCTCGGGAGTGGTGGATTCCGGGTCGCGGGCTCGTCGATTGCCGGCTAAATTAGTGCTGTCAGGATTATAAAAGATCGTTACTTCATCGCCGGGCGACGGAGATGTTGGAGAATAACCAAATTTTCCTGAGAAATCCGGTTTGCTTGAACAACTAATAAAAACCAGGGATATGGCAAATAGAAGTGTAATTATTCTGAACATTGAGTTCTCCATTTCTGTAAATTCTGAATTGAGAAAATAAACAAAGCTGTGAATAAGTTTCACCAGTTGGAAAATGTGGTTTTAACCAAAGCTGAACTGGATACTCAAAATTTCGGATAAACCGACTTTTGAGGGAACCAATTAAATTAGCAATACGTCTTTATATGTTGAATAAATACTTTTTTCTAATCCAATACAGGAGGATCGCATGAAAACTATAACTACATTAATTTTCTCTTCATTCTTTTTACTACTAATCATAAGCAAATCAACATTTGGTCAAAGCGATGTGCAGGAGCAGTTAAGTAAAATTGATGGAAACGTTGACAAAATCACCATCACAGCAGATGGGAAAGAATATACATTTGAAGGCACAGATGCTGAAAAATTATTTAAGAAAATGAAAGGCAGTGATAGTCACAGTTTTGCCTGGCATTCCTCAGACGATTCGAAGAAGGAGAAGGTAATAATATTGGATGGAGATGACGATGACGACGTATTCGTTGTAAAATCAGGTGATGATTTTGATTGGAATACAGAAGGAATTAATAAAAAGGTAAAAGTTGAGGTAGAAAATGGTGAAAAGACTGTCACCGTTACGACTAAAGAGAATGGTAAAGAAACAACAAAAGTTTATACTGGAGAGGAAGCAGAAGAATATTTAGATAAAATGAAATCAGAAAATGATGATTTTGACATCGAGATTGATTCGGACAAAGATGGGAAGAAAATGAAAAAAATAATCATCAAGACAGAGGAAGAAGAAACAGAAGAATAATTAGAATTAAAATTTTAGAATAAAAGTCAGTCTGTTCCTGTCAAAGACTGACTTTTATTTTGGCTAAAACGTAAAATGCTTGATCTGTTCACCCTTCTCACCTAGCTCAGTCATTGCTTCAATACCAATTTCCAGATGAACTTCTGAAAATTTCTTTGTTACTTTTTTATCAGACTCTTCTGTTTTTATTCCTTCGGGAAGCATTGGAATATCTGAAACTAAAAGTAATGCTCCTCGAGGAATTTCGTTTACCAGTCCTACAATAAATAGAGTAGCTGTTTCCATATCGATGGCAATTGTGGAAAGCTTCCTCAAATAATTTTTGAATTCATCGTCCCATTCCCAAACACGCCGGTTAGTTGTGTAAACCACACCGGTTCTGTATTCAAATCCTCGCTGGACAATTTTGTCCGAAACAAATTTGTGCAGCTTAAATGATGGAAGTGCAGGAACTTCTGGAGGTTTGTAATCATTGCTTGTTCCCTCACCTCTTATCGCGGCAGTCGGTAGAATAAAATGACCAAGCTCAGCCGATTTTTTCAGTCCTCCACATTTACCAAGGAACAGGTACTCCTTTTGGTTTACGTGCTGAGAGTAGATCCATAATTGTTGCAGCGTTTGCCGACCCAATTCCAAAATTAATTATTGATAAGCCATCCGAATTAGTTGAAGTCTGCATTGGCTTATCAAGACCTTTTATTTCAGAATTAAATTTAGCCGCAAATTTCTCAACATAATCTTGAAAGTTGGTAAGAAGCATATAATCACCGAATTCACTTATCTTTGTTCCGGTGTATCGAGGCAGCCAGTTTTTTGCTATGTCAAGTTTTGTTTTCATGAAACTATTAATTTATTATAAATTTTTCAGCAAATTAATATTCTTAATTTCCCCGGCAAGTATTACCGTCTGATCTTCCTTAAAAATATGGTTTGGGTTTGGTATGGCTTTAATTTTAGCATCACTTCTCGAACCGATTTTAATTGAGAGTACATCCACACCATATTTTTTTCGTATATCAAGCTCACGAATTGATTTACCAATAAAAGACTTCGGAGGAGAAATTTCAATAATGGAATACCCTTCCATAAAATGAACTTCTTTTTCATCTTCTTTCATCACAATGCTACTGGCTATGTTTGATGCAATCTCCATTCGGTCTATTTCTTTCTGATACGAATCCTGAATATCTTTTCGCCAGATATACCCAACAAGTCGGTTTCCTTCATCTGAAAGGATAACAGGTAGTCCATCAAGATCATTGCGACTCATTTTATCAAGTGCTATCTGACAGTTAGATTCCAATGGAATTGTTTCAAATTTTGTATTCGCGATATCAGCTGCAATTAATAAATCTTTAAGTTCTTCTTTTTCGAAGAAGTGTTCTTTAACATCATAGATAGAAATTATACCCTTTACGTTATTTTTCTTATCTACAACCGGATATTCAGATGATCTTCCTTTCAATACTTTGTTCACTACCTGGTTAAAATTTTCCGATTCTGAAATTGATTCCACATCCGTCCTTAAGATATCTTTTACAAACAGTGATTCCATTACATTAACTTCCATTCCCTCTTTGATGCCAATGTTCCGTAGAAGCAGTTTCAAAGTGTAAATAGATTCACGAGTCAGCTTTGCAGACAAAATAACACTTATAATACATGTTACCGTTAATGGAAGTATAATGCTGTAATCGTTTGTAAGCTCGAAGACAATAATAATTGCAGTAATTGGTGCACGAGTCGTTCCGGCTACTAGTCCACCCATCGCAACAAGTGCATAAGCACCTGGAGTTGCAGTAACTTCAGGAAATAAAGAATGAACAACATAACCGAAAAAGAATCCGAGCATTGCACCCATAAAAAGTGATGGAGCAAAGATACCTCCCGAACCACCAGAACCTAATGTTATTGAAGTAGCAATAATTTTTATAAAGATTAAAGCGAAAGCAACATACCAAACCATATTTCCATAAAGAGCAAGGTTTATTGAATCGTAACCAACACCCATTACTTGTGGGAATGCAAGAGCAATTGCACCAATGAGCAATCCACCAATGGCAGGATTAATATATTCGGGTAATTTCATTTTATTATCGAAGAGGTCTTCGCACCAGTAGAGAAGTTTGATGAAAAGATATGAAACTAGACCTGCCAATGCACCGAGAACAAAATAGAATCCTATTTCCTGTGGAGAAACCAGTTGATATTTAGGAACTGCAAACGCAGCAAATTTTCCTTCAAACGTATGTGATACTACGGTAGCAATAACAGAAGAAATAACGATCGGAGAAAATTGTGCAATTGCAAAATCCATTAAGATAATTTCAACCGCGAAAAGTGCACCAGCAATAGGAGCATTAAAAGCTGCAGCTATTCCTGCTGCTGCGCCGCAACCAACTAAAGTTTTTAGTCGTTTACTTGGAACACGTAAAAATTGTCCAATCATTGAACCAAGACTTGATCCTATTTGAATAATTGGTCCCTCTCTACCAACTGAACCACCAGTCCCAATTGAAATTGAAGATGCAATAGCTTTAATGAAAGCAACTCTCGGTCTGATGTTTCCACCTTTTAATAATATTGCCTGCATGACTTCAGGAACACCGTGACCTTTTGCTTCAGGAGCAAGGAAATAGATGATTGGTCCAACAATCAATCCGCCAATTGCAGGAATTATTAAAATCCAATACCATGAAGTGCTTAATACGTTTTCAAGAAAATTTCCTGCACCTTGAAATGAGATAAGAGATATTTCTTTGATGAGAAATCTTATTCCTATTGCTGCAAAACCGGCTAGTAAACCAATGATAATTGCAACAATTATCATAAAAGTGTGTTCGGTTAGTTTCAGCCGCTCAAAGTAAGCGGCTGTTCGGAAGGAAATTTTAGTTGAAAGGTTTGTTAAAAAATTTTTATCCACACTTCGTAAGTTATTCAATCCTCAGATTATATTGAAAATTATAAATTATGCCTTTTCGAAATCATTCTCCGTATTGTTCAATCACTTTTATTATGTGCGCTTCGCAGACAGTACAGAATGGTTTGTTGCCTTTAGAGAACATAATACAATCAAGCATTGGTCTGTACATACCGGTTGCTACATAACCTGCACCTTCAAATGCACCAACCTTACCATAATTTTTATTTTTCTTTTAAATAATTGTCCACAACTTCTGAATGCGCTTTATCTTTTGTTGCATATTCATTTTCAGCCGCTTGTATTACTCCAGCATCAGCTTTGTTTCTTTTTAACTCAGCTATTTTATTATTCAATTCACGTCTTTCAGCTTGCCACTTATAATCCATTGAATCATATGCAGCTTTTTCCCAAGACGTTGGTATTTCAGTTCCTGGGGTAACAAATTCCTGCCATTTAACATTGGGTGCATTAAGTAAAGCAGTTACATTTGGTTCAAGTGGTTCTATTTCCATAGGATAAAAATCATTGTATTGAACATCGGAAGTATAATATTCATCAGCTAACCCTGAGAATGAATGGCCGAATTCATGAAGAAATAGATAATCTCTGAATTGATTATCAGTAGTAAATGTGCAAAAGAAATTGTAAATACCTCCGCCACCATAACGGGCATGGTTAATCATTATATAAATTGCATCATAAGGTACAAAAGCAGCTAAGTCTCTGATAGCTTTATTATCCTCAGTTAAAACATATCTTTCTGAACCCATGGAATTAAAAGTACAGCTTAAGACAGTATTCTTAAACAATTCGGCTCGTGGTTCATCTATCCCACTATCTACAGAAGGTTTATAAACTCCATGAATGTTAAACTTATCCGAATTTGATTTATAAGGTTCCTGGCTGAAGAAAACATTGGTAAAATATTTTAAATCATTTTCAAACTTACCTTTTTCATCTATAGTATAACCTTCACCTAAAATTACTATATCTGCCCTGTTGTGAGGATCACCATTTGATTCAGCATCATAAACCCTAACGGTATTATCCTTTACTTCATCTCTTATGATCATAACATTTTTGGGATCAATTTCCGTTCTATAAAATTCAAACAAATTCTGTTTTTCATCTCTTCGTTCCATTGCAAAAATAATTTTATTCTTAGGGTAAGGAATTATGGCAGATTCAGAAAATGTTTTTGAAACTCCAGCCAATCCTTCGCTGCTGGTTTTATACTCACCGAAATAGCTATCAAATCCTCTTGAATAAATCACTTCCCCCGACGCTGCGTCATATATTTTTACCAGATATCTTCCAAGATTCATTTCATCAATCAGATGCACTCTACTTCCTGCCCAGATACCATACTTATAAATTTGATCCAGTGTAATAGACTCCTCTTCTGAATTACCAATATGGTAATAATCTATTCTCATCGTTTCATCAATAAAATATTTATTGAATGTTGTAAAGTCCTGACTGAATGCTGATGCGGTAAGAAGTGAACTTAGAAATAGAATTAAGATTAACTTTTTCATTATTAATAGACTTTCATCGTTTATTGCAAAATCATAATACAAAGATATTGAATTTAAGTTTTATGAGTACAGGAATGCCTTCAATAATTAATAAAATAATAAACAATGAAATATGGCCGCTATTGAATTTAAACGCTGCTTTTATGAAATCGAAATCATTTAAGAATACTCAAAAAGCGGGTTTTCTCATCAAAAAGCCTTAAATTTGTCAATGATTTTATAGAATTTAATCCAACAAAAAAACAAAGGAGAATTTTTTTATGGCTCGTACGAATGTTCTGATAATGGGTGCGGCTGGTCGCGACTTTCATAACTTCAATGTGTTTTTCAGAAATAACAGATCATACAATGTCGTCGCTTTTACTGCAACTCAAATTCCTAATATTGATGGAAGGACTTATCCAAAACAACTCGCTGGAAAATTATATCCAAAAGGAATAAAAATTTACGAAGAGAAATATCTTGAAAAATTAATTAAAGAGTTAAAAGTTGATGAAGTTATTTTTTCATATTCTGATGTTCCATTTGATTATGTTATGGCAAAAGCATCAATCGTGAATGCTGCCGGAGTTTCATTCAGACTTCTTGGTGCAGAAGAGACACAAGTAAAAAGTAAAAAACCAGTTGTTGCAGTCCTAGCGGTGAGAACCGGTGCAGGAAAATCTCAGACTTCAAGAAAAATTGTTGAGGTATTGACAGCAGCAGGAAAAAAAGTTGTGGCTATACGTCACCCTATGCCTTATGGTGATCTGGTTAAACAAAAAGTCCAGAGATTTGCTACTTATGCCGACCTTAAAAAACACAAATGTACCATTGAGGAAATTGAAGAATACGAACCACACATAGCGCGTGGCGGAGTAATTTATGCAGGAGTTGATTATGAAGCTATTCTTCGCGAAGCTGAAAAAGAAGCAGATGTAATTTTATGGGATGGCGGAAATAATGATTTCTCTTTCTACAAAGCCGATGTAACTTTCACTGTAGTTGACCCGCACAGACCGGGACACGAGCTTTATTACTATCCAGGTAACACCTCGCTTAGAATGGCTGATGCTGCGATAATCAACAAGATTGATTCAGCAGATAACGATGATATTCTGGAAGTAATCGCAAACACTAAAATGTTAAACCCAAATGCAACCATTATTGAAGCAGCTTCACCAATTACAGTTGATAAACCATCAGTCATCAAAGGTAAAAGAGTTTTGGTTGTTGAAGATGGTCCTACATTAACTCACGGTGAGATGCAATACGGTGCCGGTACAATCGCTGCACAAAAACTTGGGGCAAAAGAAATTGTTGATCCAAGACCATACACAGTAAAAACAATTTCAGATACATTTAAAAAATATCCAAACATTGGTATTCTCCTGCCCGCGATGGGTTACGGTAAAGCACAAATGAAAGATCTGGAGAATACAATCAACAAAACTGATTGCGATTCAGTCGTAATTGGAACCCCTATTGATTTAAGCAGATATATAAATATTACAAAACCTTTTACACGTGTTAAATATGATCTGCAGGAAATTGGGCAGAATACAATTGAGTCCGTGTTGAAAGAAAAGAAAATTATTAAATAGATTTCAATAAAAAGGTTCAGTTTCTCTGAACCTTTTTATTTTGTAGAATTTATTGGGGACAAAATGAAATACGTTTATTTTTATTGATATTTTTTCTCACCTTTAATATTTACTCGCAGAGCGGAAATAATCGGAGTTACACAAGGGAAAGTTTACTTAATGTACTTCCGCAGGGCTATAGCATTGGTTTGTTAAACTCTATGGGAACATCGGCAATTTATAATGATGTTTCTAACATCAGCTCGATGAATCCGGCTTCAATTTATAAACTTAAAAATCTATCACTTGGTTTTTCTTATCAGTTCCAAACAATTATTGATACTGCGTGGGTTGCAGGTATCGGTACCAGTAGAGTCCAAAACTATATTCCACAATCTTTGGGTGGTGTTATTCATTATGAAAATTTTAGTTTTGGAATTGGATTCAATCAAAAGTACAATGGGTCATTGGATTTTGGTCCAATAGAAGTAACAACAGTCTCTAATCCAGATGGAACCGGAGAATTTTATACACCAGTATTTGAAAATACACTTCAAAACTATATTATTTCAACTGCATATTTATTTGAAGGAATATTAAGTGAAAGTTCGAGTCTTGCCTTTGGATTTAATTACATTCTGAACAGATTATATAGTTATGAAAGTATAGCAGAAATTTCAGCTAAAGCTAATGCATTCGGAAGTAATTTTGAGTTAGGTGTATACTATGAAATTAACTTTAATGAGGAACAATATCTGGGTATAGGGTCTTCTTATACTTTTAGTACTGAAGTCAGTGATAAATTAGAATATGAAAACACCAGAACTTTAATTCCTGGTGATTCGACCTTTTATCAAATTGCTACTCCGGATTTTTATTTATCCCTAACAGTACCAAGTGAATTTAGTTTTGATATCAATTTTAAACCAGTTAAGCAATTGAATTTGCTCGGAAGAATCAATACGATTTTTTGGACCAGTGCTTCAGAAAACATTAGAAACCAAATTGAAATTTCCACCAGTGCTGCATATTCATTTAATCCATCTCTTGAAGCCTCATTAGGTGTTTATTACACAAGTAAACAATATATAGATGATTTCTTTAACATCAACGATGATCTTTATGCGATATACTTAACAACTGGTGCATCCTTTCAACTTAATATTTTCAATATAGATTTAGCCCTTGCAGATAGTCATCTATTTTCTGGTGAATTGTGGAAACAAACCATAGGTAAGATTGGTTTCGGGATTCAACTTTAATCTTTTTCACCTGATTCTTTTTGTGTCTTTAAGCTTTAAAGCTATATTATTATCTTCACATTTAAATTACTATTATTTAATAATTAATAAGTCATGCAGGATAGTAACTGGAAATCTAAACAGGCGAATTCATCACTTGTAAGACTTCTTCCTCTTTTAACAGAAAGATATAAGAATAAAGTCGATGAAGGTGAATGGCAGGGATATCTTGAAAGACTTAATCGTCATTTTCCCCGTCTATTCGGATTACTTCACCAGCTTTACGGAAAGGAATATGATTTCTTCTACCATCTTGCCGAGATTCTTAACACTGCCACTAAAGCATGGATTAATCGCCCACCTGAATTAAAAGCACTCGATGCGATTCGTGAAAATGATCCGACATGGTATCAATCGAACAGAATGCTTGGTGCAGTTTGCTATGTTGATCTTTATGCCGATGATCTAAAAGGTTTGAAGAAGAAAATTCCGTATCTGAAAGAACTTGGAGCAACATACCTTCATCTAATGCCAATCTTCAAATCACCCGAAGGTGACAATGATGGTGGATATGCGGTGAGTAGTTATCGTGAAGTCAATCCTGAACTCGGAACTATGGAAGATTTTAAAGACCTTGCCAGTGAAATGAGAAACCATGGGATAAGTCTTGTACTGGATTTTATTTTCAATCATACCGCAGATGATCACGAATGGGCAAGGAGGGCTAATGCTGGAGAAGAAGAATACCAGAACTATTACCGAATGTTTCCTGATAGAAAAATTCCAGATGAATATGAAAAAACCGTTACTCCGGTTTTTCAGGATGATCATCCCGGCTGCTTTACTTACAGAAGCAGAATTAAAAAATGGGTGTGGACGACTTTTCATAATTACCAATGGGATTTGAATTATGAAAATCCTGTTGTGTTCAATAAAATGGCTGACGAGATGCTGTTTCTTGCAAACCAGGGTGTTGAAATTTTAAGACTTGATGCGGTTGCTTTTATCTGGAAAAAATTAGGGACCAATTGTGAAAACCTTCCTGAATCACACATAATAATCCAGGCATTTAACGCAATTATGAAAATTGTAGCACCATCATTTCTCTTTAAGTCGGAAGCAATTGTTCATCCCGATGAAGTAAATAAATATATAAGCGAAGATGAATGCCAGATATCTTACAACCCGCAAATGATGGCTTTACTTTGGGAATCACTTGCAACAAAAAAAATTACACTGCTCCGTAATGCACTTGAAAAAAGATTTACGATCCCAAAAAACTGTATGTGGGTAAATTATATAAGAAGTCACGATGACATTGGCTGGTCCTTCTCTAATGATGATGCAGAAGATTTGAAAATTAATCCGGAAGAACACAGAAGATTTCTTTCAGAATTTTACACGGGGAGATATCCCGGTACTTTTGCAAATGGTTTGCCATTCCAGGAAGACCCACTTACAAAACAAGGCAGAGTTTCAGGAACTACCGCATCGCTTGCTGGATTAGAACAAGCTTTTAAAGAAAATGATACTAAAAAAATTGAGCTTGCAATAAGAAGAATACTCCTCTTACACGGTGTCATTTTAACAATGGGTGGAATTCCATTAATTTATATTGGAGATGGAATCGGTATGCTGAACGATTACGATTATGAAAACTCTCCGGAGAAAATCGGTGATACGAGATGGATACACCGTCCAAAGTTTGATTGGGAAAAACTTGAAGAAAGATCAGATGCTGAATCAGTAACCGGAAGTTTGTTTAACTCATTGTTGAGACTTCTTCAGCTGCGTGAAAAAACTCAGGCACTTTCCGGTTCAGACACAGAGTTTGTTGATACCGGAAACGACCACTTGCTGACTTACTTCAGACATTATGAGAATAGCAGTGTATTTGTGCTTGCAAACTTTAGCGATGAAGAACAAAATATTGCCGGAAACCGACTTAGACTTTTAGGTTTAAGTAAAACAGTTACTGATGTTGTTGCTGGAAAAACAATCACAGCGACACAAACTCTTACTCTCGAACCATATCAGTTTATGATGCTGATTGGGGTTAGATAAAATCTTTAACCATTCATCCAAATCCTTTGGAATTAAATAGTGCAATAACTTATTTTATTATGGTTTTTAAAACAATTTTCATACTACCATTCAACTAAACATTCATATAGTAATAACCGGTAAAATATTTTTTCTCCGGTCAATTCATTCTTTAACCATTTTCAGGTGATCATTATGCAAAAATTTATTTCCATTTGGTTTATCATTCTATTAGTCTCAACTATTTCAATCGGTCAGGAAAAATCTGAACCTGATTCACTTAAAAATATTTCTCTTGCCGGACTTTCATTTAGAAGTATTGGTCCTGCAATCACTGGCGGAAGAGTTGTGGATATTGCAGTTAATCCATTCGACCATAGTGAATACTTCGTGGCATCTGGGCATGGTTCGCTCTGGAAAACTACAAACAGCGGAATTACATTCTCCCCTGTTTTTGACGCAAATAAATCTTATGCAATTGGATGTGTAACAATAGATCCCACAAATCCTAATGTAGTTTGGGTAGGAACAGGTGAAAATAATAACCAGAATAATGTAATCTATGGAGATGGAATTTATAAAAGTGAAGATGGCGGAAAAAGCTGGAACAATATGGGGCTCGATAGTTCTGACCAGATTGGTGGGATTGCAATCGATCCAAACAATTCTCAAACAGTGTATGTTGCAGCATATGGTTCATCTAGAAATGCAGGCGGTCATAGAGGAATTTACAAAACCGTTGACGGCGGAAAAAACTGGACAAACGTTTTAAAATCAGCCAGTACACCGGATGTTACCAGGTGCATATGGACCCACGCTACTCAAATATTTTATACGCAGTCGCTCATCAGCGAATGAGAAATTTGTACACAGGAGTTTATGGCGGACCTGAAAGTGGAATTTATAAAAGTATAGATTATGGAATGACATGGGAGAAACTAAAAAGCGGTTTACCTTCAGAAGATGTCGGAAGAATTGGAATGGCTATTTCTCCAATTAATCCTGATTATCTTTTTGCCATTGTTGAAGCCACAGATAAAAACAAAGGAACATATAAAGGTACTGATCGTGGCGCAAGCTGGACAAAAGAAAGCAACTACAATGCTTCGGCAGGATTTTACTATCACGAATTATTTTGCGATCCAGTTGAATTGGAAAGAGTCTACAGTTGCGATACCTTTTTGAAGGTTACTAGTGATGGTGGAAAAACCTGGAAAAATTTGGGGGAAGATAAAAAGCATGTTGATAATCATGCCGTTTGGATTGAACCCAATAATAATTTACATATGATTGTTGGATGTGATGGTGGGGTTTATGAAACTTATGATCAGGGTAAGAATTGGGATTTCAAATCGAACATACCAATTGCAGAAATCTACAAACTAACCACGGATAATGCCGAGCCATTTTATAATGTTTACATAGGGACACAGGATAATAACAGTTTGGGTGGTCCTTCACGAACAATAAGCTCAGCGGGAATTTTGAATCAGGATTGGCTGTTTACAAATTCGGGCGATGGATTTCAAACGCAAGTCGACTGGAAAAATCCAAATATTATTTATGCTGAATCACAATTCGGCGGACTCGTTCGTTTTGACAAAAAGAGCGGAGAAAATTTATTTATTCAACCACAGGATTTTGCTGATAGTGCTTACAGATTTGATTGGGATGCAGGATTTCTGATTTCCAGTCACGATAATAAAAGATTATACTTCGGAGGGAACAAATTATTACGAAGTGATGACCAGGGAAGTACTTGGAAAGAAATTAGTCCTGATCTCACGCGAGGCGTTCCACAAGAAATGCAGAATCTGATGGGACAAAGCTGGAGCATAGATCAACTTGCCAGGAAAAGTTCAATGGCACAAATTGTTACTATTGCAGAATCTCCAATTGATGAAAATATTTTATTTGTCGGATCAGGAGATGGATTAATTCATTTTACTACTAATGGTGGTACCAACTGGACTAAATCATCAATACCCGGATTACCAGAATACGCACGCATTAGTGAGATAACAGCCTCAAATTTTGATACCAAAGTTGCATACGCTGCATGCAACAATTATTTCGGTGGAGACTACAGACCTTATTTATATAAAACAACTGATGGAGGAAATAATTGGTTTTCACTCAATAGTAATTTACCAGAACTTGGAAGCACATACAGCATAGCGGAAGATAATGTTGATAAAAACTTATTGTTTGTCGGCACTTATTGGGGAGTATCTTTTTCGAACAATGGTGGAAAAGAATGGATAAAATTGAGTAACGGAATGCCGCCGGCAATGGTAATGGATTTGCAGATTCAAAAAAGAGAAAATGATCTTGTTGTTTCAACATTTGGACGAGGTGTTTATATTTTGGACGATTATACTCCATTACGACATATGTCTGACGAAACTCTTAAGAAAGATGCTGAAATTTTCCCTGTAAAAGATGCCTTGATGTTCATTCAATCAAATCCTTTTGGATTCAGAGGTGTTGCATTCATGGGAGCTAGTTTTTACTCTGCGCCAAATCCGGAAGTAGGTGCTGTATTTACTTATTATCTTAAGGATGAATTCAAATCTCTGAAAGATAAAAGAAGAGATGAAGAAAAAGCTAAACAGAAAAAGGGTGAAGATATAAAATATCCTTCTTACAATACTTTAATGAGTGAACAAGAAGAACCAGAAGCTTATTTGATGTTTACGATTACGGATGAACAAGGAAATGTTGTTCGCAAAATGAAAGCAGATGCAAGTAAAGGTGTGAACAGGATTGTTTGGGATTTCAGATATACACCTGTTACCCCAATTTCCCTCGAGCCATTTGACGACTCAGTTCCCTGGATAGAAGCAGATAAGGGTTATATGGTTGTTCCGGGAAAATATTTTGTTTCGCTTTCAAAATTTCAAGATGGAGCATTTACAGAATTAGTTCCGGCAAAAGAGTTCAATTGTATTCCTTTAAATAATACTTCAATTCCCGCACAGGACAAACAAGCACTGGATGCATTCAATAAAAAAGTTGCCGAGTTAACCAGAGCAATTGATGGGTTGGATGCATATCGCAAAGAACTTGTTGATAAAATTGCGTATCTGAAAAAAGCTGCTGTTGAAACAGCAACTGTTCCGGAAGATACTTACACAAAAATCATAAATATCGAAACAGACTTAAGCGAGTTGAATCGTGAACTGAATGGTGATCCTCTCAGAGCACGATATGAAGGTGCATCACCAACATCTGTAAAACAACGTGTTGAATTAATAACGGCTGCTCTCTGGAGCACAACTGCTGCACCAACAAATACTTTTATCGAATCATACGATATCGCAGCTGGAAAGTTTGATGAAGTGTCCGCTTCATTAAAATCAATTGATACAAATGTTAAACAGGTTGAAGATACACTTGAACAATACGGCGCTCCTTATACTCCGGGAAGATTTCCTGAATGGAATAAGAATAAATAAAAGTTATTTTTATTTTTATAAGTTTTAACATTTTAAAGAGTTACAATGAGAAAAATAATTTTTCTTCTTTCTCTGATATTATTTTCTTTTCCATTGACATTTGCACAGTTGGAGGATGAAACTAATGAAGACATTGTCAATGATATACTCACACTGTATTTTGGAACTATCGGACAGGATAAGTTGCTCAAAACAAATACTTATGTGACTAAAGGAGTAATGTTTCAGGGAAGTACAGAAATCACTTATACTTCCTACAATAAAAGACCAATGAATTACAGACTGGAAGCTAAGTTTCCAAATATGGAAGTAGTTACCGTATTTAATGGCGATTCTGGCTGGGTAATTAATCCACTCACTGGATCTTCGTATGCTCAGCCTATGGAAATAGATGATATTGAAAGATCCAAACTTCAAGCTGATTATGATGGAATGTTTTATGATTACGAAAAAAAAGGTTATACAGTAGAATTTATTGATAAGGAATCTGTTGATTTCATCGAAGCATATGTCCTTCAGCTTACAACTCCGAACGATGATATTATAACAGCTTATATTGATGTGGAGGCAAACGTTATTTTAAAAGCTACATCACATATAATGGTAGATGATGCACAAGAAGACTACGAAGTTTATTACAAGGACTATAAATATGTCAATAATATACTAATGCCATATAAGATTGAGATGAATGTAAACGGAAAGTTAGAAACGAGGATGGTGGTATCCGAAATTACTTTTAATGTTGAAATTCCTGATTCAATGTTTCAGATGCCCGGTTCATCTGATATGGAACAATAAATTGAGATAAATTCGTGAAATCGTGGCGAGAAATATTAGCCACGAATAAACTAATTTTTATCCGAATTGGAACGCCGGCGTTCAGTTGGATCTAAATATAACTTTCTCATCCTGATTGATTTTGGTGTGACCTCCACAAGTTCATCATCCCTGATATACTCCAGTGATTCTTCCAAGGTTAATTTGACAGCCGGAGCGATCTTAGCTGCTTTATCTGCACCCGACGCTCTCATATTTGATAATTTCTTTCCTCTCTGCACGTGAACTTCAATGTCATTTTCTTTATTGTACTCACCAACAATCTGTCCTCTGTATACAATCGTGCCAGGATCAATAAAAAACTTACCTCGATCCTGCAACGAATCAATTGCATAAGCTGTTGATTGTCCTTCGTGCATAGAAATTAACACACCATTTTGTCTTTGTGTAATTGATCCTTTAAAAAATTCATACTGGTAAAAACGATGATGCATTATTCCCTCACCGGAAGTAACATTTAATATTCGTGTTCGCAGTCCCATAAGTCCACGAGCAGGAATATGAAACTCAAGTGTGGAAAGACTTCCCTTCTGTTCCATCTTTGTCATCATTCCTCTCCTCTGTCCAACAAGTTCAATTACTTTTCCGGTAAAATCATTGGGAACATCTACAACAAGTATTTCAATCGGCTCTGCTTTCTTTCCGTCAATTTCTTTGTAAATAACTTTTGGCGGACCAACAGCAAACTCATATCCTTCTCTTCTCATATTTTCAATAAGAATTGAAAGATGAAGCAAACCTCTTCCGGAAACTTTATGAGTATCAGGCGAGCCGGTTTCCTCCAAACGCATCGCAACATTTTTCTCAAGCTCCTTGTAAAGTCTGTCACGAAGATGTCGTGAAGTTACATACTTCCCTTCTTTTCCGTAAAATGGAGAAGTATTTACAGTAAAGTTCATACTTATGGTCGGTTCATCAATGTCAATTAGGGAGAGCGGTTCAGGATTTTCAACATCAGCAATAGTATCGCCAATATCAATATCTTCAACTCCAACGAGAGCACAAATATCACCTGCAACAACTTCATCGACTTCTGCTCGTTCGATTCCTTCAAACACAAAAAGTTTACTGATGCTTATTTGATGAACATCTCCATTTCGTTTGATGATGCAAAGTGAATCATTCTTTTTCAGAATACCACGGAAAACTCTGCCGATACCGATTCGCCCTACATAATCGTTATAATCCAGAGAAGTAACCTGCATCTGCAACGATCCTTCTTCAATTATTGGCTGAGGAATTTTTTTAACTATAGCTTCAAGTAAAGGGACAAGATTAGTTCTTTCATCTTTCAGATTTTTCACAGCCCAGCCGTTTCTTCCGCTTGCATAAATTACAGGGAACTCAAGCTGTGCATCGTTTGCACCAAGATCAATGAAAAGATCATAAATTTCATTCAGCACTTCTGCAGGTCGGTTATCCGGTCTGTCGATTTTATTTATAACAACAATTGGTTTTAAATGAAGATGAAGAGCTTTTTCAAGAACAAATCTTGTCTGCGGCATCGGTCCTTCAAAGGCATCGACTAAAAGCAGAACTCCATCTGCCATTTTAAGAACTCGTTCAACTTCGCCGCCGAAGTCTGCGTGTCCCGGTGTGTCAATTAAATTTATTTTTACATCGTTGTATGGAATGCTGATATTCTTTGCAAGAATAGTAATTCCTCTTTCACGTTCAAGGTCGTTTGAATCGAGAAATCTTTCCTGCACAACCTGGTTCTGTCTGAAAATTTGTCTCTGCTTAAGAAGCTGGTCAACTAAAGTTGTTTTGCCGTGGTCAACGTGAGCAATTATGGCTATGTTTCTAATCTGTTTCAATTGTTCTCTACTAATATTTCATAAAAAATGAGGGGTAAATATCCCACTTATTTGATGAGAAAACAATGGAAAATAAAAGTAGAATTGAAGCTTGTTAGGGTTTAGCTTAAATTTCATTGCGAAATTATAAAGATTAACAATATTTAGTTGAGTAATCCGAAACGCTAATAAGATTATAGAATATGAAAGAAAATATAGTACAATTTTTACGTAGAAAAGATTATCGATTTATTAAAGATATCGGACAAGGTGGTTGTGCTAAAACAATTTTATTAAAAGATGATCTTATAGACGAATTTTTTGTATGTAAGAAATACTCTCCCGCAGATGAATTTAATACCGACTCTCTGTATAGTAAATTCGTTCAAGAGATTAAGATATTGCATCTAATAAATCATAAGAACATAGTACGTTTTTTTAATCATTACTTATATCCATCTGAGAAAGTTGGGTATATATTAATGGAATATATTGTTGGAGATAATATTGAAGATTATATAAAGAATCATCCTGAAAACATTAATGATGTTTTCGTCCAGACAATAGAAGGATTTACCTATCTTGAACAAAACCAAATTCTCCATCGAGATATTCGACCTTATAATATCCTAATCACCGAGTCCGGTGTAGTAAAAATTATTGACTTCGGATTTGGGAAAAAAATAAATTTCGGAGAGGATTATGAAAAAAGTATTACACTTAATTGGTGGTGTGATGTTCTCCCACGAGAATTTAATGACCAAATATATGACTATCGGACTGAGATTTACTTCATTGGAAAACTCTTTGAAAAAATCTTATTAGAAAATGAAGTTAGTAACTTCAAGTATAAAGAATTACTAAATGGAATGATTAAGTATAACGAGATTGAACGTCTTGGTTCATTTATTTCGCTTCACAGAAATATTCTGACAAATAGAATCGATGAACTAAATTTTACAAATGTTGAAAAGGATATATATAGAAAATTTGCAGATGGTCTAATTAACATTTTCACAAAAATTGAAAAAAAAGCAAAGTATCAAACTGATGTGGACCAAATAATTAAAAAGTTAGAGAATTTATATAAATCTTCGATGCTAGAAGAATTTTTACATAACAATCTTGAAATATCTAGGTGCTTTGTTGATGGTGAATACACTTATAGAACTAACTTGACAATAGAAATCTCCATCCTAGAAGATTTTGTATCATTGTTTAAATCTTGTTCAAGAGATAAAAGAAATATTATTCTTAATAATCTATGGAACAGATTAGATCTAGTTAAAAGATATCGCGAATCCGATGATGATTTACCTTTTTAATAATCATTAGATTAATCATCATTCAATTAATTTCATAGCCTCACCTCACCAAATACAACGATTCATCCGGTCCTAAAGGCAAACCAATATTTTAGTTTACCGCTAATACCTCACCTACTGAAACTCGTTTGCTATAATACCAAACAAAAGCAGATGTAATAATAATTTGTGCACAGATTACTGATGTTAACAGCATTGGTTGATTGGCAAAATATTTTTCGAGTCCTATCACATCAGGTGAAAAGGTAGTGATGTTCAGTAAAATAAAAATTTAAAGTAGACTCCCTTCCTTGACAAAATGATTTTTTTGAAATATATTATATGTGACCATTTTGTCACATATGAAATCAAGCACAGACGACATATTTAGAGCTTTGTCAGATCCAAATCGGCGAAGGATACTTGATATCGCTAAAAATCAACCGGGAATTACTGTGAATGAACTGTCAGAAGAGTTTGATTTTTCTCGATACGCTGTAATGAAACATCTAAAAATCTTAGAGTCGTGTAATCTAATAATTTCTAAAAAAGATGGAAAATTTAGAAAACTTTACTTAAACGCTATCCCGATTCAAACCATTTACGATAGATGGATTTCAAAGTTTAGCAAGTATTGGGCACAAAATATAACTGCACTTAAATATAAACTAGAGGAGGATTCCGAAATGAGTCAACCAGAACTAAAACATTTATTTGTCATATATATCAAAACCACAAAAGAAAAATTGTGGGAGGCTTTAACCCATGGCGATGTGACACAAAAATACTTTTTCGCTACTAGAATTAAATCTGAATTTTCACCTGGATCAAAACTGGAATTTCACGGAGTTAATAAAGAAGGCGAACCTTACATCCCGGTCTCGGGAGAAGTTATTGAAGTAATACCGCAAAAGAAATTAGTTTATTCATTTCAACAGTATTCAAATAATGATAAACCTTCAAGGGTGACATACGAGATTGAAGAAGTTGATGGGAATATAAAGTTCACTGTAACTCATGATCAATTTGATGAAGTAAATGAAACTTATAATTCAGTTCAACAAGGCTGGCCTTATATTTTAAGTGGACTAAAAACTTACCTGGAAACAAGTAAAACATTATCATAAACAAACGGAGGATAATAATGAAAAAAATATTTTTGTCGTTAACTTTAGTTTTGTTTTTGGAAATTTCCATTAAAGCTCAAGAAAAAATAATTGAGTATGAATTTACCGTTGATGCCTCACCTTCTGAAGTGTACAACGCCTGGAGTTACAACCGACGGCATCAAAACATTTTTTGCACCTGATGGAAAAGTTGAATTAAAAATGTTCGGTGACTACCAAATTTACTTCTTTCCGGAAAATGAACCCGGTTCCCGCGGTGCCGAAGGTGAGAGAGTAATTTCATTTGAAGAAAACAAAATGATTTCACATACGTGGGGATTCCCCAAAGCATTTCCAAATCTTCGAGCAAATCAAAAAACAATTGTAAATGTCCATTTCATTCCAAGAGAAGATGGAAAGACACAAGTTCATTTTATTCAAAGTGGATGGGGTGAAAGCGAAGAGTGGCAAAAAAGTTACGATTACTTTATAAACGCCTGGGGCAATGTTGTTTTGGCACGACTGCAATATAGATTTGCTGTTGGTCCGGTTGATTGGAATAACCAGCCCGATCTTTCAATGTATTATTTGGTTAAATAATCATCAGCCGCTAACTTTCACAAAGAAAATAATCCAACTCAAGTTTAAAGGAATATTTTTATGAACTACTATGCACTCATCTATCATTTTGTTGATGATTATATGGAACGTAGAGCTCAATTCCGCGAAGAACATTTGAATTTAGCAAAGGGATTAAACCAACGGGGTGAATTGTTACTCGGCGGTGCTTTCGCTGATCCGCCGGATAAAGCATTGTTGGTTTTCCGCGTTGCAGATAAGTCTGTTGTCGAAGATTTCGTTAGTAAAGATCCTTATGTTCAAAACGGACTTGCAAAAAAATGGGAGATCAGACCGTGGACAGTTGTGATTGGTAATTGATTCTATTGTCATACCGTGCTTGACACGGAATCTAATCCGAATAAAATGAACAGATTCCGGTTCTTCGCTACACTCGACCGGAATGACAAATCCAGATTTATTCTGATTAACTATTCGATATAAATCCTTGGAACACGAGTGTTAATGTTTGTTAAAATCTCATACGGAATTGTTCCAGCCCAGTTGGCAATATCCTCAACAGTAATAGAATTTTTTCCATCTCTTCCTAAAAGAAGAACTTCATCGCCATTGTATGCTGAATCATTTTCAATATTTACTACAATCTGGTCCATAGAAACATTTCCAACCACAGGATATTTGTTTCCGTGAATCATCACGAATGCTTTGTTGCCAAGACTTCTGAAATATCCATCACCATATCCAACAGGAATTGTAACTGCCCGAATATTGTGATCTGGTTTAAAAGTTAAACCATAACCAACTGCATTTCCTGCTTTAATAACTTTAAAATAGACAACAAGCGACTTCCAGCTTAATGCGGGTTTAACTTCAATTGTTTTCTTAACTTTTTGTAGATGGATAAACTCCGAACAGCATTATTCCCGGTCTGACCATATCAAGATTAGCTTCGGGTAACTGTAGTATTGCACCTGAGTTTGCAATATGTCTTAGAGGAGGTTGGATAGATCGTTTTTCAAAAAATTGTAGAACTTCGTTAAATCTTTCAAGCTGAAGTTTTGCGTGAGTGAGATCATCAGATTCTGAATTCGCTAAGTGTGAATATATTCCTTCGACAAAAATATTTTTACAATTATAAGCTGCTTCCAAAAATTTGTCTGCGTTGTAATAATGAACCCCAAGTCTTTCCATTCCGGTATCAATTTTCAAATGCACTTTTGCTTTTATCTTCATCTGTGCGGAAGTTTCATCAATCTGTTTTAGTTTATCAATCGACGAAGCAGTAATCGAAAGATCGTGTTTTAAAAACAAAGGTATCTGGTTGCCCCAAATTCCACCCAAAACAAGGATCGGCATTTTAATGCCCATCTCACGCAAAAGGATTCCCTCTTCAACAACCGCAACTCCGAGATAATCAGCTTTTAATTTTTCATAAAGTTGTGCAACACGAACCAATCCGTGACCATAAGCATTTGCCTTAAGAATGGGCATTATTTTAGATTTTTTTACGTGAACTTTTTATAGCAGCGAAATTCGAAGTGAGAATATTTAAATCCACTTCAACTCTCGTAGGACGAACGATTTCGTTTATGCTTATGACTGGATGGTTAATTTGCTGATTCATATAAAAATTAATTATGATTTCCCCGAAAGATATGGGATTATTTAATAATCCGGCTCCAAATTATTGTTGATTAATGGCAATTTAATTAGTTTAGCAAAGATTTAATAATTATTGGTTGCTTTGAAATCAATATTCAACAAATTAATTAACCTTTAATCATAAATAAATTCTGGGAAAAAATATGAAAAAATTTCTAATATTTCTTTTTGTTTGCGGGTTTATCTTTCAATTAAATGCGTATGACAAAAAATCCCTGGTTGAAAGATTTACTAATTGTTCTTGCGGACCATGTGCACAATTAAATAACGCATGGTATAATGCTACAACTCAAGCTCTTATTGCTTCAGGAGAAATGACACACGTTATTTATAATGGCGACTGGCCTTCACCCGGTGAATGTGATCCAATGCATCTTCTTAACCAGGCAAATAATAATGCACGAATTGCGTACTATGGAGTTAATGCTGTGCCATGGATAGAGGTAAATGGAATTAATGTTGCAACAAGTCAAACAGCATTTACTACAGCCGTTACAAACGGAAATGCCGGGTTTTCTCCCTTTGAAATTACTTTAACACCTGAAAGATTTTCGAACGATGTTATTGATGTTACATTAAAAATAAAAAGAGACGCAACAGATGTTACAACGTTTGGTGATGTTAGACTTAGAGTAGCATTAACTGAAAAAACTGTCGTGATAACCGGAAACCCGTGCTGCACAAATGGTGAAACACATTTCTTTAGCGAATGCCGAGCTTTACTTCCAAATGCAGCAGGTACGTCAATACAGGTACCCGCACCCGGAGATTCCGTAGAACTTAGTTTACAGTTTATTCCACCGCAATATTTTATTGAAGAGGTGAATTTTGACAGCATCCGGGTCGTTGCATATATACAGGATGATGATACCAAAGAAGTTTACCAATCTACAATGACCGATTTGCAGATGTCAGATCAAGTGAATGCAGCATTTCAGGTCGAGGAAAACATGGGCGCTTCACCATTCAGTGTCACTTTTCAGGATTACTCAACCGCCACGTCATCCACAAACATAACTTCATGGGAGTGGGATTTTGATAATGATGGGACTATCGATTCAAATGAACCAGAGCCTACCTGGACTTATAGTGATGAACAGACTTATACAGTTTCGCTCACTGTAAGTGACGGAACTGAATCAAATACCAGGACGCTTGAAAACTATATAACGGTGCTCGGTTTTACTTCAGATATTCTGGTTGTTAATGGAATTCAGTATGTTACCTATGCTGCGGAGATGGAAGCGTTTTATAATAATTCTGCCGCATTCGGTAATCACCAGGTAGATGTTTGGGATTTATTTGGAGATCAGGGATTTAATTATTCTGCTAATTTGAATATTCAACAAGTAGATTTATTTAACAGGGATATTCCAAATTCAATTCTTAGACTTTATCAAAAAGTCATCTGGATAGGAAATAATTATCAGGGTGATCTTGCATTCTTCAGCCCACAACAGGTACTCGATTACGTTGGTCAGGGAGGTAACTTTGTTTTGGCAACAAGAATGGCCAGTCAATTTTTTGATACTGATTTAAAAAATTATTGTGGTATTACATCGTTTACAGGTGATTTAACAGTAACACAACTTATTGCATTGGATAATAACCTGGTTGACATCCCATCAGCTTCAGGTCATTCATATGTTAACTTTCCATATATGGATGCAAACTCTGAAGCAGTTCCGATTTTTGATGATGATACATCAACCCCATATATAGGTGGATTTAAATTGAACAAAGCAAATGAAGGTGTGTTTATTTTTATAGCAGGTCGTCCGTACAGGTATGATAATACAGCTTCGGCGACAGATTATGATTATATGATTGACAATTTTATGACTAGCATTCTGGTTGGTATTGAAGATCATTCTACCCCAGAATTACCAACTGGTTATTCTCTTGCTCAGAATTATCCGAATCCATTTAACCCAAGCACTCAGATATCATATGCTATTCCTAATTCCGAACTTATTACATTAAAAATTTATGATGTACTGGGAAATGAAGTTGCAACTCTGGTTGATGGAGCTCAAAATCCAGGAGCATATACTGTAAGTTTTGATGCCAGTAAATTATCCAGCGGAATTTACTTTTACACATTGAAAGCGGGTAATTTCCTCGAAACTAAAAAAATGATCCTGATGAAATAGTTCTCACAAATATTTCAAAAGTGTGCCCTGAATTGATAAAATTATTCGGGGCATTTTTTTATTAAGGCGAATAATCCCGGTCACATCTTTTATCAACTATCTATGATTGAGAGCTTTTATTTAAATTAACTCTTGCCAATAATGAAATAAATATTTAGTTTCAACTCCCAGAACTCATAGGGAAATAACTACTCACACCTGAGTTCTAATTACACTATCATTTTAACTAATTGGAGGCTTTTTTATGCTTAGACATAAATTCTATTTGTCACTTCTTGCTGGTCTTGTAATATTAAATTCAATGTTATTACTCGCCCAGGATGAAATGAAAGATCAACTTTATTGGGTTCGAGAAGAAGTTGCTAAAGTAAATATGGGTGACCAGTACGAAAAAACTTCAAAGGAGTGGGTTGAATTAATGACGGGTGCCGGTCTTGATTTCCCATATATGTGGGCATCACAACGGGATGATGAACATTATTATTATCTTTTTCCATTAGAAAATTATGCAGCTATTGACAAAATGCCTGAAATTTTTGGATCAGCAATTGATAAAATCGGAAAAGACAAATGGGCAAAATTTATGGTCGAGAACGAGAGCAGTATGGAAACACACAAAGATTTTATCGTTACTCGTTCGGCAAAATATTCTTACTGGCCCAAAGAACCCAGATTAAAACCCGAAGAAGCAAAGTTTATCCACTGGTTGTTTTTTCATTACAAACTAGAGAACCGAAAAGAAGTAATGGATATAATGACTGAATGGCAGCAGTTGTATACGGATAAAAATATAAAAAACGGATACACCATTTGGTTGATTGAACTCGGTGAGGATAACAACATGATCGCACTGACAGAATCGTATAAAGATGGTGCAGATTATTACACTTCTTTGGAAGCAGATAATGCGTTAATGGAAAAAGAAGCTAGTACTCTTTGGGCAAAAATGTCTCCTTATATTGTATCTGTTGAAAACAAATACGGTAATCAAAGACCAGATCTTGGATTTGACAATGAGTCTAAATAATTAATTTCTAATTATTAAGCCCTTAACTTGAGGGCTTAATTAAAAGTATTATTTTTTTAAGTAAGCATTTTTAATAACTTAAAATAAATTTCAAGGAATTACCTATGCCATTGTATATGGATCGCCATGAGGGACTAGAAGCAACTGCCAAATCTGTTGCAGAAGCTCACCAATTAGATCTTAAATTACAAAACGAATTTAAATGCACAGCTTTGACTTATTGGTTTGATGAGAAAAAGCATAATGCCTTTTGTCTTATTGAAGCTCCGGATAAAAAGGCTGTGGAAGAAATGCATAGGAATTCGCATGGTCTTGTGCCAAACCAGATCATAGAAGTTCAAAGTGAAGTTGTTGAATATTTTCTTGGCAGAATTACTGATCCTGCATCAGTAAATCATACTGAAAAATTCATAAACGAAACTGCCTTCCGTGCAATTTTATATATTGATTGTAAACGAATAGTTACTAATTCAAACGATCAGAAAAAATCTCAACCAGGATTAGACAAAATTTTAAATGAAGTCATTCGTCCTGCGTTAAATGAATTTAATGGACTGGAAATAAAGATTAATAATGAAGGTATGATGTCGTCTTTCACTTCAGTTACAAAATCTCTCAATTGTGCGATGAAAATCCAGAAAAGAATTAGTGAAATAAACAAGAAGTCTAAAGGTTGTAAGATTGTAGCCTCGATTGGTTTGAGTACAGGTTATCCGGTTACAAAAGACGATAACTTTTTTGGCGAGACTGTTATGCTAGCGAAAAGATTAAGTGAAATAGCCATTGGTCATAATATAGTTCTATCATATGAATTTAGGAATGAATTAGGAGGAAAAGATAAAACCCTAGCCAAAGAATCAATTCGGATAACAAATCCAACAGAAGAAAAGTTTTTGAATCAACTAATGGAAATGACCGAGAAAATCTGGAATGACGAAGAGTTTAATGTGGTCGACTTTAGTAAGAAAATTGGATTAAGCAAAGCACAGCTATATCGCAAGATTACTGCACTTACCGGATATTCTCCGAACGATTTCATAAAAAATTACAGATTGAATAAGGCACTTAAATTATTAGAAAATAAACGCGGCAATATTTCTGAAATAGCATTTGAAACAGGTTTCAGCACTCCTGCTTACTTTTCAAAATGTTTTCAGAAAAAATTCGGCATCCTTCCTTCCGAATACGCTAACTAATTGGTAAAAAGTCCGTATCAAACCTCATAAATTGATTTAGTCTTAACCCGAATGAATCAATTTTACTATTTATTGAACCAATAGTTCACGACAAGCTATCGATTTTACTCTATTATTGAACAGTAAGTTTACAGAACAATTTTTTACTCGGATTGTGATGTAGCTTTAATAATTCAATAATAATAAAAACTTTCGGAGGCTTTATGAAAGCGTTAGTCATTTCTTTCGTTGCATTTCTTTTTGTCATCTCAATGACAAATATTTCATTCGCACAGGATAACAGCAGTAAAAAAATTGTTATGCACCGTTATCTTGTGGAGAGAACTTTTCCTGACGGTCTGGAGATACCTACCAATATGGAGGGAAGTCAAATGTGCTTAAATGTTGTATCCGTAAATGCTGAAGATAATGTAAGCTGGGTTCATTCATACGTTACAATGGATCACAAGAAAACATTCTGCATTTATGATGCACCATCACCTGAAGCCATAGAAAAATCCGCTAAACAAAATGGCTTGCCTGTTGACAATATAATAGAAGTAAGCGTACTCGATCCATATTTTTATAGATGATCTTCTCACCAATTTATTCCCTCATTGATAGAGGGCATTTTATTTTTACTACAAAGATTCTCATCTCTCAAACTAATATCGGAGAAAAATAATTCCCTTTGAGATAATTCTTATGAGATTTAGGTTTGTATTGCAGAATAAATCTCTGTTTAATTCAAATACATTAAGGGAGATCTTTATGAAACTCTCATCATCACTCGCCAGTCTTACATTTATATTTTTATTTTCGATTCAAATATCAGCTCAGGGTGAAGCTGCAGTCCCATTTTTATTATTACAACCCTCCCCTTCTTTAAGTGCGATGGGTCAAACCGGTGCCTCGTTACCGACCGATGATCCTTTTGGGTTCCTCTGGAATCCTGCACAGCTTGGTTACACAAGTCAAACAAATAACCTCTCATTTATTTTCTATCCATCACAAGTTGATTGGGTTCCAGCATTCTATGGCGACATTGAATTGAATGCAATTGCCTTAAATGCTGGTTATAATTTTAAAGACTTGATTGGCTTTCCTTTGAGTTTTGGTTTTGGTTATACCAATACACAATTAAGTTTAACTATACCGCTATGTTTGAGTTGCTTACCCGAAAAAGATAGCTACAATGCATACTCATTTGGATTAGGGGCTGAATTACTATGTTCAATTAAGTATAGGTTACACTATAAAAAATGTAAAATCGGATCTGACTAATAATATTTCTGCAGAAACCACGGTAAACGATTTTGGAATACTTCTGAATGTTCCAGTGATTAAATTGATTGACGAGAATCTTTTGTGGACTATAGATGGAAATTTGAAAGGTAAACCCACATTCGATTTCTCACTAGGTTATTCAGAATCAAATATTGGAGATGAAATCTACTATATCGATCCTGCTCAAGGAGATCCATTACCAAGAATTGATAGAACAGGATATGGTCTGTTCAGCAGGACTTGATTTGATTTCCAATAATTTTGCAATCAATGCGTTTAATATTTCATTCACTGTTGAAGCAGATGATATTTTGGTCTCACGTGATACTACAGGTCATTCGGAACTATCAATCAACACTTAGTGATTTACAGTTCTGGAAAAATATTATTGAAATTGAGGGTACTCAAAAAATTGTTTCTCACGCTGGTACCAAACTCGAATTTGTTGAATCAGTTTCGTTGTACTTTGGACATTTTTCGGGAAGAGGTTATTATTCTGAAAAGACGAACGGCTACGAATTAAGAGCCAAAGGACTTCTTAAACTTTGTGCTTTATGGGCAAAAGATCCAATAACAGATTTTCTTCGCGATCATATTGATATTATTTATTACAATACAAATTATTTTGAGTACGATCAGCTTGAAACGAAGATGACAGGGCTTGCACTATATGTTCACAATTTAAATGAGTTGTTTGAATAAGCTATAATTTGAATGTCATTCCTGCGGAAGCAGGAATCCAGATTCGCAAATAATGGATTTCCAATTTCGTGGGAATGAAATAACTGAGAGGCTATTATGTAAGTTACAGTGTACTTCTGTTTAACCTTTTATCATACCTCGATATCTTGCGAAACGTAAACTAAATTTTAGACAGTTTTTAGAAGAATATATATTTTTACGAAATTATTTTAGACAATAAACATCTAGGTTTCTTATGAATTCATTAATGAATTTCGATTATCTTTTGCTAACTGAATCTAAAACCACAAAGGAATCTACAAGTAAGCATCCAGTTTGGTTTAGTTATTACGCTGAATTAGTTAATTGTCTTTTTGAAGTGTCATACTTTGTAGGTGAAGAGAAAGATATTGAAAGTGATGATGGATACTTTATGGCATTTTCCCATTCTCAAATTCTAAAATTACCATATTCGGTACGATCGGTTACAATATTATTGGAAAGAGGATTCTATTTAGAGAGTGCTTTGATAGTTAGACATATTCTAGAGGTATTCGTACAGCTACGATTTTTTAATAAGTTTAGAAATAGATTAAATAGGTACGTTTTGAAACAGGAAAAAATTACTTTAAAAACAATGTTCAGCGAGTTTAATATAGAACTTTACACTAAAATGTATCATGCCCTTTCGGAAGCTGCTCATGGTGGATTTGGATCAACCATCTATAGAACAATATACCAATCTCCCAGAAAAGGCCGGACGATTATGGGTGCAGAATACAATGAAATGTTTTCTAATTATATTCTAAATCAACTTGTTCCGTTAGTTTATGGAATAATTAATTTTGTCCCATTATTTTTCAGACAGTAATAGTACTTTGGTGCCTGAAAATATTGAGTTAAAAAGAGCATCTTCATTAAAGAAATTAAAAAAAATGATGGAAACTCCACCCAAATCAGATGAATTTATTAGAGATATAAAACCATTAATAGAAACTGAGACTTGAACAGAATTGTCTCAATTCTTTATTGTGGTGCATCAGCAGTATATTTTTTCTTAATTTTTTCCTCTGTTTGAATATCAGTTACACCTGAAATTCTTTGAGCGAGAGATTTTCCATCAAGTTTGTGAAATTCAAGAACCTCAAGTGGTGTCCCGCATTCGGGATATTCTTTTAATCCAAGGTTTATAAATTTTTTGTTAGCGATCTCTCCTATTTCTGTTAAGGCATTTAATAATCTGTCGCCCAATCCACTTACAGCAGAATGATCTTCCAAAATAAATATTTTCTTTTGATCTAAGACAACTTTTTTCAGCCAATCATTATCAATCTTATTCAGCCATGGCATATTAACCACTTTCAAACCGAAACCGATTTTCTTCAAATAATCTGCGGCAACAAGTGCTTCATGAAGCATTACTGGTCCATAACCGAAGAGTATTGCATCATTTCCTTGAGTTAGTTCAGCACCGACACCAACTATAAATTTATAATCTTTAGGAAGCTTTATTTTCTCTGGTGAAGGTCCGATTACTAATCTTAGCACACAATTCTCTTCAGCAATATTAATGCAGTAATTGGTTGCCCATTTTGTTTCTTCTGCATTACACGGTTGAATAATTGTAACGTTTGGTAAAGCACCGAACAGAGAAATATCCCTTACACTTTGGTGAGATTTACCTGGTCCAGCAGGAATAATTCCTGAGAAATGGCAAGTATAAATTATTTTAGTTTTCTCACCGGCGTTGTTATAAATCTGTTCGTTTGCTCTTGCTGCAAGAAAACTTGCAAATGTATTAACGATAGGAATTAATCCCATTCTTGCAAGTCCGCCAGCCATTGAAACCATATCCTGTTCTGCTATTCCGTTTTCAATAAATCTGTCAGGATAAGTTTTTTCAAAATTACGAAGCTTACAATCTGCAGAAAGATCGCCATCGAGGACCACAAACTTTTTGTTTGTCCTTGCCAGCTCAACGAGTGCTTCTCCATACGCTTCAGTTACAAATTCTTTATCGAGCTTTGTAATTGGTTTGCCTTCAGATTTGTTTTCTGGAATATGAATTTTCCCTATATCAAGTTTTTGAGCTAGTTCATTTATAGCTTCTGACAATTCAGCTAAACCTTTTTCATAACTTTCATCGTCAGGTGCACCAGAATGCCATTTATAAAGAGTTTTTCCCTGGAAAGTTTCAGTAAGCGGTTTTTCCATAAATGATACTCCCCTACCCTTTATAGTATCGGCAATGATCATTTTTGGTTTGTCAGTAATTTTTTTAAGAGCTGAAAAAGTTTTTTTCAAAACATTATAATCGTGACCATTAATTCGAACGACGTGCCAGCCAAATGCTTTAACTTTTTCAACAACATCTTCAATATTATTCACATCAGCAACAAGCATATCGGTCTGATATTTATTGTGATCCATAATCGCAGTTACATTATTTACTTTCTGATGTGCTGTTGTCTGAAGTGATTCATAAATCTGTCCTTCCTGGAATTCACCATCGCCTGTCAAAACGTAAACGTGACCTTTATTCTTATTATAATTTTTTGCCCACGCCATACCTTTAGCTTTTGAGATTCCCATTCCAAGTGATCCCGTACTTGCTTCAATTCCCGGTTGACGAACTTCCGGATGTCCATCAAGTCCGTTTAGCCTTCTAAGCATTAATAATTTTTCTTCGGGAATTATTCCAAGAGAATAAAATAAAGAATACAAACTGGGAACATCATGACCTTTTGATGAAAAGTAGATATCTCGATCTGGTGAATTAAGCCCGACTTGTAAAACATTCAATTCATTTAGATAAAGATAAGTTGTAATATCCATTGCGCTGAGTGAAGAGCCAAGATGACCTGAACCGGCTTTCTTTACCGCTACAAGCGTATTGTATCTGCACATATCGGCGAATAGTTCCATCTTAGTTGCCCAATCAGCTTCGATTGATTTTACTTTATCAAACTCAGATTTCTTAATCAGGTTATAAGTCATTTATGAACTCCATTTATCGAATTATTGGCTATTAAAATTGATGAAAATGTATATTGTAAAATTACCACAGAAGACGGTTAAAATGTAATAAATGTCGCATTATCAAATTATGAAATTGCGTAAAATCTCTAATAGACGATTAAAGAAAATGATGTTCTCTGGTATCCTAATTGCAAAAGTAGGATTATCATTATAGAGGTTCAATAAAATGAAAGTAAATCTTCTACGGTTTTTTCTGTTTGCAATTTTAGCATTTACAAATATTACTGTTTATTCTAGTGCTTACTATGTTTCTGAAACAGGAAACAACAGCAATAATGGATTGAGTCCGCAAACCGCTTTTGCTACACTTCAGTATGCAGCTGATTTAGTTTCTGCAGGAGACTCAGTTTTAGTTCTCGCAGGAAATTATGTTGGCTTTGATATACGTACAAATGGTAACGTAAATAATCCAATAGTTATAAAAGCAATCGAAAGTAGTGTTATAATTGATGAACGAAATTCTGTAACACCGGATGGAATTAATATTGAGAATGCTAACTGGATTATTAGTTGACGGATTTGAAGTTCAAGATCAACCACGTGCTGGAATCCGAGCAGCTGTTTCTAATTTTATCACGATTAAAAATAACTACTGCCATAACAATCAGCGTTGGGGAATTTTCACAGGATTTACCGATGACTTAACTGTTGAAAATAACATCTGTTCATATAGTGCTGATGAACATGGAATTTATGTATCTAACAGCAGTGATAGACCTATGATCAGGAATAATCATTCATTCAATAACAACGGTTGCGGAATTCATATGAATGGTGATATTTCTCAAGGCGGCGATGGAATAATAAGTAATGCAGTAGTAGAAGGAAATATTTTACACGATAACGGCTACGGCGGAGGTTCAGCAATAAATATGGACGGCGTTCAGGATTCAAAAATATTTAATAATCTGATTTACAATAACCATGCAACCGGAATTGCAATGTTCCAAATCGACGGTGGAGATGCATCGAAGAATAATAAAGTGTTTAACAATACAATTATCCAGCCCTCCGATGGAAGATGGTGCATTATTTCTGTCGATGGGTCTACCGGTAACACACTATACAATAATATTTTGATAAATCATCATAGTTTTAGAGGAAGTATTGCATTGGATGCTGCTTCAAAGGCTGGATTTGTAAGTGATTATAATATTCTTGTTAATCGTTTGAGTGATGATGATGGTAATTCTAATATGTCACTAAGCCAATGGCAATCTATGGGATATGATTCTCACTCATTGATTGCTGATCCAGAAGATCAAATATTCGTTGATTATCCAAATGATAATTATCATCTGCTACAAAATGCACAAGCTTCGAACACTGGTACTAACTTAGTTTTACCAACCGTATTTGAAGATCTTGATAATGTTTCAAGACCGCAAGGTTCAGGTTTTGATATCGGATGTTATGAATATTCAAATGTAACTTCTGTAATTGATGAACCTGTTCCTGAGTCATTTAAACTTTTTCAGAATTATCCCAATCCATTTAATCCAACGACAAGAATAGAGTTCCATTTGGCCAACTCTGGTTTTGTCTCACTCAAAATATTTAATGTGTTAGGAAATGAAGTGGCGACACTTATTTACGAAGAAATGTCATCTGGGACGTATGATTTTGAATTTAATGGTGAAGAACTGACAAGTGGAATTTATTTTGCACGACTTCAGCAGAATTCTTCTGTTCAAACAATCAAGATGACCCTATTACGATAACAAGGTGTAACATTATACTTTTGCAAAGGGAAAGAAAATGAGAAAGATTAATTACCTGTTATTTACTGGCATATTAGTATTCGCAGGCATTATACAAGTAAAAGCAGCTGAAATAATTGTATCAAATTCAACCGAATTACAAAACGCAATAAATAATGTTCAAAGTGGAGATACAATTAGCTTACAAACTAATAATTATGGAAATCTAGCTGTATCAGGAAATAATAACAGTTCTTTCGTTACTATTCGAAACTACGCAGGAGCGATACCAGTATTTATAAACATAAGTATTCATAACAGCTCTTATTGGAAAATATATGGAGTTAGTATTAAGCCAAGGTATTCCAGTGGCGCAGATGGAACTGAAGCGGTTGACTTAGATGGCGATCATCTTACTATTGAAAATTGTGTAATCAATTACTCTGATGATATAGCAGGTTGGACAGCGGCTGACTGGTTATCCAAAACTGGAAATGGAATTATAATGGATGGAGATAATATAATTGTAATTAATAATACAATTACAGCAGTTGATCACGGAATTGCGTGCAGCGCAAATAACGCTTTAGTATCGCACAATCTCATAGCAAATTTTCGGGGTGATGGAATTCGCGGATTAGGTGATGATGATGTATACGAGTATAACACAATCAAAAATGAATTTGATGTCGATGATAATCACGATGACGGGTTTCAGTCCTGGTCCGTTGGTCCTGGCGGTGTAGGTCCTGGAACCGTCTATAATGTAACTCTTCGTGGAAACACCATAATTAATTATGAAGACGCCAACCAATCTTATAGAGGGAATCTTCAGGGAATAGGGTTATTCGACGGTATGTTCGAAAATTGGATCGTTGAGAACAATTTAATCATAACTGATCACTGGCATGGAATATCATTTTATGGTGCAATCAATTGTAAAATAATTAATAACACAGTTGTTGATAATAATAATGAACCTGAACCAGATCCATGGATAATGGTTAATGATCATAAAGATGGGACCCCTTCTTCCGGAGTGATTGTGAGAAATAATATTGCCACAGATTACTCACTCACCGGTGGATACACAGCGGATCACAATATTGAAATTACGATGAACAACGCTTCAACTTATTTTATTAGTCCATCTGAAGGCACTGGGAATTATCATCTGAAATCTACAAGTCCGGCAATTGATGCTGGAAGCGGAGACAGTGCTCCGAATATTGATAGAGATGGAGTTGTGCGTCCGCAAGGCTCTGGCTGGGATTTAGGTGCTTATGAATATTCAGATGCAACCTCAGTTGAAACTTCAGACGATTCCCCGGAAAAATTTGCGCTATATCAAAACTATCCCAATCCTTTTAATCCAACAACCACAATAAGTTGGCAGTCTCCAATCTGCAATCTTCAAACATTAAAAGTTTATGATATTCTTGGAAATGAAGTTGCAATATTAGTTAATGAAGAAAAACTTGCTGGAGAATACGAAATTTCTTTCGATGGTATTGGGCTTCCGAGTGGAGTTTACATTTATCAACTAAATGTTGGAAATTACATTCAATCAAGAAAAATGGTAATCCTTAAATAAATAATCTTCCGATTCTGCTCCTAAACATTGTCATATTTTGGCATAAATATGGAAATATTTGAATAATAATGTGGATTTAACTTCTTCAATTTCCAGATAACAATTACTCCACAATCATTTTATTTACTATTAAGTAAGAACCGGAGTAAAACGATGAAAAAAATTTTTCTATTTCTAAATATTCTATTTGTTTCTAACCTACCAGCGCAATGGTATTGGCAGAATCCTCTGCCGCAGGGTAATCCATTATCGACAATTTGTTTTACTGATGAAAATACAGGCTGGACTGTTGGGACTGGTGGAACAATTTTAAAAACGACGAATGGTGGAAGTAGTTGGGAAACCCAGTATAGTGGAACTGATCAATATCTCCTTTCTTGCTTTTTTATCGATCTAAATACTGGTTGGGTAGTCGGCTCTAGTGGTATAATTTTAAAAACTACAAATGGTGGAGTCAACTGGTTCAGTCAATCGAGTGGAACAAGTAATGATTTGACCTCCGCTTATTTTACAGATTCAAATAATGGTTGGGTTGCTGGTGGTGTCACAAGCGATAGTAGCGCAACTATTCTAGGTACTACAGATGGAGGAATAAATTGGACAAACCAGTTAAATGAATCAGGGTATTCACTTATATCAATTTATTTCACAGATTCAAATAATGGTTGGGCATCCGGTTGGAATGGATACATTTTAAATACAACTAGTGCTGGTGCAAATTGGGAAATTCAGCGAACTAATCCGGATGAAATATTATCTTCAGTCTACTTTGCAGATTCAAATGTTGGTTGGGCTGTCGGATATAATAAATCAAATTACACTGGAGTTATTTTAAAGACTATTGATGGTGGAATAAACTGGGAAACTCAGACGAGTGGATCGATAATCTCATTTAATTCCGTGTACTTTACTAATTTAAATACAGGTTGGGTATCTGGCTCAGGCGGGATTCAAAAAACTACAGATGGAGGAATCACCTGGTTAAATCAAATCAGCTTAACCAATAATATATTGTTTTCAATCTCATTCATTGATTCAAATAATGGTTGGGCTTCAGGTACTTCTGGAACAATACTTAAAACTACAAATGGCGGTTCAAACTGGACAAGTTTAAATTCAGAAAATAGTTATGGATTAAAGTCGGTTTGTTTTAGTGACTTAAATTACGGTTGGGCTGTTGGTTTTAATCTGGATAATGGAATAATTTTTAATACAACAGACGGAGGTCAAAACTGGAGTAACCAAATAAGCGGATCAGATCAATGGTTACTAGCTGTTAATTTTTTTGATGAAAATAACGGATGGATTGTTGGTACCGATTTGGCAAGTATTACAGGATATTCTGGATTAATTCTTAACACAACTAATGGTGGTACAAACTGGGTCATTCAATCAGATGGAATTTTTAATTGGTTAAACTCGGTTTATTTCCCTGAATTAAATTCAGGATGGGCGGTTGGAGAATTGGGGACAATTATTAAAACAACAAACGGCGGCACAAACTGGGAGAGCCAAAATAGTGGAACAACTAATCAGTTATTTTCAGTCTATTTCTACGGCATAAATAATGGATGGGTTACTGGTGAAGCTGGAACAATTCTCAAAACTACAGACGGTGGAGTAACCTGGCAAAGTCAGGCAAGCGGAACTAGTTCCAGATTACTTTCAGTTTATTTTGTAGATTCAAATACCGGTTGGGCGGTTGGTAACGAAGGGACCATTCTTAAATCCTCAGATGGTGGAACTAATTGGGAAAGCCAGATTAGTGGAACGAGTAATCAGCTATTATCAGTTAATTTTAATGATACAAACATTGGTTTTGCAATTGGCTCCTCGGGAACCATTCTTAAAACCATTGACGGTGGAATGAACTGGGAAAATCAATCAAATGGAATAAGTCCCTGGCTACACTCAGTTTGTTTTGCAGATAATAATACCGGCTGGATTGTTGGTGACGGCAGTACTATTTTAAAAACTACAAATGGAGGAGTTACTTTTGCTGAAGAGGAAGAGACTTATGAAGTGCCAACAGATTTTGTTCTCTATCAAAATTACCCTAACCCGTTTAACCCAACAACAACTATCACGTTTCAAATTTCAGAACCCGGATTTGTTTCATTGAAAGTATATAATGTTCTAGGCAACGAAGTCGTTACGCTTATAAACGAAGAAAAGGCTCCAGGAAAATATGATATTAAATTTGATGGGTCACATTTATCTTCCGGAATTTATTTCTACAAACTTCAGACAGGAAAATTTGGAGAAACTAAAAAGATGCTGTTCTTAAAATAAACCCTCTTATTCATTTTTACAGAGATGAAACCCTGTCTATATGAACCAGATAGGGTTTCCTGCAAATTTTATTTCACTGCAATAATTACATTTTCACTCTAACATCTTCTACTTCCAAAATTAATTCATAAATGGTAAATAGCGATTAAGTCCATTTTTCTAAAGTAAGAGTGTATCATAATAAGCATTTATGCTGGTATTCTAATTGAGGTTCGTTGACTAGTGGTTGAAAATATTTTTTTGAATCGAGAGAAAAATGGTGCATTACTTCTTCAATTTAACCATGCTTTGGTCTATGCTTTTTTGCGTTCCAACTAATGCACAGTTAAATAACTTTAATAATAGAGAGCAAAATAAATTTTCCGCAAATACATCTGAAAATTTGCAACTGAAAATTGATGAGCGCATTAGTGAAATCAACCCACAGAGTTCCAATTTTAATAATTTATTCTTAACTCAAAAGTAATTTTATACCAAATAATCCGGTTTCTACATATGGGCTGGTGTTTGAAAAGGAATCTGTATATGAGAATGAAGACAATTCATACACGGATAAAATTCAATTAATAAGCTTAAGTACAAAAGCACAGGCACTACAATTCAGATTATTAGTAAATAAAGCTGAGAATGATAGTACTATACTTATCTTCGAAAATCTTCAAAAGGGATCTGACATTAGTGACTCAACCTGGGTTATGGATTATAATGTTTTTAAAGGTTCAGTAGATTCAAATGGAGCATCAAAAGATGAAATTTATGTTCTCCTATACAGTGTGATTCAAAATGGTGGATTAGAATCGGGAAATTATAATGATCTCTTTAAAGTAAACTATAGAATTGTTGATCTTCCAAATACTAAGGATAGTATCAAATCATCTTTTAAGATTACAAACGCACAGGCAAGTACGTCGCAAGGTCAGCCAATAGACATTTCTCCATCCCGTGATGAATTTAAAATCTACGCAAAAGTTCCCGTACCGATTCCAGATTTCGGATTGATATTTGAACAAGATACAGTCTACCAATTGGAAGATGATTCATATACTGAATTGATGCAGTTAATTGGATTACCAGCGCGCGCGCAGGCTTTGCAATTCAGATTACTCATCAATAAAGAAGAGAACGATAATACAATTCTTACATTTAAAAGTATAAAAAAAGGCGGTGATATAAGTGATCCATCATGGGTATTGAATTATAATATTTTTAGAGGCCCACTTACCTCAAATGGTGCTTCAGTTGATGAAGTCCTGGTACTACTTTACAACTTAAATTACAATAACGGGCTGCCGCCCGGTGATTACTATAAACTTTTTGAAGTAGAATACAGAATTGCAGATTTGCCTGCACTACAGGATAGTGTCAAATCTTCTATACAAATTACAAATGCAGTAGCAAGCACATACCAGGGAAATCCGATAAATATATACTCCATCCAGAGATGACTTGACAATCATTTCTAGAAACAGAATTGGATACTATGGCGATGTAAATGGTGATGGATGTCTGGATGTTCTGGATATAATAATGATGGTTGATCACATCATCGGTAGAGATTCGTTGGATGCAGAACAATTTGATCGAGCAGATCTTGCTCCCTGGGCTAACGGAAATCCCAGACCATATCCTGATGGGATTGTCAATGTTCAGGATCTTTCACTTCTCCAGAATATAATATTAAATGGTATTTATCCTGACGGTACACCAATAAACGGATGCAGCTATACTTCCCTTCCTAAGCAGAATGAAGAAGGTAATGCAAAAGTAACTCTTTACATTTATTCAGAAGGAATTACTATATATCTTAATTCAGATGTAGCAATCCGTGGTGTTCAGATGGAGTTCGCAGATGTCGAAAATAATCCCAACGAAATGATAATTAATACAGATCTGGGTCAAGGATATTACAAATATGTTTCAAAAATGTTACGAGTTCTGCTTTATGACCGTGCTGGTAATAAATTTATAGATGAAGGCAGTCATATGATTGCAGATATACCATTTCAGATATCAAATCCAGATCTTATCAGTCTCGAAAGAATATTGATGATTGATGTAAACAGAAAATCACTTAATCTAAATGATGTAGAGATAATCCTTGGGACACCTCCTGCCATTCCATTAGACTATATTCTGTATCAGAATTATCCTAATCCATTCAATCCATCGACTACTATAAAATTTTCTGTTCCCGACAAGAGCAATATTGTATTAAAAGTTTTTGATATGCTTGGCAATGAAATTTCTACACTTGTAAATGAGGATAAATTTCGTGGTATTTATACTGTTTCTTTAAACGCTAGTAATTTTTCAAGCGGAGTATATTTTTATCAATTGAGAGCTGGAAATTTTGTGCAGACTAAAAAAATGATGTTTGTGAAATAAAAAACCAAATCATTTAATTATACAAGTCTCTCATATTCTTTACAAATACTTTTCTTGCCTTCAGATAATCATTTCAATAATTTGGTGTATCTACTTAAAGAAATTAAATGTTCATGGAGAAAAATCTCTCAAAATTTATAAGTATTTCTTTCCGATTGATGGTCATTCTCCTCTCCTTTTCAATTCTTATTACCGGATGTCACTCGGTACTACACAATTCCTAATGATGATTATGATAAAATTTCAACTATGGAAGACATAAAAATTATTTATAATAACGGAAAGGAATTCGTAGTTGAAAATGATGATACAACTAATGCTAAAATTGTTGAAGATTCATTAATAATATTTCAAGGAACCGAAAAGAGTTATGTTCCAATGAGTCAAATTTCAAAAATAAAAGAAAGCAGATTTGATTTAGGCGGAACTATAACAGTAATAATGATACCACTTATCATTCTTGTTGCATTATTTTTTGCTACTTTGTCTTTTAATTGATTCGACTATTTGATAAAACTAGTCTTTGGAAGATTGTTCTTAAATGTATATAACCCAGCCCATTAGATCAATCCCTTCCCTACCCAGTTATTCGACTATATAATGGAGAAAGGAATGATCAGATCAACTTTTTTGATTCTAAATATTCGAGTAGCACTTTATCACGGTCATAAACATCGGCTCACGAAAGTTCAAAACTCCATTATCATCAACCCAAGCTGTATAATAATCGATGTATACAGGGACCTTTTTTGAAAGTGTAATATCAGTTGTTTGCCCAAGACTTGAATACTTTCTTAGTGATTCTCTATCTTTTTGCATATTCCTTCACAACTGAATCTTTGACAACTGGCAAACCAATCTCAATTTTCAGAAAATCGATGTTCCATTTCGGATGATCTTTGAGTAGAAATTCAGCAACGGGTATTGGTTGTTCAACCCGAATACATCCGTGGCTTACCGCACGATTATCAGATTTGAAAGGTGGTCGGTTTGGTGTGTCATGTAAGTATATTCCAAATGGGTTATAAAAAATAAATTTTATTTTTCCCAAAGCATTCCCCGCCCCCGGATCCTGTACAATTTTATACGGAATTTTTTCAACAGATAAATCACTTATTTTAATAGAATCGGGATTCAATTCCATAGTATCAAGAAAAACTTTGAAATTATGATCTCGTAAGTAACTTGAATCGCGACGCATTTTATAGATAATCTCTTCGCGCATTATGCTCTGAGGAACATTCCAGGTTGGATTCAAGACTAAATAGGATATTTTACCTGACATTTGGGGTGTTTCCCAATCCTCCGGTTTATCTTTCCATTTTTTAGTTTTCTTAAACACTTTCATTCTTTCTTCGTAGGAAGAAGATCGCTTTGAACCAGTACAAACCTTGGTCTCAAAAATATTTTTATCATTATCAACTATGAATAATCTGAAATCCGGAATATTTACAAGAATATATTGTGAAGTATCAGGGTAATCATTCCATCTGAATCTTTCAAGGTTCAATTTTATTTCATCGATATATTGTCTTGGAGAAATGTTCAAGCGCTCAATGGTATTTTTGCCTAGTACTCCGTCTGGGTTCAACCCATTATTTGATTGAAATCTTTTCATCGATTCAACAATCAATGAATCATACAGCAAGGGATCATCGATATGAACTTTTGTAGTATCCAGGTATCCAAGTTTAATCAATTTATAAACAATAAGTGGAACTGAAGCATCTCTCGTTCCTAACTCAATCTTATTGACCATTGGAGATATAGTTGTCCATTCAACATCTTCGAATTTTTTATAATGCTTCAGTGCCTTTTGTAGTTTGACATACCTTTCACTTTTGGGTTGAATCTCGTTCAAATATTGAACAACATTTTCTTGTTTAAATGGCTCCAGTAAATCTCCTTTGGAAGTATCATCATATGGCAGAAAATAACTGTCAGGAAATATTTCTTTGGGATTTACAATTCCATATCTTAAATCATGACCGTATTTTAACAATGCATCGCTAATTAGTAGCTCGGACATCGCTAACTGATAGTATCTGGAATCATTAGGGATCGTGTCCGTAGCCTGATTGAATACAGCTTTGATACTGCTTAAATGATACTGTTCAGGATTTAACCCATGATCTCCAGCTTTATCAAGGATATCTATGAATGAATAAACTGTTTCATAGTCTTCAAAATCTTTTACAAAGAGAGGTTTGTATTCTCTTGACCTATAAAAATATTTTAACGTATCATAATATTGAATTATTGAATCCTGTCTTAGGATATATCCATCAATTGATAGAAAGTGATTTTTAAATATTAGCTCATATTCAGTGGGGCTGAAATCTAATTTTTCATTAAGGGTCATTACCCGATTGTCAACTTTTTTATTACACCCAATTAATGCAAAGATTATAAAAGCTGATAAAAAATATTTAAAGATTGTTTTAATTTGGACACTCTCAGGAAGTATTTCGAACCATGCAAATAGACTGATAAACAGTTACTAAGATTTTAACTCTATTCAAAAATAATAAAATACAATAAATTCATTTGTGAACTCAATAACAAGATCAATAGATATTAAATAAAAAAGGCTCACCTGATAGGTGAGCCTCAAGAAAGAAAATTATGTGTTAACGTAAAAGTACCATTTTCATAACCTGAACATTATTTCCTGCTTTTAATCGGTACAAATAAACTCCACTGGAAAGTTGATTCCCTGAACTGTTTTTTCCATCCCAGGAAATATTGTAGTTACTCGGGTTTTGTATTTCATTCACTAATGTTCTGACTTTCTCACCGAGTGTGTTATAAATTTCAAGATTAACCATTTCATTTTGAGGTATTTGATATGATATTACAGTACTTGGATTAAATGGATTCGGGTAATTCTGTTTTAATTCAAAAGTCAGAGGTAACGCATTATCATTTTCTCCCTCAACATTTACCGGTTGATCAGAAACATAAGCTGTTATCATCAGATCCCCTGTTGCAAAACTTGTCCAACCGGTACTCGTTAGATAGGAGAAAGTTCTGCCATCGATAGGCGGGGTAAAATCCATACCAACACCGGGAGCACCGGGAGTTGGTTCAAGATAATTTATCACGACCCAGAAATCACCACCAGTGATTTCAGGCGGGTCTAAACCCGGGAGTATTTTAGTAACAACTCCAACAGTAGCTGGGTCATTATCATTAACTTGATACGGACCAGCAATTACTGCTGAAGGTACCCCACCATTATCTCTTTGAATTGTAAAATCAAAAGCATCATTTCCATTAACTGTCGTTTCCACTTTTCTTACATAAGTTGGATAAGATGCTGGTGTAAACCTTACAGCCCATTTGTTTTCTTCCCAACTGAAACTCGGTACGTAGAAGGCATCCCAGACTCCATCATCATAACTGATTGGTACGACGGTAGGTTCTTCACAAGCATAATTTCCGAATACGTTGCTAATCGGACCGGTTAGAGTATCTTGCCCTAAAATAATAAACGCTTGTAATTGATATTCATACCACGCGACGCAATACACATCATTATCAAGATAAGATTCTACACCTGCCGAAAAAGTATTTAAAAGTTCGCCATTTTTAAATACTTTTATTGTTGGTGGAACAGATAGCGGATCATTATTTAATCCTAAGGTTGGATCATCCCAGGTTAGGAGCAGATCCTCTCCTTGCCTTGTTACAGAAATGTTTGAAGGTGCTTGTGGTGGTGCATCCAGTGAAACATTTATTCCAACGTCACCAAAGTATTGTGGATTGAAAACAGTGTTCATCGTCTGAGGCCACCATCCATTAAAAACTGCAGCACCAGCATTTCTGGCAATCAAGAAAGCACCCAGACCAACAATTTTATCAGGACCAAACACTTGAAGTTGATAACCTTCTAAAAAACCCATCGGTATTGCGAATTCACCTTGCAGATGACCATTTACATCTGAAAATTCTACCTGAGCTGATTGAAGTGTATCGACTATATAGTTCGGAATAGTTCTGAACCGTAAATCGCTTCCCCCCGGATGCCAGTAAGCCCAGAAATTTCCTTCCAGAACAAAAGGTGGATCAGCATCAAAAACATTATTATTATTATCATCAAAGTAAAGTCCAAAGCCTTCATTATCATCTAACGTTGGATTTAGAAAATCTTCTCCGGCTACATACAACATATCGTTTACATCATCAAATTTCAGATACATCAATACGGATCCCTGAGGTTGCGGAATTCCCCCACCATAACCAAAAATGTCTGAGATATCAAGCTTAAACGCGTCATCCCATTCACCTGGAGAGAGGACTCCATCAATTGTTGGAATTGTAGCCTTCGGTACATCAATACTGAATGTTAATAAAGTATCGCTTACACTTCCAATCGCTTCATTTGAATATATGCTCTGACCGGTATCATTAAAGATATTGACGACATAATAATAATCTCTTAATGCAAAAACGTTCGAATCTGCATAACTTGTCTGCGTGGCTGCAACACTTGCAATTTTTTGATATGGTCCGCCTGTAACCTGACTTCGGTATACAGCAATGCTATCTACTACCAACATTGAATTATTTTGAAATACTTGTTTTTCACTCCTAGTACTTTCATCTGTTGACCGAGTATCATTGAAAGGTAAAAAGTCATCAGAATTTTTATCACCAACCATTAATGCAATCTCTTTTTCTCTTTCAGGATTAGAATAGAGTGATGTCCAGTTAAGTAAGATATTTCCAACCAAATTTGTGGATGCACTTAATGTAGGAGGAGACGTTGCAAACGGATTTAGTGTAAAATCGATTCCTGTGGTTGTATTTCCGTTTGTTACTATCACATTTCCAATATTGCCAAAATTATACCCAGGTTTCTCAGCCGTTACAGTATATGTTCCAGCTGGTAAATTTTCTAAAAGATAGTTCCCATTAATATCTGTTATCGCATTTCTTACTGTCCCAACTGCCGTGATTAAAACTCCACTATCATCGGCAGTGTTCGTAAGATCGACGTGACCACTAATACTGCCGCCGCCTAAATCTATTTCGCACAAATAAATCCGTCCACCATTTCCAAACTCACGGGCGTGAACAGCTTTTCCACCGGCGAAGACTCTATTACCTTCAGGTGTAAGGTCACAGGTGAAAAAGGATCCGGGTGTAACAACATCAAATGTTAAGTCACCAGTTTGTGTATCGAAAACTAAAAGATCAGGTTTTGTATGAGCTGGATAATCGCCCCAAGTAACTGCAGCAGCGACTTTCCCATCATCTGAGAGCTTGATGTCATCTACCAAGTCTCCTGTATTTCCGTAAACCCATTTTGGAAATCCATTTCCATAGGTATCAAAACACATAACGGATCCATCATATCCACCGCTGAGAAAAATCAGAGATCCCGCGACAATCGTACTTCCATCTGTAGAAATACCAACTGAAGAAGCCCAGCTTGAGGAAGTACCGCCAGGAACTTTATACTGCCAGAGTAAAAAGTATTCATTAGAAGTAGAGCTATAATGCCAGGTTTGAACAAATCCGCTGTTATCAGCAGTTGCAACAATTTCCCCATCCCCGCTAATTGCAGGAGCGGATTCAGTGTTGTCGAGGAAGTGATCCCAGATCAAGGATCCATCAGTGGTCTCTAAAATGTATAGGTGATATCTCCCGGCCACCGCAACAGTTGAACCATCGGCAGAAATGTTCACTCCGGCCCAATTTGTAACTTCACTAGCCTGAACATCAAATGTCCAAATAATAGAAGGAGTTCCAGAAAGATTATATCCGTAGGCTCTGTACGTCGTTGAATTTCCATATGCATTTGCTAGTACAACAGCCATAGAACCATCTCTTGAAACATTTACCGATGAAGCATAAAAAGAATCCGGGAGGGTATATTGATAATCAATATTACCTGTCGAGCTATTGAGTAAATAAAAATCAGTGCCTGCCGTTGTAGCAATTATAGATCCGTCACTTGAGATATCAACAAAAGGATCATAAGTCCCGGTATAATAATTCCACAAGGGAGAATTATTAGCATCCGAATACAATGTTGTTCGCATACTGTTCAGTGTCCAGGCAGTTAATGGACGATCACCCGCAGCATTCAGGGCAACCGTGTTTGCGATAGAAGAAGTACCCTGATCATCTGTCCACCAAAGGATACTTCCACCAAGTACATAATGATCACCATTTAATTTCTTGGTACCCACAAAAAGATCTTCAATTGATTCTACTTCCCCACTGTTTTGAGTTGGAATAGTTTCAAATGCAATTTTACCATCTTTCTCGATTATTTCCCTTCTAGAAAAATCTTTGCTTTGAGATAAAATTTGAGAGTTAAAAAAAGTGAGGACGAATATGTAAATGAGAAAAGAAATTGAAAAGTTATAAAGAGATTTCATATAAACCTCCATCAAATGATTTGTTATTTAATTTGTTAGCAGAATTATTTTTGTAATTAACAATAAACTTATAGTAATTCTTAATCAATTAAAACTTGAGCAAATGTATTTAATCTTAACACCTTTGTTGATATAATATTGTTCGAAAGTGGATATTATTCCAGAGTTGATCGTAGAGCTATTATCATTATACAAATCTTCCGTGCAGTGGAGAATTTTTCCATCAAACTTATTTATGTTCTGTATTGCGAATTCATAAAAAATGGAGTTGTCGGTTTTGAAGTGAATCAATCCAGAATCAATTAACAATTCTTTATATAGTTTAATAAAAACAGGAGAAATTAATCTTCTATTTTCATTTACTCTTTTAACGTGCGGTTCAGGGAATGGTATATAAATTTCTTCAATCGATTTAGGTTGAAAAACTTCATTTAGCTTTTCAGCTTTTGCTAAAACAAAAGCTACATTATTAAGTTCCAATTCTAAAGCTTTTATTGCTCCTTTATAAATTCTCGCTCCTTTGACATCAACTCCTATAAAATTTCTTCCGGGAAATTTTTGGGCAAGTTCTACAGAATAGTCACCATGTCCACAGCCTATTTCGAGAGTAAAGATTTTATCGGGATAGAAATAATCTTTCAATTTTTCATTGACTTCCAGATCTTTAAAATTAAATACATTTTTTAACTCATTTATTTTTTGAAGTCTTTTGAGTTTTGTTCTTGCCATCGAATTAATATTGGGTTATATCTTTGTTTGAAGACAATTTAATTAAAAGTATTTTGACGTGATTTGAATAACGAAATATAAATACTTAGTTTCCTTTTAAAACATTTCATCGATTTTCAAACTGATTTTTTTTAACTTATTAAAAATATTTATTTCAATTTAATTTTTGGGAGGAAAAATGGCATTCAAAATTAGAAAAGTAGAATATTTCTATTGTTCAGTTGTTGATCAACCTGGTGAAGCTTATAAACTGCTTTCCCAGCTAGAGCAAGGCGGAATAAACCTATTGGCATTTACTGCAATTCCTGTAGGTCCTGATAGAACGCAATTAACACTTTTCCCGGAAGTACCTGCAAAACTTATAGAGGGAGCTAAAAACTCACATTTAACTCTGGATGGCCCTCATTCAGCGCTTTTAGTCCAGGGGGATGATGAATTAGGGGCGCTAGCTGATATTCATCAAGTTCTATTTCAAGAAGGTGTGAATGTTTATGCTTCGAATGGTGTTACAGATAACAGAGGTAGTTTTGGATATTTGTTATATATTCGACCAGAAGAATACGAACGAGCAACAACCGCATTAAAAGTGTAACATCTAATTTTATTTTCTAACAACGATTAGCAGCTATGAAAAAAAGAAGTTCGTTCCCCCCTGTATTTTGGATAGCAAATAGTATCGAAGTGCTCGAACGATTTGCCTACTATGGCATTTATATGGGCTTTGGAATTTACCTTCAGCAACTAGGTTATTCTAAAGGTGACTTAGGTATTATCCAAAGTATATTTCTTGCGTTCTCCTATTTAATTCCTTTGTTCTCAGGAACATTTGCTGACAAATATGGTTTCAAGAAAATGTTGCTTATTTCATATGCAGCTTACCTCCCTTCAATTTTACTTTTAATAATCACAAAATCTTTCTCCGGAATTGCTTTAACAATGCTAAGTATTGGCTTTGCAGCGGGAATTTTTAAGCCGCTAATTTCTGCAACCGTAAGAGCAACTACGGATTCGACAAACAAAACACTTGGTTTCGGAATATTTTATCAGATGGTAAATATTGGAGCATCCTTCGGTCCTATAATTATGGGCAAACTAAGAGGTATGTCATGGGATTATGTGTTTTATACAGCTGCAGCTGCAGTAGGAATGATGTTTCTTGTAACTATATTTTTTTACAAAGAACCTCCAAGAGAAATCCAGGGTGTCTCACTAAAAAAGAAATTTAAAGATATGCGTGAAGCCCTTTCCGATGTTAAATTTTTAGTATTCATTATTTTCCTCGGAATCTTTTTTTGGATGCCATTCTGGGCATTCTTTAATACTCTTGCAGTTTATATAAACGATTATATGAATACTGCCCAATTATATATGGTTACAAAATCTGTTCTTGGTGAAAGTATAACAAAATTCATTTCAAATTATGATGGTGGGGTTTGGAAAATTAATGCGGAAGCAATTTCTCACACAGGTTACATAATAATTATTTTCCAGATATTTGTATCCAAATTTTTTGAAAAGCGATCGGCAATTCCTTCCTTTCTCTTTGGTTTGTTAGTCGCGGCTCTGGGTTTGTAATTTTAGGTTTTGCTGTAACCGGAACTAATAGCCTGGTGTATTTGGGAGTGTTTCCTTTTTGCAGTTGGTGAGATGATTTCATCACCAAGAATTCAGGAGTACATAACTTGGATTGCACCAAAAGAAAAAGCTGGACTTTATATGGGAACAAATTTTCTCGCAACTTTTATCGGGGCTATCTTAAGCGGACTTTACACAGGCATAATGGGCTCATTCGAGGCAGCTGGTCATCCTGAATATATAATGTATACCTTAGCCGGACATACAATTGTTGGAATCTTAGCGATATACGCTTTTACAAAAACTGCTGGTGAATTTAAAGAATTAGAACAGTAATGAAAGAAATTTAATATGCCAACACTCATTTCTACTCCTACCATTATTGAAGCTGCTGGTAATAAACCAAAAGTTATCAAGGAGTTTATTGGAAGGGTTAATTCTAAAACTGAAAACCTTAGTATTGCAAAGATGAAAAGTCCTTCCGGTTGGGAGGAACCCGGACAAAGACCAGAATTTGACGAATATACCCTGGTACATCAAAGGAATGTTGAGAGTTGAGACTAAGGAAAATATTTTTAATATTAAAGAGGGTCAGGCAATAATAACATATGCTGGTGAATGGATCCGATACAGTACTCCGGGACCTGAAGGGGCAGAATATGTGGCAGTATGTTTACCGGCTTTTTCACCTGAAACAGTTCATAGAGATTAATTTTAAACTACTAAGGATGATATCATGAAATACATTATAATCGTATCTATTTTTTTTACATCACTTTTAATTATTTCCTGCTCCAAAACAGAAAGTTCAAAGTCAGATTTAGTTGAGAAGGAAATAACTTATCAATCTGATTCAACAACACTTAAAGGTTTTCTGGTTTATGATAATAATATAAAAGGAAAAAGACCAGGTGTTTTAATCGTACACGAATGGTGGGGTCTGAATGATTATGCTAAACAAAGAGCAAGGATGCTTGCAGATTTAGGATATACTGCATTTGCGCTTGATATGTTCGGTGACGGCAAAACGGCGACTCATCCGCAAGATGCTCAAAAATTTGCATCATTTATTTTTAGCAATCTGAAAGTAGGTGAAGAGAGATTTATGGCTGCATATAATTTCTTAAAGAAACAAGAAACAGTTGACCCAATTGATATTGCTGCTATCGGTTATTGTTTTGGAGGAGGAATAGTTCTTCACATGGCTAGTATTGGAACAGACTTAAAAGCGGCCGCTAGTTTTCATGGCAGTCTTGGAGCAGTTGTTCCTCCCAAGAAAGGAGAGATTAAAGCTTTCTTACTTGTATGCAATGGTGCAGACGATCCATTCACTACCCAGGATCAAATTGAGACTTTTAAAGCTGAAATGGATTCTGCTGATGTTCAATATGAATTTATCAATTACGAGGGTGCTGTTCACAGCTTTACAAATCCCGGTGCGGATAGTCTCGGGAAAAAATTCGATATGCCTTTAGCATATAACGAAAAAGCCGATAAAGATTCGTGGCAGCAAATGCAAAAGGTATTTAAGAAAGTATTTGGCGAATAGTTAGTCTTTCTTGAACGATTTTTCATTTAAATTGGCAGAAGAAATCGAATCCTTTAGTTATGAGTGAAATACACTTTTATTTGTTGACAAAATTCTGCCTTTTTTTCTTCCCGCTGAAAACCAATATTTGAATAAGAAGAATCGCAGATTCTCCTCCCATAATCTGATTACCTCTTTATTTTAAGAGTAGCCTCCTAGTAATCAGATACGGGCGGTCGGGAAACTTTCCACAATGTTATGCCCTCATTATCATTGTATAAAAAATTTCCGACCGTCCATTTTTATTTATCATCATCTTTCTCTTCAAAAATCGAATCCGGCAAACCAATATTGACTTCATAATTTGAATACGTTAAATAAACATATCCTGTACTTGGTTCACCAGTTCCGCCTTCTACTTTACTCGTATCAATAGCGTTCTTCTTTTTATTCGATTTTCCGGGAAATAATCCACGCTCAGTGGTAAATGAGAATTTCATTGACGCAGGAAGCCAGAAACCCTTATTTGTCTTTTGATAATCCATTTCGATATAGAATGTACCCTGAGGTTTACGAGTTGATTCTACTTTTAATATTAAATTTCTTTCTGTATCAACCCAGAGTGTAGTTAATATCACAACTGCATCACCTTCCGAAGGGATGACTCTTATAACCGATGTTATTCTCCCATTTACCGTGTCTTCTCTCATATAATAGGCGTTATATTTATAATCCAGAAATCCAAGTGGCGAGGAATTCAAACCTGATTTTGGCAAAAGAGCAAAATTTTCTGAATCGATGTGAAACTTATCCGGTTTTTTATAATATACTGTTGCTTTCCTGTCTGACATTTTAAGAAAATCCACATCCACTTTTATTTTGACCTCAACTTTGTAATCCTCGATTTTATCAAATTCCTTTTTCACATTTTCCAGAATCAAATCCGGATCTTTTGGCTGCAAGTATCCAACTGAACTTAATAAAATAAAGAATAATAGAATTTTGAGTTTCATTGTATTATAAAATTTGTAATTAGGTAAGTATATCTTTTCTTTGAAATATATATAGTGTTGCGGTAAAGAATATTAATATATGACCCATTAACACCGAAACTGATTTTATTATTTCTGAAGTATCCAGAGGATCGTTAAAAAATTCTCTCCAGTCTAAAATATAGTTTGTAAATAAATATGGCTTTATTTCCCTTAAAATTTCAACATCAAAAGCTGATAGAATTATGAAAATAATTATTACAGCCATTGTGGAAACAATCGGACCAATTGCATTTTCAACTAATGAAGAAAACAATATCGCGAGGCTGCACACAACGCTCATACTTAAAATTGCAAAACCATAGGCTAAAAAGAATCTCCAAAGCACATCAGTTTTGTCAAAAATTATTATCGCACCAGAACCTGCAACAATTAACTCGCCAGCACCAAATATTATAAGACCTACTACTAAACTCATTAGAGCCAGCCAAAGAATGAGGGAACCTGTATAAATAATTCCCGCAAGAAACTTTGAGACGATTATTTGTATCCGTGAGACTGGTCTTGTAACCAAAATTCTGTATGTCCCTGCAGTTGCTTCACCAGCCAGTAGATCAGCAGCAACAAGTGCAATCAGAAAAGGAATGTGAATTGTCAGTGCATTGAGAATAATATATGATATCCAGTACCCATTTAAGAGGTTACCAACCAGAATAAATGATTCCCGCAATCCACGTGTTACAAAATCTATTGAATTTTGACCTTCGAGGTACATTGCAAGATGAAGTAGCGGTACGAGGACTCCAATTGCAATAAATCCGATATATGTTCTCCATTTTCGGAAGATTTTCATCAGTTCAATTTTGACTAAAGTTGGGATCATTTGGAATCGGTAGTGATACTTAAAAAATAATCCTCGAGTGATCTTACAGGGACTAATGCATTTACTGATACATTATTTTCAACGAGGAATTTATTCAATCCAGATATTTCCTTGTTTTCAATATTCATGCTGATTTTATTTGCTGCAATTGACTCAATCTGGTCAAACCATTTTGTGTTTTCCAATACTTTCTTTGCCAACTCAATATTTTCAACTTCGATTGTAACTTTGAGCTTATTTGTATTCAGAAGTTCGCTCACTTCTCCTTCTACTATTTTATGCCCTTTATTTATTATTATCATTCTATTCGCGACCAGCTCAATTTCTGAAAGTATGTGTGATGAGAGAAAAATAGTTTTATTTTCTTCTTTGCTTAGCCTTATAATCAAATCCCGAATTTCTTTCATTCCCTGTGGATCAAGACCTGTAGTTGGTTCATCAAGAACAATTAATTCAGGATCATGAAGCAAGGTCTGAGCTATTCCAAGTCTTTGCTTCATTCCGTGTGAATAAGTTTTAACTTTACTTTTGGCTCTATCTTTCAAACCAACCAATTCCAGCAATTCAGTAATTCGCTTCTGTGGGACTTCTTTTCCCGAGATTTTAGCTAATATTTCAAGGTTTTTAATAGCAGGAAGATATAGGTAAAAATCTGGTTTTTCTACTATAGCACCAACATTTGACAAAATTTCCCTGCGATTATTAATTAACGATTTACCAAATATTTTAATTGAGCCCGAAGTTGGTTTGATAAGTGAAAGGATCATCCTGATTGTTGTGCTTTTTCCGGCACCGTTAGGACCAAGAAATCCAAATACATCTCCCCTTTTAACGCTGAAGTTTAATTGATCAACTGCGAGAACCTCTTTGAATCTCTTAGTCAAAGAGGAAATCTCTATTATATTATCTTCTGCAAGCGAGTTCAGATTTACACCAACATTTTTTATTCCAGATTAAAAGTACTGTAAAATATTTTCACTTTAAAGAGGTTTGATTTTTGTTGTTAAGCTCTATCTTATAAATTCTACAGTCAATTCAAAATTTAAAATAATATTTTTAGAAAATAATTTTTAAATTCATGTCAAATTTAATTTGCAATTTTTAGAAATTATCAGCAAGTTAGTGTTGCCCGGTTGGAGCAAAAAAATTTTGAAATTTTGTTATGCTGTTTCTTCTGTAAAGAAGTTTTTACTTCCTTTAAACTCCAACTCAACAACCATTTTATATTTTTTTTGTTTCTTAAAAATAATTACTAATAAAGTGAAAAACCTTCTACTTTTAATAAAATTTTTTTCTCTTACATATAACAACGCTTAAATACGGAGAGCTTGATGCAGGTAAAAAGACTGTTTACCACAGCCGGTAAAGACCCTCTTTCATCAATCAAATTTGCAAAACGAAGATCTGAGATAAAAAATCCCGATGGATCAATAGTATTCAGGATGGATGATGTTTCTGTTCCTGAAACCTGGTCGCAGGTTGCTACTGATATTATCGCACAGAAATATTTCAGGAAAGCAGGAATACCAAAACTTCTAATAAAATTGGATGAAGAAGGAATTCCAGAATGGCTAAAACCTTCAGTTGCGGACACATCAAGACTTGATACTCTCCCCGAGGATGATCGTTTTACAACCGAACGAGATTCGAAACAGGTATTTCATAGACTCGCTGGTTGCTGGACTTATTGGGGTTGGAAGGGAAATTATTTTGACTCAGAGGAAGATGCCAGAGTTTTTTATGATGAACTTATGTATATGCTAGCCAGTCAATTTGCTGCACCAAACAGTCCACAATGGTTCAATACAGGCTTAAATTGGGCATATGGAATAACCGGTCCATCACAAGGACATTATTATGTAGATTTTCAAACTGGAGAGATGGTGAGTTCGACAGATGCTTACACTCATCCGCAGCCTCACGCTTGCTTTATCCAATCTGTGAGTGATGATCTTGTGAACAGTGGTGGAATAATGGATCTCTGGGTTCGTGAAGCTAGATTGTTTAAATATGGTTCTGGCACAGGTTCAAACTTTTCTAATCTAAGAGGAAATAATGAACCACTGAGTGGCGGAGGAAAATCTTCAGGTTTAATGTCATTCTTAAAAATTGGTGACAGATCTGCTGGAGCTATTAAATCAGGTGGGACTACAAGAAGAGCAGCAAAGATGGTTACTCTTGATCTTGATCATCCTGATATTGAAGAATTTATAAACTGGAAAGTTGTTGAAGAACAAAAAGTTGCTTCAATGGTCGCAGGTTCTCAACTCGCAAATTTTCATTTAAATAATATTATGAAAGCATGTCATTCTGAACATCCTGAAAATGACCGTTTCAATAAACAAGTAAATAAAAAATTAAAATTTGCTGTGCTTGAAGCACGAAAAGCCAGAGTGCCGAACAATTATATAGAGAGAGTAATCCAGCTTGCAAAACAAGGATTCAAATCAATCGAATTTCCAGAATACAATAATGATTGGAATTCTGATGCTTACGCAACTGTTTCAGGACAAAATTCAAATAACTCGATAAGAGTGACAAATGAATTTATGAATGCAGTTCTTGATGATAAAGATTGGAATTTGTACTGGAGAGTTGAGAAACGAAAATCAAAAGAAGAAAATAGAATTCCGAAACCGTGCAAAACTCTCCGAGCAAGAGATCTTTGGAGTGATATTTCGTACGCTGCGTGGTCATCGGCTGATCCGGGTATTCAATTTCATAATACAATTAATGAATGGCACACATGTCCTGAAAGTGGAGAAATAAAAGCATCCAATCCGTGTAGTGAATATATGTTTCTTGATGACACAGCATGCAATTTAGCTTCGCTTAATCTTGTTAAGTTTTATAGTGTAAAAGAGAAAAAATTTAAAGTTGAAGAATACCGACATGCGGCAAGAATCTGGACAATTGTTCTTGAAATAAGTGTGATGATGGCTCAATTTCCAAGCAGAAACATCGCTCAATTAAGCTATGAATACAGAACACTTGGCTTGGGTTACGCAAACTTGGGCACTTTACTTATGCTGCAGGGAATTCCATATGACAGTAATGAAGGTTTTGCAATTTGTGGTGCATTGACTGCAATTATGCATATGTCAGCTTATGCAACCTCGGCTGAAATGGCAAAAGAAATTGGTACTTTCCCTGGATTCAAACAAAATAAAAAACATATGCTTCGTGTAATCCGAAATCATAAACGAGCAGCGTTTAATGTGCCTAATGAAGAATATGAAGGACTTAAAATCTACCCGGTTGGGATTAATCCAAAACACTGTCCATCTGATTTGTTAAAAGCCGCCCGCGAAGATGCTGATATAGCACTTGAATTAGGAGAGCAGCACGGTTTCAGAAATGCGCAGGTAACAGTCATCGCCCCAACAGGAACTATTGGACTTGTTATGGATTGCGATACTACCGGAGTTGAACCGGATTTTGCACTTGTTAAGTTTAAGAAGCTAGCAGGCGGTGGGTACTTTAAAATTATTAACCAATCTATTCCGCCAGCATTGGAAAGATTGGGTTACAATAAAGATCAGATAACTGAGATAATTAAGTATGCTAATGGACATGGGACTTTACAAGGATGTCCGTACATCAATCCTGAATCATTAAAAGCAAAAGGATTTACTGAAGAATCGTTAGCAAAAATTGAAAAAGCGCTCCCGACTGTATTTGAAATTAGTTTTGCATTTAACAAATTTACATTGGGTAAAGATTTCATAGTAAAAAATCTAAAAATTGATGAATCTAAAATTGATAGGTTCGATTTTAATCTTTTAGAAGAAATCGGATTCTCCAAACAGGAAATAGCTTCAGCAAATGATCATGTCTGCGGAACAATGACCGTTGAAGGAGCACCTTTCCTGAAACACGAACATTACCCTGTTTTTGACTGTGCTAATAAATGCGGAAAAAAAGGTACCAGATTCATCAGATCTGCAGCTCACATTAAAATGATGGCTGCCGCTCAGCCCTTCATATCCGGTGCTATTTCAAAGACTATCAATCTTCCTAACCAATCAACCATTGAAGACGTTAAAGACGCTTATATGCAGTCCTGGAAGCTTGGTGTGAAGGCTAATGCTCTCTATCGGGATGGTTCTAAACTATCACAACCACTCAATACTCTTAGTGAAGAAGATATTGAGGCACTGATCGAAGACCAGGAAAAGAATGATATGGTTAAGGTAGCCGAACGAATAATCCACAGATATATTGCAAAAAGAAGAAGATTACCAGACAGACGTTCGGGTTACACACAAAAAGCAAAAATTAATGGGCAATCTGTTTATATCAGAACAGGCGAATATGATAACGGACAGATTGGTGAAATATTTATTGATATGCATCGTGAAGGTGCGGCATTCAGAAGTTTACTAAACTGTTTTGCAATTTCAATATCTCTCGGATTGCAGCACGGAGTTCCACTTGAAGAGTTTGCTGACGCATTTGTATTTACAAGATTTGAACCAAGCGGAATAGTGACTGGCAACGAGAAAATAAAAATGGCAACGTCTGTAATTGATTATATCTTCAGAGAGTTGGCTGTTACTTACCTTGGCAGAAATGACCTTGCTCATATTGAACCTGAAGAAATTAAATCAAAAGCTTCGCCAGGAATTGTGAAGAAATTTGCTGAGCCTGATTTTGTAAGCGAAGAAATTGTTAGCGAAAGACTTGTAGAACTTGATAAAGATGATGCTGATTTATTTACGTCTGCACCAACAAGAACTCCAAACTCGCATCTAAAACGGGATACAGTGACAGCACCAAGTAAAAAAGCAGAGATGCACTCCAAAGTTAAGATGGCAATTGAGAGAGGCTACACAGGTGATATTTGTACAGAATGTCAGAGTATGACAATGGTAAGAAATGGAACCTGTCTGAAGTGTATGACTTGCGGCTCTACTTCTGGTTGTAGCTAAATTTTAATACAAATATTTAAAACTTGAAAGCCGTTCTTATTTAGAATGGCTTTTTTTATAAATCGAAATTGTACTCAACATAGACCAAGTTTTAAGTGCATGTTAGGGAGTAAGTTATTTTAAAACGTAACTATTCAACGAGTATTCATAATTTTTATAAAATTCTCCTGAACTTTTGCTCCAGTAAGATTCAAATTTTATTTTACCTACGCCTTTAGAAACGTAGATGTATGCGTAACCTAAAATTGTCGCAAATGTACTATCTTCAAAATCTCTGAATACATTTTTATATAAGATACATTCAAACCTACCAGCGTCACATACAACTGTATCATTCAAAGCAATTACAAATGTCGTATCATAATTATTTGTCCCATTTGTAAAATAATCATTTTTATTGCAGGGATATTTATACCATAAATCATCATAAAACCAATAGCCAGTAGAATCCGAAGAAACCAAATGGTGAACCCCATCAAATTTGTTTTCGAAATAATATCTATAATCACAACAAGCCGGACTTGGCGGATTTAATGGAGAATTAAATTGAAAAACAGGTTGCCCATCTTTCATCCTTGCATAAATAAATGTTTCATCAATTAGGGATTCATGAACTAATGTTCCCGTTGAATCATAATCTTTAAAGTTATATTCCCAACTATTACCAACCTTTATTGGATAAAATGATGTTTCGCGAGAAGGGTTAATTGAATTATCTTTACAACCAGTTAAGAATAGCTGTGAAAATAAAAATGGTAGTATAAATAATTTTAATGCGATATTCATATAAATTTCCCACCTAACGACATTGTAATTATTTAATTTTTTAGGACACAATTGACAACAAACTATAAATGAGACTAAAATAACAATACTCTTTATTATGATTTTTTTAATATCCACAACCACACAACTATTACTTCTACGTAATAGAATTATTACTGTGTTTTCTCCGTCAACCCACTAGTACCAAATCTTCTTGCACCCATATATGTACGTGAGTAATAATCATAGTCTATGGATGAGATTGTTACTCCCTTTGTTGAGCTTGCGTGTGCAAATAGATTATCGCCAATATAAATTCCAACGTGCCCAGGTTTTACTCTTTGTCGAGTGTTAAAAAAAACCAGGTCGCCATATTGCAACTCATCACCCTTTTCAATCACTTTGCCTTGTGTATACTGTAACCTGGCAGATCTTTGAAGCTGAATATTAAATACATCCCTGTAAACAGTCTGTGTAAATGCCGAGCAGTCAATTCCATTTTTTGTTGTACCGCCGTATTTGTACGGCACGCCAAGATATTTAATAATTTCCATAAGCATTTTTTCGCGGATAGTTGTATAATCAAATCCCGGAACATCGAATGTATAATCGTTTTGATTCGTGGCAAGTAAATCTGAAACATCTACATCAGGTTCATCAGCAGGAAGATTGCTTGGATCTTTTAAGTCAAGATTCAGATCGACGATCATAGAATCATCTGCTGAAGTGAATCTTACTGAAGGATCTTTGGTTTCTTTTTTATCTTTGTCTTGTTTACCGTAGCGGAGTGTATTACTGCTGGATGAGCAGGCTGTTATTATCAGGAGTGTTAGGAATGCGGATATTATTTTACCCCAATGGCTTCTCAAACTTAGCCCAGATATTTTTTCAATTCTTTGCTTCTGGTGGTATTTCGCAATCTACGGATCGCTTTTTCTTTTATCTGTCGAACTCTTTCTCGTGTTAGATTAAATCTTTCTCCAATTTCTTCGAGTGTCAATGGTTCATCAGTTTCAAATCCGAAATAAAGTCGAATTACTTCTGCTTCTCTCTCTGCGAGTTTAGACAAAGCTCTGCCAACTTCTTCTTTTAAAGATTCTGACATTAATGTTGTATCGGGGGAAGGTAAATCTTCATTCTCTAGCACATCCAGCAGCCTGTTTTCTTCATTTGATGCAAACGGTGCATCCATGGAAAGATGCTTAGCTGATAATGTCATAGCTTCTGAAACATCATCAACATTCATATGAAGTTCATCGGCTAGCTCTTCAGGACTTGGCTCCCTTTCAAATTCTTGTTCAAGAGTGCTGTATGCTTTACCAATTTTGTTCAACGCACCAACCCTGTTTAATGGCAGACGTACAATACGTGATTGTTCAGCCAGAGCCTGCATAATTGATTGTCGAATCCACCAAACTGCATAAGAAATAAATTTGAATCCACGGGTTTCATCAAACCGTCTTGCGGCTTTAATCAGCCCAAGATTTCCTTCATTAATTAAATCACCTAGCGAAAGACCCTGGTTTTGATATTGCTTAGCTACACTTACAACAAAACGCAAATTTGCTTTAGTCAGCTTTTCGAGAGCTTCAGCATCACCTTCTTTAATTTTTATAGCAAGTTCAACTTCCTGTTCAGGAGTAAGCAGAGTAACCTTGCCAATCTCGTTGAAATATTTATCAAGAGATTGAGATTCCCTTTTTGTGAACTGCTTTGTGATTTTCATCGTTTATTTTTATTTGATTTTTCAGAGTAAACCGAGTCAACAATTCCAACTATTGATGCATCCACTGGTGCCATATCCACAGGTAGTGGAATAACAGATTCAGATGCTGTTATGTAATAAATTATTTCTCCCGGCCCAGAGCCAACCGTATCCACAGCAACAATTGGGTCACCTGTTTTTTCAAATTCAGAATTCAATGGTTGGACAATCATTAGCTTAAAATTAGTTAAACTTGGATGTTTCCGTGTTGCCCAAATATTTCCAATAACTTTTCCGAGGAACAATTTTATCTTACCTCATAGTTAATATTATTTTTCCGACACATCAAGCTTATCTACAATACCCATAATTACGGCATCAACAGGTTTATCTTTGGTAAAGTTTGTCATTCTTGAAGAGCTCCCTGTAGCGACCAGAACTACTTCTCCTTCTCCTGCACCAACGCTATCAACAGCAACAACAAAACGTTCTTTTTCTTTTAGATCAAGAGTTACTTCTCTTACGATTAAAAATTTTGCTCCAACAAGATTTTCATCTTTTTTTGTTGACCAGACGGTTCCAATTACTCTTCCAAGAAACATTTAAACTCCAACTTCTTGTGGATGAATGATTTCCAAATTTGTTTTTGCATACCGAGCACGATTTAAAGTAACGATTGGCAGTTTGTTTATTAAAGATACTACACAAAATAGTGAATCTCGCAAATCGGAAGTTTTATCCGCAAATTGCGAAACGTTCAGTGCATATTTCGAATGTAAACCCAATACTTTTAACGAATCAAGTACACTTCTAACTGCTGAAGATTCATTTTCAGATTTACAAGCTGCTAACATCTCAGATGCATTTAATACCGTAGTAAAACAAATCCCTGTCTTCATTAGATTTATCAAATAATTTTGTTCATTCGAAACCAGATAATCAATTAATATGTCAGTATCCAATAAATACTTAACCAATTTGTATCTGCTCTGGAAATTTACTTCCTTTTAATTTTCCATCAGCTAAAATAAGCTTAACAATTACCCAATCTGGTAATTCCTGAATAGATTTTATTTTTAAGAACAAATCTGTATCTATCTTAAAATTAGTATTTTCCTTTTCAGATGGACCTTTAACTTCAAGTTTGATTTTAGAGTACCCAGCATTTTTTAATTCTGCAACTTTTTCTGAAATAGAATTGTCTTTGCTTTTGTCATTCAAATCTATAAAAAGCGGTTTTGGATCGATTACATTATTATTCATTCAAAAAACTAATTCCACTCAAATTATTATCAACCTCAAAATATTCTGCTACGGTTTTTCCGACATCCGAAAATGTTTTTCTAACACCAAGATTTTTTCCAACGACACCTTTTCTATAATAAAGCAAAGGTACATATTCCCTGCTGTGGTCAGTACTTGGTGTAGTTGGATCATTTCCATGATCTGCAGTAATTACAAGTCTATCACTTTCATCCAGCTTATCTAAAAAGTCAGGAAGAAACTGATCGAACTCAACAAGTTTTTGTGCAAAACCTTCCGGGTCGTTTCTGTGACCAAAATATACATCGAAATCTACAAGATTTGTAAAGATAAAACCACCCTTTGTTTCGTAAGTAGATTTCAACAACTGTTCACAACCTTCTTCGTTTAATTTAGTATGTAATTGTGTCTTGACGCCCCGATGATTGAATAAATCGTTTATTTTTCCGATGGCTACAGTATTAATGTTTTTTTCGGAAAGAATATCCATGACAGTTGGTTCCGGAGGATCAAGCGAATAATCTTTTCTGTTTTTAGTTCTTGTAAAATTCCCTGGCTGACCAACGAATGGACGAGCTATTACTCTTCCCACCTGAAGTGGGAGAGTCAAAACTTTTTTACGGGTAATAGAGCAAATCTTATAAAGTCTTTTTAAAGGAATGATTTCTTCATGTGCTGCTATTTGAAAAACAGAATCAGCGGAAGTATAAATTATTGGATAACCGGTTTGAAGATGTTCATCACCAAGTTCTTTTATAATTTCAGTTCCTGAAGCTGGCTTATTTCCCAATACACCATTACAGCCTGTCTCCTTTAAAAACTTTTGGATAATCTCAGGTACTGAATCCATCAGGGAAATATGAAAAATCAGTTCTGACATGCAGTCCTGCCAGTTCCCAATGACCTGTAGTTGAATCTTTACCCTCAGAAATCTCAGACATCTTTCCAAACGAAGCAAGTGGAATTGTAACTTGATCAATTCCTTGAATTGGTTCGATATTTCCTAAACCGAGTGCTTGAAGATTTGGTAATTTTAATCCTCCAACGGCATCAGCTAAATTAGCTAATGTATTGCTTCCTTCATCCTTATACTTGTTTGCATCAGGAAGCTCTCCAATTCCCACACCATCAAGTACAATTACAAAGAAATTTTTCATTTCAGTAATTTGAAATTATTAATTTACGTTGAGGACTGCGTTGCCACCTTTTTCTAGTGCTTTGTTCAACGCCAGGTTAGCGTTATGCAGAACTTCTTCAACATTATCTTTATTTGTGGTTGAAGCGATACCTATCGATACAGTGAAAGTAGTTTGTTTGGATACTACAGAGATTGGTTTTCTGGCAATTTTGACTCGCAGCTTTTCAGCCCAGACGAATACATTCTTCGTTGTTGAATTGAAAAAGTAAATTGCGAATACTCTATCATCTATTCTTCCGAAAAGGTTAAGTGCACTGAGTTCGTCCGAAACAATTCCAGATACAGTGGAAACAATTTTTGGTAAATATTCACCATCAAATAGTGATTCCTGTTCAATAAAATCATCAATCTTTAATAACGCCAATGTACCGGGGATTTCCAGTTGCTTTGCTTTGATTAGATCAGAACTTAAACGTTCTTTAAATGATGATTCATTGAGAGCCCTTGTCTCAAAATCAACGGAGGTAAAGTTTTTTAATAATTTTTGAGTTGAATGTGAATAGATGATGTATGCTAAAACATTTAATGACTTTTTTAGAAATTGGACATCACTATTGCTGTATGCATTTTTCTTTAGGCTTTCTAAACAGATAACACCATAATTCTGTTTATTATAAATCAGTGGAATTGAAACGAACGAGCCATCAAAAGAAACATCTTCAGCACGCGAAAATCTTTTATAATTACCTGCCGATGTATCATCAATCTTAACAGGAATTCCGGTTACAATTGATTTGCCAACAAGTGTTCCATTCAAATCAATCTGCAGATCTGTTCCAATATATTTTAGTGCTGTCGTGTTTTCAACTTTTTCAGTCTTAAATATTTTTTCAATCGGCTGAAAATAGATAAATACAAATGCATCCCATTTTATCATACTTTTTAAAGCTTCGGGGAGCATGCTAATCATTTCCTTTTCATCTTCGAACTCATTCTCAGGTCCAAGGATTTTTAATAATCCCTCTAACCTTTTCTGCGAAATAGTATCAGAATATTTTTCTTCGAATATTCCAATCAACATCGTTATAAGCCTGATAAACCTACCGAGAGAGTAAATTGTTTCGATTCCAAAAGCATCTTCTACCTTGGAATCAATCGCAATTATAGCAACAAGTTCATTATTATAGAATACAGGTACACCTGCAAAACTTTTAATTCCCTGGTTAGAATCATAATACCGTATAACATCTGCTTCTGCAGCACGCGAAATGTCTGTCAATAATTCAGGTTCACCTTTTTCGACTATCTTACTTAGTACATCATCTTCAATATCAAATTTGCGTTTAGTAAGTTGATTTGAGGTAGAGTAAAATTTTTCAATTATTAATTTTTCTTTTTTCTTATTATACCAGAAGTAAATTGCCGAGTGAGCATTATACAATTCTGCCATAACTGTGAGCATTCTTTCAATCACAAACCCGAATTGTTCATCATGTCCTGTTCCCGGAGGTAAAGTTTCTTTAACTATTTCATCGAATCGTTCTTTTAAGTCGTGAGGCTTTAGCGTTGTTTTGGAAACGCCATATTCAGGTTTGTAATTTTCATCGGTTATTACGTCAACTTTCCTGTTTTTAGAAACTATTTTGAATGATTCTTCATACTCTGAATGTGTTGATGAGGTGGGTTCAGAAATAGACTCTTCTGTTTCTGATATAGAATAACCGCCCGAAAATCTAACTGAATCTCGAAGAAAGATGATGAATGCAACGTAAATTACTATAAGAGCTATTATTATTAATCTGATTGTAAGATCATCACTGAAAAATAGCCCAGCCGCAAGTATCGGTATCACCGAGAAAATTAGTAATCTTTTGCGTTGTCTTTTGTCCAGCATATGGCGGTTTGAATAGGAAAAATTTATTTGTCAAATAAATTTAACAACTAATTGGTAAAAAATAACATTTAGAAAAAATTAAAGAAACAGTTCCGCAATTCTTTTTTGAACCGGTTTTCTCCACTTTCCAGTTACTGATGAATAAAGAAATAAATTTTTGTTTAACTCAAGTCCTGTGAATATTGCCTTGATGGCGTTAGTCGCTTTATGATTCTCTGATTGATTTAACTTATCAGCTTTATTTAATATAACAGAATAATCCAATCCAGCATTAATCAACCAGATATTTAACTGAATGTCCAATTCGGTCGGTTTGTATCTTGGATCAATAATATGAAATGCATGTCTAATATTGGTCGTTTCAAGAATATATTTGGACACGAGCTTTCCCCATTTTTCCCTTTCCTTTTGGCTCGTCTTAGCATATCCGAATCCGGGTAAATCAACAATAAAGAATTTATCATCAGCAAGGTAAAAATTAATTGATCTGGTTTTTCCAGGTGTTGAGCTTGTTTTTGCAAGAGTTTTTCTGTTAGATACGCTGTTTATAAAAGTGGATTTTCCCACATTTGATCTACCGCACAAAATTAGTTGATCAAGATCAGAGTTTGGTAAATCCTTAAGCTCAAAAACAGATTTGTAAAATTGAATTTGTTTAAACATTGTATAAAAAAAAGAGTAACCGAAAATTTCGATTACTCTTATAATACTAAAAAATATGCTAACTATTTTACAGGAGGTTCTGAAGCCTGCTGTTCAAGGAGTTGATCTGCTTGTTCTGCTTTAGCTTTTTCTGCCTTCTCTTTGGCTTTTGTATCTCTTTTCTCTTTTTGCTCTTCAGCACGTGCAGTTACAACCTCGTTATAATCAACAAGCTCAAGTATTGCCATCTGGGCTGCATCGCCCATTCGATGACCTAATTTAACAACTCGTGTATAACCACCCGGTCTATCACCAATTTTCGGAATAATTTCGGAGAATAGTTCTTTAACAACTTCTTTATCTTTAATAACATCGATAACTTGCTTCTTTGCATTTAAATCACCTTTACGAGCTTTAGTGACTAATTTTTCTGCAAAACCACGAGTCTCTTTAGCTTTTGCCAAAGTTGTTTTAATTCTTTTATGTTTAAGTAGTGAAGTAATAAGCGAGATCAGTGTTGCCTTACGATGGCTTGCTGTTCTTCCTAATTTTCTTCCCTTAACATTATGTCTCATCTAATTGCCTTTTTCGTTTTAATTAGCTTCTGTTTCTGCTTTGATATAGCTATCTACGTCCATCCCAAATTCGATTCCAAGATCTTCAACAATCTCCATTAGTTCCGCAAGAGATTTTCTACCAAAATTTCTAAACTTCAGCATTTCTGCTTCATCTTTTCTTACAAGATCACCTAAAATTTTAATATTAGCTGCTTTAAGACAGTTATGTGATCTTACACTTAATTCAAGATCATCTACAGGAGTTGAAAGAATCTTTTTAATTCGTTCGAACTCAGTATCCTTCTGTGTTACTGGCTGTTCTTCTTCCTGTTCAATATCAAAATTAATGAGCAGTTGAACGTGTTCTCTTAATATTTTTGCTGCCTGAGTCAGAGCGTCATCAGGAGTAATTGATCCATCAGTTTGAATTTCCAGAGTCAATTTTTCAAAATCATTTTTATCACCAATTCGAACATTTTCAACTACTGTTTTTACATTTCTTATCGGTGTAAAAATAGAATCTATTGGTATAACACCTATGTTCTGATCGGGCGATACATTTTCAACAGATGGAACGTAACCCGTTCCTTTTCCAACTCTTATTTCGACATCAAATTTTGCACTTTTATTTAATGTTGCAATATGTAAATCAGGATTAAGAACTTCAATTTCATTGCTTGCTTTCTGAATATCTGCAGCAGTCCATTCCTTGTCACCATTGAAGGATAAATCTATTTTATTTGGTTTCTTGGAAAGCAGTTTCATTCTTACTTGCTTCAGGTTAAGTACAATCTCCGAGACATCTTCTACTACACCTGGAATTGTAGTAAATTCATGGAGTATACCACTAAATTTAACCGAAGTTATAGCAGATCCTGGTAATGAGGATAAAAGAACTCTTCGAATTGAGTTACCTAAAGTTACTCCAAATCCTCGTTCCAATGGTTGAAGTGAAAATATTCCAAACGTGTTAGTGTAATTCGCTTCATCTAAAACGACTGATTCCGGCATAATTAAATGTGATGTATTCATTAATAAATCCCTCTAAGTTTTCAAAAATTAATTATTTAGAATAGAGCTCTACAACCAATTGTTCGTTGGCATTTAGAGGAACATCAGCTCTATCAGGAACCTGGATAAATGTTCCGGTTAATGTTGCCTTATCAACAGTAAGCCATGGATAGGCACTTTCTTTAACTCTCTTTAAAGAGTCGTGGATAGCATCCAGCTTCTTACTTTTGTCTCTTACCTTAACAGAATCACCTTGAGAGATAAGGTATGATGGAATATCAACTAATCTATCGTTGACCGTGAAATGTCTATGCTTAATCAATTGTCTTGCCTGACTTCTAGAAGCGGCAAATCCCAATCTATAAACAACATTATCCAATCTTCTCTCAAGAATTTTGACCAGGTTTTCACCGGTAATACCTTTTTGCTTATTTGCTTTTTCAAAATAATTTCTGAACTGTGTTTCTAACAATCCATACATTCTTTTGATTTTCTGTTTCTCTCTAAGCTGAATTCCGTACTCAGATACTTTTGCTCTTCTGTTCAAACCATGCTGACCAGGTGCATAATTCTTTGACTCAATAGGACATTTTTCCGTATAACACTTTTGTCCTTTGAGAAAAAGTTTTTGCCTCTCTCTTCTGCACAACTTGCAAACTGAATCTGTGTGTCTTGCCATTTAACAATAACTCCTTCTATTAAACTCTTCTACGCTTTGGTGGTCTGCATCCATTATGTGGAATTGGAGTTACATCCTTAATTGATGTAATCTCTAATCCTGCAGTATGTAATGATCTTATTGCGGCTTCTCTACCCGAACCAGGTCCTTTAACCTTCACTTCAATTTTTCTCAAACCAAGATCGTATGCTTCTTTAGCAGCGGCTTCGGCTGAGACTTGTGCGGCAAATGGTGTGTTTTTTCTTGAACCTTTAAAACCATTTTTACCAGCAGATGACCAGGATAATGTATTGCCATAAATATCTGTAATGGTTACAATCACATTATTAAATGTTGCTTTAATATGCGCAACACCATTCAGGTCTACCTGGGTTTTCTTTTTTACTTTTTTAACTGATTTAGCCAATCAAAATCCTCCGATTAACAAAAATTATTTCTTAGTTGGTGTCTTTTTCTTACCAGCAACAGTTTTACGTTTTCCTTTCCTGGTTCTGGAGTTTGTCCGTGTTCTCTGACCTCTCGCGGGCAAACCTTTTCTATGCCTGATTCCTCTGTAGGAACCAATATCCATCAATCTTTTTATATTTTGCTGAACATCTGAGCGGAGTGCACCTTCTACTTTATATTCTGCTGTTATTACCGCTCTAATCTGAGCAACATCTTCTTCAGTAAGATCTCCAACTTTTTTGTTTGGATCGATCTTGGACTTCTGCAAAATTTCAGAAGATGAAGTTGGTCCTAATCCGTAGATATACTGCAAACCGAACAACACTTTTTTGTTTTTAGGTAAATCAACACCTGATATTCGAGCCAATCTATTATTACTCCTTTATTAAAATTAACCTTGTCTTTGCTTGTGCTTCGGGTTAGAACAAATAACCCTAACGACGCCTTTGCGTCTTATTATTTTGCACTTATCACATATTTTTTTAACTGATGATCTAACTTTCATTATAGTACCTATTATTTATATCTATAAGTTATTCTTCCCTTCGATAAATCGTAGGGAGACATTTCAACCGAGACTTTGTCGCCAACAAGAATTTTTATAAAATGCATTCGCATTTTGCCTGAAATGTGAGCAAGAATCTCGTGACCGTTATCAAGTTTAACCTTAAACGTAGCATTCGGTAAAGTTTCGGTTATTACGCCATCTATTTTTATTGGGCCTTGTTTAGCCATTAGCAAACTGTTAATATTTCCGGTGACTTATCTAATATCAAAATAGTATGCTCAAAATGAGCAGATGGAGAACCATCAGCAGTCAACACGGTCCAGCCATCGGAAGAAGTTGTAACTTCGTATCCACCTTCATTTACCATTGGTTCTATAGCTATAGTCATTCCGCTTTTTAACTTTGAACCAGTTCCTCTTCTTCCAAAATTTGGAACTGCAGGATCTTCGTGCAAAAACTTTCCAACTCCGTGACCACATAAATCTCTAACTATCGAAAATCCATTCTGCTCAACATACTCCTGAACTGTTGCAGATATATCGTGAACTCTGTTTCCACTCTTGGCTTGCTCAATTCCTAGCTGCAGAGATTTTTCAGTCACTTCAAGAAGTTTCTTTTTTTCATTTGGGATTTCTCCAACTGCAACTGTAATCGCCGCATCACCATAGTAATTATTTTTAAGAACACCTACATCAATCGAAATTATGTCTCCCTCCTCAAGCTTAACCTGACCAGGGATTCCGTGTACAACTGCCTCATTTATCGAAGTACAAACTGAGCCAGGAAATCCGGGTAATCCACCTTGTGAATATCCTTTGAAAGCAGGAGTTGCATCGTTACTTCTGATGTAATCTTCTGCTATTTGATCCAATTCTATGGTAGTAACACCAATCCTAACATTACTTTTAACTAATCGTAGCGTTTCTGCAACAATCCTACAACTTTCTCTAATAAAATCAATTTCTTTTTGAGTCTTTATATAAATCACAAACTAACTAAGCTCTGCGGCTTCTCATTTTCCCGGCCTTCATAAAACCATCATAATGTCTCATTAATAGGTGAGACTCAATTTGCTGAAGTGTATCAAGTGCAACACCTACAATAATCAAAAGACTTGTTCCACCAAAAAACTGTGCAAACTGTCCTGACACTCCAAAACCAGAAACAAATGCCGGTAGTATCGCAACTATTGCGAGAAAGATTGAACCGGGTAATGTTATTTTAGTCAAAATATTATCAATGAACTCAGAGGTTTGTTTCCCAGGTCGTATTCCCGGTATAAATCCACCCTGCTTTTTCATATTGTCAGCAACATCTTTTGGATTGAAAGCTATTGCTGTATAAAAATAAGTAAAGAAGATTATCATCAAGGCATAAATGGTAGAATAAACAGGTGAATGATAGACGAATAAACCTGAAAGACCTTGTAAAAAATCGTTGTCTGGAAAAAATGATAAAACTGTATTTGGAATAAACATAATTGATTGAGCAAAAATTATCGGCATAACTCCAGCAGTGTTAACTCTCAATGGTATATACTGTGTTACTCCACCATAGATTTTTCTACCAACAACTCTTTTTGCATATTGAACCGGAATTCTCCTCGTACCTTGTGTAACAAGTACGACACCAGCAATTATAAAGAACATAAAAATTACAATCACAATAGTCTGTATAATGCCTTGCTGACCAGCATTGATTAATCTAATCTCATCAAAAATTGCGTGCGGGAATCTTGCAATGATTCCAATAAAAATTATCAAAGAAATACCATTACCAATTCCTCTTTCCGTAATCTGTTCTCCCATCCACATCATAAGAACAGTGCCGGAAGTAAGAATGATTATTGTCGAAAGAACCCACATAATACCACCAACAGCTTCAGGAACAATCGGCATTCCTTGTACCTGAATGTTCGACAATCTTATAGTTACACCCCAGGCTTGCATTGCTGAAATAGCAACTGTTCCGTACCTGGTCCACTGGGTAATCTTTTTTCTTCCTTCTTCACCTTCCTGTTGCAATTTTTGAATATACGGAACGACTGCACCCATGAGCTGAATGATAATCGAAGCCGAGATATAAGGCATAATTCCTAGTGCAAAGATCGCAGCATTTGAAAAAGCACCACCAACAAACAAATCATATAATCCGAAGAGATTATCAGTAGTCGCATTTTTCATACTTTCCGTAAGTAGTGCTGTATCAACACCTGGAATAGTTATATGTGCACCCAATCTAACAAGAAAGAGCAAAGCCAGCGTATATAAAATCCTCTGGCGTAGTTCGTGTATTTTAAAAATGTTCCGGAAAGTATCTGTAATTTTCGACATTTAATACCGTATTAAATTAACTTTATTGAACCGCCAGCTGATTCAATTTTATCTTTAGCGCTTTTACTTATAGCGTTAACTTCAAGATTTAATTTTACTTTTATCTCACCTTTACCTAAAATCTTCACAGGCTTCTTGATGCTGGAAATAAGACCTAAGTTTTTCAACTCATCGATATTAATTACTTTATCAATTTTATTCTCGGTTGCAACCCTCTGTAAAGCATTTAGGTTAACAACCTGATAGGTTTCCTTAAATATATTTGTAAACCCGAACTTTGGAATTCTTCGTTGAAGAGGCATCTGCCCACCTTCAAACCAAGCCCTCTTTTTTGAACCAGAACGGGAACGTTGACCATTCATTCCTCTGGTAGATTGTTCTCCGTGTCCTGAACCTTCACCTCTTCCGACTCTTTTACGTTTCTTTCGTGAGCCATCAGCGTATTTTAGATTACTTAAGATATCCATTTTAATAATTCCTTATCCTTTAACTTCCTCAACCTTTACAAGGTGAGGAATTTTTTTAAGCATACCTCTTATTTGAGGAGTATCATTATGGATTTTCTCCCAATGAGGTCTGCCCAAACCAAGAGCTTCAATGATTCTTTTTTGTTTTTCCGGTCGGTCTATAATACTTCTTGTTTGTGTTACTTTTATCTTAGCCATAATTCCTCTTTAGGAAGCAAAAATTTCCTGAATTGTTTTTCCTCTCTTATCAGCCATAACTTTTGCATCAATCTGCATCAGTAAACCATTAAGAGTAGCTTTTACCTGATTATGCGGATTACTTGAACCAAGAGATTTTGTTAAGATATCCTGAATACCAGCGGACTCTAATACTGCTCTTACGCCGCCACCGGCTATTAAACCAGTTCCGGGAGAAGCAGGTTTTAGTAATACTTTTCCAGCACCATACTTGCCAATTATTTGGTGTGAAATAGTACCTTTACGAACCTGGACCTTGACTAGATTTTTCTTCGCATCATCAATGCCTTTAGAAATTGCATCCGTCACTTCATTTGCTTTTCCTAGTCCGACACCAACAGTACCATTGCCATCACCAACTACAACAATAGCGTTAAAGCTAAATCTTCTTCCACCTTTAACAACTTTTGCTACACGATTAATGTGAACAACTTTTTCTCTTAATCCTTCAGAATCTGTGGATTTAACTCTTTTCAATTTAACTCCTGATAAACATTCATAATAAAATAGGAAGCTGCCGGAAGAGGATTCGAACCTCTACAGACGCCTCCAAAGGGCGTAGTCCTACCATTAGACGATCCGGCAAAAAACATTAGAATACCAATCCCCCTTCTCGGGCACCGTCAGCTAAGGCTTTAACTCTTCCATGATATCTAAAGCCGCCTCTATCGAACACGACTTGCTTAATATCTTTTTCCAAAGCTTTTTTTGCTAGTATAGTTCCGATGAGTTTACTTTTATTAATTTTTCCTTTAACTGATTTTACGTCGGATTTTGCTTCTTTGTTTAAACTGGATACAGCGACTAAAGTGTTTCCGGTTGTATCGTCTATAATTTGAGCATAAATATTATCTAAACTTCTGAAGACCGATAAACGTGGTTTATCAGGTGTTCCGGAAATTTTTTTTCTGATCTTAATTCTTGCTCTATCTCTTGATGTTTTCTTTTTCATTAAAATAAAACTCCTAAAATTATGCTCCAGCAGTCTTTCCTGCTTTTCTGATAATTCTTTCGTCAGAATATTTAATACCCTTACCTTTATATGGCTCAGGTTTTCTAAATGATCTAATTTTTGCAGCTACAAGACCAACTAATTCTTTGTCTGTTCCTGAAATTACTAACTGTGTCGGAGTTGGTACTTCAATTTTAACTTCATCCGGCGGAACAAAATAAATTGGATGTGAATACCCGATAGTCAACAATAAATTTTTCCCTTTAAGTTCAGCCTTATAACCCACTCCAACAATTTCAAGAGTTTTTTTGTAGGATTCAGTTACTCCAGTAACCATATTCTGAACCAATGCACGTGTCAATCCATGTAACGCTCTTGATTCCTTCAGATCATCTGGTCGAGTAAATTTTATTTCACTCCCGGCTATTTCTGTTTTAATTAAAGGATGAATAGTTCTATGTAATTCACCTTTTGGTCCTTTGACTTTAATTAGCTGACCTTCAACGTCAACAGTAACGCCTTTAGGAATCTCTATTGGTTTTTTACCTATTCTGGACACTCTTTAAACTCCAACTTTTAATTTTACCATATATAACACATTACTTCGCCGCCAACGAGAAGATTTCTTGCATCCTTGTCGGTAAGCAAACCTTTTGGAGTTGAGATTACAGCTGTACCTAATCCGTTCAACACTTTAGGCAATTTATCAGCTCCTCTGTAAACTCTCAATCCAGGTTTACTAATTCTCTTTAAACCGTTAATCGCTGGCACACCATTCTTATATTTCAAAACAATATTCAGTTTCTTCTGCTTCTTATCATCTAATATTTCGTAATCAATTATGTAACCTAAATTTTTTAGAATTTCAGATAAACCAATTTTTGTACGTGATGCAGGAATTTCAACACGTATTTTTTTAGCTTTAGTAGCGTTTCTAATTCTTGTTAAATAATCTGATATTGGATCTGTAACTGGCATTTAAACTTTCTCCGTTTACCAACTTGATTTTTTTATGCCCGGAATTTCACCTTTTAGAGCCATCTCTCTAAAGACTAATCTTGAAACTCCGAATTTTCTATAATAACTTCGAGCTCTACCTGTGAACATGCATCGATTTTTCAATCTCGTCCTCGACGAATCCCGCGGAAGTTTTTGCAATGCTTCGTAATCACCATTAGCCTTTAACTCTTCGCGTTGTTTTTTATACTTTTCGTAAAGTCTAAGTCTTTTTTCTTCTCTTGCAATTAAACACGTACGAGCCATTAAATCTCCTAAGCTGTTTTAATTTCCTTTTTTATGAAAGGCATTCCGAATGATTTTAATAATTCGTAAGCCTCGTTATCAGATCTTGCTGATGTAACTATTGTAATATCCATTCCAAGAACCCTTGTAATCCTATCAACGTTTATCTCAGGGAAAATAATTTGTTCTTTTATTCCCATTGTATAATTGCCTCTACCATCAAAAGACTTATCAGACAACCCTCGAAAGTCTCTGACACGAGGTAGAGCAACATTTATTAACCTGTCCAGAAATTCATACATTCTTTCCTTACGTAAAGTAACCATAGCACCAATGCTAACACCTTCTCGCAATTTAAAATTTGAAATAGCCTTCTTTGCTTTTCGTACACTTGCTTTCTGGCCAGTAATTGATTCAAGTTCTCTTACAGCTTCTTCCAATATTTTTGGTTCGGTTACAGCTGCACCCAAACCCATATTAACGACAACCTTTTCAATCTTTGGAACCTGCATAATATTTTTATAACTGAAGGTCTTCATAAGACCGGGAATAACTTCACCATGATAGTAATCAAAAAGTCTGCTTGGAATTTTAACTTCCTTTTCAGTGGAAGTTTTTTCAGCGTCTTTTTTCGATTTAGCTTTTTTCTCTTTTGATTCTTTTACTTGTTTTTTTTCTGCCATTTGATTAACAACAAATTAAATTCTTATTGGATCATTTCGCCGCTTGCTTTAGCAACGCGGGTAATTTTCTTTTTGCCTGTCTTCTCATCCAAAATTATTTTTGAACCAATTCTAGTCGGTTCGTTCGATTTTGGATCGAGTATCATTACGTTTGAAGCATGTATAGATGCCTCTTTTTCTATTATTCCACCTTGTGGACTTTTCTGGCTCGGCTTTGTATGCCTCTTCCTTAGATTAATACCTTCAACTATAACACGATATTTCTGAGGAAATACTTTTAAAACTTTTCCGGTTTTTCCACGATCGTTACCGGAAACAACCATTACCATATCATTTTTTCTAATTTTCATAATAATCCTTTTATAATACTTCAGGTGCTAAAGAAACAATTTTCATAAACTGCTTATCTCTTAATTCACGAGCAACAGGTCCAAAAATTCGTGTACCACGTGGCTCATTCTGTGGATTAATCAAAACAGCAGCATTCTCATCAAATCGGATATAAGATCCATCTTTTCTTCTCACCTCTTTTTTAGTTCTAACTATAACTGCTCTGGAAACTTCACCTTTTTTTACAGCTCCGTTCGGCATCGCAGATTTTACACTAACAACAATTAAATCTCCGACTGTGGCATATCTTCTACCACTTCCACCTAAAACCCGAATGCATCTAACTTTTTTAGCACCCGAATTATCAGCCACAACCAGATTTGTTTCTTCCTGTATCATCGCTCGAGTTCTCCTGCTTACTTGGCTTTTTCAATAATTTCAACTAATCGCCATCTCTTCTTTAAGCTGAGCGGGCGCGTTTCCATAATTTTAACTTTATCACCTAATCTACATTCCTTTTTTTCATCGTGAGCCATCAGTTTAGTAGTCTTCTTAAAATATTTTTTATAAATAGGATGAGCAACTTTTCTTTCAATGGCAACCGTAATTGTTTTATCCATCTTATTACTTATAACAGTACCAATCCTGGTTTTTCTTAATCCTCGGGATTCCATCTTTTAAGCGTTAGCTCCTTTCGCAGAACTACCTACTGATTGTAATTCTCTTTCCTGAAGAACAGTTTTTAATCTGGCAATATCCCTCTTAACATTTTTTAGTTTTGAGGTATTTGTCAATTGTTTTAACTGATGTGAAAATTTTAAATCAACAAGATTTTTTTCTTCATCTTTTAATCTTTGAACTATTTCTTCAGTTTTCATTTCTTTTATTTCGTGAATTTTCATTTCAATATCCTCGCCTTATTCAAAATCTGGTCTGGAAACTACTTTTGTTTTTATAGGCAACTTGTGAGAACAAATCTGCAGTGCATCATTTGCAATTGCTCTTGATACACCTGAGACTTCAAAAAGTATTCTGCCCGGTTTAATAACCGCTACCCAAAACTCAGGAGCACCTTTCCCTTTACCCATTCTAGTCTCCAGGGGTTTTTTAGAAACTGGTTTATCAGGAAAAATTCTAATCCAGACTCGCCCATCTCTTTTCATCTTTCTGGAAAGGGCGACACGACAAGCTTCAATTTGTCTACTGGTAATCCAGGCCGGCTCCAGAGACTTTAAACCAAAATCTCCAAACGCAACTGAACTACCACGTTTAGCATTTCCTTTTCGTCTTCCTCTATGTGCTTTTCTAAATTTTACTCTTTTTGGCATTAACATAATGCTAGCTCCTGCTAAAAATTATTCCATAGCTCGCTTGCCGAGAATCTCGCCACGACAAATCCAAACTTTTATTCCAATTGAGCCATAGATTGTTTCTGCTCTGCCATTAGCATAATCAATATCAGCTCTTAATGTATGAAGTGGTATTCTTCCATCTTTATACTGTTCTGTTCTTGCTATTTCAGCCCCACCTAATCTGCCTGCACACATAATTCTTATACCTTCGGCACCCATTCTCATCGACGCTGTGATCGCCATTTTCATTGCTCTTCTAAATGAAACTCTTCCTTCAATTTGATTTGCAATATTTTCCGCAACTAAATAAGCATCGAGTTCTGGTCTTTTAATTTCTGAAATTTGAATCTTTATTTCTTTACTTGATATCTGCTTTAATTCTTCTTCAAGCTGGGTTATTTCTTTACCGCTTTTACCAATTACAACGCCTGGTCTTGAAGTATGAATATTTAATATTATACTTTTCGACGTTCTGTCAATAATTATCTTTGATATACCAGCCTTCTTTAATCTGTTTCGAATGTAGCTGCGAAGCTTATCATCTTCTTTTAATTTAGTAGCATAACTTTTACTTTCATACCAATTCGAATTCCAACCTCTTATCAAGCCTACTCTTAAACCTATCGGATTAGTCTTTTGTCCCAATCATTCCTCCTGAAATTATGCTTTTTTTGCTACTACTATTGTTAAATGACAGGATCTTTTTCTTATCCTGTATGCTCTGCCTTGTGGTGCAGGTGATATTCTTTTCAAAGTCGGACCAACATTAACAAAAGCTTCTTTTACAAAAAGATCAGATGGTTCTGTTCTGGCTGTTTCTTCTTTGTTAATAAGATTAGAAACAGCTGATCTCAAAGTTCTCTCTGCATCCTTCGATGAATGCTTTGGTGAGAAGTGAAGAATTTCTATTGCTTTATCAACAGATTCACCTCTAATTAAATCGATCACCAACCTCATTTTTCTTGGTGATGAACCAATAAATCTATTTACTGCTCTTGCTTCCATCGTTCTTAGTCTTCCTTAATTAACCGGCTTTAGCAGCTTTTTCTGCTTTTGTTCCGGGATGACCTCTGAAAATTCTTGTTGGTGAAAACTCACCTAATTTATGTCCTACCATATTTTCCGTGATGAAAATTGGTATCATTTTATTTCCATTATGTACTGCAATTGTATGACCAACAAAATCGGGTGTTATAATTGATGCACGTGACCAGGTCTTTACAATTTTTTTCTGATTTGAATTATTAAGCTGCTGGATTCTCTCGAGCAGTTTGTAATGAATATATGGTCCTTTTTTTACCGAACGTGGCATAAGCTAAACCTAATTTTTCCTTCGTTTAATAATGTATTTATTAGATGGATTTTTTCTTTTCCTGGTTTTTAATCCTTTTGCTTTCTGTCCCCATGGAGAAACGGGATGACCACCACCAGAAGTTTTACCTTCACCACCGCCCATCGGATGATCTACCGGATTCATTGCAACACCTCTTACATACGATCTTTTACCAAGCCATCTTGTTCTGCCTGCTTTGCCAAGACTAATATTTTCGTGTTCGGAATTACCAACCATACCATACGTTGCCATACAATTGATACTAATTAACCTGACTTCACCGGATGGTAGTTTCAACTGAGCAAAATTTCCTTCTCTAGCCATAAGTTGTAGAGAACTTCCAGCGCTTCTTCCCAACTGACCACCTTTACCTACTTTAATTTCAACATTGTGAACAAAGCTTCCCAATGGCATTTCTTTAAGAGGTAATGAATTGCCAATTACAATTTCACTTCCTGATCCGGATGAAATTTTATCTCCGACCTTTAATCCGTTCGGAGCAATTATATACCTTTTTTCTCCATCAGCGTAATGTAGCAATGCAATTCTTGCTGATCTGTTTGGATCATATTCAATTGAGAAAACTTTTGCCGGTACCCCATGTTTATCTCTTTTGAAATCTATTTTTCTATATCTTCTTTTATGACCACCACCAATATGGCGTGCCGTTACTCTTCCATGATTATTTCTACCACCGGATTTTCTCAATGCAGTAGTCAATGACTTTTCTGGTGTCGACTTTGTTATCTCATCAAAAGTAAAATTACTTTTGAATCGTGTGCCCGGAGTTGTTGGTTTTAGTTTTTTTATTCCCATCTCAATACCTGTTACTTAAAGCTACACTGCTTCGAATAGCTCTATTTTTTCACCTTCTTTAAGGGTTATAATTGCTTTTTTAAATTTTGCAGTTTTACCTGTATATCTTCCACTTTTCCTGAACTGTGTCTTCGTTTTACCACTGTGATTTATAGTTTTAACAGCAGTGACATGAACATTAAATTTTTCTTCAATAGCTTTTGCAATTTGAATTTTATTTGCTTTTGGATTTACTAAAAATCCATACTTACCATTATCTGCAGTAATGTTTGTCATCTTTTCTGTAATAAGTGGACTAATCAATATCTGATGCATATTAGTTCACCACCTTTTCTTCATTTTCAACAAAAGTCTTACTTATTGCATCCACAGCACTGTGCTGCAAAATCAAAAGCTGATTGTTTAGAATATCATATGCCGATGCTTTGCTAGCTTCCATTACATTAACTTTATTTACATTTCTACCTGACTTGTAAATGTTCTTATCACTATTTCCAGTTAATAGCAGAATCTTTTTACCATTAAGATTTAGTGCATCCATCATCGAAACAAAATCCTTTGTTCTTGGTTTCTCAAAAGAAAAATCTTCAATAACAATTAACTGCTCATCTTTAGCTTTGTAGCTAAATGCTGATCTTCTAGCAAGCTGTTTAACTTTCTGTGGAAGTTTCTGTCTGTAATCTCTGGGACGAGGACCGAAAATTGTTCCTCCACCAATCCACAATGGTGAACGGGTAGTACCTGCTCTTGCAGTCCCTCTTCCCTTTTGTCTCCATGGTTTCCTACCGCCACCTCTAACTTCAGCTCTTTCTTTTGCTTTATGCGTACCTTGTCTCTGATTTGCAAGAAAGGCTTTTACTGAAAGATAGATTGCATGATCATTCGGCTGAATACCAAAAATCTTCTCATCAAGCTTTATTTTTTTACCCGAAGGTTTTCCGTCTAATTTTAAAATCTCTAATGTCATGATTGTGCAGTTTTAATTCTTTATCAATTCAACAATTGAATTTATTGACCCCGGAACTGAGCCTTTTACTAATATCAGATTATCTTCGGGGATAATTTTAATTACTTTCAGATTACGTATGGTAACATTTTCAAATCCTTTTCTTCCTGCCATCTTCATACCTTTAAAAACTCTTGAAGGATAAGAACTAGAACCAATAGAACCGGGAGCTCTCAACCTATCGCTCTGACCATGAGTCGTTCCACCAACACCACCAAAATTGTGGCGCTTCATTACACCTTGAAATCCTTTGCCTTTACTTTTGCCACTAACTTTTATCGTATCACCAACATTAAATATATCTGTCTTGATATCATCACCGATTTTCAAACTGCCAACTTCAAAATTCTTAAACTCTTTAACTGTTCTAAGTGGTGAAAGATTGTTCTTCTTAAATTGTCCTAATACTGGTTTAGTTGTATGCTTTTCCTTCTTCTCTTCAAAGCCGACAACAACAGCAGAGTAGCCGTCTTTCTCTTTTTCACGTAAAGAAACTACCTTGCACGGTCCAGCTTTGATAACTGTTACAGTTACCAAATCACCTTCAGCATTAAAAACGCTTGTCATTCCTATTTTTCTACCCAATATAGCCGGCATATCAAACTCAGTTTTAAATTATAACTTAATTTCTATATCAACTCCCGCCGGAATATCAAGCTTGCTTAATGAATCGACGGTTTTGTTATTTGAATTATGAATATCAATTATTCTTTTATGTGCACGTGTTTCAAATTGTTCACGAGATTTTTTATCCACGTGTGGAGATCTTAAAACTGTATAAATAGTTTTTCTAGTCGGAAGTGGAATTGGTCCAGAGACCACCGCACCAGTACTTCTGACTGTTTTAATGATCTTCTCTGTTGACTTATCAATCAAGATATGATCGTAAGATTTCAACCTAATTCTTATTTTCTGACCAGGCACTTATAATCTCCTTCACTTTTACACAAATGAAAAGGGAAATAAGGTTTCCTTTTCATTAAAGAATATTTATTAATTATTTATATATCTTTGTTACAACACCAGCACCAACGGTTCTACCACCTTCTCGGATAGCAAATCTTAATCCTTCTTCCATTGCGATTTCAGAAATCAATTCAACTTTAAGATTTACATTATCACCAGGCATAACCATTTCAGTTCCTTCAGGAAGAGTAGCAACACCAGTTACATCTGTGGTTCTGAAATAAAACTGAGGTCTGTAGCCGTTAAAGAAAGGTGTGTGTCTTCCACCTTCATTCTTCGAAAGAATGTAAACTGAACCATCAAATACTGTATGAGGAGTAATGGAACCAGTTTTTGCTAATACCATTCCTCTTTCGATTTCATTTTTATCAACACCTCTTAACAAAATTCCAGCGTTATCGCCTGCCATTGCCGAGTCAAGTTCTTTCCTGAACATTTCAATACCTGTAACAACTGTTTTCTTGTGCATACCGAGACCAATAAGTTCAACTTCCTCCTGAAGTTTTACTTCACCTCTCTCAACTCTACCAGTAGCAACAGTTCCTCGACCTGTAATTGAGAAAACGTCCTCAACAGGCATAAGAAATGGTTTTGAGGTTTCTCTTTCAGGAACTGGAATATATGAATCAACTGCTTCCATTAATTTCCAAATACAATCTAATCTTGGATCATCAACTTTAGCTTCAGCAGATGATGCAGCTTCCAGCGCTTTTAAAGCTGACCCTTGAATGATTGGTATTTCGTCTCCTGGGAATTCATAGGAGTTTAACAAATCCCTCAATTCCACTTCAACTAATTCAAGAAGTTCCGGATCATCAACCATATCAACTTTATTCATAAAGACAACTATTTTAGGAACACCAACCTGTCGGGCAAGGAGAATATGTTCTCTTGTCTGAGGCATTGGACCATCCGTAGCGGCAACGACCAAAATAGCACCATCCATCTGTGCAGCACCGGTAATCATATTTTTAACATAGTCAGCGTGGCCGGGACAATCTACGTGAGCGTAGTGTCGGTTTTCAGTTGCATATTCCACGTGAGCTGTTGCTATTGTAATACCTCTGTCTCTTTCTTCAGGTGCATTATCAATACTATCGAATGTTCTAACCTCCGAAAGACCCTTTTTATTAAGAGCCATAGTGATGGCGGCAGTTAAAGTTGTTTTCCCATGATCTACGTGACCAATTGTTCCAACGTTAACGTGCGGCTTACTTCTGTCAAATTTTGCTTTAGCCATCGGTTTCTCCTTTTAGTTTTATTCCTTTTTTGTTTTTTCTTTTAAATAATTAAACTGCTGTTGATTTTTTTCCTAATGTTTTTTCTGCAATTTCCTCAGCAATTGATTGAGGTACTTGCTGATAATGATCAAACTGCATCGAATAAATTGCTCTTCCTTGCGTCATCGATCTCAATACTGTTGCATATCCAAACATCTCTGAAAGAGGTACGAAAGCTTTTATAACCTGAGCATCTCTTCTTGCACTAAATCCTTCAATTTTTCCTCTTCTTGAATTTAAATCTCCCATAACATCGCCTAAATAATCTTCAGGTGTAACAACCTCTACAGACATAATAGGCTCTAATAATATCGGCTTTGCTTTCTTTGATCCATTTTTGAATGCCATTGAACCGGCAACTTTGAATGATAGTTCATCCGAATCTACATCGTGATATGAACCATCATATAATTTTGCTTTAATATCAACAACCGGATAGCCTGCAACTACACCATTTCTCATTGCTTCCTGAATTCCTGCCGATACTGCCGGTATATATTCTTTTGGAATGGATCCGCCGACAATAGCATTTATAAATTCAAATCCCTTCCCTTGTTCATTTGGTTCTAATTCAATCTCTACGTGACCATACTTTCCTCTGCCACCAGATTGTTTTATAAACTTACCTTCAGCATTAACCTTTTGGGTTATTGTTTCTCTATAGGCAACCTGCGGTTTACCAATATTTGCTTCAACTTTAAATTCTCTTTTCATTCTGTCAACAAGAATTTCAAGATGAAGCTCGCCCATTCCACTAATTAATGTCTGTCCAGTCTCCTGATCAACATTCACTCTGAATGTTGGATCTTCATCAGATAGTTTTGATAAGGAATCAGATAATTTATCCTGATCAGCTTTAGTCTTTGGTTCAATTGCAATCTGAATTACAGGCTCCGGGAATGTCATCATTTCAAGCACTATTGGATCATCTTCTCCACAAAGTGTATCTCCAGTTCGGGTATGTTTCAAACCAACCGCCGCTGCAATGTCACCGGCTTTAACTACATCAATATCTTCACGATGATTAGCATGCATTTGTAGTAGTCTTCCGATTCTTTCCTTCTTCTGACTAAAAGAATTATATACATACGATCCAGCCTTTAAGGTCCCAGTATAAACACGGAAGAAACATAATTTACCAACATAAGGATCATTCATTATTTTAAATGCGAGAGCAACGAACTTTTCTTTCTCATCAATTTTTCTAGTTATCGAATCGTTTATCCCGATGTGATGAGCTTCGATTTCTTTAAAGTCAATTGGAGAAGGAAGTAAATCAACCACATAATCCAAAAGTTTTTGAACGCCTTTATTTTTAAATGCGGACCCACACAGCACAGGAATTATTTTAAGATCAATTGTTGCCTGTCTTAATACTGAAAGAATTTCTTCTGGTGAAATTTCTTTGCCTTCCAGATATTTCTCTAATAAAGTATCATCAACATCTGACACAGCTTCAAGCATCTGAGTTCTGTACTGACTTGCTATCTCCATCAAATCCTGTGGTATCGGAATTTCATCATAAGTAGCACCGAAGGTTTCATCGTGATACATTCTTGCATTAAATTGAATAAGATCAATTACGCCAACAAACATATCACCCTGACCTATTGGCAAGTTGATCGGAACCGCATTTGCTTTTAATCTGTCTTTCATCATCTGAACAGCATTATAGAAGTCAGCACCTACTCTATCTACCTTATTTATAAAAGCAATCCTCGGTACATTATATTTATCTGCTTGTCTCCAAACTGTTTCCGATTGTGGTTCAACACCACCAACAGCACAAAATAAAGCGACGGCGCCATCTAAAACTCTTAATGATCTTTCAACTTCTACTGTAAAATCCACGTGTCCCGGTGTATCAATAATATTAATTTGATGATCGTTCCAGTAACATGTTGTTGCTGCGCTGGTAATTGTAATTCCTCGTTCCTTTTCTTGTTCCATCCAATCCATAACTGCAGCACCATCGTGAACCTCTCCAAGACGATGCAGTTTACCAGTATAAAAAAGTATCCTCTCGGTCGTAGTGGTCTTACCAGCATCTATGTGCGCCATTATCCCAATATTTCTAACTTTATCTATTTTAACTTTCTGTACCATAAACTAATTTTTAATCCTTACCATTTAAAGTGAGCAAAAGCTTTATTTGCTTCTGCCATTTTATGCGTATCATCTTTCTTTTTTACTGCCGAACCTTCATTATTTGAAGCAGCAATTAATTCTTGAGCAAGCTTTTGAGCCATCGTTTTATCGTTACGTTGACTTGAGTAAGTTTTAATCCACCTCATTGCCAACGCATTTCTTCTATCAGGTCTAACTTCACTTGGCACCTGATAAGTCGCTCCACCAACTCTTCTACTTCTAACTTCAATAATTGGTTGAACGTTGGATAATGCTTGTTTAAAAATTTCCAGCCCAGGTTTTTTTGTCTTTCCCTCAATGATATCGAAAGCACCATATATTATTTTTCTGGCAGCCGACTTTTTACCATCGTTCATTAAAACATTGATGAACTTTGAAACAATAACATCATTGAACTTGGGATCTGGTTTTATATACTTTTTTTCTGCTCTTCTTTTTCTCATGCGTAATTACGATTTAGGTTTTTTAGCTCCATATTTAGATCTACTTTTTTTCCGATCTTCAACACCACTTGTATCAAGGGTACCACGGATGATATGATATCTTACACCAGGTAAATCCTTAACACGACCACCTCTAATCAAGACAATTGAGTGTTCCTGAAGATTATGACCTTCGCCAGGAATGTAAGCAGTCACTTCCATATGATTCGTTAACCTTACTCTCGCAACTTTTCTTAGTGCTGAGTTAGGCTTCTTAGGAGTAGTAGTATATACACGTGTGCAAACTCCACGTTTCTGTGGACAAGCACCCAAAGCCGGGGCTTTGTTCTTTGATAATATCTGAACTCGCCCTTTTCTGACGAGTTGATTTATAGTCGGCAATACTTTCTCCTAAGATTTATTTATGATAAAAAATCGGGATTTCAAATATACTTTTTGTTAACAATTAAGTCAAGAAACTCAACTACTAATAATTACCTATTCAACCTTCGCTTCTTCTGTCTTAGCTTCTTCATCCTTTACTTCAGCGACTTCCTCAATTTCACTTTTTAATGCAATATTTCGATACTTCTTCAAACCTGTACCGGCAGGAATTAAGTGGCCCATTACTATATTTTCCTTAAGTCCAACCAACCTGTCAATTTTAGCTTGAATTGCAGCATTGGCTAATACCTTGGTGGTTTCCTGGAAGGAAGCAGCAGATAAGAAACTTTCAGTTGAGAGTGCGGCCTGAGTAATTCCTAACAATACATGTTCGAAGGTAGCAGACATAGCATCTCTAACTTCTATAGGTTTCTTCTCTTTTTTCTTTAAATCTGTATTGAGTTCTCTAACCTTAGATTTTTCTATAATCGAACCAATCTTGTGCCTTGAATCACCTTTATCCTCAACAACAACCAGATTAGTCATCTTATTATTTTCTTCAATGAACTCAATCCTATCAACTAAATCTTCCTCAAGAAATTTCGTATCGCCAGGTGAAACGACTCTAACTTTTTGAAGCATTTGTCGAACGATTACTTCAATATGTTTATCATTTATTTTTACACCCTGAAGACGATACACATCCTGTATTTCATTAACGAGATATTCCTGAACTGCACTAGTACCTTTTATTCTTAATATGTCATGAGGATTCATAGGACCATCAGTTATCTTTTCACCTGCTGGAATATCATCACCTTCCTGAACCAACATATGCTTACCTAAGGGAACCGCATATTTCTTTTCGTCCGAACCATCGTGAGCTACTACAGAAATTTCCCTCGATCCTTTCTTTCGTCCACCAAATTTTACTATACCTTCAATATCAGAAACTATTGCAGGATCCTGTGGACTTCTGGCCTCAAACAATTCTGTAACTCTCGGTAATCCGCCTGTGATATCTCGAGACTTAGTAGCCTGTTTTGAAATTTTTGCAAGGATTGTTCCAGCAGCAATTGATTCACCTTCTTCAACTGATAAATATGATCTTGTCGGAAGGTTAAATGATTTTTTATCTCCATTGTCACCAACTATTACAATACTTGGAGTCAAAGTTTTATCCTTAGAATCAGTAACGACTTTTTGCACGTGACCTGTCTGTTCATCGGTAACTTGCTTTAGGGTAGAACCATCAATAAGATCAACAAAACCAACTTTACCAGGTATATCTGAAATGATTAATGAATTATATGGGTCATGATGGTAAATTGGCGCATTCCTTTTGATCTTCTGTCCGTCGTTTACAGTCAGTTCTGAACCATAAGGAACATCATATTTTTTCAATTGACGATTATTTTCGTCATAAATTCCTATCGATCCTCTTCTACCTGTGACAACTTTTATTTTTATGTCCTGTCCGGTAAAAGGATCCTGAATAGTTTTTTCAACAAAATTTACTTTTTCAAATTTTGCAATACCTTCACTGTTACTTTCAACTTGTGACTGTGTTGCAATTCTTGATGATGTACCACCAAGGTGGAAGGTACGCAGAGTAAGCTGAGTTCCGGGTTCACCAATTGATTGTGCAGCAACTATTCCAACAGCCTCACCTACTTCAACAAGTTTACTTGTTGTTAGATTTCTTCCATAACATTTTGCACAAACACCCTTTTTAGCTTCACAAGTTAAAACAGTACGGATGTAAACAGTATCGATATTTGCATCCTCAATTTTCTCAGCGATATCTTCTGTTATAATCTCACCTGCTTCTATAATTAACTCTTCAGTAATAGGATGGTAGACATCTTCCTGAACAACTCTTCCGGTAATACGTTCACCCAATGGTTCTCTTTCCTGTTCTACATCCTTAAGTGCTTTAATTTCAATACCCAGAATTGTTCCGCAGTCTATTTCAGTTATGATAACATCTTGGGAAACGTCAACCAGTCTTCTTGTAAGGTAACCAGCGTCTGCAGTTTTTAAAGCTGTGTCAGCTAAACCCTTTCTTGCACCGTGTGTTGAAATAAAATATTCAAGAACTGTTAAACCTTCTTTAAAGTTTGCAACAATTGGATTCTCAATAATTTCACCAGCCTGACCAGATAAAGTTTTTTGAGGTTTCATCATCAATCCTCTCATTCCAGCCAGCTGTCTTACCTGTTCCTGTGATCCTCTAGCACCTGAGTCAACCATCATATGGAGTGAATTAAATCCACTCTCTGCTATTTTAATCTTTTCCATTAGTGCTCGCGAAACATCGTTTGTTGTGTGGGTCCAAACGTCAATAATCTTATTATATCTTTCTGCATCGGTGATAACACCTTGCTCATGTTCATTTAAGATACCATCAACTTTTTTATTTGCCTTTGCGATAAGACTCTCTTTTTGTTCCGGAACAAGCATATCACCAAAGCTGACTGATAATCCACCTTCACTTGCAAACTTGAATCCGAGATCTTTTAAATCATCAAGGAATTTTGCAGTTACTTTATTCCCAAGCTGGATGTACATTTTGCCGATTATTCCGCCAAATATTTTCTTCACCAGCAATTGATTGATGTATCCCATTTCTTTTGGAAGAATTTGATTAAATAGAACACGTCCGGTTGTCGTCTCTATAAATTCTCCATTAATTTTAACTTTGATCTTTGCATGCAATCCAACTTTTTTATGATCATTTGCGATGATCACTTCTTCAGGAGAATAGAAAACCATTCCCTCCCCAATATCATTCTCTCTAAGTTTAGTAAGGTAGTAACTACCCAGGATGATATCCTGCGTTGGTACAACTATTGGGCTTCCATTTTGTGGCGACAAAATATTGTGACTGCTCAGCATTAATAAAGAAGCTTCAAGTTGTGCCTCGTAAGAAAGAGGAACGTGAACCGCCATCTGGTCACCATCGAAGTCAGCATTGAAAGCAGTACAAACCATTGGATGTAACTGTATTGCCTTTTCATCAATCAGTCTTGGTTGGAAAGCCTGAATACCTAGTCTGTGCAATGTGGGAGCTCTATTAAGAAGAATAGGATGAGCTTGAATTATTTTTTCCAAAATATCCCAAATCATCGGATCTTTTCTATCAACAACTTTTCTTGCGCTCTTTACTGTTTTATTATGACCTCGTTCAATCAGCTTTCTGATAAGGAATGGTTTGAACAATTCAACAGCCATGTCCTTTGGAAGACCACACTGATGAAGTTTAAGTTCTGGACCAACAACAATTACTGAACGAGCCGAATAGTCAACTCTCTTTCCTAACAAGTTTTGTCTGAATCTTCCCTGTTTTCCTTTAAGCATATCACTTAAAGATTTCAATGGACGATTGTTGTCACTTCTAACAGCACTTCCTCTTCTTGAATTATCAAAAAGTGCATCAACTGCTTCCTGAAGCATTCTTTTTTCATTACGAAGAATAACCTCAGGTGCTTTAATATCCATTAATCTCTTTAAACGATTATTTCTAATAATCACTCTTCTATAAAGATCATTCAAATCAGAAGTAGCAAATCTTCCGCCTTCAAGTGGGACTAGCGGTCTAAGTTCTGGTGGAATAACCGGAATGTAATTTAGAACCATCCATTCAGGTTTGTTTTCAACCTTAATATTTTCAGCTTTAAATGCTTCTATAACTCTTAATCTTTTTAGAAGATCAGCTTTCTTTTGCTGTGAGGTTTCAACTTTAACCTGTTCGCGAAGTTCTTCAGAAAGCTTTTCAACATTTGTATTCTTAAGAATTGTTTTTACAGCATCTCCACCAATCTTTGCAACAAATTTATCTTGATGAGTATCCTCAAATTTCTGATTCTCTGAAGGTAAAGAACTCATCACTTCAAAGTATTGGTCTTCAGAAATCAAATCGCCTTTTTTCAATCCGGTTGGGCCTGGGTTTAAAACAATGTACGATTCGTAATAAATAACTTTTTCAAGTTCTTTAAGACTCAAACCGATGATGTTCCCAATCTTTGAAGGCTGTGCTCTGAAAAACCAGATGTGAACAACAGGAACTGCAAGGCCAATGTGTCCCATTCTTTCACGACGAACACTCTTCTGTGTAACTTCAACTCCGCATCTATCACAGATAATTCCTTTATACCTGATTCTTTTATACTTACCACAGAAGCATTCCCAATCCCGGGTCGGTCCAAAAATTTTCTCACAGAACAACCCATCTTTTTCTGGACGGAATGATCTGTAATTAATTGTTTCAGGCTTAGTAACCTCTCCATAAGATCTTGATAAAATATCATCGGGACTTGCAAGACTAATCGTAATGCTGTCTATATCCATCATTGCATGTTCTTGGATTCTGAAAGCCATATTTTATCTCCTAAGTTCTATTAAAAATCTTATTAATTAATTTTACTAGTTAATCGTAACATCGAGCCCCAAACCTTGAAGCTCTTTTATTAATACGTTAAACGATTCTGGTATATTCGGCTGCAATAAGTTATCACCTTTAACAACTGATTCGTAAGCTTTTGCTCTTCCCGCCACATCATCGCTTTTTATAGTTAATATTTCCTGCAAGGTATAAGCAGCACCATAACCTTCAAGAGCCCAAACTTCCATTTCTCCAAATCTCTGCCCACCAAACTGTGCTTTACCACCAAGCGGTTGTTGAGTAATTAAGGAGTATGGACCAATTGATCTTGCATGCAACTTGTCATCAACAAGATGGCTCAGTTTCATCATATATATATATCCACAGGTAACCTTCTGATGGAATTTATCACCAGAACGACCGTCATATAGATCAGTTTTTGAACCTGATTCAAGTTCAGCTTTTGCAAGCCATTCTTCAACGTTTTCTACTTTTGCACCATCAAAAATTGGTGTTGCGAATTTGACACCTAATTTTTTACCAACCCAGCCAAGTGCAGTTTCATAAAGCTGGCCAAGATTCATTCTTGAAGGCACACCAAGTGGGTTTAGAATGATATCAATCGGAGTTCCATCGGGTAGGAAGGGCATATCTTCAACTGGAACAACCTTAGCAACAACACCTTTGTTGCCGTGTCTTCCTGCCATTTTATCTCCAACAGAAACTTTTCTTTTTTTAGCAACATAAACTTTAGCTAATTGAACTATACCAGGAGGTAATTCATCTCCGCTGGCAATCTTAATTTTCTCACGTTTATAATCTTCACCAATTTCAGCGGATTTATCAAAATAATTTTTAAATAATGTTTTCACATGCTGATTAGTTTTTTTGCTATCGAACCAATCAAGTGTATAGTCAAGTTTTGTAATATCTTCTATTGATGAGAATGTAGAATCTTTAATAGTTGTATTTGCTCTTAATGCTATTGTTCCATCAAGATCTCTTATACCCGATGTAATTAATCCATCACACAACTTGGTTAATTTCTCAACCAACTTTGTGTAATGTTCTTTTAATCTATTATTATTCTCGTGCTCAAGTGTTTCGAGCATAGCTTTTTCAGTTTTCTTAGCTTCAACGTCTCTTTTCTTCCTGCTAAAAAGTCTTGTTTTAATAACAGTTCCTCTCAATCCCGGAGGAGCTTTTAATGAAGCATCTTTTACATCACCAGCTTTATCACCAAAAATAGCTCTCAATAATTTTTCTTCTGGAGTGGGATCACTCTCACCTTTCGGGGTAATTTTTCCAATAAGAATATCACCTTCTTTTACTTCAGCACCTTCTCTAACTATACCATATTCATCTAAATTCTTGACTGCTTCTTCACTTACGTTAGGAATTTCTCTGGTTAATTCTTCTTCTCCACGTTTGGTTTCACGAACTTGTAATTCAAATTCTTCTATATGCAGAGAAGTGAAACTATCATACTTTACAAGGTTTTCACTTAAAATAATAGCATCTTCAAAATTATATCCTCGCCATGGCATAAAAGCAACTAGAACATTTCTACCGAGTGCAAGTTCACCTTCTTCAGTAGCCTGCCCATCAGCAAGAACATCTCCTTCTTCAATTTTTTGACCTTCTTTGACATATGGTTTTTGATTTATGCAAGTTTCCTGGTTTGTACCATGAAACTTCATTAAGATTATATGTTACTCTTCTAACATCGTTAAATGAAGTAATTGCTTCTATACTATTAGGATTGATATCATATCTCACGGTGATTTTATTTGAATCAACATATTCAATCACTCCGCTATTTTCAGCAGCAATGATTGATCTTGAATCACGTGCAACTCTACCTTCCATGCCTGTTCCAACAATTGGTGTTTGAGGCTGCAATAACGGAACTGCCTGACGTTGCATATTAGATCCCATAAGTGCTCTGTTAGCATCATCATGCTCAAGAAAAGGAATGAGTGCAGCGGCAGGACTAACAATCTGAGCTGGGGCAACATCCATATATTCAACCTGATCAGGAGACACAATTGGAAATTCACCTTTTAGTCTCGACTTAACTCTTTCTCTAACAAATTTTGATTGTTCATCCAAAAGAGCATTAGCCTGAGCGATTGTGAAAATATCTTCCTGTTCAGCACTTAAAAATTCAACTTCTTTAGACACCTTACCTTTATTTACTTTTCTATACGGAGTCTCGAGGAAACCATAGCGGTTAACTCTTGCAAAAATTGTAAGTGATGAAATCAAACCAATGTTTGGTCCTTCCGGAGTTTCTATTGGACAAAGACGACCATAATGTGTATAGTGAACATCTCTCACTTCAAAGCCTGCTCGTTCTCTCGTTAGACCACCAGGTCCTAATGCAGACATTCTTCGTTTGTGAGTAAGTTCTGCAAGTGGATTTGTCTGATCCATGAATTGTGAAAGCTGGTTAGTACCAAAAAATGCATTAATAACACTAGTTATCGTTCGTGCATTCACTAAGTCCTGAGGTGTGAAGTTTTCAGTATCACGCATATTCATTCTTTCTTTTATCGTCCTTGCCATACGCGCCATCCCTACATTAAACTGCTGACCTAACTGCTCTCCAACTGTTCTTACTCTTCTGTTGCCAAGGTGATCAATGTCATCAATCGGTTCATTTCCGTTCTTCAGCTTGATCATATATTTCATAATCTCAATAATATCCTGAATTGAAAGCACAGTAGTTGTTTCAGGAATATTTAATTTCAATTTGTCATTCATACGATGACGACCAACATCACCAAGGTCATATCTCTTATCGTTAAAAAATAATTTTTCAATTAGTTGCTCAGCTGTTTCAACATCCGGAGCTTCACCAGAACGCAACTGTCTGTAAATAGCATAAAGTGCTTCTTCTTTGGACTGAGAAGCATCTTTCTTTAATGTGTTTACAATTAAATCATTATCGGGGGAAGTATCGCGAGACAAAAATCTTATTGATTCAACTTCAGCTTCTTCTAATCTATCCAGATCATCTTCGGTAAGTAAGCTGCCTCCGCTAAGAAATATTTCGCCAGTCGACATATCAAACACATCGCTCGCGATTGCCCTTCCGAGATAAGAAGTTAAATCAGTTTTGTTTACTCTAACTTCTTCAACAAGATTAAAAAGATTTAGGATTTCATCGTTGCTAGTGTAACCAAGTGCACGAAGAAGTGTCGTTGCAGGAAATTTCTTTCTTCTATCAATATACACATTCAACACATAGTTAATATCTGTTGCAAATTCTACCCATGAACCTCGCAGAGGAATTATTCTTGCAGAATAAATTGGAGTTCCGTTTGGATGAATTGTTTCTGAAAATGCAACACCCGGTGAACGATGTAGCTGAGATACAATAACTCTCTCTGCACCATTAATTACGAAAGTTCCTTTCTCGGTCATAAATGGAACACTGCCAAGATACACTTCCTGTTCAACACTATTTACAAACTCTTCGGTATCTGGGTCTTTCGCTGACAGCCTAAGTTTCGCCTTCAGTGGTGCTGCAAAGGTTAATCCTCTTTCCATACATTCTTCAACAGAAAATCTTGCCTTCTCAACGCTGTAATTAATAAAATCCAGACGGTAATTTTCTTTATTATCGAAAATTGGGAAGTTATCTACAAAGACTTTCTGAAGTCCTTTAGTTTCCCGATCTTCAGGTAATTTTTCGAGCTGAATAAATTCTTCAAAAGTTTCAGTCTGTATATTTAACAGATCCGGAACATCAAGGACTGACTTTATTGCTCCAAAGGAAACACGGTTATTATTCAATTATCCTTCTCCTTTTATTAAAAAACTTGATTTTTCTAAGCATAAAATTCCAATATCCTAAACGCAAAAAGCGATAGGACGGAAAACCGTACTATCACTCTTTACAATTTGGGATTTAATATCGGCTAATAATTTATTACTTCAACTCTACCGTAGCGCCGGCTTCTTCAAACTCTTTTTTAAGTTTTTCAGCTTCATCTTTTGATATACCCTCTTTAACAGTATTAGGTGCACCATCAACAAGATCCTTTGCTTCCTTTAATCCTAGACCAGTGTGTGCTCTAACTACTTTGATTACATTAATTTTCTTTTCGCCGGCAGATTGTAAGACAACATCGAATTCAGTTTGCTCTTCTGCAACAGCAGCTTCTCCACCACCTGCCATTGGACCCGCCATCATCATTGGTGCCGCAGCTGTTACTCCGAATTCATCTTCCAGAGCTTTCTTTAATTCTGCAGCTTCCATAAGGGACATCCCTTTAATTATATCTAAAGCTTGAGTTACTTTTTCTGACATTTTTTATACTCCTAATTTTATTAACATTCTAAAAAGTTACGCTGCTTCTCTCTGAGAAATCTGATCAATAACGTTTACAAGATCTCTCATAACAGCATTAATTGCTCCAACAATTCCCGTCATCGGTGAATCCAATGAAGCCATTATTGAAGCTATAAGTTCATTCTTGGTTGGCAAAGAAGCCAACGTTTTTAACTGAGCGCCATCAAAATATTCCCCCTCGACGTAACAAGCTTTGAGGGAAAGTTTTTCCTTATCACCAAAATATTTATTGATGATTTTAGCTGGTGCAAGTGGATTTGTTGATGTGAATGCAAATCCGGTCATACCAATTAAATGGTCTGCAATCTTATCATACTTCCCTATCTCATCAAGTGCTCTTTTTACAAGAGTATTTTTATATACTTTGTATCGAACACCTTCATTACGGAATTGATTGCGAAGCGAGCTAATATCTTCCACATTAATTCCCTGATAATCAGTTAAGTAAACTGCAGAAGAACTCTCAAAGAGTTCCTTTATTTCAGAAATCATTTCTGACTTTTCGTTTCTGTTCATTTTATTCCCGTTTCACTAATTAATTAACGTGTCGGTTAGAAGCATTTATTTTTTGAGTGCGTAAAACTTTTTTAATCCTGATGTACAGTGTATTCGTCTTTCGATATTTTAATTCCAGGTCCCATTGTACTTGATAAGAATAAACTCTTCACATACTGACCTTTTGCAGAAGCAGGTTTCATTTTAATAATTGTATTAATGAAAGCTTTCGCATTATCAATTAACTTATCATTTTCAAAATTTAATTTTCCAACTGATGTATGCACAATTCCAGTTTTATCAACACGGAACTCAATTTTCCCAGCTTTAATTTCTTTAACTGCTTGTGCAACATCTTGCGTAACAGTTCCACTTTTTGGATTAGGCATCAATCCTTTGGGACCAAGAATTTTTCCAAGTTTACCCAATTCACTCATCGAATCAGGAGTTGAAATAATTACGTCAACATCTGTCCAACCACCTCTTATCTTTTCAAGATATTCATCAAACCCGGCATAATCTGCACCGGCATCTATTGCTTCCTGTGCTTTAGCTCCTTTGGATATAACCAGAACCGACACTGTTTTACCTGTACCGTGAGGTAAAGAAACAGTACCTCTCAGCATTTGATCAGCCTGTCGTGGATCAACTCCAAGACGCATTGCACAATCCAATGATTCAACAAATTTTACTTTGGAAGCTTCCTTCAATAAAGAAACAGCTTCCTGCAGAGTGTATTCTTTATCTTTAACAACTTTAGACTGAAATTCTTTTTTTCTTTTTGTAATATTCATTTTATAACCAAAAAATATTTAGACTTAATAATATGATGTTTAGTCTTCGACTGTCAATCCCATACTTCTTGCGGTTCCGGCAATCATACTCATTGCGTGATCAGCATCAAATGCATTTAGATCTTTCATCTTTATATCTGCAATTTCTTTTAATTGTGCACGTGTTACTTTTCCAACTTTTGTTCGATTAGATTCAGGGGAACCTTTTTCAACTTTAGTTAATTTTTTAAGAAGAACTGCAGCTGGCGGTGTCTTTGTAATAAAAGTAAACGATTTATCTGAGTATACAGTAATTACCACTGGAATTATCATTCCATCTTTATCCTGAGTTTTGGCGTTAAACTGTTTACAGAATTCCATAATATTAACGCCTTTTTGTCCGAGCGCCGGACCAACAGGTGGTGATGGATTAGCTTTACCTGCCGGTATTTGTAATTTTATAAAACTATCAATTTTTTTTGCCATAATTATTTATCCTGATCAAATAAAATTTATTTTTCTAATTCTGCTTGCACAAAGTCGATTTCAACAGGTGTTTTTCTCCCAAATATTGAAACCATAACTTTCATTTTCATTTTTTCTTCGTTCACTTCCTGAACGGTGCCATTAAAATTGTTAAATGGACCATCAATAATTTTAACGAGATCACCATTTCTGAAAATTGTTTCCATTCGTTCTGTGCTCTCGTTCTGAGTAATCCTACCAACAATTCTTCTTACTTCCTCCGGTTGAAGAGGGTTGGGCATATTTCCTGTGCCTAAAAATCCCATTACAGATTGTGTCCTGAGAATAAATTCCTTTACCTGATTATCAAGTTCAGCTTGCACTAAAATATATCCAGGAAAAAAGTTCTTGGTCTTGCTACGTTTCTTACCGTCCTTAACTTCAAACACTTTTTCTGTGGGGACAAGTATTTCTTTGACTTTCGATTTTAGTTGTTCATTCTCAAGTAGCTCTGTTTCAAGAAACTGCTTTACTTTGTTCTCATGACCTGAGAATGTTCTAACTACATACCACTTTGCTTCCATCAATAAACCTATTAAAATATTCCCCGCATTACCTGACTAATAATCATATCTATTCCGTAAGCAAATCCAGCTAAAATCAGGCAGACAACAATAACGACTTTCGTAGATTCAAAAAGTTCAGCCTTTGTAGGCCATGTAACTTTTTTCATTTCCTTAACTACGTCTTCAAAAAATCCTTTTATTTTTTCTTTCATATTTCTATAACTATTATTTGTTGCACGTCAGGAGGGACTCGAACCCCCAACCTGCGGTTTTGGAGACCGCTGCTCTAGCCAATTGAGCTACTGACGTATTATTTAGTTTCCTTAAATATTACGTGCTTACGAACAACGGGATCATATTTTTTATATTCAACTCTTGCAGGATGAGTTCTTTTATTTTTTGTTGTAGTATATCTGTAGCCTGTACCTGCAGTGCTTTCCAAAGTTATTATTTGTCTTATATTACTCTTTGCCATTTTTGCTCCTAAAATTTTTCTTGAGCTGACGACCGGGATTGAACCGGTGACCTCATCCTTACCAAGGATGTGCTCTACCAACTGAGCTACGTCAGCAGTTTGTAGAGCGGGAGACGGGACTCGAACCCGCGACCAACAGCTTGGAAGGCTGTGACTCTAGCCAACTGAGTTACTCCCGCCAGAAATAATTTCTTGTCTTCTTATCACAAAAAAAACAAAAAAGAATTGAGCGTAGAAATTTATATTAAAAACTACTTTTTAATTTTTAAATTAAATATCAATTCAATTTTGATTGTAAGAAAAAGGAGAACTAAAAACTTATTTATCTCTTACGAAAATTTGAGTTCAGAATCCGTGGGCGGCGAGGGATTCGAACCCCCAAAGGCATACGCCAACGGATTTACAGTCCGCCCCGGCTCTCCAACTCCGGCGTCCGCCCGATTTTTCAAAAACCGAGCATCAAATATATTCTATGAGTTCTAAAAATGCAAGTATTTGGACGGTTCACGACTTGCGAATTAATGCTTCCACAACTCCCTATCTAAACTACGGTATTGAATGGCTTCACTAATATGTTGAGGTAGGATATTTTCGGAATTATCAATGTCCGCTATTGTTCTACTTACCTTTAAGATTCTATCATAAGCTCTGGCAGATAACCCGAGCTTGGTCATTGCCATTTTAAGCAATTCTTCACCAGAAGTGTCTAATTTGCAATATTTTCTAACTTCTTTCGAGCCCATATCTGCGTTATTAAAGATATGTTTGGATTCCTCAAACCTACTCAATTGGATATTTCTTGCTTTTATTACTCTGTTCCGGATGCTCTCCGACTTTTCTGCACTGGCTTCCGTGGCAAGTTCTTTATATTTCACTGCAGGAACTTCAATGTGAATATCGATTCTGTCTAGCAATGGTCCAGAAATTTTTGCCATGTATTTTTGGATCGAAGGTGGAGTGCAAGTACACTCTTTATTCGGATCAGTAAAGTAACCACATGGACAAGGATTCATTGCTGCTGCTAACATAAAGTTGGCTGGAAATTCAAGTGATAATTTTGACCTGCTTACAGTTACTCTTGAATCTTCTAACGGTTGCCTGAGAACTTCTAAAACATTTTTTTTGAATTCCGGTAATTCATCAAGAAATAAAACGCCATAATGTGCAAAAGAAACTTCACCTGGTCTTGGGAAACTGCCACCACCAACTAAAGCAGCATCTGAAACAGTGTGATGAGGGCTTCTGAAAGGTCTCTCAGTAATCAAGGCGGTTTCTTTTGTTAATATTCCAGCTATACTGTGAATCTTTGTAGTTTCTAATGCTTCATCAAAATTTAGTGGTGGAAGAATGGTTGGTAATCTTTTTGCCAGCATAGTTTTTCCCGACCCAGGTGGACCAATCATTAATATATTATGTGCACCAGCCGCTGCGACTTCGAGCGCTCGCTTTACGTTCTCCTGTCCTTTAACATCTGAAAAATCCAGATGATATTTATTTACACGAGAAAATATTTCCTCCCTGTTCGATTTAGCAGGGACAAGATCACTTGATCCGTTTAAATACTCGACAACTTCTTCTAATTTTGTGACACCAAATACATCAATTCCGTCGACTATTGAAGCTTCAACTGATGAATCAACTGGAAGTACTATTCTTTTAATTCCCTTCTTTCTCGCTTCGACTGTTATCGGAAGAGCTCCTTTTATCGGTCTGAGTTTACCATCAAGTGAAAGTTCTCCGAGAAACACAGTATCTTTTAATTTATCCGATTCAATCAACCCGGTCGCAGTCAACAAACCAACTGCAATCGGAAGATCTAATGAACTTCCTTCTTTTTTGATATCCGCAGGGGCAAGATTAACCGTAATTTTTTTCAATGGAAATTCAAAACCACTATTCTTTATTGCAGCGGTAACTCTTTCGCGACTTTCCTTAACCGCGTTATCAGGCAAACCTACTATAATAAATCCAGGTATTTGTTTTTCGACGTGAGTTTCAACTTCGACAAGGTAGGCATCAATTCCGTATGTAGCACTTGATAGAATATTTGAAAGCATTTTTGGCAATCTTTATTTTCTCTTCATACAATTTATAACAAACTTTATTTTGCCAATATCATTTTTCGGGTTTGTGAACTCAAAGGTGTTATAACCTGATACAAATATACACCGGATGGAAATTCACTTCCATCAAATGTAAATTGATGAACTCCCTTATTTAAGAATCCTTTATGTAATAGAGCGATTTCCCTGCCTGCGAGATCATAAACTCTAACTTCTACATCGGAATCTTGAATGAGTTCAAATTCAATTAAAGTTGTTGGGTTGAATGGATTTGGATAATTCTGCCCGATAATAACATCGTCAACAATTCCCTGCCCTACTTTAGCAACGTCAGAATAAACAATAGAACCATTCTTATTCACTTGTTTAATTCTGAAATATAGAACTTCCGTCTGTTCAACTTTTTCTGTAAGTAACGAATATTTTTTATGTTCATCATTGTCCGCAGCTACCTCACTTACCTCAATAAAATTATCGTCGCCCGATGATCGTTCAAGTATATATTCAGCAGCCTCTTTATAGCTGCCGCCTTTCCAGATAACTTCATAAAAATTATCCGCGACCTTTACATATATTTCAGGTGACCTGGGAAATATTGGGGCATCAGAGTTAACAAGACTAATCCTTTCAAACGAAATGACTTTCCTGTCCAGCATAGTGCTAAGCTCTTTATCATCAAAATTTAATTGTAAAAGAACTTTTGATTGGTCATCAGAATATTCAGAAAAATTTTTGTTTCTGTCAATCGACGAGGATTCTTGTTCAGCATTGATTAGTCTGAGTTGATCCAGAAAAAATTGATTGTTTGTATTTTCATTCTGGAAATGCAGGACCAGATTTTCAAAATCAATACTATTGTTAACATGTAAATTTGTCAACTCATTTCCACCACAATTAAAAGTTATCTCTGAGTTAGCATTATCAAAATTAATATTAAAATGATACCAGGTGTTCTTTGAGATAAAAAATGTTTTTGCAGGAAGTAGTTCATCATTAAGTGATTTAAAGATGAGCACTTGATTGTCGTTAATTGATAAAGAATATTCAACCCTGTTTGTTTCCCAGTTAACAATTTCAAGAAAATTGGGAACAGGTTTTTCAACCTTAAACCAGAATTCAGCAATTAAAATTTTATCAAATTCATAAACTAAAGGAATATTTAAATATTCTCCCTGAGGAAAAGAAAATGCAGTCCCGGCAGTTGAAAATTTCTGGAAATAATCAAATGAAATTTTGTAAATATGTTCCGCTTCTGATGCTGACTCTAATTCAGAATTGACAAGATATCCAATAATTTTTTCTCCGTCTAAGAATTCACCAAAAAATTTTAAACAATTTTGATTGGATTGTGTGGATTTTAGATTTATAACAATTTGGAAAAAGGAACCCTCAGAAAAACGAGTGGTATCAGTAAGATCAATGCTGATTTTTTTAAACTGTGATGAATAGTCTTCAATAAATTCAGTACGAAACTGAAGTTGTGATTTTTGGTCCTGAGTAAGTAGTTCAACTTTATTAATGATTAGTGAAATATCGGGCGAGACAAAAACATCAAGTTGCTTCGACTCAGGAAATTTATTTGAAGTTATTATTGAAATTTCGAAATTAGTGTTCGACTGAATGAAGTCAGGAATGAAAATATTAAAGTTGTCCTGAGCAGTTACAATATCAATTGCAAAAAACAGTAAAAAAACACAGCACTATGTTTAATTGTTTAAACATACTTCTGTAATTAACGCAATTAATTTGATTAGTTCAACTACTTATATTGACGTAGGAAATCGATACGATCCTGAAGCTGATTTACAGGAACTAATAGTTTATCTTTTCCGTAAATTGCTGCTTCACGATTTGTAAAGGCGAGCTCATAATCCTTACTCATAACAATCGCTTCTTCGGGACAAACTTCTTCACAAAATCCACAAAAAATGCAACGTATCATATTTATTTCAAATTTTTCAGGATATCTTTCTTTTTCTAAATCTGTTTCAGCCGCTTGAACTTCAATTGCCAAAGCAGGACAAACTCTCGAACACAAACCGCAGGCAACACATCTTTCAACTCCATTTTCCTCTTGAACCAGAACTGGTCTCCCGCGATATGAGCCTGAGGGATTAAATTTCACTTCAGGATACTCCATTGTGAACTTTGGTTTGAACATAGTCCTGAAAGTGAGGGAAAGACCTTTCACTATTTCAGGGATATACATCTTTTCCCAAATATTTAAATCTTTTAATCGTTTTCTTTTAGTTTTGGTTTCCATTTGTATAACAATAATTACGTTTATTAATATATTTTCAAATTATTATTTAAATAAAAAACTTCTAATTAAAAATCATGATCAATCCTGCAACCCACACAATATTAATCAACGAAAGCGGAAACATAACTTTCCATCCAAGGTTCATTAACTGATCATATCTGAATCGAGGTAAAGACCATCTAACCCATAAGAAAAAGAAAAGCAATAATGCCATCTTAAATAAAAATGCACCGAAACATAAAATGGTTTCAAGTACAGGTGATAATCCTAATTCCTGAATATATGGAATTTGCCATCCACCAAGATATAGCGTAACAATAAAAGCACTCGCGATAATCATATTTGCATATTCAGCAAGAAAGAATCCTGCGAATTTCATACTACTGTATTCTGTATGAAAACCACCGACAAGTTCAGGTTCAGCTTCAGGAAGATCAAATGGCAGTCTGTTAGTTTCTGCAAATGCCGATACAAGAAAAGTTATAAACCCAATTGGTTGAACTATTGCATTCCACATCCAGCCCGCTTGTGATTCAACTATTGCAACCGGTCTGAGTGATTCTGATAATAGTAAAACTCCTGCAACAGAAAATCCCATCGAAACTTCATAAGAAATCATTTGTGCTGATGATCGTATTCCACCAAGTAAAGAATATTTGCTTCCTGATGACCAACCAGCTAATGTAATTGAATAAACTCCAAGTGATGTTAGAGCAAGGATAAAAAGAACTCCGATATTCACATCTGCAACCAGAAGTGGAATAGTAAAACTACCTAGCTGCAGATCGGGACCAAAGGGAATTACAGCATATGTAGATAATGCAACAAGTAATGCAATTATCGGTGCAAGAGCATGAATCTTTCTATCAGCATTCACAGGGACAATATCTTCTTTCAAAACAAGTTTAAATAAGTCCGCAAAAGGCTGAAGTGCGCCATGCCAGCCAACTCTGTTCGGTCCAATTCTGTTTTGTGTCCAGGCACTAATTTTTCTTTCAAAGTAAACAAGATATGCAACTGAGACGAGCATAGCTCCAACTATAATAACAATTTTAATCAATGCGAATATTACAATTTCTAGTACACTCATATCAGGAAACTTTTATGTAATTTGTAATTTCAGTTTTTAGTTTAGATCCCAGTTCGCCGATCACATCGTAATCCAATCCTTTAAAAGCTTCAACAGTATTTGACAATTCCTCAAACACATCTTCTGCCATACCAAATTTTAATTTGCCACCCATTGCCTTTGCAATTGATGTTAGAATTTTCCAGGTCGGTAAAGCATTTATTTTTTTACCAGAAGCCCATCTGTCATATTTAGTCCCAAATTTATCCAACCTGCTCATACTCATCCCATCAAGAGCACGATCTTGTTCTGCAACTGAAACTGCAGGGCGTAATCTTTGCACCATTCCTTCAACATTTACAAATGTTCCATTCTTTTCAGCATAAGTTGCTGCCGGAAAAATTACATCAGCCAGTGCAGTGCTTTTATTTTGATTTGAAGCATGAATTATAAATAAATCGAGTACTGCAATTGCATTTTCAAATTCTGGAAAAGACTCAACAATATCATCTTCAATTAAATAAAGAGCTTTTATTTTTTTCTCTTTGATCGATTTAAGAATTCCCTGAATATCTAAACCTGATTTTGAAGGTTGAACACCAGCTAACTCTGCGCCGGTTGAGTTGGGTGTAACATCTTCAGTTCTCAGAATATCATCTGCAAAATCCGGATTAGTGCGTCTAATGAAATCAAGATTACCTGTCTGCAATACAGTTCTTGCAAACTTTGCAATGAGATAATTATCCTCATTGGTTGCAAAGGGAGAACCTATAACTGCTACCTGATCTTTGTTGAATGACTTGAGTTTTGAAGCGGCTTCCTCAATTGCTTCATCCCAACTTGCTTCCAACAGTTGTCCATCTTTCCTGAGCTGAGGAGAATTAATTCTATCTTCTGCATTTACATTTTTAAAAGTGTCTAATCGTCCATGATCACACATCCAGTAACTATTGACCGCTTCGTTGTGCCGAGGTGTCAGTCTTAAAATTTTATTGTTCCGTACCCAGATTTCTGTATTACAACCTCTCGAGCATCCATTACAAATTGAGTTTGTAGAAGACATATCCCAGACACGAGCTTTAAATCTGAAATCTCTGCTCGTTAGCGCACCCACCGGACAGATATCAATTGTGTTCATTGAATAAGGATTGTCCATTTCTTCACCGGGATAAGTTACGATAGTAACTCTGTCACCTCTTTTCACAAATGTAAGTTCGGGATCTTTTGCAATCTCATCGCAAAATCTTATGCAGCGAGAACAGGAGATACATCTTTCACCATCGAACATGACTCGAGGGCCTAATGCAACACGTTTATCTTTATGAACTTTCTCTTCAACAAATCGGCTTTCACCAACGCTATATTTGTATGCATAATCCTGAAGTTTGCATTCACCAGCTTCATCACAAATAGGACAATCAAGTGGATGATTGATCAATAAGAATTCCATCACAGCATTTTGTGCAGCAATTACTTTTTCAGATTTTGTATAAACAACCATTCCCTCTGATGCTAAAGTTGAACAGGCAATTACAAGCTTCGGCATTTTTTCAACTTCAACAAGACATATCCGGCAGTTCCCTGATACAGAAAGTTTTGGATGCCAGCAGAAATGTGGAATAGTTATTCCGCTATCGCGGGCTGCTTCAATAATAGTTTGCCCTTGCTTAAATTCTATCGAACTACCATCAATATTAATATTCGGCATAATAAATTTTTACAAAATTATTTTGAGTCTGATTTTAAGATTACTTTGATAAGTTTCGAGTCATTCAACAAATCGTTTGCTGCTTTCTGAATATCTTCTGTAGTGATCAAATCTATTTTTGAAAGATATTCTTCCACAGAAATTATTTTATCATAATAAAGAATTGAATTTGCCATCCTCATCATACGGTTAGTTGTACTTTCAAGACTGAGAAGTATTCCACCTTTTAGATATTCTTTTACTTTCTTCAATTCTTTTTCAGTAACCGGCATTTCTTTCAATCGTTTAAATTCTTTGAAAACAATATCAATTACCCGGGCATACTGCTGCTGATTAGTCGAAAAATATACACCGAACGCCGAGGTATCATAGTATGAATTAAGAAACGAATTTATCTGATAAGTTATTCCGAGTTTTTCTCTTACGGCTAAAAATAGTCGTGAACTACTACCCTCACCAATCAAAGCAGATAAAAATCTTACCGGTATTCTTCGTTTATCATTGTATCCGTAGGTTGATCTTCCAATAATCGTATGAACCTGCTGCACATCTTTTTCAATAAAACTATCTTTGGCTTTATTAATAATTGAATTTATCTCTTTTTCTTTTGTATCCGGGTTTTCGATGCGATATATATTTTTCAGTTAACTTAATCAGCTCATCATGTTTCACATTTCCTGAAGCAACTATCATCAAGCCATCTGTATTATAATTTGAATCATGATAATTGAATAAATCAGATGAGCGGAACTTCTCAATATTCTTTTCTTTTCCGATTACAGGATAGCTAAGTCTGCTTCCGTTGAAAATTATTTCTTCAAATTTATCGTATATAAGTTCTTCGGGATTATCATCGATGTCTTTCAATTCATCAATCACAACACCGGCTTCTTTTCTTATATGAACTTCTTTGAACAATGGATTCTGAATTAAATCGGATAACACACTAAATGTTCTCCCGAGATTTTCAGACAGTCCCTTTGAATAGTAGCAAGTATGTTCCTTTGATGTGAAGGCATTAAGGTAACCACCGTAAGATTCTATTTCTTCAGCGATCATTTTAGCAGTTCGTCTTTTAGTTCCTTTAAAAAGCATATGCTCGATGAAATGAGAAATTCCATTATTTCTCAATGATTCATCTCTTGCACCAACGTTAAACCAAAAACCAAGTGTAAATGATTGAACGTGTGGAATAAACTCTGATATTATTTTTGTCCCGCCGGGGAGCGTTGTTAAATAGTGATTTTCCACAAATTTTGCTGATTAATTTAGAATTTAGAAACAAATATAAGGACAAATGAAATAACGGGAAATGAATCTTTTGTTGATTTATTAAACTTCAACACTTTTCGGAAACTTTGCTTTATACTTCTTTAGAAAATCGCCAATCGAATTATACGCCTTCTCAAGAATTTGTTCATTCGGTAGAAAACACAACTCTGAAATGATTTGTTCCCGGAACCTGACCAAACCCGCTACCAGGTACTACAACTACGCCAGTTTCTTTTATTAATTCACCAACAAAATGTGCATCCGATTCAATTCCGTGAAGTTGTGGGAAAGCATAAAAAGCTCCTTCAGGTTTTACACAGGAAATACCATCAACAGAGTTCAACATTTCAACTGTCATATTTCTTCTTGAAGTTAATTTCGCGTTTGCTTCAACTAAATGTGATTGATCTCCTTCGAGAGAAATTTTTATTCCATACTGCTCAGGATGATTTGCTGACAATCTTGCACGTAAAATTTTATTTATCGCTTCAATGTAATCAGAAAGAATTTCCTTTCTCCCGCTTACTATTCCCCAGCCTATTCTGAATCCGGGAACCATATAATTTTTTGAAAGCCCGCCAAAGGTTATGCATGATACATCTTTATTCATCGATGCAATTGAAATGTGTTTCTTGCCGTCAAACAAAAGCTTGTCATAAATTTCGTCAGCAAAAATTACCAGATCGTGCTCGAGTGCGAGATCAATTATCGCCTGAAGATTTTCTTTTGTATAAAGTGAACCTGTTGGGTTATTTGGATTAATTAGAATAATAGCTTTTGTTTTATCATTTATTTTACTTTTGATATCGTCAATATCAGGCAGCCAGCCATTTGATTCATTTAAGTAATAAGGATTTTCCATCATCTGAAGTTTGCTGGCAATTGCGGTGTAAAGCGGGTAACCCGGAGTAGGAGTTAAAACATTTTCACCATCATTAACGAGTGCGGTCAAACAAATATCAATAGCTTCACTTGCACCTGTTGTTACAAAAATATCGTGAACATTTGTTATTCCTTTTCTCTGAGCCTCTCCTTCAATCGAACTGACTGCTTCTTTAATCCCTGATGACGGTGCGTAGCCATTTAAGTTTTTTATCATCGCATCGTAAGTAGCTTTGACCAGATGCTGCGGCGGTTGAAAGTCATACAAGTTAGGATCACCAATATTCAGGTAAAGCATTTCCTTTCCTGTTTTAGCAACTTCGTTGGCGAGAACAACAATGTCTCTTACTGCATAAGTGATGTTGTCTGTTCTTATCGCTGGAACTATTTTTTTCTGGTTCATTTTACTCTCCACACTTTAAATTTCTTTCATTATAAATTTACTGATTTAGAGGAAGATTTCTTAGGTAGTTTGTGATGTGTTTAACTTGTAATTAAAATAAACACACGAGCATTTTCCCTTCCTCTCTGAGCCTGCCTGTCGGTAGACAGGGAGGGGTGGCACGAAGTGACAGGGTGGTGCAATTACGCTTTAATTTTATCAGACCACCCCAGGCTTCGCCGACCCCTCCTTTTCTAAGGAGGGGATAATTTTAATTTTATTATTTCAACAAAATCATCCCTGCCTGCCAGCAGGCAGGTTCTTTGCACGTCATCATTTCAGTAATATCATTTTTTTCACTTCTGTAAACCTTCCAGCCTGCAACTGATAAAAGTAAATCCCGCTTGTTAAACCTGTTCCGTTAAACTCAACTTCATAATTTCCGCTTGGCTTTTCTTCGTTAATGAGTGTTGCTACTTCGTTTCCTAATACATCATAAACTTTTATAGTAACAACACTTCTTTCCGGTATCTCAAATCTTATAGTTGTAGCAGGGTTGTAGGGATTGGGGTAATTCTGTGATAAATTGAAAGATCCTGGAATAGTATAAATATTACCTTCAATACCTGAAGCTCCTTCTTGTCTGAGTATGTAACTAAGTGCATAGGTTACGTAAGGAGTGTATTTCTCCATAGGTATGATTAAATCCTTCTTTTCATCACCATTAAGGTCTGCAATTGTAGTTGGATAAAATTGTGCTCCTGTCTGTGTTGCTTCTCCAAGCTTAGCATACCAAAGTTTATACTTATGATAATTTGCATAACCTGCAAATTTAAGAATCAGTATTGCATTGCCCACCGAGATTATTAATTCTTCCTTACCGTCTTCATCCATATCAATAGCCTGTATATACTCATTATAGAAGGAAACTATATACCTAAGCTCTATGTTTGCAACTACTTGATATTTATTGTCTCCATCAGCCTCATAACACTGAAATACGGTTATTCCGTTTTCGAAATCCTGCCCTCCAATCCAAAATTCTGGCTTACCATTTCCATCAATATCATTAGTGGCAGTTTGCATATAGGCGTTATGAATGGGGAACGGGAATTGATTAATTATCGAATATTGATTTTCACCAATGTTTTCGATTACAAATATATTCCCTGGACCTGAACTAATGACTATTTCCGTTTTGCCATCCTGGTCAAAATCACCAATTGCAAAACCAGATATATCGCTTTCAAAGATAGATGAAAATCGAAACACCTCTTCAAAATTATTAATATCTTCTCTGTATTCAGCAATTGCAACCATTGTAGTATCCCAAACACTTGGTGTAGTAAAAGCACAATCAGTTTTTCCATTATTATCTAAATCACCAAATGACATATTATTTATCTGAAGTGTGTCTATGTAGAAGAGAAAATCGAATGTTGTTGGGAAACTATCCTTTGAGTCACTTTGATAAACCGGATAAAAGTTATACAGGATAGTATCTTCATCAACAAAAGCATTATTAAATATCTGTGCGTTTCCTTCAGAAAACATATGGGCTATTCCTTTTACATAAGTTGTGGCAGAATCATAAGAAAATATATCTTGAAAAATTCCGCTTGTATTACGCTCAAATATTTTTACAGGTCCTATTAGAGCAGGATAATTAATATTAGTATAGCCATAGAGTTCAGGTTGGTCATTATTATTTAAATCAGCTATCGGTAAAGGTGCCCAATAAGAATTAGCAACATCAACCTGCTGCCAAAACTTAAACATATTATTATACTTGGTCGTATCAATTTCCCAAACGTTTATAGTAGTTGTGTCAACTAATTCATCATAACTGGCCAAGTTATCTTTTCTGTTAAGGTAAAATGTTCTGCTTTCGCCGTTTCTGTTTGTCAGTCTGTAAATTTCCGATGATGTTTCCCCGACCTTACCTCCTTGTTTCTCAAATTTCTTTAATTCAACTGCTTTGTTAAAATCATTCTGTTGTCCAAATGAATTAATTGCAAGAATTAGTGGATAAAATAAAATGAATATGTTAAAATATTTTTTATATATGTAATTCATAAGATTATTCACTTCAACAAAATCATCCCTGCCTGCCGGCAGGCAGGTTCTTCGTCCTTCATCATTTCAGTAATATCATTTTCTTCACTTGTGTAAATTCTCCTGCTTGCAGTTGATAAAAATATATTCCACTTTATTTGTTAGTCAAATTAATCTGTATACCTCTTGCAATTCTTGCACACCCATTACTGAAATTTTCTCCTACTGCGATAATTAATTTGTCTATTACAGCCATACTATACCAAGTTCCATCTCCTTCAATTTCAGGATATCTTTTCCAGCTTGTACCATTCCAGTGCCTTACAAATTGAAGATAACCCCCAACAAAAATATCATTACCTGCCGTTCCTCTTATTATATTTGTTTCTGGCGGGAATTCTTTTCGTTCACGTAGTCCCACCAAATATTTTCTTTTGCATAACCTGTTGTATTTTTTGGTGCAGCATATACTCTTCCTATTGCCCCAAGATAAACTGTATCTTTTTTATCTGTCCACAAACTTTTAAATATGTGCGTAATCTGATTTGGAGGATGAGGGATGTTTGGATCCGTTATTTCTAAAACTGTTTCAAAACCATTTCCTGAATTTCTCAATAACACAGTGCCATAAAAATCTTCAAAACCTGCGACCCAAATTATACTTCCATCGGGGCTTCCCCATATATCTCTTAAATTCACGTCAGTACCGCTCTCCAGTTCTTGCCACCCAACTCCATTATTAAAAACTACTGTTCCCGAATTACCAACTCCATAATAGCCTTGAATTGGAATCCTCCCATATTTTTTCTATTGAACCGTTTGGATCAGAAAGGTCGAGCCTTGAGTAAGAAAGTTGAACCGAGGATGAAATCCCATCCCATTTAAAATATACTTCCTGCAGCAAACAAAATATTGTTTAGGTCGGATATACAAATGCATCTAATCGTCGTTAAAATAGAATTCGTGTTATAATAAAATTTTTTGAATTCCCACTCATTCCCGTTCCATATTCCTAAATTATATAACGTATCATTTTTATAAATATCACCAACAACATATATGAGAGTATCGTTAATTGTTTCTACATCTTGCAATATGCTGCCAATTTCACCGATGTCTTCAACAACCCAATTGATTAAATGACTAGTGGTATCCTGTCCATTACCATTATTACCATCTGGAGGGTCAGTTGTATTACAGCTATTTGTTGTAAACAATAAAAGATAGGTTGCAAATAGAAAATATTTATTTTTCATTTATCCCCGTTCAGCAAAATATTATTTTATTATTCTAAAAATCTGAATTGCTTATTTGTTTTACAACAACAAAATAAATCTTATATCCGTAATAATCATCAGTAATAATGCTAATGAAATTTTTTGTAGCCTTGTCTTTTACACTACTTTAAGCCATCCCAATTTCTTCTATTCATTTTGTAGCTTGTAAGATGCCTTTACCGGAGTTTCCATCATTCCTCATAAGCTCTGACAATGTCCACTGATTTCAGGAGATACCCAAAATCTGTTTAGGATACAATTACAGATATTAGAAATATCCATCCGAAAAACTTTTACTAATAGTCTTATTATATACTATAGTATAAAGATTTCTTTTAATTATTATTTATTATTTAAATAAATATAAAAGATATAGTTATTATTATTACTAATATCAAACTTATATTAAAATTTTTCTTTTATTATAAATAAAATTTTATCATATTTTTATATGATATTTTTTATTGTATGTTACTAATTGAAGTAATAATAAAAGAATTTTTTTAAGCAAAACCAAGGATTTGCAAGGGAGAATTATCAATTCAGTAAGATAATACGTGTATCAGAATTGCAATCCGGATGGATAATTCCCTTTAGATAGATATTAATCAATTAATTAAAAATCAACGAGGCAGCAATGCTGGATTTGAATACCATTTACAAAAATCATTTTGAGCATCGGCTTATAACGGACAACAAGCTAAAAAAGTTTGCAGAGATACATCTGGAAAGGTTAATTGCAAACAACAGCGGAGGTGAGCTTACTCAGCTTATTGCGGACACTACCAGTGCCCTTCAGCAATTTGGTGAATCTTTAACAAACGGAGATGTTAAGTTTGCAAAGCAGCAAGGGCTTACGATAAGCGTAACAAATCTTTTAACAGAATTCAAGAAATATATTGCAGATAGCGAAGGATTTATCCGGGCTAAGTTTGGAAAAGGCGCAAGCGAGTATCAGGAATTTTTTCCGTATAAAAAAAATGAGTACTGGCAGTGCAGTCTTAAAAATGCCGAACAATTAATGGATAGGTTCATTGATGCAGCAGACAGGCACTCACCCGAACTTGGCGTAGATATAAAAAATAAAGTCCAGGCTATGCTTGCAGATTTCAAAAGTGCGCGTGAAGAGCAGCTTCTTAAAAAAGCAGAGGTTGAAGACAGCAGAACTGTAAGAAAGAAGAAAAGACATTCACTGGAAATACAATTGATGAAGAATTTACATTACATAGGATTTCTGTATGCTGATAACGCAAACAAGTGTAATGATTTTTTTGATCAGAGTTTTTTAAGAAGAAAGAAAAAAGAAAAGAAATAATAATTTATATTTCGGCAGAAACTATTTCTAATTAACAAACAACAGATTAAATGAAAGTTCTAAAGTTCGGCGGCACATCGGTAGGCTCGACAGATAGGTTAAAGGAAGTTGCAGGATTGATAAACAACAGTGAGCCGAAGATAGTTGTACTTTCGGCTATGGCAGGCACCACTAATTCACTCGTTCAAATTGCCGAGCAGTTATATTCGAAGAAAAATTCAAAAGCTAACCAGCTAATAAATCAACTCGAAAAAAATTATAAGAAAGTTGTTTCAGAATTATTTTCTGAGCCTGAAATAATAAAGGAAGCTTCAGCACTAATTGAATCTCACTTCAATTATATAAAATCATTTACGCAGGATCTTTTCACTGTTCACGAAGAGAGAGCCATACTTGCACAGGGTGAACTGATCTCGACGGCACTTTTTCATCTATATCTCCGGGAACAGAAAATTGATTCTGTTCTTTTGCCCGCATTAAATTTTATGAGAATTGATACTAATGGTGAGCCTGATAATTATTATATCAAAGAAAATCTTACCAGAGAATTAGAAAGTTATTCTGATAAAAAACTTTTTATTACACAAGGATACATTTGCAGAAATCTTTATGGAGAAGTCGATAACTTAAAACGCGGCGGAAGTGATTACACTGCATCTCTAATTGGCGTGGCAATTAACGCAGATGAAATTCAAATATGGACGGACATAAGCGGATTCCATAATAATGATCCAAGATTCGTTGAAGATACATTCCCAATTAAACATTTATCTTTTGATGAAGCCGCTGAGCTTGCATACTTCGGCGCAAAAATACTTCATCCTTCAAGCGTGCAGCCGGCAAAACTTGCTAACATTCCTGTAAGATTAAAAAATACAATGAAGCCGGAAGAACAAGGCACTCTGATTTCCGGCAAATACAGCGGCAAAGGGATTAAAGCTGTAGCAGCAAAAGATGGGATTACGGCAATTAAAATAAAATCAGGACGAATGCTTCTGGCTTATGGATTTTTAAGAAAAGTTTTTGAAGTCTTTGAAAGGTTCAAGACTCCTATCGATATGATAACAACTTCTGAAGTTGCAGTTTCAGTTACAATAGATGACACATCTTTCCTATCTGAGATTACTGAAGAATTAAATTATTACGGTGCTGTTGAGGTTGATGCAGAACAATCAATTATTTGTGTTGTCGGGGAAAACTTGATCGAGCAGAAAGGGATAATAAATAAAGTGCTTGAGGCATTGAAACGTTTTAACATACGGATGATTTCATACGGTGGAAGTATGCATAGCATTTCAATTCTTGTAAATGCAAAAGATAAAAAGGATGCATTGACCGTTCTTTAAATGGAATTTTTTAATGTTCTTCAGCATTGAACAAATAGAAAAATTTAAAACGTTAGAAACACCATTCTATTTTTACGATATAGAACTTCTTCGTAATACTCTTGATGCAATCTCCAGCTGAATCGTCAAAAAGAAATTATAAAATACATTACGCATTAAAAGCGAATTCAAATGACCGGATATTAAAAATAATAAGTAATGCCGGATTAGGTGCTGATTGTGTTAGCGGAAACGAAATTACGAAAGCAGTTGAGACTGGTTTTAAGAATGATGATATTGTTTTTGCAGGGGTGGGTAAATCAGATAAAGAAATAATAACGGCACTTGAGAATAATATTTCCTGTTTCAATGTAGAGTCCAAGCAAGAACTGGAAGTAATTAATTCTATTGCCGGGTCTAGAAATATGAATGCAGAAATTGCAATAAGGATAAATCCTAACATCAATGCAAATACTCATCATTATATAACAACCGGTCTTGAAGAAAATAAATTTGGTATTAACACCTGGGAATTATCACAGGTATTGGAGCTTATATCATCATTGAAGAATGTTAAACTGATTGGTTTACATTTTCATATTGGTTCACAGGTTACAGATCTTAATGTTTTCAAAGGATTATGTATCAGGATAAATGATATTCAAAAATGGTTTGATCAACATAATTTCAGATCCAAATATTTGAATGTTGGTGGAGGTATGGGAATTGAATATGAAAATCCCGATGAAGAGTTAATTCCCGACTTCAGATCTTATTTCGAGATTTTTGAAAAATTTCTTGAGCTTCGTTCAGAACAGGAAGTACATTTTGAAATTGGGAGGGCTATAGTTGGTCAGTGTGGTTCTTTAATTTCAAGGGTTCTTTATATTAAAGAAGGGGTGAATACAAACTTTGCAATCATTGATGCCGGAATGACAGAACTCATCAGACCTGCACTCTACCAATCCTTCCACAAAATTGAAAACCTAACCTCATCTAAAAATGAAAAACGTTACGATGTAGTCGGACCTATTTGTGAGTCCTCGGATACCTTTGCCAAATTCATTCTTCTGCCTGAAACAAAACGTGGTGATTTAATTGCATTAAGATCAACCGGTGCCTATGGTGAAGTTATGTCATCTGCATATAATCTTCGCGACAAAGTCAAATCATACTTTTCGGACCAGCTTTAAAAAAAACAGCTTCCCGTCATTAACTTCGATTTCCTCTATAATTGTTAATAATATTGATAGTTTAAGGTATGATTCACCTCAAAAACCTTATTTTTTGTAAATATTACAAATAAAACCATTTAATTTTATTGTTTTTTTGTAATTCTATAGGAATCTGATTGGCATAAATGGTGCATAAATAAGTCAATAATGACGATAATTATGACAACAAGTTATGCTAAATATGTTTGAAAGACATAGACTACTGGTTTCTGTGTCCCTGGCCGTATTAATAATTACGGTTGTTGGTGTTACAGTATCCAGCTTTTCCCCATCAAAAAAATCTGAATACTTTAAAGAATTAAAACAGATATATAACACTGTTAACAACTACGATAGTAAAGAAATTAATAACTGGGAAGCTGCAAAGAATACACTGGTAGATTTAAATTACTGGTTTGACTTTATTCCAAGATATGATGCTATAAGTGATGATGACAATGATGTGCTTATGTTGCAAAATAAAGTTCGGGATTTAACAATCAGGCAGCAACTAAGAACTTTACCTGAAATCAGGAAATATTACGGCGAATACCTTAGTGATGAGCTTTATGGTCAAAACTATAAAGTTACCATCTTAAATGATGAAAGAAATAAAATAATAGTTTTCACACACGATAGTTTCACAAAAAGAGCTCAGCTTGAAAAATTCCATAATACTGTGGCAGGTGATTTGAGAGTTCTAGGTTTTAAGCAGATTCGTTACAAATGGTATGAACTTGAAAAGTATAAGGATGAAAAATATATACACTACAATTTTAAAGATCTCCCTGATAATGAACCACGACGATTTAATCTAAGTATTCTGAAAAATCAATAAACCTATTTTAAAGGAATCATTTTTTTTGTTTCGATAAAGTTCCCTGCTCTTATTTGATAAAAATATACGCCGCTTGTTAATCCCTCACCAGAGAATTCAACACCATATTCACCAGCTAATTTTTGTTCATTAACCAGTGTTGCAATTTCATTTCCTAAAACATCAAAAACTTTTAGTGTTACCAATACATTGTCATTCCGGGCTTGACCCGGAATCTCAAACTTAATTTTTGTATTTGGATTAAACGGATTCGGATAGTTCTGGAACAGAAAATATTTATCAGGGATATTTGGGATTGAATTTACTGACACAGGATTTAAAGTATTCCAGAAAACATAATTCCCTTTACTCTGATCCCAATTGCTAATCCCCATATCAATATCCCAACTTATAGCAGCTTCAATTGTAACTTCCACACCAGCACCGGGTTGAATTGCCAACATTACCCAACCATTTTCAAGATCATAACAATATTCATTATTCAAGAGAGTATCAGTTCCAACTATTACTCTACTTAAAAACTGTAATGGTGTTCTTGGTAAGTAGAATAATTTCTTAGAACCATCGCTGATAAAAACCTCCTGAATATCTTGAAGTGCATCATTTTCTACATCACCGCAAGTAATAGCTTCGACAACGCTAGTACTTGTTGATGTGTAATCTGGATCATTGCTAAAGTTTCCGCTATTATTCAAATAAATCCTAACCGGCTGCCACCAACCTCCAGTCAGTAAATCCAAATCATTATCGTTATCAATATCAGCCAGATTAATTCCTGATCCATATCCTGAAAAAGATGAAGTCCAGAATGGAGTTGCGTTCATTGTGCCATTATTGTTCAAGTATATTTTGAATTTGCCTGCACCGCCAAGCTGACTGTTGTCTGAAACGGCAAGATCTAAGTATCCATCATAGTTCACGTCTCCAACAAAAAGTGAATTTGCATAACTGGTATCAGTTGATTGCCAGGTTGGTGTAGTTGTAATTATACCATTGTTATTTGTAAAAATTCTGTTTGGATAGCTCTCCCCAGCAAATACTATATCAAGATCTCCATCATTATCAAAATCTGCCCAGTTAACATCATAGCTGTATTCAGCACCATTAGCTTTCCAGGATGGAAGTGATTCAAGCATACCTCCAGTGTTGTAATAAATTCTCGGTTGCTCTGTGTAATGATTATATGATTCACCCCCAGCAACTGCAAGATCAAGATCACCATCACCATCTGCATCACCAAATGCGCAGCTGAAAGTATAAACTGCATCCCCTGATGTCCAACTTGGATTCGATGAAAGCGTTCCATTATTATTTAGATATAATTTAACTTTTCCGGGTGTACTAAAACCTGATGGACCAATGTAAACAGAAACAGCAACATCGGGCCAACCATCTGCATTCACATCACCAATATCAAGTTGACCATGATAATCAATATCATTCGAATGCCAATTTGGATTGGTCGGAAATGTTCCATCACCGTTGTTATAATATACTGCAACATGCTGACGTGAAATATCATTACCATTTGCAACCACAAAATCGAGCCAACCATCCTTATTAATATCAGCAAATGCTCCACCAGTTGATACACTTGTAATATCGGTTGAAATCCAATCAGGATTTTGTGGAAAAGGAACCTGAGCTAAAACTGTGGAAAGGTTGAGAAAGAGAAGACAAACTGAAGTAAAGTTTTTCATTTTAATCCAACAAGAACTTTTTACCTGAAAATTATTTTATAGTCTGCACTAACTTAAAAAATTAGACTATTAATATCCTTTAAAAATAAAAGACCCCTCTTGACCAGAGGGGTATTATAAATTCTTTGAACTTATTTAAGAAGGATCATTTTCTTTGTGTCAACAAATTTATCAGATTCCAGTCTGTAGAAATATATTCCGGAAGTTAAAGCAGTTGCATCGAATGATACTTCATGATATCCTTCCTTTAATCTCTCATTAACAATTTGTGCAACTTCCTGTCCGAGTGCATTAAAAACATTAAGTCGTACATTCGATTCTACAGGGATAGAGAATCTTATCGTAGTGCTTGGGTTAAATGGATTTGGGTAGTTTTGTTCTAATGTAAATGTACTTGGTGCGTTTACTACAACATTAAATATTATTTGAATAGTCAAATGTTCCATCAAAATCAATTTGTTTTAATCTGTAGATATAATTTCCGACATTTAATTTTGTATCAATAAATGAATAAGCTTTTGATTCCGTTGTAGTGCCGGCACCTTCAATGTAACCTATCTTTTCAAAATTTCTACCTGCAATCATTCGCTCCACTTCAAATCCATTGTTATTCGTTTCAGTAGCAGTAATCCAACTTAATTCAGCATTTGTACCCCTTACTACTGCTGAAAAGGAAGTTAATTCTATTGGTACTGCACCTTGGTCAACAGCAGCCCATAAAGCAGTATGAAAAAAACTGGTTCCATTATTATTTCCACCACTGGATGAACAGCCACCATGCGTGTGTATTCCAAGAGCAACGTTTGTAAGTGCATCAATAATAGGGCTTCCAGAATTACCACCTTGCGTATCAGTTACGTATCTCATCGTTGTACCGCTTGAGCCGGCATTTGGTCCTACTTGAGTCTGCTGAGTTTGATTAGTGGAATCTCGTGTACCATTCCCGAAATTTGGTGGAGGTCCGTCAACACCGTAACCAGTTACCCGAATTGAATCCGGACTATAATCCTGTACTAATGGCCAGTAAGCATTCTGAGCCTCAATTGGCATTAAACCAGTAATTGAATTTGGATAAACTTGAAAAATACCCCAGTCATTTCCAATTCCACCGTTTGTAAAAATTTTTGTAGAAACATTTACAGTATATTGATCTTCAGGACCGGGATGTTGAAGTGTACCATTAGGAAGTGAAATTGGGACGTTGAATTCGACAACAGTAGCACTGCTTGCGTCCAGGCAATGACCTGCTGTTGCAAATTTTCCATTTGGAATGATCCAGGCTGTACAGCCAATACTCAGCAATCTTGCTGTTGCTGGTTGATCCGAAGCAATTCTATCGTCTGTTGGCCCACATATAGACTCATTCATTTCCCCATCATACCAATCTCCGCCTATCACTTCATTAATTTTTACAAAAATTTGATTATCAGTTGGATAAAGAAACAATCTTATTTCAACAGCACTTCCATTAAAATAGGCACTATAATTACTCCATTGAGAGATGGATGTTGCATCTAACTTTTGCCACTTTCCATCGTATAAAGATTTTATTATCAAATAGCTCTGCTCACCTAAATTATATTCAGAAAAGTGAAGTTGTAACCAAGGAACATTTTGTAATTCAACTACACCAACAAGTATTTCAGTTGGAGTTGTACCTTGTGTTTCATCACCATTGTAAACCTCTGATTCAAAAGAATAAGTGTAGATTGTATATTCTAATGGTTCTGTTTGTGCCGAAACATTTAAATAACAAAACAGAATCAGTATTGACAAACTGAACAATAATGTTTGTACCGGATGTTTCATATTGTATACCTTTATTGTTTAATAGATTAATGAATATTAAGGTTAGAATTTAAATCCCAAACTAGGTAATTAAACTCGTTGTTTCAAAATTTTTTGTAATCTATTTATTTTAATAATATCATTTTTTTTGTCTGTATAAAATTTCCTACTCTACCGTTTACAGGGTAAACTTTAAGTTGATAATAATAAATCCCACTTGAAAGTTGTTGCGCGTCAAACACAACCTGATAATTTCCCAAATCCTGTTCTTCATTTACTAAAGTTTTTATCTCATTCCCAAGAACATCAAAAACTTTCATAGTTACTTTAGATAAATATGGAACGGAGTAATTTATTTTCGTAGTAGGGTTGAATGGGTTGGGATAGTTTTGTTTAAGTTTATAATCTATTCTGTTTAAATCATTCTGAACATTTGAAAAAGATGAATCTGTTCTTCCGGCAACAAATAAAATTTGCGCTATCAAACTTGTATCTGTTTCACAACGAATATGTATTTCATCCCTAAAATATCCATCCGAGAAAGGATTGAATTTTACATTCATTATCTCAGTTTGAAATGGCTGAATCGTGAAAGGAATAATGTGATCGATTGAAAATTGTAAATCCTTATTAAAGAATTCAGTTATTTCCAGAATTTCTGGAGAATTATTTGTTAAAGAAAAATTGATTGTCGCTGAGTCTCCAACAGAAATTGATTCAAAAAATATTGAATCGGGATTAGTAAAAAACAAATTTGTCTTCCACGAATATTTAAATGCACGGTAGCTGGTATAATTTTCAGGGTATGAAAAATCCAAAGTTATATCTCCATTTAAATCAGTTTCGGTCAATCCTGAAGAGACACCCTGAGGGACTCCCCAACCTACCAAAGTATTCTCGTCATTAAATCGCTGCACACTTCCAGCTGCTCCGGTAAAGCTAACCGGTGAATTAGCAAAGTCCCAAATTAAAGTTGCGGTTTTGTTTATCTCATCAAGTTCATATTCAGTGACTCTGGTAAACTGCGGAGAAAATAAATTTCCATTATCAAATAAAATTATATTTCCATTTGCTAATCTTCTGACACAATGCTGATGAGAAAATGTTCTCGCATCATTAATAAATTGAAACTCATTGTTAGCGGAATTTGCACCACCTAGTCTCCAGATAATTTCACCTGTTTGGCGGTTTATCTTTGTAACCTCATCAAGATAACGTGAAGATAGTAGAAGATTCCCATCATCATCTATTGCAAGCGAGTTGCAATGAAAAGGATTGATACTGTGTGCAAGTAAATTAACGTCTTCAGTTGCATCAGTTATTTCAAAATGATCAAATGTATTCCATTGAAAAATTACATTGTTGTTTGCATCGAGTTCCTGTATCACAAATCCTGATACGATTGCTGCGGAGTCACCTCCAACAACTATCGTATCCATTCTCACTATTCTGTTGTCTCTGGCCATAAGGAACGAGTGCCCGTTTTCGAGATGAATAAACTCGTGAAATTGAGTTGTCTCCTCAAATCCATTACGGCAATGAAAACTGTCAATCACATTGTAAGAAGAATCCATTTGAAAAAACTTTCCGCGAGAATGATCAAAGTAAGTCAATTCACCGTCCGGCTGTAAAAGCAAATTTCTGCTAGCCCACGGGAGTTTATTGTAATAAACCGGGATTCCGTCATTCCCCATAATCATTAAATAAGAATCTACACCAGGGTATAATAAAGTCAGAAAAATGTATCCGGGTGTTGGATGATTTGAAGTATTTAGAACCATTTCAGGGTAATTACTTAAGATATTTTGGCTTTGATTTTTAGATTTTACTTCGTTCCTATCCCCTGTTTCCTCAAATCGTAAAAAATTATTTAGGCTATTCTTTTCATTGTCATTTAGTAGTAAAGTTTTAATAAAAAAGTTAAACTGAAGTAGAGGAAATTTCTGTTTGTTAATATTTTTGATATCAATTGAAAATGTAACTTTAACTTCTTCTGCCAATTCAAATTTTTCATTGGGTAAAAAAATGATTGTTCTTAAATCGTCTGATAGAATAAGTTTGCCTTTATGGATTCCGCTTTGCGAACCAATTACATTTATATCAATACTGCTCACTGTCGATACATCAATTGTTTTTCCCTGTCTAATTATAATACTACTTTCCGGGTTAATAGAGTTGGAACCTGGTAAAGGAAAAATATAATTATAAACTTCAGTGTTCAGATTTTGAGAATATGAAAGGAGAGTTAATAATAGAAAAATCGTTGTTGTTTTAACAATTAACGAAATGATATTCAAGGGCTTTATAATCAATACCTTTCAACTATGAGAAAAATTATTTTCAATTTAAATGATAAAGCCCAATGAATCAAAATTAAATATATATTTAAGTATTGAATTCCTACTTTAATAATATCATTTTTTTTGTTTGAGTGTAACTACCCGAAGTTAGTTCATATAAGTACACTCCGGAAGATATTTCACTTGCATTAAAATCTATATGATGATATCCCGCTTCCATTTCTTCATTTAAAAGAGTTTGGACTTCATTACCAAGAACATCAAATACTTTTAATGTGACCATTCCTTTTTGTGGAACAGAAAAATTAATCGTGGTCAATGGATTAAATGGATTTGGATAGTTCTGCTCAAGTTCAAAATTAGTCACAGAACTAATTTCAACAGAACTTGCAAGATTGTAGTAAGTATATGACCCATCAAAATCAATTTGCTTAATTCTATATCCATAATAACCAGAAGTTAAATTTGCATCAATATAACTATATGTTGATCGTTCTGTTGTTGTTCCTCTACCTGGAATAAACACGATTTTCTTCCAATCACCGGCATTCGAATTTTTTATTGTATTCCTTTCAATTTCAAATCCCGAATTATTCAGTTCGGTTGCAGTAGTCCAATTAAGCATTACATCATTTTTTTGGACTGCAGCTGTGAAGTTTGATAGTTCAACCGGAACATTATCTGGTTCAGTATATTTTAATATTACTCCACTGTTACCAACAATCCAGGCGTGACCGGCGTCAGTCATATAAATATCATCAAATGTAGAAATTGTGTAGCGAGGTTCTAATGCCCAATTTGCTCCTCCGTCAGTTGATATGTAAACGTAACCGCTGGCACATGCAGTCATTCCTAATGAACCTAGTACCGGCGAATCAACAAAATGAATTCCCCAAACCGTGTTTCCCGGAGGTGTTATTGCAACTAACCATGTTAATCCTCCGTTTGTTGTATAATACGTATTGCCACTTGTTCCACCTGCTACTCCACGGTTCCGATCGATAAATGAAATTCCATAAGTTCCTAATCCACCAGCTGATTGTTGAATCTGCCAGGTTAATCCTCCATCTGTTGTCCTTGAAATATTCTCACCAGTTCCGGATACCCACCCGTAAAGTGAATCAACCATATCCATATCCCAGGGACTGTATCCTGAAATTGTTGAGATGAGAGACCAGTTAAATCCACCATCGGTAGACTTGGCAACAGTTCCGTTATAAGCAGCAACAAGTCCTAAATTATCATCTACAAAATCAATTGCAAGAATATCGGAATTGGTTCCTGTGATTCCGGTTGCAACAAGATTCCAATTATTTCCGCCATCAGTTGTAACAATAACATTTCCGCCATCGCAACCACCAATTGCGTGATCAGGTGAAGGTGCAACAACTTCATTTATATCGCCAGAATATGGGGAAGTTTGGGTTATCCAGGTAAACCCTCCATCTGAAGACCTTGCGACGAATCCTGTACCAACAACATAGCCATTAAGAGTATCTGCAAAACTTAAATCTCTTATCCGACTGCTTGTGAATCTGTATCCCAGTTCAGTCCACGTTGCACCATCATCAGTTGATTTGAAAAAGTATCCATTACTTCCTGAAAGATATGCAGTACTCCCTGAACCAAACCTAACTGAATAAAAAGTTATGCCAGTGGGTAAACCCACAACAGGATTCCAGGTATCACCCCCATCGGTTGTTCTTAAAACTGTACTTGCTCCACCACAAGCAAGCCCGGTTAAATTTGCATAATCAAAATCAACTGCCCATAACTGATTAGTTCCTCCTCCATCAAAGACTGGAGTCCAGGTTGAACCGCCATCTGTAGTTTTAGCAATTCGATTTCTATGACCAGCTACAAATCCAATTAATCCTGTTCCTGTTGGTGGAAAATAAACTGCACGGTAGTTTGTAGACGTTCCAAAAATCATTGACAGCAAATTCCATGTTACTCCACCGTTGGTTGACTTTAATACTGCATCATTGTTACCAACCACATAAACATTTGATGCATCGGTTGAATACACACCGTATAAAGTTTGTGATGTAATTGCCGTGTTGGATTGTGAAAACCAGTTATCACCACCGTCGGTTGTTTTGATGATGAATCCGGCATAACCTATTGACCATCCTGTATTTTGGTCAATAAAAAACACATCATATTTTGTTGTGTCAGGGGCGTTGTTTTGCCAGGTCCAGGTTAATCCACCGTCGGTTGTTTTATGAAGTCTCTCTACGAATGACCCAACAGCCCAGCCTAAATTTTCATTAAGAAAGTAACAGCTTCGGTAAATGCCATTGCCGCCGATTTGCACAATATCCCAATTTTGTCCGCCATCGTGAGTAATGATTGCTTCTCCCTGCCCGGAAACTGTGATAAAACTGTTATCGGATGGGGCTGAACCGATATATGTTGTATTTGGTGTGGGATGAGGATTCATTACTCTCCACTGTGCATTGGAGGAAAGTGAAATTGATAACAAAATCAAAAGTGTAATAAGAAAGGTTTTCATATTTATGCTCATTTTTGTTAAGAATTAATGTTAAAATTATTTTAAAAGTATCATTTTTTTTGTTTGTATTAAATCGCCGGCTTTCAATTGATAAAAATAAATCCCACTAGGTAACTCAGTTGCAATGAATTCAACTTCATAGCTCCCTGAAGGTTTTTCTTCGTTGACGAGTGTGGCAATTTCATTTCCAAGAATATCGTAGACTTTTAAGGTGACTATCGAGTTGTCATTTCGAGGAGTTTGCGACGAGAAATCTTTTAGATTCCTCACTCCTTGCCTTCCGGCAGGCAGGTCGTTCGGAATGACAAACCGAATTTTTGTACTTGGATTAAATGGGTTGGGATAATTCTGTTCGAGTGAGAGCTTATTCGCTATTATTATTTCAACTTCAACTATTTGCGAATACTCAAACGTACCATCATAATCTATTTGCTTTAGCTTGTATTGATATTTTCCTGACATAACTTTGTTATCTGTAAAAGAATAGTGCTGGATTTCAGTTGTTGTACCGTGTCCAGGTACAAACCCGATATTATCCCATTGTTCATCCTTAATAATTCGAAGAATCTCAAATCCTTTGTTATTTTTTTCAGTTGCTGTCTGCCATTTTAAAAGTACTCCATCATCAGTTTTCTCTGCAGTGAAAGAAGAAAGTTCGACAGGTAATGCAAGACCGGGAGCATAATAAGCCCCTATTCCATTATTTCCCGAAAGAACGAAAACATACAACTTGTTCGATTCAATCCAGGCATACTCAACATCACCATAATTTTCAGGATTAGGATTGTTACCTAACGATGGTGTTTCTCCCCAAAAGTTTTCGTATGGCGGGCCAGCTGAAAGTACCAATGCAGCATTGTTTTCATCATACTGATAGGAAACGTATAATGGTAGATCACAGCAAAGGCTTCCATTTGCGTAATATTTTATAGAATTGCTGTTAGCCGATATAATAGATGAATCCGAAACTGATCGAAATACTCCCAATGTATCATAAAACTTCGGTAAGAATCCATCTGAATTTACTATATAACTTCCCCCCTCAAAAAATGGATATACATAATTGTAATCAGCAGATGCATTATTTGATGTACTGCCATCAGATAGTAAAACATATCTATTAATAAACGGAGGATTACCCGTAGATGAGTAATAATCAACTAGTATGTTACTGTTTGACGCAATCGAAATAAAATGTAGATCTGGCCAATCAATACCAAGGCTAAGATGATCACCAATATTAAACGTGGGAAAATAATCCTCAATTAATAGTTGTGGGGCACTTGTATCAGATTCCCAAACATAAATTTTGAAGGGTGGACTATCTGTTAGATTACAAGCATAAAGAGCTGGTGTAATTGGGAAGAAATCACTCGGACGTGCCGAAATATCGGAAAGTAATAACAATCCACCATTAATCCCATCTGTATTTAATGTTCCAATAGAATCTCCAGTCAGTGCATTAAGAATTATAACGGTGGGTTGTGGCAGATTACTTATCACATAAAGTTTTGGAATGCCACTAACTCTACTAAAAGCTATACCTCTTTCTCTTGTTCCGGTTGGTGAAAACCAGGAAGGTAAGTTGTTTAAAGCATCAGATTTTTCCCAAACACGTGTAAACTGTGCATTCGCTATATTCTGGATTAAAAAAAGAATAATTAAAAGTAAATATATTTTTTTCATAACCTCTCCTATTTTAAGAGAATCATCTTCTTCGTCTGAATGAATGAGCCTGCCTTAAGTTGATAAAAATATATTCCGCTCGTCAATGCGGATGAATTGAATTCAACTTCGTATTCACCGGCAGGAAGTTCTTCATTTACAAGAGTGGCGATTTCATTGCCAAGTATATCATAGACTTTTAAGGTGACAACAGACCCTTCGACTACGCTCAGGGTGACACTCGGAATGGAGAATTTTATTGTTGTAATTGGGTTAAAGGGATTGGGATAATTCTGCTCAAGTTTGAACTCATCTGCGATTGGAGTCTCCTCATTTTCAACTGAAACAACTGTTGTGTCTCCATAAACAACACCATTAATTACACAGCCTTTGAGTTCCTTTGTATAAATCGCGAAGAAATCAGAAAATCCCCATTTAAATAATCCAATTTCCTTAACCAATTCATATCCCTGAAATCGGAATTGATAATCAATTGTTCTTTTGTAAGTGTCTTTCCCCCAAACAGAAAAAGGTTCTTCATTCACAAGAATTTTATATTCAACCGAATCTATCCAAATAGTGTCCCCAATCTGTGTTAAAAAATCTTCGTATACCACTTCTCTATTTTCTTCGGATAAATACATAAACAATTTTGCATCCATAGAATCTGGTCTGACCAAACCAGTATCAATATTCCAGTATAGTGGTTCACTTGTTGATTTATAATATATCTTATTATCTATTAATGTATCTCCTATTATTTTTATTGTGCTAAAACCGATAAATTCTTTAATACCTGGCGGATCAAATTCCTGCCGATAATTTTCAAAGACCCATTCGTTACCAATTGATAGCGGGTACCATTGCAAATCATCAATTGCTGGAAGAGACTTAATTACCTGTATCGTATCAGGAGTAATTTCATAAATTTTATATTTTGTTGCAGCGTAGAGTTTATTAGAGTTGGATTTTTTATATATGCCAACAATATTTCTATCGAGAGTTTTATAAAGCGAAAAGTTATCACAGTAATCTGTCGAGACTAAAATATTTTTCTTGTCAGCTAAATAAATTGTTCCGGAAATTGATTCATCATTGCTTATAAAAATTTCTGAGTCGCTTGAGTATTTTGTTAGCCAGGAGAATTGCTCTCCAAGATCATTTGAAACTTTAAGTTTTCTATTTGAATTTCTATAAATATGCAATCCATCATCATCATAACTAAATCTTGTATCAACTAAAAATTCGGGATCAACCAGACTAAATGTGTTTCCTGCATCCGTTGTTCTAAATAATTCTCTATCCTCATTTTTCAGCGAAATAAATATTGTCATTGAAAGGACAAAGAGATAAGAATTGATAGACAGTAGAAAGCGAATCCCAACTTCGACCACCATCACTGCTTTTCAGGATTCCAGGTCCACCATCAGTAATAATTCCAGCATATAACAAACTATCTTCAACTGATGATATATCAACATAATTGGTAGATCCCCAAAATAATCCAAAATAATTGATGGTACCATCAAACCTTGTAATGTAAGCACCTCCTTCAAAGAAAGGACCGAAAGTATGTCCACCACAATAAATGAATTCTGCAGGATTATGATTCCAATAATCAACATCACCTACCCATTTGTTGAAATTATATGCGGGATATTCGTGTCCTGATGAACTGATATACAGTGTATCAATTCCTGTATTTAAATCAAAATGAAAAATGTGATTACTCCAACTGTAAATTGGTGGATTTTCATAAGACGTTTTGATCATGTAAAACAAATGTGTGTTATCAAGCTGATCTTCCATCCCCTTCAGCTCAGAGAATTGCGGCGAAATGTTTGTTTGAGAAAAGTTATTTGCCAAACAACAAATAAATAAAAATACTACCCATTTTTTCATAACCTTTCCTATTTTAAGAGAATCATTTTTTTTGTTTGAACAAAAGTTCCAGCTTTCAATTGATAAAAATAAATCCCACTTGCAATGTCAGGACTGGAGTCCCGACCTACGGAAAATTCAACTTCATATTCTCCAGCAGAAAGTTCTTCATTAACAAGTGTTGCAATTTCATTGCCAAGTATATCGTAAACTTTTGAGTTACATTACTGGGTGCTCGGAATGGATAACTGATTGCGTATCGGGTTAAATGGATTTGGATAATTTTGCTCAAGCATGAATTCATTTGCTATTTGTGTTTCATCACCTTCAACTCCAACAGTTAATGTATCTCCATAAACTACTCCATCTATGATACAGCCTTTAAGAGTTGTAAAGTTTTCTCCAAAATCAAAACTACTGTAAATAAAATCAAGCCCACACCTTAACAAAGTCAATAAGTATAACCGGTTAAATCGAAAATAGTAAATATCTTTCTGGTTCCCTCAATTCCCCATATATTGAAATGATCATCACCAATACAAATAAACGGAATGTAATCCTGATACTGATGTCTACTACTCCAAACAGTATCTCCGGGTTCAGCAAATAGATCTTCAATTATATATTCATCATTGGGTAATCCTAAACTATTATCATATCGAAAAACCTTTCCTAATGACGTATCAATCCTATCAAAAAGAATAAAAGGATAATTAAATGTTGTTGGATCATTTAATTTATAATACAACTTTTCATTTGGCATAACTGAATCACCAATGACCTCTCTGGCTGTTATTCCACTATAAGAATGATATATAATACCATCCCACCACCATCCCAAAGTTCATATACCCATTTGTTTCCAATTGCTAATTGATAAAATTTTAGTTCATCATCTGCAATAGGTAAGCTTTTAATTACCTGAATTGTGTCAGGTGTGATTTCATAAATTTTATATTTTGTTGCAGCGTAGAGTTTATTTGAGTTTGACTTTTTATAAATGCCTACAATTTTTCTATCAAGCGTTTTATAGAGCGAAAAGTTATCACCGTAATCTATCGACACTAAAATATTCTTCCTATCGGCGAGAAATAATTTACCTGACTGAGAATAATCTGGACTAATAAATATCTTATTCTCACTTATATATTTGTATGACCAGCTATAAGCATTTCCTTCATTCCTGAAACGATTAATTCATTATTGCCCAGACTATATAAATGCGTCAAATCAGTATCATAAAAAAATTGATAGCCGCGATGATTGGTGTCGACCAGGCTAATTGTCGATCCTCCATCACTTGTCTTTTCCAAATCAAATCCGTTACCACCAAAAAATATTTCATCTTCATTATAAGGAGAGATTGAGCGAATGTTTACATAAAATGTATCAAGAAAACTATTCCAGTTGAATCCTCCATCCACACTTTTTATTAAGTTTGGTGCTGATGCAATAACAAGGTTATCGTTCTGTTTACTTAACTCCAATCCGAAAGCTTCACCTAATTCAGAGAATGTTGGAATAGGAGTGTCAAATCTTTTTATAAATGCAACCGGGTCAACACTGACTGATTCTCCTAAATAGATGAACTCATTTGGGTTATTATTCCAATATTCAACATCAACAACTCGTATAAATGAATCCCCGATTCTTCCCCCTTCAAAAAGAAAAAGTGAATCTTCCAGGTTACCTAGATCAAAATGATAAATACTGTTTTCAAAATAATCACCAATCGGACCACCGGGTTGGTACAAATAAATCCTGTAAAACAAATGTGTGTTACCAAGCTGATCTTCCATTCCCTTCAACTCAGAGAATTGCGGCGAAATGTTTGTTTGCGAAAAGTTATTTGCCAAACAGCAAATAAATAAAAATACTACCCATTTTTTCATAACCTCTCCTGGTTATTATTAGTAAACGTAAGAAATTACTGGAAGGAAATCAACACTTTAATTAAAAATTAAAAATGAACAATTAAAAATTGTGTTGAGAGTCGATTCGTGTTGTCATTCCTGCGAGTGAAGCGAGTCAGGAATCTGATACTAGTCGGGAGCAAACTTCGAGGTTGCTGGTAAACGTCGTAGCACTAACTTTGAAGGTTACAAGTTTCGCTGGCGGAGAATTTCGAAAAGAAGTATACCTGTGGCTACAGAAACATTGAGTGATTGGATTTTTCCGCTCATCGGAATCTTAACCAGAAAATCGCATTTGCTTGCTGTGAGTTTTCGTATTCCTTTCTCTTCATTACCGACAATTAAAGCAATTGGAGTTTTGTAATCGATTTCAGTGTAGTTCTTAGAATTATCTAGTGAAGAGCCTACTATCCAGAAACCTTTTTCTTTCAGCTCATCAATTGTCTGAGAAAGATTATTTATCTGGCAAATCTTTAAATGCTCTGTTGCACCGGCAGAAACTTTTGTAACTGTCGAAGTAATAGTTGCACTGTTGTGTTTGGTAAGAATAACTCCATCAACTCCGCTGCATTCTGCAGAGCGAAGTATTGCCCCAACATTATGTGGGTCCTGTATCTCATCCAAGAAATTAATATTAATGGAAGAGTTGACTTCTTTGCATCGGAAAGAATTTCATAAAGTGTGGAAAATTTGAAATCTGTTTTAACGCAACCACACCTTGAGCATTTTTACCTGCCTGCCGGTCAGGTAGGTCTGAAGTGTACGTTCTGAAACGTTCCAGTGGTATTTGGTTGCATTTTATTCCCTTCTTTTTTGCTGCAACACGAATTGCATTTATGATTTTCCCCTGCTGACCGAAGAGAAGATAAACTTGTTCAATTTCTTCATTTGAGTTAAGCGCTTCAGGTACAGGTTTTCTTCCTATTATGATGTTCATTTTTTTTTTTTTTTTTTTAAGTTTGAAAAAAATAAAATGTCACACTGAGCGAAGTCGAAGTGTGACGATACATATGTTTTAGTTGTTTCAGTCTTCGACTCTGCTCAGACTGACGAAAAACGCTAACTTGATTTTAAAGGTGTAACGAGTAAGTCAGAGAAATTATTTAAAAAAAAAAAAAAAAAAAAAGAGAAAGAGGTAATATTTTTTCCTCTTCACTAGTCGACATATTCTTCAAGTTCACCATTCCTTGTTTGTATTCATCTCCACCAATGAACAAAACATATTTTGCATTTAGTCGATTTGCTTCTCTCATTTGAGCTTTAACGCTTCTCTGCAAATAGTCAAAATCAACAGAGAGATTTTCTAATCTTAAGTTTACTTGCAATTTCACTTACAACTGATTCTAGCTCATTATCAATTCGGATTAAATAAACATCAATAATAGCTTATTTGGCAACGTAAAACTCTTTTCATTTTCGCAAGCAAGAAGAATTCTTTCAATACCTGCAGCGAATCCGGTTGCAGGAGTTGGTTTCCCACCAAGTGTTTCAATAAGTAAATCATATCTCCCGCCACCGCAAAGTGCAGTCTGTGCACCAACACTTCCGCTGTCAATTTCAAAAGTAAGTTTTGTGTAGTAATCCAATCCACGAACAAGTGATGAATCAATTGTAAATGGAATTTCTGAATTTTTGTCAGTTGGTTTTTAACTACCTCGAAATCATTTTTACTTTCTTCATCAAGATGATCAATAAGCTTTGGCGCATCTTTAATTAGTTTTTGATCCGATTCAACTTTGCTGTCAAAAATTCTGAGGATGTTTGTTTCATACCTTCTTCGACTATCCTCAGAAAGATTATCCTTTTTATCTGATAAATACTCTTTTAATATTTTCTTGTAATTCTCTCTTGTCTCCGGTGTACCAAGAGAATTAATTTTTATCGATAGATTTTTTAATCCAAGCGATTTTAAAATTTCATACGACATCTGAATCATTTCAGCATCCAGAATTGGAGATTGACTTCCAATAGCTTCAGCACCAAATTGATGGAACTGTCTGAACCTTCCGGCTTGCGGTCGTTCCTGTCTGAACATCGGTGAGATATAAAATAATTTTACTAACGATTGTTGTGCACCAAGAGAATGCTCAAGATAAGCTCGAACTACTGCTGCTGTCATTTCAGGTTTAAGAGTCAGACTTGTATCGCTTCTATCTTTAAAAGTGTACATCTCTTTACCAACTATGTCTGTTTCTTCACCAATTCCCCTCGCAAAAAGAGATGTTTCTTCGAAGATTGGTGTACTATTTCTTTGTAGTTAAAGTTTTGGAAGATTTTTTCAACAGTTTGTTCAAGATATTTCCAGCGTGAAATATCAGTCGGAAGAATATCTTTTGTCCCGGTAACTGCTTTAATCATATTGTATCAGATGTGGTTGAATGATGTCATGATTAAACATCAGAATAGCTCTGTTCTTCTTCCTGAAATAATTGCAGTATTGTTTCTTTGTTTTTAGCTTGAATAAGTTTTTTCCTGAACTCTTCATTATTCATCATTCGGGAGATTCTGCTTAAGAGTTTGATATGTTTTGCAAGTAAATTTTCTTTACCGATGAGCAAAAATACAAGATGAACTGGCTCATCATCCAGTGAATTATATTCAATCGGTGATTCACTTTTTCCAAACGCAGCAAGAATATCTTCAACTGAATTTGTTTTACCGTGTGGGATAGCAAAACCTTTTCCAACCCCGGTTGACATTTTTTCTTCTCGTTCAAAGACACATTTGCGCACATCTTCGAGATCAAGAACTCGTTGATCGCCCTTTAATAAATCAACCAGTTCGTTAATAACATCTTCTTTATTTTCAGTTTTGAATTCAGTAAGTATATTTTTTGTATTAAGTAGTTCGAAAACTTTCATAATTTCAATCTGTTTAAATGATTTGAATCATAATTGTGAATTTAAATATCGGTTATCCCTTTAACAAACTTTTATCATATTAATTAATTGGATGATCCTGATGGAATTTCTTCAATCGATTTTCCAGATCAGGAAATTGAGCACGTTGGACAAGCGAAACACACGCTCGTATTCCTTCCAATCGTTGTGACCCCGTTATTGCAAGCGATATCGCACTTATTCCGTAATAAAGCATTTCTTCTAAAAGCTCTTCACCTGAAAAATTCGGATAAGCATAGGTAAAATAAAAGCCATCAGCAATTGGATCGTTTTCATCTTTATCATAGACTATATAAAAACCATTATCGGTAAAAAGCTTTTTCATAATTTTTGCTTTTGCACCATACTCTTTTACAATATCTACAAAGTTAAATTTATTATCGTTAGCTGCTTTCAGCATTGCTGTAACTGCATATTGTGCTGAATGTGTAACACCTGCACTCAGTGCATAAACAGTTCCGAATATCATTGCCCTTCCGAAGATATCGGTGGTGTAAAATCTTTTCAAGTCAGGACATTTTTTTTCATAAAGTTTATCCGACATTATCATCAATCCGATTCTTTGCCCGGCATAACTAAATGCTTTTGAACTGGAGATGAACAGAATATAATTATCAGTATATCGTGCAGCAGTTGCCTGGTAAGGTGGTTTACCCGGATGATAAAGATCTTTTCTGAAGTCCATTGCCACGTAAGCAAGATCTTCAAGGATAACAACATTGTATTTATCAGCAAGCTCAGCAATAATTTTTAATTCTTTTTCAGTGAAGCAAATCCAGGATGGATTATTTGGATTCGAATAAAGCAATGCGGTTATATTTCCTTTTGAAAGAAAGGATTCAATTTTTGCTTTTAATTTGTCGCCCCGGAAATCATAAACATCAAATGTTTCAAATTTTTGTCCGAGAACTTTTAGTTGCTGTTTGTGAACCGGAAATCCGGGATCAAGAAAGAGAATAGTATCCTGTTTCTCATACATCCGGCTGGTTGTTATAAATGCCGCAAAACTTCCCTGCATAGAACCGACGGTCGGTATACAGCTTTCAGGATTTACATCGATATTCAAAAATAATTTTACAAATCTTGAGGCTTCAGTTTTTAGTTGAGGAATTCCCTGTATATCAGGATAAGTGTTGGCGATTCCTTTTTTTAATGCCTCAATTTCGGCTTGGACACCAACATCAGCTGCGGGAAGTCCGGGAATGCCCATTTCCATTCTAATAAATTTTTCACCGGTTTCTTTTTCAATATCGTCAACAAGTTTTTTTAATTCGCGTATTGAAGCCTTCCCGATATTTTCAATACGGCTTTCTTTTATTTTTTTTGAAACTATTTCGTAATTAATTGGAGTGTCTTTCATCAGGATTCTCATTAATAGTCAGAAGAAAATTGCAAACGAAATTTAAGAATAATAATTTTCAGAAATGCAAGAAGGTACAAGCCAATTTAAACTAGATCACACATTCCGGTGTTCACAGTTGGCACTTTGAGCAGATTTTTCTATTTGAATTGTTGAATGTCCTATTCCAAATTTAGAATAAAGATCACCACAAATTTTCTTAAGAAAGTAATCATCTTTTGTTTCTTCAGGAATGACAAGATGAGCAGTAAGAGCATTTTCGGTTGTGCTCATTGCCCATATGTGTAAATCGTGCACCTCTTTAACACCCTGAATAGACTTTAAATAATCACCAACCTGTTTAAGGTTAATCTCCCTCGGAACCGCATCCATCGAAAGATGAAAAGATTCCTTTAAAAGTCCCCAGGTTCCTATTGTGATCACTATTACTATTACCATACTTACTGCCGGATCCACCCATAACCACCCTGTTGAAAGAATAATAAATCCTGCAACAACAACCCCAAGTGAAACTCCTGCATCTGCAGCCATATGAAGAAAAGCACCTTTAATATTTAGATCTTTTTCTCTTCCTTTCAGAAACAACAGCGCCGTAATTGCATTTATGAAGAAACCGACTCCAGCAACAATCATCATTGTTGTTCCTTCAACAGGTGCGGGAAGAATTAGTTTCCTTACAGCTTCAATTGTTATAGCACCAACAGCTATCATCAAAATAATTGCGTTAAACAACGCAGCAAGGATAGTTGACTTTCGCATTCCGTAAGTTCGTTTTTCAGTTGAAGCAGTTTTGGCTAAATAAGCGGCTCCCCAGGCGAGCAGCAACCCAAGCACATCACTGAAGTTGTGTCCTGCATCTGCAAGTAGAGCCATAGAATTGATCAGGATCCCATAAACAATTTCGACGGCTATGTAGACAACATTCAGAATTATCCCGAAGAGAAATGCCTGATTAAAATTTTGCTTATCCGTATGTGAATGATTGTGCTGAAACATTCTTAAATTTATTTCGATTCCTGAGCTGAATTCTGTGGTTCAGAATGATGTTCATCCTCACAACTACACATCAATTTACCGCTTCTTACTTTTTCGAAAGATTCTCTTCCCTCTTTAAAAGCAAAGTAAGCAATACCAAGAGAACCAAGTACATCAAAATATGCAATGCCAAATAACTCATAGAGTCCGCTTGCTGCTAACAAAATGAATGATAAATAAAAACAGGTTTTTGTGCAGTTTGCATCCGCTATAATTGCATCCGAATTTAATGCTTTACCAACATTAAGTTTTGTGGTCATCAGCCAGTACATTGTTGCAATTGAAATTACCGCAATAATAATTCCGGGTATGGTTGTCTCTGGTCTTACATTCCTGATTATATTCAAAACAGAGCCAACAATTAATCCTGCTGTTAGAAGATAGAAAGCTGTTCCGGTTACTTTCAAAGCAGTTTTTTCAAATTCATCACGCGTTTGAACTTTTGCATACTTCATCCTTAGAATTAAATGCGCAATTCCAATTCCTGAAATAACTTCAACGAAACTATCAACCCCAAATCCAAGTAAGGCAAGTGTTTCATCCCCCGCACCGAAGTATACTGAGATCACACCTTCTGCAATGTTGTAGAATATTGTAACTAAACTCAGGGCAAAAGCTTTTTTAATTAAATCATTCATACCACGAAAATACAAAAGACAGGATTAAAATTTTATTCTTAAATTATTTTGTTACAAACCTGTTTTTGGTTCTTCTAATAATTATAAATACCACAGTTAAAGTAATTATTCCTGATCCAAAAATGATGAGAAGGATTATCCCGCTTCTTCCTTTAGGTATATATCTTGAACAGGTTTGTAATATTTTTGTTAGAGTTGAGGTTATTTCTCCCTTGCTTGCTTTTTCAATTGCCAATTCAAATTCAGATGGAAGAATTTGGAAGTCCGATGCTTCTTTTATGTATCCCGGACTAAGATATTGGACTATTTTTCCGTGCTTATCGACAAAAATTAATACTCCCTGATGTTGATAACCTGCTTCATTTTTTAGAAAGCCAAACCCTGCTGCATTTGTTAACTTATAAATGCTTGTGCTGTCACCAATAAGAAAAGTCCACGCAGAATCGGGAATTTGTTTACTGCATAATCCAATCATTGCATGTTTTTTATCTACTGCCATTTTAATGGTTTCATTGTGATCAATGCTCAAACATATAATATCGTAATCTGTTCCCGGTTTATATTTTACTTTTCCAATTACATCCGATAATTCCATCATTATTGGAGTAACATATTCCTGCGCATTGATAGTAAACAAAATCGATTACAGTTGGTTTGTTGATGAAATTTTTTAATGATACCTGTCTGCCTTGAGAATTTGTAAATGTAAGGTCTAACGGTAATATCTGACCCAGATGTTCAGTCACTTCAGGTGATTGATTATCTGCTTTGATATTAGTTGTGAACAGAAATAAAACGAGAACTTCGATAAAAATAATTTTACTCATAAATGATTTTATTCCCCAGATTACATTAACTAACTTTTAACAACTTTGCATTGATTGCCACTATTATTGTACTTAGTGACATCAGCACTGCTCCAAGTGCAGGACTTAAGATAATTCCTTGCGAAAATAAAACTCCTGCAGCAAGAGGAATTGCAATTACATTATACCCTGTTGCCCAAATTAAATTTTGAACCATTTTACTATATGTTGCTTTCGCAAATTTTATTAGTGAAACTACATCTTTTGGATTACTTCTCACGAGAATAATGTCTGCGGTTTCAACCGCAACATCTGTCCCTGCACCGATTGCAATTCCAACATCTGCCTGTGCCAGTGCAGGTGCATCGTTTACACCGTCACCTGTCATTGCCACAACCATTCCTTTGTTTTGCACTTCTTTAACTTTTTCTGATTTCTTGTCTGGTAGAACTTCAGCAAAGTAATCATCCAACCCAAGCTCATCAGCAACCCATTTAGCAACTTGTTTGTTATCACCAGTTAACATCATCGGTTTGATTCCCATTTCTTTGAGCTGCTTAATTGCATCTTTCGATTCTTCACGAATTATATCTGCTAGTGCGATAGCTCCAATAAGTTTATCTTCAATAATAACAAACACAACCGTCTTACCTTCACCGGATAGTTTATCTATCTTTTCTTTCTCTTTGACTTCTATATTATTTTCTTCAAGGTAACCGGGACTAACGACTTTTACATTTTTCCCATTTGCTTTGCCTTCCGCACCTTTGCCGGAGATAGAATTAAAATCTTTAACTTCAAATTTTTCTTCCGATGAGTTAACAATACCTTTAGCAATCGGATGTTCTGATTCGGATTCAATTGTCGCTGCATATTTCAAAATTTCTTTTTCATCCATTCCATTAAATGAAATTGTTTCAGTAACTCCAAATTCACCTTTTGTTAATGTTCCAGTTTTATCAAAAATTATTGCCTGTAAATTTCTCGCTTTCTCAAAAGCAGTTCTGTTTCTGATAAGTAAACCGCTTTTAGCAGACATCGCAGTAGATACAGCAACTACCAGAGGAATTGCTAATCCTAATGCATGAGGACATGTTATAACCATTACAGTTACTGTTCGTGATAAAGCAAAATTAAATGTTGCACCTTCAAGCAACAACCAAACAAACATGGTAATAGTACCTGCAAGAATCGCAATGATCGTCAACCAGAATGCAGCTTTATTTGCAAGATCCTGGGTTTTGGATTTACTCGCCTGTGCCTCTTTAACCATTTTTACTACTTGAGAAAGAAAGGTTTCATCACCAGTCTTTTCAACTTTTATTTTGATTGAACCCTCTCCATTTATAGAACCACCGATAACGTCATCGCCTTCACCTTTAGAAACAGGTTTTGATTCACCAGTAATCATAGCTTCATTGATCGATGTTTTACCTTCATAAATTTTTCCATCGGCTGGAATTTTTTCTCCGGGTTTTATTAAAAGTTTATCTTTATTCGTAAGTTCAGAAACTTTGACTTCTAAAACATTTCCGTCATCTTTGATTTTATGTGCTTCATCAGGCATCAATTTAGCAAGTTCTTCAAGAGCCTTGGAAGCACCCATAACAGATTTCATTTCAATCCAGTGACCAAGAAGCATTATATCAATTAGAGTTGCCAGTTCCCAAAAAAAGACTTCACCTTTCACACCGAACACAACTGCACTGCTGTAGAAATAAGCGACAGAAATTGCCAGTGCAATTAACGTCATCATTCCAGGCTGTTTCTTTTTTAGCTCATCAAATAATCCCTTTAAAAATGGCCAGCCTCCATAGAAATAAACAAATGAGGACAATCCGAACAGCAAAAAACTATCACCACTAAATCGAAGTGTTTCTCTAAGTCCGAGAAAATGTTGTATCATCGGTGAAAGTAACAGGATCGGAATAGTAACCATTAATGAAATCCAAAATCGTTTTCGGAAATCTTTAATCATATGACCGTGGTGTTTGGAGTGATCGTGATCCTTTATGATCGCCCTTTTTATGATTCATCTCTTCGTGAGAATGATTATGATCTTTGTGATTTGAATGTTCTGAATGATCAGTGTTCAAATGGTCGTGTTGAGAATGTTCCATTTTGTCATGATGATGATTTTCATCATCTTTTTTTGGTGATGTTCGTGTTCATTTGTCATTGGCATACCTCATATTTGTTATCTGAGACTAACATCTGATCAAAACATAAACATATTCTTGAGCCTATGCGTTACATTTAAATAAGAATTATTTACAAAATTTTTATCGTAAATATGGATCTTTACTTCAAATCTTCCTTCATTTGCTGAAACTGTTCTTTTGTTATTTCGCCTTTTGCATATCGCTTTCTTTAAAATATCCAAAGCGTCCTCACCTTTTTGATCAAATGGTAAATATTTATCTCTCTCACGAGTGTTGGACCAGATTAGAATAAAAATAAGACGTAATAATTAGTATCCACATAAACCATCCAAACCAAATATTTCCCATAAACATATCGTGTAACATTTTGCTTCCTCCATATAAAAAAACTCCCGGTGTATCCGGGAGTTTATGATTATTTTATTTGATTAACTGCATTTTTTTGACTTTATAAAAATTATCCGTTTTTAACTGATAGAAATAAACTCCAGAAGGTAAATCCTTTGCATTAAAAATTATTGAATAGCTTCCAGCGTCATAATTTCCATCAGCAAGTTCGGCAATTTTTTTGCCAAGAATATTATAGACAGTCAACTTGACATTCGTTCTCTTTGGAAGAGAAAATTCAATCGTTGTTGAGGGATTGAATGGATTAGGATAATTCTGCATTAATTCAAATTGCTTTGGTAATGTATTGGATGTACCTTCTGTGGAGCTAGGTGAATCTCCTGCTAGAATAAAGAAGTTAGCCACATGGGATGCGTTAAATGTTACAGATTATCAGTCGTATTTAAATTCGCACCTGATACCGCAATCCAATGATTCATATCACTATCCCAGAACTTAACCACAATACTTGATTCGATAATATTCGCATTATTAAGTTGTGCATCAGTATAATGGAATTGAAAATCTGTGTTACTATTAAAATTCATATGTCCACCGCAACCCATTTCATTATTCATTCTTCCGCCCATCATACCAGGGAAGAAATAATCCATTTCATATCCGGCGAATGCATTTTCATTCCCAAGTGTAATTATATCGCCCGGGAATATCTCAAGAATCTGACAGAATAACGAGTCATGCATTCCACCGTGGTGACCTCCGCCACCGCTCCACCAACCTGGGTACATTGTTACCATATCCATGGTATCAAATGGTGTTTGGAAATTTTCCGGATCTGTCATATTCCTGTTCAACCACCCTCCACCAAAGTGATGTCCGAATGAAGACGAATCTCTCCAGAATAACCCATTGATTTCATACACAACCACCATCGGGAAATTTCCATTATCAACCATCCCACCAACTATGTTTATTTGATCGCCATTTTCAGGTCTGTTTGCACCTGAACCTGGATTATACCACGGCGGACCAAAATTAAGAAAATAATCAGGGATACCGTCATTGTTTTCATCCAGATAAAAATGTTCCATAATAAATGTAGTATCAACAATTGCATACCCGGAAAGCGAAACAGTTTGCAATGAATCGTGCATCCATCCAAAACCTGAAGTAAAACAACTATCCATCATATGATTTCCGCCATGATGATTTCCCATTTCATTCCAGAATGGATCATATGGGTCTCTCCAGAATTCCCCGTTAATTTCATAAACGATTACCATTGGATACTCATTCATCATTGTTGAATCTACCAATCCACCGGTAATAGTTATTGCATCCCCATTATTCGGTCTGCTAGCATCAGAACTATCGGGTTCATACCACCAGGGACCGAAGTTTAGAAAATAATCAGGTGTTCCATCATTATCTTCATCGAGATAATACATAGCATGCATACCAATGGTTGTATCGACTATAGCTGTCCCGTTGACCGTAACTATTTCCAGAGAGTCAGGATCATAGTGACCTCCGTGATGACCACCACCTTGTGCAAATGTTAAAGTAAAAAACGAACACATTACCGAAAGTAACAATGTTTGAATAGTTCGATTCATAATTTTCTCCATATTTTATTGTGAAATAAATTAATTTGTTTTTGTTAATAATCAAGATGGAATCCAAATTAATTGGATTCCATCTATTAGCATTAATTTACTGCTTAGTGTTATTGTGCATCATATTGCTATGATTCATCATACCGCTGTGCATATTGCTATTCATCATTCCCTGCATCATGTTCATAATATCGTCATGATTATCCATATACTTCTGCATATCATCGTAAAAAGATTTATCATTATTGGCTTGCCAGAACATATCATTCATCATGCTCATTCTCGAATCTTGATTTTCCATCATATAGCCCATCATTGAGTTCCACGCATCCTTATTACCCATCATCTTATTCATAAATTCATTCATGATGTTTTTATGAGCAATCATATAATCCATTACCTGGTTCCTGGTTTGGGAATTCTTCATGATTTGATCTACGGAATTCTCCTGGGCAAGTATATTTGTCGCAAACATTGTAATAACGATGACAATAAAAAATATTTTTAATCTTAACATTTTATCCTCCAAAATTATTATTAAATAAAACTGTCTGTAGAACTTTTCTATCAGCATAATAATTTTATTAAATCAATATGAAGATTGAATGAAGATTTAATAAAAATCTTTTCAGTATTCTTCATTCAACAACAAAAACACACACTTCAGCCATCATACTTTATTTTATGATGTAATAAATTTGAATTCGTTTCAAAATTGTGAATCATTATACAATTTTATCTTACGCTTTTGATATAAATCACTTTTCGTTTATTCAGTCATACATTTCTATGAACATATATTTTGTCACCTTTAATATTTACAATATATCTTTCTAATGGACGAGGTGGCGGACCAGCTATGTTTATTCCATTTAGGTCATAATGCCCATTGTGACGAGCACACCAAATATGCTTTCAAGATCGGATCTATACTGAACCGTGCATTCTAAATGTGTACAAACTGCAGAGAATGCTCTTATATCACCTGATGGTGTGTCAATCAGAATTCCGGGTTTATTTCCAAAGCGAAATATTTTTCCGCTATTTTTTTTCAACTCACCAACTTCACCTGCAAGAACATTTGTTGGTGCAGCTTCCGTTGATTTAGGCGGGGTTAAATATTTAATAACCGGGATAAATCACATACCGATAAAAGCGAATTGAAGCAGAACGTAATAAGAACATATCAAAAAATTGCGTCGTGTTAAATGATAACCGCTATTTCAGTTTCCTATATTTTCAAATCAGTATTGTCATTTAATAATTAATCCATTTAACCCTGATGATGATCTTAGTGATCAGGGTTCGAATGATCATGATTCATCATTCACTTCTGATGTTTTCCATTATTTTCATTACCATGTGATCCAGATTCGCTTTCCATTTTTTCATACTCTTCCGCCGATATAACAGGAAGTTTTTTCATAAATGCGACTATCGCCCATATCTTCTCATCTGAATGAGTTTTGCCCCAGGCTGGCATTCCGGTCATTTTAATTCCATTCTTTGTAACCCAAAACATTTCTTTAGCATCGATAAATTTTGCTGCTTTGACAAAGTATGGTGCAGGAGGATTTAATCCCTTCGATAACTCTGTTTGATCTTGTCCGGGCTCACCATGACAGCTTGCACACATCTCGTTGTAATGCTCAAACCCTTCTTTGATCATTTCCGGATCATTTAAATCGGGGACTGAAATATCTCTGGAACGGGATTCGATTGAATTATCACTTGTGGTATTCAATACCCATTTCATAAATCCGCTTTCATCATTCATAGCACTTACATTATACCACCCACTATAAATGAAAATCAGGAAGATTGCGAGCAGAGTCGACTAAAGTTAATAGACACACTTATGAGGATTTTCATAATACCACCTTATTTGTTGTTACTAATTAAGAGGATCACATTCATATACTAAATTATTTGCAGCAATCTTTACCTTTGTTGGCTTTGTTAAATTTTCTATAAGCAAGAACCAGTATAATTATCAATATAAATGTCTGTCCCTACAAATATTTCCATATCACAATTCTAATTTGAAATCATATTAAATGCCTAAGTAGCCGTGCTTTTTTTAGTTCTAACACTAATTGCATCAGAAATCTCCGAAACAAAAATTTTCCCGTCGCCTTTGCTTCCTGTCCGTGCTTTTTCTAAGATAATATTTATAAATTTATCAGCATCCTATCGTCACAAACAAGTTCAATCTTTACAGTCGTGCAATACTTTTCACAATATTCCATTGATAGTTTTGATCTTTCAGGATCAGCCCATTTGCCGAGAGTAGAGACATCTATTATTGTCAATACCGGGAACTCCTGCAATTTCAAGAGCTGAAATAACTCTATCAGCCATCGAAGGTCTTATGTATGCTTTTATTTCTTTCATTTCATCACCTTTGTTAAAATGGAGATGCCAGTCCACGAAGACTGACATTTCGTTATAACTTATTTCACTTCATAATCATTCTTCTGCAAATTATCTTTTGCTGTGTTCGATGGTTACTTCTTTCAGTGTCATCCCACATAGTGGACATTTCCGGGTTCATCAGAAATTACATTCCAGCACATATGATCCTGGTATACCCATCCCATCTTCATTTACATCAATCGCTACAAGATCAATTTCACCTTCCCGTACAATTGAAACTTCGGCAGTTTCAATTGATTTCATTTGATGATGCATATGATCTGTGTGTGCTGTCCATATCCATATGTGCCATCGTCATTGTGCCTTTGGAACTATGTCCTGAACAGCAGCCTTTCGCACATTCCTTTTTTTCTTTTGTTGTTTGTAGATGTTTGCTCCTGTGCAACAGCGAATACACCGAATAAAGAAATCATTGTAAAAGTTATTACGAGTTGTTTGAACATTGTGTTACTCCTTTTTGTTTATGAAATTATTTGTCATTGCGATCCCGACTGAAGTCGGGAGAAGCAATCTTTATTTTGAGATTGCTTCGTCACTTCTCTCCTCGCAATGACGGTTGTTTATTGTTCATTTTTTAACATCTTTTTTACTTCTTTTCTTTTCCAGATATAAAAGATGGCTGGATAAACCGTCAGTTCTAAAATAAAACTGGTAATTATACCACCAAACATTGGAGCAGCAATTCGCTTCATAACGTCACTACCCGTTCCTACACTTATCAATATTGGAAATAGCCCCGCAAGCAACGCGAGTACAGTCATCATCTTGGGTCGAATTCTTTTTACAGCACCATCGAATATTGACTCTTTCAAATCAGCAAAGTTTTTTATCAACTCGTTCTTCTTAAATTTTTCGTATGCTATATCCAGATAAAGAAGCATAACAACTCCCGTTTCAGCATCGACTCCGAGCAGTGCAATTATTCCAACCCAAACAGCAACACTTAAATGGAAGCCGGCAAAATAGAGATACCAGACAGCACCAACCAGTGAAAATGGCACATGCAAGAAGTACGATTGAAGTTTTAATAGCTGATCTGGTATTCATATAAAGAAGAACAATTACTACAAGAAGTGTAAGAGGAATTATTAGCGATAAATGCTTTGAGGCTCTTTCCATATATTCATACTGACCGCTCCACTTAATTGAATACCCTGCAGGCAATTTTACTTTTTCTGAAATAATTTTCTTCGCATTATCTACATAAGTTCCAACATCTATTTTCTCGAGATCAATATAAACCCATGTGTTAGGTCTGGCATTTTCCGATTTGATCATCGGCGGACCTTTTACTATTTCAATTTCACCAAGCGATTCAAGTGGAACAAAACCAGACTGTGTACTTACCAGAACTCTTTTCAATACTTCAATGTTTTCTCTGTAATCTCTCTGGTATCTTAAATTGACGGGATATCTTTCCAGACCTTCAACTGTTTTGGTAATATTCATTCCACCAATTGCTGACATAAAAACATTCTGAACATCTGCAACAGAAATTCCATACCTTGCAATTGCATCCCGATTAATTTTGAAGTTGACAAAGTTTCCACCAACAGATCTTTCGGCGTAGGCTGAGCGTGTACCGGGAATAGTTTTGGCGACCTCTTCTATTTGCTTACCAATATCCTGCAAAATATTTAAATCTGGTCCCGCGATTTTTATTCCTACAGGAGTTTTAATTCCGGTTGAAAGCATGTCAATTCTTGTTTTAATAGGCATTGTCCAGGCATTTGTTAAACCGGGGATGTGGACTGCAGCATTTAATTCATCGACAAGTTTATCAACTGTCATTCCGGGTCGCCATTCATCCTGCGGTTTAAGCTGAATTGTTGTTTCAATCATCGTGAGTGGTGCAGGATCAGTTGCAGTTTCTGCTCTTCCAATTTTCCCAAAAACAGTTTTAACTTCCGGAAAAGTTTTAATGATTTTATCCGTCTGCTGTAGTAACTCCTTCGCTTTGGTTATTGATATTCCCGGGAGTGTTGTAGGCATATATAGAAGATCACCTTCGTATAACGGCGGCATAAATTCAGAACCAAGCTTTGAATAAGGAATATAGGTCAATAACAACACCACCAAAGCTCCCATTAACACATACCATCTTTTTTCCAAAACAAAATCAACTACAGGATGATAAATTTTACCAAGGTACCTAGTAATCGGGTTTTCTTCTTCCTTCTTCATTCTTCCTCGAACAAAATAACCAAGTAATACCGGAACAATTGTTATAGAAAGAATGGCTGCGGCTGCCATAGAATAAGTTTTTGTAAACGCAAGCGGCTTGAACAATCTTCCCTCCTGCTGCTCAAGAGTGAAGACAGGGAGAAAAGAAATTGTGATAACAAGAAGTGAGTAGAATATAGATGGTCCGACTTCTTTTGCTGCTTCTAGAATAACTGTCCAGTGGGATCGTCTTTGGTTTGGTGGTTTGTCCTGTTCATAAGACATGTGAGCCTGAGTATTCTCAACAAGAATTATGGATGCATCCACCATCGCACCTATCGCGATTGCAATACCTCCAAGCGACATTATGTTTGCATTTATTCCCTGCAACTTCATAACTATAAATGCAGCCAGAACAGCTGTAGGCAGTGTGAATATTGCAACCAGAGAACTACGGATGTGAAGCAGGAATGCTATGATCACTAATGCTACTATTAGCGATTCTTCGAGAAGTTTATCTTTTAAATTGTCAATTGCTCTGTCAATTAAACTTGATCGATCATAGGCTGGAACTATTTTTACATCCTCCGGAATCGATTTTTTTAATTCTGCCAGTCTCTCTTTAACACGCTCAATTACCGCAAGAGCATTTTCGCCATATCGCATTACAATTATTCCACCCACAGTTTCACCTTCACCATTCCATTCAGCTAATCCTCTTCTTAATTCTGGTCCGATATTGATGTCTGCAATATCACTTAAATAAATTGGTGAACCTGAATTGGGTGAATTTCCAATCGCAATTTTTTTCAGATCATCTGAGTTTTTTATGTAACCAAGTCCTCTTACGATGAATTCGGATTCTCCCATTTCAAGCAGTCTGCCACCAACATCGTTATTACTTTGCTGAATTGCCATCTTCACTTTTTGAAGCGGAATATTGTAATAAGCAAGTTTAGTCGGGTCAACATTAACCTGATATTGTTTTACAAAACCACCAATACTGGCAACTTCTGAAACTCCTGAGATGGATGACAACTCATATTTCAGGAAAAAGTCTTGCAATGATCTCAGCTCTTGTAAATCTCTTTTATCGGAGTGTAGGACATATTCGTAAACCCATCCTAAGCCTGTTGCATCGGGACCAAGCTGTGGTGTAACTCCTTCAGGAAGTTGTCCGCGCATTCCACTGAGATACTCGAGCACACGACTCCGTGCCCAGTAAATATCCGTTCCATCTTCAAAGATTATATAGACCATCGAAAATCCGAAGAACGAATATCCTCTAACGTCATTTGCAAAAGGGACGGAGAGCATTTTTGTTGTGAGCGGATAAGTAACTTGATCTTCAACAATTTGCGGACCTTGTCCCTGGTATTCAGTGTAAATTATAACCTGAACATCGCTGAGGTCAGGGATTGCATCAACGGGTGTGTTAAGCATTGACCATATACCTATTAGTATCAATGCGATTGTGAAGATTATAACCATAAACTTATTGTTGATCGACCACTCGATAAGTTTACTAATTAAACCATCTTTATTTTGATCTGATGTTATCATATTAAAATTTCCTTAAAATTAATGGAACACTGATGACACTGATTAAGCAGATTTTCACTGATCTGTGTGGATCAGTAGTATCTGCGTCATCTGCGTTCTATTTTTTCCTGTACTCAAAACCATATTTTTCTAAATTTGATTTTATCTCATCAATCGAATACTCTTTCAATTTCATATTACATAATGGGCATCTTCCTGATTCATCAGAAATTACGTTCCAATCCATAGGGCATTCCCAGAGTTTACCGTCCTTATTTTTATCAATTGACCCAACATCAATTACTCCTTCCTGAACAACTGAATTAGAATGATCTTGCTCATCTATTTTCATTTCCTGCTTCTCTTCTTCAATCAAGCCTTTTCCATCCGTCTTCGTTGAAACTTTACCGGACAAGTCATCCATCTTTTGCATTGTGCTATCTTGTACTTTTGATTCTTGCATTTGTCCTATTGCTGATCTTAAGTTGCTTTCCGAATCAATTAAAAACTGAGCTGAAGTTACTATTCGCATTCCTTCATTCAATCCATTTAAAACCTGGTAATAACCATCTGAGTAGCCGCCTAACTTTACTTCCTGAGGTTTAAATCTTCCTTCACCTAATGCAACTATTACTATGTTTTTCATTCCGCTTCTGATCACAGCATTTTCAGGAACAACCGGACTCATTCCCAAATCATTTCCTTTAATTTCAACATTAGCAAACATTTCAGGTTTTAATTCTCCTGAATTGTTATCAACCTCAATCCTTATTTTTACAGTTCTTGATTTTGGATCGATAGTTGGATAGATGAAAGAAACTTTTCCGGCGAATGATTTTCCCGGCAAGAAGTTGTAATTAATATTTACTCTTGACCCCAAGATAATTTTTGATAACTCGTACTCATAAATATCTACCATAAGCCAGAGGTCCGAAAGATTTGCAATTTTAAACAAAGGCATTCCCCCCATTATTTTTTGACCATCGACAATATTTTTTTCAAGCACAGTGCCCGACTTTTGAGCATACAAAGTCAAATCAGTTTTAACTTCTTTTGTATCAATTAATCTTTTTATTTCTGAATTAGAAACTTCCAGTAGTTCCAGTTTATTCATTGCATTTTTAACCAATTCATTTCCGCTCTCTTTGATGGAGCTGATCGAACTTGAGTTGACCGAATTTTGATATGAGAGTGCAGTAAGTAATTCCTGCTGGGCTGAGACTAGTTCAGGAGAATAAATATCTATTAATTTTGATCCCTTAGAAACTTTTTGTCCAGTGAAATTAACGTAGAGTTTTTCAACCCATCCGCTAATTCTTGTTGTAACTATATATTGCTTTGTTTCATCAATCGAAAGAACAGCATTCGTGACAACTTTACCGGAGAGATTTTTTTTCTGAACTGTCTCGATTTTAACGTTCATATTCTGCTGAACTTCAGGATCAATTGTAACGATTCCCGAACTACCAGCTTCGTCTTTATAAACAGGGACCAGATCCATTCCCATTTTTGATTTTCCCGGTGCATTATAAATTTCATTTGGGTCCATCGGGGCACGCCAATAAAGAATCTTTCGTTCTTTTTTCTGAGGGGGATCTGATTGATTGGTATTTTTTATCGGGTACTAACTTCATACCACAAATAGGACAATTACCTGGCTCATCGGATATTATATCCGGATGCATGCCACAGGTGTAAAGCTGTTTTACATGCAAATGTTGAATCAGTGGAAGAACCATCGGCAATGTAGATGAAGTAGATAGGGATTAAAACCGCAACTATTATTATTGCTATAATTAAAACTTTCTTTTTCAATTTTAGTTCTCCTGTAAAAATTCTGTTCCTGTTAAGAACTCAAGTTCTGCAATTTCATTTAAGTAATCAGTTTTTAATCGGTATAGATCGTTTTCAATTTTCAAGAGGCTGTTTTGTGCATCAATGACATTTAGAAAATCAACCTGACCAACCTGGTAACTCGTTAGTGTTGTTTTCAAATTTTCATTTGCCTGGATTAGTGATCCCTCTTCTAATAATTTAATTCGGTATTGAAGCGAATTAAGTTTTGCGACTGAAGTTCCAAATGAGCTTTGCAGTATTTGAAGTGACATATTATATTGCTCATAGTAGAATTTCTGCATCGATTCAGTTTCCTCAACTTTTGAACTTACTTTTCCACCATAATTCAGAGGCAAAGAAATTCCCATGGAAAATGAGATGAAATCGTTCAAAGGAGTATTAGTTGCTGCTATTTTATCCCGAAATGTATAAAGCACACCCAGATTAAAGTTTGGATAGTAATCATATTCGACCAACGATTTCTTAATTTCTTCTTTCTGTTCAGCTTCTTTTATCCCTTCAAGAAATGGTCTGTATTTTACAGCACTGTCTGAGAGTGCATTTACTGTAAAATTTTCGTAATTGATCTTTGGGAATTCACCAGTTTGGATTTCTGAATCAACCGGCCGCAACAATAAAGAATTTAAGATTGCAAGTTGAGACTTTTCTTTGCTTTTAAGATCTTCAATTTTTTCGGAGAGATTTGTTATCTCCAGTTCAACTTTTAATAAGTTTTGCTGACTTGCAGTCGATACAGCATACTTAGTCCTTACAACTTCAGCAATATTATTTAACAATTCTTTACTTTGTTCAGACAAAGCGATAGACTTTCTGTAGAATAGTAATTCATTATAACTCTTGATTACATTTTTCCTGATCTCATTTCTTGCATCATTAATCTCCTGCTGGACAATGCCAACATCTTTTGTGTTCGCTTCAGCCTGATCACTTAATTTACCCGGAAACGGAAATGCCTGACTTAATCCTACTCCAATACCTGTCATTGGTTCCTGATCTAAGGAGAATGAGTTTACCGGTAAATTCATAAAACCAAATCCCAGCACCGGGTCAGGCAAATTTGAGTTTTGCTCGACACGGTTGGATGCCGCCAGTTTTTTCATCTCAAGCATTTTGAGTTTTGGACTAACTTCCAAAGCTGTTTTAATAAGGCTTGAAATTGTATCGGTCTGAGTAAATGAATTACTAGTTGCTATTACGACCAGACTAATTATTAAATATCTGATTTTCTTCATCTAAATTCTTCCTGTAAAAAATATCTTTTTGAAATCCGGGTAGAATAATTGAATGTTCTATCCAGAAAAAATTAGTATGTACGGAATTATCCCGCACAATCCGGAAAAGGAATAAGAAGAAGTTAAATCAGAAGTGAAGAGTTAGTTATATGTATTTCGGGATTGATTAAAAATGGGGGTGACGAATCTGTGTAGAAAGATTCAGCAAATGAAAATTCCAACTGGTTTGGAATTAATGAGATCGGGGTGAGCAAGTGCTCGAATGAAGAATAAAAATTATTTTCAGTTTTGCTGGTAACAAACTGATCATCAACTTTGTTGTAAACAAACGAAACCTGGCAGCAATTCGGAGTTGTTGACAGAAATTCTCAACTCGTTTTCCAAACTCTCATCCATGCAGCAATTTGATTTCACTGGTTTCTGATGCATCATGCATTGATCAGCATCTTCTGAAGCCATTTTGCATAAATTAATTGTAACCGGTAATCCTGTTGTCGAAACAAGGAACAACAAAGTAAGGGTCGATATTAGAATTCTTTTCTTTAACATTTCGGAACAAACATAAATACTTAACAATTAACAAGCAATGTTAATGCCGGGAAAAAAGTTACAGAATTTTTATTATTTCTTTAATATTTTATTCTTGTTATTGTCAATGATAAAAAATAAATCGCGGCATTCTTACCAGAATTGGAATTGTAAGAAAGTTCTCTTGTGACCAATTATTGAGTGCTAAGCTTAATGCTAATTGTATTCAATTCTCCTTCTGATAGAAACTTTTTCTATTTCAACAAACAATTCACTCTCTTCTTTTCGGATGTGTTTTTCAAGTAAATTACCAAGTTCATCCATAACATTTTCGAGTTGATCAGTTTTCTTCATTTCTTCTTTTTAAATCTCAGAGATAATTGAAATACAAAATAAACGAGTATAATAGCTCCAATTGCAAAAATAGTATCACCGAATGCTCTCATCCATCTTAAAGTCTGCATAGTACTTGTCTGTAAAAATTCAGCACTTCTTGCATACCAATATCCATGATCAACAGAAGCCCAGGTTTGCATAAGTCCAACAGGAAGTAAACTAATTACTACCATTGCAAATAAACCGAAATTGATTAACCAGAATGACCACTTAATTGGTTTTTCATTCCATTCAATATCGGGTCTTATTCCCCTTAAAGTGAATAACATTAGTCCAATACCCAGCATACCATAAACACCAAACAAAGCGGCGTGACCGTGAACCGGAGTTGTATTTAATCCCTGCATATAATACAAAGCAATGGGTGGATTAATCATAAACCCAAATAAACCGGCACCCACTAAATTCCAAAATGCAACAGCGACAAAAAAGTTTATTGCCCATTTGTATTTATTCACCCATTCAGTTGCACGGGAAAGTTTAATGTTTTCCCAGGCTTCGTAACCAACAAACATTAATGGAACAACTTCAAGAGCGCTGAAAACAGAACCTAGCGCCAGCACAAACATAGGTGTACCGGAAAAATAAAGATGATGTAATGTTCCAATTATTCCTCCGGATAAAAATATGGTTGCAGAAAGAACAGTCGCCTGCCCTGCCGTTTTCAAAGAGATCAATTGCAATCTTGCAAAAAGAAAAGCGATAACTACTGTTGCAAACACTTCAAAAAATCCTTCGACCCAAAGATGCACAACCCACCATCTCCAATATTCTGCAATTGCAAGGTTAGTGTGTTTACCATACATTAAAGCAGCAGCATAAAAAGATGCAATTGCAATTGTAGAAATTAGAAAGAGAGTAAGAATTGGTTTTTGCTCATCATTCATTTTAAGTGCTGGTCTTATTCCTCTCCACATTAAAAACAGCCATAGGAATAATCCAACAAGTAATGCGATCTGAAAGAATCTTCCTAAATCTATATATTCATATCCGCTATGTCCAAAGTAAAACCAGAATTGCTCCGGCAGTAAATGTTTTATACTTAGCCATTCACCCACCATTGATCCTAACACAACAATCAATAAGGCACCAAAAAGAATATTCACTCCTAATTTTTGTGCCTTCGGTTCTACACCACTTACAGCAGGTACGATATATAAACCGGCAGCTAACCAGGCTGTAGCAATCCAAAAAATTCCTAATTGCGTGTGCCAGGTTCTTGTAATTACATAAGGAAAAATTTCAGCCAGAGGAATTCCATAAAAAGCTCCACCTTCAACACCGTAGTGGGCAGTTATAACTCCCATTATTATTTGCAGGAGAAAGAGAGCAGATACAATCCAAAAGTATTTTAAAACAGCCCTTTGTGATGGTGTTACGGCAGCATTTAGTAATGGATCGTCGGATGGAAATTTATTATGCTCAACTTCGGATCTGTTGGCTGCATAATACCATGCCATACCACCTATTCCAAGAAGCAGAACAATAATGCTTACACCTGTCCACACTATTGTATCAGGCGTTGGAATATTTCCAATCAATTCTTCGTGCGGCCAATTATTTGTGTAAGTAAAATTCTCATCAGGTCTGTTTGTTGAAGCTGCCCACGCACTCCAGAAAAAGAATGCATTAAGTTTTTTTAATTTTTCCGGATCGTTTAATGTATTTTTAGGAATCGCATATGCATCTCTGCCATTTGAAAATACATCGTTGAAATGTATCATATTTAATTTGATTGCCTCAAAGCGGGTATCATCGATTGTAATAACACCTTTTTCTTCGTTATACCTGTTTGTTTTATAAATCTCCTTTAATTTTGCCTTTAAAGAAGATTTATTTTCTGGTGAAAGTTTGGAATAGTCAGTTTGAAAATTCTGCAGCGACCAAATATTAAGAACTCCCTGCACTTCTCTATGAAGCCAATCTGCAGTCCAATCAGGAGCTACATAACTTCCGTGCCCCCAAACGGAGCCTGATTCCATACCACCCATTGCCTGCCAGATATTTTGTCCTTCTTCAATATCTGATTTTGTGAAAACTAACTCACCACTTTCTGTAATAACTTTTTCCGGTACCGGAGGTTTCTGTTGATATATTTTTACTCCAACCAGGCTTAATACAATAAATGAAAGTATAATGACTAAAGAAAATCCAATCCAATATTTTTTCATAATTAATATCTGTAAAGTTTAAATTTATTTATTTTTATTCTGTCTTGAACGAGAAAGTTTGTCTGCGATAATGACCAATTCTTTTTCTGTAAGGATATTTTCAATCTCAACAAACAATTCACGCTCCTCTTTCCGAATATGTTTCTCAAGAAGCCAACCCAATTCATTGAGCATATTTTCAAGTTGATCAGCTTCTCGACAATTCGATTATAAGTGATTCCATTTTACGATGCTCGGAAATAATTTCAACAATTAATTTGTCAATGTTTTCATTTTTACTTTTCACGAAAGGAAACAAAATTTTCTCTTCATCTTCAAAATGTTTTTCAGTTCATGTTATAAAACGATATTGTGTAATTCTTTTTTTCTTCAAATGTTGATGGGCATACCCTTGTATTGAGGTGCATCTTTTTTCAATTGTTGAGCAAGGATAAGTCCCTGATGATGATCGTGTGATAATGTATAAAGCGCAGGATGTCTTTTCATAATTTTTGACTTGGAATAAATAAGAAGAAAAATTTATTCTAAAATAGAATATGCTACACTCTTATACAATCGACTAATCTATTAGTCTTTGCTTTCCAATAGTTCTGATTCAAGTTTAATCGATTTTGGAAACAGAATATTATTTTCCAAATGAATATGCTTGTGCAAATCTTCTTCAAACTCCTTTAGTTCAGAATAAAGTGCTTTGAAGGTATTACAGGCATCTTCGGGATGTGTATAATTATTGCTGAGCTCTCTTATCTGAGATAAAGCATCGCCTGCACTCGTGTGTTCATTCTCCATCATTCTTATTGGATTTTGAATTGAACCAAATGGTGGTAGAGTAAAAATTGGCTCTTATCTTTTTGTGTTTGAACCATTTGCTTTTTATGTAAGGAAATAAAATTCTCTCCTCTTTCATCATATGCATTTCAAGCTCTTCGCGAACTGCAAGAAACAGATCCGCAATCTTCAAAGTTTCAGGATGATTATTTCCGTGCACCGAAGCAACTTTATCTGCGTGTAAAGAAATAACCGGGATCATTCTTCTTACATATTGATGATGATTGTTAACTATATAATCAACAAGAAAGTCGAGCTGCCAGTCATTTACATTTTGTGTCCCATTACCACTATCCGAAAGATTTGTTAATTCATTTACAATTTTCTGAGGATCAATATTTTTTTCTTCACAGGCATCTTTCAGACTTCGTTTTCCTTTACAACAAAAATCTAATCCCGCTTCCTCGAATATTATTGCAGACCGTATGTTATTTGTAACAATTTCTGCGAGAGTGTTTTCAGTTAGATTCTCAATTGCTGAATCTTTTAATTTTAGTTCATTCATTTTCTTTACCTCTTTTAATTTATTCATTTTCCACTTATGTCATTCTGGAGAGCGAAGCGACCTCAGAATCTAAGAAGTCTGATTCCGGACAAGCCGGAATGACTCATTACATCAGTCATTTTAATTTTTATTCTGATTTTGTAAATTATTTTTTTCATCAGAATTTTTCTTCAAAGCATCTTTATTAAATTTTTTAATAGCTGCTGAACCCGTTGGATGACCAAATGAATCCATATCCTTATACAACTCAAGATATTCTTTATCTGAAATATTATTCTGCCAGTTCCCAGACAGCATTCCGTATCCTGTCACAAGCATAAAAATTGATACAACTCCAATAGCAACTAATTTCTTACTGATTTTTTTCTTAATTCCGATTGCTTCGAATTGAAGTGTGTTTTCAACCGGACAAGCATCAACACAATTCAGACAACTTGTGCATTCATCCGATATTACAGTTTTTACTTTATCGACTTTAATAAATGAAGGACAAGCTTTGTTGCAAAGTCCGCAGTCAATACAGCTAACTGGATTACGTTTTATTTTATTCGGACTGATTAGTGATGTAATTCCAAGCAATGCACCATAAGGACAAAGATACCTGCACCAGAACCCACGAAGGAAAATCGAAAGTAAAAATAGAACACCAATTATGATTAATGAAAATCTTGAAATGTCTGCGAAGAAGTAATACATTTTTATATCTGAAACCAAATTGTAAGGACTATCAAGAAAAGCCCGCAATGCAATTGTGCTCATTAAGAAAAAAACTGAGTAAAATAAAAAACCAAGCAATAAATATTTTAAGCTGCGAAGAGGAATATCCAAATATTTTGGAAGTCTGAGATCCTTCTTGAAAATCTTTTTTCCAAAGTCACCAATAAGTTCTGATAAAAACCCAACAGGACAGAGCCAACTGCAAAACGCTTTTCCAAAAACAATAGAGACAAGAATAATTGCAAAGAAAATAAAAAGTCCTGCAGGATGTGCCGAGTGAATTTCACCCGTGATCAGGAATAAATAGAAACTCATGAAGGAACTTATTGGAAGGAATCCCTCAACTCCCGGTGGTCTTGATGAAAAAGCCGCTGCTCCATTAGTTTCCAAATATTGAATGAACTGATAGAACTCGATTCCAATCCAGATGCAAAGAAGTGCAAACAATGTCTGCACAATGAAACGATATTTTTGAATTCCTTTTTCTTTGTTCCTGATTAATTTTTTGGGCTTAATCCCGAACTTGTTTCGGGATCTTCTTTCACTTTCACGATTCTGAAACGAGTTCAGCATGACACGTGATGATTTTTCTTTTTTTTCTATTATTTTTTCCATATCAGATATATTGGTCTGATTAAACATTAAAAAATTTTATAAGCTACTTATCTTGTGCAAAGTTTTCTCTTTTAGTTTATCGATTGTTTCAGAAGTTAGCATATCGTACGTCTGCGTGCGAAGCGCTCCCCATGTTTCGTGAACCGGACAAGGATGAGTTGGTGAACACTCAGGAAATCCGAGTACACAGCTATCAAACATATCGAGTCCATCTATCGCAGAAACAATATCAATAAGTTTTATGCGTGATGGATCTTTAGCCAAAGTAAATCCACCAGACTTTCCTTTGCTCGATGAAATGAGGCCGCTTTCCCTTAAGCTTTGAAGAATTTTAGAAACAAACTCACGGGGAATTTTTATGTACTTTTGAAATCTCATCTGCGGAAACCAAAGTCCCCTTCTCCCGGGCAGCGAGGTAAAGTACTGCCTGCATTCCGTATTCGCACTTTTTTGAGAAAATTACTGTCATTTATTAAATCAGATAAAATTGTCTGATTAAAGATATAAATTAAAATCGAAATTTCCAAAAAGCATTTTTTCCGGTTATTAAATGACTAAAGATGTGTTTCGTTACTGAGCAGTTTCAATCACCATATTCACAACATCATCCCATTTCATCTCCTCGCCGCCATTTTCACCTATAAAATCTTTGCTTGAAATATCTCTATCGAAAGCAAGTACATTGTAACCCATAGGGCTATTGAAATTTTCATTGTAAACATAGTAAGCTTTTTTTGCATCGACATAAGTATCGGGCATAGTGAAAACTGTAACACTGAATTTTTGATCTACATTATCGAGAGTATTCTTGACAAGAGCATAGCTAATCATACAACCAACGTCATCAAATTTTAGCAGATTACCATCTCCTGTTGTCAGGACACATCCAAAGCGATTATCTTCAATTAACATTTTACAGAAATCGCACTCATCCTTGTTATAATTAATTTCTTTAGTTGGCTTTGAACAGGATGTGAGTGTAACGAACAGCAGCAATAAAGTAATAAATGTATCAGAGTGGAATAATTTCATTATTCTTCCTTTCAATTTTATAAACTACTCATAACAGGATTAAGTGGTATTTCCAAGTAGAATATCTTGCTTCTTTTTTATTTTCGCTGTAATTCTTTCATCAAACAACTTCCCAATTTCTGCCCCAAGTATAAAGACAGCGGAAGTATAATAAATCCAAAAAGCAACGACAATTCCTAAAGCGTAAGCTCCGTATATCCTGCTGAAAGTAGTAAAGTGAGAAAGATACATTCCAAAAAGAATTTTTGCACCAACCCAAAACAATGATGCCCATAATGCACCAAGTGCCACAGATCTTTTTCGAATTTTTTCCGTTGGCATAAACTTATAAAGCACCACAAAAATGAAAAACATAACAAAAAACGAAAATGAAGAGGTAAAAACTTTGTGAAAAATAGGTTGGTTAAATACCTGGAGGTATGGAGTAGACTGAGCAAAAGAAATAAGCAAATCTAATATTGGCAAAGTTAAAATCAATGCCAGGAATACAAGCACAATAACTATTATTACAAGAAAATCTCTCAGTTTTCCCAAAAAAATATTTATATCAATATCAGTTCCATTTATTTTATTTAAAACAGTACGAAGGCTGCTTGCGAAACCACTTGCTGCAAAAAATAACCCAACGATACCTATCCAGCCGGCAATGTTTCTGTATTCAACAACTTCCTGCACACGCTGAAAAATTATCTCTTTAACAAATTGTGCATACGTTGCGTAAGGAATTACTGTATCAATTAGATTATTTATCTGCAACTCAACTTCAACTGAATTAAGAAATTTACCAAGTAACCAAAAGATGATTAACACCATAGGCACGATACAAACAAAAAGTGAAAATGCTATTCCGCCGGAAAGAAGAAATAAATGATGACGATCGGTTCGATCATACAGTCCACCAAAATAATGTTTTACAAATCCAACAAACCAATGCCAGGCAGGAACCAGGTGTAGGAAATACCTAGTCTTCCTAAAGATCAAGTAAGCTTTAGAGCTTTTTATTTTAGCTAGAATTTTATTTTTCACCAGACATTATCCTGGCAATGGTGTTGAAATATAAATCCGCCAATTTATCAACTTCAACATCTATATCATTATTAATTTTTAGAGAAGGTCCAATAACTCTTCCGAGTAAAGTAATAGATTGATTAAAATTCTGAACAAGCTTTTCAAATTCTAATTTTTTATTTTCTGAGACTGAAACAATTATTCTTGATTGCGTTTCTGAAAAATAAGTAAAATCTTTTCTTGATTTTATTGTGACTAAAATTTCTGCACCAAGTTTTTTCTCTTCATCAATAATACAACACTCAGCCAACGCACAAACTATTCCGCCTTCAGAAATATCGTGTGCAGAATTAATTATTTTTTTTCTAATTAATTCCAGAGTAACATCATGTAATTTTTTTTCTACTTGAAGATCAATCTGAGGACAATTTCCTTCCACTTTTTTGTGGATTACTTTCATATATTCACTTCCACCAAGTTCTTCTTTATCCTCTCCTAACAGGTAAATCAGGTCACCTTCATTTTTAAATTGAGACGTTGTGATGTGTGTGAGGTCTTCAACTAATCCAACCATCCCTATTGTTGGTGTAGGATAAACAGCTCTATCAGGGGATTCATTATAAAAGCTAACATTTCCACCGGTAACCGGAGTATCAAAAAATCTGCACGCTTCTCCCATACCTGCAATAGCTTTTGTAAACTGCCAGTAAATTTCGGGCTTATATGGATTTCCAAAGTTCAAGCAGTTTGTAATCGCTAATGGGATCCCACCTGAACAAACAATGTTTCTTGCAGATTCTGCAACTGCAATTTTAGCACCTTCTTTTGGATTTAAGTACACATATCGTGCATTGCAATCTGTCTTCATTGCTAATGCTTTGTTTGTTCCCTTTATATACATCACTGCTGAATCACAACCGGGACCAACAATCGTATTTGTTCTCACCATTGAATCATACTGTTCATATACCCATTTCTTTGATGCAATGTTTGGAGAAGAAAACACCTTTAGAAAAGTTTCCTGAATATTCGAAGGTTCAGGTAAAGAATTAAAATCAAATTTTCTTTTTTCAGTTATGTATGATGGTTCTTTCTTATCACGAATATAAACTGGTGCACCACCGCCAAGAACTAATTCAAATGGTGGTAATTCTGCTTCCAGTTTTCCTTTATAATTAATAAAAAGTTTGTCAACACTAATTACTTCTCCGATTATCTCACAATGAAGATCCCATTTTTCAAATACATCTCTAACCCGATCCTCATATCCCTTTTTTACCACACATAACATTCTCTCCTGACTTTCGGAGAGCATAATTTCGTAAGCACTCATTCCTTCTTCACGTAAAGGCACTTTATCCAAATCGATTTTCATTCCTGATTTTCCCTTTGCGCTCATTTCACTTGTTGAACAGGAAATACCTGCAGCGCCCATATCCTGGATTCCGATCAAATAACCTTTGCGGATAATTTCAAGTGAAGCCTCAAGTAAAAGTTTTTCTGTAAATGGATCTCCGACTTGAACCGAAGGACGTTTTGCTTCAGACTTTTCCGAAAGTTCTTCGGAAGCAAATGTAGCACCGTGTATTCCATCCTTGCCTGTTGATGAACCAACAATCATAACGGGATTTCCTACTCCTTTTGCAACAGCACTTGCGAAAGTACTAGTCTTTACAATTCCAACAGCCATTGCATTAACTAAAGGATTTCCTTTATACGATTCATCAAAATAAACTTCGCCTGCAACTGTAGGAACACCAAAACTATTTCCATAATCTCCGATTCCTTTTACAACTCCTGCAAAAAGATAACGAGTTCGTGCATCATCAAGAGTTCCAAAACGAAGTGAGTTGAGAGAAGCAATCGGACGTGCGCCCATTGTGAAAATATCTCGCATTATTCCACCAACACCTGTTGCAGCACCTTGATATGGTTCTACTGCGGAAGGATGATTATGACTTTCAATTTTAAATGCGACGGCTAATCCATCACCAATATCAACAAGACCTGCGTTTTCTTCGCCAGCTCCAACTAAAAGTTTTCCGCCCTCTCTGGGTAATGTTTTAAGTAGTGCAATTGAATTTTTATAACTACAATGTTCGCTCCACATCACACTGAAAATGCCGAGTTCGGTGAAAGTAGGAGTTCTGCCGAGAATGTTCAAAATTCTTTCGTATTCTTCTTTATTTAGTCCGTGCTCAATTGCAAGATCGAGAGTTACTTCTGGTTCTTTCATTTATTTGAAGGTTTTTAGTTTAAGCGTGATTTTTTAGGTAGGAAATATAAATTAAAGTGTTATATTTCCCCTCCCTTTCTGAGAGGGGTTTTTGCTATTTCAAATTTAAATATTCATCCCAAATTTTAAAAAGCCGATACGTTGCATAAATATCTTTTGAGCAATAAACGGCAATATCTTTTATTCTTCCTGCCTCATAAAGATTTTTTACTTCCATTCCGGATATGTCCTTTGATTTTGGGGATTCAATTCCAAACGACTGACAATAAAAATCTAGATTAAATTTTCTCGTTGCTCCATAGAAAGTGAAAAGCTCAAGTACATCAATATGTTCATCTCCATAACGATAACCCATTAGGTTTCTTGAAACCTTTACACCCAACATTGCAGAACGCATCATTATAAACGGGACATCAAAATTTCTTCCGTTAAATGTTATAAACTGATCAACTCTTTTAGCGACCCGCCAAAATGATTCCAGCATTTCTTTTTCAGGTAAACCTTTATAATGAACTTTTCCATCCTTGCTTTCCCATTCCTGATCCTTATCATTTTCGTAATAAACAAATGATTTTTGTTTTTCGATATCATAAATACCAATAACAATACATTTTGAAGTATAAGGATAAAGACTTGTGTAACGAACTGCATCATCAATCATCATTTGTCTTTTTTCGGGATCGGGTTCTTTATCAGCATATCGGAGTAGGTATTCTTTCTGACTTTCCTCAAGAGATTCGAAAGGATAGGCGCAGGTTTCAATATCAAATACAATTCTTCTCATTTTTTCTCCTAAGATTATACACAATTGGTCATTGCGAGCAATGCGAAGCAATCTAATATTGTTATTGGGATTGCTTCATCCCGATATATCGGGATTCGCAATGACAACATAAAATTAATCTCTTAATATTTTTACTGAAGGTTCAAAAGCTTTTACTTTTTTGATAAATGTATCAGGTAATAATGTCGACATCCTTGTTTTTGGATCAACGTAAACTACAACACCTTTACCATCTACAATAATTTCACCACTTTTTTGTTTGACTATTAAATGGTCATAGCCGAAAGATGAATTTTTTATATAGGTAATTCTTGAATAAACATCGAGCACATCATCGTAATAGGCATGACTCTTATAGTTGATTTCATTCCTAACCATAAAAAAAATTTTACCGTCTGAGAAAATTCCTTTTTCCGGCATCAAACCAGCTGCCTTAATGTATTCTAACCTTGCCGTTTCGAAAAAATTTATATATACAGCGTTATTGCATACACCCAGCATATCGACTTCATGGAACCGAACAATTGTGGTGTATTTGTGTTTGAAATCTTTTGGAGATAACAATTCGCTCACTTAAAAACCTCATCAAGTATATTAGCAGCTTTTTCAATATGTTCATCATTAATTTCCAGATGTGTTACTGCACGTAAAGAATCAATTGTTCCGGGAGTTAAAATCAGACCCAGTTCCCTGCACTTTATCAGTCCTTCTTTAGGTGTCATCTTTAATGGTTTAAATAAAATTATGTTTGTTTGTACCGCTTCCATATTAATTTCTAAGTTTGGATTTAACTTAATTCTTTCTGCAAGATGTTTTGCTCTCCAATGATCTTCTTTCAGTCTTTCTCTATTATTCTGGACCGCGTATAAAGCAGCGGCTGCAAGAATACCAACTTGCCTCATCCCTCCACCCCAGGCTTTTCTAACACGATAAGCTTCCTGGATAAAAGCTTTTGGTCCGGCAATCGCCGAACCAATAGGAGCACCAAGACCTTTCGAAAAACAACAGGAGACAGTATCAAAGTGCGATGCATAATCTTTTGGAGTTATTCCGGATTCAACACAGGCATTCCATATTCTCGCACCATCCAAATGAAAATATAAGTCATTCTTCTTAGCAAGATTTTCCAATTCGATAATATTTTCCATTGGCCAAATTGTGCCACCTGCTCGGTTGTGAGTGTTCTCGACTTCAATAACTTTTGTGCGTGGCATATGATAAGCAGTTGTTCGAATGTATGGCTCAACTTGTTCAGCAGTAAGAATTCCTAATTTTCCATCAAGAGGATAAAGTTGGATTCCACTCAATCGGGCTGGAGATCCGGATTCATAATTGAAAATATGAGCTTCTCTATCACAAATAACTTCGTCTCCCGGACTTGTTAGAACATTAAGGGAGATTTGATTTCCCATTACTCCACTAGGAACATAAAGAGCAGCTTCTTTTCCTAACAATTCAGCAATAAATTCTTCTAACTTGTTAACCGTCGGGTCTTCTTTAAATACATCATCACCTACTTCAGCTTCATACATTGCTTTACGCATTTCAGGGGACGGCTTAGTTACTGTGTCGCTTCTGAGGTCAATAAATTTCATTTTGATTCCCTATTGTGGAATAATTTATTTGTTATTACGAGGAATGAATTGACTAAGTAATCTGTTTATTAAAATTTGAGATTGCTTCGCTTTGCTCGTAATGACATTAATGAAAGAATTCACATTTTAAATTTTTTCTTCATCCAAATTAAAATATTCATTCCAAAAATCCAGAAAGAAAATACTGAACATAGGATCGGAATGATCAATGGATTCTTGCTGTAAAAAGTTTTTTCTGACTGTACAGGTACTTCCCCGACTAAAATAGTTTTCGTAAACATTTCAGTTTCAGATAAAATTTCACCTTTTGCATTTATGATACAACTGACACCACCGTTTGCACAACGTACGACTGATCTCCGGTTTTCAACTGCTCTGAGCATCGCAAAATCTTTATGCTGATACGGTCCGCTCGACTTACCATACCAGCTATCATTTGTAACTACTGTAATCAGTTCTGCCCCTTTTTGAACAAACGCAGTTACAAAAACAGGGTCAACAGATTCATAACAGACAATTCCGCCAACATTTATTGTATCAAGTTTATCATTATAAATTTTGAAAACTGTTGTGTCTTTACCAATATTCCAGCCTGTAATTCCCACTCCCCATTTCAACAAATCCCCAAGAAAAGCTAGTTGGTCAACGAACGGAACGCGTTCGCCTAAGGGCACAAGTTTCATTTTTCCATAGTACTGAATTTCTCTTGAACCGGGATTTAATCCAAGTACTGCATTGTAAGTGGCATAATAATAATCTCCTTGCTTAGCATACTTTGCGTCTTCAGGTATTTTATTTTTATTGAAGAAGTAAACAATATGTGGCATACCTGTTAGCAGAGAAACATTATTAGTATCAAGAAAATTGAAGATTGAATTTTCTACCTGAGTATAAGTTCCACCAAAAGCATAAACAGGAAGTGCTGTTTCAGGCCATAAAATTAATTGAGCGCCATCGTTTACACACTCTTGAGAAAAATCGAGATATTGTTTTGTGAGTTCACTAAGATTACCAGTTGACCATTTGTTCCAGGGATTAAGGTTTGGTTGAACAATTCCAACCTTCACTTTTTTATCTGATATTTTAAAAGTTGATACTTTGTAAATACCATATATCAACAAACAAAGAAAAATGCTAATAGCAACAAAAGCAGGTTTCAAATTGTATTTTGCTTCTTTTCCCTTTTCAATGAATGCTTTAAAAAGAAGAACATTTATGTAAGCAACGGCTAATGATAAACCATTAGTTCCAATAATATCTGCCCCTTGAATAAACAAGTTAAATTTTGCTAATCCATGTCCAAGCAACACCCAGGGAAAACGTAAGTCGGTTAGAGTTAATAAATATTCAAGAGTTACCCAGAAAATCGGAAAGAACCAGAGTGCATCGAGTTTTGGAAATACTTTTTTAGCCAGATAGTAGAGTGTGGATGGAATAAGCATAACACTCGGATATGCAAGAAGCAAAGCAGCACCTGCCAGCATTAAATATGGATCAGCTTCTGACGACCAGCTGCCTACCCAATAAATCGTAACTAAACTAAAAACCAAAGCGAAAAGAAAAGTAGCTTTACTGATAGAAGCTAGGGTTGTTCTTCTCTGTAAAACAATAAAGTATGGGATTAATCCGACAAATATGAAAAGTGTAAAAGGAAATGGAACTGGCGGAAAGGATATACCAAGAATTATTCCGCTTATGGTTAATAAGAGCCAATCATTTCTTCTTTGCTTTTTTTCTTCAGGTAAAACAGTAATTCTATGTTTTGAAAATAGATTCAAATTGTTTTTTGTTTTTTCTTTTGTAAAATATTTTTGATAATAAAGAATAATACTATTAATACTGTAACAGCTATTACAATATTGCTGTAAGTTGATATATAACTGTCTACGACCGCGACATTATCTCCAAATATAATTCCAAGGTAAATTATAATAGCATTCCAGGTAAAAGCAGATACAGTTGCTAGCACAACAGTTTTCTCAACTCGGAGGTGACTTAAACCTGAAAAAAATGAAATTATTGATCGCGTCCCGGGCAAAAATCTGTTAGCAAGAATGACCCAATAACCGTATTTGTTAAACCATGTTTCTACTTTATCCACAGACTCAATCGGGATAAATTTTATTTTTCCGGAATGAATTACTTTTTTATCGACCGCAGAACCAAGATAAAACAAAACCATAAAACCTAAAATGCTTCCAATTGTGGTAAGAATTAATGCGGGAATAAAATGAATTACTCCTGTTGAAACAAGAGTTCCACCGACTAATACAACAAGATCACTTGGTGAAGGTGGAAATACATTTTCTAAAAATGAAAAAAAGAAAAGTGTGATGTAGATCCATATTGGAGAGAAAGTAGAAATTTGATCGAGGATGTTTTCGAACATTATTTTCTTACAACTGTGACAATAGCCATTACCGAAATCCCTTCTTCCCTTCCAACAAATCCTAATTTTTCTGTTGTGGTTGCTTTGATTGATATACGATCAGAACCGATTTCAAGTATTTTGGACATTTTTTCTTTCATCTTCTGAACATAGGGTGCAATCTTTGGTATCTGAAGCATCACCACAACATCGATATTATTTAGGTAGTACCCTTTGTTCCTGATTAACTCGTGTGCTTTTTTTAGAAAGACTATGCTGTCAGCATTTTTATATCGTGGATCGTCATCAGGAAAGTGAGTGCCGATATCTCCGAGAGAAAGTGAACCAAACATGGCATCTGTAACAGCGTGAAGGAGTGCATCTGCATCTGAATGCCCCACTAATCCTTTTTCATGTGCTATCTCAATTCCACCAAGAATTAATTTTCTTCCTTCAGTAAAAGCATGGACGTCAAAGCCTATCCCAGTTCTTAAGTCTAATATCAAAATCTCACCTCAAAATCTATGAATTCATTTTTAGTTTCCTGCCAATCAATTTTGCAGGAATTGACGGAAGCATGGATTGGTCCAACTTTCAATTTATTAATCAACTCTTCAACGATTGCTTTTTCTCCTTCAACAACAGTTAGCACTTCACCCGTATAAAGATTTTGCGTAAACCCTTTCAATCTAAGTTTTTGCGCTTCACGAACAACAAAATATCTGTAACCAACTCCCTGCACCAAACCATTAACTATTATTTCCGCTCGTACTTCCAATTATTATCATCTTTTCTTAAGAAATGATTCAAAAATTAGAAATATTTTTTGTGAGTACAAAGACGACATACTTATTCTTTTTTTGAATAACCAAAACTCTTAAGCAGGTTTTCATCGCTTCGCCATTTTTTTCTAACCTTTACTCTCAGCTCAAGAAAAACTTCACGCTGTAAAAATTGTTCAATCGATTCTCTGGCAACTTGCCCAAGTTTTTTAATAACTGTTCCACCTTTCCCAATTATTATCGCTTTCTGTGAGTCTCTTTCAACAACAATTTCAGCGCTAATGAAATTTTTTCCCTCTTCCCTCTCTTTAAATTCAATAATTAAAACCTCACAACTGTAAGGCACTTCATCACGGTAAAGTTCAAGAATTTTTTCGCGGATTATTTCTGAGACAAAAAATCTTTCATTCTCATCTGTTACCTGATCATCCGGAAAAAATTTTGGTCCCTCAGGGAGAAACCGTATTATTTCTTCTCTGATACGAAGAATGTTAAAGTTTTGTATTGCTGAAATTGGAATTATTTCTTCGAATATTTTTTGTAATTCAAAGTGTTTAATTAATTCATTTACTTTTTCCTGGGTAATTAAATCAATTTTATTAAGAACCAGCAATATTGTTTTTTTTGAACTAGAGACATTTTCCTTTACAAATTCCTGCGAAAATAAATTTTCAGCAAGCGGATCTTCTTTCACATCAATAATTAAAATAATTATATCTGCATCATCAAGTGAAGTTTTAACATCCTCCATCATTTTTTTCTGAAGAAGGTATGAGGGTGAAAGTATACCCGGTGTATCGAGAAAAATTATCTGGTAATTTTCTTCGCTTATTATGCCAAGAACTCTTTTGCGGGTTGTCTGAGGTTTAGAAGTTATTATTGAAAGCTTTTGGCCGAGCAAAGAATTGAGTAAAGTAGATTTGCCCGAATTTGGTAAACCAAGGATTGCAACATATCCTGTTTTGATTTCAGTCATATACGAAAAATATACAATTGCATGACTAAAAATACGGAAGGATTTACTTTTTATTAAAAGTGTTGTCCGTTACTTAGATGTGCTTTGGATCTTTTCTGCATTTCGAAAAAGAAATAGCCCGAAATAAACACGACTATTGAAAAGATAGAGCCAATTATGGATAATCCTGTACCGCTGAATATTTGTTGAAGAACCCTTATCATTCCTTCGCTTAATGAAGATACTGAATCGACAATTGTAGTAGAATTATTAGCTGTGCTGGATGTTGCTGAAATCATTGCAGAAATGGAAAAACCAAAAATTACAAGACATAGCAGTGTGATAAACGTAACTATCGAAGCTATAAAATATTTTTGTTGTTTTGGTACAGTCGATCGCTTTACAATCTGTTTCATCAATCTATCTGTAAATCCAGAACTAACCACATCTTCGTTCATATTCGAAAAGTTATTATGAACAAGTTTCAAAGCATTAAACTTTCTTTGCAATTCTTCAGAATTACTGAGTACAGATTTTACCTGGTCGTTTTCTGCTCTGTTCAGTTCGCCATCAAGATATTTATTTAATATTTCGTCTGTAATTTGAATCATAATAATTCTGCAGCTAATCTACTATTTAATATTAAATCCCGCAATGAATTTCTTGAGCGGTGGAGCATTACTTTAACATTTGAAATGCTCAATTCCATCACTTCACTAATTTCTTCGATACTCATTTCATTTAAATAAAACATTGTTAAAATGGCGGAATATCTTTCGGGTAATTTATTAATCGATTCCCGGACAAGTTCACCAATATCTTTTTTTTCAAATTCATCAGCATTATAAGTACTTTCAAGATCAAAATGTTCTTCCACTGAAGTCATTTCCGACTCGGTCTTTCTTTTCTTTGAAGATAATTTTGTCAATGCTGAATTATAAACAATCCTATAAAACCAGGTTGAAAATTTTGATTCACCTTTAAAATTATTAAGTGAATTATATGCTTTCAAAAAACAATCCTGTAAAATCTCTTCAGCATCGAATTCATTTTTTAGCATTCTTTTTAACATCGAGAATGCCTTATTTTTATATCTATTCACAATAATTGAGTAGTCGGAATCGTTTCCTTTTTTAACCGAATCGATTATTTCCTGATCAGAAAGATTTCTCATTCAATTCTTAGACTAATAATTAGTGATTTTAGTTACACAATGTTTATCTCAGATGAAAAATATATTGCTAATCGAAGAAAAGCAATTAAAGGAATGATATTCTCTTATTTTAATATTTTCTAAAGTGTAACCTACCAGTAATTAGCTGTGTCTCAACTATTAAACAATTGAAAGGTTAAAAAAATGGAAGAAGTAGTTGCTGTATTTATACCAATAGTAATGTTCCTGATAATAGGTTTAATTGCTGTAACATTTATTTATTACAGATCGAGGGAACGCCAAATGTTGATTGATAAAGGTCTATCTACCGAGGACATTAAAAAATTTTTCGAACAAAGAAGAGACCCATTCTGGTTAATGAAAGTTGGAATCATCTGTATATTCTTCGGAATCGGGTTGGGTATTGGATTGATGTCCGGTTCACAGGATACTCGTGAAGTTGTTACCCCAACGTCAATATTTATTTTCACCGGTATAGGGTTTGTAATCGCAAATATTTATGGAAACAAATTGAGACGTGCATACGATTTAGAAAAAAAGGCTGGTAATTAAAATCAAAACAAATTGAAAAGTAGCACAGATTAATAATCTGTGCTACAAATTATCATCTACAATTCCTGAGCTTCAAGCCATCTTTCAGCATCAAGTGCAGCCATACAACCGGATCCCGCAGCAGTTACTGCTTGTCGATATTTGCTATCACTAACATCACCCGCTGCAAAGACACCTTCGACGTTAGTATAAGTAGAGCCTGGTTTAACTTTCAAATAGCCTACTTCATCCATATCAAGTTGTCCCTTGAATATTTCAGTATTCGGTTTATGTCCAATTCCAATAAATAATCCATCAGCTTTGAATTCTTTAACCGAATGATCACGTGTATCTTCAAGCAGAACACCAGTCATTCTTTTAACTCCATTCTCTTCAACACCGATAACTTCTTTTACAGTTTTGTTCAGCATAAATTTTATTTTGGGATTCTTCTTAGCACGGTTTAACATAATGCTAGAAGCTCTGAATCCTTCCCTTCTATGAATAATTGTAACTTCTGAAGCGTGAGTGGTCAAGTATGTTGCTTCTTCCATAGCCGTATCTCCACCACCAATCACGATCACTTTTTGATTTTTAAAGAAAAATCCATCGCAAGTAGCACAAGCTGAAACACCGTATCCCATATATTTTTTTTCGGTTTCCAAACCAAGTAATTTTGCAGAAGCTCCTGTTGCTACAATTACAGCATCTGCTGTGTAAACTTCATCATATGATTTCAATAAAAACGGTCGTTTGGAAAAATCAACTTCAGTAATTTCTTTGTAGATACATTCAGTACCAAATCTTTGAACCTGTTTCCTCATTACATCCATCAAAGCGGGACCCTGTATGCCTTTCTCAAAACCTGGATAATTTTCAACTTCGGTTGTAATCGTTAATTGACCACCTGGCTGCATTCCTTCAAAGATTACTGGTTTAAGATTTGCTCTAGCATTGTAAAGTGCCGCTGTAAAACCAGCTGGTCCAGAACCAATTATTATAATTTTATGATGATTATCTGCCATCTCTAATCCTTAATTGTATGAATTATATTTAAAAGTTAATTTCTGAAGATTTGATTCAACAAATTTACAAAAGATTCAGTTTAGGTTTGATGATTGAATTAGATCGATTAATCATTTTTCAGGAATGAAGCATTTCGTTTCAATCCATTTAGCTTTGCCCTTTTGATAGGTGATGTCCTGAATTTATCTTTAAAAGTTTCTTCGTTCATTACACTAACTTCATCGAGCTTTAATTCTTTATTCTGCGGCTGGAATTCCTTTATCAATGTCTCAACAGGAAATTTTTGATTCCAGGGACAAACATCCTGACAGATATCACAACCGAAAAGCCAATTATCAAACTTCCCATTGAACTCAGCTGAGATTCCTCCCTTGTTCTCAATTGTCAAATAAGAAATACATTTGTTCGCATCAACAACATATTCCTGAATTATTGCATCAGTTGGACACGCATCAATGCAAGCCGTACAACTTCCACAGAAATCCGGTATCATATCAGAGTAATTGAATTCTGTATTTGTAATAATGTTTGCAATGAAAAACCAACTTCCAATTTCCCGATTGATTACATTTGTGTGTTTACCCAGCCAACCTATTCCAGACCTAACAGCCCAAGCTTTATCCATCACAGGTCCGGTATCAACATAAGAGATGGATTCAAAATTTGGATCAATATTTTTTAGTTCTTCTTCAAGTTCATCAAGCATCGCCCATATTATCAAATGATAATCTTTTCCCCAGGCGTATCGTGATACTTTTCCTACCGACAGATAGTCTTTTCCATTTGAATTATCTTTAGAATAGGAGTCCGATGTATAGTAGTTAAGTCCGAGTGAGATTACTGATTTTGCACCGGGAAGAATTTTAGTAACGTCTTTGCGTTTCTCAAAATTTTTTTCCATATACTCCATACCGGCATGCCTCTTTTTTTCCAGCCATTCTGCTAGCTGACCGGATTCTTCAAATAAGATCTCAGCTTTTGCAAATCCCACAAGATCAAAGCCAACCTGTTTCGCTTTTTCGAGTACTATTGCATTAGATAAATTCATTTCAGTACTAATAAATATTAATGGCCGAGTAAAAAGTTAGCTTGAATGTCACACTGAGCTTGTCGAAGTGTGACAATGCTCAGAAAAGTTAGTCTTCGATTGACTCAGGCTGACAATAAAAAACTGACATTTGGGTATTCAGAATTACCATTTCGTCTCTTTTGGTGTGACCTTTACAAAAACGTTTTCATCAATTACTTCCACAGGAAAGATTTGCAATCCATTGCTCCCCGAATCTTTTTTCCCTGTACGAAGATTAAATTTCCATCCATGCGCAGGACACACAACAAATTCATCTTCAATAAACCCATCGTATATTAAATGCGTTTGTTGATGAGGGCAGATATTACTTAATGCAAACACTTCATTGCTTATTTTAAATAAAGCGATTTCGATATCACCCACAATAAACTTTCTTCCGACATTTTCATTCAATTCACTTATTGAGCAAATTAAGGTAAATCCATTATCCATTAATATCTTCAAATGTTCTAAATTTTTTTTCAACTGAATATCCTTCTCCATACCTTTTAATTGTAGCCAAGGCATATTCAGGATCGTGACCAAAATACATTTTCCAGTTTTCGTCAAGTGCTGATTTTAAATATTTTTTCTTTTCTTCAAGTGTAACAAGTGGTTGCAAATCATACCCCATTATGTAAGGTAATGGTATGTGTCCGAAAGTTGGTATCAAATCAGCACAAAATAAAATTGTATTAGAGCTATCAGATATTTTTACCATTTGCTGACCAAATGTATGTCCATTTATCACTGCGAACTCAATTTCATCATCAAACTGTTCATTACCATTAATAAAATTCAGCACATCTTTGTCAAATAATGGAACGAAATTTTCTTTAATATAACTGCCTTTATCTCTGTCTGATGGATTAATTGCCCAATCATAATTTTGTTTCTGGACATAATATTTTGCATTTGGAAATGCGGGTACAAGTTTTTCATTTTCATAAACTGTAGATCCGCCCGTATGATCGAAATGCAGATGAGTGAGAATAACATCTGTAAAGTCTTCTCGTTTCAATCCTACTTTTTCTAACTCAAATTTCATTGTTAAGTTTTCATCAACGCCATAAATGTATTTTTCTTTATCACTCCACTTTTCTCCCATTCCCGTATCAACAATAATTTTCTTTGTATCGCTTTGAAGAATAAGATGACGGGTTGAAAGTTTTATTCGATTCGAGTCGTCAGCAGGATTAGTTTTTTGCCAAAGTGCTTTTGGAATAATGCCAAACATTGCTCCGCCATCTAATGCAAAAAAACCTGATTCAATTATACTAAGTTTGTATTTTCCTATCTGCATAATTCAATTTTTTGTAGTGAACGAACTTTACTTGAGTAAGTTAAAAAAGAAACATTTCAATTCACAGATACAATGCAATTTAAAATAAAAAAGGCACCCGAAGGTGCCATTTTAAAAGAATAAATTTTTATCTACCTAAACCATCCAAATAATCTTTTCTTGCAAGTAATTGTTCTTCTGTCTCAACATGTTTTGGATCTGGTATACAACAATCTACAGGACAAACCGCTGCACATTGTGGCTCATCGTGAAATCCTTTGCACTCGGTACATTTATCCGGCACGATATAAAAAAACTCTGAAGAATAAAATCCTTCTGCTCCGGATGGAGCTGTATCGCCATCGCCATAAGATTTTCCAGTCAACTCCCAATTTACGCCACCTTCGTATATCGCTGTATTCGGACATTCAGGTTCACAGGCACCACAGTTAATACATTCTTCAGTTATCATTATCGCCATATCAGTACTCCTTTAAGATTTAATGCTTATTTCTTGTATTCTTTTGAATAGTATAAATTTTTGAAAAACTCATTGGAAATTTATAAAAAATCATCACGTCTTCAAGTCAAAATAAGTCCAGATTTACACTTTATTTTTGGATTGCGGTCTCTTTCACCAAATCAACGCCAAGTATCTTAGCAATATTGAAAGAAACTAGAAGTATAACAATTGGGAAAACTTCATAATAATCTCTTAACTCATCAAAGAAACCAAGTAAAAATGTCAGAGTGACAAGTGGTATCGCAATCCATAAAGAATCTTTTAAAAATTTTGGTTTTGAATTCCAGTAACTAAATATTGTAAGAAAAATTATGAACAGAGCGACAAACGTGGTTAATGAGTATCCGTTGAAGAGAAGATAACTTCGATCAATAAGATGAAACTCTACGAACCCACCGGGATTATTTAAGAAAATAGGATACAAAAATATTTTTACTGACAGAAAAATCAGGATTTGTATAATTATAAGTCTTGAGTAAAACTTTTTAATTAATTTTTCATCCTTATAAAAGTGGATTGCAAATATCAGAGTTAAAAGAATGGTGGTTTCTTTATTGAAACAAGAAATAAAGAATAGGATTAAGAAATATTTCCAGTTCCTGATTTGTAACAGATATAAACCAAGTGTAAATAAAAATAAAGCTGGAAAATCATAAATATAGTTTGAATAATTTGGTTGAAACATTGCCGGTATTGCAAGCAAAAGAAATATAGTCACCAAATTTTTAAACCATAGAACTGAAGAATAAAGTTCATCGAATAATTTTCTGAATGCCCAAACAAAACCAAGCAAGGATAGATACATTAATAGTAGTGCAATGATATATTCCGTTATGTATTCACTCTCCCATTTGAGTTTTTCAAGAACCTGAGTAGCACCAAAACTATCTTCAGCTTTTCTTGTTAAAGTTGTATGAATTTCTTCTGGGATAAAATCACTAATTAATCTAACGGAAGTCGGTAGTAAAGTTCGGTAAACAAACGGTTTCCATGCAGTTCCATAAACCATCTCAGAAAACATTGCTCTTTCATAGCCGTTTATCGGAGGAAGTTTTACAAATGCAATGAGGACATAAAGCGAAGCTAAAGCTATTAATAGGCTGTAAATAAATTTATTTTCAAATAAGTTTTTCAACTAAAAGTCATTAGTTTCTAATTAAATAATTTGTTTGAATGCCATTTTTAATTCGCCATTCAGCATATTCCCGATGGATATGACCTAAAACAGATTCTCGATTAGTAAGTTTGAGCGAATTCGTTATTCTAAAAAAATGAATAACGTGTATTCCAATACCGAAATGCTCAATTTCTGAAAGTTCATAATATTCTACTGCATCTTCCGGAACTGGTAATTTAAGTTGAGCGGATTTTTCATCTCTTATTTTCATTCCGATTTTTTCAATACCTGATAATTCCTTCATATGATTTTTCCCGGCATGATAAACATCACGAAAAGACTCAGCTTTCATAACAGAGATCAGACATTTGCCATATTTTGATACCTGTGCATTTGCTTTTCCGCCAGATCTTAATGAAACAATGAAATAATCATTCTCAAATTTACCACTTAAATCCGTTGGAAAAATATTGAACAAATTATCGGAGCCGACCGATGCTAAATAAATATTCCTTGGAACGGAATATGCAATCTTTATTTGGTCATAAAGATTTCCTCGAAGATAAATATTTTGTTTTTTATCCGAAGTAAGGTCGTAATAAATTTTATTCATTATTTTGTTCAATACATTTAAAAATGAGCTTGTTCCTCTTATTCCTTCAAATATTAAACAAGTCCTTGAGCCAATTATGATTTCCTTAACAAGCTTGAATTCAAGTTTAGCTAGTTCAATTTATGATCAGTTTGAAATGAAATTATTTGCTGTTTGTATGAATCAAATTTCCTTCATTTAAATAATTTTTATCGATTGCAATCAGCAGTGGCTTGTATCCAATAAAAAGATGATGGCTCGTAATATCAGTTAAATTTTTTGAGTTCCTGGGTTTTAATGAAAAGTTTTAAGGGTTGACTAAATTCATTGATGTTCACGCAAAGATATTCCTGTGGTAGTGTAATCCCCAATAAGAATTTCTTTAGTTGATTTTTCATTTAAAAAAATTAATGATCAAGCTATGGCTTATCACCCGAATAATTATTTTGTAAATACAATAATGCAGAGTTGGTAATATGTAAATTTTTTTCAACAGCGAATTTCTCAGCATTTTGAATATTGCCTGAATAAAATCGCCACCATAATAAAGAACCAATAAGCACACCATCCAGAATTCTATCATCAATAAAAGCGTCGATGGTAAGATAACCCCAAAGTACATTCCATCCAATTGAAAGCAGACCGCTGACATATTCTCCAGTATAAAATTGTCCCGCACCCGGAATAATAGATAAGTATTTTACCAATTGCGGATTGTAAAGATTATTATTTATGGAATCACAAAGAACTGCCATTTGATTTTGGTTAATCTTAGTAAAAGTCTCTGACGCTTTTCCCCAGTCATTAGAAAAGATGAAAGTCCAGCCTTTCCAGTAATTTATTTCAATTAATTTATCTTTGAACCTGCGATCATTAGCAAGTGAGTCAAGCATTGAAAATGCTTTAAATGTAGTTCTTCGCAAGATATTAATTTTTATAATTTCAATGCTACTAGTATAAAATTCTTCATCTGATCCTGACTCCAATTTAGCTAACGAAAAATATTGTAAGGCTTCTGAAAACCTTCCTCCGTGTTTGTAACTTAGTCCAATTAAAAAATTAGCTTTGAATTCATAAGTCTGTATTTCATCAAAAAATAATAGTCTCTTAAATTCAGTTACTGCATCAAAATAATTTTCGTCCTCAAAAAGTTTTCTAGCATAATCAAATTGTATATCGGAAGAATTTTGGGCAAAAAGAAGATTTTTTCCAATTATCATAAAGAGAAAGAATATGATTTTTTTAATTACAGAAGTCATACTCCGGTAAAAAATAATTTTCTTTTTCTAAAAACAATTTAATTCCATTGTTAAAATCGAAATCAATTTTTGCATTAAATATTTGCGTGCTTGCAATTGAGCCATAAATATTACCAGCGTAGAAAAAAGCACCTATTCCTGTAAAAATCCATGCTCTTGTTGTATGATCGGCTTTGAAATTATCATAAGCTAAAAATGCGAACAAACCTGTGAGGACTAAATTCGTGATTCCATCTCCCCATTCACCAACATACATTTTTCCACTTCCTGGAATTATTGTGGAGAGAATTCCAGCCAATGCAGGGCTTTTATATGGTGGATTAAATTTGTATTCGTACAGAAAAGAGATTGTACTTTGTTCATCAACTTCAAAAATCGAAATATAATTTTCCTTAGTTACGAAAGGCTGATCTGCGTATAGCATAGAAATGGCCCGAAGTCTGGTGAAACTTTTTAGCTGTTGGGAATTAAACGACGAGAGACTTGGATTGTTCAATTCCTTTTTTTCAATTATTAGTTTGTTCTTCATCGAAAGTAAATAACCCTCTGAATACAGATTAGTTCTGTAAGACAATTTATTGAATACTTCGTTTGAATTTTCATACAGTTCAAGTTTTGAGTACCCCAACATTATTTTAAAATCTATTGTATCATTTATGAATTGATTCTGTAAATGTTCATATTGGTCAATCGCTCTAATATAATCTCCTGTACAAAAGAGATGATCGGCAAACAGTTTTATATTTTTTTGTGAATGGAAATCAAATGAAGATGATTGAGGTAAAGCTAAAGGTTGAATAAGAAAAATAATTATGAGAATCTTTCTCATTCATCATCGACAATAAATGTTGGCGGTAGATAATTAATTCTTTCTGTATTTAAAGTATAATTAATTGCAGGATCATAAAAAGATCCGCTTTGATCTATTGGATAAATATTCATTTTTACTGGATTGGTATCTCGCATTAATCTATCAGAAAACATTAAAGTCGCCTGGAAGAGATTGGTTTCATCAATTGCGTCAATAAAAAACTGAGAGCACGTTGGTTTGAACGAACAGTTATCACCATCAACATCAGAAATGAAAAACCAATAAGCATTCACGAATGATTTCTTAAAAAAGTCTCCCACATTATCAGACTCAAATGAATAATTCCTCTTGACGAACTCATCAGGTTTTTCGTAGGAGACAATTATTTTTTTCCACTTCAGATTTTCAATCTGACCGGAAACAGGTATTGTGAGAAGTAGTATTAAGTATATTAATTTAAACTTACTTGGCATCAAGTAATGACCTGGCAATTACAATCCGTTGAATTTCGGATGTACCTTCATATATCTCAGTAATCTTCGCGTCACGTAAATATCTTTCTACGAGATATTCTCTCACATAGCCATAACCACCGTGCACCTGGATAGCTTCAAGTGCACACTCAACAGCTATTTTCGAAGCATATAATTTTGCCATTGCTGCTTCAGCATAATATTTTTTACCGGCATCTTTCATTGCTGCAGCTTTCAACGTCAATAGCTTTGCAGCATCAACTTTCATTGCCATATCTGCCAGTTTAAATTGAATAGCCTGTAGATTTGCAATTTCTTTTCCGAATGCTTTTCTTTCTTTTGAATATTTTATTGCTGCATCAAGACATGCTTCTGCAATACCAAGTGCCTGTGAAGCAATCCCAATTCTTCCGCCATTCAAAGTGTTCATTGCAAAGTTAAACCCTTTTCCTTCTTCCCAAACAATATTTTCCTTTGGAACTCTGCAATTTTCAAAAGTTAAAGAACAAGTATCTGAACTTCTTATACCAAGTTTATCTTCCTTTTTACCGTGATCAAATCCCGGGGTCCCTTTTTCAACAAGGAATGTAGTTATACCTTTGTGTCCCTTTGATTTGTCAGTTGTTGCCATCACCAAATGATAATCAGCAGTAGTCCCGTTCGTAATCCAGTTTTTCATCCCGTTCAAGACAAAGAAATCACCATCTTTATCAGCGACCGTATGCTGTTGCGTTGCATCGCTTCCGGCCTCAGGTTCTGAAAGGGCAAAAGCACCAAGCTTTTCACCTTTAGCAAGAGGGATTAAATATTTCTGCTTTATAAAATCAGATCCATATTCCTCTAATCCCCAGGTTACCAAAGAATTATTCACAGACATGATTACACCAACACTTGCATCAACTTTGGAAATTTCTATCATCGCAAGTACGTAGCTGATTGTGTCCAAACCAGCACCGCCAAATTCAGGGGAAACCATCATTCCAAGAAAGCCCAGTTCACCTAATTTTTTTACAATTTCTTTTGGAAATTCTGCCTTAATATCCCGTTCGACTGCGGTAGGAGCAATTTCATTTTGTGCGAAATCCCGTGCGGATTCCTGAATCATTAATTGTTCTTCTGTGAAGTCAAAATTCATACTAAACCCCAATGATTTATGTGAATAGATTTATATCCAAATGAGATGAATTATTTATTTGTAAAAATAGTGTAATATCAAATCTTAGACAAAGCTATTTTAATTTTTTGATTTTAGATTCTCTATTGTCTTACCGTCATACTTAGATTATTTTTGGATAATGATTAAAGAATCTGTAAAAACAACATTAAAAGGGCTTACACTTTCAGAATTAAGTGATTACATGATTTCTGAAGCAGAACCTGCATTCAGAGCTAAGCAGGTCTTTAAGTGGATGTATGATGACCTTGTTGATAACTTTGATGAAATGAGTAACCTTCCTAAATATTTGCGGAACAAACTAAGTCAACAACTCAATATTAATACACTGAAATACTCAACAAGCGAAATTTCACATGGAACAGGTACAAAAAAATACATCTTTGAAACAAACGAGGGATACAAGATTGAATCAGTTGTAATTCCTGAAACGAAAAGAACAACACTTTGTATTTCAACTCAGGTTGGTTGTCCGCTTGACTGTAAATTCTGCGCAACAGGATTAATGGGTTACAAAAAAAATCTTTCGGCAGGTGAAATTTTTGATCAATATAAATTTGCAAGTAAGGATTATGACAAAAGCAAAATAACAAACATTGTCTATATGGGAATGGGTGAACCACTTCTTAATTTCAAGGAAACGGTAAAGTCACTTCAAATATTTGCTGAAGAATTAACAACAGGAATCAGTCTAAAAAAAATAACAGTATCAACTGCTGGAATTGCCCCCAAAATAAAAGAGCTTGAAGAAACAGGATTAAATGTAAAGCTTGCGTTCTCATTACACTCCTGTTTTGAAGATATCAGGGATAAAATAATGCCTATAAATAAAAAGTATTCGCTTAAAAAAAATATCGATGCATTAAAAAGCTACACAGCAAAAACTAAAACCCGAATTACATTTGAGTATGTGATGCTTGATGGGATAAATGATCGCGATGAAGATATAAAAGCTCTCGCAAGATTAATGAGCACTTTACCCAGTAAATTGAATATTATTCCTTTTAATTCACTTGAACATATGGACCCTTCAGGTTTCTCAGGTAAACTAAGATCTACACCGATGGAAAGAATTCATCATTTTGCAGATAAACTTCGGGAGAAAAATATTACTGTTATGTTACGAAACACTCAAGGTGATGATATCGCTGCTGCTTGTGGTCAATTAGCAATAAAAGTTCAGAGCTAATGAAAAAACTTACGCACGATGAAATTGCACAAAACAGAAGTACACTTGATTCGCTCCACAAAGTAAAAAAACTTCCGGTTTACGTTTTATTGAACAGTATCAGAAGTTCATACAATGTTGGATCAATATTCAGATCATCTGATGGGGCAATGATAGAAAAACTTTTTCTCTGCGGTTACACACCATATCCACCACATCCTGATTTACCTTCGGGTAAAAAAGATGTTTTAAAAACTTCTCTCGGTTCAACTGAGAGTGTAAAATGGGAATTCGTTAAAGATCCAAAAGAAGTTGTTTTACAAATGAAGGAAAAAGGAATTAAAGTTTGTGCACTTGAATTGACGAGTAAAAGTTTTGCTTACTACAATTTGAAGAAAGATATTTTTCCCCTTTGCCTGGTTGTTGGTAATGAAATCACAGGCGTATCACAGGAAATTTTGGATATGTGTGATTTTTCAATTGAGATTCCCCAATTCGGAATTAAACAATCATTAAATGTTGCAGTTGCGTATGGAGTGACGATATTTAAAACTTAGAGAAATTTTTGATTTATGATTTGTGAATTAATTGAGATTTGATTTTTGGAATTTGGAATTTTGTTTATGCTGCTGCAGTAAAAAACTCTTCTCCGTTATCTTTGGTATGAATTAAAAGCAAGTTTGCACGAACCATTTTCACTAATGTTCTTGAAGCTCTTCTTTCGGAAATATTAACAAGGTTACTCAATTCCTTGACCGAAATACGTTCATATTTATCAAGATATTCAAAAACCATTTTTTCTGTCTGACCAATTGTATACTTCTTCAAAGAAAGATCTGCAGAGTTTGCCCTTAGTATTCTCACCATTTCTTTACTTGCCTGAACACTTTTATCATTGATTCTGACCAACACGATAGCTTCATTAATTTCAAGCTCATCCCTATAATCCTGGATACGATGCGGTTTGCTTTCTGATTCGGGAATGCTCACAACTACTACTTCTTTTCCATATAACTCTATAAAGTCAATTGAATATTTTATGGGAGGTTCACAATAGTTTTCCACTGCGTCTTTTATCATTTCTGACTCTGCTTTTTCACTATCTACACCAACAACCTGCCGATCATCATCAACACCAAAAAGCAGGTATCCCCCTTTTGTATTTGCAAAGGCGATCATTTCCCTTGCGATCTTTTCGGAAGTAGTGAAATGTCTTTTGAATTCACACTGAAGATTCTCCCCTTCTTCAATCAATTCAAGTAATAGACGTCGATTCATAACACAAAAAATTATCGATTAAAATTCGTACATAAAAATTATTCTATCGTTTACGCGGATTCCAGACTGGTTCTTTTACAACAGGAGTCTTTTTATTATCATTATTGGCATTGTTTTGTTCTGGTATTTGTTCTTCTTCATTAACAGCAACCTGAACGGAATCTGTTTTCGTAACTGTTTCTTTAGCTACCTGGACGGTATCGGTCAATAACGAATCATGCTGAGCGAGTGTATTTAATGAATCTTTTAAAGCTAACTCTTGTCTGTGTTCTTCTTGTTTATAAAATGAAACCTTTGGTGCAATAATCCTAACATATTCTGAAGCAGGATACCTGGCTATCAGAGTATCGTAATATTCAACAGCTGCTGCAGGATCATTTATTTCATTTTCTTCAATCCAGCCTGAGGCAAATATTGCCTTTGGTGCCATTGGTGATTCAGGATATTCTTTAGGAATTTTTTCAAGCTCAAACAACGCAGAGTTGTAATCGCCAGACAGTATTAGGTTTTCAGCTTGAGTATATTTTTCTGATGCAGGATCATAGTTTAAATCGATAAGTGGTTTGTTCAATTTCGCAGCTGCAGCATTAACAATACTTTCATTTTTATAGTTGTCATAAATTATATTGAAGAGACTGTCAGCAGCACTTTTGTTATCGATTGTAAGGTAATAACTTCCCATCGCAAATAATGAACTGGGATAATAGGAAGTATTCGGATACTCAGTCAAATTGCTTTCGTAATATTTATATGCGGAATCGGGCAAATTAAATTCAGATAGAAATAAATTTCCAAAATCAAGTTGGTTTTTCGCGATCAGAGTTTTCAATGAATCTTCAGACACCTTCGGCCACTTTGGAGGATTGTTTTTAAATTTTAATGTATCTGGTAATGATGCTGTTAATTGCCGCGTTAGATTTTCACGTTCACGCTTTTCCTGTTCAAGTTTTTGGTTTGCATTGGGATCAAACGTTTTGTTCGTAAACATACTGTCGAATTTTGCAACTACAAGTGAATCTTCGGGTTTAGGATTTTTTAACCATGAAAAAATAGAATCCCTGTTCACATTTTCATATTCCAATGAATCTGTGAGAAACACGAGCAATGTATCAGCAACCTTAACTGAATCCTGGTAAAAGCCAGTTGTATCTTCAGGAGTAGAGAGTAAATCACCAAGACCGGACCAGATTTGTTGAAGCTCTTTTGCATTTTTTATTTGTTCTGCCGTTGCCAGAGAATCCTGCACATATTGAGCTGAATCTTTTTTAAATTCTTCAGGATTTTGGTAGTAGAATAATTCTTTATTGAATTTATTCAAATCATTTTTCACTGCAATATATCTTGTAAATAGTCTATCTTTATCTTTAGCGGGACTTATATACTCTTTTGGGAGTTGAGAAAGAGCGGCTTTCTTATAATAAACGGCAGCACTATCAAGTTGCTTTAAGCCATATTCATATACCGAAGCTATTTCATATTTAGCAACAGCAGCGTTAGGCGTATTTTTATAAGTTGTGTCTACAAGTGTTAGCTGATTTATTGCTTCATCATAATGATTAAGAGTTGACTTCGGTTATTCCGATCTCCAGATCAATATCCGAATATTCATCACTATACTTATCTTCAGAACGCATATCTTCAAATAGCGATAGTGCCTCCTGATTTTCCTCAATTTCCCTGAGGGCTTTGCCCAAACTTATTTTTGCCGTTACTTCAAGTTGGTAGTCCGGAGAATATTCAAATACGTTCTGATACGCTTTTACAGCGGCTTCGTAATCCTGTATAGTTACATTTAAGTTTCCAACTTCATTCCAAACGATTGCATTGATTTTATCATCATCAGAAATTTTAAGAAATTCATTTGCAGTTTTGATAGCCTGGTTAAAATCCTCAACTGACTTATAGTAAACTATTTCCTCAATAAATGCATCCTGCATAAATTCATCTTCACCATCTTCAATTGCTCTTTTCCTAACTTCTTCTAATATCGTTAATCCATCATCATAGTTTCGTAATCTCATATCACATTTACCCACCCATAATTGTGCTTCCAGTACGTAATCACTATTGGGTCGTGTGGATATTAGTTCTTCAAATTTTTGCTGAGATTTCAGGTAACTCTTCTGGTAATAGAAACACTTTCCCAACATCATTAAGGCGTCATCTACATACGATGAATTTGGGCTAAACTGTAAAATGTTCGAACACTTTTCAATAACTTTTTGAAGATCAGCATTTGCGGCAGGCGGGATAGTTGTAGGTTCAATAGAAAATATATCTCTTTTCTGTTCGAGAATTTGTTTCTCTGATTTTTGGAAAAGTTCGTCAGCATTGTAATATAAGTTAAAATAGGTTGTGAAGTTTTCCCAAACGCTGCAACCTGATAATAAGATGAGCAGAAATAGCAGAATAAAAAATTTATCTTTAAAAAGATTGGCTATCATGATGCCTGAAACTATTAAAGAAACTATAAAACAAAAAGGTAAAATAATTTACAAAGCGTCCTTGCCCGATTCCCCTGTTCTTATTCTGACTACATCTTCAACATTGTATATAAATATCTTACCATCACCCACCTGCCCGGTTTTTCCGGTTTCCAGTATTGCATCCACAATCTTTTCAACTTTGGAATCTTCAACAATAACTTCAATTTTGATTTTTGGAACGAATTCAATCCTGTATTCGCTTCCCCGATAAGTCTCTGTATGACCTTTCTGCCGACCATATCCACGTACTTCGGAAATTGTTAATCCACGAATGCCTTCTTCAACCAGCGCTTCTTTTACCTCCTCTAGTTTGAAAGGTCGGATTATTGCTTCTATTTTTTTCATAAACTTCTCTTATTTGCCGTGACAGTGTTTATATTTTTTTCCACTACCGCAAGGACATGGATCGTTTCTTCCTACCTTTTCAGCTACCTGAACCGGCTGCATTTTTCCTGCTACTTGCGGTGAACCCTGTCTTGGAGCTTGAAGACCAATATTGGTTGTCACTTGTTTGCTTTCTGTCATCCTGGTAACAGGTTGTCTTCTCTGCTGTTGAACTTCACCAGGAGCATGCGGGAAAAATTTGAAGGTGAATGAAACAACATCATCTCTGATCTGTTCAAGAAGTGTAACAAAAAGTTTAAAGGATTCACCTTTATATTCAACCAGTGGATCTTTCTGTCCATACGCCCGCAGTCCAATTCCCTCTTTCAGGTCATCCATTTCCCGGAGATGTTCTTTCCATTTCGTATCGATTACACTTAGCACTGCATATCGCTCAAGCCTTGCCATCATTTCTGAACCAAGCATTTCTTCTTTTTTGCCGTAGAATTCCTTTGCAGCATTAAATAGTTTTTCCTTCAGTCCCTCCTGACCAAGAGTTTCAAATTCATCCGGTTCTATTTTAATATCAACGAGAAGCTTCATCATTAGTTCTTCTCTTATTAAATCGCCTTCAACATTCTCAAAATGTGCTTTCACAACATCTTCTATGTATTCATCGAGTAGATCAAAGATTTCACTCTTTAGTCTATCGCCTTTTAATGCACGATTCCGTTTTGTATAAATGACTTCTCTCTGTGAGTTCATCGTATCATCATATTCAAGTAATCTTTTTCTGATGGAGAAGTTATTTTCTTCAACTTTTTTCTGTGCCCGTTCAACTGATCGTGTGATTAAAGGATGCTGAATTACTTCACCTTCTTTCAATCCCATTTTTTCCATTACAGAAGAAATTCGATCTGAACCGAATAATCTCATCAGATCATCTTCAAGTGAAAGGAAAAATTTGGTTGTTCCGGGATCTCCCTGTCTACCTGAACGACCTCTCAACTGACGATCGATTCGGCGCGATTCATGTCTTTCGGTTCCAAGAATATACAAGCCACCTCTGTCAACTACTCCCTTTCCTAACTTAATATCAGTTCCTCTTCCAGCCATATTTGTAGCAATTGTTACTGCACTGATTTCACCGGCATGTGCAACAACTTCTGCTTCCCGTTGATGCTGTTTTGCATTCAATACATTATGCTGAACACCCTTTCTCTTCAACATTCTGCTGATGGTTTCTGAAACTTCTACAGATGTTGTTCCAACTAGAACGGGTCTTCCTTCCTTTTTGAGCTCTTCAATTTTTTCTATTACGGCATTATACTTTTCTCTTTTAGTTTTAAAGATAGAATCATCCGTATCGTCTCTAACACAAGGTTTATGCGTTGGAATTACAACTACTTCCAGATTATAAATTGAGAAGAATTCATTTTCCTCTGTCTCTGCAGTACCAGTCATACCTGCAAGTTTGTTATACATCCTGAAATAATTTTGAAGTGTGATTGTCGCAAGGGTTTGAGAATCTCTCTGAACTTTTACATTTTCTTTTGCTTCAATGGCCTGGTGAAGTCCATCGCTGTATCTTCTGCCAGGCAAAACACGTCCGGTAAACTCATCTACAATCGCAATTTTTCCATCTTCGGTTACAACGTACTCGTCATCTTTATCAAATAAAGTATATGCTTTAAGTAACTGATGGAGTGTGTGTATTCTTTCACTAGCTTCTGAGTATTTGGAGTACAGTTGATCTTTCTTCTGAATTTTCTCCTGCTCGCTCAAACTAGAGTCATTTTCAAATTTGCTTATTTCTGTTCCAAGATCAGGTAGAATAAAGAAATCTTTCTCCATACCACTTCCCTGTGCAAGATCCTCGCGACCTTTTTCGGTTAAATCAATCGTGTTATTCTTTTCATCAATCACAAAGTAAAGTTCATCATCGATGATATACATATTCTTAGCTTTTTCACGGAGATATTCAAGTTCAGTTTCCTGCATCAATTTTTTATTTGATGCCTCACTTAAAATTTTTGCTAGTTTGTTGCTCTTCGGTAATCCTCTGTAAGCTCTGAAGATTTGTACGCCAGCTTCCGGTGTTGGACCATTTTCCTCTAAAATTTTTTCCGCTTCCTGAAGAATGTTAGCAACATAATTTTTCTGTTTTCTAAACAGTCGTTCAATTCTCGGTTTCATTTCATTAAATTTTTGATCATCAACATCAACCGGACCGGAAATAATTAGCGGAGTTCTTGCTTCATCAACTAAAACTGAGTCAACTTCATCTACTATAACATAATTATGTCCACGCTGTACCTGGCCTTCTTTATCAATTGCCATATTATCGCGTAAATAGTCAAAGCCAAATTCATTGTTCGTTCCGAAAGTAATATCTTTCAGATAAATTTCTTTCCTTTGCTGGGGACTCATAGTGTTGAGTATGCAGCCAACGGTGAGTCCGTGGAATTTGTAAATCTCACCCATCCACTCACTATCACGTTCAGCAAGATAATCGTTAACGGTTACAAGATGCACACCTCTACCAGTGAGTGCATTCAGATAAACAGGAAGTGTTGCAACAAGGGTTTTACCTTCACCAGTTGCCATCTCTGCAATCTTTCCCTGATGCAAAACAACTCCGCCCATAAGTTGAACATCATACGGAATCATATCCCAGGTAATTTTATTACCAACAATGGTCCAGCTTTTACCTACAAGCCTTTCGCAGGTTGATTTAACAACAGCAAAAGCTTCTGGCAATAACTGACCAAGAATTTCTTCATAATCTTCATCAAGTTTATCATTTAACTCATCGAGTTCATCGTATGCTGCAATTCTATCGAAATCTTCATCACCTTGAAGCTTTTCTCTCAGCGCATCAATTTGTTTTTTTGTTTCTGCAGTGTATTCGTTTATTTTATCTTTGAATTCCCTTGTTTTTGCCCGTAATTCATCATCTGTAAGATGTTTTAATTTCTCATATTCCTGGTTAATCTCTTCAACAACCGGCCAGAGCAGTTTAATGTTTTTTTCGTGCTTATCCCCAAATATTTTCTTAACAATATTTAACATTCAGTGCCTAACTCCTTAATTATAGTGCGTTTAACATACTTATGTACGTTTTGAAATGCAATTTAACAAATTTTACTCAGAATGGATTGTGAAATAGGTTGGGTGGATATTTGAAGATTTTTTAAGTGTTTCCTCACTGAAGCAATATTGTCCAATCATTGAAATCAATAAAATAAAAATTGGGAAAGTTTATCACCTATAGTAATAAAATATCTTTCCCAATTAATAATGCTTCAATGACAATTGAAGTGCGGTAGAATTTTTAATTTAATTCTACTTCACTTGTAACGAACTCTTTCTTAAATCCTTCGAATACTGTTTTATGAGTTTCTTCATCAGCAAGGATTTGTGTTGCGAGATCCTGAGTCACAAAGTCCTTACCTTCTGAAATCTTAATGATATTCTTATAAGTTTTAATAGCTTCATTTTCAGCATCGATTACTCCATCAATAACATATTTTACATCCGTAGTATCATCGATTGCCTGAAGAGTTTTTTGATTTGCTGAGAATGTATCTGAACCACGCACTTTACCATCAAGCTCTTTAATTCGTGAAGCAATTCTTTTTGCGTGCCCAAGCTCATCATTAATTTCATTATTTAGTTTCTCCTTGATTTCTTGAGCAGAAACTCCATCTAAATTTGTGGCGTGAGCCAGATAGTTTATTACTGTTTCCATCTCTGCCCAATAAGCTTTGTGTAACTCGTCAATAATTTTTTGATTGTTGTTCATTTTTGAAAACTCCTTAAATTATTATAAAAAATTATACCTCTGGTTGTGGTTCGCTTTATTGAATTTTTTATTCGATGAGGTCTTGAAGGGATTGATATCTGTGGATTTTTAAGCCAAAGTTTTAGCACAAATCACTAATATTCATTTCATAATAATAAACAGAACTTACTCATCGAAAATCTTTTCAACTAATCCAGCGTAACCTTTACTTTCAATAATAAAATAAAATAATATCACTTAAAATCAAGTTTTTCTTCAAACAATTGCCTTTATCTCTAAAAGTTTTATTTTATATTTATTGGAATTTAAATTGAAGAAAGGAACAATTATATGACTTCTTATAGTGTTAAAATTTTAAAAACAGAATACGTTACTCATGATGTAAAAAAAATCAGAGTAGAAAAACCAGAAGGATACAAATTTGATCCTGGTCAAGCTACAGAAGTCACAATAGAAGGAATGGAAGAAAAATTGGGGAAAGGACCTTTTACTTTTACATCATTAAATGAAGAATCAGAACTAGAATTCACAATAAAAATTTACAGACAAATTGAAGGCCTTACAAAAGAACTTGATAAGTTAAAAGCAGGAGATAAATTAATAATTTACGATGTCTGGGGTTCGATTACATACCAGGGTCCTGGAGTATTTTTAGCTGGAGGAGCCGGTGTAACTCCATTCATTGCTATTTTTCGGAAGCTTTACAAGGATAAAAAGATAGATGATAATAAACTTATTTTTTCGAATAAAACTGAAAAGGATATAATTCTAAAAGATGAGTTCGAAAAAATGCTGGGCGAAAACTTTATAAATGTTATAACCAACGAGAAGTCTGATAAATATTATAATCAGAGAATAGATAAAGAATTAATTGAGAAGCTCGTCAATAATTTTGATCGGCAATTCTATATCTGCGGACCAGACAAGTTTGTAGAAGATATTCACAAAATATTAAATGACTTGAATGTTTCAGATGAGTTGGTAGTGATTGAAAAATAGTAGCTCCGTTAGATTTCTTTTGCCTAAAGTGCTAACAATCCTATTTATCCTTAAATTTGAGTAATAATTGATTATTTGAATTTAACGGCTCAGTTACATTGCAATTAACAAGACTCACAGATGATTTTATAGGCAAGCTTGCCAGCTTTTCAGCAGGTTCGCTTCCTCCAGAGAATTTTGAAAAGCTGTTGAATCTTTTTGTATCCGAAATTAAGAAGCATTACTTCACACATTCCTCAGAATCAAATTTGCTACGAATCATCGGCGGGATGTTAGATAAATACTTTTTCCTAAGTGAATGTTTACGTTACTCTCATCACATCGAGATGCTTGTAAGTATTACATCAAACAGTAATTATTTAAGTGATATACTCGTCATCAATCCGGAATTTTTTTACAGAATGACGGATTCTTCAGTTATGAACTCAAAGCTGGATAAAAATAATTTTGCTAAAGAAGTAGAAGAAAGAATTTCCCGTTACAGCTCACTCGATTCAAAAACTCAGGCATTGAATTCACTGAAAAGAAGAGAAATTCTCAGGATAGGATTGAAAGATATTTTTGATCAAACAGATGTTGCTGAAACTACAGCAGAACTTTCAATACTTGCAATCACTTTAACTGAAAATTTATTTGAAAGCTGTTACCGGTTCATTTTAAATAAATATAAAATTCAAAATGTAAAACAATCATATTGCATAATTTCATTGGGCAAGCTTGGTGGAGGTGAACTCAATTACAGTTCGGACATTGATATAATTATTTTTTATGACTCGGAAGAGAAGATTGGAAAAAGATATTACAGTGAAATACTCTCTGAAACAATTAAACTTTTTCTTGAGAAATGTTCATCAACAGAAGCCGGAAGTCTTTACAGAATTGATTTAAGATTAAGACCTGATGGGAAAAGTTCAGCTGTTTGCAGAAGTTTACAGGAATATCTCGATTATTATGAAAGTAGGGGAAGTGACTGGGAAAGACAAATGCTTATCAAAGCTGGATTTCTTGGTGGCGACAAAAAACTCTTCTTAAAATTCATAAAATATATCGACCGGTTTATTTATCCCTCCTCACATTTCGTTTCACCACTTGAGCAAATAAAAAAACTACGAAAGATAATTGAAAGAGATGGTTCGGGAGCTGAAAATATAAAAATTGTTCCCGGCGGGATAAGAGATGTTGAGTTTGTTGTTCAATCATTGCAGCTTCTGAATGGAGGAAAAGATGAATCGATAAAAACGGGAAATACATTTGACGCGCTTGATAAATTATGCAATGCAAAGCTCCTTTCGAGAGATGAAGCTAAAATTTTAAAGGAAGCATATTACTTTTACAGAAGGATTGAACATTTTCTCCAACTTATGAACAACACACAGACGCATACTATTCCGGAAAATGGAGAGATAGCTGAAAAACTGAGACACTATCTCGGTTTCAAATCAATAAATGAGTTTAAACAAAAAGTAAAAGATCATCGTAATAAGGTTAGAGATATCTACAACTCAATTGTTGGGGGGAAACAGAAATCGAAAAGCGGAAACAAAATTTTCAGTCAAATTAAATTTGTTAATGCTCAAAAAGCCGCAAACGATATTTCATTTCTTCGTGAAGGAAAAGGATTCACAATCAGCAGAAAGTTTGACAAATCAGCACTTGAGTCTTTCGGTAAAATAGAAGAGAAGGTTTATAAATATTTAATGAACTCTGATGATCCTGATCTCTGCCTTTCCAATTTTGTTCGCGTTATTAAGCAAGCTGATTTTCCTTCCATCTGGTATAATGAATTCACTGATGAAAATTTTCTAAAGATATTTCTTCAAATCTGTGAATACTCGCAACTTGTAATTGATCTTTTTGCAGAGGATAAAATTTTAAGAGATGATTTTTTAAGCAGAGAATTTCTCACTAAATCGTTATCTGAGGATATTCACACAATCAGTTTGAAAACTATTCTATTCAGACTTACTGTACAACTAACACTTAAATTAATCAATCCTCAAACAGCATCAGGTATTTTAAGTGGATATTATAACTGAAAAAATTCAGCTTTTGGTGGAAGATTTCAGTAAAAAGAAAAAGGTGGAAGAATGATTTTTTAATAATTGTTCTCGGAAGTACGGGAACCGGGACAATGACATTCGCTTCTGATGTAGATTTGATTTTTGTGGTGAAAGATTCCGGAAAATATCATAACATCCAGAAAGATTTTCAAACACTTTTGGGAAATCTAAAAAAAGAACTTTCACCTTTTGAGGTCGACTGCAGATTAAGACCTGAAGGTGCTAGCAGTCAGCTTGTTTGGGATTTTAGTAAATACACCGATTACCTGGACGATCGTGCAAGAGTCTGGGAACTTCAATCATTTTTAAAAGCAAGGTTTTTAAGCGGCAATGAAAAATTATTTACGAAACTTACTAAATCATTCCAGAGAAGATTATCAAGATTAAATGAAACAGAGATTTTAAATGGAATAAATGAGATGATGTTAAAATCTCAATCATTCTTTCCTGCAGAGTTAAATCTGATTGACCTCAAAAAAAATCCCGGAGGATTAAGTGATATTGAGTCAGTAGCTCATTATTTCCTGCTTTCAAATCCGAAAAACCTATTGTCAGCTTTCGGGAACACAGTTTCCCTGATATTGAAAGAACATATCACTGATTCAAGAAATAAAAAAGTTTTAAATGAACTCGCCGATAATTACATTTTCATTAAGAATTTAGAAATTTTCAATCAGATCGTTTTCAATGTTGGTTCGTCAAAGCTATCATTGGATGAAAACAGATTTGATAAGTTATTACATTTGCTAACTACCAAGACCAGTGAAGAGCTAAAGAAAAAACTGAATTCAGCTCTTCAATTCAATAGAGAGAGTTATATAAAAATCATTCTGAAAAAATAAATTATGAATATTGCTAAAAAATACTTTTACCTCGTAACCGCATTTTTTGTATTCATCATTTACTTAATTACACTCGCACCTTCTGTAGTTCAGATTGACTCCGGGGAACTGGCAGCAGTTCAGGCAACTCTTGGGATTGCGCACCCGACCGGTTATCCGCTCTTCACTATGATTGGTTATATTTTTTCTCTTATTCCACTCCCATTCACAAAAATTTTTCAATTAAATATTCTTGCATCTATCTACTGTAGCGCAGCTGTGGGGGTGTTTACTTACTTGATAAAATATTCTCTTGATAATTTATCTGTATTTAAAAAGAAATCGTCAGAAAAAGCAATATCGAAAAAAGAAAAAAAGAAGAACAAAGTACTATCAGAAGAAAAACAAATCGAAATTCCTGAAAACCTGAAATTGCTAACAGCCGTTTTCGGTGGTCTTATACTTGCATTTAGTAGAACCTTCTGGTTTCAAAGTACTTCTGTAGAAGTTTATTCGCTGCACCTACTTTTAATTTCACTGATTATTCTTTTTCTGCTGAAAGCATACGTAAAATCATTTGAAAATGATAAGCTGACTAACTGGTTAATTTTTGCATTTGTTCTTGCACTTGGATTCACAAATCATTTGACAACCTTGATGATACTTCCGGGAACTGCTTATCTTTACTTTTCAAGGTATAAATTCAATTCAGCAAGCTTTATAAGATTAGCTTTGATGATTTTACTTTTTATTGTTGTGCTTGTTGCAGTTTACTCATATCTGCCTATGCGTGCTTCGCAAAACCCGGTTATAGATTGGGGAAACCCTATCGACTGGGAAAGAATTTATCGTCACATCACCGGGAGACAATACCAGGTTTGGTTATTCACTTCATTCGACTCAGCCGGTAAACAGTTTAGTTATTTCTGGAGCATTCTACCGTTTGAATTTTTTGTAGCATTGATTCTGATTCTCATAGGACTATTTGTCTCTTATTTCAAATCAAGAAAGTTATCGTTGTTTATCCTGATTACTTTTGTCTTCACGGTTCTGTATTCGATAAATTATGATATTCACGATATTGATTCTTATTTCCTTCTCGCCTTCATTATGCTGGCATTTTTTGCTGCCTTTGGCGCTTTAAAAATACTTGAAATGAAAAGTCTGCCCAAAAATTATGGTTTGATTGGATTAACAATTGTTATTGCGATACAACTATTTTTCAATTTCATAAAGGTTAATCAAAGTGGTGTCTACACATTTGAAGATTATACTAAAGCAGAGTTAAATACAGTCCCGGAAAATTCAATTATTTTCAGTTATCAATGGGATTACTTTATTTCTGCATCGTATTATTATCAATTTGTTGAAGATTATAGAAAAGATGTAACAGTAATTGATAAAGAGTTGTTAAGACGATCATGGTATTACAACCAAATAAAAAATCATGATTCCGAAGTTTTAGCAGGTGTGCAGAATGAAGTTGATCAATTTCTTGTTGCTCTTCAGCCGTTTGAACGAAATGAAAAATTTGATGCAAATAAACTTGAGTCTTTGTACAAATCAATTATGACTAACCTTATTAAAACAAATGTCGATCAGAGAGACTACTTTATTGCACCCGAATTATTTGAGCAGGAAATGAAACGAGGAGAATTTAAATTACCTGAAGGATATACACTTGTTCCTTATTTGCTTACTTATAAAGTAGTTAAAAGTGATAAATATGTCCCCGCACCAGATCCTGATTTTCAAATAAGGATCGCATCGAACAGAAATTATTACATCGATACAATTGAAAATATGGTTGGGAGGATGCTTTCAAATCGTGCTTATTATGAAGTTAAATTTGGAAGGACTGATAAAGCTAAAATTTATCTCCAGAAAATTTTAAGAGATCTACCGGGATTCAGGCTTCATCCAGCATTACTGGAAGTATTAAAGAATTAATTCTCAACAGCATCTAAAAGATCATCAATTCTTTCCTTGCTCAGCTCTGACTTTGTTCGGAATGATTGAAGCGTTACATCCATCTGCTGGATTAAGTTTCTCTTGTAATATTTTGGTGCGTAAACTGAGCCATCAATCATATAGATCCTTCTCGTTTTTTCATCGTAGAAAAAGTAATTAACAAATGGACCACCCATTCCTTTAATATTCAATTCCCACAAGCCTTGTGTAAATAGTGCATATCTTCCGTTGAAATTTACTTCCTTTACAACAAAATAATCTTCGGCTACGACTACATAAGATGCATCATCAGATGTTTGGTAAAACTTTTTTGTTACCCTGTTGCGAATTGCTTTTATTGAATCCTCAACAAGATAGTCCGGTGTTGCATTGTCAATCCAATGAACAAAAATCCAGCGTTCCATATCACTTCCCGGAGATCTTCTAAGCCAGACAAAATTATCTTCAGGTTTATCCAGTGCCAAAACAAAATCTGCTTGAACGTAAATCACCCAACCATAATCTTTAAGTAATTTTCCCTCAATATCTTTCTTTTCATAAGTTGGATTGTAAAGATTATCGAACAATCTTTCATCGGATTTTTCCTGGAAACTATAAAGGAGATTATCTGCGTTATCTACAATTTTCGCTTCCAGCTGTTTCATGGTTGTTGCAGAAACAACTGCTACCAATTGATTTTTTGCCCATAAATCATTTTTGAAAGCAATAAAATTTGTATCATTAGCAAGTTTTGATTCAACAGAAGAATCGACGATAGCTTTGATATAATCGGAAGTATGACTACCGGAATTTAACGGAGCAGCAATAACAATGTTTTTATATCTGTTATTATTATTAAGTTGATTAACCGTTATTCTTCTTAAAGTAAATAATTTTTCCGGTTGTGGAGTATAAATTTCTTTTTCAAATACAGATTGAAGTGAGGGAAGCATTTCATTGTACTCAACTGAATCCGCTACTACAATTATTTCATCCTCAAATCCTTTTGCAGGTTTTTTTGTATCACAGGAGACTAATAAAAATAACGATAATAGAATGAGAACAAATAAAAACTTTGTCATAATTACCTCGGCACATTTGAAAGTGTTAATTCAAGGTTCGGCATTAATGCCAGATACAAACCCCACATTGTAAATCCTACAGAAAGCGGAATTGATAAATTATCATCCACTAGTTTGAAAGAAACATTTTCAACTATTGCTCCAATAAAAGCAGCAATGAAACCGATCAAGTATTCTTCAAAAAATCCGCCGACTTTAGGGGTAAATAAGATCACAATACATGCACTAATGAAAAAGGTTAAAGTTCCCTCGAGACTTTTGGAGAGAAATTTTCTCTTTCCGAATTTGCGCCCTATTAGAGCAGCTGCAGAATCACTTATAATCAGAATTGAGAAAGCTGAAATAAAAATAACCTTGGGAAAGATAAGTACACTGATAAGCGCTGAAATCAGCACATAAGTTGCACCATTAAGATTTTTCTTTTTATGGTCAAGTTCGTGCTCGCGCAGAAGAAAACCGAAAATTTTATAAAATATTTTACCGGCTTCAGGATGAAGATATCTTCCCCAATCAATAAAAAGAGCAACGGCAGTTATTACGCCCAGAATAATTGCAGCAGTTTCTTCAGTAATAAAGTAATAAATGATAGGGATGGAAAGAGAAGTGAGATGAATTAATTTGCGGTATAATTCATCTCTGTATTGAATAGTGCCATTATCTATTTGCATCATCTTTTACTGGAGCATCCTTTTTCTTGCGCTGTTCCATCATAGCTTTAACGTGGTCAGGAATTTCTTCTTCCTTCTGAATTACAGCAGGCGGAACAGGTGGCAGTTCCTCACCTTTAATAATTCTTTCAATCTCATCCGAATCAAGTATTTCTCGCTCGAGCAACTCCTTAGATAATTTATGAAGCAAATCAATATTATCTCTTAAAATTTTCTCTGCATGGTTCATCGCCTTACTGATGATGCTGCGAATTTCATCATCAATTTCTATTGCGGTTTTCTCACTGTAATCACGATGCTTTTGGATTTCTCTCCCTAAAAAGATTTCTTCTTCCTTAGCACCATAGCTCATCGGACCAAGTTTATCGCTCATACCCCATTCACACACCATCTTACGAGCAATGTTAGTGGATTTCTCAATATCGTTACCCGCACCAGTTGTATAATGACCGAAAACTATTTTTTCCGCTGCTCTTCCGCCAAGCGCGTATGTAATTACTGCTTCAAGATATTCTCTTGAGTAAGTATGTTTTTCATCTATAGGAAGATAACTTGTAACTCCAAGTGCACGACCTCTTGGAATAATTGTAACTTTGTGAACAGGATCGGCTTCCGGAATCATCCTGGCAACAAGAACGTGACCGATCTCATGATACGCGGTTGTTTTCTTTTCTTCTTCTGAAATTATTAAACTCTTTCTTTCCATACCCATCATAACCTTATCTTTCGCTTCTTCGAAATCATTCATCTCAACTTTCTTCTTATTCTTGCGGGCTGCAAGGAGTGCTGCTTCATTTACTAGATTTGCGAGTTCAGCACCTGCCAGTCCAGGAGTTCCTTTAGCAAGAACTTCTAAATCTACTTTTTCCTCAAGAGGAATAGTACGCGTATGAACTTTTAATATTCCTTCTCTACCTTTCACATCAGGTCTGTCAACAACAACCTGACGATCAAATCTTCCTGGTCTTAAGAATGCAGGATCCAAAACATCCGGTCGATTGGTAGCTGCGATAATTATCACGCCACTGTTTTGTTCGAAACCATCCATCTCAACCAATAGCTGATTTAAAGTCTGTTCCCTTTCATCGTGTCCGCCGCCAAGACCTGCACCCCGATGTCTTCCCACTGCATCGATCTCGTCAATAAAAATAATACAAGGCGCATTTTTCTTTCCCTGATCAAAAAGATCTCTAACACGACTAGCACCAACACCAACAAACATTTCAACAAAATCAGCACCGCTTATTGAAAAGAATGGGACACCTGCTTCACCAGCCACAGCGCGTGCGAGAAGCGTTTTACCAGTTCCCGGAGGTCCTAATAGAAGTACACCACGCGGAATTTTACCGCCAAGCTTCTGAAATTTTGATGGCTCTTTTAAAAATTCAATTATTTCCTGAAGTTCAGCTTTTGCTTCGTCTGCGCCAGCAACATCACGAAATGTTACGCGGTGACCTGATTGACTAATTAATTTTGCTTTACTTTTTCCGAATGAAAAAATGCCTCTCGATCCACCACTCTGACCCTGCATTCTTCTCATAATAATTATCCAGACAGCTATAATTAAGATCCAGGGTAAAAATCCGAGGAGAATATTCAGCCACTCGTTGGATTGTTTATCAAAGGAATAATTGATTCCTTTTTCTTTCCATAATGTTTCTTCTTCTTTAATTATAGGTTCAGGTATATAAACAGAAATTGCTTTTACTTTTGTCGCAGTACCTTTTATATTAATCGAAGTTTCAGCAGTTAAATCTGCTCTAAAATAATAATCGTTGATATCAGACTTAGTGATCGTTGCATCTTTTATTTTATCGGATTCATTAATTAGCTTTCTATATTCTGCGAATGGAATTTCAACATAGTTTTCCTGACTGGTTCTGAAAACCTGCATAACAATTATTGCAGCAACAATAACGGCACCCCATCCAAAAACCATCCTGAGAATTTTTGACCAATCAAAATTATCATCAGGTTTATTCGGACCCGATCCTTTAGGATTTTTTGAAGGTTTCTTCTCGCTATTATTTTCTGCCATCAAAAATTTTCTAAAATCAATATTCATTAAAAAATTTAATCTCCTTTTTCATTTAAAACGTAAATTCCTCTCAAATTTCGATACTTCTGCTCATAATCCAAGCCATAACCAATGACAAATTTATCGGGAATTTTGAAACCAATATAATCAATTTTAACATCATATTTAAGGCTTTCGGGCTTCACCAACAAGGTTACAACCTTCATGCTGTTAGGACTTTTTTCGGAAAAAAGTTCTTCGATGTATTTAATTGAAAGTCCGGTATCAACTATATCTTCAACTATGATAATATCTCTGTCATTCACCTCACAATTGAGTTCTTTCAGCAAGGTTACATTTCCGGAAGATATTTTTGCATCACCGTAGCTTGAAAGTTTGAAGAAATCAACTTCACAATTTATCTTCATATATCTAATCAGATCTGACATGAAAAGAAATGAACCATTCAATACCCCTATGACGACAGGCACAGTCGATTTATATTCTAAAGAAATCTGTTCGGCAAGTTCCTTTATCCTATTTTGAATTTTTTCTTCAGAAAGCAATGGGACAAATTCGTCCGAACCAATGATTAACTTTTCAGGTGAGTTCATTTAGTAGTTGTAGATAATTTTAAAATCTTTTTTGTTTCTGAAGTAACTTTAAATCGCTCATCAATACGCAAACCAATTACCCATACAATTTTATCTTCATTCAAAAGGACAAGATTATTTTTTTTGTCAACTGAAGATGTTTTCTCATCTGCTAGAAAATCAGAAATCTTTTTCGTTCCCTTCATCCCGATTGGCTGGAATTTATCTCCTGCTTTCCATCTCCTGATTTCAAAAATATTTTTTAATCCATCTCCCGAGATGAATTCAACCGATTTATCATCGGTGAACTTAAACAATTTTCGATTCACTTCTTTGATAGAAATACTTTTTTTCCAGGCTCTAACTTTCTGACCAATTTTTATTTTAAAATTGTTTTTTTGAATTCTTGAAGACGATTTTTTGCTTACAATGATTTCCGTTCTCTCCCTCGTCGCAACTATATCTTCCTTAAGTTGAACTGATTTCCCTGCTTGTAAATTCAACAAATCAATCAATGCGAAAATGTTTTCTGAGGAGATATCAATATCGAAATTTTTCTCGAGCACTTTTTTCAAAAATATTTTTTGAAAACTATTATTGAGTTTTAAAAATTGCTTTAATTCGATCCTGAGTTCTTTCCCATTAAACTTCAAAACATTTTTTTTGAGAGACTCAATTTCATTGTCTAAATAAGAATTAATATCTGAAACAATTTTTGCTGTGTTATTGATTTTTTCTTCCAGTCGAGGATTTAACCGTTGTTTCAGTTTTGGAATTATTTCATTCCTTAAAAAGTTTCTTTCGTAATCAGAATCAAGATTGCTTTTATCAACCCGGTAAGAAATTTTATTTTGTTTTAAATACATTCTAATTTCATCGGAACTTAAACAAAGAATTGGTCGAATGATGTTCTCTCTACTCACTGGAATACCTGCTAAACCGTTTAAACCAGATCCTTTAATAAAGTTTAAGAGAATTGTCTCAACATTATCACTTGAATTGTGAGCGGTTGCAATTTTTGAGTATTCCATTTTTTCTGCAGCTTTGTTCAGTTCGTTGTATCGTAATTCCCTACCCGCTTCTTCGATAGATAATTTCATCCGTTTTGCATAAGATTTCACATCTTTCGAGACACGAATTAGTTTAGTTTTGATTTTTGCACAGAACTCCGCACAATATTTTTCGTCAGCCGAAGCAAATCTGCCTCTCAATTTATGATTCAGATGTAATGCGGTTACATCAATTTTAAATTTTTTTTAAATTTCAGCAAAAAATGAAGAAGGAAAATCGAATCAGCTCCACCACTCAATGCAACAAGAATTTTATCACCTTTTTTAATAAGATGATTTTCATCTATAAACTTAAGAGCTGTTTGTTCAATAGTTTTTGTCATTTGAATGGGGATGATTTACATTCACAAACTTAAGCGAAGTCTAATCATCTTCTATCTATATCTATAAAATTAATTGAAAGTTGTTTAACTAACTTCCAGGATTTCATAATCAAGAATACCAGCCGGAGCCTGTATTTTAACTTTTTCGCCCACTTGGGTTCCGAGCAAACCTTTTCCTACCGGGGATGTGATCGAGATTTTTCCTTCCTGGAAATCTGCTTCTTCAGGAGAAACAAGAAGGTAATCAAAGACTTTTTTGTTCTTCAGGTTTTGAATTTTGACTTTCGAAAGGATATGAACTTTTCCAGCTTCAAATTGAGAAGTATCAACAACTCGGGCACGTGAAAGGACATTTTCCATCTTTGCAATTTTAAGTTCAAACAGACCCTGTTCTTCTTTAGCAGCATCGTATTCAGCGTTCTCCGAAAGATCTCCGTGTGCACGGGCTTCAGCAATTTTTTCAGCCATTTGCTTTCTACCGTTAGTTTTCAATTCTTTTAGTTCTTTTTCTATCTCAACAATTCTTTCTCTCGTGAGATAAACAAAGTTTCCGTCTGCCATATCCAGCCTTTTGATTTGATAAAAAAAATTGCCACCGTTACGATTTGTTGTAACTGTGGCTGGTCAAAAATAAGTATTGATTACCTGTATGTCAAGATTAAATAATTATTGTTTGGACTGATTAAAATATTCTTCGTTTATTCAAAAAGAACTTGATTAGAGTGTAAAATACAATGTATCATATTACAGGTTAGAACTTTACATGGTGCAATTCGTCTTAATATTTATAAAAAATAAGTAACTATTTTTTCAATAATAATGAGGTGTTAAATTTTTCTTGTAAGTGTCACGATTTAATTTCATCAAAATGTTGTTTACTGATTGAAAACAGTACCGAAAATGTGATCAGCAATTAAATGAATTATTTTATAAGAATTAAGAATAAATTAAGGAGCTACAAAATGAAGGCAATAAATATTTTAGTTATTGCATTCTTCTTGAATGTAATAATGGGATCAAATGTAATACCACAAACACCTGATAATAATCTGATAAAGTATTATTCAGCATTACTTACAATAAACCTGAATCATTCTTCTGAATTAACGAAAGTATTATATTCACTTTTAAGAGAGCCTGCCTTTGATAAAGACTTTCTTGAAGACCAACTAAACAAGATTCAACAAAATATAGATGGGGCTAATGACGATATTGCAAGCATTAGCATAAATACTCTAAACGAGCAAAGTAAAGAGATAGATTCTTATATAAATAACATTGATAAACACCTTGCAAATGTTTTGGTTGATATTGAGAGTATTAGAACCGATTTGAAAAATGAGTCAAATATCTCATCTTATATTTCTGATATGTATTTTCAAATTAAGAATGCAGAAAACCAAGACCATAAAGAAATTAAGAGAATTTTGAATCTAAAAGATTTTGACGAACCGGTGCTTGTGGTTCCTGATCAACAATAATGTATAGAATTCAAAGCAATGATAAAAAAAAGGCGATCAGATGACCGCCTTAAATTATAACACATTAGAGACATGCAAATTACTTAACTAAAATCATCTTCTTTGTTTCAATAAAGTTTCCACTTTCTATTTTATAGAAATAAACTCCACTGTTCAAATTACTTGCATCAAACTCTACGGTGTGTTTACCAGCTTCATTCTGTTCGTTGACTAATGTAGCAACTTCTCTTCCTAAAACATCGTATACCTTTAAAGTAACCAAACTGTTTTGAGGAATCGAATATTCAATCGTCGTTGATGGATTGAATGGATTTGGATAGTTCTGATCTAAACTAAAACTCAACGGCTGATTAAAATCATCAACTTCTGTAACAGAGGTGCTGTTTTTTAATATCCAGTTACCGGGATCGAATACTATTGACTGAGGTTCACCAATTATCTGAAACTGAAAGTTTTGAGTTTGCGCATCATTAAAAAGTGTTACAGTTGTATCACCCAATGAAGTGTTTATTTTAATTTGAACCGGCATAGTAAAGTATGATGGATTAGTATTCACAGCCTGATAAATATTTATTATCATATTATAAATATCGCCGCTCACTAAGGAACTATTCCACCCAATAGTGTAAGTCGGTTCATTCTCACCATAAATCCATTCCTGGAAGAAATAATCTAGACCCTGTCCGGAAACGCTCTCAGCTACTGCCTGGAAATCTTCCGTTGTTGCAGCATTATACTTTAGATCAGGATCATCGGAATATGCACGCAAAATATCAAAAATAGTAGAGTCACCAACAATTCCTCTCAACATATGAAGAACACAAGCTCCTTTTGCATAAGAACGCGCACCATTAAAAATCTGGTTTTCATTAGTAATATCCTGAACCCAAATTGTTCCGACAGCACCTCTTGCAGAATTCATCTCAGATTGAATTTGTGAATTATAAGCTGATTGACCATTTATTGCTTCTAAATAAACCGCTTCCGCATAGGTTGCAAATCCTTCATTTAGCCAGATATGATGCCAGTCTTTACAGGTAATCATATCACCATACCATTGGTGAGCTAGCTCATGTGAGACAACACCAGTGCCCCAGAAACCCATCGATGTACAGGTTTGATGTTCCATTGAACCACCCCAGCTAAATTCAGCGTGACCATATCTTTCTTCCAAAAACGGGATATTGCCCAAATCTATTACTGAAAACTTCAATCATTCCGGCTGTAGCATCAGCATAAGGTTTAACGTAATTAAAATTTTCAGGGTAGATAAAGTGGGTTATAACCATAGAATCTGTTGGACTGTAATTATAGTAAGTGTCGTACTGAGTATAGTTACTTATTGCTAGAGAAATCAGATAAGCAGCTATTGCATATTTTTCTTTCCAATGATAGGTATGTGTTCCGTTTCCATTGTCAACAATACCTTCAAGAATACCATTTGATACAGGAGTTAAATTATTGGCCACTGTAATCCAAACTTCCGAGGAATCAGCTTTATCAGCGGGAGTGTCTTTTTGCGGCCACCAATATGGCCCACTGTATGACTCACTTAACGTTGAAATTACTGGAGTACCACTGTGTGTTCCAAATAAAAACCCACCAAATCCGCTTGATCCAGGTACACCATGATAATAAACTCTTAGTGTAAATGGTTCGCCTTGCGAGTAAGTATGGTCTAAAGTAATATTAATTTTATTATTCGAATGGTCGTATACTGCAGCAGTTCCGTTCAACAAAAGTGAATCAACTATTAGAAAATTTCTTAAATCCAAAAAACAAGTATTTAGAGAAGTTGTATCTGCCTTTACACCAATAATAACATTACCTGTCAGATAGTTTGGGTTCGCTGTAATTGCCAAATCCAGGCCATAGTATGTTACATCAATTTTTGAATCACCCGGGTACATAACTTTGGAAAGCTGAATCTGTTTTGAATAACGTTCTCTTTCACCTTTGATCCAGGGTTTGTATTCATTTTGTGCATTGACCAGAGCAGAAAGAATGAGAATGATGGGTAGAATTTTATTTAACATGATTATTCCCGCATTTAATAAAAAAAATATATCATCAAATATAATGGAGATGAATAAAATATTAACCGCAAATTAAATTATTATCCGTTAGATGTATTATCTGAAAATAAGTTTCATAGCAAATTGAAAAACTGGGTCGGTTTAGCTATTTTGATGAAGTTGAAATCATATTTATCATTCATTTCAGAGGAAAAACAATGATACTATCATTTTCTACCAAAACTTTCTTAACCCTAATATTTGGATTATTTCTTATCTCTTCATTTAACTCATTTGCACAAACAAATTATTCAAACTTGTGGAATGAAATTTCTGAGACAGGATTGGATGCTCAGGGAACACGATATATCATTCCCCAGGAATATCGTACTCTCAAACTTGACTATGATGAATTAGCAATGGCTTTGCACCAAGCGCCTTTTGAAAGTTCAATACCTGTTCAGAACTCAGAATTTCTATTGAGTATTCCTCTACCAAATAATGAATTTGCTACCTTCAAAGTGGTTGAATCGCCGGTAATGGCTGCAGGAACTTGCTTTAAAGTATCCCGAGATCAAAACTTATCTTGCGCAGGGAATAGAGGATAAATCTATCCTAAGAGGAAGATTTGATATGACACCACAGGGATTTCACGCAATGATTTTTTCAACAAAGGGACTAATTTATATTGATCCTTATTCTCTTGGAGATACAAGATATTACATTTCTTACTACAAAAAAGATTATTTACCGACTGAAGAAGAGCTTAATCTTGAATGCACACTTCTGGGAACCGACTCTGAGTTTGGATTACAAATCAATCAATTAGTTGAAGAAAATCCTATGGTTATGATTGGTTCTCAATTAAGAACCTACAGACTTGCGTGTGCAGCAACCGGAGAGTATACCCAATTCCATGGTGGTACAGTTCCACTCGGACTTGCGGCAGTTGTTACTGCTGTAAACAGAGTAACAGGTGTATATGAAAATGAAGTTGGGGTACGAATGGAATTAATTCCAAACAACGATTTAATCATTTACACGAATCCAAGTACCGACCCATACACCAATAATAATGGCGGCACAATGCTAGGTGAAAACCAATCCAATCTCGATGCTATAATCGGAAGTGCAAACTACGATATCGGACATGTCTTTAGGTACCTGGTGGAGGTGGTGTTGCCTATCTGGGGGTTATTTGTCAGGCTAATTTTAAAGCAAGAGGTGTTACGGGATTGTCCGCACCAATCGGAGATCCTTTCTATATTGATTACGTGGCTCACGAAATGGGTCATCAGTATGGTGGGAATCATACTTTTAATGGTAATGCTGGTGCTTGTGCTGGTGGAAACAGGAATGCATCAACAGCATATGAACCCGGAAGTGGAAGTACTATTATGGCATATGCTGGAATTTGTTCACCTCAAAATCTGCAAAACAATAGTGATGCCTATTTTCACAATATCAGCTTTGTTGAAATTGTTAATTACACAAATAATGGGAACGGCAATTCTTGTCCTGTTATTACAAATACGGGGAACAACGAGCCAAGCGTAACTGTTCCTGCTGGTGGTTTCACAATTCCAATAAGCACACCTTTTATGTTAACAGGCTCCGCTACAGATCCGGATAATGATCCATTAACTTATTGCTGGGAAGAATTTGATCTCGGCCCTGCAGGTGCTCCAAATACACCATCAGGTAATGCACCAATATTCCGGTCATTTGATCCTGTTACTGTTCCATACAGATATTTTCCAAAGTTATCAAACATATTAAACAATAATCAGACTATCGGTGAGATTCTTCCAACTTACACAAGAACATTAACATTCAGATTGACGGCGCGTGATAATCGTGCGGGTGGCGGCGGAGTTAATTATTCACAAATGCAGGCTATTAATGTGACCAATACCGCCGGTCCTTTCCTCGTAACTCAACCTAATACAAATGTAACCTGGATGGGAAACACAACTCATACAGTTACCTGGGACGTTGCGAATACAAGTGTAGCTCCTGTGAGTGTTTCTGAAGTGAATATTCTTCTTTCAACTGATGGTGGAAATAATTTTACGGAAATACTAGCAACTAATACATCAAACGATGGCTCGGAAGATATTTTTCTTCCGAATCTTCCGACTACACAGGCAAGAATAAAAGTTGAAGCTGTTGGCAATGTGTTCTTTGATCTTTCAAATGCCAACTTCACAATCGAAGATTTTGTACCAGTCGAACTTACTGCATTCTTTGCATTGAATACAGAGGGTGGTATCCTTCTAAAGTGGACTACTGCAACTGAAACTAACAACTCAGGTTTTATGATCGAAAGGGCTTCGTCTTCGGCTACGCCCGTTCAAGAATGGCAGGAACTAAAATTTATTCAAGGAAAAGGCACAATAACTGAGGTTTCTGATTATGAATACACGGATGTCATTTCAAAACCGGGCAAATACTCATACAGATTAAGGCAGATTGATTTTGATGGTTCAATTAATTATTCAAATGTTGTTGAAACTGAAATTGAAGGACCACAGGTATTTGTTCTTTCTCAGAACTATCCAAATCCTTTCAATCCTTCTACTATGATTAATTTTTCGTTGCCTGTTGATTCTCATGTAAGTATAGAACTATTCAATACTTTGGGAGAAAAAGTAGACGAGTTAATAAATCGTGATTATAGCATTGGCAGTCACGAAATAAGCTTTGATGCGACAAAACTTTCAAATGGAGTTTATTACTATTCCATAAAAGCAAATGGTGTTGATGGCAGCTCATTCGTTTCAACAAAGAAGATGGTTTTGATGAAATAATCGGCAGGATTTATTATTATGATGTTTAATTCAATCCCACTTAGATAATACTAAGTGGGATTTTTTTTGAAGAAAACCTATTCTGTATCCTCATCTTCTTTTTCTTTGCTTTCAGATTTTTCCATTTTCTTTACGATTGATTTCCCATCTTTATCGAATAACAAATCCTTCTTTTCTTTACCTTTACTTATCTCTGCTTCATAGGTTAAAACTCCTTTAGCGTCGATAATTTTTGCAGCTTCGGTAATTTTATAATCCTTGTAATTCTTCATAACAAATGGTTCCACTGATTTTGGTAAATCTTTGATTTCAATCTTGGTTTCAGTTTCTTTTAATTCACCTTCACTATTTATAACAACAGATACAGATTTACCAGCCTCTTTAAATTCTGCTTCAAATTCATCTTTGCTTTCTTTGCTCCATTTCACCTGTGTTGTCTTTGGATAAAGTTTCATAAACTCATCCTGCACTTTCTTTGGCACTTCAATATTTTGAGCAAAAACAGAAAAGGAAAATATTGATATAATTATCAGAATTAAATTGGATTTCATAATAACACCTCTTTTATTTATTAATTGTTATTAAAAAATAAGAGATGAATCTGAAGAAAAGTTGAAGCGAAGTTTTTAGTCAATTCTATTTCTCTATTATTCTCAATATGGTTGGAAATACAAAAATTAATAATGGTAAAGCCAGAATAAATCCTCCAATTATTGCAATTGCCAGTGGCTGATGCATTTGTGCACCGGTGCCTATTCCTAACGCTAAAGGAAAAAGTGCCGTAATCGCACCTAAGGCTGTCATCAAATTGGGGCGTATCCTTGTAGAAACTGATCTAACGATTGAATCTTCTTTGTTCGAAATAATCTTACGGGTTTCCTGATATTGTAAATAAGTAAAGATTGCATTCTCACCAATTATTCCGACAATCATAATTATTCCTGTATAGCTTCCAACATTAAGCGGAGTGCCTGTGATGAACAAAGCTAATAAGCTTCCGGTCATACCAATAACAGCTAAGAATATGATTGCGAGCGAGACTTTAAGGCTTCTGAATAAAAATAGAATTACAGTAAAAACGAGTAACACAGCTGCTATCAGAATACTTAATAACTCTTTAAAGGCTTTTTGTTGTTCTGCATAAGCTCCACCATAAACAATTTGATAGCCCGACGGAAGTATAATGTTGCTTTGAACTTTCTGCTGAATTTCTTTTAGTGTGCTTCCCAGATCACGATTGTTCAGTCTTGCGGTAACTGCAACCATTTGCTTTAAATTATCCCGATCAATTTCGGCAACACCTTCACTCACAACTAAGTCTGCAAACTCATCAATGGGTTTTAACTTTCCGTCATTCAGAAAAATAAAATCGTGCTTTAATTTATTAAATGAAATAGGGTTTGGATTTTCCATCATTCTGATGTCCACAAGCTGATTTTTTTCGAGGATAGATCCGACAATTGTACCTTCAATTTTTGTCTGCATCTGGAACTGAAAATCACTTGGAGATAAATTATATTGAGCTAGGTTTGCTATTTTAGGATCGAGTCTTATTTCCGGACCAGCGATAATGATCCCGTTAAATACATCGGCAGTGCCATTTATATTTTCAACTATTTTTGCAACACTATCAGCAAGACTTACCAGCTTTTTATGATCATCACCAAATATTTTAACTTCCACCGGTTGAACAGAAGCCATAAGATCGCCGAGCATATCACCGATTACCTGTCCGAAATCAACTTGCAGTCCTGGTAAAACTGATTCTATTTTTATACGGATTTCATTTGTAACTTCATCGGTGGTTCTTGATCTCTGCTTTTTCAATTGTATTAAATAATCACCATTGTTTGCTTCAGTAATAAAAAATCCCATTTGTGTTCCGGTTCTTCTGGAGAATCCTTCAACTTCCGGAATTTGCGAAATAATTTTATCAACTACTTTTAACATTTTATCAGTAGCATCAAGTGAGGAACCGGGGGGACTTTTGTAATCAAGTACAATTGAACCTTCATCCATATCCGGTAAAAATCCTGAAGGTAATTTTGGAAGAATAATAAATGCAGAGACGATTAATACTAAAACGAAACTACCAGCCAGGTACGGTTTTCTAATACAGAAATTAATGAAATGTAGTGATTTTACATTTTTAAGTGATTTTTTTATTGAATGCTTTTCAACTGAAAATAAAATATAAATTACAGGCAAACCAATCCAGGTAACAAAGAACGAACAGACTAAAGTAATAATCATCGTATCAGTCATCACCTTAAAATATGCACCTGCTACCCCACCCATTAAAATAAACGGGAGAAAGATTACAATAGTGCTAAGTGACGAACCAATCATTGCGGGAAGTAAAAACTTTACAGCTCTGGTAACAAGATGATAGCTATTTTCATCAGGATTTTCTTCATGAGTACGATGAATTTGCTCCACAACAACAATCGCATCATCTATTATCAAACCTATTGCAGCTGCAATTGCACCAATGGTCATTATATTAAAAGTATAGTTCCAAGCAAAAAGTATAATCAGAGTGAGACCAAGTGTGATAGGAATCGTAATAAGAATAACTGAACTTGCTTTAAAGGAACGTAGGAATAAAACTGTAATAAAAATCGCAAGCAATAATCCAATCCACAAAACATCTTTAAGACTACTAATTGAGTTGCCAACAAAATCTGCCTGATTATAATACATGCTCAGCTCCACTCCTTTGGGAAGCACTTTTTGAACTTCGTCTAACTGAGCTTTAACTCCGTCTGTCACATCAATTAAATTTGCTGTTGGCTGTTTAACTATTGCGATAAGAGGGACATCTTTACCATCCGCATTTATTTTTACAAAATCTCTTCTTTCTGCTATCTCGATTTTTCCTATATCTTTCAGATGAACTTTACTTTTGGGAGAATTAATTATAAGAGTATTTTCAAGTTCGGACTTCTCATCGATTGCAGCGTCCGTTAAAGTTAAATAAAGACGATTATAATCTGAGGTTAGACCATTTGAGGTAATAAAATTTGATTCAGATAGAACTTGAGAAATCATAGCAGGAGTAATTCCGAGATTGCTAATCTTTATCGGATCAAGAATTATATGATACTCTTTAACTTTACCACCAATAACAGCTACATCTGAAACACCTTCAACTCTTGCGAGAATAGGTTTAATTGTGAACTCAGCAATTTTTCGCATTTCAATTTGATTTAATCCATTTCCCTGAAGCGAAAATCCCATTACAGGAAGAATAGAAGGATTCATTTTTTCTATAGTAATATTAATATCCGGTGGCAGAACTTGTTTTATAGCGTTAATCTGTGCTTCAATTCTTTGCTTACCCAAATCAACATCGGAACCCCAATTGAGGAAAGCAGATATTTCACAACTTCCCCGGCTAGTAATACTTCTAACCATTTGCAGATCTTCTACTCGCTTAATAGCATTTTCCATTGGAATAGTTACAGTGACCATCATTTTATCAGCAGGCTGTTCACCGTTATCTGCTATGATTTTTATTTTAGGGAATGTAATGTCCGGGAATAATCCTGATTTGATGTTCAAAAGAGAATAGACTCCCCCCAAAAGAATTAGAAAAAGAATTGCAGCTATGGGGCTTTTATATTTTAGATAGTAATTGTTCATGTATACTTTATTTTTATTTGATTATTACTAACTCACCCTAAATCCCTCTCTTAAAAAGAGAGGGACTTTTAAATCTCATAATCCTTTTTGAAAACATTTGTTAATAAGTCACTCTATTATTATTTATAAAAATATTCTTCTATTTCCTTTAAAACTTTTTCAATGTCACTAATTATTTCTTTGTTTTTAAACCTTATGACTTTAATTCCCAGCTGGTTAATTATTTCTGTCCTTAGATTATCTTCTTTTAATTTGTATTGATGTATGTTCCCATCAATTTCAATAACAAGCTTTTCAGTATAACAATAAAAATCAGCGACGAAAAAAGTTTCTCTTCCACTTATATCATGGAAAATTGGATATTGTCTATAAAACTTTTTCCCGTTAAACTTTCTATCACGAACAACCTCCCAAAATAGTTTTTCCGCTTCAGTTTGGTTTTTTCTCAAATCTCTACAAACTTTTTTGGCAACTTGCACTAATTGGCTTTTTCGGTTTAAACTCATGAATATTTATTGTCCTTTTGTTCCCCTTCTCTTTTTAAGAGAAGGGGCAAGGGGATGAGTTCAATTATTTGTTTGCATATTTCTATTTTCCAATCACCACATTTGCTGTATCCGGCAAGCCATAAGCTCCATCAAAAATAATTCTGTCATTAAGATTGAATTGAGGTTTTAAAATCTGGATCAGACTATCGTTCTCAATTCCTTTTTGAATATCAACGCGCACTGCTGTCGAATCATTTATAAGTTTCATTATCCAAAATATTTCTAGAGTTTCGTTACTTAATATTGCACTTTTAGGAAGAGTTAGAGCGTCTTTGACATAGCTTAAAGGAATATTCACATTTACATTTAGATTCTCAGGTAGAATGTCTCTCTCACCAAGCTTAAGAATAAAAGTCTGTGTTTGTGAAGTCGGGTCAACACTTGGAAGCACTTTTTGAATGGCAGCCTTTACAGATTTTCCATTTGGTAAAAGAACCGTACAAACTGAATTGTGATTAATTTTCTGCACGTACTGATACGGTACGCTTAAGTTAATACGCAGTGAAGATGGATTTGAAATAATTGCAAGCTGTTCACCCTCAGTAACATAATCACCTTTGTTATAACCTAATAAAGTTAATACTCCGTTTGCCTGAGCTTTTACTGTAACTGTTCCTTTAAAAATTTTATTATTGATCTTAATTTGAAGACTGTCACTGGCTGCAGATTCTTTAGTCCTGATGAGAAAAAGAGAATCACCAATATTCACATCATCGCCTATGTTTTTATAAACCTTTTCAATGAAACCCTGGAATGTAGACCGAACAGTTTCTTTATTCAGGAATGTTGTGTTTGCATTAAGGTTTATAGACTCTGTCAAATCAGTTCTGGAAGGATTTGTAATTTTAACTGGCGTCCCCAGTTCTAAGGGTGAATCCGCATTTTTATTATTTGACGAACAGGAGATAAACAAAATTAAAAACAGATAGCCCAAATGATTTATGAAGTTTTTTAAAATAGTTTTATAATTTTTCTTCATCTTACCAGTTCCAGTAATTATAATTGTTTATTTCCATTTGATATTCAACCCGTTTCTCAATTTTATTCTTTCGCAAGTCAATAAAATTTTTGAGCAATGCTAAATACTCAATCATTGATATATCCCCCTTCTGCAACCCATTTATAGAAATATCCATCAACTTTTGATATTCAGTTATCTGCGCATTCAGATCATCAAGATTTTTCTTTAAGGATGTAATCCTTGATAAAGTATTACTTATTATCATTTCAAGATTCACTTCGAAATATTTTCTGTAATCGCTTATTGTTTTCTGTGTGATTTGACTTTGCTGCTGAGTTAAACTCCTTTGTCCGCCATCAAAAATTGGAAGCGAAAAATTTAAACCGGCACTCATTCCAAACTTTCTCTCAATTCCATTTGTTTCAACTGCGTTCAACCCTGTGTTCGCGAACAACTTTAGTTGAGGAAGGTATTTCGTTTCAAATAAAGATTGCTGATTAACTGTTGCAAGACTGTCAAGCTCATATTTTTTATAGAAATCGGAACTGCTTTTTGATAATGTCAAACTTAGTTCAACCTGACTGAGCGTTACAAAATTTGTATCCTTAACTCCACAGATTGTATTTAGTTGAGTGAGATCATTTTTATAGTTTTGATACGCTTCGTTTAAATTTATTTGCTCGTTTTGCAGTTCAATTTTTAATAAAAGATAATTCTGAGCTTTCATATATCCTTGCTCAACCAAATCTGAAGCGATCTTTAAATGTTCAGATAGATTAGAGACAATATCCTTCGAAAGTTCATAAAGCAGCAAAGACTTGTAAGAAACTAAATACTGATCGGTTATCTGCTTTTCGAGGTTATGCTTTTCGAGATCATAGCTGTAACCAAATTGCTCTGCCTGTAATTTATTTTGATTTTGCAGAGCATAAAGTAATCCACCATTCAAAATATTTTTTTCAACATTTAACTGTGCTGAATATAAGCCGCCGTTTGTGATACCAACATCGTAGCCGATCGCGTTTGCATCTGGATTGGTGGATATCAGTTGTCCGTTATTATTGAAATAAGGTGCAAACAGATAATCGGCAGAAAGAAAAACTTTAAAAGCTGAATTTTCAGCTGAATTTAACTCACTCTGAATATCGTTAATATTTTTTAGATTCTTAAATTCAGCTAAAGTCGGCGCATTATTAATTCCCTGTTTCAAATAATATTCTAATGAATATTGTGCTGATGAAATTCCGGAGAATAATAAAATAAAAATTGTTATTCGTTTAATCATTCTAATAGATAATTTTATTGAAAATAAATTTTAATCTTGTGGTATTCGTGATCATAAAAATATTCTATTTTGTAATTGTACAGATCACAAATCTTTTTGACTATTGCTAAACCCAATCCAGTCGAATCAGATTTTTTGGAAGCTTTATTGAACCGACGGAAGAATTCTTCAGAATTGCCTGTAAAAGGCACTCCGGTGTTTTGTGCTTCCAGAGTATTTCCTGAAAGTTTAATATCGATATTCCCATTCTCAATGTTGTGCTTTATTGAATTAGAAATGAGATTGTTAATTACTGTTTCAATCAGAGCTGCGTTGCACTTTATCGTCAGGTTCCAATTTATATCAGTAAATATTTTAAGATTTTTTGTTTCTGCAATATCACGATAGTTATCTACCACCTTATTGATTATATCCTTTAGCTGAATGCTTTCTGATTCAAATAAATCTTTGCTCTCTAATTTCGCGAGTAAAATTAAAGATCTGTTAAGTTTATCAAGTTTATTCAAGCTATGATATGCGCTCTGAAGATTGTTTGCACTTTCTTCATCCAAATCGACCTTCTGAAGAAGCAACTCAAACTTGCTTTTAATTACTGCAACAAGAGTTTGAAGTTCATGACTCAGGTCCTCTGAGAATTCTTCCAAAGCTTTATATTCTTTTGCAGCTTTTTCGGAAAGTGAATAAAGTGCAGAATTCAACTCACTGAATTCTTCTATTTTTGAATCACTCAGATTTAAAGGAGAATCAGCTTTAACTGAATAATTTTTAAGTCGATTAAGATTTTCGTAAAACGGGACAAATATATCTTTGGTTGTTTTTCGATTAATAAAAAACAGAGGTATTACAAATGCCGCAAAGGTAATACTGAAAATAATTAGCAAGGTGTAAAACAAGTCTTCCTTTTCAATCAGTGATGTTCTTACAACCAGCTTATAATTATTGCCATCTTTTTGAACAAATGAAATTATCTGATGAAAAGGTTCTTTCTCTTTTTCACTGCTTAAATAAATTAATGTATCGGTTACATCATCAGGTGATTTTAATACATTTTTAACTTTTTTAACCTCAATATATGGTGGGTCGTCAACAAGCTCTCCGGTGTAAAATCTTTTTTTGCTTTCCTCATTTTTAATTCTAAGCTGCTCATCAATATCATCTGTAATGATCCAGTTTAATGTAAAATAAATTCCCGCAAATGCGATGATAAACAGAGCGACGGAGTTAATCAGGTAGTAACGGGATATTTTATTAATAAGTTTCATCAGGAAGAAAATTTGTATCCCACACCGTAAACAGAATTAATATAATCTTTTGCTCCTGCTTCAGACATCTTTTTGCGAAGATTTTTTATGTGAGTATAAACAAAATCTAAATTATCGAATGTATTTGAGTCATCACCCCAGATGTGCTCTGTTATTGCCTCCTTGGTGATAACTCTTTTCTTGTTGCTGATAAAGAAAAGAAGAATATCAAATTCTTTTCTTGTGAGGTCTATTTTTTTATTTAAAACTTCGACTTCCCTTTTGTCGACATCAATTTTTAATTCATTAATGATGATCTGGTTTTTTCCTTCAAAGTTTCTTCTGCGAACAACTGATTTAATCCTTGCGTTAAGTTCTGAAAGATGAAAAGGTTTTGTTATATAATCATCAGCACCAAGATTTAATCCGGTTATTTTATCATCTAAAGAATTTTTTGCAGAAACGACAATAACCCCGCATGTAGGTTGTATTTTCTTAATTAATTTTATGATATCAAGGCCTGAACCATCCGGAAGCATAATATCTACAATAACGCAATCATATTCATTTAAATTTATTTTGTCTTCCGCATCTGCAAAATTATTGCTTATATCACAGATGTATCCATCCTGTCTAATAAAAGTCGCAACAGAGCTCGCTAATTCTTTTTCGTCTTCGAGAATTAAAATTTTCATACGTTTTAAACTAAATAATAATTCTGAAGAAAATTGGAAGTGAATTATTATTATTTTCGATTGTAATTCCAGTTTTAACAATCGAATGTTCAAATCTTCTGTAAGGTTATTTTTCTCTGATTTTTATGAATAATGATTTATTCATCTGCAAACGCTGAACCTTCATCAACATATATTTGTTTTTTTCACTATGTTAGCTCAATATTTAGAGAATAGTATTTTTTCAATTATCAGATGAGAAAATTATGACCAAAATGAATTTTACTTTTTCAGTGTCTCTGTTTCTCTTTTTTATGATATCAACCCTGACTTATCCTCAACTGATGCGGAAAGGTCCTTATCTTATTTTTAATGGAAATGAAAATGAAATGCAGGTTCTCTGGCAAACGTATTCAACAGACACTTGCCAGATAGATTGGGGAACTGATACTTTATACAATCTTGGAAGTACTCAAACATTTGAGAATGGATCTGACCATCAGCATACTTATACTATCACAGATTTAGCCCCCTTCACAAAATATTATTACCGCGTTTTAGTAAATCAAGAAATTCATAGCTCAACATTTCGTTCAGCACCGGATTCAAACGCAACAAATTTAGATTTTTTTGCGTATGGAGATACAAGATCAAACCCGGGTGCCCACGATCAGGTAGCAGCGGCAATGATATCTGCATATAATAATGAACCTGATCTTCAGTCATTTGTCATCTTTGGTGGTGATTTTGTTTCCAATGGTGATGTCGAGTCATATTGGGATAGCCAATTTTTTGATCCCACTTATACAAATATTCAGGAAATGCTTGCAACCGTTCCCTATCAATCTTGTATAGGAAATCATGAAGGGTCAGGGGTTCTATACAAAAAATATTTTCCTTATCCTTTCGTTGATGGACGTTACTGGTCGTTTGATTTTGGACCGGCTCACTTTGTTGTGCTTGATCAATACACAAGTTATGGACCCGGGTCTGCACAACTAACCTGGATTGAAAACGATCTTGCTTCAACAAACAAACCCTGGAAATTTATTTCTTTGCACGAGCCGGGATGGTCAGCCGGAGGTGGTCATGCAAATAATACGAGCGTTCAAAATTATATTCAACCTTTATGCTTGCAATATGGTGTTCAAATTTTATTTGCTGGACATAACCACTATTATGCACGAGCAGTAGTGAACAATATTCAACATATAACATCCGGAGGTGGTGGTGCTCCACTTTATTCGCCGGATCCGGGTTACCCGAATATAGTCGCTACAGCCATGGCATATCACTATTGCAAAATCGAGATTAACAATCAAATACTAAATTTCACAGCTGCAAAACCAAACGGAGAAATTATAGATACCTTTACTATTGTTAATCAGCCAGTTGGTATTTATTCAGAAAATGATCAACCGTTTCCGCAGGAATATTTACTTTCTAACGCATATCCAAATCCATTTAACCCAGCGACCACTATTAATTATTACGTACCTGAAGTTAGTATTATCTCTCTGAAAGTTTTTGATGTTTTAGGAAATGAGGTTGCAACTTTAGTAAATGAGACCAAACCAGCGGGAAGATATGAAGTTGATTTTTCCGCAACCGGCTTACCAAGTGGAATATATTTCTATAATCTACAAGCAGGTTCGTTTGTCTCTACGAAGAAAATGGTTTTGATGAAATAATTTAACTGTAGGGACAAGTCGCGACTTGTCCTACTTATGTGTGTGTATTAGTAAGGGCGAGTCGGTGACTCGCTTTTTTTATGGTTTTAAGATATCAACTTAGTCCACTTCCTGAATTCTGCAGATTTTTTTAAAGTCACAGAACCTACAAACTTTTGTTTCGCGGTTCTTTAACTCTGAAAGATGAAATATTCCGCGAGAAATATCTTCTGTAAATTTATTCACCATTTCCAGACATACTTTTATCATCTCCTCTGCTCCGGAAATTTCTTCTTCGGGGTTTTCAACTTTCTTCCTTCGAGGTTTTAGGCTAATACTTTTCCTGCCAAAGTCTTTTTCATCATATTTCAGCGAGAATATCTCTGCACCTGCAGGTTTGTGTTCTTGTTCAAGTTCTTTCTTTATTAATTCTTTCGCAGCAAATAGATAAAGCGGTAATTGAAGACGAAATCCCGAGGATGAGATCTTCGGATGATGGTTTTGTTCCTCCAAGTTTGTAGTCAATCACCTTTAAATGTTTTATCCTGCTCTTATTGATATCAATCCTGTCAATCTTTCCTTTAAGTTTAACTTTTCCTGCGGTTACACTTTCTGCATATTGTTGAGAGAATTTTTTCTGATGGTTAACTTTGCCAAAACTCAATTCAAAAAATTCAGGGATATAGCCACTATCGCTTTTTCTTTCTTCTTCCAGAAATTTATAAAGCAGAGATTGACTTCTTCTTCCGTTAATAGCCAAAAGTTTTTCTCTTTCATAAAAAGAATATTCAGGATTTAATTTTAATTCATCGAATCTTCTTTCCGCAATTTTAGATAGAAGACTTTCAGCTATCTTAAAAACTGAATCATCACAATTAGCAAGAATAATTTTCTTTTCCTTCAGCTTGGTATAAAATTCAAACAGAATTGAATGAATAAGGCTTCCATATTCAAACGCTTCTAATTCTTCAGCGGGTTCCTCAATAGTTTCAAGTTTAAGTACATTCTCCGCAAAATATTTGTATGGACATTTTGCATAATTCTCCAGTTGCGTAGCAGAAAATTCCCCCTCAGAGATTTTATTCAATTTATCTTTTAACTCATCAGAAATATCTTTTGAAATAAATCCACTAAACTCAAATTCACCGAATGGTTCTTCGATTCTTCTTTTATCAATTTCAATGGAGCGGTTTATTGAATCAATATTAACATTTAATTCCTTTGGAATATTAATCACATTTCTTTGTTCAGCAGAAATTCTACCCAGTAATTCAAACAGCTCTTCATTTGAATAAACATTGTCTTTAAAATTAGCATTAGAAATTTCGTCTGTTTCAAAAATTGAGTTGAAATCCTTGAGAAAACTTGATTGAACCAATTCCCTTCTATCATCCATTTGCGGAAATGACAAGTATAGTTTTTTGTTCCAGGTGCATAGAGATTGATAAAATAAATATCTTTGTTCAACCTGATGCCGGATTTCTTCTTTTGCAAAGGACCCGGAGAAAAATACTTCCGGGGTGAATCTTGTTGGAAAATCACCATCATTCAATCCACCGATAAACAAATAGTCAAAATTTAATCCGCGAATTTCATTCAATGTTGTTATCTGAACACCGTACCCTGGTTTTTCAGGTATGTTATATCTGGTAAAAGCAGAGGTAGTTCTCAATTGATTGAGATAATAATGAAGTGAAAACTTTTCATCGACTCCATGCTCAAGTATATTTAGATTTGTAACTTCCTCTAACATTTTAATAAACGAATTAAAACCAATTGCATCATTTTCAACAATTTCGGCTGGTGCTTCGAGTAAAACATTCGGCAGGTTTAGCTTGAAAATCAATTCTAATAAATTCTTTTTAAATTCATCGGGTGAAAGTCTTGCTGTGAATGGTTTAAGTTGGGAGTTGATTTTTTCCAGGCTCGATTTTGCTTTTTTGTATGATCTAAGTTTTTGTTGAATATTATTTTCTTCTATATCAGGCAAACTTAGTTCATTGATTGCACTAGTTATTTTATTTAGCCAATTTTCATAACCTGATACAATTTTCAGTTCGACAGATGTTTTTAACAAATCGGAAATCTCGATTCCCATCGAATTCAAAAAGCTGCCACTGAATGCACGAAAAATATTTTTATAGTAGTAATCGTTTTCAATAATCTCGAGTAAACCAAGCAGTGCTTTTATCGGGGGTGACGTGCTCAACGAAAACCTGTCCGTGAGGTTGAATGGAATTCCATAAACATTAAACCTGTCACGGATTAAAGTTGAGTAGTTACCTATCAGGTTAAAAACGATACATATTCTCTCTGGTTCAACTTTTTCTGACAACAAAAGTTTCTTAATTTCTTTTGCGATCAGGTCAACTTCTTCTTCCCTGCTTGACGCATTAATTTGTGTGATTGAATCCTTAAAATATTTTACTTTTTTTTCTAAAGTTTTTGCAGAAAGATTTTCTCTTACAATATTCAGAAATCGATTCTGAGTAGCGATTGAGTCATCTTTAATTTCTCTAAAGCCGTTTTCTATCAGACGATCATGGCAGAGATTCAAATGTGAAAAAATCAATGGGTTATACTTGTAGTAATCGAACAAAACAAATAGTTGTATATCACTTATTTCCGATGCAAGATTAATTATTTCAATCTCTGGTGCTGTGAATTCATCAAACCCATTAATAATAACAAATTGAGAATCGGGATAAAGAAATTTAAAAGCTTCGTCGAAAATTCTTTTCTCATTTTTAATCAGGTTGGAATAGATATCACCGGTTTCTTTATAATTATTTTTGAGTAACGAATCCCGATAATCATCAAATACTCCAGCAATATCCAGGGCTTTCAGTTTATCACCACCAGATAAATTTTCTGATTCGTTTTTCAATCTTTCGGGAGTTATTCCATGACGCTTATATTCTGCTATCACATTTTTTACCCGTTCAAGAGTCCCAAACGGAATTTCATTTTTGTATTGGGAAAAATAATTTAGTTTGATTCTTTTAAAACTGTGACTCAAAAGTAAAATTGATGCTTCTTCACTAATCAGATTAATATTGCCATCAATCTCTTCCAGAAGATTTTCTGCAAAGGAACCAATTGTTTCTATCTTTAAACCTGAAACGGATTTCCCCGGACTGAGCGAGATAAGTTCACGTGTAAGATAACGTATCTTCCTTTTGGTAGGGACAATAAACAGCACCTCCCCAATTTTACCTGCTTTTAGCGTCTCATCGATTACATTGTCGATATCAATACTGGTAATATTCTGTTTCGTGAGAATCAAAATTATTTGCCTTATACCAAATTAATGTGTTGAAATAGTAATAATTTAATTGTCAATTTACACATAGAATATAACCGATTATCTTATTTTTACGCAATTAGTGTAGTTTTTTGCAATCCAATGATAAATCTGTTGATTCTGAAAAAAGGTTGATTATTTTAGTCCTAGAAATTAATGATAATATGCACCGTTTAATATTTTTAATATTGATAATTATCCCCTCTTCCTTGCTATTTGCACAGGATATTGGCGAACTTGCACCACCAAAACCTCCATTAGTATTTCCTCCTAATGCTTGGGGTTTTGATTTATTGGTCGGTGAGAGTGGTTTCGGTTTCGGCGGATTCTTTAGAAAAGAACTTAGCACAAAATTCACCTTGTTTGCTGATGTTTCAATTTCCGAAGCAAAAGATGAAAGAGAAATTGAATATGTGGACGTTTACGGACAGACTTTTACTCTGGGAAAAGTGAACCGTGTTTTCCAGATCCCATTTTCTTTTGGTGCACAATTTCGTCTTTTTGAAAATCAACTTACAGACAATCTACGACCATATATTAATGTCGGAGTTGGGCCCACAATTGCATTAACCACCCCTTATAATGAAGAATTCTTCAAAGCTTTTTCTTATGCAAAACCATATTATGCTGTTGGTGGATATGTTGGCTTCGGTGCTAACTTTGGTCTCGATACAAAAAATCTTATCGGTTTAAATATGCGGTATTACTATACTCAATTTCTAGATGAAGGGGTTGAAATACTTTATAAGCGATATAAAGAATCTCTAAGCGGTTTCTACATTACTCTTAATTTTGGGTTTATGTATTAACATTTAAAATTAGTTTTTCTACTTAAATTGCGATCTCTTCTCATTTCATTCATAATATTTTATTAACTAAGTTTATTACAGAATTAATTTTATTTAATTTTTAATAAGTGGCGGAATGAAAATGATTCTGGCACAGTTTTTAACTCTCTCTCTCTCTCTCTCTCTCTCTCTCTGGGAGAAAATTGGAATGATTTTCTCACTAGTATTACATTTATACCTGATTGAAAATTGGAAATCCTCTTTAACTCTCACAGTATTAGTTTTTACAAGGCACATAGCTTGTGCCTTTTTAATTAAAAATAAATACAGAATAGCTGGTTACACAACTGGTTTTACATAGCTAAGCAGTGAACTAATTTCTTTCCCTATTTAATAACGATTTGGTTATAGATTTTATGAAAGTTAAAATGAAATCAAAAATATTATTCTTCTTTTTTCTTGTTAATGCTGTAAACTACCCGCAGCAAAACACTTTTAACAAAGAAGTTGAACTGCAAAAGTTTGTAGAACGAGGCGGTAAAGTTGAAGAACTATCTCCAAATAGTTACACACTTACTTACACAGATGGTACTCAAAGAGTATTTAACCTTAACCCAGGAACAAACCAACGGACTTACTCCGAAGAATTTGACACAACCATAATAAACGTTTGGGAAATAGACACAACTCTGTATGCACATAAATTTAGATTTTGGCAAAGGGTGAATTTGGCTAATTCTTACGAGGCAACCGTGCCAATTGAAGATATTAATCAAAATGGTCAGATTGAATTGTATGGCAGAACAAGAATTACTTTCCCTATTGGTGGACAGGTTGATATCCTTGAACAAAATAATAATGGTACATTTAGCAAAATATATTCATACGATTCAACAAGTATTTTTGTTCAAGGAGTCGGTGATGTAAATTCAGATGGTATTAAGGAAGTACATCTTAGAACAACAGATACATTGAATGGAAAATTTTATAAAATTGATACCCTTAGTGGTTTGCCAACTTCTTTTTATTTCATCTTTTACTATTATCCAAATCAAATTGGATACGAAACTTTTGGTGATTTTGATAAGAATGGTTTAACCGATTGTGCTTTTGTGGATGCCAGCAACCCGTCAAGAATAATAATTTCCGAGTTCAGACAAGGCATTAATAATTTCACTACAATGTTTAATATGCCAACGGAAGGAGATTCTCCATCAGGTTTTGCAATTGGCGATTTTGATATGGATAATAAAACTGAACTTGTAGTGAGTACCCTATTACAAAATGTATATGTGATTGAAGTTGAAGATTCTAATTATTATTCAGTCGTGTGGCAGGGAGTAATACCTACTTATAACCCATATATGAAAACATCGACAAATGATATAGATGGTAATGGTAAACCAGAATTTTGGATTGGTGGGCAGAGTTTTATAGATGGAATTTCAACTTTTTGGTGTTATGAATCTGATGGAAATAATAGTTACATACCAGTTGCTGGAATTGAACTAAGATATCTAGTTTCATTATTTAGTTATCATTTACAAGCAGTAGATATAGATAATGATGAGAAAGAGGAATTGGTTATTAATATTGGAGATAATTTATTTATCCTAAAGTTTACTGGTAAACCTAATAGACATAGTTATAGTATTTATTATGCAAAGATAGGTGATGCAACACAACCAGGAGCTTTATTCCTTCCATCAACAATTTATGATTTGAACAATGATGGGAAGAAAGATATCCTGCTTTCAATGAATAATTATCCACAACCAGATTTCTCATACATCCTTGTTCAAGATACGGTAACATCTATTGAACAGAATGACCTTGAAATGCAGTATAATTTTAACTTATCACAGAACTATCCAAATCCATTTAATCCATCTACTCAATTCAAAGTTAGTGTAAAAGAACCTAGCAATATAAAACTTGTTGTTTATGACATTTTAGGGAAAGTAATTAAATTGTTGTTAAATGATAATCTTCCCACCGGAGAATTCACAATTCAATGGGATGGGAAAGACAATGAAGGGAAAGATCTCACCGGAGGAGTTTACTTCATTCAAATGATAGTGGGCAACTATCATAAAACAATTAAAACTATTTTACTAAAATAAGTCCTGATACAAATTACAGGGCAAAAACAAGAGGGCAATTACAATGAAAAAAATTTCAGTTATATTAACTATGCTTTTATCATCAGTATCAATTGCACAATCACCTGGATGGACGAACTTAAAAGAAACAAATATTAATGTTGGAAGTAATAATTATGATATTTTTACCAACGGTGCTGGTAACCATATCATTGAACAAGAAACAAGTTTCCTAAAATATTATAGAATGAAGGTAGATGGAAGTTATGATATTGGACCAACAAACATGGAAATTTCTGCTGTTGTATCGCCTAGCATTTCAGGCGATTTGAATAGAATATATGTTGTTTATAGAAAAGCCTCAGAGAACTTCATAAGGACAAAATATAGTACTAATGGTGGGTCAAGTTGGTCGTATCTCGCCTCAAATCCATCAAATAGTAATGCAGCTTCAATTGAATGTGAATTTTCAGAGGGAAATCTTCATGTTACATATCAGATTGGAAATGTAGTGTATTACAATTATTATAATACTTTAACTAATAATTGGCTCATAACACCCACATCGGTTTAAGAATCTTACCCATCATCAAATCCAAGAATAGGAGTTTGGAAAGCAGATGGGGCAAATCAAGTTTATTTTGTGTTTAATGTTGGAGGTTCGGGCATTCAATTATTTTGGAGAAGATATAATGTTAATGGTAGTTGGTCAAGCATTAATATTGTTACAACTTCTTTAAGTGGTTCGATACCTAATCTTGGTTTCGCAGTTGATGATTACGCTCTATATTCATTCTACAAATTCACAAGTAGCTCAGTTTTCCAGTGGACTGTTCGAAGATTAGCAGATAATGTTAGTCTCGGGACATCGGCAAGTAATAATAATAATTATGTGACTAGATTTTTTAACGCAACAACCTATAACAATAAGCCTTATACAGCATCATGGTCAACTCAGCAAGAATTCCCAAATAGTATTGTGAGAATGGGATTTAATCATACAAACCAATTGATTTATGATCTTATTCACACCGAAGCTGGATTAACTCCAGTTAGTTTCGTAAATCTCTCAGCAGCAGGGAATGATGTTCATGTTATTTGGAAAGATAATTTAGGAACTAATGGCGGAAATAATCTCCGGTATAAATATTATGATGATTATCCGATACCTCCTCAAAATTTAACTGTTACTAAGAGTGTGAATAATCACCCACTTCTATCTTGGATAAATTCCAATCCTGATGCAAGTACTTATAAAATATATAGAAAAAATAGTTGCCTTGGTTACTGGGAACCGAATCCAATCGCTCAAATTACAGCTCTATCTTACGAAGACGTATCACAATCTTATTGTACGGCAATACCACCTGCAACATGTGAAAATATGTGCAACTTTGAGTATAAAGTTAAGACAGTAGATCAAGGTTCAAAGGAATCTCCTTACTCAGATATTGTTTCAGTGTGGTTAGTTGGTGGACCACCTCAAAAATCAACTGCTAACAATTCAGATCTTGAAACTGTAATTGAATATTCTTTGGCTCAAAATTATCCGAATCCATTTAATCCAACAACCACAATCAATTATTCGATTAAATTATCTGGTTTTGTAAGCTTAAAGGTTTACGATATGCTCGGAAAAGAAGTTGCAGTATTAGTAAATCAAGAAAATGTTGCTGGAAATTATTCTGTCAAATTTGATGCTGCTAAATTACCGAGCGGAATATATTTCTATACATTAATAGCAAATGAATTTGTCTCAACAAAGAAGTTAAATTTGCTTAAATAATAATATGATTTAAGAAGCTGGGGAAACCTGGCTTCTTTAATTCTTTAATTCCTTACTTCTTCCACTTAATGGTACACCCAATCGTAAAAGTTTCAGGAACCGATATTTCTTTCTCTGCAAGCAGTTCATCAAGCGCATTTCTTAAATAATGATTTTGGACTCGGTCCGGTTCTTTCCAGTTGTCATCAATCTTTCCGTGGAATGCTAATTTTCTTTCATTATCAAACAGAAATATTTCCGGTGTATGTGTTGCATCGTAAGAATGTGCTACTTTTTGATCCTCATCTCTCAAATAAGGAAAATTAAATTTCTGCTCTAATGCTCGCTTCTTCATATTTTCAAAACTGTCATCGGGATAATTGACATCTTCATTAGAATTTATTGCAACTACAATTACTCCTTTGCTTTTGTAATCTTCCTGAATTTGCTTTATCCTTCCTTCATAAGCCTGAACATACGGACAATGATTGCAGCTAAAGATTATTATCAAAGCATTTTTATCAGCAAATGAGTTGAGTGAATATTTTTTCCCATCAATACCTTCCAGATTAAAACCTGGTGCTGATGAACCGATCTTCAAATTATTTGTTGCCACGTTAAATCTCCGTTCAAATTTTAGTAATTAACACGTCGAATAATTAAATTAAATTGCAATGAAAAAATCTACTTTTATTTTAATAATCTTATTATCAGGAATCATCATGGCACAGGAAAAACAGTTTGCCTGGGATATTTACAATTCATACGAAAATTTTAAAGAAAAATCTCTTGTAAACAGAAGATTTAAATATTCAGACATTGTTCCGTTAATTGAACAACTACAAAATAAAGATATTTTCAAGGTGGATAAAGTCGGTAAATCGATAGAAGGAAGAGATATTTATTTAATTTCACTAGGAACGGGTAAAACCAAAGGTTTTCCTCTGGTCACAAATGCACGGCGATGAACCGACAGCAACTGCTGCATTGTTTGATATATTCAATTTTTTTACTGACGAAAGTGCTTTTCCTGAATTCAAAAAATTTCTGCTTTCAAATTTGAGTATTTATATTATCCCAATGGTAAATCCTGACGGTGCAGAAATTTTTCAGCGTAGAAATATTGTTGAAATTGATTTGAACCGCGATGTTGCAAGACTGCAAACTCCCGAAGCACAAATTCTTAAAAACGTATTTGATAGTCTCAAAGCAGATTTTGGATTTAATCTTCACGATCAGGGAAGAGATTATTCTGTAGGAAATTCTTTTAATCCCGCTTCGATTTCATTTCTTGCACCTTCACCTGATTATGAAAAAAGTATTACCGCACCGAGAGAAAAAGCAATGAAATTAATCGGGAATATGGTCCCTGTATTAAATGAATTCATTCCAGATCATATAGCAAAATACAGTGATGAATACGAACCAAGAGCTTTTGGAGATAATTTTACTAAATGGGGAACCGGAGTTGTTTTACTAGAAAGTGGCGGCTGGAGAAATGATCGTGAAAAACAATTTCTAAGAAAAATAAATTACATTACAATTCTCTCAGCATTAAATAGTATTGCAAGCAAAAGTTATGAAAACACTGAGCTAAGCATTTATGAATCCATTCCTCAGAATGAAAAATTTATGATGGATTTTATTTTGCGTAACCCGACTCTCAAAAGAGAAGATAAAGAATATGTTATTGATATTGGAGTTAATTTAGAAGAGGTTAATACAAATGAAGCAAAAGATTTTTATCTCAAAGCTGCCATTGAAGATGTTGGTGATCTTTCCGTTTATTATGGGTATGAAGAAATCGATTTATCAGGATATGTAGTTGAGCCAGGAAGAACAAAACCCGGTACATATCAATCACTTGAAGAATTAGACAAAATCAATCCCACCGAACTTTACAAGGAAGGATTTACAAATATAGTTTTAAGCGATAAAGATTTTAGCGCTGAATATTCTCATTTACCTTTTAATATTATTTTGAGTGAAAATAGTAGTCCTGCAAATGAAATTAAACCGGATGATGCTGCAAATTTTATTATCAAAAAAAATGGTGAAGTTAAATATGTTGTTGTCAATGGATTCTTGATTAATATTCAAAAAATGGATGAATGGAATGGCAACTCAATTATTTATGGAAAGTAGCCGACTAATTTAATGTACTCTCATTCCAAACTTGAACGATTTCGGGTAAGCAAAGAAGAACTGACTAAACTAGGCAATGAGTTCAATTCAGAAGCTATACCAATGCTGGAACCACTCCACAATATCACCTTCTGGATTTTACTAAATAATAAATTCACCAAAAAAATTATCAAGCAAACATTTATTGAAGCAATAGAAAATTGCAATGTAACTAAAAATCAGGCTGACTGGAAGAGTTGGATTTTTAGAATTTGGATGAGAGAAATACTTGATTACTATGTTAAAAGAGAAAATGATGTTCAAACTATATTTGACTTTATTGATAATACTGAAGTTGATTCAAAACAAATCACTGCATTCTTAACTCCAGATGAATTAAAATCTGGATTAACCGAAAATGAACTGGTAAAATATTTGGTAAAGTTACCAGCAGTTCTTCGCATTCCAATGATCATGAAAGAAATTCATTCCCTTACATACGAAAAAATAGCTGAACTAATAGATGTTCCCTTTGGTGTAATCGCAACAAGAATATACAGGGCTAGAAAATTGCTATTTCTATCATTTGATGAAAACTTTCGATATGAAGAAGAAAAGAAAAAATGGAGTCAAAAAGAATCAACAAATAAGATATTTGAGTTAAGAAAATGTGCTCTTCTAGTTGATGGTGAAATAACATTAGAACAAGATTCACAGTTTACTGAATTAGTGAATGTTGACAAACGATTTAAAAATGAGTTAATTATTCAAAACAGAATAAAGGAACTAATAAATAGCAGCACAACTAATAGTACTTTCCGTAATTCACTAAAACGGCGTATTGAAAGAAAAGCAAATAAAAAGTTCAGCCAAAACTGATAAACCAATTGCTATTTTGACCATTTAGAATGTTATTAAGTATAACCCCATATTTTAATCAAAATCCTACATTTGAATAGCTAGTCAGTTTCAATTTTCTAATTAGGTGTTCAAAATTTGACTCTGGAATGGGTTACCCTTAAATTAGTAGCCTGAATTAAAAAAGAGATAGTTATGGCAAGGATAAAAAATATTGAAGCGTACTGCAATTCGTGTGGAACAGTACAAAAAATGGAGATCACAAGCAGTGTAACAGGTGAAGAATCAGAATTTAAAAAGTGGGCAAAATGTAAATCTTGCAAACAGGTAATGATAGTTGATATTAGTGACATTATTAAAAATTCAACTGCAACACTCGAAGGTATTGAAAACGAAGAGTGTAAAAAGTATTCTCCATCAAATACATTTGAAATTGGCGAAACGATTTATCACGAAAATTGGGACGATTTTGGAAGAGTACTTTCGAAGGAGACTCTTTCAAACGGAAAAAGTTCAATCTCAGTTGATTTTCAAAAATCAGGTTTAAAAAAACTTATTGAATCATTAAATAACCAAGAAGCGAGGTGAAATAATTTGGTTGGCATATCAGTTGGTGAAAATGAATCCATCGATAAAGCTTTAAGACGTTTCAAAAAGAAGTATGAAAGATCAGGAATTCTTAAGGAATTTAAAAAGCGTACTTTCTTTGTAAAGCCTTCAGTTAAAAAGCGAATGGAAAAAATTAAAGCAACCAGGCGAGCCCAGCGAACCGATGATTTTTAATTTTTAAAGCCCCTCTCTGAGGGGTTTTTTATTACCTTAAATGCAGAACGGGCTCAATAATTTTCGGTTCTTTTGTCTTTGAGTAATATCTCTTCAAATGTTTAATAATTGTATCGAAAGCCTCGTCAACGGTATCACACATTGTGAACACACTTAAATCCTCTTTACTTATCATACCCATATCAACAAGTGCATCAAAGTTTATAATTTTATTCCAGTATTTCTTATCGTATATAACTACGGCTAACTTTTTTCTAAGTTTTGCTGTTTGAACCAAAGTCAAAATTTCAAAAAGTTCATCCATTGTACCAAATCCACCAGGAAAAACAATCAGAGCTTTTGATAAATATGCAAACCAAAACTTTCTCATAAAAAAGTAATGAAATTCAAAACTCAGATCAGGAGTGACATAATTGTTTACAAATTGTTCGAAGGGAATACTAATATTTAATCCAACTGAATAGCCTCCAGCTTTTTTTGCGCCTTTGTTTGCGGCTTCCATAATTCCAGGACCACCACCCGTGCAAACAATAAATCGGTTAGCATTAGTTTCAAGATTTAAGGACCACTCCGTTAATCTTCGTGATAGTTCTACCGCATCTTCATAATATCTTGACATATCAAGGTATAATTGTGCTTTGCGAAGTTTTTTTGCAAAATTTTCAGTTTGTTTTGGATCGATTTTTTTTATTGCATTATATTCTTTAGATGCATCTCTTTTTGATTTTAATCTTGCTGAACCAAAGAAAACAATCGTATCCATCACTTTATATTTTTTGAACTTGCTTTTCGGTTGTAAGTATTCAGTTATTATTCTTACCGTTCGTCCGTCTGATGAATTTAAGAAATTATCGTCCTGATATGCTTTGACAGTTTTTTTCATATTACCTTTATATGTTATTTAATTAAAAATTTATTGTTGAATGTTTTTTAGCAGAGTGATTTATTTGTAGGGAATAATTATTTCTGTTTTTGATAAAAGTAATATAATTAAATTGATCTTCAATCACATTTCATTAATCTATTATAATAATTACTAAATGAAATTTCTTATTACGTTTTTATTAATATTTTTAGCCCAAACCAACGTCCTACCTCAGGTACCCGACAAACTAATTAACGAACTAGATAATTTACTTGCAGAAGTACCCAGCAGTACAAATATGGCCATCCTCATTTATAATCCACTCACTCAGGATACTATTATAAGTATCAATCATACTGAATCTATGATTCCAGCTTCCAATACTAAACTTTTTACTTCAGCAACTGCATTAGAGTTAATGGGAGGAGAATATCTTATTTCTACAAAAATTTTTGTGGATGATGATGATCTTTCTGACGGAACAATTAATGGAAATATTTATATAAAGGGTTATGGAAATCCTACCTTCACATCTGATGACCTAGAAGATTTAGTTGATGAATTGTATCAGAGCGGATTAAGGAAGGTGACCGGAAATGTTGTTGGTGATGATACTTATTTCGATGAAGTTTATTCCCGTGATGACTGGATTACAGATGAACGTGCCAACGTCAATCTACCACCAATTTCAGCAATTGTGATCGATAGAAACAGAACAATAGTCAGAAAAAAAAGACGAGGACGATACAGAAATTATTTTGTGAATGTTGAGAATCCTCCTTTGTATGTTGCAAATAAATTTCGGGAAAAATTAATTAAGTATGGTATCGAGGTAACTGGTAAATCCATTTCTTCAGAGACTCCGGACACTGCAATTGCAATAATTGAGTCAGCAATTGAATTAAATGAACTGATCCAATTAATAAACAAAAACAGTGATAACTTTTATGCGGAATGTTTATTTAAAACCCTTGGAGCAGTTTACAGTGGAAAACAAGGAAATTCATTTTTCTCAACACAGGCAATATTAAACTATATTGAAGATGCAGGAATTTATTCGGATGGTACCAAGATCGTAGATGGCTCTGGAATTTCTAGATTTGATCAGGTAACGGCGGGCGCTTTAGTCGGTTTGCTTGAAAAAATGTATTTCAATATAAATAAGTTTGAATACTTTTATAATTCGTTAAGTATTGCCGGAGTTGATGGAACATTGCATAAGAGAATGATCGGAACAGCCGCGGATAATAATTTTAGAGGAAAGACAGGGACACTAAATGGTGTCTCTTCAATATCAGGTTATGTTACAAATGGTAATGATGATGATATTATTATTTGTTTGATGTTCGAATTTAAAAAAGGTGGGGCTAGTAAATACAAACGGATTCAAGATAGAATAATTGAAACAATTGCCCGATGGAAAGACGAAAGCCCCGAAAAAAAATCATCGGGGCCTTAAGAGAAAATTTTTGTGATCTGCTATTCCTGATCAGGTAATTGCTGAGGAAGCGACGGTGTCTGAGGAATATTTTGTCTTCCTGATTCCTGAATTATGCTTCTTTGTTCCTGAGAAACTTTTCCAGGTAAAAAGAATAAGTTTGCAACTATTGCAAGAACCGCCACCACTCCACCTAACCACCAGGTTGCTCTGCTTAAAAAATCGGAAGTTCTTCTGGTTCCGAACATGGATCCCATATTGCTTGCACCGCCGAAAGTTCCTGCCAAGCCACCACCTTTACTTGATTGCATCAAAACAACCATAATTAATAATACAGCTGCAATTGAGGCGAGCAAAACTAAAATACCATACATACTTAATACTCCATTAATCTGTTTACAATTTGCTATTTTTGTAGCGGGGGAGGGATTCGAACCCCCGACACGTGGATTATGATTCCACTGCTCTAACCGACTGAGCTACCCCGCCCTTTTTGTTACTATAAAATCGGGACGCAAATATAGCCACAAACCCATATATTTTCAAAAAATCTCAATTTTTGTATAAAAGAAAGAAGCAAAGGATAATTATTTTCAAGCTTTTTCTTTTTGCAGATTCTTCCACAAAATATCCATCAATTCGTCCAGGCCGGAACCTGTGATTGATGAAAAAATAATTGGTTTTTCGCTAACTCCTTTTAATTTCAGATTTGAAATTTTACTCCCGGTCTTGTGGTCAATCAAATCTGCCTTCGAAATAGAAACAATTATTTTCTTTTGAACCAATTTTTGACTGTAGCTCTTCAGTTCATTTAATAGGATTTCAAAATCACTCTTTAAATTTTCCGAGGTGGATTCAATCAGGAATAAAATTATTCTGGTTCTTTCGATGTGTCTTAAAAATTGATGCCCTAATCCTTTACCTTGTGATGCACCTTCGATTATGCCGGGAATATCTGCCACTGTAAAACTCTGGAAATCTTTATACCTGACTATTCCCAAATTTGGTTCAAGAGTGGTAAATGGATAATCAGCTATTTTAGGTTTTGCTGCAGATATTTTGGAGATCAAAGTAGATTTTCCAGAATTTGGAAATCCAACCAATCCAACATCTGCAATTAATTTCAACTCAAGGATTACCTTTTTATACTCACCTTGTTTTCCGTCTTCTGCAAATCTTGGAGTTTGATTGGTAGATGTTGCAAATTTACTATTTCCCTTTCCTCCTCTACCTCCTTTTGCAAGAACAACTTCCTTTGATTCTTCGTTAAGATCGAAAATGATTTTTTCTGTATCAGCATCTTTTACAACAGTGCCAATAGGTACTCCAATAATAATATCTTTCCCATTTTTACCATCTTTCAATGAGTTACCACCACTCTCACCATTAGCCGCTTTATATTTTTTTTTATATCTGAAATCGAGTAGTGTATGAAGATTAGTGTTAGCTTTAAGAATTACATTTCCACCACTTCCGCCATCGCCACCTGAGGGACCGCCTTTGGGAACATATTTTTCGCGACGAAACGTAACAGCACCATCACCGCCCTTACCGGAGTTAACTTCAATAAGAGCGTAATCAACGAACATCAGGCTTGCCGGAAGTAATTAGATACTGCGTTTGTGAATGTTATTGCTTCTTTAGAATAGGGACTAATTTTGTAGGAAGTGAATACTGCCTTCAAAATTTCCGAGGCTTCTTTATAGGAATGACAATCCATTACCCTCTCAACCGTGTTAGTAAAGTCCTCTTCATCATTTGCAAAAATATAAGATACAATCTTTTTGATTTCTTTTCGCTTCAAATAACTGAATAAATCCTTTTGTCGCAAGGTTCTGGTTTTATTTGGAGCTTTTTTATCTTTATTGTTGGAAGGAACAGGTAAATCTTTAATATTTTCAGCTTTGGGCAAAGGAACTTCGACTTTCTCTTCAAATTCATATTTCACTTCTGGCTGTTCTTCGATTTTTGTTTCTACTCTGGTTTCCTTCATTTCTTCAGCTGCATTAGTTTTGGCTGGAGTATCCATAAATATTAACTCATCGATACTTTTCAAATACTCATCAAATCCATCAGTTACTTCGGTAGGTTGAAGTTCTTCTTTCACATCTTCCTTTGGCTCTTCTTCAAATGGTTCCGGGGTATCCACACTGAATCTTTCTTTTTCGGGAAACTTGAATTCTTCATCATCAAGACCTTCAAAAATATTTAATAAATCATCTTCGAGCGAGGTTATTTTTTCAGTCACTTCGGTTTCAGTTACAGAGGAATCTGATGTAATGGTTTCCTCTACTTCTGGTTCTTCAATTTCCTCATCTGAAGATTCGGAATCGTCTTGACCACTGAAATCTTCTATCATCTCCTTCACAATCTCATTTTCAACTTCGGGATCTGATATTTCTGTTTCAAATTCTTCAAGTTGATCTTCAGCTTCTGATTGGACAGGCTCAACACTCTCTGTAATATTATTATCCTCCAACTCTTTATTATCTTGTGGCACATCATCTGAGATGGCATCAACCATTCCTTCAATTTCTACCTCAGAAGTAATTTCATTTTCGGAAGAATCTTCATCAGAAATTTCTTGGGTCTCAACTTCAGATTGATACAAAGTATCATCTTCTGTAGAGTTTGTTTCCTCTTCAACTTCGTCTGACGCTAACTCAGATGGTTGCATTAAATCCAAAGGGGTTCTGACACCTTCAGCTTGTGAATAATCAACTTTAACATTTGTATCTTCGTCTTCATCTTCTGTATTTGATGTTTCTTCATTTGTCTCTGTCAGTTCTTCAGTTTCTTCGCTGTATAGTGACAATAGTTCTTCTTCTTCCTCAGGACTGAGGAAACTTTCATTATCGGGACTTTCTGATTCAATGTCGCTTTCCGTTTCAACTACTGCAATCTCTTCAGAGTATTGTTCAGCATCAAGAGCTTCAATCATCTGTTCGGTTTTACTTTCATCTTCAAGTTCAGTTTCCGCCCCAGATTTTTTAATCACATCTGGTGAAAATAATATTCTCTCAATCTCTACTTTATCATATCTTCTTTTGACTTCATTTGGAACGGCTTTACGTAATCTTAGCACAAGATCTACCAGATTTTTTTCAGTACAAAAAATTTCGACTGCTGATAAAGGCAATCTATTTTTATCAACACCACCAACATTGAAGAAATCTCCCATAGAGGTAAATGAATTTGAAATTACCTGGTGTTGGTTAGAATTTATAAGTTCATTATCTATTTTATTCAGCAGAATGTCAAACTCTGTTGAGGATATTTGAGTGAGGTTTCTTTTTAAGATATATCCATTTAATACTTTTTTAAAATATTCGTAGTAGTATAAATAATTTAACAGCATCCTCATTTCTTCTACAGAAATTAATGGCTGATCATTAAATATTAATTTTATTAATGACCATCTTGGACGAACCAAATAATTTATGTTAAAGGAAACTGCCTGGAAGATTAACTTTTTAGAATCATCCAGTGAGATTTTCTTGTGCTTCTTTATTTCTCCTGAAATTTTCTGAAAATGATCAGAGATTTCCTTACCCGCGTAATCAAAATATGATTGTTGCAATAATTTACGCCTGTCAGAATAAATCATATACTCGAGTTCTGCAGAAATGTATTGTACTACGGCAGGATGAACACCAGCTGTTATTATCTTATCCAGAGTGAAACTAGATCCAAGACTCCTCACCTGGTTAAAACAAAAATCCCCAATAAATTTTATTTCTTTCTCAAACATCACTTTTCTCTCTTAATTTTCAAGTCTCAAATTAAGAAACCTAATTGCTATTGACAAATTTTTCGTTAAAATCTATCCAAAATTCAGGCCTATAAAAAACCCCGCATTAAGCGGGATTTTGAGTTAAATAGTTTCTAATTTCGGTTAAATTATACTTCAACTTCTTTAGTTTTTACTTTCGCTATTACATAATCTCTATTCATTCTTGCTATGTTCGTTACTGAAATTCCTTTTGGACACTCAGCTTCACAAGCGTAAGTATTGGTACAACTTCCAAATCCTTCTTCATCCATTACCGCTACCATATTCATTACACGTTCATATCTCTCAGCCTGACCTTGAGGAAGTAATGCAAACTGAGAAACTTTTGCTCCCACAAATAACATCGCCGAAGAATTTTTACAAGCAGCAACACAAGCACCGCAGCCAATACATTCAGCAGCATCGAGTGCTAATGCAGCTATATCTTTTGAAATCGGGATTGCGTTAGCATCTGGTGCACTGCCCGTATTAAAAGAAACATAACCACCTGCCTGTTGAATTTTATCGAATCCTGAACGATCAACAACTAAATCTTTAATTATCTTGAATGATGTTGCTCTAAATGGTTCAATGTATAATGTTTCACCATCTTTATAATTACGCATATGTAACTGACAGGTAGCAGTTTTTGGAAGATGTCCGTGCGGACGTCCGTTTAATACTAGTCCACAGGTTCCACAAATTCCTTCCCTGCAATCACTTTCAAAGGCTACAGGAATTTTGCCTTCTTTTTCTAATCTGTTGTTTAGTTCATCCAGCATCTCCAGTATTGAGGCATAAGGTGAAACTGAAATCTTAAATTCTTCAAAATTACCCTTTGCCGAACTATATTCCTGTCGCCAGATTTTTAATGTCAGGTTTATGTTATTGCTACTCATTATTTGTAACTCCTTGTTGCTAATTCAACAGATTCAAATTCAAGCATTTCTTTATGAAGGTTCCATTTACCAACTTCTTCAAATTCCCAGGCAGCGACGTATGCAAAATCTTTATCATTTCTAACTGCTTCGCCATCTTCAGTTTGATGTTCCTCTCTAAAGTGTCCACCGCAGGATTCGTCCCTGTTTAGTGCATCGACGGCCATAAGTTCTCCAAGTTCCAGAAAATCAGCTACTCTTCCGGCTCTTTCTAAAGTTTGATTTAAGTCCTCACCTTTTCCAACAACTTTAACATCCTGCCAAAATTCTTCACGAAGATCAGCTATATCCTTAATCACTTTTTTAAGTCCAGCTTCATCACGAGACATACCAACTTTATCTATAAGGAGATGACCTAATTTTTTATGGATTGCATCGACAGTTTGTTTACCATTGATAGATAAAAGTTTGTTCGTATTTTCTTTTACCTTCTCTTCTGATTGCTTGAATTCAGATCCATTCACATCAGCTTTAGTTGGTTTTTCGCTTCCAAAATAATTTCCAATTGTATAAGGGATAACAAAGTAACCATCAGCTAAACCTTGCATCAGAGCACTCGCACCAAGTCTGTTTGCACCATGATCGGAAAAGTTTGCTTCACCTGCTACAAATAAGCCTGGAATATTACTCATTAAATTATAATCAACCCACAAACCGCCCATTGTATAATGCGGTGCTGGATAAATCTTCATAGGAACTTTATAAGGATTTTCATTCATTATATTCTGATACATATCGAAAAGATTTCCATATTTTTCCTTTACAACATTTCTCACCTAATCTTTTGATAGCATCTGCAAAATCAAGATAGACAGCCTTACCACCGTTAATGCCTCTTCCTTCGTCACAAACATATTTCGCGCTTCTTGATGAAACATCTCTTGGAGCCAAGTTTCCAAATGAAGGATATCTTCTTTCAAGATAATAATCCCTTTCATCCTCAGGTATTTCATTTGGTGGTCTGTGGTCATTTACTTTTTTAGATACCCAAACTCTGCCGTCATTTCTTAAGCTCTCACTCATCAGGACTAATTTAGATTGACCTTCACCGTGTACAGGAAGACAAGTTGGATGGATTTGTGTATAACAAGGATTAGCAAATAGAGCTCCTATTTTATGTGCGCGCCAGGCTGCTGTTGCATTGCATAACATTGCACTTGTTGATAAGAAATAAACATTTGAATAGCCACCTGTTGCAAGCATTACAGCTTGTGCAGCATAACTTTCTATTTCACCAGTAAGAAGATTTCTAACTGTAATACCTTTTGCTTTTCCATCCACTAGCACTACCTCAAGCATTTCTCTGCGATGATATATCTGAACGTTACCTAATTTAATTTGCCTGTTCAAAGAACTGTATGCACCAAGTAGTAATTGTTGTCCAGTTTCACCTCTTGCATAAAAAGTTCTTGAAACTTGTGCACCACCAAAAGAACGATTAGCTAATGTGCCACCGTACTCTCTTGCAAATGGTACACCCTGAGCAACACATTGATCAATAATGTTATTACTAACTTCTGCTAATCTGTAAGTGTTTGCTTCACGCGATCGGAAATCACCGCCTTTAATAGTATCATAGAATAATCTGTAAACAGAATCACCATCATTCTGATAATTTTTTGCAGCATTGATTCCACCCTGTGCAGCAATTGAGTGAGCACGTCTGCTTGAATCGTGATAGGTAAATGCTTTTACTTTATATCCTAATTCTCCTAATGTAGCGGCTGCGGAGGCACCAGCTAATCCGGTTCCGACGACAATTACATCAAACTTTCTTTTGTTGGCAGGGTTGACCAACTTCATATTGAATTTGTGATTTGTCCATTTTTCAGAGATTTGCCCACTCGGGATTTTTGAATCAAGCTGTATCATAATTTACCTCCGAAAAAAAAGAAAAAGTAAATAGGCATCGACGCAAACCCAACTGACATAATAATTGCATATAAGGTTCCAATTTTTTCTACAATCGGAAAATATTTTTTATTGTTCCATCCAAAAGTTTGAAACGCACTTTGAACTCCATGATTAAGATGCAATCCGAGCAAAACCATAGCGATCACATAAAGTAGAACATACCACCAAATACTAAAAAAGTGAACAACGATATCAAAATACTGGTGGTGATTTGCCAAACCCATCGGATCACTCACATTGAACCTCCAAAAAAATGTGCCGAGGTGAGAAACTAAAAAAATGAAAATAATCGAACCTGTTAAAAACATGGTTCTTGAGAATACATCAGAATTTTCGTGAGCACCGTTTACTATATACTTACCTCCACTCGCTTTTTTATTTTCGATCCAGAGTTTAACTCCATTGTAAATGTGAAGTAGAAAGGCTGCAAGAAGAACGACTTCTATTACACGTATGAGTGGTTTGACTATATCCAATGTTTTAACATATCCATTAAATGCATCTGGACCGAAAAATAAAGTAATGTTGCCGATCAGGTGGACGATTAAAAATATGATCAGGAAGCTACCCGTCACAGCCATTGTAAGCTTCTTCCCAATTGAGGAATTAATAAACTTACTAAACGAACCCATAAGTATACTCCTTTTGCTTCAGCTCTTTAATGAACTTGTATAATAATAAACAAGATAAAATATTTGTCGATTCACAAAGTGCTGGTAAGAAAATAATTTTAGAGAATTTTAACAATTTAGAAATGCAGTTTTTATAAGTAGAATTTAGCATTTCAAAATTATCACTAAGCTGCAACAAAATCAATTATTATTAAATTCATTAAAAAGCGTTTATCGATTTTGATCAACACTTTAAGTAATTTTTAAATTATGATATTTGCACAGTCAATTAATTATCTTAAAATTACAGCACTATGAATAAAACACTTCACAAATATTATGTAGGATTGTTCCTTGTAGTTGGAATAGGTACAACCATTTTACTTGCAATAAACGGTTATCAATACTACTCAACACCGCTTGAGGAACGATTTTTCAGCCCGGATCATGTCTTACTTAAACCAAGTGGTGCATGGGGCCATGGATTTGGAATAATAGGAACTCTGATGATGATTGTTGGTGTTAGTGTTTATATGATCCGAAAAAGATATAGAAAATTCTTTAATATTGGTTATCTAAAACACTGGCTTGAGTTCCATATTTTTCTTTGTTCTGTTGGGCCCGTCTTAGTATTATATCATACAGCATTTAAGTTCGGTGGCATTGTTTCGATTAGTTTTTGGAGTATGGTATTAGTTGTTCTTAGTGGAGTAGTTGGAAGATTTATTTATCTTCAAATCCCAAGAACAATTCAGGGACAAGAATTGAGTATAAATGAACTCAATCAATGAAAGAATTCGTTGGCATTGAGAATTACGAAAAGTATTAAGTGAAGACTCATCAACTCTTAACTGAATTCAAACAGTATGCTTCTACTGACCGTTATACATCACTCGGCCTTATTTCAGCAATAGGATTATTTCTACGAGATTATTTTAGAACAATATAATTTGATTAGAATGTTTAGAAAGAAAATGAAATTTCTGGGATTAAGTAAAAGTGAAATTAACGAATTGATCAGTGCTGCTAAATCAGAAATTGTTATTGCAAGAAGAATCGCCTTTCTCAGAACCTCACAAAAACTTTTTCACTGGTGGCATCTGTTTCCATTTACCTTTCGCCATCAGTATGTTTGTCATTATGGTTGTACATGTAATTGTAACGATAGTATTTGGTTACAGATGGATATTTTAAATATAATAATTTTATTTCTTAAGGATGACAATGAAATTTAAACCAGTTTATCTATACGGTATAGTCGCTATTGCAGCTATTGTAGTTTTAATATTTGTTGGACTTGAAAATTCCGATAATTCTAAAGAGGCTCCGGTAACAAATAATCAAACGATGCCCGATGATGACGTGCACAAACAGTTGATGAACCAGGGAAGCAGTACACCTGGAAAAGAAAACGTATCTGAAGCATACAAAACTAAATTAGCTGAACTTGAAAATGCTGTGAACGAAAATCCTTCAGATACTGTCGCATTAAGGAAATATGCTGACTATCTTTCTGCATCTCACAAAATGAGTGACGCCATTCCATACTATCAAAATATTTTAAAGATCAATCCAAGACGTGCTGATATTCATTTTGCATTAGCTTTTATTTATTATAACGAACAAGACTTCGTTAAATGTGAGGAAGAAAATAATAAAGTGTTAACCTTTGATCCAAAAAACCAGATAGCAATGTATAACTTAGGGGCGATCGCTGCCACTCAAGGCAAAAAAGTTGAAGCAAAGGAATTTTGGAAAAAAGTTATTTCAATAAATGCTGAAAGTAAGACTGGCAAACTAGCCGCGGAATCCCTCACAAAGTTGTAAATCAGACTAATTAATCAGGAAAGTTTACCGCATTTTTATGATGGGATTATTTTTGGCTTGAATAATAATGCTAAAATTAAATACTTAGTATTTAGCATTTAATTTGATAAATATTCTTTCAGTAAATTATCAATTTTCTACCCAATGGAAGTTTTAATAGAGAACATAGTAACATACTTAATTGTAGTTGGTTTCATTATTTCGCTATTAGTTTACTTTCTTAGGAAAGGTAAAAAAAGTACCCAAACGACTGTAACTAAAATAGCAAAGGCCAAAGAATTTGGATTTCATGAGCCTTCTTCTCTCCACCCAGTTATTAATCCAGATATCTGTATAGGAAGTGCTGCCTGTATTACTGCTTGTCCTGAGCATGATATTCTTGGACTCGTTCACGGCCAGGCCACTACAATAAATGCTTCAAGATGCGTTGGACACGGAGCTTGCTTTCATGCTTGTCCCGTTCAGGCAATTACGCTTTGTATAGGAACAGAAAAAAGAGGTGTTGAACTTCCTCATATCAGCCAGGAATTTGAAACTACCATTCCGGGAATTTTTGTAGCGGGTGAACTTGGCGGTATGGGTTTGATAAAGAATGCAGTTGAACAAGGTAAACAAGCAATGAGTTACATTGCAAGGAAAAATAAAAGTAAAAGCAAAGCAAAATACGATGTTGTTATTGTTGGAGCCGGACCTTCGGGCATATCTGCAACACTTGAAGCTTCAAAGCGAAATTTAAAATACGTTACATTAGAACAAGACACACTGGGTGGAACGGTATCAAATTTTCCAAGAGCAAAAATAGTAATGACTTCAGCAATGGAACTCCCGTTATATGGCAAAGTTAGACTTTCTGAAACTTCAAAATCTGAATTACTGGAGTTATGGAATAAAGTAATTGAAAAAAATAATATTGTGATTAATGAGCAAGAGAAAGTACTGAGTATAGAAAAGCAAGAAGGATTTTTCATGGTACAAACACAAAAAAACCACTACACAACCAATTCGATTTTGCTTTCAATTGGGAGGAGAGGTTCTCCAAGAAAGCTAGATGTTCCTGGAGAAGAAAAAGAAAAGGTTGCCTATAGGCTTTTGGAACCTGAACTAATTCATAACCAGAAAATTTTAGTCGTTGGAGGTGGGGATTCTGCAATTGAGAACGCTCTCCTACTCGCAGATGAAAACAATCAGGTGACACTTTCTTACAGAAGTGAATCTTTTTCCAGATTAAAACCAAAAAACCTTGAGAGAATTAATAGTGCTCAAAAGAATGGAAGAATTAAAGTGTTACTAAATTCTGAAGTATCTGAAATTCTGGATAACAGCGTGATTTTAAGAATAAAGAATTCATCTGAACCAAAAGTGATTGAAAATGACCTTGTGTACATTTTCGCAGGTGGAATTCTTCCAACAAAATTTTTAGAAGAAATTGGAATTAGAATAACAAAGAAATTTGGCGAAGCAATTCTGAAACATTAATTCATAAAGCGGGAAACACATTTCTAAATTTAATTTTTACATATTTATATTCATTTCATTTTTAAGTATCACCTGCTTCGCCCAGATATCTCCAGGTGATTTAACAACATTTCATGCGGACCTTGAAGGTATAAGTAATTGTACCAAATGTCATGAACTCGGTGAGCAGGTCAATAATTCAAAATGTTTAGACTGCCATGCAGAAATAAATGCTTTAATAAAGGACGGGGAAGGATATCATGCAAGCAGTGATGTTAAGAATAAAAATTGCTATAGCTGCCACAGTGAACATCACGGAAGAAATTTTAGAATCATAAACTTTAATCCCAATTCGTTTGATCACAATAAAACTGGTTTTGTGTTAACAGGTAAACATTCGCAAAAAGATTGCGAGGACTGCCATAGTCAAAAGTTCATAACGGATAGTAAACTTAAAAAAAGAAAAAACACTTATCTTGGTCTAAGTCAGTATTGTTATTCCTGCCACGAAGATGTTCACCAAAAAACTTTAAGCGATAATTGCAGCGAATGCCACAATACTGAATCGTTTAAACCAGCAGCCAAATTTGATCATTCAACTGCTGCATTTAAATTAACCGGCTCTCACCAAAAGGTTGAGTGTATCGGCTGCCATAAAATGGAAACAAAGAATGGAAAACAATTCCAGGTATTTAAAAATATTCCTTTTCAAAATTGTAATTCTTGCCACAAAGATGTTCACAACGGAAGCTTCGGACCAAATTGCTCAAGTTGCCATGTAACAACCAGCTTCAAACAAATTAATAAATCTGCTTTCGACCACAACAAAACAAATTTCCCGCTGATAGGAAAGCACAATTCGGTCGGTTGTAATAAATGCCACAAGAGTCCTTCTGGTTATAAAATGAAATTCGGCTTGTGCACAGATTGTCATACGGACTACCACAAAGCACAATTTGTCGCCGGTGACAAGACACAGAATTGTGCAGATTGTCATTCTGAATATGGTTTTAGACCATCATCATTTTCACTGGAAAGACACAATAAGACAAAATTTGTAATAACAGGTGCACATTTAGCAACACCTTGCGAATATTGCCACTATCAACAAAATAATTGGACTTTTAAAGGCATTGGAATTGCCTGTATTACTTGTCACGAAAATATCCATAAAAATGAATTAAAAAATGAGTTTATTCCAGAAAATAATTGCGCATTTTGTCACCAAACGGAAGACTGGAATACTATTAATTTTGATCACAAAAAGACGGATTTCCCGCTTTTGGGAAAACATAGCTCAATTTCGTGTGGATCCTGCCACAGGAAGACAGTTGATGATAATACTAAAATTATTTTTAGTTCAATTAAAAAAGAATGTGAAAGCTGCCATAGGGATATTCACTTTGGACAGTTCCAGGTTGAAGGAATTTCTGACTGTGGTAGATGTCATGCTTTTGAAAATTGGAAACCAGAAAAATTTGATCATAACAAAACTGAGTTTAAATTAGATGGTGCTCATAAAAATATTGAATGTGCGAAATGTCATCCACAGATGGAAGTCAATGGAAATATTTTCATCAAATTCAAATTAGAAGATTTTAAATGCGCAACTTGCCACAAAAAATAGTATTGGCCGTGCTGCTGACGGTATCTGCTCTTGCACAATCGCCTCATGGAGATGAATTTGATGTAGATTGTTCCCAGTGTCATAATCCAACCAATTGGAAGGTTCTACCAAATAGTATTCAATTTGATCATTCAAAAACAAATTTCCCTCTTGTTGGTCAACACCAAACTTTAAGCTGCAGAAACTGTCACGCTACTTTGAAATTTACTACAGATAAAACTGACTGTATTTCCTGTCACACTGATATACACCAGGGAACCGTTGGAAAAGATTGCTCAAGATGTCACACACCAAAAAGCTGGATGGTTGAAGATATAAATGGATTACATCAAAAAAGTAGATTCCCTCTCGTAGGAAATCACTTAATCGCAGATTGCCAGCAATGTCATCCAAGATATGTTGATCTTTATTTTGAACCACTTAATATCGATTGTTATGCTTGTCATTCTACTGACTACAACTCAACTCAAAATCCAAATCATCAGACGGCCGGATTCAGTCCTGATGATTGTCAAAACTGTCATGATCTAACTTCTTCATCCTGGGCTACTGTGAATGTTGTTCATGACTTTTTCCCGCTTGTTGGTGGCCACGCAATTTCAGATTGTTTTGCATGTCACACACAAGGAAGCGGCTTTGCTGGACTGTCTCCTGATTGCATCAGTTGTCATCAGGATGATTATAATTCGGTTCAGGATCCTAATCATATTACAGGAAATTTTCCAACCAATTGTACGATATGCCACACAATTTATGGTTGGTCGCCAGCTAATTTTGATCACAATGCTACTGCATTTCCTTTAACTGGAAAACATATAACTGTTGATTGCCAGGAATGTCATTCAACCGGGTATACAGGTACACCAACGGATTGTTATTCTTGTCATCGACAAGATTACGAAAACACCAATGATCCAAATCATGTGGCACGTGGTTATTCAACTGACTGTACCGATTGTCATAACACAAACGATTGGGATGATGTAGAAAATTTTGATCACAATATTACTCCATTTCCATTGACCGGTGCACATATTACAACAATGTGTATCGAATGTCACGAACAAGGTTTTAGCAATACGCCATTGCAATGTATCGGCTGTCACCAGGATGAATTTAATAATACACAAGATCCAAACCATGTCAGTAGTAATTTCCCGACCGAATGTACTGTTTGCCATAATACTATTGCCTGGGATCAAGCTACATTTGATCATTCGTTAACCACATTCCCGTTAACAGGTGCACACATTGCAGTGAACTGCCAGGATTGCCATGAAACAGGTTATACCGGAACGCCGGCAGAATGTTATTCTTGCCATCAACAGGATTTTGAATCTACCCAGGATCCAAACCACGTTCTAAACGGATACTCAACAAATTGTACGGATTGTCACACGACTGGAAGTTGGGATGATCTTTCTAATTTCAATCACGATGTCACTCAGTTCATATTAACTGGTGCGCATATTACTACTAACTGTATCGAATGTCATCAGCAGGGCTATAACAATACACCTAATGAGTGTGTCGGATGTCATCAGGATGAATTTAATAACACAACAGATCCTAATCACCAGGTATCAGGTTTTCCAACAACATGCGACGATTGTCATACGACAAGTGCATGGACACCGGCAAATTTTGATCATAACTTTTACCCAATTTCAAGTCAACACAATGATGTCACCTGCAATGAATGTCACTCAGAACCAAATTATCAACCACAATGTTTAAGTTGTCACCTGGATGATTTTAATCAAGGACACGATCCGGGCGAATCGACGGATTGCTGGGCTTGTCATAGTACATTAAACTGGGATTCAAACTTTAATCATTCAAACACAAATTTTCCACTAACTGGTGCTCATCTTGCGATAAGTTGTATAGACTGTCATTCCAATGGTTACCAGGGAACGCCGACCGAATGTTTGGCTTGTCATCAAACCAATTACAACAACACTACCAATCCAGATCACGAGGTATTGATGCTTTCAACGGATTGTGAAACTTGTCACACTACAAATCCAGGATGGCAGCCGGCTACATTCGCAATTCACAATCAATTCTTTGAACTACTTGGTGCACATTTAAATATTACTAATTGTGATGATTGCCATAACGGAAGTTATAATAATACACCTAACACTTGTATTGAATGTCATCAAAATGAATTTAATGGAACGACAGATCCTCCACATCAGGTTTTAAATTTCTCTAATGATTGTCTTGAATGCCATACGATGAATGGTTGGACACCTGCAAATTTTAATCATACGTTTTATCCGATTTCTAATCATCACAATAATGTAAACTGTGCCGAATGTCATTCACAACCGAATTATCAGCCACAATGTTTGAGCTGTCACTTACAAGATTTTAATAATGGACACAATCCTGGCGACCCAACTGATTGTTGGATGTGTCATACAACGTCGAATTGGGATTCAAACTTTGACCATAATAATACGAACTTCCCGCTAACTGGCGCTCATCTCGCAATTGGTTGTCTTGATTGCCATTCAAATGGTTATAATGGAACTCCAACTGAATGCTTTGCTTGTCATCAGACAGTTTATACCAGTACAACTAATCCGGACCACGAAGCATTGATGCTTCCGACAACTTGCGAAACTTGTCATACGACGAATCAAGGTTGGCAGCCAGCAACATTTCCAATTCATAACCAGTTTTTTGAGTTGCTTGGAGCTCATGCAAATATTACGAATTGCGACGATTGTCATAATGGAAATTTCAACAACACACCAAATCAGTGTATAGATTGTCATCAGAATGAATATAATACAACAACTGATCCTCCACATCAAATTCTAAGTTTCTCATTTGATTGTCTAGGATGTCACAATATGAATGGATGGACACCAGCGAACTTTAATCATTCTTTCTATCCAATTTCAAATCATCATAATAATGTTAACTGTAACCAGTGTCACTCAGAACCTAACTATCAGCCTCAGTGTTTGAGTTGCCATTATAATGATTTTATTGAAGGGCATAACCCGGGACATTCTACTGATTGCTGGAATTGTCATAGTACCAGCAATTGGGGTGACGGACCAAACCCGAAATCAATGCAGAGAATACAATAAATAGATGAAAATTTATTTATCAATATTGGTTGTAGCTCTATCCACTTTCCTTTATCCAAAAGAGGAAATGACAACAGTATTGGAGGGAACTGTAAGTTACATTTCTTCTCAGAATATTTATGTAAAGTTCAACAGTACTGAAGGAATTGACGGAGGCGATACTCTATTCATAAAGACTAAAAATAATTATATACCTGCAATAAAAGTTGATTACAAGTCATCAACATCTTGCTCTGGTGTTTCTATTACTACAAAGAAAATAGAAGTAAATATGCCTGTATATGCTTTTATAAAAGACGAATTGCAGGACACAACGTCCATCGATACAACTGCAACTGAAATAACAATTATTGCACCCATAATAACTCCGGCAGTTACAGAAAATGAAATAGTAACTAAAACCTCTCTTGCTCCTCTTCCAACACTGTCAGGAAGAGTATCTGTTCAATCATATTCTAACTTCACAAACCAAAGTACAAGCTTTGATTATCAAAGATGGCGATATACTTTTCAATTAAATGCGAATCGAATTGGCGGCACAGGATTTACTTATTCACAATATTTAAGTTTTGCTTACAAGGCAAGTAACTGGAATTATATTTCCTCAAACTTAGAAGATGCTTTTAGAGCTTATGATTTGGCTGTTGGTTACGCTTTTAATGATGTGACTTCAATTTGGGCTGGTCGACATCTAAACTCAAAAATTTCAAACGTAGGTCCAATTGATGGATTACAATTCGAAACCGGTTTCGGTGGATGGGGGGTTGGTGCAGCAGTTGGTTCCAGACCAGATTTGGAAAATATGGGTTGGGATTACAATCTTTTTGAATATGGCGCTTATGTTTATAGAGCAGATGCCGTTGCTAAAGGAGATATGTTTAATACACTCGGCTATTTTACACAGACGAATGATTTCAAAACGGATAGAAGATTTATATACTACCAACATTCCAACTCGGCAATTGAAAACACAAGAATTTTTTTCTCAACTGAAGTTGATCTTTACAAAATGGTAAACGGCGTAAGCCAATCAGAGTTTTCACTTACAAGTCTCTACACTTCCATAAATATTCGCCCGAGTAATTTGTTTTCCATCTTTCTTTCTTACGATGCCAGAAAGAATGTTATCTATTATGTAACTATTCCGGATAATTACAAGAGCGGATTGATAAAGAAACGAGACAAGGATTCCGAACAAGATTGACATTAAGACCAGTTAGAAATGTGTATTTAGGAGTTGACTTCGGCTATAGATACAAAAAAGGCGACCCAAAACCATCAAATAATTATGGGGGTTATTTAACTTATTCACAAATACCAGGGATTCAGTCAAGTGCAACTGTATCCTTTTCACGCATTAACAGCAGTTATATTAACGGAGCAATCTGGAATGTAAACTTGAATAGACCATTAATCGTTGGACTGGATTTATGGCTCGGATACAGATACACAACATATCAATTCAGACAAGGTATTCCTGATATGAAGCAGCAATCAGCATCGGTTGGTTTAAGTATATATTTATTAAAACCCGTGCTACTCAATTTTACTTATGAAGGTATTTTCGAAGACGTCCAATCATCCGGAAGATTTTTGGCTAATCTCACCTACCGATTTTGATTTCATAGTTCATCAAACTAATTTTCTTCAGTTCTTTCAAAATGTTTGCGGTGTTCCCATCCTGATTTATAGGGACAAGGGAAATTATAGGGAAGTCCGGTGCGGTGAGTATCAGCACTGTCATTACGAGCATAGTCGAAGTAATCTCAGAGATTGCTTCAGTAATTTCATTCCTTCGCAATGACAAGCAGATCATCAATTCCGGCGCTGTCGCGCAACTGTGATTCCACCTCTGGTGGAAAAGCCAGGAGACCTGCCGTAAATGTAACTTAATCAACCTTCGCGAGAAGAGGTTAGTTTAACGATCATCTTCTTAACAATCGTTTACTTTCAACTTTTAACCCGCGAAGTTACTTTTCATTTTTAACGGAGTAACTTCTATGGAAAAAACAAAATTTCTTTTTTTGTTTGCTGTTTTTCTGTCCTCAGCAAATATATTACCTCAGCAAAACATTATTCAAAAAACCGACACAGTTGGATTCTATAAATTAAATGATGTTGTCATCAGCAGCAACTCGGTACGGCATCCAACTCTGTTGAACTTGCAAATTCGATTTCAGTAATTGATTCTGCAGAGATTGTCAACAAAAATTCATTTAATACATTCGATGCTATAAAAAACGAATATGGAGTTAGCTTTACTCAACAAGGAGGTAAAGCATCCGTATCAAATATTTATATTCGGGGAGGAAGTCCATCCGAATCATTAGTTTTAATCGATGGCTGTTGAAGTAAATATGCCGAATGATCCCTCTAACTTTTATAATTTTTTCAGTTTACCTCTTGATAACACAAACAGAATTGAAATTTTACGAGGACCCCAAAGCACGCTTTATGGTTCAGATGCTCTCACAGGAGTCATCAACATTATAACCCAAAAAGGGAAAGGTAAACCTGCATTTAATTTGGGTTTTGAAGGGGGCAGCTACGACACTTACAAAGGCACAATCACCTCACTAGGGTCTGTCGGAAAATTTAATTATTCAGCAGCTTTCAGCAGGACAAAAAGTGATGGTTATTCATGCAGCTTCAACTAAATATGGAAATATTGAGAAGGATGGATTTCAACTTGATAATTTTAATACGATTCTTGGCTATGATTTTTCTGAATCCTTTGATGCAGATGTGGTAGTACGCTACAATAATTCAACAACCGATCTCGACCAATCATTTGGTTCACCGGAATATTGGGATGATCCAACATACATCTTTGATCAGGAAGAATACTTTGTTCGAGGAGTGGGAAATCTAGACTTAATGGATAAAAAATGGCATCAGAAAATTGGTTTATCATATTTTAGGAACAACAGAAATTATTCCTATGATACTTCAGCAGCTAGTATTTACTATTCCTGGAGTAATTATGATGGAAGGAAATACAAAGTGGATTGGCAGAATGATTTCTACTTTTTTGAGAACAACCTTATTACAGCTGGGACAGAGTTCGAACTGGAAGAAACTTCTTCAGATTATTACCAAATGAATTACATTGGTCTTCCTGATTATGCCAGTGTTTTCCCAAAAAAATCTGCAAATACATTCGGGGTTTACTTGCAAGATCAACTAACGGTTGATCAAAAATTATTTACTACAGTTGGAATCAGATACGATCATCAAAATCAATTTGGATCAGTTGTTACTTATCGGATTGCACCCGCTTACATCTTTTGGGAAACCGGTACAAAAATAAAAGCCACAATCGGAACAGGATTTAAAGCCCCATCATTATTTTATCTTTACGACCCGGTTTATGGCAATTCTGAATTGAATCCTGAAAAAAGTTTTGGATGGGATGCCGGAGTTGAGCAATTCTTTTGGTCAACTAAATTTTCTATTGGAGCAAATTATTTTTATAACAAATTTACTGATATGTTTGGCTTTGATTCGAACTTCAAAACAATTAATATTAACAAAGCAGAGACAAATGGAGTTGAAGTTTTTGCAAATGCTGATTTAATTGATGGACTACGAATAAAAGCCAATTACACTTATCTGAATACGAGAGATAAAAGTGAAAATACACCGGATTATAATCAAAAGTTGATACGAAGACCCGAAAATAAAGCTGGAGTTTATGTAAGTTATTCGTGGGATGATTTGGCCAATATTAACATTGATATAATGTATGTTGGTAAAAGAGATGAATTCGATTTTGCAACATTTCCGACAACAAGAATTGTTATGCCGGATTATTTTTTAATTAAATCTTGCTGCTTATTACGATCTATTTTCTTTTTTAAGGTTACAAGGCAGAATCGAAAATCTGCTTGATAAGCAATATGAGGAGATATATGGCTATGGAACGGCTGGTCTTTCGTTTTATGGTGGTATTTATTTAAGCTTTCAATAATTGAAAAATATTTGCTTAAAAGAAGAATGTACTTTTCACATTAAGAAATAAATTTTATCTTTAATCAATTATTAACAGAAAATATTTTTAAGATTTTTTTTAATGAAAGGAATATAAAATGGATAAACTAAATCCAAAATTCTGGGTGTTAACCCTGATGATATTTGCTGCAGCTTTTGTAAGATTAATTCCTCATCCGCCGAACTTTGCACCAATTGCTGCAATGGCTTTATTCGGAGGGGCTTATTTCAATAAAAAATGGGCAGCATTTCTTGTCCCAATCACTGCAATGTTCATCACAGATTTGATACTTGGATTTCACAGCACTATGTGGGCAGTGTATTTAAGTTTTACAATCATAGTAGTTATTGGTATGCTAATGATCAGACAGAAAAAAATCAGCAACATTTTCTTTGCATCTGTATCTTCATCTGTAGCATTCTTCATTATCACAAATTTTGGGGCATGGTTATCAACTCCCTTTTACGAAAAAACAGGTGCCGGACTTGCAGCTTGCTACACAGCAGCTATACCGTTCTTCCACCAGACATTATTAAGTGATTTGTTTTTTGTAGGGATTCTGTTTGGCGCATATCATCTGATAAAAACAAAATATCCTGTTCTAGCAGAATCAAAAGTATAATTGAATAAGGGCGGCATTAGCCGCCTTTTTATTGATAATGAATTTAAAACCCTTACTAATTGACTTTGATGGTGTATTAAAAATCGGAGACTCCCCTGCTCCTGATACGCAAGAATTTTTCAAATTCATTTCCGAAATCAAAATTCCTGCTTGTATTTTAAGCAATTCAACTTTGCGAACCGGTGATATGGTTAAGGATTTCTTCGCTTCGATAAACATAGATTTCGATATTCCTGCTATCACAGCATTTGATGCTACAGTTTCATATGTAAAAAAGAATTATAAAAAAGTAAAAGTATATTGTCGTGATTATCTTCTTCATCATTTTGATGGATTAATTGATGATGAAAATCCTGAAGCAATTGTAATTGGAGACATTGAAGATAAATGGAATTACCGGATAATAAACGAGATTTTTAACAAAGTATTTGCAGGTGCTGATTTGATAGCAATGCACAAAAACAAATATTGGTATCCAAAAGACGAATTAATGATTGATGCAGGTGCATTCGTAAATGCAATCGAATATGCTTCTGGAAAGGAGGCAATCCTAATCGGTAAACCATCTCCCCTGTATTTAAAGACTGCACTTGAAACAATTGGTCATAAAGCTAATGATGGATTCTATATGCTTGGAGACGATGTTGAGAATGATGTTGATGCCGCTCAGAAAATTGGGGGAAAAGGAATTCTTATTTACACAGGAAAAACTAAATTTCCATTTGATAAAAGCCTTCGAGTCAAGCCAGCTCTGGAAGTTAATTCACTGAAGGAGATGATTTCAATTATTAAGATGGGACACTAGCTGGTTTCAAATTGTTTCCTCTAGCCAGTGCATATTTTACAATTCTCTTTAGTGCTTGTGCGTAAGTCATACCAGAGTGCTCTGCTGATCTCATAAAACCTGCTCCTTCAGTAATATCAGGATTGGGATTTACCTCAAGCACGTAAAGCTTATTATTTTTATCCAATCTTATATCTACCCTTGCATAATCCCGACATCCCATTACTTTAAAAGCTTTAAAAGCAATTTCTTTAGCTCTCTTTTCAATATTTTTGGGCAATGGTGCTGGACAAATCGGGATAGTCTTATGGTAGGACTCGTGATTTGGATCCCACTTGGCTTGATAACTCACAATGTTATGGAGATGATCCGGCATTTCAGAAAAATCGATTTCACTTATTGGTAGAACCCGCAACCTCCTGTCACCCATAACTGCAACGTTTAGTTCCCTACCCTCAATGAATTCTTCGATTAAGGCTGGCTGCTGGAAATATTTTAGGACATGCTCAATTCTGCTTCTAAGTTGTTTGCTATCATTAACAATTGAATCATTTTCAATTCCCACAGAAGCATCTTCAAAAGCTGGTTTAACCAATAGTGGATAATTCAAATTATGGACATATCTGGAAGCCTTAGCGTGCACAATGTAAAAATGAGGTATCCTGATTCCCCCTGAACTTAAAAGTCTTTTAGCTAATATTTTATTCTGACAGTTTGCAAGTGCAAGCGCAGGAGCTCCTGTATATGGAATTCCAAGCAATTCGTAAAGTCCCGCAATATTCATCTCTAAACGGGAGTTCTCTTTATAAATTTCAACAAAGTTAAAAATTACATCCGGTTTCTCTTTCCCTAAGTTATCCAGCATAAGTTCGAGGCTATCCCGAATGTTCAAGGTGTATGCATTAAAACCAACATTTTCAAGCTTTTTGGCTATATATTCGAACTCTTCCATCGGTGTGGTCTTGTCTACCTCAAAGTAAGTCTTAAACTCAGGTTGCTTGACTTCCTCATCATTTGTCTTTATATACATTTCGGGTTCAGGCTCGTTGTAAACAACGGCCACTTTAATTTTAGATTTTTTCATAGAGCAAATTTAAAGATTTTTTTCCGTAACTTGAGAATAATGATGACATATTCATTTCGATTAATTACATTTACACCCTAAAATTTTTTTATCCATGAGTTTCTATCCACAACCGAATAAATGGCAGTGCGGACCTTTCGCACTTAAGTATGGACTTGTAATGCTTGGAGTATTTGCAAGTGAAAAATCAATTTCAAAAGAAGCCGGCAGCAATTGGTGGTACGGTACCGATGAGATTGGATTGGAAGATGCTGCAGATTATTACGATTGCCGATTTAAATATTTTAGGAGAGAAGACGGCAGAGACGCAATAAAAGTGTTAACTCAACACCTTAAAAAAGGTTACCCTTGCATTCTAAGCGTTGATAATTGGGGACACTGGATTACTGTTGTAAACTGGCAGCAGGGAAAGTTCATCCTTGTTGATAGTTCAATGAAGAAAGTTATTAATATTTACTCCGCTCAACAGTTAATCAATAGATGGAAATACATTGACCCTGATGATGAATTTAAAAGTTTTGATGGTTATGCACTCATTCCGAACTTTAAACCAAAGACCAGGGCAAAGTTCACTCTTGCAAAAGCAAGATATGTAATGCAGAAAAAGAACAGCGATCTGGCAAAAAATTGGGATGCATATTTTAATGATCTCATTTCGATTTGCAAACCACGCACTGCCATTTCAATTCACACAATTTCATTTGGTGAATTTTTAAGACGTTATGAGAAAATGATAATTGAGCAGGTAGTTTATTGGCATGGTGATCCGACTTATAATGAACTGAAAAAAATTGTTGACAAGATGAAGTTCATTGCCGATGTTTACAACCTGGTAATTTATATTGATGAGCACAAAAAAGCACTTGTTGATATCACAAGTCTTCTTACGATGTATGCTTGCGGACAACATGGAATGGATAAATTTTACACTTAACTCCGAATAAAATGAGCGAAGTAAAAAGATTCAACAAACTACTTGAACCACCTCAAACTGCGTTACTTATTATAGATATCCAGGAAAGAATTCTTCCAGTTATTAATAATCATAAAATGGTTGTTGAGAATACTTTAAAAGCTTATCAAGGGATTTAAAGTTTTACAATTACCAATCTATTTTACCGAGCAATATCCTAAAGGGTTAGGACCAACACATAAATCAATATCAGATGAACTTGGTAATATTCAACCTTTCGATAAAATGTCTTTTAGTTGTTCCGGTGCTGGTGATTTATTTGAGGAGTTCGAAAAGAAAAATTTATCACAAATTGTGGTCTGCGGAATTGAAGCCCACGTTTGTGTTCAACAAACTGTTCTCGATCTGATTGAAAATAAAGTACAAGTAAACCTCGCAGCCGATGCTGTTTCATCACGAAAAGAAATTGATTACAAAGTTGCTTTGGATCGGATGAGACATCACGGTGCAGAAATCACAACAACAGAATCAATACTATTTGAATTGCTCAAAGTTTGTGGAACAGATCAGTTCAGAGCAATTTCAAAAATTGTGAAATAAATTCTGCGATACTCTTAATCTTCGTCAAATTTATCTCCCCATAAATTGTTAAATTTTCTGACAGCAAAAAAACATTGCGATTTGCTAGTATTCCTTCAACTTCAGTGTAATTTTTACTAAAAATTCACCAAAATTTTTCTGTATTCAATAGGCTACTTAATGTGATAATGGCACAAGGCTTGCCGTATTAAGGCTTTGTTAAGCAATATTTGACATTACTGAATCTGTAGTTAATTGAATAATACATCACCAAATACTCATCCAATAGTTGAGGATGCACTAAAGAATTTTTTTGATAAGTCAGATAAAAAGGATTTTGTCAATAAAATTTCAGGTGAAATAAAACCCCAGAAAACAGCGAAGGAAGGTAATCAGAAAGAACATCTTGGTTTTGAAATCAGTACCAGCGCAGAAACCAGATACCAACTCGATCAGCTAATTACTTTTGCGGAATCTAAATTATCAGAAGATAAGTTTATTGAATTTCTAATCTTTCTCGGACAGCATACAATTATTGGTCGGGGAAAACTCAATCTCAATCGAGATCCACGAAAAGTTACTCAAACTCTCTCAAGATAAGCCAGAGATGAATAACATAATGGCTAATGCTTTACTGGCGATTGGTGAAGTCTATAGTCGCCAGGCACAATGGGAATTAAGTATAAATTATCTTGATAGGTCAATAAAAATATTTAGAGATGAAAGCGATGTTAAAGGAAATATCCATTGTCAGAACATACTTGGAACAATTTACGGTGATCAGGGAAATTTAAAAAAAGCAAAAGAGCATTTTGAGGATGCGTTGAATGCACTGCAAGAATTTAAAGACACAACTCTCATTGGTAAAATTGAAATTAACCTGGGTATCATAAACAATATGCAGGGTAATTACAATGAAGCTCTCTCATACTTTAAACGAGCACTTCTGCATTTCGAAAAAGTTAGCGATTTGAAAAGAATTGCCGAGATAAAACAGAATCTGGGAATGGTTTACATCAAGAAGAAGGAGCACTCGCCTGCAATTAATGAATTTAATGAGAGCATAGAACTTTCAATCAGATCCAACTACTTACAAAATTTAGGAATCACCTACATTAATAAAGCCCAGGTTTATCTTCAGTTAGCAGACTATGATCTTGCAGGTGCTTTTGCAAATAAGGCAATGGAAATTGCAAACAAGATTAATGATAAACTTTCAATTGCTGAAGTCTATAAGATTAAGGGAATAATCAGCCGTTATAAAAATAATTTGGATGCTGCTGAAAATTCTCTCCTGACAAGCTATAGACTTAATCGGGATCTAAATAATCAACTCAATCTTGCGGAAGTTGCTTGTGAACTTGGTTTACTTTTCAAGTTAAAAGGTGAACCAGAGAATGGTAATAAATATCTGGAAGAAGCTTTAGGTTATTTTATTATGATCGATTCAAAAGCTGATATCACATATCTTGAAAAACTTATAAACAATTAACTACTAACTAAGAAATTAAATAAAGATTTTTAAGAAACATCTTCCTTCTTCAAAACACCCTCACTCAATAATTCCCTGATTATCAATTCTGTCATTTCACTCTTAAATGCAAATTCATACCTGATGTCCATAACGTAGGCTTTGAGTCTCATTTTTAAATACGATCTATATTCTTTAACCTCATTAAAAAATAAAACACTTATTGGTTTATTGAGATAGACATATTTTGAAACTCGTGCCACCTCCAATGCTATACCCCTTACAGCCACGGTATCGATATCTATTGGTAAATAAACTTCTGCAACTACCTGACAATTTGGTTCACCAGAATTAGAATTGGATACAGATTGGTTCATAATATCCGAATTTGGAATACTTACAACAGAATCATCACCGGTGACTATACGAGTGGATCTTAAACCAATGGTTATTACTTCACCATAATTATCGCCAACCTTGATTTTATCGCCAACCTGGAATGGTCTATCGAATAAAATCATTATACCACCAATAACATTTTTTACTAAATCCTGTGCGGCTAAACCAATTGCTATAGCAAGGGAAGCAGATACTGCAATTAAGGTTTCGAAAGGCAGCTTAAAAATAACTGCAATAATGATATAAATAATAAACAACCAACCCAAAAGTCTTACAATCGGTATTGAGCCCTTATATGGAATTCTGTAACGAGCGCTTTTCTCTGCAAAGAAATGAAGAATCTTTGTTATAATTTTTAAGAGGAAAAATCCTGCCAATAAAACAATTAATGATCCTAATATCTTATCAAAACTAAAAATGGACTTGATCTTTCCAATGCCCTCTTCTCCAATAAGTTCTGACTTAGTACTATCCTGAATATTTTCATTTGTTTGTACTTTTTCCTGAAGGGATTTAGATTCACTTACAATTACGTTGCTGTCCTGTTGTGCAAATACAAAATTATTGCCACCATGATAACAGCTGCCTAAAAAATAAAAGACAATTAAATAAATGATTGATAAAGTTTTCATTTGTATAACTTAGATAAGATTTCTTGATTTTAATATTAAAACAGATTGTCTGTAAAGTAATGGATTAATTAAAAATACATCACCGTTCTTAATAAGGATTCCATCATCGTATAAAATTTGAGTCAATTGGTTTGTCTCATCAATTGAATAATTAATCGTTTTAGCCAGATCATTAGCTCTTAGGCCATCATGAAGCACGAGGGACTGTAAAACAAATATCTTTTCAGAGGATAGAGCATTTAGTATTGTATTTGAAATTTCAAAATCTGCATTAATAAATACTTTCCTTTCCTGGATCTCTTTTATCGATCTTAACCAGAATAATAAAGCTAAACTTACATTGCTTTGGGCAAATTTATTTAGTGAGTGGAAAAATTCTTTTTCCAATAAACTTTGTTTATGCTCATAAGGTAAATTATTGAATTCCTTTTTTCTTGGTAATCCAGAATCAATTATATATTCAAGATTATAACCGCTTATCGCATTCCGTTTTTTTACAAGGTCTATAATTTGGTCATTGCTCAATGGTCTTAAAATTATTTGATATCCGAAGATATCGTTGAGTCTTAAAGTATCGTTTAAAAATTTATTTGCATAAAGAGTTGTTGTTGATATCCAGAAAATATTTTTATTTGTTTTTGCGATTATTTCCGTAAACATTTTTATGGGTAGAAATCCTTTTAAACTCCTCAAATACATATGTTGTAAATTTTCAATTACTATTACCTGCTTGTTCTCTTCCCTATTCATAAAACTAATAAGTTCTTCTAAGTTTTGGATTTTTTTAGGTAAGAACAGCTCACTTAAAATTTTTATTATTTCATCTTGTTCATATATTGAAGGTTTAATACTTAATCGTTTAATAGTAACTTTTTTTCCTAATCTTTCAAGACAAATATTTAGGAAAGAAGTTATCCCGCCTCCCTTCTCAGCTGAAATGATTACAGGAGCATAACCTCCGTTCAACCAATTAGAGTAGGCTTTTTGCAGTTGAGACTCTTCAATTTCACGAGATATATATAGTCTATCATTTTCCAGAGGTGATAATTGAAATAATCTTCGATAAATGTATGGTAATTTTTCCAGCGAACTATTTATGCTAGATAAAAAATCAGAAATTTCTGAAGCAATAGATTCCAAGGATTCTGAAAATCCAAATTGTTTTCTTGTATCATAGTAAAACCTGAATAACTTTTTATAATAACTTTTTGCTTTCTCAATTGCTATTGGTAAAAAATTTCTGATACTGGCAAATAATTTATCCCTTGTTTCTTTAACCTTTGCTTTGGCTTTTGCCTTTGCCAATTGAACTCTTATTTCATTTATTTTTGAGCTTTGTGATAAACTGTATAATTCTTCGCAGTATTGAGCAACTGAGTGCTTAAAGTCTTCCAGAACGTTGTCGCATAAAGAATTGAAGGCATTCAATAACTGCTCTTTCTTTTCCTGACTTACCTTTATTCCATCTATTGCAATTACTTTTACGTTTGAAAGTGATAAGTCTTCTTTCGCAGCTGCCGTTATTGCAGATTCGAGGCTAAAATCGGCCATATTACCTAAATTGATGAGCTCTGATTGGATATTTTTTGATTCAATGGAAATGTTATCCTTAATTTTTTCTAATGACGCTAAAAACTTTGGTAATGTATTAAATGAGATAAACTCACGAGGATAAATTTCATCAATTTCGGATGATTTAATTTTTTCATTGTAAGTCGCAGTTTTTACAAAAGCCCTCTTTTCTGCTAGTGAACGAATTTGATTTTTAATGGTCCGTCTTGCTTCATTAATCATTCCTTCTAATCTTATATCCGAAATAGAATTAATCAAATTGGGTAATAGCGATGAGAGAAGGACTCTCTGTAAAGGTTCTCTGGACAAAATAATTAAGCGTTCGATACCTTTAATATTTTCGGCTGGCTGGTTTAACTTATCAATAACAAAATTTAGAGTTCCGGATATTTCTTTAAACTGCGGGTAAATCTTGATTTTATTTTTGACAGAAAGAGATTTTGTAAATTTATAGTATACATCTATTGCAGAATATCGTGTTGATTCAAGATCATAGTTAAGTTCCCAATCTTCCCCGAGAGCAAATAGAGTATTATCCCATTCCTGGATGCATTTTGTAAATTCATTCTTTTCAGAATTAAGCTCTTTAGAAATTTTCCTGGAATTAAATTCGGATTTTGAGAGTTCTATAGTTCCAACCTTTTGACAATTATCATCAAACTCCGCTGCACAATCTTCAATAGCTTCTAGTGACTTTTTCGTAATCGCTTCCTTCAGTTTCTCAAGGTCTGAAATAATTGTTTCCGGATTGATTGCCGGAGATTTTATTTTTGTTGATTTATTTCCCGCTATGAAATTTGAAATATACTCCTCGTCGTAACTCTCATCGTAATTCCAGAAAAGTATTGACTTCTCACTCAACTCTCTGAACACATCCTCATAAACATCTGAAAGTTTCTTTAATAATCTGTTTCTGAGATATTGAAATGCAACATTTCTTAATGGTATCTTTTGATTCCAATATTTATTATTTAGTGGGTTTTGTCTTAATAATTTTAGAACTGGATTAATTATTTTTTTGAGAATTTGCTGAATTGTAAAGACAAGGATTTTAATTCTTTTGCCAACGCCGATAAATTTTTTATCGTTATCCAATAGCTTGAATCTGGCTTCATTTTGTTCTACTTGTATCACCGGTTCTAACTGAAGTAAAATATTATCTATTTGATCTACTAATTCCGGGAATAATTTTTCGAATCCTAAATTATCATTCTTCTGAAAGTGAGTGTCGATCTGGCTATTAATATTATCGCAAATCTTCTGTGCATTTTCCGTGTTGAGAATCATTGCATTCTCATCATAGTCAGGAAATGCTTCACGCTGTTCAAGCAGTGAATTAAAAAATTCACTAAATCTCTCAACATTGCTGACTAAAACAACATTAAAATTCTTTTCTACAATAGAAATAATTCTATTATTTATTTCATCCGACAGATATTTCATTCATAATATTTTTTGATAATATCGATAAAAAAACCTGCCCGAGATGGAGCAGGTTATATCTAATTATAATTTGTTATTAATATGAAGACATTGCTGAGAGTAAACTTAAACCAAATATTGCCAATAAAATTGCGCTTAATATTGCCATAAGCACAGCGTAAACCACTATTAGAACGATAATGCTAACGACAAGATAACCTATTTTTTTGTCCTCTGGTGTTTTCATTAAAGGTGTAAGACCCAGATACAAAAGGAATAAACCATATAACCCTATTAAACCGGACAACCAACCAAGTGTTGGTAAAATATTTAATATCCCTGCAACCCAAACCGGCGTCATCGAAAAAGCCACTAACTGAAAAGCTCTGCCGGTATTTTTTTGTGAACCAAAGCTTGGTGCAAGTGCATCAATTACAAAACCCGCTATCAAGACTGAAAGAAATGCAGTTATTAATTGCACGAGTCCCATCGCAATTCCATATGCAAAAGAAGTGAAACCGAAAATCCCTACCAATCCCCAACCAATAATACTTGCGACGGTTGGAATTAAAGCGAGAGGAAGAACATAACCCATAAGAATTTGCTGTATGTTGGGTTCTTCATTTGCAACTGCTTCCCACTCTGTTTTGGGAGTGATGATGATATTTTTTGCTCTTTCCACAAGGTTCATAAGCTGCTCCTTACTATGTGATTAAAATGATTTATCTTATCAGATGGATGAACGGCCCTCAATACCATTTCGGAAATTCTAACAAAGTTGAAAAGTGATTCCTTTTCAATTTATAAGTGATAAAACTTAGTCAAATTAAGGCTGCAAATCAATAGTTTTTTACTGCTGATTGCTATTGGAAAGGGCTTTTTTCTAGAATGAATATTTTAATCTTGCATAAAATGTTGTGCCATATTCACCATACTCTGTTAACGGCTTTCCCTCAAAGAAAAATGAAATTAGATAGAGATCAAGGTTTGTTATAACAGAATAACTTAACGAAGGAACAATTACATATGATTTATCATTCGGGTTAAATATTCCGAATAATGATCCTCTCAGTAAGGGGGTTAAATCATAAGAAAATTCCTGATAGAGCGACCACTTAGCGGCACTTAACAATCCTAAATTTCCCGCAATAGGTTGGTAAAGAAATGTGTTAGCTGTAACACCTATGTTATTGTAGAGAACTTCTGTATGAATATAGAATGTGTTAGGAAATGTGTAATCGGCTGAAAGCGCAAAAGAAATCATTGTTTTATCTTCTAGCGAAATCGGTTGCGACAAAGGTGCATAGTATGAAATTGTGTTGATTGAATCCGGTTTTTGACTCACTAAAACTTCGCCTCTGAATCCTGCTCCATAAATATCTCCTGCCCAGCTAAACCCGGCAAGCCACCTTTTGTATTTCATACCCCCAATAAAATTAAAATCATAATTCCATTTATTTAAACTTAAAAGTCCAGCAAGAATTTGATCATAAGGATTTTTAGCTGGCTTGTATGAGACTTCCAGTTTTGTCACCGGTCCAGTGTAGTACTGAACTCTGACTGCATCGGTCGCCGGTCTTTCTTCATAATCAAAATCTAATACTTCAAGAGGATTAAAAAGATCAGTCGGATTCCAGACCCAACAAGTTCCCCAGGCAATTCTTTGTCGGCCGACTATGACCTCGAGATTATTTTCCACAAAATCTAAATATAACCTATCTATCTCCAGATAGCCGATAGAATACTTTGTATCCCAAAGAAAAAAATCTAGTTCAACAAAATCGCGTGCCGTTTGAATCAATTCTCTATAATTGGGAATTTTATAAGCGGATTCACCGTAAAAAGTGCGGAACCGAAGTTCCATAGCAGCTGTTAAACTTTGTGTTGCGTAATATTTTGTGTTTAGTCTGAGATGAAGTAGATGATCATATAGCCGATCATTTATTCCTGGATATTTTGTTGAACTGAATAAATATTTTGCATATCCATTGTATTCAAAATTGGAATATTGAGCAGAACTTTGTGTAAAAGGAAAAATTAATAGTAAAAGAAGAACTCTAATTTTTTTCTGAAAGTGTTCCATCTTTAACCTTGTCAGATTCAACAGCACCATCACGTAAAGTAATTACTCTGTGAGCCCGTTGAATTACTCTGCTATCGTGAGTAGAAAATACAAAAGTCATTTTATGATCACGGTTAAGATTTTCCATCAAATCCAGTAAAGAATCTGCTGTAACGGAATCAAGATTTGCAGTCGGTTCATCTGCCAGGACAAAAGAAGGTGTTGAAGCTAACGCTCTGGCAACTGCGACTCTCTGTTGTTGTCCACCGGAAAGTTCTGTCGGCTTACTATTTATTCTATCATGCAATCCAACTGCATTGAGGAATTCAATTGCTTTTTTTTCTCTTTCTGATTTAGAAATCTTTTGTAAAAGCATTATAAATTCAACATTTTCTTTCGCTGTAAAAACAGGGATTAAATTATACGCCTGAAATACAAATCCTATGTGATGTAATCTAAAATTAATAAGTTCATCAGGTTTGAAAGTTGAAATATCGGTTCCATCCACAATAATTTTCCCACTGCTGGGTTGATCTAATCCGCCAATTAAATTTAGCAAAGTAGTTTTACCTGAACCGGACGGACCAACTATTGCAGTAAATTCACCTTCCTCTATTTTCAAATTAACTTCGTCTACTGCTTTTACAGGAACAGCGGTTCCATCATAAATTTTTGAAATTTGACTTAATTCAATTAATGCCATTGTTACTCCATTAATAGGTTCTTATTGCAGTCGCCGGTTTTAATTTTATTGCTTTTAATGCCGGATAAAAAGCGCTGATTACTGCTGTTACCAAAATCATTATTACAATCGGAGGATAAAAAGAAAATGGAAGACTTGTATAAAGTCTAGTACCAAGACTCCATTGAGATAATCCCTCGGTAAATGCTGAAAGATTGATACCTACGCTCGCAAAATATTGAATAAGAATCAGTGCAAGTACTAGCCCTACAATTCCACCAATAAATGAAAGCGAAATAGTTTCCATTATTATCATAAAGAAAACACGACTTCTTTTCATCCCAACCGCCATAAGCACTCCAAATTCCCGCACTCTTTCCATAACGGACATAAGCATTGTATTTGTTATTCCGAATAAAAGTGCAAAGAGAATTATCCCAACAAAAATGTTTGATTGCAAAACAACAGATTGATAGTAAAAATTAAGCTCTGGTGCCAGTTCTCCCCAATACTTTACAGAAAGATTTGGGTATTTATTTTTTATTGGGATGTAAACTGAATCGACTAGTTGGACCGAGCTGAGTCTAACAACAATTTCGTTCGAAATTTTATCTGAATTGATAAGTTTTAACAGATCGTTTTCTTTAACAAAAACATTTGATTTATCGAACATAGAGGATTCAGTTCTAAAAATTCCAGTAACTCTAAATGCCCCATAAATAATTGAGCCATCCATTCCCTGAAATCCTAAGACGATTTTAGATTTTTCTCTCAAGCCTAAATTGTCTGCTAGTTTTTCTCCTATCACAATTTGGTTTTTCCAGGTTTCGCCAAAGTAATTTCCTTTAACTATATGCTTATAAACAGAAGTAACCTTTTTCTCGGTTTCAGGATTGATACCCAGAATTCTTACTCCGTTAGATGTGGTAGCAGAAGATGCCATCCCTTCAATAATAACTCTTGAAGTAATTCCGGTAACATATTTACTTCTTTCTAGTGTTGACAAAACATTTTCATAGTATGGTATAGTATCAGTTACTAATTTTTCATCCTCAAAAGATTTAGAATGAATTTGAAAATGTCCAAGATCGCGGTCAATTGTAGAGTTAATCATTGAATCCCACATACCAAACATTGTAGCACTGGCAAATAATCCACAACACAATCCAACCGCGATAGCTGAAATTATGATTAAACTTCTTTTTTTATTTCTCCAGATATTTCTCCACGCAAGAGCTATAAGCATATTAACCTCTCATCGCTTCTACTGGTTGTAATTTTTTTATATACATAATCGGATATATTGCTGAAACTAAAGCAATTGCCAGTACAGTCCAGATTTGCGCGAAAAACATTCCGGGATAAATTGCAAATGGCAGTATTGGTTCAAACCCAAATGAAAGAATTGCTTCTGCGTACTCACCTGTTAAAGGTATAGGATTTGCTTTGAAGTAAAGTAGAATTGGGATACTGATTATTGCACCAGTAAAAACTCCTATAAACGAAACGAAAAGCGTTTCAAAAAGTGTAACTAATCCAAGTTTCCATTTCTTCATTCCGACAGAAATAAGAATTCCAAATTCCTTTACTCTTTCAGCAGTCATCATCATAATTGTACCAAAAATTCCGAATGCAATTACGATATAAAGAATTCCCAACATTATAATTCCTGAAGCATTATCAATCTGAATTGATTGAACTAATTCCGGTGATAACTCTTCCCAATCCATCACTTCATATTTGCTACTAAATATTTTCTGAATATCCGATTTCACTCTATCAAGTTGTTTTGGATTATCTATCATAATGGATAAAGATGTTAATCTATCAGGGGCTGAGAAAAGCCATTGAGCATAAGGCATGCTTAAATAGGTAAATGATTTATTTAATTCAGGAAGAGTAAACTTAACTATACCGACAATTGGAATTTGTGCAGCTGCAGTAACTCCGTGATAACCCTGTCCGTAAATTACAACGCTGTCTCCGACTCCCACTTTTAGTATTTCAGCCAATCCCTGTGCTACTATAATACCATTTGATGAATCGCTAAGAAAATTTCCACCAACGATTTTCTTTTTTAGATTTGTTAATTTATTTTCAAGCATCGGGTTGATCCCCGTTACCTGAACGACTTTTGTTTTAGTCCCGTAAGAAATAAGGCTGTAAGTTTCAAATCTTGGAACTACTAAGTTTACTCCTTCGGTATTTTTTAATTCTGTTAAATGTTTTTCATCTAGAACCATGCTTTCGTCTAATGATTTCTTTTCCCAGTAATCTTTTCCGTGAACCTGAATGTAGCCAGTGTACATCCTTACCGAAGCGTCAATTGAGTAATCATAGTAACCAGTCTGCATTGAACGCATCAATAAAGCAAGAAGAACAGCAAAGAAAACAGAAGAAGCAGCTATTAATGTTCTTTTTTTGTTTCTCCATAGATTGCGCCATGCGAGTTTAATGTAAGTAATCATCTTACTCTCTTCATATTTCGTTCTGAGAAAAATGATTCATCGGTTTTTATGTTGAACTGAATTTTATTGTAATCCATTATGGTTTTGTTACCGGGCTTATCTTCAGGAATCATTTCCCAGTGTGTAAAAATATTTCTGCCATCCATATTTTCAATATTATTTCCTACAAATCTTTTAACTAGAAATCCATCTTCATCATAATATTCAACTTTTGGTTCCAGGAAAGAGTCTTTAGCAATCCAAGCTATTATTTTCCCCCAAACAACTCCGGCATCTGGCTTGGGTATAAGCTCAATTTTATAACAATCCAATCCGTCGATCTTCTCCTCACCGAAAAGCTTGTGTGTATAATCTTCAATCACTGATGATTCTTTAACAAGATCGTCATTTGTAAAGTCGGATCCCATCCAGCTCTGCAGCATCATAGAAGGTGGAATCTTTATTACTTTTTGTGCTGATGGCAGCCAGTTCCAGACTTCTGTTTTTCGTTTTAACGTAACCGTTCCCTTATCTCGCGCTGGCTCAGTTATATAAATCATTGAATAATCTGGTTCCAGTGCCCAGACTTTCATACCCATTTCACGAGACCAATCCGGTTTTACAATTTTCATTGTCAACTCAGAGTAACTACTGTTAGCACGCATTAATTGATCTGCTTTTTGCACAATCTCTTTTGCATCCTGAGCAAATAGCCCGGAGTAAAGGAAAATTAAAAAACTTAGTAAATAAAAAATGATCTTAAACATTTTTAACCTTTTTCTTTTTAACAAAAATCTCTAACAGATAATTTTTCATTTCATTAATCGGATAACCATCTGGAGCAGTCACATAATTTAATCCTATTCCATCGAACATAGTACCAAGCATCAGCGCTTCCATTGTCGGATTTTTTGATCCCATCTCCTCAAATAATTTTACTACGTAGTTCATATACTCGTCTCTCATTTTTTCATACAATTCAGCTAATTTATTATGAACATCTGACTGGTGGACTAGAAAAAGATAAAGTTTCCAAAGTGTAATGTTTTTTTTAAGGTGATTAATTGTTTCGACTATCATTTGCTCAATTTGTTTTTCGGCAGGTAGATTTTCGGACATTTGGACAATCTGCATAATTTCATCATAAATTTTCATTATTACAGTATTCAGAAGATGCTCTTTGCTTTTATAATAGTTATATAGAAGTCCTTTAGAAATTTTCGCTTTTTCGGCTATTTGGGATATGGAAGTAGCGTGATAACCTTTGATAGCAAAGAGCTCGAGAGCTATTTTTTCAATGTTTTCGCGGCTTTTTTGCCTAATTTCTTTAAACTGATCCTTTGTTCTTGGACTCATATTACTTTTATGATTAAACGTTCGTTCAAACATAAATCGTTTATAAGAAAATGTCAATCTTTTTTTTAAGAATGGTCTGTGAAGTTGACTTGGATCACATTTGGTAGAAGTCTTTTCAAGAATAAATTAATCTTTAATTGTCTTTATGATGAAGTTTTTCGAATGAAGGGGTTGGAATTCACTTAACTTTAAATCACCATACAATTGAATATCACTAACCCCTAATTTTTTTAATCGAGATTCAAAATCTTCTTTTACGTGTGGATGGATTTCAGTTGAAGAGAGTTTATAATCAGAAATGTTGTTTTTACTAAATGTCAATAAATTGAAAACAACCTGAACATCATTGAAGTCGTAAAAGCGGATGAAGAATTTATCATCGCTCTCTGTGACATTAATTATCCTCTGTTCATCTGTGAGGATTTTTTTATAGTTAAGAACTTGAATAAGCATTTGACCATTGGGCTTAAGAATATTTAAGGATCGCTTTAGTGATTCTTGCAATTCATTTTCCGGAATATTTGTAAAAGTGTTTCCAAGTGACACAACAAGATCAAATTTATTATCAAAATCTCTAAGTATTTTCATGTGCTGCTGAGTTATAGAAATCAACTTCAGCATTCATTTTATTTGAATTTAATTCCGCAGTTTTCAACATTTCGCTTGATGGATCGAATGCTGAAACCTTTAGTCCCAGCAATGAAAGAGCAATTGAATCAACACCACTCCCACATCCTATATCAGCAGCGGTTTTTGTACTATGACTAATAAAATTTTTTAGCAGCAATTTCCTTTTATGAACAACGTTATTGAACGAAATCATTTCATCATAGCTTGCTGCAATGTTATCATAAAAAGCGCTATTGGAAAGTAGTCTTTTCATTAGTCAAGAATAGTTTTCGGGTTCACAGATATATTTTTATTTTTGGGTAGAGAAATGATAAAAATTCAGATACAATACACTTAGAAATTTAAGGAACTTAATATGTCAAATCCACTTATATCTCACATAGAAATCCCTTCAACAGATTTGAACAAATCATCAGATTTTTTTAAGAGCGTTTTCAATTGGGAATTTAAACCTTTTGGAAATGGTTATCTTCTTTTCAATAACCATCAAGGTATTATGGCTGGATTAAGAAAAGTTGCCGAAGTGGCAACAGGTGATACGACCGTTTTTCATATCACTGTCGATAATATTGAGCAGGCACTTGAAAAAGTTAAGTCATCAGGTGGACATATCAAGGTCGGAAAAACTACGATACCTGCAATGGGATGGTACGCTGTTATTTCAGACCCTGATGGAAATAACCTTGGTCTATATCAAAAAAATTAAACTGAGATCACACTTTCTTCTTCAGTTTCTTCGATCCTGTATGTGTGGTTTATAGTCATTGCTTTTTTCAACATTGCCGAAACACCACAATAAGTTTCTGTTGAAAGTTCAATTGCTCTTTCAACATCTTTCTCTTTAATATCTTTTCCATAGAAAACATATTCAAGATCTATATGTGTAAAAACTTTGGGATGTGTTTCAGCTTGTTGAGCTGCAATATTAATTTCAAAATCTGTTAGTTTTACTCTTTTTTTCTGAAGAATACTAACCACATCACTACCAGTACAACCAGCTAATGCTATTAAAACCAATTCTTTTGGTCTTACTCCTGCATTGCTCCCGCCTAACTTTTCAGGGCCATCCATTGTAATCCAATGATTTGATTCCCCTTTTGCAGCGAGTGTTAATCCTTTGATTTGTTTTAGGTAAACTTTTTTTGTTTCCATTTCTGCCTTTCTTAATTTGAAATAAGGTTTTGAGGATATGATGAATTATTTATCAATAAGATTCACTATTAGAACGATCAAAATAATTGTTTAAAATAAATATCAATTGGAGGTTAAAATGGCAGATCACATTTACAAACATATCGAACTTACCGGCTCATCAAAACACGGTATTGAGGAAGCAGTACAAAATGCGGTTGTGAAAGCAAATGAAACAGTGAAAAATATGCGATGGTTCCAAATGATTGATTTGCGTGGTCATATTGAGAATGGAACAGTTTCGCACTGGCAGGTTACAATTAAGATTGGCTTTACTTTAGCAGATCAAAATTGATTATAATATTGGATGTATTTGTTCAATTCTCATCTTTAAATATCGTAGCTATTTGCTCATATCTTCACATTGTAAAATTTCTAACTTAGGACCATTTTGTTTAAGTAAATCCCAAGCTTTGCATTTTAATATTTTTGCTGCTGTAGTAAGCCCCGAGTTTGAAGCATAAGCAATTCCATGTGCCAAAGTGCTAGCGCCGCACAAATATAGATTTTCAAATTCGGTCTTTGCACGGAAACCTAAGGGACCAGCTTGCCAAATACTTTTATCTATTCCGTAAATGTTTCCTTTGTAAGCTTTGATATAGTGTTTGTTTGTTGCCGGTGTACCCAACTCCATAAAGACTATTGAATTTCTTATTCCCGGAAAGTGCTTTTCGAGTGCAGTTAACATGTACCCACAAATTTTTTCTTTCAGTTGATTATATTCCTCATCTCTTGCACCTGAAGGTTGATTTTCCCACTGTGAAAAGTACTCGTAGCTTACAAAAGAAAATACCTCTAGTTGATGATGATTATTATGCATCTTGCTGGGATCTTTAAGAGTTGTAGCGGTTACAAATACAACTGGTGGTATATTTTTTACATTATAATCGGTTAAGCCAAGTTGGTAGAGCTGTTCAATATTTTCATTTTCGTGAATATAGTAGTTCCCAGAATCTATTCCTACTTGTTTTAAATCACAATCAACTACAACATATAAACTAAAACATGAAGTTGACCAACGGACTTTATTAAGTTTTCTTTTAAGCTTACTGCTTAATTTTAATTCACCTACAAGCTGGTTGAAAGTAATATATGGATCAGCGTTACTGATAACATTTTTACACCTTAATGTTTCACCATTCTCCAGTTCTACTCCAATTGTTTTTTTATTATCAAAAAGAATTTTATTAACAGAAGTATTCAAACGAATAGAACTTCCTGCTCTCTTTAAAGCCCTTACCATTGAACGTGCAATGGCCATTCCACCTCCTTGTGGATGATAACCGCCCTCAATATAATGTTGCATAATAGCAGCATGAATAGCTGCTGATACTTGAGAAGGTGGTAAACCATGAGCTCCACACTGCCCAAGTAGAATTGCACGTAATAACGGATCTTTTACAAAATGATTTATTAATGCCCCTCCAGATTTTGTAAACCAAGGAAGTGTGGATGGATGTTTAAGAATTGATAGCCATTTTTCATCAATAATATTAAGCAGTACTGCATAGATTTCAGAAATTTTATTAAATAAGTTTGTAATGCCTTTTGCCTCACTTGGGAAACGATCTTTTAAACGATTTGTATATCTTTCTTTTCCTTTGGGAATATCAAATTGTTCTTCCCCAATTATTATATGATCGTAAGCATCAGGATTGAGTTCAAGAAATACTAAATCCTGTGAAACACCCAAACCTTCGTAAATTTCTCTTAATCTTTCTCCTTTTCCAAGTTCTCCGATGTAATGTACACCTGTATTAAATCGGTATCCATTCAAAGTAAAAGAATGCGTCCATCCACCAGGCACTTCGTGCTGCTCACACACTAATACATTTTGCCCTGCCTGAGCCAAAGCAACAGCTGCAGTTAATCCACCTGCACCTGAACCTACTACAATTGTATCATAATCAATGTGAGCCATAAGCTTTCTCTTTATAACAGTTGTGAAATTAAATTTACCTCATTGAACTTAAAATCACAAAAAGTAAATGAAGCTGTAATAATTTAAAGTATTTTTCTAACTGGCAGGTTACTATTAAAATTGGCTTTACGTTGGAAGAATAAAAACAGCTAAATCTCAGAACTTACTTTAAGGGGAAAAAGAAAGAATTAAAATAATCATCCTTCAGGGAACTCTCCGCTCTACACATCTGTTATAGATTGAAATGTTACTTAAACAACAAATCATAAAAAGAAGAAAAAGGATGAAAAATCGAATCATGATCTTAATTGCCATGTTCATTTTCACTACAGTTTCTGTGTTTGCACAAACACAAATGGATACAAAAATGGTGAATAACGCAGCTAAAAGTGATATTGTTCAGACAGCAATTAGTGCAGGTAATTTTACAACATTAGCAACTGCTTTGACTGAAGCGGGTCTTGTAGATGCATTATCGGGAAAAGGTCCTTTCACAGTTTTTGCACCAACAGATGAAGCATTCGAGAAGTTACCTGAAGGTACGCTTGCTAGTTTATTAAAGGATAAAGAAGCATTAAAAAATGTTTTATTGTATCATGTAGTGTCTGGTGATATTACATCTAAGCAAATAACAAAGCTTAATGATGCAAAAACTCTCAATGGTTCAGATATAAAGATTAAAATTGATGATGGAAAAGTAATGGTTAATGACTCCCAGGTAATTGGTGCAGATGTTATGGCATCAAACGGGATAATTCATGTAATCGACACAGTTTTACTCCCTCCTACAAAATAACCCCCTATGTGGATGATGAAGATACCCCGGAGTGATGACCCGGGGTTTTTTATTTTAACTTTCCTGCAATTTCTTTTATTAGTTCCCAAGCTTCCAAAACGTGTCTTCTTTCGTGTCTGATACTCCCGATAGTCAACCTGATAACAAATTTACCGTCAAGTTTAGTGTGAGATAAAAATATTTTTCCCGAAGCATTAATGGTCTCAAGCAACTTTTCATTTAACCTGTTAAGCTCTTCATCTGTTTCCTCGCCAGGATTAAATCTGAAACAAACAGTTGAAAACGGAACAGGCGCCATTCGTTTAAAATCTTTTTCATCATCAATCCATCGGCCTAATTCTTTTGCCAGTGAGATATGATTTTTTATTCTTGAAGCCAATCCTTCTACTCCAAAATATCTTATCACAAACCAAAGCTTGAGTGAGCGGAATCTTCTGCCAAGCTGAATACCGTAATCCATTAAGTTTTCAACTTCATTATCAATATTTGTCTTCAGATATTCGGGTGTAAGACTGAATGCTTGTTTTAGAATTTCTGGTTTTCTTGTGTAGTAAATACTCAAATCCATTGGAGTGAACATCCATTTGTGCGGATTAATTACAATTGAATCAGCTTTGTCCCAGCCATTTGTAATCCATTTCATTTCAGGAATCATTGCAGTGACACCCGCATAAGCTGCATCAACATGCAGCCAGATATTATACTTCTCACAGATCTCCGAGATGGGTTGTACCGGATCAACGCTTGTTGTTGATGTTGTACCAACAGTCGCCACAACACAGAATGGTTTCCAGCCATTCTTTAAATCGTCTTTAATTGCTTCTTCTAATTTTTCAGAAATCATTTCAAACTTTTCATTCACCGGAATTTTTCTAATTCCTTCCAGACCTATTCCAAGTGTAAGTGCTCCTTTTTCAATTGATGAATGAGCTTGCTCAGAACAATACAATCGAAGTCTAGGTACATCATTTCTTCCAGCCATTCCTTTTTCTCTAAACTCAAGATTAAGCAGTTCACGGGCAGATGCAATAGCATGCATCGAACTTGTAGAAGCAGTGTCGTAAATAATACCCCAATATTCTTTTGGTAAACCAACCATTTGTCGGAACCAATTAATCATTGCTTTTTCAAGTTCGGTAAAAGCCGGTGATGTTTTCCAGAGCATTCCGTTTATACCCAAACCTGCGGTAAGCAATTCAGCTAAAATTCCTGGTCCACTTGATGTTGAATTGAAGTAAGCCATAAAGCCAGGATGATTCCAGTGAGTGACACCTTCCATTAATATTTTATCAACATCACTTAAAACTTTTTCTATCTCTTCGCCTTTCTGCGGCGGTGATTTAGGCATTTGTTTTGAAATATCCCCGGGATTTATCGACGACAATGGTGGATATTTTTCAATATCTTTTAAGTAATCGGCAATCCAGTCAACAAGTTGATGCCCACTTTTACGGAATTCTTCTAAAGGCATATCTGACATATTATCCCTCATTCGTTTTAAATTAGTGAATTCGTGGCAGAATTGTTTAGCCACGAATACACGAATTAATTTCCCGGAAAAATAATAAATGAATTTGTCTTTATTCGTTTGATGGTTTTTGATAAGTTTAGTTTTGTAAAATTTCTAACTATTCTTTAATTGAATAATAATGAAAAAATCAATTCTAATTACAATAGTCGTTACCTTGTTATTCTCGCTTTCCTGCAAAGAAAATCTTCCATTAGATAAAGATTTAACCAAAAAAAGTTATAACCTGATAAACCAGGATAGTGTTTCGGTGATTTTTCCAAATGATATAATTGGACATATAACAGTTATGGGGTTTATTTATACCCATTGCCCTGATATTTGTCCAATGACAACTCACAACATGTACTTATCAGAAAAAGAGTTGAAGGAAGAAGGGATTAAAAATGTTAAATTCGTTGCACTTAGCTTTGATCCTGATAGAGATACCCCCGAAGTTTTAACAGCATTTGCTAAGATTAGAGAGCTCGATTTTAATGACTGGATTCTGTTGACAGGAAATAAAAATACTATTAACAACTTAATAAAAAGATTTGATGTGAAAGCAATAAAAACGGATGAATTTATTAATGAAGACGGAAAATCAGAATATTCAATGATGCATACCGATAGAATATCTTTAATAGATTCGGATGGCAAACTTCGAAAAAATTATAAGGGTAGTACGTTGAACATCGAGGAACTTATAAATGATATTAAAACTTTAGAGGACTAAACAGTGCACATATTACTTACATTACTATTTGTTCTATTTCCACCGGAGAATAAAATTAAAGTTGAAAATGCATGGGTCAGACCTTCATCACAGAATATGGCAACAGCACTTTATTTTACTATTGAGAACAATAGCTCTGAAGCAGATACCTTATATGAAGTAAATTCTGAAATTTCTGATAAGGTTGAAATTCATGAGACTTACACGGAGGGCGATATGATGGGGATGCGTAAAGTTGATTTTATTATTATTGATGGTAAAAACTCCTTTCAGCTGAAACCCGGGTCATACCACATAATGGTAATGAAATTAAAAAAAGATATTAACGAAGGTGATGAGGTAGAATTTATTCTTCACTTTAAACAAGCTGGTTTTATCAGTATCGCAGCAATTGCTGAAAAACAGAAGTAAAATTTACTCCAAAATAAAAAACCCCACCTAGGCGGGGTTTGACTTTTTGAAATAATGAAACTTATTTCTCAAAAAATTCTTCGGCAAATCTTTTCCAATTAATATCATCAAGCTTTTCCATCTCACCTGAGAAGATTACACCTTCTGGTTCGTGTTCAGTTTCCTTACCGGTTTTTGTTTTCTTTTTAAGTTCTTTGAGTCTCTCAATGTCATCCTGAAAAAATGAAACGGCGGATTTACCAATTTTTAATACTGGTAATTCGGAGTCAAGTTCATCGGCATCCATTTCACAGACCCAATTAATATCATAAGGTGTATAGTTAAATGAATCCTGTTCATCATTAATGAATTTATTTACTCCCTTAACCTTTCCACTTAGTGGTGCTTTAAATGATATACTTCGCTGACCCTGATTAACCGTGAATAATGATTGACCTTTTTTTACAACCATTCCAAGATTTGGTAGTCCTATGGAATCGATTTTACCGATGATCTTTTTGGCAAAATCATCAATTCCAACTTTGGCGCTTCCTTCTTCACTAACATTTGCCCAGCAATGGCCTTCAGAAATGAAAACTCCGCCCGGGATTTGAAATTCTGGTGTAGTTGTAGCCCCCACTTCTTTAAGATGAGTAATTTGAACTTTTGGTTTAAGAGTTTTATTTATTCTATCTTCTCTTTTAATCAGCAATTTATTAACAAACTCTAGTAATTCATCTTCAGTAAACGGTTTCTGTACATAATCCATGGCTCCGAATTTCATACATTCAACAGCTGTTTCAACAGTTGCAAATCCAGTTATTATAACCACGTCAATATCAGGTCGAAGATGCTTAACAGATTTAGTCACCTCAAGCCCATCCATCTCAGGCATTTTCAGATCTGTAAATACAAAATCATATGAGTGAGTTTGTATTAACCCCAACGCTTCTTTACCTGTTTCCACTGTGTCAATACAATAACCATCAAGTACAAGAATTCTTCTGAAGCTATCAAGAATTACTGATTCATCATCAACACAAAGAATACGTGCTTTCGGGTTTTCAACTTCAGCACGTTTGAGTGTCTTTGCCTCGCGGCTATAATCCAGATTAAGACTTACTTTTAATGCTTCCTGCCTTTCCTGGTGAACTTTCTTTTCACGGACTCTCTTTGCTACATATCTGATAGTAATATCAGCAATGATAAAGACGATTACTGCAATTACAAATAGTGCCATTGTTACTCCCTTTTATTTTAATTTCTAAAAACTAAAAATTCAATTTTCAAGTCAATCATTTTTTATGCTCTGTCCGATGCGAATGGAACAAGATATTTTAAATCATATTCTATATTTGATGGAATGACTTTGTATATCCACCCTTCGAAATATGGATCTTTTTCCAACAAGTTTATGTCACTGACTAATCTTTCATTTCTTTCTATAATTCTTCCACTTATTGGTGATAATAAATGATGAATCATTTCATCATCCGTGATAAGGGTTGCACAAGAATCTCCCTGAATGATTTCGCCTTCGATTTCCATCAACTCGATACTAATAAGTTTTTCGATCGTCTCTAAAAACAAATCTGTCGCTCCGATTTCCGCCACACCTTCAAATTTTAAATTCATCCAGCTAAGATTACCTAGCCGTTTATATTTTGGTGGACCGGGAACATACAAGAGTGAAGATTTGTCATTTCGAACTTGTGCATCTTCAACTCCCTTCTGAATTCTATAAAATTTTATTCCCCTATTAATTGAACTGTTAAGTTCTTCAAACGTGAATGGTTTAGGGACAAAATCTATTGCACCTTTGTAAAGCGATTTTACCGCATTTTCAACAGTTGAATAACCCGTTATCATAACTACAGGTGTAGTAATTTTTCTTTTTTGCAATTCATCTAAAAATGTAAATCCATCCATTTGCGGCATCATTATATCGCATAGAATTAACGAATAATCTTTATTTGAAAGTTTGATTAATGCTGAAGCTGCATCAATTTCCGAATCAACATGAAATCCATCCGCCGAAGCAATTCTTGACACAGCATCAAGTATTACCTGTTCATCATCAATAACTAATATTTTTTCGTTTCTGAACATTAAATTTTATTGATCTGTGATCGGTAAAAGAATTGTAAATGTTGTTCCGTTTCCTTGTTCGCTTTCAACGTTTATTGTCCCATCATGATTATCAATAATTCCCCAGATAACTGCCAAACCCAGCCCTGTACCTTTTTGTCCTTTAGTGCTGTAAAATGGTTCGAATATTCTTGGAAGATCTTCTTTAGAAATTCCGCTTCCATTGTCCGCAATTTTAATTTCGATATAATCTCTAACACCGGCTTCATCGACATATTTCCATTCCTGCCAATCGCATTTTGGATTTATACATCCTTCAAACATCCCCTGTGGCGGCACTTCAAACGAATAGACCGTGCTCTTACATTCAGGACAGAATTTTTCTTTGTTCACAACAGAAATATTACACTTTGGACAAGCAATCTGGATTTGTTCTGCCGGAAGATATTCGATAGTATATTTATCCCTGTTCTTTCCATAAGTCGGATCGAGGTTAACGAAACCTTCTTTTCCATTTTTGGTAAGTTTTAATTTAACACTCGGCTTACCATCAATTTTAATTTCTTCATCCATCAATGAATGTCTTTTGGAACAAACAGCGTTTTTTATTTGTAATGTTCCGTAGGGAGAAAGACTCAATACTTTTGACGAAACTGAAATTTTCCCTTCTTTTTCAGGAACCGCATCCGAAGCATTCACAATTAAATTAATAAAAACCTGCTGCATCTGGTTTGAGTCAATCTTAAAAAGAGGAATATTTTCTTCAAGATTTTTATCCAACTTTATATGTTTCATTGACAGTTGATTTTCAACCACGGAAACAGCATTGCTTATAATCTCATTTATACTTGCATTACTTTTTTTAGGAACAGATTGTCGTGCAAAATCCAAAAGGCTTTTAACAATTTCCCTGCTTCGCTTTGTTTCTCTTACAATTACTTTCAGGTCTTGTTGTAGTTCAGAATCAGTAACTCTCTTAAGTAAAAAGCTGCTGTAAGTTAAAACTGCAGTTAAGGGATTGTTTATTTCGTGAGCTACACCTGCTGCCAACCTGCCCATCGAAGCCATTTTATCTGATTGAAAAAGCTGCAGTCGGGCATCGGCGAGTTTCTTTGTCATATTGTTGAAAGACTTTGCAAGTAAACCCAATTCATCGGAACCCAAATCTTTGATCACATAATTTAGATTACCCGTTCCAACCTGTTCTGTAGCATCGACTAATTCATGAACTGGTTTTTCAATCCACTTTCTCACAAATATCCCAATGATCAAGCTTAGCAATGCAATTGCGATCAGCGCTAAAAGTATTGTCCTGAATTCACTGCTGGCAATCTGAGCATCTACATCTTTAAGGCTTAATTTAACATCCAGTACGCCAAGAACTTTTTGTTCTGCATTATGAACGTGACAGTCAGCTTCCCAACAGGATGGTTCATTGTAGATTGGATTTATTATTCCCAGAATTCTGGAAGAATCCTGCGGCGAATCATAAATCCGCATTCTATCTTCCATTGATAATCGCTCAAGCGGTTCATTTGCGGTATGACAAGCGTAACAAGCTTCTGCTTTCTGATCAACCATTTCTCCAATGAATTCTTTTTGGGACGAGAAAATGATCCTTCCCTCTTTGTTAAAGATTCGAATCTCTTGTAAACCTGGTTCTTCAGAAATTGTATTAATGATCGTATGCGTCTGATCACTTCTGTTTTCTAGCATACTTAGGTGTGTGCTGTTCCTTATCGTTTCACTTAATTTATTAGCGTAAACCTCCGTTTGTGCAAGAAGCTCATTTCGCTGAGCTTGAATACTAAAAAAAGAATAGACACTGATAATTGCTATTGTAACAACACCAACTGTGAAAATTAACTTAAGACTTATTTTTGTAAATGCCTGATTTAGTTTCATCGTATCAAATAATTATTCTTAGTTAACAAGCTTCCCGGGTTTTGATTCAGGAAATGTTTTATCATCATGGCAACCTTCACAGGAAGGCTTTTGTGAAAAATCTTCATTTTCGTGACAATCACCACAATCAAATTCTGAATGTGTCTCATCCAATGCTAACCCTGTAACTTTATGATTAAAATTAGATGAGTTCCAGCCAGTGTGACAATTAACGCACGCACTGTTTAACCCCGTAAATACTCTAGCACTTTGATGGCAACTTGTGCACTCAAGTTTTGAATGATAACTTTTTAATTTGAATCCGGTTTTTGCAAAGTGATTAAATGGTCCCATTTCTTTTGATGAGTGACAATTTTCACATGCGGATTTAGTTTTTGTATCGTGACAAGCCGAACAAGTTTTATGTTTCAATTCAATAGAAAGCTTTTCTTGTTTCGGTTTCGGCTCTGAGGAATGGCACTTAGCACAACTTTCTTCCTTATGACAACTTTTACATTCTATTCCAAAAATTCCAGTGTGCTCACTATGGTAGAATGTGACTATCTTGCCTTTATCATATGTTGTGTTGAATACAAGTTTTGTTGGAACTTTCAATTCCGGATGAACTCTTTCTTTCTGGTATTCTTTTCCTCTGAAGGCAGACTTTCCACTTCCGTTTAACTCGTGACAACTTTCACAAGTAAGATTCTTATTCCATTCCTGATGACAATCCAAACATAGTCTGTGATATGCACCTTTCAGATCAGGTTTGGAAATATCCGTTCGTTGCCTAACCGGATCGTGACAGTTGCTGCAGCGAACGACATCCCCCGGAGGATTATAATGATGACACATTACGCAACCACCAGACATCTCAGACATTTCTGCATGAGCTCTGTGTGAAAAAATCACAGGCTCGTATAAATCCTGAACCGATTTTAAATCATCCATTTTAATAGTCGCTGGTGATTGAGCAGGTGAAAGATTAACCATATTCATTTTTTCACGAGGACATGATACCAAACATGGATTTGATTTTGTTGGTGTCTCACAAGCGTGACAAAGACTGCAATTAGATTTTAACTGCGAATGATCTTGTGCCAATGTTGAAAAAGTTAGTAACAAAAGTGTAAAAAGAAGTATCGATATTTTTTTAGTTGTCTTCATCATACACCTTTAATCGCATATTTAGTTTTACGTAAAGCAGTTTTGACAGGTAAACTGATTATCGGGAATATCATTACGAATGCACGATAGAGCAGAATCTCCAATGCTACAAATCCAATTGTTGCAGATATCTCCCCGATCGATGGGAAATAAGAAGAATCCGTGTAAGGAGGATTGTAAGCGATAACAAAATTATTAAATCGGTTAAGGACAACACCGAAAATTACAAGCATTGATGCTATGTATAATCCGGTTGTTGACTGCCGTACTGAAGATGAAAGAAACATTCGCAACGGAATAATTACTCCAACTACAATTTCAATTGTGAACATAATACTTGGCAGACTTAATTCTGTAAGGTATACAAAAGTTTCCCGTATGAACATGTCACCAATTTTGGCTGCGAGGTAAATTCCAAGTATAGGACCAACAAATCTTGAAAGACTTGTCAGAATATCTTTTTCAGGTTTTAGTCCGAATGATTTTGAGGCTGAGAGGGATTCCATAATAACCATTGGAAATCCAACCGAGAAAGCTGATAGTAAAAACAACAGTGGCAAAACAGGTGTTTGCCATAGCGGATGCATTTTTGGTCCGGCGATGATCATCAAAGTGCCAAGCGATGATTGATGCAAACAAGAAAGAACTACTCCTGCAATAATAAAAACGAACATGAATTTATTTAGCGTTCTATCTAATATTCTTAGCAAACTATCCAGAGGCTTATTTAATATTGAAAGTATGCCCGGAAGATTTACCCTTCCAATAAATCTCTCAGTTACGATTGGTAAAAATTCAATGTAAAGCACACTCAGGTAAATCATAACACAAATACCGACTTCGAAAAGAGCTGAACTACCATTCCACATTATCAATGGATGCCAGACGTAATACCATCTACCGATATCAGTAACAACCCCAATAGCAACAAAGGTATAGCCAAGCATTGCGGTTAATAATGCAGGGCGAATTAAAACTTCATATTTATCACGATGCCAGATATGACCCAGTGCTGCAGTAGTGAAACCACCAGCAGCTAGTGCTACGCCTGCAGCTACATCTAATCCAATCCAAATTCCCCAAGGAAAAAATTGATTTAGGTTAGTAACTGCTCCGAGACCAAATAAATATCTTTTTGCAACAAATACCAAACCGGCTGCTGCAATCAAAGAAATAACTATCACCCATGGAGTAAAATATTTGTGTTTAATTTGTGTTGGTTGAAATTCATGTTCCATTATTTTTTCCCCTCCTCTTTGCTATCCTTATTTTTCGCCACCCACATAATTCCACCAAGCAATGCATAAAGAGCTATTGGGGGAACAAAGTATGCAAATATTCCGTGTTGAATCGATTCAGAAACTCCTGGTGCCGGTTTTTCACCCAATTGTGGAAAATCCAATTCTTTTAAAGTCTCTGCTAGCTAGATACATCCAGGAAGTTCCGCCAACTTCAGTAAATCCATATATTTTTTTATCATATCGTTCTGGATACAACTTCATCCTCTTCTCTGCAACTTCAATTAAATTTCTTCGTTTGCCATAGGTAAGTGCTTCCACCGGACATATCTCAACACAGCCGGGAAGCAGACCATCTTTTGTTCTTTCAAAACAAAAATCACATTTATTTATGTTTGGCTGAATTGCTTTATCATATTCGAAAGTCGGAACCTGGAAGGGACATGCTACCATACAATAACGACAACCGATACACATACTCCCATCCCACACGACAGATCCATTCTCTTTCTTTGAAAACGCACCAACAATACATGCAGATACACAAGCAGGTTGATCACAATGCATACATTGCACTTTTACATTCGTTGGTTTGTTTGGATTCTCAGGATTGTCATACCGGTTAACCACAGTATAACTTTCATTCACAGGTCTTCGCATTTCATTAAAGACCGATTCATCGCTATAACTTTCAATATTGCCTGCCGGAATATCGTGTGCATTTTTACATGCCCATTCACACCTTCGGCATCCTATGCAGACTGTTGTATCAACTAATACACCCATTCTATCTTCAGATAGTTCTGTTTTTGATTTTGCTAGTAACTTTTTGGCAGGAATACCTGATACAGTTGCCCCAACTACCCCAATTGATTTCAGGAAGTTTCGGCGGTTCAATTCTCCCATAATATCACCGTTTGTTTGGAATTTTTTCAGTAAAGTTTTTTAACAATACTTGTAAAATCGTACCACTGTCAAAGTAACAATTGTTTACTCTGGTAATAATATTTTCTTCTAATATCCTCCGTTTTCGCAGTAATAATCTTGAACTTGAGGATACGGGGACTGACCATCTCTTAATTGTGAAAAAAAAATAATTTAGTGTTGGCAATATTGAGAATTTGGTATCGCAATTATTTTGCTTATAAAATCATTTCGTATTTAACAAGAATTTTTAACTGGCAAGAATTCAGAAATGCAAACTAACGGGGAAATTATTTTTGCAGCAAATGTTTTCTTCCGCATCGCGGACAGAAAAATTCTTTCTTGTTGAAGTCAGGTGGAATTTTAATTTTAAGTCCGCAGGTACAATTGATAAAAGAATAATTGTTTACTTTCATCATTATGTCACCCGTTTCTCGTTTGGTTTGTTTTGTTAAACCTAAAGGGACAGAAGCCGCTGCAACTTCTTTTAAACCAATCTTAGATTGATCATTCAAACCAGATGAAGGAATAAGATGTTCCTTTCCTCTTTTTACTTTATCAAATGCTGTTTGATAGTCAATATAATTTGCACCACCGGAAATGCCTCTGAGAATTCTTATTCTCTCAGAGATTGGAGGATGAGTGCTGGTAAGATCAGAAAGTTTTTGTCCTTTGGGTTTCAAAGGATTTACAATATACATCGGTGCAGTAACTTTATTTGCTTTCTTTAACTCAATAGTATTAGTCAGAAATTTTTTCTAAAGCTGAAGCTAAACCTTCAGGATATCTTGTATATCGAACTGCGGAGGCATCAGCTAAATATTCTCTCTTTCTTGAGATTGCGAAAGTAAAAGTTGTGCAAGAATTGGGGCAAGTATTGCAAATACAATTGCAATAATCATGATTATCATTTGTCCTTGTCCGCTGCTCTTTGAGGATTTTGAGCTATATCTTCCTCCGCCAAACCAGAGACTTCGCAGAAAGATTTCTGAAATAAGAACAATGCTTCCAAGCATAATTCCGGCAAAGGTCATAAACAATACATCACGATTTACAATGTGGGAAACTTCGTGCGCAATTACTCCCTGAAGCTCATCTCTATTTAATCTGGCAAGTAAACCTGCAGTTACTGCAACTGCGCTATTCTCAGGTTTAATTCCGGTTGCGAAAGCATTTGGTGCAACTTCATTGATGATGTAAATCTTCGGCATTGTGGGAAGACCAGCCGATATTTTCATTTCCTCAACAACATTAAAAATTGTGGATGAACTTCTTTTGTAACTTCTTTTGCACCACTTACTGCCAGAAGTATTTTACTCCCACTGAAGTAACTTATCAGTGATAAAATTCCCCAAATTAAAAGTGCGAAGAAAATCCCGATGAAACCTCCCCCATCAGGGTAATAAGCACCACCGAAAAAATATCCGAGCAATATTAAGTCATCCCAAGTGAAATAAAAAGTACCTAATGACTTCCGCCGGTTTGCCTGTATTAATTCCCACATATTAAATATCCGAATTAAGGCTTAGATGAAAAATCAACTTTTGGAACTGCTCTTTCTTTTTCGTCCTCAACTTCAAAGAATTCTTCTTCTTTAAACTGGAACATCCCAGCAATTATGTTTGAAGGGAACATCTGGATTTTATTATTATAAAAAAGAACCTGGTCGTTATATGCTTGTCTTGAATAAGAAATTTTATTTTCTGTCGAAGTCAGTTCTTCCTGCAAAGCAAGGAAATTCTGATTCGCTTTTAAGTCGGGGTAATTTTCAACCTGAACGCGAAGTTGACCCAAAGCTCCACTTAATAATCCTTCTGCCTGTGCTTTATCTCCAACTGACTTTGCATCCATTGCCTGGCTTCGGTATTTCGTAATGTTTTCCATTATCTCACGTTCGTGAGTCATGTAACCTTTTACAGTCTGAATTAAGTTGGGAATGAGGTCGTGTCTTCTTTTTAACTGAACATCAATTTGCGACCAGGCATTTTTTACTCTGTTCCGTAATTGAATAAGCGAGTTGTACATTGATATGACAAACAAAACCACAACCGCTATTACGACCAGTACAATTATTAAACCGGTCATTTGTTTCCTCCATTATTATTATTTGGATATTATTTCTTGAGCCAAGGCTCATCAGCCTCTCGCTGAGTTTTCAAACACTTGTTTTAACAAATCAATAATTTTGCTTTCCCTATTTCTAGCGCTTAGCTCTATCACTTCCTCTAGTTCTCCTTTATCCAGCCAAAGACCATGATTTCTTTTGCATTGATCAATCAGGATTTTCTTTTCCTCACCAACAAAAACCTTGTTCATTTTTTTATTGCAGATTGGACACGGATATTTTTTTTCTTTAACTGAATCATCTTCAATAAGCATATTTTTCAGTCTCTCTCTGTCTTCATCGGTTTCCAGCAAGAGTTCCAGTTCACCGGCATCCAGCCAGATTCCACCGCAATGCAAACAATGATCAATCTCAATCTGATCAAGTTCAAGCACAACCATCGGATTTTCACAAACAGGGCAAATCATAAATTTCTATTTATAAATTGAATTTTCATTACAAACTTACTTATGAATGGATATTAATAAAAGACAGTAGATTTTGTATGTACTTATGATGGGTATTCTCAAGCATTCACCCCCCTCTTAGAGCCTGCCTGTCGGTAGACAGGGAGGAGTCGACTTTAGTCGGGGGTGGTGAAGAAGTTAAATTCTTATCACACCACCCCGTCACTTCGTGACACCCCTCCTCAGAGAGGAGGGGATAATTTTTAATTTTTCATATCAACAATATCATCTTTATAATATCACTAAACACAGGTGTACCACTTTCACTTTGCACAATTATTTGACACAAATACACTCCGCTCACAAAGGGATTTTTCACTTTTAGTAAATCAGTTTTCCCATCTCCGTTGAATTCGACTTCGTAGTAGCCTGCTTCTTGTGTTTGATTTACTAATACTTCCACCAACTCGCCCTTTACATCATAAACATACAGCTTAATATATGCTCTTTCTTTTAGTTTGTAGCCTATCTTCGTTGATGGGTTAAATGGATTGGGATAATTTTGATATAAAGTGTAATTGTTTACAGGTTTCCATTCGTTCTCCACAGATAATAGAATCACAGCAACTTCTTCTGATGGATTTGATTCATTCTCCTGGTTATCAACTCCTGTTAATTTGAAATAAAGTTTCTCTACTCCTTGCGGAATAGTGTGCAGATAAAATGTATCTGTTACAGAAGCAACAAGTTTTGTTGAATCTATTTGAAAGTTTGCTGTTGTATCTCTGTAAAGATTGTAATGATTAAAATCTGCTTCTGTGTTTTTCTGCCAGGTTAATTCTATGTAGCTGGTATCAATAACTGCAAACAAACCTTTGGGCGGTTTTGGGGCGAGGTCTTGATAATCATAACTCTCTCCATAAGGACCACCATAAAGACCGATATCGCTTCTGCTCCCGTCTCTGTCAAGAATAGTTGGGTCACCTGCATCAATAAGTGGTGAATATGCCTGAAGATGAAAATCCAGTTCTCCTTGTGTTGCTGTCATCATTAACTATCATCGGGTCAACTGAAAGGTTGGTTGTGTCCGGTGTGAAACCAGTATAATTTGCATTATTATTCCAAGTATTGTTGTATTGAAATACAAGGTCTAGTGAACCACTTCTATCAATGCCAATATTATTATTAGTAACAATGTTATTTTTAACAAAATTGTAGCTGGTTATCTCCATACCAATTGATGAAGAATTTCCGGTTATATAATTATTTACCACTTGAAGATACTGAACCCCGTAGTTACCTATCCCTGAAGACCCTGCATCATTTAGGATTAGATTGTTATAAATATATGTTGAGTCTGAACTCGATAGGTAAATAGCCCATTCACCATCTTGTGGAAGCCGTATAACATTATTTTTTATTATAGGCCTTGCACCAAATGATTTGCATATTCCATAGTGCATAGATTCTATATAATTAGAGCCAATTATAGGTTGATAGCTATTATTGAATGCTTCGATATATATTCCAGCTCTGACAGTTGATTGCGAATTAGGGTCAATATAGATTGTATTATTTCTTACAATCGCATTGGAATTAAATAACCGTGTGCCTTGACTAACATTTTCAAAAATATTGTTAGATATAACAGCGTTTGATCCATTTAAAACTCCAAAACTACCTCGGGATATTTTGTTCAATGCAACCAAACTTTTTCCATCTACAGCAATTCCTATTCCCCAAGTCGAATTATTATAGACTAAGATATTGAATCCAGTAAATAATGAACTGTCTGCTGTCTCTACACATCTATAATTTTGTGATGTTACTAGTTATCGGTTATCTATGAAGCAACTATCCATCCCAGCACCAATAAGCGATAAACCCGGTATCATCACAACCTGTTCCTGGTAAATCCCGTTAGCTACATAAATCGTATCACCAAAAACACAAATGTTAATGCACTTCTGTATGCTGTCGGCTGCGGTTTCCCAAGTTGTATATGGTGGTGTGCTGTTTCCTGTTTTGCTTACATACCTTACGGTAGCTTTAAGCGGTAGGCTATAAGCTATAAGCAGAAAAAGTGTGAGGAGAAGAAAGAGAGTATGGTAATATTTTTTGTTACTGGTGTTCATTTTTTTATTCATCCTGAATTTATTTCAGGATATTTATTTAATTCAACAAACACTTATTTTAGATTCTGGCTTTCGTCGGAATGACATTTCTTTCAGTCATTCTGAGCAATTAGCGAAGAATCTCCTGATTAATCTTAGAGATTCTTCAGTCGCTTCGCTCTTTCAGAATGACATTTACTTTTTATCAGATTTCGAAACAAGCCTGCCTGTCGGCAAACAGGTTCGGAATGACAAAACGAAATTATAAAATTAAATTGAGAAAGACGAGACAAGAAATTTATCAAATAAAAAAGGCGATCAGATGACCGCCTTCATTCTTTCTAAAAAAATATTCTTCAATTAAAAAAACGAATAAGTTATTCCTAACTGCAAGGCTTCTTTAATCTGTCTTTTAATCGACTGATCTTCATCATATATAAGCAGGAAGTTGAAGTTTACATTAAAGTAATCATTAATTTTTGCAGTAATAACGTTATCCCATCTAACATCCCAAACACTAAGGTCATCAAATGTGCCGAACAATCTTAAGTAAACATAGTATTCCATATTTTCCATAAAACCCCATCTATATTCTGTAACAGATTCAATACCTGATTCATTCTTGAATTTTTCCAGTTCAGGTGTGCCATCATCATCGGTGTACTGAAATGCAAATTTATCAGCCCAGGTTTGTTTTAAACCAACACCAAGTCTTGTGGAGAAATTTGGAATTCGATCATATATAAAACCAACTGCTTCTGTAAGATAAAACGGGTCTCCGAATGCAGCCACTTGATAGGCGGGAATACTATCATAATTAAATCCATTCGTTACAGCGGTTTGCGCCGTTACACCTGCGTAAGGGCTAACTGCCCAGTTAAGTTGACGTATTAGAGTGCTTTCAAAAAATATTTCATTCTCATTTGTCCTGTATTCTTCGTCACCATATTTTGTTCTGCCATAAGCAAACTTTAAACCATTTTTCCATTTCCATACATCACCAATGTAATCAAGCCCCATCAAAGCCATAAAGGTAAATGCAATGGAACTCTGCCCACCCTGTGACCAGTTTGATAAAGCAACCTGGGAAAGATTTAAACTTGCTACTCCCTTGGGCACCCAAAGTGTGTCCTTTTTTACTTCAGTCGAGTCTTGCGCATAAAGACTCAATGATACAATCAACATAAGAAAAGCGATTAACGCTGATTTCATTTTTACGTCTCCTTTATATGATTATTTATTAAGTGAAAAATCTCGATTACTCTACTAACGGTCTAATTAAACTTTTATCGTCAATAAGTGTTTTAATTTTTGAAAGTGGAATAATTAATTCGGTAGGACCATAAGCATATGCTGTTATTTCATAATCGTTGTAGTAAAATACCAGGCTCGAATCAGTTATTAAAAAATTATCATTAAGGTAAAATTCATTATTCTCGAACCAGAATCCTGCTTGTCCAAGATCTGCTTCAGCGGATAGTTCTCTAACCTTTCTAAATTCGGTTTCTCCGATTTTCGTAAGGTCATCTTGCTTATCAGGTTTAATGATTTCATCGAGAGTAATTTCATCTCCGTTTGATAAATTATAATTTTTAAATTCAACGATAGAGTTTGCATGAGCTCCCCCGGTATACGAGTATTCCATATAATCGACAGAAAAAATATTTCCCCGATTTAATTTTACATCTCCGGTTTTTTCAATAATCCAGGCCTGAAATGATTCAGGGAATTCTGTTGTAAATTCTTCGTAGTCTGAAATAAAATCATTCATTTCTTCGTCAAAGTTGATAGAATCGGGATCAGCATTCTCGTTCATCGAAAAAAGGGATTTGATTGATTGATTTATTTTATTTCTAATATCTGCACTATTGAAATCAGTAATCTGGGGGAACTCGATTCTTATTTTTGCACACGAATCGTTTCTTAAACTATCGCATCCTGTAGATTGTTGTGCATACTTCACAGTTTCAAATTTTAACTTGTTTTCTGCTGAAGGATCTTTCTTTCCACAGGAAACAATTACGAAAAGACCTAATAAAAAGCAGCTAATATGTTTTATTTTTTTCATAAATATATTTTTTGATTTAAATAAGATTTAACCAAATTCAAAAACAAAAATAAGTAACATTAAGTTCATATGCTTTGTTAAAGATAAATACTTTTTACAGATTCGTGTATAATATTTATTAGATTAGTATGTAAGAATTTAGAGAAGGTCATCGTGAACACACAGGTATTCAATCAAAAAGGTATTTCTCTCAATGAACAGGAAGTTCATATCTGGAACATGGATTTGAATAGTATAAATAATCCAAATAGAAAGATTTTAAAAGAAATATTATCACAGGAGGAATTGGAAAGAGCAAGTAAGTTTAAATTTGATATCGACAGGGAAAGATTCATTTGTGGATCAGCTATCTTAAGAATATTTATATATATGTATTCGAATATATCTCCAAAATCAATTTCCTTTGAACACAATAAATATGGCAAACCTGAAATTGCAAAAGAACAAAACAAATTTAATTTACACTTCAATATGTCACATAGTCAGGGTATGCTTTGTGTCGGGTTTATTAGGGATGAACCAATTGGAGTCGATATAGAAGTTATAAAGCCTATTAAAGACTTCCTGGACGTGGCTAATAATTTTTTCTCCGATTCAGAAATACAGCAACTAAAAACATTTTCCGAAGAAAAATCTATGGAAGGATTTTATACTTGCTGGACAGGTAAAGAATCGTTCATTAAGTTTTCAGGTGAAGGACTTTCATATCCACTCAAGGATTTTGATGTTCAAATAAAAGAGTTGCAAATTGGCGATACATATAGTTATAAACTTCGTGTCAAAAACGAAGAACAAAAATTTTTCGTTGAAGCTTTCAGGTTAAATGAAAATTTAGTAGGAGCGTACACTTTGAATGATAAACCAAATAAGACAATTTATTGGACATTCGACGAAAACATTTACTCTATAAATAAATTCATAAGTGAGATTTTTAACTCAAATTTCTGATCTATTTATCAAAGATTATGAATTTTAATTAATTCATTAATCTCTTCTTTAACATCAGGTTCATCTTGAGTGGATTTACCAAGTGGATCTTCAAAGTAATCAATTCCCAGCAATCGACTGATTGAATTTGCGACCCCATAACTTTAATACCTCAAGATTATACCCGCCTTCAAGAAAAAAGACAATTTTATCATTAGAAATTTTCTTTGCAGTGTCAATAAGTTTATTTGAAATCCAATTATATCCAGTTAAACTCAAATTCAAATTAGCAAGGGGATCTTCCCAGTGAGCATCGTATCCAGCTGAGACAAGAATTAAATCCGGATTAAATCTTTCGATTGATGGAATTACTATTTTCTCATAAAACAATTTACAGCCATCATCACCTACCCCGGCCTGAAGTGGAATATTTAAAATAGTACCTTCAGCATTACCTTTTCCAGTTTCATGAATGCTTCCCGTTCCGGGATAATATGGATACTGATGTGTAGAAATAAATAATATATTTGGATCATCCCCTATAAGTTCCTGAGTTCCGTTGCCATGGTGGACGTCAAAATCAACAATTGCAACTTTCTCTATTCCAATTTGAGTTAAAGCAATTTTCGCAGCGATAGCAATATTTCCGAACAGACAAAATCCCATTGATTTATTTGTTAACGCATGGTGCCCGGGTGGACGAAGTAACGCAAAACCGTTTTTCTTTTCGCCTTTAATTATTGCGAGTGTAAGATCAATCGAACTTCCAACAGCTGTTGTAGCCGCAGAAAAAGAATTTTTATTGGCATAAGTATCTGGGTCTAAATATCCCCCGCCTTTTTCACAAAACTCTTTTACATAATTTATGTATTCGATTGAATGACATATTGAAATTTCATTAGCGTCAGCCGAGTGGGGATTAATCAATTTAATTTTTTCAAATAATTTCTTTTCATTCAATATATCAACAATCGACTCAAGGCGTTTAGCAGTTTCAGGATGACCGGGTTGATCGTGTTTAAGAAAAATTGAATTATATACTATTCCAGTCTGCATAATGTTAATTCTTTTGTTTAAAATAACAATCCCCGAAATTATTTCGGGGAGATTATTTGCTCCGCGAGAGACCCGATATTGCTAACTGTATTAAACTTAAAATTCCCATTATTTTTCAAAAAAAGAAGCATGGTGAGAATAAAATCCACATCGATGTTAAACAATTTACAAAAGAAATGGCTATCTCAAACAGTTTAGCGGGTAGGTTAACAGATAGCTTTGGGTTTCCAATCAAGCCAACTTGCAGAATTAAAAGAGAACCAATCAATAGAATTGAATTAGCTAAAACTTACCTGAAACTAATTGAAGATGGAACTTTCAAAACTCAAGCTGAATTAGCGAGACACCTTGGAGTGAGCAGAGCTTGGATAACAACAATAATGAATACACTAAAAAATAAGAATCCGACCTAACTATTTTTTCTTTTTACCCTTCTTTGATTTCCCTTCTTTCTTTTTCTTCTTTTCTTTTTCCTTTTCATCAAGTAAGTCTCGAATTGTCGGTTCTATTATCCTAGCAAACTCTGACTGAAGTTGTTCAAATGTCATATCCTCATAAATAGCATTGTGTATTTGCTGAACTCTAAAGGATGCAGCTGATTCGATTTTATCAATGGCTCTGTATTTTAACTGGTAGTCAATCTTCTGGACTAATTCATTTCCAGTTTTAATTATTTTCTGATGCTTAGGGAAGTTTATAGTATGAAAATCCAGAATAAGTTGTAAAGGGTCTCTTAATAGTTGTAGATCTTTTTTTGAAAACTCTTCCTTGAATAGTAAATAAAATGAATTAAATGCTCTTACAAGTTTATTAACCACATTTACAGAACCAGGATCCATTGACCGTGCCTTGTTATAATACTTTATAACATTAACCCAATCCTCCTTTTCTTCTAAATACTCAGAGCCCAAAACAAAAGCTTTGCGAAGTAGTGACTTTGAAATCCCCGCCTCTTCAGCAGTAGGCAACGCCGCTATTAATTTCTTCCAGTCCCTTGTCTCTATATTATTCTTAATACGAAGGGTGAGTATATTCTTCTTTTCTTTTTGATGTGGATCATTCATTATTAACGTCCGAAAATTTCATTTCAAATATAATAAAATTAAAAAAATGATGATGAGCTAATATTGATACGTGATAGAATAATCTAGGTTATTGATCTTAATTACCCTAAAAATAAACTAATTTATTCAACAACCTTATATGTTTAGAAATTGGTTAGACCATTAATACGGATTTATTATTTGAATTTGCTAGATACTTTACAATTCTCCATCCCACCAAAAATTAAAATCATATTTGGGAACAGTCCCGATTCCCAAAGACCAAATTGCACGATAATCGAGAATCGGGTAAAAATAATTGGTTCCGAAGTGCAGAAGCACTGAAGCAGTTGGCCAGCTGACACCCGTTAAAATTAAAAGTATTTCAACTTTGAGTTTTTCATTCTTAGTATTCAGAGAGACAGATGTGATCTCTTTTATTAATTCATTGGAATTAGACTCGCACAGTGGTTTTGATCTGGGTGTTTTCCATGCACACAGAAACAGGAAATCACTTTTATTAAAGAATCTATTCTTTGTTACCCTGGGCATAATTGTCTTTATAATCTGATCATCGCTTTCATACTCATATCGTTCCGAAATAGTTTTTATTTCGGCAGGATTAAATCGGATAGAAAATTTCTTCATAATAAGGTTTGCGCAGAGTTAAAGTTTAATTTTGACTTGAAAAATAATGAATACTCAGACCGAAGTGCAAAGATTTTTAATAGTACTGTCAGAAAAATGGTATAAGAACATTATAAGCTTATAAAATTTGCAGGAGGTATACCAAATGAACAGCGAAAAACTTTGGCGGATACTACTGAACCTTTCAAACGCCATCATCAATATCATCCGGAAGGAACTCTTTCCGGACAAACATCCAAATAAAAGAAAAAGGAGACCACCCTATGAGTATTAAAAATTACTTAACCCGTAAAAATGTAATTGAGACTGCCAAGTATTTCGGCGGACTCGCAGTAATGGTTATCTGTAAAATATTCGGAGGAAGAAGAATATGACAGAAGAAAAATCATTCATCGATCAACTTATAGAAGAAGCAGAAGAAAAAGAAAAAAAGTTAGAGCAGGCACAGTTGGATTTAATCTTGATTGAGATCCGAAAACTTGAAGATCAAGTTGAAAAGAACTTCAACACTGCTGCTGAAGAAAGGCAGATTATTAAGAACTGGGCACTTGAAAGAAACGCTTTGTTAAGTTCACGAATAGACTGGTTAAGCAAAAAATTGGAATTATATCTACGAGAGGAAAATCTCAAGACTCTTGACCTGCCTAATGGAGTAATCCGTATTAGAAAACTGCCAGAGAAGGTGATCATAGTTGATGAGGAAAGATTCTTTAAGAAGGCGACAAACTGTTTTACTAAATATTATTCCTGAGTCGGCTAAACCTGATTTACTCAAAATTAGATCGTGGATTAAAAAAACAGGTCGAGTCCCTGAAGGGGTTGAAGTTCAATCCCAAGACGAATCATTTTCATACACAATCAAAAGGAATAACAATGGAAAGGAAAAAACTAGAGCTACAGATAAACTCCCCAGTAAATCTGCAATTGTTGTTTGATGAACCACTCGTTGGAGAAAGCAAATTCGGTGAATATTATATGTATGCTGTGAAAAATGGCGAAAGCGAATATTCATTCTTTGCTCCCCTATCGGTTCACAATCAGCTTAAGGATAAACCAAAAGGCACAAAGTTTCAGATAACAAAAACAGCTGCACAAAAGGGTAAGAAGCTGGTGACAGACTTTGAAGTTAAATTTTCTGGAAATGGTAAACAAGAAAAAGTGAACGATTCCAAATCAGATGAATCGGAATACTATGAAGCTATGTTAAAGAGCTATGAAGATGCCATTAAAATTCAGAACAAGTTCTCTGCTGTAAACTTAAACCAATGTGCAGTAACATTATTTATAGCACGCACAAAAACAAATGGATTTAATAACTTCTATAAGGAATAACTAATTATGAATACAACAATTGAAAAAAAGTTAAATAACTTTCTCTTTCCTGTTTGCGAGAGAGCTGTGTTTGTAGATGATGATAAAACTTACAAGCCTACCAAACATTACAAAGCTGTAGTCAGAGAAGATAATGGCAAGCTCGTCTCAATTATGAAGGACTCATATCAGCTGGTTCCCAATCGTGAAGTGATTATGCCGTTACTTGAACAACTTCACTCATCTTGATACAAACTGGTTAATAGATCCAAGTCACTCATTTGCAGAAAACAATCGAATGCGATTGCAAGTTACATTTCCTGATCTCAAGCTTAATGATGGAAGAAGTGATATTGCACTATCATTATTCTTCATAACAGCTACGATGGATCAGAAGGTGTGAGGATGTTCTGGGGCGCAATCCGTGGGATATGTTCAAATGGAATGGTCTTCGGAAATGTATTAGCAAAATACTATCGTAAGCATACTTCTGGTCTTGAAATCAAAAATCTAAAATCACAACTTGAATCCACTTATGAAAAGATACCTGTAATTAAACATCGTATTGAAATACTTCAGAACACGAATGTAACAAAGAAGATTCGCAGAGATGTTGAAGATCATCTTGGTAAACACGTAATCAAGTATGTCAACTCACAGGAGAAGCAATTTAAGAAAGCTGCTAATCTCTGGGTGCTCTATAATCTCATTACATATTACGTATCACATCAGGTTGAATTAAGAATGAGAGCTCAATATCAACTCGAAACCTCGCGTCTCTTTAAACTCTAAGAATAAAAAACATCATAAAGGTAAAAAAATGAAATCCTTAATTGCAATACTTATAGCTACGTCGATTCTTATACTTGGCTGTTCAACATATCATCAAAGCATAATGCAACCAAAACTTGAAACAACAAACTTTCACCTGGAAGTAGAAAAATTATCAGATCAGAAAATTACAGGTGAAGCATACTCAGGTTACTTGTTTGGATTTATAAATGTATCTGGTGAAAACAAATATGTTGATGGAGTTACGTTTGAAACATCAACTAATGGAGAATACTCGGATCTAAAATCTGCAGCAGCTTATAATGCAATCCGAAAAGCTGGATGCGATGTTCTAATTGCACCAAAATATGTTGTTGAAACTTCGAATGTATTTTTCTATAGGTCGGTCAGTGTTAAAGTAACAGGCTATCCCGGGAAATATGTTGTAGTTAAATGAACTGAGAGCCATTGGCTCTCTTTAGATTAAGAATTTATAATCCACTTAATTCTTTAAGTAATGATTTAATTAATATCTAGAAACTAGTATTCTTTTTCTATTAGATTATTTAGATTAATCATTAGCTGTTCTTTTACATCGTTTGTAGATATTCCCCAAATTCTACTTAAATCAGAGCAAATATTCATCGCTTCCCAAGGCATAATGGGCTTTCCATTCAGAGATGCAAATGGTCCATCGGACTCTGGTAAAACTAATTCGATTGGTATTCTTGAGACTAAATCCTTCCCTTTTATACTCTTAATCATAACAGGGTTAACACTAAAGTAGCAATTCATTTTAATAGCTAATTTTAATTCCAAAATCGAACCCGAAAACCAATGTAGAATTATATCACCGCTGTTAGGAAATTTTCGTAAAATTGACAGAACCTTTGAAGCTGCACCTCTAGAATGTATACTAATTATGCGTCCTCCAACATGTTGGCATTCTTTAATTACAGACTCAAAAACATATTCCTGTTTCATTAATGAGTCTATATTCCTTTTAGAACCATCAATACCAATTTCACCAACATAATATGATTTAGGAATAGATGATATGAAAAGTTCCATCTCATTGAATTTATCTATTACAATTTCTGGATGTAATCCCAAAGCAACCTTAATATTTTCATAATCACTGAATACTTTTGAAGTTGCAATCCAAGCACGAGGACTCGTAGTAACAGCCAATGTGAATCTGTTTAATTTATTTACCTTTGGAAGTATTTCAAGTGCGTCGGGATATAAATCAAGATGCGTATGCAAATCAATCATATAACCTCTTGTTTCCTTAAAAAAGTTTCCACTTCTTGTAAATCCTCTAATTATAACTTCTTCATATTCTTTTCTCTTCTTCTGATTAGAAAAAGATAAATTTCCAGCAATCAAACTTTTAATTCCAAATTTCTTTATTCTGATGCAAGCACCAAGCATAGCTCCTAAATCATTTGGCCCTTTATCCCTCCCAGCGTTGGAAAGATTTTGATTTTTATATCCGTTTGATGTTTCATCTTTAATTTTTGCTTTATTAAATGCTGCCCTGCGAACTATGCATGGGACACAACGACCACAGTGTTGCATTTTGTAGATGCGATATTTTCCACAACTAACTGTATTGTTAATTAGTTCTTTAAGCATCTTTTTATTTTTGCACTCCTTAAGAATTTCACCTTTTGTTTTGAATTCATATGGCATAATAAATTTGAGCTTTAGTCCAAGTTCATCCCAAACCTCTTGAATACCAGTTAGATACACAGGGTGAGTAGTTTTTGTACTGAAACTTCCAATTCGACCTGGATTAAGTGGTACATTCAAACTTATAAATCCGTTTTCTGGAACATAAACATTGACTGCAGAATCATCCTGTAGGTTTATAGCGGATGCAGCTAAAGCGGCAAAGGATAAAAATGTTATTGATCTAGCTCTAGTTGAACGTTCAAATTCTTCACCTGGTAAGTGGATTTTATGGCTCCAAATAAAGTGAGTGCTCCTTGATCTGATTTTATTAATAAAATTTCTTTGATTGTCTACCTCACCTCTAACTTTCTGAGAAACAAAGATTGGTTTGTGATTTTCAGATATCAAATCAATTGCGCCTACTAAACTATCAACACCTCCAGATAACAGTGATATACAGTCGCCATTATTATATTTGAGCTTCTTTGCATATGGTGTACTGATTCCCCCATCTTTGAATGTAAGATTCCAGAAATCACCAGTTAAAAATCTTAAGGTTTTTTCCAATTGGTTTTTAACTGAAAGCCAGGGATCTGGATTAGTTAAATGAATAGTCAAATTGAATTCTCTGGTCCATCCGTCAGCACTTTTGCTCCTATTTACTGATTTGTCGGTAGCAGCTACTGATAAAGCTATTGTATTAAAATCCCAAACAATCTCAGAAGGTCGAAGCCCTTCTCTTATAATGTCCTTTTTTAATGTAGATCCAAAACTTCCAACATTTTCATTCAAGGTGTTTGAATATGCCGTGAAATAAAGAGTTTCTCTATCTAGTTTTTTAGGTATGAGGTTTTCTGGTGCACATATAATTTTTTTCATATCTCCTCTTCGAATACTTTAAAAGGCTCCCTCAAGGCTGATTGAAGTAAATTGTTAATTTCATCCTTTGTCGGATTAGTGTTATCGTTTCTTAAATGATGTACTTGCGTAGAAATTTCAGACTTAAGATATTCTTTCATATCATTCATTCGAGAAACATCTTCGCTGAATGAATATTTTGCACTTTCAAAACTTTGTCCAATATCAAGGTATATTCTATTAAATGCTTCATTGGCTATAAACAATTCCAGTATAGTCCAAATAGTGTCATTATCTAGATTCATTAGGTCAATCTCCGACCGAATTTCTAGTAAATCATACATAGCTATAGCCATTGAAGTTCTACAAGATTCTTCTTCAAGGCTTCCACCAGAGGATATCACTTGATGAATGATTTGGTCTGCAATTTCATATGCTGATAAACTTTGGGACGTAAGTTGATTTACCCAATCCCTAATTTTCAAATCAGAACTATCACGTATCCCTGTTAAAAAATCATAAAGCCCAGCTCCAACAGAGGTTGATGTTCTCATCCTCTTGGCAACATTTGCAGATCCCCCCATCCCGGAATTTGAATAGTGACCAAGGGCTTTTTTTAATGATTCACGATTACCTCGTTTGAGATACTCGTCTATATAACGCCTTGAATTTGCAAATCGACGTGCAGGTGCTAATTCGGGAGGTTGTGTTATCGACTCAGAAGGCTGCTTATTTTGCTCCTCTTCTGAACTATCTCCAGTTATATTATCCATAGGGGAACAAACTTCAGGAGGAATTGAATTTAACCAAGGTGGATCAAATGGAACTCCTGAACCTGGCCCAGCGCTAGATGATGAAGTGCCCATTATTTTTTACTCCCAGTTGATTTAATGGCTCTAATTACAGTTATAGGTGATTTTGTATCAGCTTCCCATCTATCTAATAATTCTTTAGCCCAAATTTCTTCTCGTATCAGTGGAATTAATGGTGCTGGTCTTTTACCCGATGGTATTTCATCAAGCATAGTCAGAAACGATTTTGCCAACTGGGGAAAAGCTTTGGGAATATGTAAAGTCTGGATAATTAATATGGATTCCCATTGTCCTTTTCTTGCTCTGCGAATCATTCTTGTTAATATTTTTTCTGCTTCTATTTCTCCAAGTTGTTTTATTTTTCCGATCAGCGGGTGATAAAAAGCTTTTATTTCACATAATCCTACAAGTTGTTCTCTCCCTTCAGGAGATAATTCATCAAAACTTGCAAGTGTTATTGCTTTGTCTCGACTTAAGTATAATAACGGTCTTAAATCAATACCAGATAAAGGTGGAGTAAGTTTTAACCAGTCTTTTATAAATTGACTATTCCATGAAATCTTCTAGAAATTTCAATTCCTCTGCTTTTGCAACTTTCTCTTCCAATTCAATCAAAAATTTTGGTTTACCGTCTTCACTCTCACCAACTTGTTTAGTTAGATATTCAAATGCGGCACCAGTAGCGCATCTTTCAAAGAGTTGTAGTTTGACCAATTCTTCAAAAGACACACTCATTCCTTGAGCCTTCGCAACTGACTCACGAATAATCAGGTTATTTAAGAATCTCTTGATAAGCCTTGGATTACCTGCAATATGTTCAGAAGTCGCCATTATATTAGCAATTTGGTCTGCAAGATCTATCTCCATAGAAATTTTTTGTACAAACATCTCCATAAGCTTCTTCGATTAATTTTTTAGTAAGACCACCTGCCCAAGATTTTTTAATTAAATTAATTATTGCTTTTTGTCCTTTGTCCTGCTCTTCTTTACTAATTTTTCCTTTTCGTGTAGCCAAATCAGCAAGAAGCAATACGATATATCCCTTAACCTCATTAGCTCCAAGACGAGGAACTCTAAGCGGTATTTGAATTAGCTTGTCAAAATAACTTGTAACAAGTTCATCGTTAATTTCAATGTTGCCAAAATGAGCTCTAACTGCATTTCGGATCATTTGCTCATCAGCGGCAATGATGAATGCAGTTTGTGGAATGAATAGTAGCAGTCGCATTGCCTCAAGTGTTGAGATTGCTGTATTTGGCAAACACCTGTCAAGATCATCAACAAGAATGATTAGAGTCAATTCAAGTTTTTCCAACAATTCTTGAAACAATGATCTTAATGCTGCGATCTCCTTCGGAACAGATTTTTCTTCTTTTTCTTTCAGTAGTTTTTTTAAATCAGGCTCTATTTGAATATAAGATTCTTTTATCTTCGCAAAATCTTTTTCACTTGGCATAGCACTTTGACTGAACAATCCACCTAAAGCTCCAATGAAAGAACCAACAGGTCCAGCTATGGCACCCCCAGAAATAATACCTGTGGCTACTGGAACTAAGAACTTAACAGTCCTCAACCAATTTATACGCTGCATAAATTCTTTTGCTTTATCGACATAGGTTTTCTTTGCTTCCGATTCCTCAAGTAATTTGTCAGCTACTATTTGAAGAAGCGCCATCCTAGCATCATCATAGCCTTGATATAACCATGCATTGAAATTTATGAAGATGTGGTTTTTTTTATCATCAAGACTCTTAATTGACTCACCTATCATCTTGACCAGAGAAGATTTGCCTGTTCCCCAACTACCTGAGACACCAATAGAAATAGGTTGACCATTTCCCTCCTTGATCATTTGTGCTGCAGTATCTGCAATAACCTTAAAATTAAGCAAGTCCTGAGTTGTTTCAACATCATTCCACATAAATAAACCTTTCAGAATCTGATAAATTGATCCTTATAACAGAGATATTATTTCTTGATAATTGGTAACCAGAAGAAGTAAGAGATTCAAGTCCGAGGAATGAATTATAAAATTTATAGTGTCCATTATATAAATAATGATTCATAATTTAATTATTCAACAAGTATAAATATAGTGCTTCCTTCTAATATAAATCAGGATTCATCGTCTCTCTCTAAACAATAAAATAAAATATGTAAGTATTCCAGGAATACCTATAATTATTATTCGAAGAGTAAATTGTGTTATTTCCATTTATTTTTTTTATTTTCTATGATCACTTCAACTAATATTTTTCGGAATATGGCTACCCAATTCAAAACCCAATGTATATCAGTTCAGTTGTTTAATGTGCAATTCACTTTTTTAATTTCAATGTTAGTTACCTAAATGATTTAGATAAAGTCAAGCTATTTTCGGCTTAGCAATGCTGAGGAGGATCAGTATTTTCCCACAAGGAATAAATTACTTAGTTGATTATGTGAGACTCACGTCTGCCACTAATCTTCTAAATACATCACGAGACTGGACGATACATTTCACATTTTTACCATCAATTTTATTTTTCAATCTATTCTTAGCACTTTGACCATCCTTATCTGATAGTTCCGGAGCATTCCCACCAGCCAATCTAATTCTTTCGATTGGATTATAGTTAAATTGATTGTTCTTGCTTATATGTGTTACATTCATTTCAAAAGTATCTCCATCGATCACTTTTGTTACATTTCCCCAAATTGTATCAGCCATAATATTTTTCCTCCATAAGTTCGATAAATAAATAACTAATCTTTCTTTCTATTATACGGACTCTGATTAGTCGGTTTAAGCGATATGTTTTTCTCTGAAGCTTTGTTCCTAACAGCATTTTCAGTTCTTCCAAGCTTTAAACCAATGACCCTTGTTGGTGTATTCTCATTTGCAAGTTTTCGAAGATTGTTAACTTCATTCTGTGTCCATTCTTTTCCTGAGTTCCGATTGTATTTTGCCATATTATTTTACTCCTTATAAATTGTATTTATATTAATTACTTGTCCCTAACCACAATAAAAAGACTAATGCTGCTATTGCTATAAGATTTTTTTGTTTTTCCTTGATGTTGATGCCGTATGTGTTAATAATTTTTGCTACAGCTTCAATTGATTCATGTGGTTTGTATACATCGATAGGCTGATATGTAACACCATTCAGGAATCCTAATTCAGTTGAGGAGACAGTATTCGATACAAGAGGGATTATAGTTTTTCCCATTGATTTTGCTCTTCCGATTTCTTGACCAACAGGCATTGCTCTTGAGATTGTGTTACCTGTTATTAATACTACTACTAAATCAGATGTATCAATCCAATTAAATATTGATTGCCAGGCATCTTGACCAGGCAGTTTACTTTCATCCCAATAATATACTTCACCGAATAATTGAAGTTGAGCTGAAAGCTGTTTAACAATTGATATATCAGGAGTACTATAGCTAATAAATATTTTCATTATTAATTCCTTTATTTAAAACTCCGGTATCTCTTCCAAATAGTCTTCGGGTAGCTTGTTTGAATCTGTGCGAATGAACAATTCGTCAAGTTGTGATATAGAGACTATCTCACCTTTCCTCCATTTACCATTGAACTCTTTAAATATCGTGGCGAATTTTTTCCCGTTTGAATATTCTTTCAGCAGTTCATCTTTTGCCCAGGTCCGACTTTCACCTACAGTATCTCCATTGTCGATATGCACTTTTAGATACGCAATGGTTTTCCCTCCAGAATCAGAATTATATCTGACAGCCGAAATCAAATAGTCTGCCCACTTTTCCATATTAATACCTTGCCTTAGTTTTCTAGCAATCAGGCAACAAATCAAGATTGTTCACTTTGGTCTTATCAGGATCTGTCCGTAAGTACTTTCCCTTCTTGAGATCGTTGACCACGTGAACATCAACTTTATTTCCATTAGAGACCACATAATAGGAGTGAGATCTAGACTCTATATCATCAATTACATCCTTTTTAATTCTGGGTGACCAAACTTCACCGATTACATACATAGAGTATATCCCCACTCGAATTTTTTCTTGTCGCTCTTATTTCTCTTGTTGCCAATTCTCCCTGCCCTTTGAATTAATTTATTAAACTCTATAGCATTTTAAATTATTTGGTAATGAAAGTCATTAGGTACTTATACTAATGATTTTTATCTGAAAATTTTTATTGAAAGTTACACTGAACGCCAGATATAGCGTTATGAAGGAAGCTCAACAATTGAATACTGTGGTTCAGATCGCAATTGAATATTTAAGGAAGGACTTTTTTCAGTGAAGATTGTAAAGAAAATAGCAAGCAAACATTTGGAATGATAGAGTTACATAATAAATATAAGACATTGTAATTTGCCTCCCCCCAAAACTATTGCTACATTGGTTACGATACTGAATTCGTAAAATATTAATGCCAAATAAAATAAATTTAGTAAACGCTTTTAAAAAAGATGGGACTAGAGCATTCTTAATGAACTTGATCAATACTAATACATTAAAATATAAAACTAGATTAGGAGTTTTCAACAAAAAGTATTCCCACTATAAAAATGCTAATAAGTAAAACTTGAATAGGATTAAATTATATTTTTTTTGTAATTTTTAGAAAATGCAATAATTGAAAGATAGGGATAACAAACTAGCAATTGAGTGAACAAAATAAAGTGGATATCCAAATACTTTTAGATATAAATATGTTATCGGATCCGATAATAGCTAGATATTAGAGAAATACAAAAAATAATTAGCTCTTGAATTGCCTGAATAGGCGGTAAGAGTCCAAACGACGATATGACGAAGTAACCGCAATTACTATGTGGATGTCAACATATTACTAATCTGGACAAAGACGGAGGGCATAATATCCCATATTCCATTGTATATCCACCATTAGTAACTAGACAATACATTCTCTCTTTTTTCAACATATACAGTAGAATTATTTCCAAGAGATAGCAATTCTTCTAGAACCGATGTATTATACATTGTAAATACATCCGTCGAATTCATTTTTACACCTGTAGGATATAAAGGCATTCTGTGATTGTCCAAAACTATTACTGAATTATTATCAATACGGAACATAATATAGTTATTTGTTTGAGTCAAGAAATTTTGAATGTCCTGCTTTGTAAATGAAATAGAAGTAAGAACAGGTCCGAACTTATTATCTGCCTCTTGTTTAGTAAATATTTGTCCATATGGTTGTGCATTTGTTGCATTTATTAATACTAGCGAAATAGTCAAAGTTAATAAAATGGATAAAATGGAACGTTTCATCAGTGTCTCCCTTCAATGAGTTGTGGTTGAAATAATTTTAATGATATGAAAAATTATTGAACTGCTGTGAAAATTGTAACTAGGACTTATACTAATGATTTTTAGTTAAGATTTTACCTGTGATGTCCAGATATAAAAGCCGAGATTTCTCTCGGCTTAATCATAATAATTATAAAAGTTGAGCCTTATTTTAATAATAACATCTTTTTTGTTTGGTGGAAATTATTTGCATTAATTGAGTAGATATATATACCACTTGCTAAATTTGAAGCGTCAAATGATACAGTGTATGTACCCGCCTGTTTTTCTTCATTAACAAGTTCCGCAACTTCTTTTCCTAATATGTCGTAAACTTTTAGAGTTACTAATCCGTTTTCGTTTATCGAATATTTTATTTGAGTAGTCGGGTTAAACGGATTCGGGTAATTATCAAATAATTTGTTCTCTCTTGGAATTATTTCTTCATCACCCGTCATTGCCAATTTATTAAATGCAAATGTTGTATCAGTTTCATATCTGCCAACAGTTTTGAGGACATATCGAATATTTGACAATGAATGTTTCCCTTCGTTAAAAATAAACGATACGTTTTGATCTGGATAAATCTCTGCATAATGTTGATCCGGTTCACCATCCACCAGTCCAATCACATTTCCTGACTCTGAATGTACTGCTGCAGTCATTTCAAGTGTTTCTATATCCGCCGTATTTAGATCGTTTAATAATGATAAAAAATCAAGAGTACCGTCCTGGTGGAAAACGAGCTTAAGAGTTCCCGCTCCAAGTCCACCAAAACTCAATGCAGACATGCTAGGATTTGGTCTTAAGAAAAAATCACCGACATCTTCATCCCCACCACCCGGGAATACAAATAGCACGTCTGCAGCTATTGCTTTTTGACTTACGAAGCCATCAATTGCCACGACATAACTAGCTAATTCTGAACCATTGGGATCAATCTCTATACTTAATATGTCTCCTGGGACAACACTAAGAGTATTGTCATCGCTAGATTCAAGAACTGCGGTTACATCAATCGTATCGTTTATTACTATAGTTAAATCTGAATCAGATTCCCGGTAATTAACTATTTCACCATTATCAGTTACTGCCACCTGTTCATCTTGGCTAGTTTCTATTTCAATTAATTGGACCTGATCCAGCCAAGTATGTTCACTTGCTGGCTCATGTATATTAATATGAATTTCATCATTTATAGAAGTTAATTCAGATTGTATTAAATAGTAATCCACAACATCTTCTGTAGGATAGGTAGTTGAGGAAATGAGTAATGGATTTTCATCTTCACCACCTGAATCACTTGTGGAATCTGGTTCTAAAGACAAGGTGGGGCATCCGTTTCCTCCTCCTCCTGGTACACAAGTTTCTAATGTCACGTAGTGGTGATCTACCGCACTCCTACCAGCTCCATCCCAAACTGTCAATCTTAAGTAATAATGAACTGTTGTATTATAGATATTTAAAGTTGAATTACTACCTCGATAAAAGTAAACACCGCAATTATTGTCATCGGTACAGCACTGTAACATTTGTTCCCATTGATATGTAACTCCACCTTGAGCACCTGTTACCGTTGAAGTAAAAGGTGAAGTTGTATAGCTTGAAGGGTGAGTCTCACCATTAATAGTGACTCCAAGTGGAGGTGGAGGTGGAGGGATAATTCCAACTTCATTTGCAAACCATTCTAACAAACCTGCTGTTGCTCTTATACTATAGACAAATGATGCGTTAGCTATTTGCGGTACTAGATTGGTCCATGCAACAATATCATATTCATCCGGACGCGGTGGCGGTACACCAAGTAATGTAATGACATTTTGTAAAGGTGGATATAAATCGAATGGATCATTTATTCCAGCACTATTATTACCATTTACATCTCTACTTGGGAAGTGACCTGCAATTTGCGCCGAAGTGAAGAATAAATATTTGATAGGATTACTTATTGAAGTTATATTTATTGTGCCCCATTGTTGTGCCTGTGTTATGGCATCTTGATAAGTGAAGTTCGAATATAAATTACCCATCATATTTTCATAATAATCTTCGCCACTAGTTATATCATGCTGGTCATATAAAGCATGAGCTGGTGTTGATACATCTGCTAACAGGTGACTTGTTCTTCCCAAAATTTCCCATGTAAACATATTAACAAGCTCTTCGACCTCATAATAAACTAGATTAATATCTTGTAGTATATGCGTGGTGGATTATAAGTTACTGTACCTTGGCCGAAAAATTCTACTGCATTAATCAGAATTCTTTTATTTACAAAAAGATCTACTAGAGAATAATACGAAAGGTGTAAGTTTGCCAACTGTGTGGCACAAGGTACGCCATTATTATTGGGTAAACCCCAAACATGTAACAAGTAGTTAAATTGCCATCCACCGAATAGATATTTTTGTGCTTTCGCATATGCATTTGGAAAACATTGCTGAATACTATTACAAAATTGTGACCCATCTCCATCATCTGGGTTCCAAAAGTGTGTTGAAGTTTCATTCGGCCATCCATTATTGTAAACAATATCCTCCTCATCCTCTCTGTATGCACCAATGACAATTTTGTTCCCAGGATTAAAATAATTTGAACCTGTTTCCCAATTTCCTAAATGATTTTCTAAGACTGGAATTGACCTACCAAGTTTAGAATAAAGATATTGATAAGCTTGCTGGACAATATATTGATGAACAGTCTGAGTTTGTTCAATCTGTTCAACTTTGATTTGTGTATATGAACTACTTGAGAGAAAGACCAATAGAATTATATAATAAATTTTCATTGTTTACTCCTATTTGTACCATTAATTGATTTGTATTTTTATTCCACCACCGAAATAGATTGAAGTAATAGAATCACCCCCGCCTGCTTGGAGGGAACCAGCCTTTTGAAGTTTAATGCTTAGTGTAAACCTAAAAGTTTGCGATAATGTATACCAAAATGATGTCCCGACATTCAAAGCAATCAGATTATCACTTTGTTCACTTACAGTTAATAACCCAGTACCGATAAATATGTCCAATCCTTTTCCTGCCATATCTGCTGTATATGTAAGTAACAGTGGAATGTCTACAACGGAGTATTCCCTCTCATTAATCCATCATTTGCAGTAGAATTCCAAAACACTAAGCCAGAACTAATACTTAAAGTATACGTTATTGGGATGTCAACGGTAAAACCCCAAAAGCCATTGGAATTTAAATCTGGATTTGAGTCTATATTGAGTCTATAGCCAGCACCTATTCCTATCAGAATGTGTTTCTCAGCTTTCGGTATCGAATCTATGTCGTTAGTTGTTGCTTGAACTGGTAGTGAAAAAACAACTTTTGATATTATTAAAAAAATAAAAATTGTACATATGTGTAAAACAAATAAATTTTTCATCCTACTCTTCTTTCTAATGGATTTAATTAAATTTGCATTAATAAAAAATCGCTCCACTCATAAGAGAAACATTATGGTATGATCCTAGCCGGGTCAAAAATCATTTTGATACTCTTTGTGGGAGCCGCTTTATATATATTTCATATTTTCTCCCGTATTATTTAGGATTAGTGGTCCGTTGTTTTTTTCACCTGAATAGATATTAAGTAACCAAAGCGTTCCATTCTCTTGTCTCCAATCATTAAATCTATAATCAACATAAACTATCTTTTGTCCATCAGGCGCCCAATCATATACTGTTGCTCCTGCAAATGTCAATTTTTAATGTTTGAACCATCCGTATCCATCCACCAGATATTTGATATATCATTGTTCATCCAGGATATAAAAGCTATTTTATTTTCATTAGATGAATATCGGGGACTTCTCTTATGATTATTATCATTTGTTAATCTGACTAAGTCAACCCCTGAAGAATTCATCACAAATAAATCTTCTATGCTATTTTCTACATACCTCGTGTGCAGAATTCTATTACTCACATTTGCCCAGCTTGGCTGTCTCACCTCCCCAATGGTTGGTGTATATGCTAATCTGGTTTTAGAACTTCCATCCGATTTCATCTTCCGAATAAAATTCATCCCATTTGGACTATCATTGTTTGAGTCAAAAGCAATCCATTGGCCATCAGGTGACCAGTCCGTTGAATATAATTTATATGGTAATATTCGCCTCATATCTGTTCCATCAGTATTTATTAACCAAAAACCTGCAGAATCATCTTTCCAAAAATATTCCCTTGACAATGTTCTCCATATGGGTACTCTATGCTTTCATTTGGTGTATAATTAAATCCAATGAACTCTCCTGTCGAATGCCAAACGGGGTCACTGTATGCTGAGGGTGCATCTGTTCTTATTGGCGGGCAGGGAGGATTTTTATCAACGGGATTATCGTCAAAACCGCAAAGATAAAATATTAGAAAGGCAATCAGTGCAGCAAATAACTTTACAAATGTAAAAAAGGAAACACTACAAGGTTTACAAACAACCATTTTTAATGATTGAAGAGGCATCTTGTTCTCTTATTTAATTAATTACCAGTCTATAATGAATCAAAAGCGTACTGATTTATCTCAAACTAAAATCGTGAATATTGATTAGCATCTCTATTTATGCCAGAATTAAACTACAGAATTATTGTGTTTTAATAAATTAACTTAAACTTCTAAATTGGTGAATTAAATTTCAATAGTAATATATAACTGATCAAGACAAAAGTCATTAGTACTTATACTAATGATTTTTGGATTGTTTTGGCAGGATATGTTTAGGGTTGGTTCTTTTGTGCTGCAAATCTGATCAAATCAGAAGCAGAATTAAAATTTAATTTTCTTAGCAAGCTAGATCTATAATAGTCCACGGTTTTCTTACTCAAATGAAGTTCTTCAGCCATCTCTCTACTAGTTAATCCCTCATTCAACAACTTAAGAATTTTTTCTTCCTGAAAGCTTAACTTTACATCCTGTCGGTCTTTAGTCAATTTTTTCCCAGACTCAAATTCCTTGACTAATATTTCTAGGCTGTAATCGTCCCAGTCACCCTTAAAATATTTTTCACCTTTGTTAATTCTCTCTAATGCCATAACAAGTTCATCTTCAAGGATACTTTTATTTATAAGACCTTTTCCACCTGACTTTAATACATTATAGATATATTCTTCTCCCTCATACATTGAAAGGAACAAAGCCTTAACTTCAGGATCTTTTTCTTTTATTCTTGATATCGCTTCAGGACCATTCATTACCGGCATCGCAATGTCTGCAATGATAATATCGGGAGCTAGTTCAAAATATTTCTGTATTAGCTCTTCCCCGTTTTCAGCTTCACCGACAATAATTATATTCTGATGATCCTTTAATAGCCTAACAACCCCTGCCCTGAAAAGACTATGATCATCAGCCAACAGGATTTTTATAATTGGTTCCATTCTCTTTATACTTTCCATTTAATGGTAGATTTACCATAACAACCGTTCCGCTATTTTCAGATGAATCGATGTGGAAATTTCCATTCAACTTTTCAACACTTTCCTGCATAGTCATCAGTCCCAAGCCACTGGATATGTAAGGTACTCTCGAAAATCACTGAGGGCTTGAATCCGATTCCATCGTCTGATATAAGCATTGTTGCAACACTATCATCAACACTTAAGCTTATAGAAAAGGCGCTGGCTTTTGAATGGTTGACGATATTATTCAGACATTCTTGGGCAATTCGATACAAGCAGTTTTCATATTCAATTCCCAGATTGATTCTCGACTCTGGCATATCAATACTATAGTCAAGGTGACTTTCCCTGGAAATATTTTTACACATTGATACAAGAACAGTTTGAAGTCCAAGTTCCTCAACGTTTTGAGGTCTAATACTTCTGGATACTTGTTTTACATCTTTTATTGTATGCTCGATCATATCCGTTGTGTGTTTGAATTCTTCCTGCGATTCATTAGTCACTAAGTGCTTCTTGAAGTTTTGAAAATTGAGTTTTAATAATAGTAGGTCCTGTCCAATAGAATCGTGAAGTAATGAAGATAGTTTTGTTCTTTCCTTTTCTAACTCTCTTGCGGATTTTGTTGAAGAATCCCGAAGTAACTTCTGATACTTATTCATCTGTTCGATATGTTCTCTGTTTTCTGTAACATCATAAAAATAAAGCTGCGCAAGATTTAGTAATGAAATACCGTGGACATTCACATCATAGTATCTCTGATTGAATACAACGCTTAACTTTTTTGAACTGTCTGTAGTTATCAATTCCTTTATGCTAAAATCAATTTCCCCTAGAAGAACATTTATCTTCTGCTGATCGGATTTGTTAAGATTAAACCTGTCATTTGCTGAATTGTTAGCACCAACAATATTACCTTCAACATCGATCTTTATAATTGGATTCGGATCCAACTCGACAAATAATTCAAGAAGTTTTTGATTCTTTTGTTCAAGACTGTCTTTTTCTTTTCTATACTTTTGTATCAATGGTTTGAATATATATCGATATGATATAAAAGTAACTACAGACAACAACAAGAAAAACATAGACGCTAAAAACACTGGGTTATAGAGACTGAAAAAGTATTCCAGGTAAGATTCCAGACTATATTCTTCCATTATCTAAATCCAAGTGTAGATAAATATTCATATATACATAAATACTAAAGAAATTTTAGGATTGTTAAAGTTTAAATTTCACGATTAATGATTGTTTGACATAAGTGATTTAAAATCTTGCTTATAACTCTAAGCAGCTGAATAAGACTATTATTGTTTTTATTCTAGGTCCCATAATAGATAAGACCATAAATTCTCCTTCCAGATAATTATAATACAATTTTAATTTATAACCGAATTTTTTCATTAGTACAAGTTACTAATGATTTTCATACTTCAAAGTAATATTTTACTATTGGAATTGTAACTTTCATTGTAGATGTTAATAGTTAAAATAACTTTCTGCATCGTGGAGATTCATATGAAAAGTAAATATTTTCTAATAATGACTTACCTTTTGCTGTTATCAGTTACAAACTGCAATACAACCGATCCACCAGAAAACGGTAACGGGCAAGATACAACCAGCCATAACTTTACATTCCAAACCTGGTCATTTGGTGAACACAGCAGCAGCATACTTTATGATGTCGTAATAATAAATGAAAATTCTTTTTACGCTGTGGGGGAAATTTATATGAATGACTCATTGGGGCAACCAGATTCCAAGAGATATAATGCTGTTATCTGGAATGGGAATAATTGGAGTGTATTGCGGGTACCATACCATTATCAAGGAACAGATTTTTTCCATCCAATTCAATCTATTCTTGCATTCTCAGCAAATGATATTTGGTTTTGTGGTAATGGATTAATTCATTGGGACGGAAATGATTTCATCCCAATATCAGTACCAACAAATGTTTGGGGTCCCTATCAAATGAATAAATTATGGGGAAAAAGTAGTCAAGACTTATATGTTGTAGGCAACAATGGGAGTATTGCACATTTTACCGGTACAGGATGGATAAAAATAGAAAGTGGGACAAACTTAGATGTATATAATATTTTAGGAAATCAGACTAGTGAAGAGAATTATGAAATATTATGTATTGCTGCAAAACTAGGTATTTCCACCGACAAGAAAATTTTTAAGATAGCGAATGGTGCTGTAATTGATTTACCAACTTCAGGTATCCCCTCAAGTTTGAAGGGAATATGGTTTAAACCTGGTAAAAAATATTATGTAGTTGGAAGTGGCATATTTACTAAGTCGAATATTAACTCTACTTATGGTTGGGAATCAATCTGGCAGGGAATAACAGAATATTATACAGGTTCAATAGATGGGAATGAACTTAATGATATTATAGTTTGCGGCTCTTATGGTGAAATGCTTCATTATAATGGAGAGAATTGGAAAAGTTTTCAGAATGAATTACAGTTACAAGCAGGCTCTTTTGGTGAGGTAAAAATAAAAGATGATTTAATATTGGCCGTCGGGCATGATTCTCCTAAAGCGGTAATAACTATTGGACGTAGATAATTGTGATTAATTTTTACAATAAAATAAGGAGGAGTATTACCCAGATACTTATCAAGAATATTATCACGTGGCTTTCCCCTATCTGCATAATTACAGCAAAGATCTTGAATTAAAATTAAATAGTATAAAAGACAGCGTTGAACTTTCAGAACCAATAGAAGTAAGTGTAAGCCTGATTAATCGTAGTAAAACAGATACAATATTTTATGAATATTTTAATAAGAATTATGATTTTTATCTGCAGGATATGGAGGATAAAATATATGAAAACATTGCAAAAAAATATATAATTATTGACACTGTTAGTAAAACTAAAGATCAATATGGACGAACATTAAATACTTTGTTCCATTCAAAAAGATTTTTGTGCCCTAAGGATACGGTAGAATTATTCAATGATGAATTAATATTTGCCTTTTATTTTAACGAATTTGTAAGCGGAGAATATTATTTGAGTGCCAAAATCGTGCATACAGAATATGATGCTTTATGGAACCCCGTTGAAACTACGATAGCCTCCAATAAGATAAAATTTGTGGTTTATACTTTAACTGAATAAAAAAATTAGAAAAACGATTTATAAAATAATTAAACAGCCATTGTCAATTTCAATTTTTAATTAAATATTGAGACATCAAGTCTTTGGCAAGTTAGGCAATAACAAAATTTAATGTTATGATAAAATTTAAAACATTATTTGTATTTAGTTGTCTCGTCAATTCTTTTGCATTTATTTTTTCACAAGAAATCGATTACTTGAGAATGATCGATATGGAAATTGGATCATCAGTTAATGAAGTAAAAAATAAATGGGAAAATGGAGAATTGTCTGAATATGGTTTTCTAAAAGTGGAAACATTTTCAGCACGCGAACAATTCACAATGTTGAAATATAGAAGCAGGAATAAAGAATTTACCTTTATTTGCGATTATAAGTTTAAGGATGATTCACTATTCAGTTATTCGATTATGAATAAATTGGGTCTTGAAGAAGCCAAAAGGTATGAGAAGCAGATAAGAGACAAATTTGATTTACCATTTAATGGGTCTAGTTTGTCAGTAGATCCATTTAGTATAACATTCCAGAATGATAATGGATTGATCAACACGGTTTCGTTTGGTATAGAGTCCACAAGAGAAAAAATAACATTATCAATTACTATTAATAATCAAAGAATGGCCAAAGAATACTGGTCTAGAGTTGAAAATTATTCACCTCCCAAAGATTCATTAAATGGATTCTATGATATAGAATGGAAAAGCTCCTGGGACCAGGTCGTTAAAAAAATGAGATCTTATGAAGGCACAAAAATAGATTCTACTTTTTTTAATTCTAAATTATATTTTATAGGAGGAACATTTAACGGGGTAAAAGTTAAAAATTGGATATTTTCTTTTTATAATGATATGTTCTACAATTTAGTTATCGTATTTGACTCGGCTGAACAAAATATTAATTATACCAATTTAGAGAAACGTTTAATTAATGATTATGGAGATAACTATAATTACACTCTGGCGTATGAAAGCCAAAAAGAAAAATTTGAGAAAAGTTTAGTGTGGTATTTTAGAAGTGTAGATGAGGAAACTATTTCTGAAAAACCACCAAGATTTTCAGCATTTATCTATTTTAAAAGTTGTTGTGATGAAGATAATCCAATACCACAAACAATAACTTATAACTTTGTCCCAATCTCTAGTAATGGACTCCCCAAACAACCACCACAGGAAGTGATTAAATCATACAACATCAAATAATTATTAAGTGACTTATGATACAGTATTAGTCGGTAATTCCTAATAATTTATGATTTAATACTATTGCAAACTGGATATTTTTTATTAGCTGAATGCAAGCAATTTTGTTGAGACTAAAAAGATGGTATTGTTGAAGTAACATTCGGGAGCTTCGGTTTTCTTTTAACAGTATCAATGGATCTTTTTATTCAGAGAAGGAAGAGTGGTCTTTAGATCGCTTAATAGCTTATAAATTTCTAAATAAAAAATTTAAGGAGGTTATTCAATTGCCATATAATAAAGGAGATATAATAAAAGGAGCTAAAACAAGACATCCTATAATATATCTTGAAGATCGAGATCAAGACACATTTAGAGGATTAGTAATTACACACTCACAAACCGAAAATTATTCAGATAATATCCAATTACAAAAACAACATTTTGAAAATCAGGATGAAAATGGTTCGCCCTTTGAAGTTGTTTTTGATAATTCCTTTGTGGTAGGCAAGTATATGATTAAAAGAAATGATTGGGGACCATATACAAAAAAAGGTCAGTTGACAGAAATAGGAATACTTTATATTGAAGAAAAAATTGCTGAAGAAGACTCCGTATATTGGAATATTTACACTCAACAAACAAATGCAATAATTTAATTCAAAGAAGAGATTTTATTGCCATATAGCCACATTAGAAAATTCCAAAATAAATTTTACAAACCCGATTTTCTCTATGGAATCTGGTGAAACTTGAGAATGAGTTTGAAGTTGATCTGAGAATTGCCAGGGGGCTCTTTCTAGGTACCCAAGTTGGGAAGATTGAGTTTGCTTCACCTTCTCAATTTAGATAAATCAACTCCTAATTTTCCTTGATGTTGAAGTTCAAAACCAAATTCAACTAAAAAATTCGCATCACTCATATCCCTTTTGGGAATGGTCATGCTTCCGTATGGTTGAAAATAAAATCTTTTCATTGAAAAGTTACTAGTGTCTCCAAATAAAAATAGCCAAACAAATCCTCCAAATACAAATCGATACGCCCAGCATTCATTCACTTTTATAAGTTCAGGATTTGTTATTAAATCCATTGCTTTCTTTTTCTTTCCTGTCATAATGGCTGCCATAAGTATGGGATATTGGTCAAAGCTACCAGCATTACCAGTTAATATCATCTGCCTAATTATATCTTCATTTCTTCCAAGATCTACTTCCTGAAATAGTCTATTAGACGAAATTGAAGCACGCCAAAGTATTGATAAAGCGAACAATCTAAAGTGATCATAATTGAAATTATCATATTTAATGAATCGATCATCCTCTGAATATCTGACCTGTGTGAGATCTGTTAACTGTTGAATCACATATGATTCATGCTCATTTATTATTGCTTCACATTCGTTACAAAGTAAATTTTCATAAACACCTTTAAGTCTGAATTTTACAGGTTCAAGATGAATGTTACTCATTAATATTAACCGATGTTTTTGATCATACATTGGTTTGTAAAAAAATTCAGGGATGATATGAGAACGACATAACACCTTTTCCGCCAAACATAATTTACATCTTGCCATTTATCATCTCGATTGTCAAAATATTCAATCCTTTTTCAATGACTTCGTGAAAAAGTTCTATTCGACCAGCTAGTTTATCTCTACTTTCTGTCTTTTGAATTTCATTCAATCCACGAAACTTTATTAGTTCAGCAAACTTTTGAATTTCCTCCGGAAGCAAAACAGGATTGTGTAATAACTCTTCGTGGCATTCATAACAGAATACTGCAGCTTTACCTTCATAATCCCAAGGACATTCTTCAAAGATTGGATCACGCTGCTCACCCCGTCTGTTAGTGGATCTGCCAAAGAATCTTTCGGCAACATAATGATGTTTTGTAGCGTGTGATCTGCCTTTTATTGAAGGCTCAGCATAATTACCACCACGGTGAAGTTCACAACCACATAATGCACAGTATTCTTCAGTTATTAAACTCTTTCAATTTAATTTCTAAAATAAAGTTAACTCGTCAGATTTATCATTTATATTATTAATTCTTTTAAGTAGTAACTCAACTTCAAGTTTAGTCATATCAATTATAAGTGGTTTCAACTCTTCCCATTTATCTTGAGCCTGTTCCTTAGTAAAACCCATTAACCCAAATCGATATTGTTTGAATAGCTCAAAAAATGGAGCCACCTGATTTTTATTGCACAGAGCACCAGCAAAAAAGAATGCAAGAAGATAACCATCGTGTATTGGTAAGTTAATTTTTTCAGCAGCTCTTCCAATGATATCTTCTCCTTCAACAGTATGTTTATCAATAGCAATCCAATATTCAAAGTTGGGATTATTGTTTGGCTCAATAATTTCCACATCAGGAATTGGATTTGTTACTGAGAAATAGGACGCTGCAAACATTATTGATTTATCCTTCTGCATCAGGTTTTTTTTCCTTGCACTTCTAGCAGCGTCAATTCTTTGTTTATTTGCTACATAAGCCGGTTGTTTTTCTATCCAGGACCAGAATAAAGTATCATCTTTTATCGCTTCAGCAATTCTACGAATTGCCAACTGTTGCTCCTCAGTTCCGATCACTGCATTTTCATTCCCTTGATTTAATCTCTTAGCTAAGTAAGCAAGACCGTCACAATCTTTATTTTTTACTCTGCAGGCAATCGCTTTATACTGTTCAAGCAACTGATAATCATTGCAATCAAAATTTAATGAGTAAGCATATGGCCAGCACTCCTCATAACCAATTACAGCCAGCCGATTTCTAAGCCATTTATCCTGCCCTTTAACACTCAGTAAATACTTAAATACTTTTTCTACTAACTCTATATTACCTCTCCTTACAGCTTTTGTTATTAAAGAGTGTTCTAACAGATTTGGACTCGGCTCTATGTCGTAAGTATAGTCATTCATAATATTACTGGTTAAAAATTATTTTAATACTTAAATTTAAACAATATAATAAAATGAAGAGAGTTACTATGGATGATCTAAAAAACTTTTTTACTTTAGCTGAGCACAGGTTGCACTATAATAAGTTCAAATGGACTGATAATGAAGCAAAAATGATGAAAGCAAATGAAAGCTGGGAAATTGTTTTTGTAATTGGGACAGATGAAGATCTATTAGGTGGTGAAATATATCGTGTTTTGGAAAAAGATGGATCTGAATCTCTTTATTTAATTGAGTATGAAGTATTAGGGGGTAGCCCCAAAGCTGGAAGTGATTGGTGTAAGGTTAAATGTATTCCAAGAGGACCCGTAAAATTAAAGGAAGAGATAAAAGATAAGCCAGGTTTTTTCACAATTCAAAGAAACATTAAAAAATTATAATAAATGTAATTCGCTTTTCCAAGCTTCATTTCTTACCTATTATATTTTAAGGTCGAGTAGGGTAGCTAGGGTGAATAAATATCTATTCTTCATCTTTTCCATAAAAATCTGTTATATCAAACCATAACTCAGCTTTTTTTCCTGTAACACCCTCGACTTTCAAACAATCATATTTTTTATCGCCATCATCAACAAATGATTGAGATTCTATTTCAAAATACCCAACCTTACGCTCGATATAGTCGAACTCAGCATCTACACCTTCTCTTTCATTGCTTGAACCAAGTATGATAATTGCCTTTTCTTTACCCGACCCATCCCCACCTCTATACTGTATCATTTAATGTTTCTCCTGGTTTAATTTCTTTAACTGGAAAAGTCTCTGATCTGAATACCCCAAATGGATTGGCTTTTGCTTTTTGCTTTGCCAATAGCTTTAGGAGTATTTCCTTTGCTTTTGCATTGTGCTTTGTATCTCGCAAGTTTTCTGTGAATGATTTATTGTTATTTATTTGGTTCATTGATTCACCTCCTGTTCCGGTTTTTTCTTCGTGCATTATTGATTGTATAATTCTAAGTAATCAAAGTAGGCTTTCTTATTAAATATTAAGTCAAATCCATTACCATCAGGTGCCATTGAGTGTTCTTCTTCTCTATGTTTAACTGCGATTGCAAAGCAGCCCATTGGAATACTTGTGGCGTAATACTTTTCAATCAGCCTGAGTATAGTTGTATCTGGGACGTGAAAGTAAGATTGATTGTCGTGAAAGTAGTGACCATCAAGCCAGTAATCACAAGTGTAAATTAATTTTAAGTTGCTTAGTAACCCTACCCTACTCTGCTTGTATTTTTTGTTAAATGGTCCATAGTAAAATCCATCAAGAACAATATTTGGATTCTTGCGTATGGTTACATCGTAAAATCCCATATCAAGATTACCCGGGTATATCATTGTGTTCATTTTCAATTACCTCATCTGGAAATATTAAGTGCTTGTAATAAGCTGCCGGAGTTGTTCCGGCTATTACGCCTTTATAGATGGCGCTTAATTTATTTACCTCTCGTTTCCAGTTGTATTTGTTGCTCATATATCGGAGAACATAGGGGCTGACATACTCCTGCATTTCATTAGATAGCAGCTCCGCTGATTTATACATTCCATATTTTTGCCAATACTCTACTACCCTACCCTCCCCCAGTTTCTTCAAAAGTCTTTGAGTCATTGAATAATCTGTATTCCTTTTTTTTCTTGTCCTCATTTTTCCCCCTGTATTTTTATAGGTTAATTAAATCGTCTCTACTAAGCTTTAATCTTTTTTCCTTTCTCTCTTTGTAATAAACCTGTCTTAACTTCAGGACAGGACAGACACCATTTATAAAACTTTATATGGTAACATTTTAGTAAATATATTTTTTTACTTTTCATAAACTTTATTCCTGGATGTCCTAAATGTCCATCTCTCTGTAACTAATTGTATTTAAACATTTTATAGTGGACACCAGAGAAAATCCGGTGTCCTTAGATTTATTATTTTATCTTATAACAAGTATATTTTTTCTTCCCAACTACCTTGTCTTCGTTGTTTTTTATTTCCACTTCTTTTCTTTCTGATTTGTGGGCTATTTTATTTCTTTTCTTCAGGTTTTTAATTATTGTATTAGGATGAATTACTCCTGTTGCATATTCCTCAACAAGAGCAACTGGTAAGTAGCTATCTCTGTATAATTTATAAGTTCCTTCATCTGGCGAGAATCTATTTTCTCTGTTGTCAATTTTCTCAAGCACAAGATCTGCCTGTGCTTCAATGTTTGTTGTGTTGTTTTCAAAAAGTTCTGTTTCATAAGTTGTAATCGGAACCTGTATACCATAGCGAGTATAGCTTTTATTAATTCCAATAAATACAGTTTTCAGTTCAGTACGTATGTAATGTCCGAGTCTTTCTTTTATTTTATTTCTGAATGTTCCATCAGGAAGTGAATTCAGTTTCTGAAATTCCCACACAAAAAACTGGTTGTTTGTTATATCAGAAGGTAATTCTGTTTTTTCAACATACAACGGAATCATTTCATTTGAAATCAAAATGATATTTACATTGTTTCTAACCATATACTCCGGCTGATATTTTTTATTCACCAAGAGTTCATCCTGACCCGTGTATTTTTTCAAAGTTTTATACTGCGACTTCTCATCAATCATATTCTCTTCAATAATCAGCAGTTTCTTTTCACATTCATTGGTAAATGATCCAGCTTCACCTGTCCAGTCCATATACAATGTCGGATAAATATCCGCAACCATTCCGGCAAACGTTGTTTTGCTGCTTCCTCTTGGTCCGTAAAGAACAAGGGTAGGTAGTTGGATATAGTTGGTATAGACATACATCGCCAGATATTGCTTAATGAAATCTTTGTACGTTCCAAAAGTCGTGTCTAGATAATTCTCAATGAACTGATTATCAATCACATCAGGTTTAATTGCGGCAATATTTACGGTCACAATACCATCAAATGCATTTACAGAATAATAACTTTCATCAGCATCTGGATTACCAACATAATCAACCCTTGTCAGCGTACGCAGTCTTTTATTTTTTATCAGACTTTTTATTGCAGCTTCCTGATCCTCATCAGTTTCGGCACCGATTGTAATACAGAAATTTTTCTCACTGTTCTTATTAAGAAAGAATTTATCTTCAGCAATTCCGAATTCATATACATCTTTGCCCAGATAATAAAAGTGTTTTATTTTTTCCTGCGTTCTAAGCTCAAATGATGTTTTATCACTCCACCCAAGCCACTCACAGGCATAACAATAGCTCATCCATTTATCCTTCTCATTATCAAATTCAATAATCGCTGATGGATTATTATCCTGGTGTTCTTCTCTGATGCAATGACATCTTTCACGGCTTGTTATCTGATTTATATGCTTCACTCTTCCATCGAATAATTTTACATTCATATTCGGATCAAATTCCCAGACTTTGTTTTCTTCTATTGTATTATTGAGAAAATCATCTTCCGGTAAACTGTCCAGATCAAGATCCTGTCCATCGGACCACTCATAATACTTCGCATCATCAGGAGAAGCGAAAATAAACCTTGCTGCATCCTTACATTTTTCATCCATCATTGGGAAAATGTTTTTGAAATATGAAAATGCAGAGCGGTATTTATTTTTACTTTTGGTTTCTTTCTGAAAGAAAAGTAAAATATGATACCTGTCTTGTGCAGGTGAATCTTTTTTCTGAATCTGATGTGATTTGGAAGTAATGATTATATAGTTAAGGTTATTGCTATTTAATTTATCAATCGCATTTGCAATTGGTAATCCCTCATCAATATCCACAATAATTCCGCTTGCAGATTCAAAGTATCTCGCATTACGTTTTCTGTTGTATTCATTTTCACGTTTATCATCAGCTACATTCCACCTGATTAAACTGTAGTTGTGATTCTTCAGTATTGTTTCCATTTCATTTAAGTTAGCTTTCGTTGTCTTAAAATATGAAGCTCTGCTGCCATCAAAAGTTTTTGGTGCAATTGAAATATTTATGTGATTCATAATTGAAAACTCCAGTTTGAGTTAACGGGCCCCAGGCACGAGGCCTGGAGCTAGTTATTAATTAAGTTTCCAAAGTTTCAATTATTCAGGTGGTAAGTCGTAGAGGTGTTTTCAAGTTTTCTGTTTTCAGTTGTCTATAATTAAATATACTCTCTGTAATTCAAAAGTCAAGAGCTTAGGTAAACAATTTTAATTTTTTATTTACCTTTTTCGATTTAGCAACAACTTTTTGTATGCTGTCTTTCCATTTAATCATTGGATCATCTTTATATTTTTTATACAGCATCAAAATATTCTCATCCGATTGCCACTGTTCCAACAGTGTTGCTTTCTCTAAAAGTTCATCATTCATATCTGTATTCCTTTTTAATCTGCTCCACATCTGGTTTACTTTTCCAAGCCAGATTGTTTCCGTTACAAAAGGTCTTACCGCATCAATTACTTTATAAACTCTGTTATCCATCATAGGTTCGCAACTAACAGATGTTTCATATCCATTTTCAAACGCATACTTCAACGATTTCACTCTTTCATTCAGGCTTGGAGCTTTCGGTTCCCAGAACTTCAACACATCATTATTGTAACTGCCGATTGTAAAGCGAAATAATATTTTATTTGTATAATCTGTAAACTCATCACAAATTCTTTTAATGCATTCATAATGTGGTTTACTTACCATAAGCACTTCATTATCGGCTTCCAATATTTTTTTCAATATAATCATCGCTTCATCAATATTATTCGGCGTAATATCGTGCGACGATGGAAACATTACTAAACTTTCATTCCACTTACTTATTTTTTTATTTACATCTTTTAACCTTATGACTGGTTCTTCCCAATTGTTCTTTGTTGTTTGCTTATATTTTATCGACATATCTTTCGCATAACACACCAGGCAATTATGCTCGCAGCCGGTTTGAAAGTTAATTGATTTATTTGACCACTGTCTTGTTCCTGTTCCCTTATAATTTATATCCATAATAATTTCCTGTTTAATAAATTAAGTTAAACTTAAAAAGTTCTATTTACTTTTAATTACTTTTTTCAGTTTCGGAATTTGTCAGTGGTAAATTGGCAGGTTTTAATTTTTCTTTTTCTTCTTAGCCCAACTCAATTGGACTCAACTATAACTAAATGTATTAATTGAAAAGGCAGAAGTCAATAGCAACAAAAAATATTTTTTAATATTGCAGCCCGTCAATACCGGGCCGCGTAAAATATAACTTACTTATTCTTTTTTTCTTTATCATTATTTTCCTGATAAACAACATCACAGTGAACATCATATTTATTCATTCCTAATTCATCCCATATTGACGGATCTTCCGCTCCCAAACCTAATTTTACATTTTTTATTTCATTTAATTCATCTTTTATCATTCTATATATTTCTAATCTTTCATTTTTACCATATCTCCAACGTTTATCACCTTTTTCCGGTGCATCAAGTTTATCAAAAGATGAAATTAAATCAGAATTCGAAAATGTTCTTTCAATAAAATTCTTCAAAACAGTTTTATATCGAACCATACCGAATTTAATATTTTCAATTTTCGACAAATCAATTTCTTTTTTAATTCTTTTAATTAACTTCTTATAATCACTCTCATAATTATCATAAATAATTATCGGCTCCAACGATAAATCAATCTTATATCCACCTTTATTTATCAACTTATTTACTGCTATTATTCTTTCATCTAATGAAGCCGCACCAATTTCAAAATTATTTATTACATAATCTGTATTTAATCCAAAAGTTACTCGCACCTGCCCGTTACCATTATATTTCAATAGATTACTGACATTTGCCGCTTTGGTACGGAACTTAAAATTAAATTCTTTATCCTTATTTACATATTTCATTAACTCATCAAGCATATTCGTTAAATGATCCAGTGCCATCACATCACTATACTCACTGATGTTAATCGATAACGGTTTATTTCTATTCAATAAATAAAATTCTTCTATTTTCTTTTTTAATTTTATTTCATCATTATCGGATAATTCAATATTCATTGCATTAAAAAGCATTCTCAAGTTATTTTTTATATAATTTATTCCTTCATCATCACTCTTAATACCATCACGCTTTCTTAAAACATTCTTTCTTATTATTTCATCACATACATTCTTAAAATTATCCGGAACTTTATCAAAGGAAATATTTTCTTTATACGAAACCAAACTCCAAAGCGTCTGTGCTATCCTGTAAACATATCTTTCTCTTACTGCCTGATCGTAAAAGTTTTCTACATCAACGTACACTCTGATCCACGGAGTACCTCTTCCTGCTACATTCAAATAACAATATCGACACTGCAGAGTACAATGAAAATGAATTTTACCCATCACACTCATATTCTCCACAATATTTCCTGGTGATGCAAACACTTCCATATACTTTGATGAACGTGTGCAAATCACCAAACTTTCTTTTATATAATCATAAAGTGCTTTACCCTTTAACTTTGGACGTTCCGGTGTATTTGTTGAAATGGAAATTACTTTTACTTTATTATTTAATTTTTTAATTCTATTTATTATTTCCTGCGTGCGTGGATATTCTAGCGCAGACTCGGATACAAATATTCTTTTCGGAATATATAATCCTTTTACACTATTCGATAAACAATCACTACTATTATTATTCATTTTACGTTACCTGATTAAAGTAATTATTAAACCAAATGGTTTTATTGAAACAATTATTTTTTTCTTGTTTGGAAGTTTTCGAGGCGAGTTTTATTGATTCAAAATTTTTAATTTTCAGTTTTCAGGAGAAATGCTTCTGTTATCAATGTATTAATAATCTTGCATGCTGTCAAGTGCTGAATAGAAAAAATTTTTGATGTTAATTAAAAACATGAAATTTAAACCAAAAATGGCATGTTCACTTTTAAATGAAGAAAAAAATTATATACTAATTTGATTTGTCCTATCATTAAAGTATAAGATTTATTAATTTTGTGAATCATATTTGACATTCTACGTGGCTATCCAAAAACAAAATTTATCCGACAAGAAAAAGGCTGCTATTTACTGCAGAGTATCAACCTACGAACAATCAACTGGTGAATACAGTTCTTTAAGCGGACAGGAAGATTTATTGAAAAGATACTGTGAGACTCATGATTGGGAGATCTATGATATATATAAAGATTCAGTTTCAGGTTCAGATCTTGAGCGAGTACAATTACAGAGACTACTGATTGACGCTGAAGATAAAAAGTTTAATGTTATGTTGGCTACAAAGCTTGATCGCATTTCAAGAACAATGCTTGATTTTCTAGAACTTGATAACAAGTTAAGAGATCTTGGAATAGATATCGTTATTGCAACCCAAAGCATTGACACTACTACTCCACCTGGCAAAATGCAGCGAAACATTTTATTAGCTTTCGCAGAATTTGAAAGAGATATGATTGCAGAGCGTACCAGGGAAAAACTTTATTTGCAAGCTCAGAAAGGATACTGGGGTGGTGGACATCCTCCACTAGGGTATGATGTAGTTGAAAAGAAGTTAATTGTGAATCCGGAAGAAAGTGAATTGGTAAATAGAATTTTTAATTACTATTTGGAAACTCCATCGACAAATAAGGTAGCAATAAGATTAAATAAAGAGGGATTCAGACCCAAACAAAGGAAATATTTATCCGGTAAGTCTGGTGGTGGTGGTAAATTCTCAAAGGAAACAATAAAGAGAATGTTAAATAATAAAATCTACGTTGGGATATTGAGATATAATGACGAGGAATTTAAAGGAATTCACTCTCCAATTGTTGAAGATGAATTATTCAATAAAGTTCAAAAAAAAATGGCAGAGTCTGCCTCTGATAAATACCAAACTTACCAGCCAAAAACAGAGTTAAGCTTATTGGGGATATTAAAATGTGGTTATTGCGAACATAGCCTAACAGCAATCTCAGCTAAAAAAGGAAAAAATAAATATTACAAGTGGTACCAGCATAATCAAAGGTTCAAAAGAGGACTGTATTTCAAAGGCTATTAATGCAGATGATTTGGAAGATTTTATCAGGAGATTTATTCTTCAGCTGGCAGTTGATCATGAATTTCTGGATGTATTGTATAAGAGAATTAGTAAGACTTCTTCGAATACCTTGCTCGAAAAAGAAAATATGAAGAAAGAATATAATAAAAACTTAAGCCTGATAAGGAAAGACAAGACTAATCTTACCAACCAGATTATAAATGTTCCGGATATGAAAGAGGTTTCAATTGTTGTTCAAAGACTCAAAGAAATGGAATTAAACGAGAGAGTATTGGAGGAACAAATAAATGCACTTGAGCAAGATATATCCCAGCTAAAAAATCAAAAAGTTGATAAATCCGATTTGCAAGAGGTATTCAAAGAATTTAATAATATTTATGATGCCCTGTCGATCGACAATAAAAGGTTAATAAATAAACTCATCTTCATTGAAATTGTTTCATTTATAAGTAAAGAAAAGAAGTCTGGCGAATTGGAATTTAAGATCAGAGCAGATGGCTCATTGAAGTCAAATTGGCCTAAAACAGCAAACCCCGAATTGCTAAGTTCGCAACTTCGGGGTCGTTGGCTCCGCAGGTAGGACTTGAACCTACGACACCCTGATTAACAGTCAGGTGCTCTAACCAACTGAGCTACTGCGGAATGTCTAAAAATTGAGGAATAAATTTAACGACTCAGTTGACACTTGTCAAGAAACCAAACCGATTATTAATTGAGAAATAAATCTGCCCTTTTAGTGCTTATAACTTGCCTATTTGAACAATCATTTTGATAATTCTTTCAAACATTATCCCGCAAAATTGTACTGGAATATAAGTGAACAATGAGCGAGATACACATCAATTTATATCCTTAATTTTTTACGTCACAATCGACGAGAAAAATTAATTGGGAAAAAATAATCCCCAAAAAATGAGGAGAAAAATTCTTTCGGGTAAAATTTACAAGAAGATTTTTCAAAACGACATATTTTGTTTTTTAGAATAATGATACACTCGAGCTAATAAAATTTTAATAGTTAAATAATATTTCTTCACTCCGTCAAAGTTGACTTTTAAATTTTTCTATTTGATACAATACACAGTTGAAGGCAACTGTGGTATGTCAATTGAATAATTTAGAGTAACTATTGTAAAATTTCAGAATGAATAAAGGGGACCAAAAATTAGGGGTATAAAATAGAATTTATTGCTCTTCCTATCTCGACTCAACCACAACCACTATATACCGGCTTCGCCTGAAGCCGGTTTTTATTTTAAACTAAAATATACTGAAGAATTTTATTGACGAGTTCAAAAGAATAAAAAAAGCCCGCTGATGCGGGCTGAATAAAATTTTAAAAATACTTATTACGCAATTCTGGAGTCTTGCAACCTTCGTGTCATCGAAATAAAGAAACCAAAAACCATAATCAGCACACCAATCCAAACTAAACTCACGAAAGGCTTTATACTCGCAGCAACACTTAATACTTCATTCGATTGATTTGCTTCTGAACTTTCGCCATTAATATTTGATATAATCAAATCAGCATCCTTATTACTTTGTTCAATTTTGCGTACTTCGATCCTTAAATTGGCTTCCTTTACCTCTGCTGGTGTGTATTCAAATTGTCCCGATCTGATATTGATCATTGGCGAAATTTCATAACTCTTTCCGTCTTTCGTGATAATGAGTTTTGTTCCCATCTGAACATCACCGCCTGACATCATAGCAGTCATATCAGGTTTAATAAAATCATGGTATTTAATTATTGCGTCTTCATAATTTATTTCCGACCCAAGACTTACTGTTACTGTCTTTCCGCCGGACTGATTTGATCTACCATCATCATAACCCAAAGGAGAAAGGTAAATATCTTTTGTTAGAAGGGTGAGAATAGCGGGTTCACGCATTAAACTATTATTAAAATCGCTCAAGTACATGACCGGTGTTACTTTATACTCCGAGTTTCCTTTCTTAACATTTACATTGAATGCATACTTTGTATTATTTTCAATGGGATAATATTCAGTGAAAGTCATCTCATAACCAAAAGCATTTACAGGTTTTCCTTTTACAAGGTCCACGTTCATCTCTTTACTATAAACAGCTGAGCCAATCACTCCCAATAGAAACAACCCAATTCCAATGTGTGCAACATATGCTCCCAGCATTTTCATATTACCTTTAACAATTTTGATGGCAATGTCCAGATTCACAAATAGTGAAAACGCTGTAGTCAATGAGAGAAGTATAATCATTATTTCGTGCACACCACCAACCACTATGAGTAAAATGGTAAACAATATAGAACCTGCCGCTGCAAATAATGTTTTCTTAATAAGTTCATTTAATTCTGATCTTTGCCATTTGATAAGTAAGCTAATGCCATTCAAGAACATTATGATTATAGCAAGAGGAAGATGCATTTCATCGTAGAAAAAAGTATCTACTGATTTTCCAAAAATTGGCGCTGATGTTCCAACTAAAACAATTATTGCGGAAGCGATCAATACAATCATCGCTGTAAACAATGCTAATTCACGAGAGAGAATACTCTCTTCATCTTTTATATTTTCATTTAATGTTTTCCATCTGAAAACGATCATTCCAAACCCGAGTAGAATAAATGTTCCCATGAATAAAATCAGGAACAAGTAAACAATCATTCCCGGGTCAACAAATGAATGAACTGAAGCATCACCTAAGACACCACTTCTTGTTAAGAACGTACTATAAAGAACTAAAACGTAAGTAAGTATGCACAGCATCAAATTTGTTTTCGCATATTTTCCAATTCCACCTTTGACCTGGCTTCGTTTTTGTACTAATAAAGTATGAATTCCCGCAACACCAACCAGCCAGGGAATAAGACTTGAATTTTCAACAGGATCCCACGCCCAGTAACCGCCCCAGCCAAGCATTTCATAAGCCCAGTATCCTCCAAGCATAATTCCCAAACCGAGGATCCCCATTCCAGCAAGCATCCAGGGGAAAGCCTGACTTACCCAGCTTCTGTAATCGTTTTTCATCAATGCTGCTATCGCAAAGGCGAACGGAACAGTCGCCATTGAAAATCCTGTAAATAGAATTGGTGGATGAATTTGCATCCAGAAATTAAGAAGTTGTGGATTTAATCCTTTGCCATCAATAATAAATTGATTGACCGATACCCCCGCTTGCGAAAGTAATGAAACAAACTCTTTATTTATTTGAATGAATGCCTGATTAGTACTTTGATCAGTAAAATAAAACTGCTGGATAAAAGGAAGACTAAAAAATTGTGAATTGAGATGTTCAACCTTGATAAATGTTGGTGTCATCCAGATATATTCAAATGGATTTTTAAACCACGGTGAAACCATAACCAATAAAAATGTTGTGGCAAGTGTAAACACAGCCATAACGCGTGGTTCTAAGTCTCCTCTCTTTGAAGCATATGATTGAAGAATAATTCCAACAATTGTAGTTAACAATAGCCACAGCATAAAGCTACCCTGCTGCCCACCCCAAAAAGCTGATGCAAGATGGAAGATTCCAAGATTTCTTAGCGCATTGTCGCTATAACTATAGATATATTCATACTGATACTGGTGTGTTAAAATCGCATACCACAAAAACACTGATGCTGCGATAACCAGTACTGCCATTCCGTGATAAGCAATTCTTCCATAATTAAGAGTGTTTTTATATCCTCTATAGTTAAGAAAATACATAATCATCGAGATTATACTGAATGCAAGCGCAATTGTAAGTATAATACTTCCTATCATCTATACCTCAGGTGTGATTTTATTTTTCAGAAATAATTATAATGAAGAGTTTGCCGTTTTCTCTTCATACTTGCTTGGACATTTAGTCAAAATATCCTTTGCGTGGAAGTAACCATTCTGATATTTGCCTGTTACTACAACGCTTTTAGCACTTTCGAAGTTATTGGGAATTGTACCTTCATAAATAACTTTCATCTGATTTCCATTCGCATCAGTCATCATGAAAGAGAAGGTTTTATTCTGATTATCAATTTGATAGTTCTTTTCTTTAACCCAGCTTCCCGTTGCTTTAACAATTTTTTCTGTGGACATTACTTTATTGAAATCATCAACATACTCAATATTACTTTGAGTAAATAAATATCCCATAAGTACAAGAAAGACTGCAATAATAATTCCCCCGAATATATATTTGTTTTTCATTTTTTATCTCCGGTTATTTCTTTTTCAATACTTTTTAATCTTTTATCGAGGGCGAACATATAGAAAAATATTCCAACCCAAACAATTAGAACAATAATCATCACAATATAAATTGCGTTATCCTGTAAAAAGTTATATAGTCCGTCCAAAATTTAACTCCCTATCCTGCCGTCGGGCCGGTTAATTGTTTATTAAGTTTATCTTTTATAATGATCGATTTGTAACCAACCCTCCACATCCAGAAAAATAATATTGTAAATCCAATCAAAGAAAGGAAAAAAATAAGCTGCATATTTGAATTCATTTTAAAATCAATCACCGGACCTGCATTTGTATCATCTGCTGAACCAGGATGAAGCCCTTTCATTATTCTTGGCATTATAAAGATGAAAAATGGTACGGTTACAAAAGCGATCATTGAATAAACGGCTGAAAGTGTTGCACGTTTATCTTCAGATTCAATTGATGAGCGAAGTGCGAAGAGTGCACCATAAATTAATAATATTGCAAAGATACTTGTTTGTCTCGGATCCCAACTCCAGAAAGATCCCCAGGCAAACTTAGCCCAAACTGCCCCTGTGACTGTTGCAAGAATGCAGAAAATCATTCCAAGTTGTGCGGCAGAATAAGCTTTTGCATCTTCATCAAGATTTTTGGTTCTGAGATATCTGAAACTGAAAATAGTTGATAAAAGAAAAGCAATTACAGTAAGCCACGATGTAGGAACATGAAAGAAAATAATTTTAGCGTTTTCTTCTAACCCAGGAATGAGTGGAAATTCATACCAATGACTTGGATTCTCAACAATTGGAAATGAAATTCCAGCTATTGACACAAATGCTAAAAGTAAGAATAAGAATATTTTCCAGATCATATTATTTTATTCCAAAAAAACCTTTGAAATTGACTAATCTTTCCATATAAAATCGAACAACATATAAGATGCAGTTAACATAATTACGTCGTAACCAACAACTATTGCCAACTCAAACTTAGCTTCTTCAAAGCGTGTACCATCGAATGAGAACAAAGTTAATTGAACGCAAGTAAGAATCAAAGGTAATAAAATCGGAAAGGAAAGCACAGGGTAAAGTGTTCCCTTTGCACCGGCTTTTGCAATTATGGCGGCTATTATTGTCGATGCGACAGCCAACCCAATATTTCCTAAAATGAATGTTAACACGAATAGCGAAAAATTTTTTACAACAAATTTTTCAAATAAGGCAGAGTAAAGAATTGCAATAACCAGATTCATACAAAAGACAAGTATAATGTTAAAAATTAACTTGCCAGAAAATATTGTTGAAGGAGATGCAATTAATTGAAGCGTTAAAGATGTTCCTCTTTCTTCCTCCGAAACAAAAGCTCTTGCCAGTCCTGACATTGCAGTAAAGAAAATAACGACCCAAAACAATCCCCCTGTTAGACTTGTAGTAATCGTTTCATTACCTATCGAGAAAAGAATAACACTGATCGCAACAATGATAAACATAGCTAACGAATTAATTGCATATCTTGTTCTTAGCTCGGAATAAAAGTCTTTTTAAATAATGAATATGATTCTGTGATCATTTAAATTTCTCCAGCAATAAAACTTCGTTGCACAACTCTAAATCTTTTGTTTCATTGGAAGCGATAACTACAACCTTTGATTTCCCTTCCTCCCTGACAATATCATAAACTACTTTTTTCCCTTCTTCATCAAGATTAGATGTTGGCTCATCAAAAATTAAAACCTCGGGAGAATGCATCAAAGCAAAAATGAATTTTAATCTCTGCTTCATTCCTGACGAATAGGTTTTTACCAGATCATTTTTTCTGTTTTCAAGTAAGAACTGAGTCAGATAATAAATTACCTTTTGTTCATCCAAAATAATTCCCCGAATCTTCGCAAAAATTTTCAAATTTTCCCAGGCAGAGAATTCTTCATAGAGTACAAGATAGGGTGAAACAAACCCAATATGGTTATGGAGTTTTTCAGGAATTATCTCACCAACAGAATTTGTATGGATGATTTTTCCCCCAGAAGAAGAAATGAGTCCGGCAATAATTTTTACTAGTGTAGATTTCCCGGATCCATTTGGACCTGAAATACCATAGATTCCGTTCTCAGACCAATTAAAATTAATATCTTTAAAAATTAATCTTCTTCCGAAAAGTTTGGAGAGATTTTGTGCCTGGATGGAGTAACTACTCATTGAATATTACAACTTTTCCTTTAATGACTTCGTCACCCTGTTTTACAACATAAATGTAAACTCCGGAATCTAGTTTTTTTTCATTGCTATCAAATCCATCCCAAAAAATACCAAGAGAATTATTTGTTAAGGGACCAACAGTTTTTGATGTCGAGTAAACCAATTGCAATCCAGCGGAATAAACATTAAAATTTACTTCTGCACCATTCTGAAAATTTAAAGCTATGCTTATGATTGAATTCATCCCGGTTGATTCGTATTTAAAAGGGTTTGGGAAAACAAAACTTTCATTAACGCTAACAATCGGAACTATTGTCGAATCTGATCTAACTAATAAGCTATTTAAAATTTCTGAAACTGACCAGTAATTTGGATTACTTGTACTAAAAGTTGATGAGTAATCATCTGTTAATGTTCTGTTACCACTATTTGGGTTTGAGTAAAGTGTATAATCAAAACTGATTGCCTGATTAGGATTTTGTACTGCTGCAGTTGCATCAGCATTAGTGACCAGAGCATATAACGTATCTCCTGCACTAGAAATATTAAATTTAATAAAATTGTTTGCTGTTGGTCTCGAAGTCATATCAGCTGTTTGCTGAGGTGGAGTAAAAGTTAAATTTGTGGTCGGTCTAATTAATGGATAATTAGGCGCTTCTTCGAAATACTCTCCGGAAATTGTCCGGATATTTGTGTAATATGTCCAAATTCCAAATTTATTTAGCTCAGCAGGAAAAGACGAACTGACATTCTGGAGAGAACTATTGATTGCTAAAATAGCACTTATGCTTGGAATTAATTCCCACTGCTGTTTGATAATATCAAATCCAAATCTTTCTTGTAAAAATAAATTCCAGATAGCAAGATTGTAACCATTTTGGCTTGGCATTGCTTTGTCCGGATTTTGAAAATATGATGACATATAAGCGTAATAATCATTCACGGTATCGTAAACAAATTCTTCCATTGAGGTCGATGTGAGTTCATAAAAAAACACATCTGAATTACGATAGGGAGAATTAACATCTGGAATTGAATAGCTTCCAACCTGGACTCCATGATGAAACTCGTGAGCCACGGTAACAAGCATTCCGTCTATTCCGCTGCTATAATATCCAACATAGTCATTGTCAATAACAACAAATGAAGTCCAATTTACTGAACCAACTTTACTTTCCGGTTCAGTGTATCCATATAAACCAGCACTCTGATTTATAATATAAATATCATACTTATCATCTCCACCAGCACCATTATCGCCCGGTGGCAATGGATATCCCAAATAAACTATTTCAAATCTGTACACAGAATCTAACGCTTCTGCCACTTCCATCGCATTCTGATCTGCGGATAAACCGGGAATATATGAAGGACGACTCGATCCACTTTGATCATAATGAACTCTGAAAAATCCGGATGGAGAATCTATATATGCTGAAAGCGTTGGTCTGCTTAAAATTGATTGTAACACCCGCTGCTGTTCGGGAGAAAATTTATCATAATTAGATTTCACATCAGTAACAATTTCAAAACCACATTTTCGATCTTCTAAACTCAATTCTAGAGGTATATTCGATTGCTGCAAGAGTTCCGGTGCATTTAATTTAAGAAACTTATTGTAAATAGAATCGAGTTGAATCCGACTCAATTGCTGTGGAAATATCTGCACTGATAAAAGTAAATTAAATAAGAGAACAGCAACAATTAGGTTTATTTTTTTATAGCTTTTATTAATAATTCACCTTCTTTGTTCGAATAAAATAAGTAATAATTTTTTTGGTCAGGTCTTAAAAAGAAATAATCATATGCATTATAAGCTCTAATTGTAGGATTCAACACATAATTTTTTTCTTTTTCGTTATAAATCAACGTATTAATATAATCATCCTCTTGCGTATTTATTGAGAAATTAATTATCCCTTTCATTATAATATCACTGAATCTTCCCCTGCCAAACTCTTCCCTGATGTCATTTGGAGTACTAAAAAACTTCTTTGTTATGAATAACTTATTCCCGGAAAATGCAAGAATATATTTTTCGGATTCGTTCTGAATAAAACTGACGACAGTTGGATAATTTTCAAAATAAGTGTTTGCGCCGTATAGGTTAATGCTAAGTTTATCGGATTTTGGAATATCAAAATAAGTTTTATAAATATTTGGGCCTGGTTCTATATCCACCATCTTAAAATAAAAAGTGTCTCTTTCCGATTTCCAATAAAAAACTTCCGGTTCATCCTTAGTTCTTATTTTTGCCAAGGCTAACATTTCTATCGATAAACGGATACTCTTTAAAGGTTATACTCAATTCGCGATTTTCAAATTTACCTAGATGAAGCTTTGACTGTTTATTATATACTATCAGAACATTTACCAGTGCACTGTCAATCCTTTGAAGATTTAGGTCCAGTATTTCTCCCGGCACATACAATTGTTTACGGCTCAGTTTATTACTATTAAAATTATATTTAAATACTTCCAGAAGTGGTGTCCCTTCTATATAACAATAAAAGGTTTTTATTTGTTTGAAGAAATCATCAACTACGATTTCTTTATGAATTTCAGCCAGAGGGAAATAATAAAGAGAGCTAGGAACTCCAAATTGATCCAACAAAAATATTTTTAAATAACTGTCGTATTCATCTACAAAACTTATATCCGAGATATTATCATTCCCGTAATCAAATTTTTTCAAGGCTCCGGCATGAATAGCGGGAATTATTTTAATACCATTCTTAATTTCCTGAACAGATGAAACGATGCCTATTTCATTTGGATTTAAAAAACAAACAAGATTATCATTACCATCAGATTTATATTTCGCTATAAAACCATTAGTTGAGGATTGGAGGTAGGTTATACTTTCGTAAAAATCAGAATCTTTTTTTGCGTAAAGGATATTCATAGTTCCTTTAGCAAGTGTATAGGCTATATCTAATAACTCGTCTTTGTTAAAGTCTCCAAAAGTTAGTCCAACCGGTCTTTCATCAAGCTTAATAGTTTTTTTTGTTTTAAAAGTTCTCTGAAAATCTGCAAATAAAATTTCCAGGTTGTTCCCGGAACTATAGATTAAATCAAGAAGACCGTCATTATTAAAATCCCTTGCTTTAAGCAGATTTATTTTTTCAGAATATTGGATTGAGCGATTTAACCTGAAAATTCCTTTTGTATTATTCGTAAAAAATTGAAGAGAATTTTCAAGTATGTTAAAACCTACAAGGTCCAGATAGCCATCATCACTATAATCAACGAAAGTAGCTTCACTAAAGCTTGTACCGGTTATGACTTTTCTCTCACCAATTCCTTCAGTAGTCTGTGAGATAATTGATAATCCATCGAAGCCACTTCCATAAACAAGTATTTCATCCTTACCATCCAGATCAATATCTCCGGTGAAAATATTCTCAGGAAAGGAATCAAATTCCATTTGATTGTTGACGACTTCGATTTTATCCAGAGAAATCTCAAATAAAAAAATCTTTCTATGTTTTCGATCAATTGCGGCAAATAAATTAGCATTACTTGATTTATTTTTTAACTGTCTTAGTTGTGAAATTTCCGCATCAACCTGGAGCTCCTTGATGGAAGCACTGTCTCCGAAAACATTATTATAAATGCCGATTTTCTTAGTTGATGAAGAATAAAATAATAATTCATCATTACCGTCCGAGTTTAAATCTGCAGAAACAACCCCCTCATATCCCGAAGGTATAGCATAATTTTTCTGTGAGCAAAAACCGTTGATTGGAACCTGGCTGAAGCTTTGTGATGATAAAAATAAAAAGAATAGTACGAGACTATTTTTCAACAACTCTGCTTTTGAGTCTGTTTTCTCTCCTGATGAGCGCCTCATTGAATCTTCTTTTCTGTTCATTTGTTTCTGGTAAAGCTTCGATAGCCTTTACAGGTCTACCTTGCGAATCCACACTTACAAAAGTAAGATAAGCTGAATTCGTATGCTTTACTATTGCCTCCTTAAAATTTTGTGCAAACACTTTAACCCCGACTTCAAGAGAACTATTAAAAACCCTGTTTACTGAAGAAACCAGAGTGACAGCATCTCCTAGTTTTACGGGGTATAGAAAATCTACTTTATCTACAGAAGCAGTTACACAAATTCTTTGATTATGTTTTTCTGCACTAAGCGATGCACAGATATCTATCCAGAACATTAATTGTCCCCCGAAAAGTGTGCCTAGCTGGTTTGTATTATGCGGAAGCACCAACTCTGTCATTGTTATTTGAGATTCGCTTACTTTCCGGGCATTCATTAGTTGGACGAATAACCCCCTTTTAATTTTGCTTCAAGAGAGTTTTTTAGATCATTTATTTCCTGAAAATTCTGATCATCGGGATATAGACGAACAAATCTTTTCATTTCGGTAAGAGCTTCATCTTCCCTTTCCCTGTCCATCAATAATTCAATTTTACTATACAAAGCCAAAGGTGCGTAGGGTGTATCGTGATAAACTTCAATGACGTTCTCATAATATTTCAGTGATGCTGTATAATAATCCAACTTCTGATAGATATAAGCAACTGTATATTCTTTCCTTCCAAGTTTATCGTTCAGTTCCGTAATTTTTTGCTCGGCTTCGCTCACTTTTTCATTTAAGGGGAAGAAATCGATGAAAGCCTGATATTCTTCTATAGCTTTGACAGTATATTTTTGATCAAGTGTATAATTTGGTGAAAGTTCATAATAACTTTCAGCAAGCATAAACTGTGCATCGGGAACGAAGTCACTTGCGGGTATATTTTTTATTAATTTGCTGAATTCATATGCGGCCAAAATGAATTCATCACGATAATATTTACACATCCCCAAATAATATTGTGCATCATCAACTATGCTGCTGCCGGGATACTGAAGCAATAAGGCTTCATATTCTGTTGCAGCTTCTTCATAATCTTCATCATTATATAAACCCATCGCATATTGTAGTCTCTCGTCTGCATTCATTTCAGCTACATCGCGAGTCGAGCTGCAACCCCAAATTGCTAATAAAAAAAGTCCTGATAATATTAGGTATTTTCTCATAAGTGCTTAATTTTCATAAATTTATCAGGTAATATTAATTAAAATTGAAGTTGCTTCAAAGGTAAAAGAAATCACTCGCTTCTGATTGTGAAAAAGAGTACAACCACTAATGCCGCGGTTCCGATGGCAATTATTGGTTCCGCTAAGCCGGATAAAAATGGCTCCGGCGGCAATTCAGCTTGGGTAAAAGGATATGACGGATTTTCAAGATATTTGACATCTTCAACCTTTACTGTATCAATTACAGTAATTTCAAAATCCTGTTTCCCCTGCGATGAAAAAGTTTGTAGATAGTTTCCAAATATGGTTGTATATCTTTGGACGTAGTGTGTTCCAAAAAATCCGCTGCGGAACATTTCACCGTATTCAACCCCGGCACCTTCCATAACAATGTCGACAGTTGGAATATTAATTTCATCCGGCGGTTGTGTTACTATTTCTTTACCCTTTTTGATGAATTGATCTTTAATAGTGTTCGCGAATAAAGAATATCGATCACCAAGATTTAGAGTAAGTAGAATATTTTTTTGATTCGATGGTATTTCGGAATCTATTTTATTTACAAGAGAATCAGTTAGAGAATAAAATAGTTCAAGGTTTGTTTTAGTTTGGCAGTGAAGATTAAAAGAGTTTAATATTATAAATGAAAAAAGCAGGAAGATTAAATTTCCTTCAATTATAAAATATTTTTCTACAAACTTCATCAGCATTACAATACTAATATCAGGAGAATGCTTTAGAGTATCAAGACTTTCATAACGCTGGCTTACTAATAAAAATGAATACTTTCTGAGGTCAGTAAATTGCTAACATCCCCTTTCCTTTCCCTTGCCTTTATTTACTTTAATCCTTAAATAGCTGTTACATTTTTCAAGGAGTTTAACTAAATGAGATACCTTCTTTCATCTTTATTCATCTTTTTTATTTTAACGGCTTCTTTCACTTTTGGGCAAACTACAACGTATGATTTTCTTCGCATTGATATGAGTGCCCGTGCTGCAGCTCTCGGTGGAAGTTTTGTTACAAATAATGATGATGTGGATGTGCTTTTCTTCAATCCGGCTGGCTTAGGATTTCTTGAAAAAGATCCTGTTTCATTTTCATTTGTTAAACATCTTCTGGATATAAATTTATTCAGTTTAACCTACTCAACCGAATTTGAAAATATTGGCAGATTTGGTGCGGGTGTTCAGTACATAAACTACGGAAGTTTTGATGAAGCAGATGTTAACGGAAATATCACAGGTAAATTTAATGCAGGTGAACTGGCTTTCCTGCTGAGTTATACAAATAAATTTATGAATGATTTTTATTATGGGGCTAACGCAAAATTTATTTATTCAAGTATTGCTGATCAATCATCCAGTGCCATTGGGTTAGACCTTGGTGTAAATTATGAATTCCCCGAAATAATGCTCAATCTTGGTGCTTCTATTCTTAACATAGGGAAGCAATTATCGTCTTACACCGATTTAAAAGAAGACTTGCCTCTTGATGTTCTAATTGGAGTTTCAAAAAGATTAGAAAGACTTCCTGTCAGATTATCTCTCGATTTTCATAATCTTAACCAGGAGCGAGATGAATTATATCAGCACTTTAAAGGATTCTCTATTGGTGCGGAATTTTATTTGAGCGAAGTTTTTACGCTTAGGTTTGGTTACGATAATGAACGAAGAGAGGATTTCAAGCTTGGTTCAAGTGCAGGCATCGCAGGATTTAATGGCGGGCTTGGTGTAAACATATCTGAATATAAATTCAGTTATGCATATTCATCGCTTGGTACCGTTGGTGCTTTACAAAGTTTGACGTTATCAACCTCGTTGTGATAAGTTAATTTTTTAATGATTTGTTTATCTCATCAATATTAGATTGTGCTTTCTCATGTGACTCTCTGAAATCTCTCATATCCAAAACTTTCTCAAAATACTTCTTAGCTTCTGTATTGTTTCCCCACATCTGGAATATTGTTCCAGCATAAAATGTAGCATTAATCTGAAAGCCTGATTCCTCCCCTTCTTCATCTATTATCTTTGCCTCCGCAATACAATTTTTAAAATATTTTAAAGCTGAATTTAAATCACCACTATTTTTATAGTAATAACCAATGTAATAATTTGCTTCCCTCCTGATCATCGGGGTATTATACCCCTCAAAATTTTTTGACGATTTATCTAACACATTAGTAAAAATTGAATCTGCAATAGCCCATTCATTTTTTCTTGCAGCGATTCGACCACGCCATCTTTCAAATACAGGATTATTAGGAAATGAATCAACAAGCTGTTGGGAATAAAATTCAGCCATGTCCATATCTTTTTCAAAATAGTAGTAGAAAGTAACTAAGATGTATCTGGCTTCGAATTTAGAATATTTACCTGAATTTGCTGCTTCTTTCAACTGTGTCAATCCCAACTCCTTATCACCGGATGGAAAAAAAATCATTACAGGTTTTACGATTGGGTATCTCTCCGGAATAACTGCTGCGAGGTAATTATAAATTCCAAAACCAAGTTTCACATCAACATTCGTTGGGTCAAGTTCGTAAGCATGTTCTACTAAAGGAAGTGCCTCTCTCCCATCATCCGCAGCACTAAACCAGTTTTCTCTCATTACATTTAAGCGTCCTCTGAAACCTATCGCGCCACCCTTAAAAAAGAGTGCATCTATATTATTTGGGTCATTGTCCAGAATTTCATCACAGAAATCAACTGTTTCTTCAATCTTATCGTAAAACCGATCATCCTGCTCTTCGTTTTCTTCAGAGAGAATAATTTTCCACCAGTCAATCATTGCAAAAAAGAATCTGCTTGCCGGACGTTTTGGATATTCTTTTTTCAATAATTGAAAAGTTATTTCCGCTTCATTGAATTTTATGTTGTAGATTTGATTGATACCAGCTTTTAAAAGCGAATCGTAAGTAGGTTTCTGGGAGAATAAACTTCCGTTAACGAATAGCAGAAAAAATAAAATAAAACCGGCAGTTGATCTCATATATCAGGCATTATGCAATTTGTTCAACAGATAATTTGAAAGCTTATCTATCCCAACTCTATCTTGTACCATTGTATCTCTTTCTCTTACAGTTACAGTTTGGTCTTCGAGAGTTTGAGTGTCAACTGTAATGCAGTAAGGTGTTCCGGCTTCATCCTGTCTGCGGTATCTTCGGCCAACGGCACCTTTATCATCATAAAAAACTCTAAAAGATTTTCTTAAATCGGTTTCTATCTTTCTGGCAATTTCGGGCATACCATCTTTATTAACAAGTGGAAAGATCGCAGCTTTTATTGGTGCAAGTCTTGGATGGAATTTAAGGACTGATCTTTGTTCTCCATTTACTTCCTCTTCATAATAAGCATCAATTAAAAATGCCATAAACGAACGGCTTGCACCTGCAGAAGTCTCGATGATAAACGGAATAAATTTTTCTTTTGCCTGTTCATCAAAATATTTTAATGATTTGCCTGAAAATTTTTCGTGCTGTGTAAGATCAAAATCCGTTCTGTTATGTATTCCTTCAATCTCTCCCCAACCAAAAGGAAATTCATATTCAATATCAACGGCTTCTTTAGCGTAATGTGCAAGTTTATCCGCAGGGTGATCGTGATACCGCAATTTTGTTTCAGTCATTCCCATTCGCTTGAACCATTCCAATCTTTCTGCCTTCCAGTAATCATACCATTGTTTATCATCTTTTGGAGTTACGAAAAACTGCATCTCCATTTGCTCAAATTCACGCGTTCTGAATAGAAAGTTTTTTGTGTTTATTTCATTACGAAAAGCTTTCCCAATCTGAGCAATTCCAAACGGCAGCTTTTGTCTTGAAGAACCCTGCACATTTAAAAAGTTTACAAATATTCCCTGAGCAGTCTCAGGTCTCAAATAAACTACTGAGCCGCTATCTTCAACTGGACCTATAAAAGTTTTAAACATTAAATTAAATTTTCGTGCCTCGGTAAAAGTTCCTTTGTTGCCACATTGTGGACAATTTAATTGTGCAAGAAGAAGTTTTGAAATCTCTGGATCTTCAAGTAAAAGCGTGAATGGATTTTCATCGCTTGGATCTTTCAGCTTATCATCAATTTTTTTTAAAAGTCTTTCATCAGATTTTAAATTCTCTTCCAATTCCTGGATAGCTTTATCTTTTTTCTTATCCGCATAAGAATCACCTAGCACATCAAGTCTGAATCTTGCTTTGCATTGCTTACAATCAATCATCGGATCGGTGAAATTTTCAACGTGACCTGAAGCTTCCCAGACTTTTGGATGCATTAAAATAGAAGCGTCCAATCCTTCAACATCTTCGCGATAAGTCATAGCTTTCCACCACTCACTTTTAATATTGTTGAGAAGCTCAACCCCGAGCGGACCGTAATCCCAACAGCCGTTGAGACCGCCGTAAATTTCACTTGACTGGAAGACAAATCCCTTTCTTTTTGCAAGAGAAACGATTTTTTCTAAAAGGTTATCCTGATTATTATTTTTACTGGAAATGGTCAAATCCTCCGTTAAAATCAAAATTTTGCGTGTGAATATAGCAAAGAAATGTGAGAGAATTTAGTAGTAAAGTTATCGGCATTCAGAAAAAAGTATAACAATGTCTTATCAATTACTTATTTTTTCAAATAAAAATTGAGAGAGAAATGATAAAAGCACTTATACCAAAGGAAGAAAAATATTTTGACGATTTCAGGGAAATGATTTCCCATATTCAGCAAATGGCTAAATATACTGAGCAGCTATTTGCAGATGAACTAATCGATAAAAACCATTACCTGAACATTAAGCCTCTTGAATTAAGATGCGACGAAGTTGCATCCCGGGTTGTTAAAAGACTAAATAAAACTTTTATCACACCATTCGACAGAGAAGATATTTTTGCTTTGACAAAAAAGCTGGATGATATAAGCGATATGCTGCTTGGTGCGGCGGCACGGATTGAATCATACAACATTACAAAAAAAGTTCCGTATGCTGATAAAATTGCATCAATAATTAATAAACAGGTACACGAGCTTGGAATTGCCATACAGGATTTAAAAGCCAGAAGAATAAATGAAACAAAAGCAGTTAAAGATCTTGAATCTGAAGCCGACCAGGTTTACAGAAACGCAATTCAGGATCTCTTCACAAATGAAAAAGACGCAATAGAATTAATAAAGAAAAAGGAAATACTTGATATTCTGGAAAGAACCTCTGACCGGTGTCAGTCTGTTGCAAATGTTATTCTTTCCATCTTCATAAAAAATGCCTGATCAGCTATGGAATTTGTAATCCTCATTATTCTTCTTGCTCTCGTCTTCGATTTCTACAATGGAATGAACGATGCAGCAAATTCTATTGCTACGGTTGTTGCAACGCGAGTACTCAGTCCTTTCCAGGCAGTTGTCTGGGCTGCATTCTTTAATTTTGCTGCGGCATTTTTATTTGGAGTAAGTGTGGCTGCTACTATAGGTAAAGGAATAGTTGATGTTAGTATAGTAGACAATTACGTAATTCTATCAGGACTGGTTGGCGCAATTATTCTAACAGCGACGGCAACACACTTTGGATTACCAATCAGTGTTTCTCATTCAATAATTGGTGGATATGGTGGCGCTGCTGTTGCAAAAGCCGGCTTCGGTGCTTTGATAATGGCAGGTTATACAAAAGTGGTGATTTTTATTTTTGCTGCTCCAATAATCGGATTAGTAATGGCTTACTTTTTTTCAATCATTACTTTGTGGATTGTGAAAAACCAGGCACCACGAAAAGTCGATAAATACTTTCGACGGCTGCAACTTGTATCGGCTGCACTTTATAGCTTAAGTCATGGTTCAAATGATGCACAGAAAACAATTGGAATAATCACAGTAGTTTTATTCACAAACGGAATATTGGGTGACACTTTTTATATTCCATTTTATATAATTATTCTCAGCTATTCTGTTATAGCATTTGGAACTATGATTGGTGGTTGGAAAGTTATAAAAACATTAGGAATGAGAGTAACGAAACTCACTCCGTTTGGCGGGTTTAGTGCAGAAACTTCAGCAGGACTCACAATTATTGGTGCCACAATATTCGGAATTCCAGTAAGCACAACTCATACAATTACAGGATCAATAATTGGAGTTGGAGCAGTCAAAGGATTGTCAGCAGTAAGATGGGGAGTTGCTAAAAATATTCTTTGGGCATGGGTACTTACAATTCCAGTTTCAGCAATTTCAGCCATGATCACTTATGAGGTTGTCACGAGTATAGCAAGAATACTTTAGACAATTTTTTCATAAAATTCTCCGACTCTTATTCCAAAACATAAGATTGATATATCAGTTCATACTCCTGATTCCATTCAGCTACTGAAAACTTTTCATCGCTTATTTTTTCAGCATCAACTTTCTTTTCCTCAAAAAAAATAAAATAGTCATTTTCGGATTTATCCAATTTTATCTTATAAACGGAACGATTTGAAGCGATTATTTCTTTGAAAATCATTATCCTAATTACCTTAAATATTATAGTCAAAGGTAAGTAATGGAAGTGCCAGTAAAGTGAAGAAATAGTTAAGATTACTTTAAATAATTGTTAAGAAATGGTCTCATGGAAGACAAATCAATCATTAAATTCCCAAAGTGGAATGTAGTCAGACTGTTTTATCACTTTCTGTCCATCAGGGGATAACACCCAATCTATAAATTTCTTGACAGTACCTTTTGGAATCTGAGTCGTAAAAAAATGAAGATATCTAGTCAAAGGATAAGTATCGTTCTGAGCATTTTTTTCTGAAGGCTCAATCCCATCAATTTTTGCGTGCACGGTTTTCCCTTTATATCCCATCCCACCATATCCTATCGCATTTTCATTCTTCTCAACGTATTCAATTATTTCAGATGTAGTTGCTTCAATAATCGCATCATAACAATATTCATCTCCATTTAAAACGTGTTCCTTAAAAAAGAAATGTGTGCCCGAGTTCGAATTACGGATGATGGGAATGATTTGTTGGTGTTTTCCACCTAACTTACTCCAATCTGTTATTCCACATTCAAATATTTTTTTTAATTCATCCATACTGAAATCTTTAACCGGATTGTATTGATTCACATAAACACTTAATGCATCTTTAGCTACCAGATAAAATAGTCCTACACTTCCGTAATATTCAGCAAGAGATTTTGCTTCATCTGGTTGCAAATTTCTGGATGCCGTGCAAATATCCACTTCCCCGTTTATTAGAGAGCGGATACCAACTGCGGTTCCTCCGCCAAATACATAAATTGAAATACCGGGATTCAGTTTCATATATTCCTGGGCAAGATTTTCGGTGAGTAATAACATTGAATCTGAGCCCTTAATAGTTATGGTTGATGCTTCGGCAGGTTTAAAACTACATCCTGAAATAAATAAGAGGAGTAAAATAGGAAGCAGAAGTTTCACTTTATATTCTCTTTTCATATTCAGATAAGAAAAGGTCGTGAACAAAAGTTGAAATGTTCTATCTGATAAATCAACATTTAGTAATAATTAGACTTTCACTAAAATTTTCAATCATCAGTATCGTCTTTATCATCTGCGAAAAGATACTTCTCATATTTATGTTTTACAAGGTTTGCTTCAACTATAAAAAACACATCTTCAGCAATATTGGTGCAATGATCGCACAATCTCTCAAGTTGTCTGGACATAACTAAAAGTGCAATTCCAGGTTCAATATTATCTGGGTTTTGCTTCATGATATCAATCAAAATTTTATGATTATCATAATTCAGCTGATCAAGTTTGTCATCAGACTCAATTACAATTTTTGCAAGAGTTTCGTTTCCCTCAATATAGGAATCAATTGAATCTTTCAGCATCCGTTTAGTAATTTTGAACATCTCTTCGAGATTTGTTTGCTGAAAAAAAGACGGTTTCCTTTCCATTATTTTTATATACTCACCTATGTTTACAGCAATATCTCCGATACGTTCCAGATTATTATTGATAGTTAAAGAGGACATAATTAATCGAAGATCCATCGCTACTGGCTGAGTTAAAGCGAAAATTTTCTGGCAAATCTTATCAATTTTGTTATCATATTTATCAACCTTGTTATCCTGATCAATAACTTGCTGTGCTAGTTCCAAATTTTCCTCTTCTACAGCCTTAATTGCTGATTGAACCTGTTCATCCACAAGACTGCACATTTTTATAACTCTTGTTTTAAGCTTTTCGATATATTCGTCTAATACTCTCTCCATCTTGCTCCTTTTTTTCTAATTAAAAATTATTAGTGTAAAAATCAACCAAAGCGACCAGTTACATAATCTTCCGTTTGTTTCTTTGAAGGTTTAGTAAATATTGTGGTTGTTCTATCGAACTCTATAAGTTCACCAAGATAAAAGAATGCTGTAAGGTCACTCACTCTTGCTGCCTGCTGCATGTTATGAGTTACAATAACAATCGTGTACTGTTTCTTCAAATCGTGAATAAGCTCTTCAATCTTTGCCGTTGAAATAGGATCCAGAGCACTTGCCGGTTCATCCATCAGAATAATTTCAGGTTCAACTGCGAGCGCTCTTGCAATACATAATCTTTGTTGCTGTCCTCCCGAAAGACTGAGAGCATTCTCATTAAGTCTGTCCTTCACCTCATCCCATATTGCCGCCTGGTTCAATGTTCTTTCAACAATTTCTTCAAGAATTTTCTTATCTCTGACCCCATTGATCTTTGGACCGTAAACGATATTTTCATAAACAGTTTTTGGGAATAAATTAGATTTTTGGAACACCATTCCAACATTTTTTCTGAGATTTACAACGTCGAGCGACCTATCATAAATATTAACTCCATCCACAAAAACTTCGCCTTCAATTTTTACATGATCTATTAAATCATTCATTCTATTAATGACCCTAAGAAATGTAGATTTGCCACAACCTGAAGGACCAATAAATGCTGTTACTCTTTTCTCAGGAATATCTAGAGTAATGTTTTTTAATGCCTGTTTGTTACTGTAGAACAGGTTTAAATTTTTTATAACTATTTTAGTTTCTTTCATAAGCTATTAAGTTAATATTATAATCGTCCTAAAATTTTTCTAAAGCGATATCTGAAAATTATCGCTGTTATGTTCAATAAAAATGTTAAAGCAATTAAAACTAAAGTCGAACCATATTGCAATGGTAAAGTTTTAGTTGGGTTAGATGACTGTGTTGCCATAATAAAAATATGATAAGCAAGATACATAAACTGCTCTGTAGGGTTTATAATTGGAATGCAATATCCGCCAATACACAAATCCGCAATCGGAAGATTTGGCAGGAAGAATGCCGCACCTAAAAATAAAATTGGAGCCGTTTCTCCTGCACCTCGACTAACTGCAAGTATAGTTCCAGTCAGGATTCCTGGTCTGGCTTGAGGTAAAACAACATTTCTTATTGTTTGCCACTTAGTTGCCCCTAACCCATAAGATGCATCCCGGTGAGATTTAGGAACAGAGTTCAGTGCCTCAAGGGTTGAAACAATCACAATTGGTAAAACTAATACAGCTAAGGTGGCAGATGCCCAGAGTAATGCCGGTTGACCAAAGAGCAAACCTGTTTGTAAAACTTCATCAAGGTTTTTCCCTATGAATAAAATGAAAAACCCCAATCCAAATAGTCCAAATACTATAGAAGGAACCCCAGCCAGATTGTTAATTGAAGTTCTTATTATCCGTGTAAAAAATGTATCCTTAGCATATTCATTAAGATAAATAGCGGAAAAAACACCAAGAGGAACAGTGAATATCACCATCAGCAGTGTTACAGCAATTGTTCCAAAAATTGCCGGACCAATGCCACCACCGGTCATATTATCACGCGGTTCATCAAGCAAAAATTCGGGAGAGATAACTCCAATACCTTCAATAAATATTTTACCCAGCAACAGTACCAAGATGAAAACCAGAAAGAAAAACATTAACCTCACAGTGGTTAATGCTAATATTCCTGTTAAATCTCGTTTTCTTTTCTTTACTTCCATATCAATCTAAACTAAAATGTGTTTTTCTTTCTCATCCTGTTAATAATAATTTCGGCAATTAGATTCAGAATAAAAGTTATTGTAAACAAAACAATTCCAATGAAAAATAATGAGTAATAATGATCAGAGCCCTGGGATACTTCACCCATTTCTGCGGCAATGGTAGCAGTCATTGTTCTTACGCTTAGAAAGATATTTGAGGTCAAGTTAGCAGCATTACCCGCACACATAAGAACGATCATCGTTTCGCCGATGGCTCTTCCAAAACCAAGAATTATACTTGCTGAGACTCCACTAAATGCAGCAGGTAAAATTACTTTGCTTATTGTTTGCCATTTTGTTGCACCTAATCCATATGAAGCCATCCTTAGTTCATTCGGAATTGAATGAAGCGCATCCTCTGTTAGTGAAGCAATAATTGGTATAATAACAAACGACAAACCGAGCGCCGCTACAAAAGCATTTAACCTGTTTGTCGGATTTAATAGATCATTGAAAAAACTCGCACCAACAACGAGCATTATAAATCCTAAAACAACTGTCGGAATGCCAGCAAACAATTCAATCATTGGCTTGAGGAATTCTTTAAGTTTTGGATTTGCAACCTCAGACAGGTATATACCTGCCCCAACACCCAGCAATGTCGAAATGACAGTTGCAGGAAATGCCGTGAGAAATGTTCCAATCATAAGTGGAATTAGTGAGTATCTTGGTTCCTCTGAAGTTGGATACCATTGAAACACTCTCTGCACAGTTCCTGATGCATCTGTTCTGTCAAGATAAAGAAAGTCCAGAAGGCCAATATGATCCAAAGCTTTGAAACCTTCTTTAAAAAGAAAGATGAATATCAGAATAATAAAAATCAGGGCCATAGTACCATTAACAGCAAAAAAGAATTTAATTGCCGATTCCTTTACCCTGGTAAATCTTTTTATTTTTTTAGCGTATTTTGAATTCGCCGCTTGTGAGTAGAAATCTTTTTCTTCCATTACCATATCAAAAATAATAAATCAAACTTTTCTATAAGAACTGAAAGTAAAATGTAATTCTACCTGTTAAAGATGGATCAATTGTTACACCATTTTCTGGTTGCTCATAAATTTCATATAGAAAGTTTGGTGTGATTGCAATTTTATCATTAAGTACAAAACTTAAACCAGCAATAAATAAATTCCTAGCATCGTCTCTGTAGTCTCCTGAAATATTTGGATCATAATAATCCCATCTTCCAACACCAATTAGCATATCCGTAAATTTATACCATCCAAATAAAGAAACGCCCAATGCATTTCGATTTTGTATCACGTATTCAGTTTCCTTAGTCTGAAACAGATCATTATAAGTTATCTGCCAAAATGATTCTACTCCAAGAGTAAAATTATCATCCTTTTGATATCCCAGGAAAAGATCAGTTGTCAATGCATCATTATTGAAATTTTCGTTAATTAATACATACTCTTTATTTTCTTTAAATCTATAATCGCCATAAAGAGTTAACCTCAGTTCTTCCATTGGTTGTAAATCAACTTGCGCATATAACCTTTTAAATTTATCACCTTCAGTCGCTAACACACTGCCATTTCCATACATGAACCAGTATTTTATGCTTCCGGATGAATTTAATCTTCCTTTTAATGAAGCACCAAGATCTCTCGAAGAAACGATTCGTCTTAGATCTAAAATTGTTCTTTCAAGAGATCGGTAATTCCAATAGTCTTCTGAAACGACGAATGCGGGTGTAGGCTGGATACCAAAAATAAAATTGCTGCCTTCAAAAATATTTTTCCAGTTTAAATATGCATCTTTGATGTATGTCAGGAACAATGTGTTTTGTACACTTACAAGTGTCTGCGATTCTAATCTAAATCTTGTACTAAACTGTTCCGCTATTCTATAATCATAAGTAAAATAGATTCTTCTGATATCAAATCCCTCAAGATCCTTTATACCTGTAAGACCTGTGTTATCCAGATTGTTAATGGTGGAATCCCTGAGGATGTTATAAAAATAATCCCCGAACACGAGACCAGAAATTTTTCCTTCACCTACTTCCTGAGCAAAGTTTGGTGCCAATGTGAGAAGATATCGTACTCCTGTAAGAATGATTTTTTTCATTTCTCTCTCTCCTACTTTTAGAATTGTAGTTAAATTAAAAAGCTTCCTGCTCTCTCATTCAGGAAGCTTAAGTTTAGTCTAATCACTTTGTTGGTAATGGGATATATTCCATAGACTCAACTATTTTTTGCCCTTCCGGCGATAAGACGAAATCAAGATAATTTTTTAGCTCACCGGTTGCTTCTCCATTAGTATAACAATACAAATATCTAGAAATAGAATAATCACCATTCCAGATTACATTGTAATTAACCTTGCCGTTCTCAGCCGGAGAAATTGCCGGGGAGTTATCATCCTTTTTAACGTGAAGAATTTTAACATCTTTTCTTAACGCAAAATAACCAACACCGCCGTAACCAATACCTTTGACATCACGAGCAACCGCTTCTCCCAATGCAGCCGTTCCTTGCAATACCTGAGTTGTTGGTGAATAATCCTGTTGCTTACCTGAATCATCTTTCCCAAGAACATGTTCTTTAAAAGAATTCGTAGGTACCGCTACTATTCTCTCTTCCGTAAAGTGTAATAAGCATGTCAGGTCCACCAAGTTGTTTCCAGTTGGTGATCTTTCCAGTGAATATATCGCTTAATTGTTTTATTGTGATATTATCAATTTTGTTATCGGGATGAACAATCACAGCTATTCCATCCAAAGCTACATCGTATACAACTGGTGTAACACCTTTTTGTTTTGCAGTTTCAAATTCGTTGTCCTTCATCTCTCTTGATGCATCGGCTAAATCTGTAGTTCCATTCAGAAGTGCTGCTATTCCGGTACCTGAACCTCCGCCAGTAACCTGTATTGAGACATTTGGATTTTTTTGCATGTATACTTCTGCCCACTTCTGCGCAAGATTCACCATTGTGTCAGAACCTTTTATAGAAATTACAGTTTGCTCCTCACGTTCTCTTTTCTTGCAACCGATGAACAGTATTGATCCTACTAATAAAAATGAGATTAGCAGAACAATAGACCTCACGTTAAGCATTTTCACTCTCCTTTGATTAATTATTAGAAATGATGATAGAAATATACGTTTTGCATTTATTGCTGATGAGAGGGCAATGTTAAGAAAATGTTAAATTTTCTAAAATATGATTATGTGCTATTTTGTTAAAAACTGGCTAAAATACTAACGTTTTTCAGCTATTGATCTTAAACGAGCACTTTTAAAGGGTGAACCAGGATTCCACTCAGGAGTTGTGAATGAGTTGGATAAGGAAAGTAAGAGTTCAAATAAAACTTCAGTATGTTGAACCGCAGCTACATAATCGACTTCTTGTGACAAATCATCAAACGGTGAGTGATAACGATTAACCATATAGTCAATGAATGTCTGCAAAACGGATTGGTCATCTATTGATTTGTGCTTTACTCCCTCAAGTACGAGAATAGAAGGAACACCAGCTGCGGCAAAACTTATCTGATCTGATTGGTTGAAGGCTTCATAGACTTCAAATTGTGGCGGAATATTATCCACATCAAGGTTCATTTTAGAGGCAGTTTGCTCTAAGTATTTTGCCAATGTTGAATATTCTGCACCAACTCCAACTACAGATTGAAAATCTCTGAACATAGCCACTCCATCAATATTCAAATTAGCAATCGTTTTATAAAGTGGAACTATAGGATTATCAGTATAATAAGATGAGCCCAGTAATCCCTTTTCTTCTCCTGTTAGTGCGAGAAATAAAATTGATCTGCCAAGTAATTTTTTCTGCAGCGAAAACTCTTTGGCGAGTTCAAGTAAAACCGAAACACCAATTGCATTATCCAACGCACCATTATAAATTGAATCACCATTTATTGCTGGTCCAATTCCAAGATGATCATAGTGTGCCGAAATAATTATATATGAATCTTTTAATTCGGGATCGCTACCTTCAAGAAGACCACAAACGTTTTGTGAAATAAAATCTCGCTGGATGTATTCGCCTTTAAAACTTAATTTGATATTCAAAGGAAAGCTTGTTAATGTTTGTTCAGTTTTCATCTGCAGAACTTGCTTAAAAGAATACCCGGAATTCTTAAATAATGACTCAGCAAAATCTGGATTTAATAAAATGCTCAGGTTGTTAGATGCAGAGTATGCAAGGTTGACATCTTCAAAAGCAAAAGAATTTATTTGAGCTGACCAATTTAAATCATTTGTATTCGGTATTAAAATACTACCGGCTGCACCTCTCGATAATGCTAACCTTTGTTTTGAAACTGGATATTTATATACAGTAGGTGCTGTACCGTTGAAGAAGTCCGGGTTATCTGATTCAGGTTCTCCATCGATAAAAACTACAATTTTTCCTTCAACATCAACCGATTGATAGTCATTATAGTCAAATTCAGGAGCAACTATTCCATAACCAACAAATACAACTGGCAATGGTACAGGTGTAAAAGTCTGCTGACCAGATTTAAAAAGTAAATAGTCTTTTTCCAATTGCAGATTAATGGTACTATCATCAAAGTAAATTTTTAACTCAGAAGATTTTAATGGAAAACTCCCGTGCATTGGAATATTCTGGAAGAATGTAATTTCATTTCCAATTGGTTTGAGTCCAATGTTCGCAAACTCTCCAGCAATGTATTCTGCAGCCAGATTTCCTCCGACAGTACCTGTTCCCCTTCCTTCTAAATTATCACTCGCAAGAAATTCTGTGTTTTGTTTAATTTCTTTTACTGTTTGGGCAGTATTAAATACTTCGGGAGTATGAATTTTTTGAGCAACTAATAACTCAGTGAATAAAACAAAAAGAAGTATTGATTTTTTTAGAAGAATAATCATGATGTAAATCTAAAAACACCATAACAAAAAATAAAGGCGCTACATTTGCAGCGCCTTTTGTCGAAGGAGAGAGCGAGAGAGAGAGAAAATTACTTAAGTAATGTCATCTTCTTAGTTATCCTTGTGGATCCAGATTCAAAAGTATATAGATATAATCCACTTGGTAAATTTTCTGCATTGAATGTCAGTTCATAGATTCCTGCTGGTTTGAAATCGTTTACTAAAACTTCAACTTCTCTTCCAAGAACATCATAAACAATTAATTTAACATTTGAACCTTCCGTAACTGAATACACTATTTTTGTTGAAGGATTGAATGGGTTAGGATAATTCTGGCTAACACTAAATGATGTTGGAACACCTGTTATTCCATTTTCTTCAACAGAAAGTGGGTAACCAACAGGATTGAAATTTGTCCAATTATTCATCCAGTTTACGGAACCAAACGCACCGATATAAGTAGCAGAAGGATCAAAGAAACCATCGTTTGGAGGTGTAGCGGCACCGGTTAAAACGGGTGAAGCAGCCATAGGCATTGGATTAGGATTACTCAAATTGAATGGGTCTGTAAGCATTACATCCGTATTTGCTGCATAAGTTGTTCCGCCATTTGAAGCAAACCAGGTACCAATGTTAAAATTCAAACCACCTGAAGAAACAGTATCTAATGCAACAACAGTCCAGCCAGAAACTACACTGTTATCAATCCACATATTTCCATCGATTGCAGCCTGTATTGTATTTTGACCATCTAGTCTAATTCCCGTCGGCCAACCCATAACAATTGTATTCGATATTTTATTTCTTGAAGATCTACGTAAATGCATACCTCTTTTATAGAGTGAGTTAATTGGTGTTGATGTGGTAGCCAGTGGACCAATCATAGATACATTCCACCAGGTTGGCGAAGTGATTGGAGTATTCATCGTACCTGAGCCATCATTGTCAGACTCAAATCCATTCGAACTTGATTGGTCAGCAATATCAGGATCTCTAAAAGCAACTAAAAATTGAAGTTTACCGGTAAACCCAAAATCTGTATCGAAGTCATCATCCCAACCACGGTAAGCAATCAAATATTTACAGTTTACAGTTCCACCAAACCATTCATAAGAATCATCGCCGGAATAACTAACCTGAATGTGTTCAATTGTCGTCCCTCGACCAACTCCACCGAAGGTTAAGCCGTTAATTTCATTATTCAATGAAAATGCAATACCAGGGTATTCGATTCTAACGTAACGCATAACACCGCTGTTATCATCATCATTATTTCCACCGTATATATCTCCCGGACCTTCAATCTCAGCTGTCCCACCAGGAACATTTATTTTAGCGTTTCCAAGTAATATTATTCCGCCCCAGTCACCATAGGTTGGTGTAGTACCTGAACCAGCCAACGCAAACTCACTAGTGAATATTATTGGTGCAGATTCTGTACCATTTGCGTCTATTTTTGCACCTGGTTCGATAATTAAACTTCCCTGAGATGCATTATCGCCAACAATTAAAGTACCTTCCTGGATATGTAACGTTGCAGGAGGTTGTACTCTTACAAAGCCTACTAACTTGTATGTGTTATTATTTGTTAAAGTCATATCAGATGTGATATCACCTGAAATCTCCACAAACTGAGCAAAACTAACGCTAAGCATTGTTAACGAAAGTAAAAGTGTAAGCAACGATTTTTTCATTTTGTCTCCTTATTAAATTATATGTTATAGTTAATTGAAAATTTAAAAGTTCTTCCTGCGTTATAAGATTTGGAAAGCTGGTCGCCGAAGTTTTCAGTTTCCTGGGTAAAGATTCTATCCTGATTCAGGATATCATTTACTGTAAGTTTCAAAGAAAATTTTTCAAAGATTCTTTTTGAGATATTAAAATCAATCAAGTCAAAAGGCTCTTCAATTGTATTTCCTATATCAGCATATCCAACTTCATCAATTCTTTCTCCGACCCTGTTATATGTAAGCGACGAGTTTAAACCCAGATCAAAATCATCATAATAGAGCCCTACGTTCACAATATAATTTGCCTGGCCCTGCAATGGTCTATTACTTTGCTGATAGCTTGATTGGCCATCTGTTGCAAATTGAACTTCTGAGCGAATGACAGTGATATTTGCAACCGCAGAAAAATCTGTGAATACATTTCCGATAAAACCTAGTCCTTTTCTTACTTCAAGCTCAGCACCAATATTCTGTGCTGTTTCAGCATTCGAATAAGAGCGTGTTGGTTCATTACTTGAAGAAGCAGACAGTGTTCGTTCAATTGGATTTCTGAAGTACTTATAAAATACGCTCACTGCTAACAGTTCAGCTGCACCGGGAAATATTTCAAACCTAAGATCATAATTATCAACAAGCGTTCTTACCAAATCAGGATTTCCCTTTACTAATTCATTTGCTATAAAATCGAAATATGTAAAAGGTGCAATTTCCCTGAATTCCGGTCTGGCTAATGTTTTATTAAATCCGAATCGCAAGTTCATATTAGGATTAATTATGTAGGTAAGATTTATACTCGGAAGCCAGTCGCGATAGTAATCGTCTACATTAATTGGTTGATTGGTAGTTGTATAAGAATCCAATTTTTGTTCAGAATACTCAAATCGGGCACCAGCAACAAAACGCAGTGATGTGAACATCATAGCATCAAACATTAAATATCCTGCCGCAACCTGTTGATATGCTTCATAACTGTCTGATGGATGAGTGATTTCTGTTAAAGAAATGAAGCTGGGATTTATATTTTCAGGTTGAAAAATTCTATCGACTGATAATTGAAGTGTGCTATCTTCTTGCAGAAAATTTCCGCCCGGGTTATTTCTGAATCCGAAAATTCTTGCATCAAAGTTTCTGTCTTTTTTGTTATACAAACCACCAAATGAAATTTTCAACAGCTGCTGATTATCAAATGGCTTGGTAGAAAAATTTGTTAAAAAATTATAATCATTATCTATTAGTTCACCATAATATCGTGTGGCAAGAGATTGATCTAGTTGAAAACGTAAAGGGTCAATTGGTGATTGTATATCTCTTGAATAAACATATCGTCTCGCGTCAGGCTCATTCATTGCAGAAGAACTATAGCTACCTTGCCAATCCCAGGAAAAACCATTGAGCACATCAAGAAAATGTTCGCCAATCAACTGATGCGTATTTAGTGTCCTTTCTACAAACCTGAGTGATGTGATTTCCCTGTATTGATCAGCGTAACGATAATCGCCTTTGAATAGCGTTGTTTCATCGTCAGAGGTTCGGTTATACATATTTTTAAAACTTATTTTATTTGTGCCTCCAAATTTGTAACTCAGATTAAGCAGACCACTTAACATCACATGCATTGTTGTAAGTAGTTCCATTGTATAAATATCTATGCGCCGGAGTAATCATAAAAATTTCTTTCCCTGATAATGTTACTAGTTGCACTTCGCGTAATCGAAAGAGGCTATATATCCGATTAGATTCATTCCTCACCTAAACCATAGTTATCACCCATCGTAAATTTTATACTACCGTTTATCGGTGCGGTAGTTGATTCAGTGTTCCAGTCATTTTTAAATGAAAGACCTATTTGCTGTAATTCAGCATTTGTATAATTTCCTCGAAGCACGGGTGTTTCATTAATTGTACTTGGCATACTTCTCGTACCATCATCAATTCCTAACCAATCTTTGGAACCTCCCTGGTAAGTTGTAAATGGATTAAAGGTAGCATTTGAATTGTATCCGCCCGTTGCACTGATATTAAACAAAAACTTTGATGGAAATTCGATAGTGCTTATTTGAACCAAGTCCGCCAGTAAAATCACCGGGCTTATCAGGTGTAAAGGTTTTTGAGGTGATAACATTCTGAATCATTTCAGCAGGAATGATGTCATATGAGAAACTTCTTTTTTCAGGATCAGTGCTTGGTATACTTGATCCATTCAACAAAGTATTGTTATACCTGTCACCAACTCCTCTTACATATGCATATTTACCTTCTGAAATAGTTACGCCTGTCATTCTCTTTAAAACATCTGATCCATCTGAGCTATTATTTTTGCTAATCATCTCAGCGCTAACACCATCAACAACATTTGATGAATTTTGCTGAACTTTTAAAACAGAAGTTTCAGTATTCTTCAATGCTTCAGCTGATACTACAACTTCTTCCGTTTCAAATGCTTCTGAAACAAGAGAGATGTCAAGTTTTTTTTCATCACCGGCATTCAATTTTATTTCAGTGACGGTATACTTTGAATAGCCAAGCATAGATGCAATCAGAGAATAAGTGCCCGGTGGGATATTAGTTATTCTGAAGTTTCCGTCTATATCAGTTGCTGCGCCAATAGTTGTTCCCCCAAGCAAAATATTAGCTCCAATTAATTCTTCGTTGGTCGCAGAATCAATGACTTTTCCAAAAATTGCAGCATTGCCCTGCGCGTGTAGTGTATGGAATATATGTTATAGAAAAATTATTACTGTTATTAAAACTAATTTCAACAATCTTTGATGTCTTAAGTCTGTTGATACTTTCTTCGTATTAGAAAATTGTGGAAAGATTCCATTGTTTCTCTCTCTTAAATAATTTATGAAATAGTTTCCTTTCGACAGGACGAAACTTAGAATCTGTATGTTAAGTAATTGTTAAGGTAAGGTTAAGTGTATGTTAAGTTTGACAGGGAGAGCAAGTGATTAAAATTAAGCAAGCTGTTTTTTCAGGAACGTTTCGATTTCCAAGTGCTTTTCATTCAGTTTTCTATATTTCGATTTGGCAACATTCAAGTAACGAAAGTGATTGAACAATATAATTTTTTCTTAAAAGCATTAAGATGATCATTTTCTTGTTGATTTTATTTATCATCCAGCGCACTAATATGTTTTTTTATTGTATAAATATCACCGCGATCAATCGGCCCAGAGAGTGCTTTTGCCGGTGATAAAGTGAAGACATTATCAAGTGCAGATTGTGTTGTCTTCCGAAGAATATCTTTTAGATATATTACTTTTTGAAGATATAAGTGAGAATGCATTAAAAAGATTTCCAACGAGGAAATTTGAGCTGAGAACCGCTGCTAAGATGATTAAAGACTTTTTCATCAGAATCGATCTTGTAAGGATTTAATTTCAATTTTCTGCACAATTAATCTAAAAATAATTTTGCACGTTTATCGTCTGTCTCGATTGATGCAGGAGAATTTTTTAATTCAACTATACTTTTTGATGGGAAAGGTCTGATAATATGGAGCGAGCCGGTAGCACAACCTTTTTTCTGTAATGATTCAATACAGAAATAGTTTCAACACCTGAAAAATGAACACAAATAATCTTGCTGAAATATCGTTTTGACCTTGATAATTTTTCTGCAACTTTTTTTAATCGCACCATCGGAACAGTTAAAAAGAAAACATCAACTATATCAGGAATTTTACTCAAAGAGTTTGAATGAAGTGGGATTGAGAATTTTCTGAAAGAAGTTTCGCTGAATTTACTTTTCTACTGATAATACTTTGAACACCATATCCGGATTTAACAAGAGCTGAAGTGAGCGAATAAGCAATTTTACCAGCACCGATAATACAATTTTTTGATTTGTCAAACGGGATTAATCTCCATAAATAACTGCTGATAAATAACCAACAACTTCATTGTTATCTCCGGTAATATCACCAGAATCACTTCTATGAAGGACCATTGAATGATCTTATATTTTTCAGACTCGCTGCTTTCATTAAGAGCTACTATCGGTCCACCTCCACAGGCTTCACAGGTATGAGTTTCAAGGTCGAATTGAAGAGATTCATAATCAAAATCTCTGAACTCTTTTTTCAACTATAGAATCAAGTTTATCAGCTTGCGATTTATTATAAAAATGTGATAAGGTCAGAGCTTGCAACAATTAATGTTTCATCATCAGAAATTTGAGATATTTTTTTGCTAGCGTGTCAACATTTCTTTTAGACTGATCTCCCATCACAATCAGGAACAATTTTAAAATCTTTCAAAACAGATTGAAGAAAGGAAGTTGAACTTCTAGTGCGTGTTCCTTTACCGTGACCTTCATAGTCCTTTAAAGATTACTTCCATTATCGGTGATTAGTTCTTCACGGAATTCTTTATCAACATCAATAAATCCAAGAGGAGTTTCATATGCATCACCATCAAATACACTTATGCCATGAAAATATTCCGAATGACTCGGAGAGATTACTACAACTCGTTTATAATTTTTACCGACTAATAGATTGTAAGCATGTGCAGCTGTTTTACCTGAATATATATATCCGGCGTGTGGAGAAACTACTCCAAAAACTTTTTCAATATTTTCTTTTGGCTTGGTAACATCCAGAAGAAGTCCAATGTCTTTTCTCAACTTATCAGGATTTGAAGGATAAAAATGTCCGGCAACCTGAGCCGGTCTAACGTAATTCATAATCAACCTCCTTTTTCTTCCTCAGAAAAAACGAGAGCAGTAAAGACTTTAATATTTAACATTCTTTCTTTCCAATAATTTCCATATAGCCCTGCCTTATGACAAAGAGCAGTAAGAAATTCTGAACGATTATAATTTTGTTCAGTCGCTACCTGCGGAAGAAGGACTGCTCTTCCTCCTTCTTCCAATAGAAGTCCGTGTTTGCCTACTTCAATTTCATCATAGCTTTTGATTCGTTCAAATTGTGAGAGAACTGATATTTCAATTGTGACTTCATCCAATTCATCTCTACTTAATTCCGCAAATCGTGGGTCACCAAAAGCAGAATGTTTGGCAGCTTCAACTATCGTTTCAAACAAAGCTTTCTGAGCAATGATGTAACCAATACATCCGCGCAGCTGATTTTTAATGTGCAATGTAACGAAGGCACCAAGTTCCATTTTGAGTTTTGGATAAGCTTTGTAATCAATCTTGCGAACTTTCGATTCACCAAATGCTTCAAGTATAGATTCTCTTGCAGCTTTTAAAAGAATTCCTTTTTCTTCGGTTGATAATTCCATCTTACGTCAGTCAATTAACCATTATATAGACAACAAGTCTGGTTTTTCCAAACAATAAAAACAGAAGGTCATCTTTAATGAAGAATGAATCAGTCAGAAACAAACTTGTTTCTTTATTAATAACTTCCTCTAAGATAAACTTTCCATTAGATAAGTCAACTGCCTTAAAAATATTATCAAGTGTTCCTTTAGAATTAACTGAGTGAAAACTCAGCATTAAAAGATCATTCACTGAGATGTATTCAATTTTTCCGGAAATAACGAAATCATTTCTCAATGATTTAATAAAATCACCAACACGATTCTTGAGTTCAAAATTTTCATCAAATGCTTCAGGAAAAATGTAACCGTCATTATTCTCTTTATTTGAAGATTCACTTCGTAGATTATTAATTCGTTCATAATCATTCCCTAAATCATCAATTATCTCACCACTTGTAGAATTAATGGAATAAAAATTTCTACCTTCAAATTTTTCTTTGTAGACATATATCTTGTTTTCAAGGATAAACAGAAAAACTAATTCGGGGTTTTGCCAAATAACTTTATTCTTTGATAAATCGAATGCAATAATTCCCCGATGTTTTGGCATATCCGGTTTGGCAAATTTGTGGAAGAAGATTACGTCGTCTTTCACAGCTTCAATTCCAACCCAAAATTTATCATCAAGCTGAAAGTTGCTTAATAATTTTTTACCGGAATCAAGTGAAAGACAGTGGAAGTATACTTGTTTTTTTTCTGGCTCACGTTCTTCTAGAATGAGCTTGCCTTCGTTGGTTGGAATTACTCTCCAGATTTGTCTTTTATTATCGAATTTATACTTTTTCTTTAGTTTCATTTCAATGGTTCAAATCTTGCAGTAAAATGTCTTAGCATCGGTGCTTCGTAAGTTATTTTGTATCCTTTAAGCTTGTTTCTGTTTTTAAAAACTTCAATAATTATTTCAATTAAATAATCAATATGGCTTTGTGTGTAAACTCTTCTTGGTATTGCAAGACGAACAAGTTCCATCATTGCAGGGATGAGTTTTCTATTCTTATCGTATTTCCCGAACATTACACTTCCTATTTCAACTCCACGAACTCCGCCCTCAAGATAAAGTTCACACACAATGGATTGACCCGGATATTGATCTGCAGGAAGATTAGGTAAAAATCTTTTTGCATCAATATAAATTGCGTGACCACCTGGTGGTTCAATTATCGGAACACCGGCAGAGACAAGTCTTTCACCAAGATATTCAACACTTCTAATTCTATACTGAAGATAATGTTCATCAACAACTTCCTCCAATCCCTGAGCAACAGCCTCGAGATCTCTTCCGGCAAGTCCCCCGTAAGTCGGAAATCCTTCTGTTACAATTAAAAGATTTCTGCATTGCAAGGCAAGATTTTCATCATTTACAGCTAGGAATCCACCAATGTTTACAAGTGCATCTTTTTTTGCGCTCATTGTAGCACCATCTGCATATGAGAACATTTCCTGAGCAATTTGTAATACTGTTTTATTTTCAAAACCCTTTTCTCTTTTCTTTATGAAATAAGCATTCTCTGCAAATCTGCAAGCATCAAGGAAAAGTGGAATACCATATTTAGTACAGACAGCTTTCACATCTTTGATGTTTTGCATTGAGACTGGCTGTCCACCACCTGAATTATTTGTAACTGTTAGCATGCAAAGAGGAATATTTTCAACACCTTTTTCTCTAATAAATGTTTCGAGTTTTTCAACATCCATATTTCCTTTAAAGTCAGCTCTTTGTTCTGGATGTTTTCCAATTTCATTTAGAAGATCTTCTGCTTCGGCACCGGTAAATTCAATGTTTGCTCTTGTCGTATCGAAGTGAGTGTTGTTCGGAAAATATTTTCCGGGTCCACCGACAATTGAGAATAAAATTTTCTCTGCTGCTCTGCCTTGATGAGTTGGAATAATATACTTCATATGAGTTATTTTTTTCACTGCATCTTCAAACCGGTAAAAACTTTTTGAACCAGCGTATGATTCATCGCCCTCCATTATTCCTGCCCACTGTTTGGCACTCATAGCTGAAGTTCCGCTGTCTGTCAGCAAATCAATAAGTACATCATCAGCGTGAATCATAAATGGATTATAGCCGGCATCAATTAAAATTTTTTCTCTTTCCTCTCTTGTTGTAAAACGAATTGGTTCAACTGATTTTATTTTGAATGGTTCAATGATAGTTTTTGGATTCATTTTTTACTCGAATAGATTTGGAATAATTTCTATTACAAATTTACGAAATGAAAAATACTTTATTCAGATTTCGTCAATAATTTTATTTTTATGCAAATTATCTTATAACTCTCAGTCAGCTCCGGAATTCAGTTTTCTATACCGATCAGCAAAAAATTATTGCCTTTGTGAACCAGATACGATAAGTTATAATTATCATTTTTAAATAATTAGTGAGGCGCATAATGGATTCATACGAAACTATCACTCCTCCGGAAGAATCAACTGGGATTAGTGGCGAACTTAGTCACTCTGATAAAATGATCGGGGTTTTTACAGAACCTTCGAATATGTTTTCCACTACCGCTAAATTTCCTCCAAAAACAAAAGATTGGGTTATTCCTGTTATGATTCTTTTTTTCGTAGCTGCATTAATGCGAATAATTGCAATGACGAATGAAGAAGTTTATTTCGAGGCAAAGCAGCAAGGTATAGATCGAATTGAAAAGATGGTTGAGAGTGGAACCCTAACAAGAGAACAGGGCGACGATGCTATTACAAAAGTAGATCAGCAAATGGCGTTCATGAATGGTCCTGTTGGATGGGTTATTACAATTGCAACATCCATTATTTTTGGAACAATTGTATTCGTGATTATAGTTGGAATTTATTATCTCTTCGTAAAATTCCTGTTGAAAGGTGAAGGATCATTTACATCAGCATTGGTAGCTAACGGATTAACAGCTTACATTAGCATTCTTCAAATGGTGCTTGCCGGTATTTTGACAATGCTTTTTGGGAGAATGATTATGGATACAAGCGTGGCATCTTTTATTGGAAGCGATAAGATGACAATTGCTGGCTGGTTCCTCTCCAAAATTGATCCAATAACTATCTGGGTATATGTAGTACTTTCTATTGGCTTTGCCAAAATGTTTAAATCCGAATCAACCGGAAAATATTATGCGCTTGTTTTTGGTATTTGGCTTATCGGAACATTTATATTATTTCAACTCGCTCAAGCCATTCCTTTCTTACAAAATTTCATGCAATAAAGAAATTTAAATGCCACACTGAATCATCGGTGTGGCATTTTGATTTTTAATAATAGTTGACATTAGTTAATTCCTTTATTAGATTAAATTCCATCTATAAAAAGACTCATCAGATTTAACTATTCTGCTAATAATATTTTTTTATTTACTTTAATTCATTAACTAAAACCTTAAGGAGGTTATGAAATGAAAAAAATAGTCATACTATTTCTCACATTATTATTCTGTGTTGCAGTAATGCCACAAAATAACCCGAATGGGACTGACGTACTGGTGATGTTTCACGATACAACTGCAACTACAACAAAAAGAGCAGCAGATAAAGATTCTTTTATGGTTGCAATTAATACAATGTTAAGCTCATTTAATCAGGAGGTATTTGATTCTAATTCAACGCTTGCAAATCTTAGTTCATACAAATCTGTTATTATCCAGGAAACTTCGTTCGATGCAGCAATTTGCAGGTATGCTGGACAGAGTGGAAGAGCTGCATTAAAAGCCTGGTTAAATTCGGGAACTTCGGGAGACAAGAAAACATTGATTTCAATTGGTGGAGATCAGGCATACAATTATTCAAGACCAGGATCAGCTGCCCAGGATTTACCATTAGCTCAAACTTTGTTAATGTTTAATTACAGACTTGATAACGGAACTAATTCTACTACTGGATATTCAACCGAAGGTGTTGGTATTGACGTAGGAAATACAAGAATGATGACAAGTTCACCAGCAGGTGGTGGCTACTGGCCGGATGCCGTTCAACCATTGGGCACTAGTACCGTTCTATATAAATATTCCAACAGAGGCGCAACAGATTCCGTTGCTGCAGTAGGTGTTGTTGATACTGGCTATGTTGGAATATCTCTTTTCCAGGATCCTCGCTATTTTACAAATGGTGATTTTACAAATGTGCTAATGGCATTAATACAATTTGCAGTTAGCAATGGAGGAACTTTCCCTGGATTTGTTCCAGTTGAATTAGTTTCATTCGCAGCTTCAGTCACCGGAACGAGTGTCAATCTTAGCTGGATGACCGCAACAGAAGTAAATAATAAGGGATTTGAGATCGAAAGAAGTTCTGACCAAAATAATTGGGAAACAATAGGATATGTAGAAGGAAACGGCACTACAACCGAAACGAAATACTATTCTTATACGGATACGAAACTTGAAACTGGAGCGTATTACTATCGTTTGAAACAGATGGATTTTAATGGCACCTATGATTACTCATCAACAGTTGAAGCTGTAGTTACTGTACCACGTGAATTTGCGTTAGAGCAGAACTATCCTAATCCGTTTAACCCATCTACTAAAATTAATTTCAGTTTAGCTGCAGATTCAAAAGTAACTCTTAAAGTTTACGATTTGTTAGGTCAGGAAGTTGTTACGTTAGTAAATGGCGAACTTGCTGCCGGTGAACAGGAAGTAACCTTTAATGCAGCTGCTTTAAATAGTGGCGTATATTTTTACAGAATCAAGGCAGAAGGTGCGAACGGTAGAAACTTTACTTCCGTAAAGAAGATGATTCTTACTAAATAATATTTCATATTTTTTTTCATCAAAAGCCATTTCTGTTAAGAGATGGCTTTTTTTTATATAACACTCTGCGGATCAATATCAAAAATTAACCTGACATCTTTGTATCTAGATTTCCTGTTAAATTCAATAAATGAATCAAGGATGGCTTTCCTGAGAATGTTTCCACCCGGATCGGTTAGCCTTTTAGATTTGACTAACAGTTGATAACGATATTGACCTTTTAATCTCGCAATTATACCGGGAGTTGGCAAGGATATTTTCAACCACTTGTTATATTTTTTTATTTCATTGTAATACCCGGTCAACGCACCTTTAGCTTTCTCATTGGATTTATCTTTAGCCTCAATTAAAGCAATCCTTGTAAAAGGGGGAAAGTCCATTTTCTCACGATCGACGATTTCTTTTTCGTAAAAACCATTATAGTTATTATTCAAAACCATCTGAAGAGCAAAATGTTTTTCGTTTTGAGTTTGAATAATTACTTCCCCTGGAGACTTACTTCTGCCTGCTCTTCCCGAAACCTGAGTTAATAGCTGAAAAGTTCTTTCATCAGCACGAAAATCGGGCAACCACAAAGTTGTTTCTGCTGAAATAACACCAACAAGAGTAACCCTGGAAAAGTCCAGTCCCTTTGAAACCATTTGTGTTCCAACCAATACATCAATATCACCGCTTCCGAATGAAATGAGTAATCTGCTAAGTGCAGATTTTTTTGTAATCGAATCTGAATCAATCCGGCTCATCTTCACATCGGGGAAATAAAATTCAAGTTCATCTTCCACACGCTCAGTACCCGTTCCAAAATATTTAATTGCAATTGACCCACAGTGTGTACAAGCACCGGGGACATCTTTAATCAATCCGCAATAGTGACATTCAATTTTATTTTTATTTATATGATATACCATCGGAACCGAACAATTATCACATAGCTCAACCTCTCCACAGTCCGTACAATAAATCTGAGTAGAAAATCCTCTTCTGTTTTGCAGAATAATTACGCCCTCATTACGCTTCAATCTTTCTTCAATTTTATCTAGCAGAGATTTGGAAAATATATTTTCCATCCTCTGATTTTTTCTTTCCTTGTTTACGTCAACTAATGTAATTACCGGCAATTTGGCATTATCTATTCTTTCGGGAAGGTCGAGTAACTCAAACTTTCCGGTTTTTGCATTATACATACTTTCAATTGATGGTGTTGCTGAACCTAACAAAACTGGACAGTTCACAATACTCCCGAGCATAATTGCAGAATCACGTGCATTGTATTTCGGAATCATATCAGCCTGTTTATAACTAGCATCGTGTTCTTCATCGATCACTATAAGACCAATATTTTTTAGCGGTGCAAAAAGTGCAGATCTTGCACCAATAACAACTTTTGAATTTCCTTTGAATATTCTTCTCCACGAATCATATCTTTCTCCGGATGACATTCGGCTGTGCAATACTGTAACGTCGTCTCCAAAATCATTAAAGAAACGAGAAGTGATTTGAGGGGTTAAGGATATTTCAGGAACAAGTATTAATACTGATTTGTTTTGTTCTATGACCTTTTTGGAAAGTTCAATATACACTTGAGTTTTTCCACTGCCAGTTACACCGTGTAATAAAAAAGTTTTAAACTTCTCTTCATGAATGACTTTTGAAACTTCACGAATCACCTCTTCCTGATGTTTCGACAAATCAAACTTTGTCTGATTTTCTCTGTATTGCTCTACATATCTTCTATCAATCTCCTGCTCATAAATTTTAACCAGTCCTTTTTTAGCCAAGGAATCAAGTGAAGATTTTGAAGAGGATGTTTTATTTAATAGTTCGGCAACAGGTAAACCCTTTCCTTTAGCATTCACTAATTCCAAAAGAAGTTTTATTTGCTTCGGGGATCTTCTTTCAATTTCAGGAAATAGAGAATAGACTTCTCCGACTTTTTTATTCAACTTGACATAATTAACCGTCTTTGGTTTGACTTTAGCAGATTGAATCATATCAAGAAGAGTAACCGCTCCATTTTCCTGTAAAGTTCTAAGAATAGAGTATATGTTTTTTTTCTTTACAAGCTTCTGAAGTTGATTAAGACTAATCTCTTTTTTCCCGGAAAGTATTTTCAGAACCTTAGCTTTATTTGAGTTTTTATTTTTTTCTTTTGATAATAGGTGCAGACAGGATTTTTGATCTGTAATTATTTTTCGTTTTGATTCAATTTCAGATCCATAAGCGACTGCAAGCTTTAATGCTTCACCGAAAGAACAGAGATAATAATCAGCAAGCCATTGGTAAAACTTCAAACCAGCAGGCATCTACAATTGGTTTCTCATCAATAATATCAATTATAAGCTTTAAGTCATCTTTTACGTCAGTTGTTTTTGATTTATTGATTATAAATCCGGTGAGTGTTCTTTTGCCAAAAGGAGCAACGGCACGTACTCCAACCTTGGTCTGTTTTTCAAGTTCATTTGGAATCCGGTAGGTAAATGCTTTCCGAAATGGTAATGGAAAAACTATTTCTGCATACATTAAATTAAAAACTTACTTTTCCTGGTCGTAGTATTTTACAAGTTCAACCAGGTTAGGATTATCAGTATTGGTACTGAACCATTCAAATTCAAGTGTTGTTATAGAATTGTCCCAAACTATTCTTTTATAATCGTCAGATAGAATTATTTCTCCATTGGTAGATATGATACTATCCTCTAATCCGAATGTCACATAGTAAAATGGCTCCTGATAAACTAAGTTTTCAACACTTGAAATATCATTAAATGAGTAGCTCACACTACCGTTCAATTTACCATCAGATACATAAAGATTTCGTGATAAAATGTTTCTACCCTCCGTTTTCATCTGACTAACAAACTCATCACTTTTAGCCATATCCTGGAATAACTGTTTTTTATCTTGTTCAAGTTGGGAAACATCAGCAGCATCAGAACGAATGTCCTTAAAATCCATATTAACTGTTCCTGAATTCGCATCATTAAGATGTATTTGATACGAAACTGTTTTAAAAACAAGACATCCTTGAAAAGACATTGCAAGAAGCAAAAGACTTAAAAGTTTTATGGTACCAGTCATCTATAAATCCTTTTTTTGATTTTAAATAACATCGTAAAGCTAAATGGGTAATCCCTAAAAAAAAAGTATGTTTTATTTAAAGAAGTCACAATGAAGAATGAATTTTTAGATCAACTTACTTATCTTACTCAAAAGCTAAAAAAAACATTTTTAAGATGGTTAAAAGCGCTTTAAATCACCTTCGTATTGCTCTCATTGCTCTTCTGATAATCATAATTTTTGGTACATCCGGATATATGATTATTGAAGGCTGGAACTTAGCCGATTCCTTGTATATGGTAATCATAACTATTACAACTACTGGATTCGAAGAAGTGCATCCGCTTTCGACCATTGGAGAAATCTTTACACTTGTACTTGTGGTAATAAGTTTTGGTACCGTAATCTATATTGGCGGAATTGGAATTCAAATTATAATTGCAAGTAACATCTTCAAGAGGCGAAGAATGCAAAATAAAATTGACAAACTAAATAATCACTATATCGTATGTGGATATGGTAGAATGGGAACACACATATGTGAGGAATTGACACTTGAAGGTGTTCCTTTCGTAGTTATAGAAAATAATCCAGCTAACCATTCAAACCTAGACGAGATAGGTTACATTTATGATACAGGAGATGCTTCACACGACAGTACATTAGAAAGAGTAGGAGTAAAGAGAGCAAAAGGATTAATTGCAGTGTTACCCAATGATGCCGAAAACGTTTTCACAACACTTTCAGCAAAATATCTAAACCCAAAAATTTTTGTTGTAGCTAGAGCAGTCGAGGATGAAACTGAACCAAAGTTGTTGAAAGCTGGCGCTGACAGAGTTGTAAAACCTTATGAACTTGGTGGTGTCAGGATGGCATCGTTAGTGTTAAGACCCGGTGTTGCAGACTTTATTGAAATTGTTGCCGCAAATAGAAATCTTGATCTCCAGATTGAGGAAATAATTGTTAGAAAAGGGTCCAATATGCATAAAAAAAGTTTGGCTGAACTTCCTATCCGAACAGAATTTAATACTATCATAGTTTCAATCCAGAATGATGAAAAAGGAATATTCGTTTACAATCCAAAGGGGGATACAATAGTGGATGAAGGTAATAAGCTTATTGCCATTGGTGAGAAAAATAATCTGGAACGACTAAAAGATTATTAAATTATTCTACTGCAGGTTCAAGTAATTTTAACTTTTTGGTATCAGTGTTCAATTCAGCATTAACACCAACCGGGATTGTAAATTTATCAACTACATGTCCGAAAGATAAACCATAGATAACAGGTACTCCTAAATTTCCTAATCTGTCTTGTAAAACTTGCATCAAATTGTAGGAACCTTTAAATGATGGATTAGTTTTATCAGATTCACACAACTTGAATACTCCAAGAGCAATTCCTGCAGCATCATCAAACTTACCCGCCTGTATCATCTGAGTCAACATTCTATCAATCCGATACGGTTCCTCTAAAAATTCTTCGAGAAAAATTATTTTGCCTGAATAGTCAATGTCGTATTCTGTTCCAATTAATGAAGTGGCTAATGTCAAATTCCCTCCAATTAATTCACCTTCTGCCTCTCCATCTGAGATGACTGTTATTCCATATGGGTTATAATTATTATCTGAAGTCGAATTGTAAAGAGTAAGTTCAAAAGTTGGATCCATTAATACATCTCTAAAATTTTTCACACTAAATTTGCTAAATGTTGAAATTGAAACAGGTCCGTGAAATGTAATAAGATCACAATTTTTATAAATCGCATAATGGAGTGCCGTTACATCACTAAAACCAATAAGAGGTTTCGGGTTATCCTGAATTAATCCATAATCAAGGAAAGGAAGAATTCTAGCACAACCATATCCGCCACGGGCACACATTATCCCATGCACATCTTTTCGTTCAAACATTTCATTCAGGTCTGCAGCCCGTTCTTCATCTGTTGCGGAAAAGTATCCATTCTTTTGCATCAGTTTGTCAGAATAAGTAACTCGGAAACCGAGATCATACAAGCTGTTTATTGATTCTACTTTTTCTTCTTCTGTTATATAACTTCCCGGGGTTACTAATGCAATGGTGTCACCTTCATTTAACCTTGCTGGTTTTTTGAGATTTTTTATTTCGGGTTTGGATCTATTAGAAAATGATTTGGGAAAAGCAGATACTGCAACAGTAGCAGAAGAAATGGTTTTAATAAAGTTTCGTCGTTTCACTAATATTATTTTAGCATTTGATTCTTATATCAACCGCAAAGATATTATTATCTTCAGTAACAACAAGTGGATTCAAATCACATTCTGTAATTTCTATATGATTTAACATCATCTGTGCAACTGATTTTATTGTGTTTTTTATTTTGATCATATCAGCGGAGTCTTCTCCACGAACACCCTGAATAATTTTTCCAATTTTGGTTTTGTTTATCATCTCATCCAAATCAAAATCTGTGAGATATGCAGAACGAATAACATTATCATCAAGGTATTCAACATACTTTCCACCAGTTCCGAACATGATCATCGGACCAAAACTTGGATCACGGAAACCACCAACGAGGAGTTCAAACTTTGAATTAATGAATGGTTGAATGAGAAATGAATTAAGCTCTAGTTTTTTGTGCTTAAAATTTGTCGTCATTTCATCAGCGATTTTAATCAACTCACTTTTTTCTTTAATGTTTAATACTACTCCTTTTAAATCCGACTTGTGAATGATTTTTTCACCAACAGCTTTTAACACCACCGGAAATTTTTGTTCGGCTGTTTTTAGTTCCTCATATTTAATCATCTGAGTTTTAATATTTGGGAGATCATAATAATCTGAAATTTGAATTACATTTTCCTGAGAAAGGAATTTCCCGATTTCAAAATTAACTTCTTTAAGATTTACTGGTTTAGTTTGAAGTCTGTTTTTATTTGAAGGTGAATTATTAAACTTCATCATATTTCCAATTACTACAGCAGGCTCTTCCGCTCTTCTAAACAATGACCTTTTTGTTTTTGATTCCTTCCTGTATTTTCCCCAGAATTCAGGCAAAGGCATCACAACCTGAAAGATTGGTTTATCACTCATGATTGAGTTGATTCCTTCAATCACGGGTAATGCAGGAACCATTATCGGTTCGACAAAAACAGAAATAACTGCGTTAACATTTTTGTCAGCAACCAATATTTCATTCACCTGTTTGAATTGATCAGCAGTTCCGCCCGGTAACAGATCAACAGGATTGTTAACACTTCCCTGAGGATGTACAATTTCTCGTAGTTTAGTTTTGGTTTCATTAGCTAATTCGGCTAATGAAAGATGATTTTTCTCAAGTGTATCAACAGTGAGGATTGCCGGGCCACCTGCATTAGTTACTACTGCTACTTTATTTCCTTCAGGCATCGGAAAATCTTCAAAACCTTTTGCCGTGTTAAACATATCATTTAAATCATCTGCACGAATAATTCCAAACTGTTGCAATACTGCATCCACAACTTTATCACTGCTTCCCAAAGCTCCAGTGTGAGATGAAGCAGCTTTTATTCCACTGGAAGTTCTGCCACCTTTTAGAATGATAACAGGTTTCGAAATTTTCTCATCGATAAAATATTTTAAAAACTTTTCTCCATCTTCAAAACTTTCAAGATAATATGTAATAACACTTATATTTTTATCCTCTTCCCAAAACGCTAGCAAATCATTTTCTGTCACATCTGCCTTGTTGCCAACGCTTATGAATTGTGAAAACCTGATATCAGTTTCCCGCAATGAATTCAGAACCGCCGCACCAATCGCCCCGCTCTGAGAACAGAAAGCCATTCTACCATTTCTAGGTTCTTCTGCTACAAACGTTGCATTCATTTTGACTTCAGGAAGTGAATTAATTATTCCCATACAATTTGGACCGACCAATCTTGCATCGGAATTTTTAATAAGTTGAAGAATTCGTTTTTCTTCTTCTTCACCTTCTTTTCCTGTCTCCTTAAATCCGGCAGTAATTAAAATCAGCGCTCTTGTTCCTTTTGCAATTAAGTCTTTAATAGATTCTTCCACAAATTGCTTTGGGACCATAATAATTGCAAGATCAATTTTTTCAGGGTACTGATTCAATCGTCGGAAAACATTTATAACCTAATATTTCATCCGACTTTGGATTGATAAGAAAAAGTTTTCCCGTGTAGCCGTATTGTTTAATAGATTTGGTTAATTCATACCCAAGAGATTTTGGTTTTGAAGAAGCCCCTACAACACAGATTGATTCTGGATAAAAGTATTCGTGGAAGACGGAATCCATATATTTCCCTAAAATATTAGAAAGTTACTATCAAACTTAATTCATTCTGCTGAAAGATTCCCCTTTAGATGAGAACCAATTGATCAAATAAACTTGAATTTTACGAACTGAATTTTTGGTGTGAAATGTAAAGCGAGTGATTATAAATTCTCTCTAAGAATAAGAGTTGTTGTAGATTCATATTAAAAGCTCCGCTGCACAAAAGAGAGTCGGTATTGTGCCACCCGTGATACTGACTTTCCGCAGTTGGGGCTTTTTTGTTTGTGGATCAATAAATTTGAATTCCCTCCCCTTTTGGCTATTTTTGACTTCATTTTTATAGAAAACCCAAATTTAAATGAGATATCCACACGAAGAAATAGAATCTAAATGGCAAAAATTCTGGGAAGAAAAACAGGTTTACAAAACCGACTTATCAAATACAGATAATAAACTTTATCACCTGAATATGTTTATTTATCCTTCTGGTGCAAAGCTGCATACCGGACATTGGTATCACTATGGTCCGTCTGATTCCTGGGCTCGATACAAACGATTAAGAGGTTTCAATGTTTTTGAACCAATGGGCTACGATGCATTTGGATTGCCAGCTGAAAATTATGCAATTCAAACCGGAATTCATCCTCAAGACAGCACAATAAATAATATAAAAGATATAAAAGAGCAGCTAAAAAAAATCGGATGTATGTACGACTGGAATGCTGAATTGATGACTTGCGTTCCTGAATATTACAAATGGAATCAATGGCTTTTTCTTCAACTGTACAAAAAGGGATTAGCTTACAGAAAAAAAGCTCCTGTAAACTGGTGTCCAAAAGATCAGACAGTGCTTGCAAACGAACAGGTTCACGATGGTAAATGTGAAAGGTGCGGAACAGAAGTAATTCAAAAAAATCTCTACCAGTGGTTTTTCAAGATTACTGATTATGCTGAAGAGTTGTTGCAAGGGCTGGATAAAATCAACTGGCCTGAAAAGACAAAACTTATGCAGCGCAACTGGATTGGTAAAAGCGTTGGGGCAGATGTTGATTTTAAAATGCAAATGGTGGTAACGAGCAAATCAAAATTTTTACAACAAGACCTGATACATTGTTTGGTGCAACTTATATGGTTCTTGCACCAGAGCATCCACTCGTTGAGAAGCTTACAACCTCAGAACAAAAATCTAAAGTTGAAGAGTACATAGATTCAATAAAATCCTTAACTGAAATTGAAAGAACTTCTACTGTTAAAGAAAAGACTGGGGTATTTACAGGCGCTTTTGCAATCAATCCGGTAACAATAAAAAAATTCCAATCTGGATTGCAGATTATGTTTTGCTGACTTATGGAACAGGTGCAATTATGGCTGTTCCCGGTCAGGATGAAAGAGATTGGGAGTTTGCAGAAAAATTTAATCTTTCGATAATCAGAACAGTTCAGCCACCGGATGATTTTACGGGCAAAGCATATCTTGAAGATGGACCTGCAATCAATAGTGATTTTCTAAATGGACTTAATGTTGAAGATGCAAAAAAGAAAATCAATCAATGGCTTGAAGAAAGATGGAATTGGTAAAGCAACAATTAATTATCGTTTGAGAGATTGGTTGATTTCACGGCAAAGATATTGGGGAACTCCAATTCCAGTTATTCATTGTGAAAAATGTGGTGAAGTTCCTGTTGATGAAAAGGATTTACCAATTGAACTTCCTTATGATGTTGACTTTAGGCTAGGTGGTGAATCCCCTTTAGCAAGAAATGAAAAGTTTATAAATGTAAAATGTCCGAAATGTGGACGCGAACTGCAAAACGAGATCCAGATACAATGGATACTTTTGTTGATTCATCCTGGTATTATTTCAGATTTCTCAATCCAAATTTCTCAGAAGGAATTTTCGATAAATCGATTGCTGATAATTGGGTGCCGGTTGATATGTATGTTGGAGGTGCCGAGCATGCAACGATGCATCTGTCTATACGCAAGATTCATTCACAAATTTTTACGTGATATTCGGAACTGCAAAAGGTGATGAACCATTTCAAAACTTAGTTCACCAGGGAACGATAACAAATGCTGGTGCAAAAATGTCAAAGTCGAAAGGCAATGTTGTGAATCCCGATTTATTTACATCAAAATATGGCTCTGATGTATTCAGACTTTATTTAATGTTTATGGGCCCGTACGATATGGGCGGTGACTGGAGTGACAAAGGAATTGTTGGAATGAGACCGTTCGTATGAAAAGGTGTCAATTTATTTATTCAGCATGAATATAATGACCTGCATAATAAAACCACCATCAATACAAACTTATGATTTAAGTCGATTTAACAGAACATGATAGAAATCGTTTACAGAAAAGTAAATACAACAATTCATAAGTATGGTTCGAAGATGAATATGCTGGAAATGTGACAGGTGATATGAATAATTTCAGATTCAATACAGCAATTGCTTCCTTAATGGAATTTTTGAACGAGTTTATAAAGAATTTATCAACATTTCAAGAGAGGATATAAAATTATATTGCTCTACAAAGGTTTGTTAGTAATGCTTACAGTCCATTGCTCCCCACTTGGTGAGGAATGTTGGCAATTACTTGGCAACCACATTCAATATTTTCAAATACCAATTTGGTATCAATTGATGATTTCAATGCTTTGATATGAAAGAACAGTTACAATTGCAGTTCAGGTGAATGGAAAAGTGAGAACAACATTGATGTTCCGATTGATACTGAACAAGATGCAGTTAAAAAATTGGTTTTCAGTGATGAGAAAGTGATAAAGCACACATCAGATAAATCAATAGTTAAAGAGATTTACGTAAAGAATAAGATTTATAATATTGTAGTAAAATAATTAATGGCACGCAGATGACGCTGATTGTGTTGATCTGCGCCGATCAGTTTAATCAGTGTCATCAGTGTTCTATTTCCTTAATATGAATTTTAAGAATTAATTATGCTCGATATAAAATACATACGTGAAAATCCTGAACTTGTTAAACAAGGGATTCAAAATAAAAACGAAAAAGATCGTGTTGTTGAGATTCTCTCACTTGATGAGAAACGAAGAGAAATAATATCTGAAGTTGAAGAGTTGAAAGCAAAGAAGAACCAGGTTTCAGCAAAAATACCTCAAATGAAAAAAGCCGGAGAAGACACGACACAAATTTTCGCCGAAATGAAAACTGTCTCGGATAGAATAAGCGAATTCGATATTCAACTAAAAGAAATTGAAAATGATTTGAACTCAATTTTAATGTTCATTCCAAACTTACCTCATAATTCTGTCCCTGTTGGTAAAACAGCAGAGCAAAATGTAGAAGTACGCAAATGGACACCTGAAGGATTTACATTTGAGAAGAATGATAGAACATTAGATCATATTGAACTCGGAAAGAAATTAAACATACTCGATTTTGAAAGAGGTGCAAAAGTTTCCGGTTCCGGTTTTCCGGTTTATGTTGGAAAAGGTGCCACGCTTGAAAGAGCACTAATTAATTTTATGCTTGATTATCACTTAACACATCACAACTACAAGGAAGTCTTTCCACCATTTCTTGTTAATAAAGAATCGATGTATGGAACCGGTCAGCTTCCGAAAATGGAAGATGATATGTATGCAATTGAAAAAGATGGTTTATATCCTATCCCAACAGCGGAAGTCCCAATAACAAATCTTCATCGTGATGAAATGTTAAACGAAAAAGATTTACCAATCAGATATGTTGGCTACTCAGCTTGCTTTAGAAGAGAAGCTGGTTCTTATGGAAAAGAATCAAAAGGATTTTTACGTGTTCATCAATTCAATAAAGTTGAGATGGTAAAAATTGTAAAACCGGAAACATCATACGATGAACTTGAAAATCTTGTAAATGATGCAGAAGACATTTTAAAAGCACTAAAAATACCTTATCGAATAATCATGCTCTGCACCGGAGATTTAAGTTTTTCCGCAGCAAAATGTTACGATATCGAAACATGGTCACTTGCGGAACAGCGATGGCTTGAGGCTTCATCATGCAGCAACTTTGAAGATTTCCAGGCACGAAGAGCAAACATCCGCTTTAAAAGAGAGGGCCAGAAAAAACCAGAATTTATTCATACCTTGAACGGTTCTGGTTTAGCAACGAGCAGACTTATGGTTTCTTTGCTTGAGACATATCAAATGCCAGAAGGAACGATAGAAGTCCCGGAAGTGTTACAAAAATACACTGGATTCAGTGAAATTAAATAATCAATTTACCTTTCATAATCTTTAACAATTGCTCATAAAATTGTAATTGCTTTTGCAGTGATTTATGGGAAGATTAAGAAAAAAGAAATCTATTAATTGAGAAATCTATATAAATTAAAAAAATACTTTGTACGAAATAAAAAGAAATTGATTCTCGGTTTCATTTTTATTTTACTTTCAAATATTGGATCCGTTTATGTACCACTTTTTCTCAAGGATTCAATCGATGACATTCAAACCAAATCAAAGCAAGTACAGGTTTATGACAAATTAATAGATTCGCTGAAAACAGATTCAGCTAATGTACCGGCATTGCAAGACTCGATTAATATTCTACAAACTGAAATTAAAGCTGTTAAAAGTTCAACAAGTTATTTGTTGCTAAAGTATGGATTGTTGATAGTAGGCGCGGCTTTGTTTGCTGGTATTTTTAGATTCATGATAAGGCAGACTGTTATCGTAGTTTCAAGAGAAATTGAATATGATCTACGTGGTGATTTCTGGAAACACATTCAAAAACTCCCGCTTAGATATTTCCAGAACAATTCAACCGGAAATATTATGGCTCATGCCACAAATGATATTAATGCTGTGCGCTCATTTCTTGGTCCGGCTGTTATGTATTCTACTGATACTTCAATCCGGTTAGCAATTGTCCTGGGAATAATGATTTCATTAAATCCAACTCTTACATTGTATACTCTTATTCCGCTTCCTTTATTATCCTATACTGTATTTAAGATCGGAAAGATGATACATGCAAAGTTCACAAAGATTCAGGAGAAGTTTGCTGATATAACAACAATGGCGCAGGAAAATTTTTCAGGCATAAGAGTTATCAAATCTTACATTCGGGAAAAGAGTGAGATAGAAAGGTATTCTCAACAAAGTCGTGAGTATCTCGAAAGAAATATGAATCTTGTAAAAACACAAGCCTGGATTATGCCTTTACTGTTTCTTATTACCGGACTTTCCATAATTATTGTTATTTGGTACGGCGGGTCGCAAGTAATTGCAGGTAGTGTAACTCTTGGTGAAATAACCGCATTTATATTTTATCTCGGAATGTTGATCTGGCCTATGATTGCAGCAGGATGGGTAATTAATATTATTCAGCAAGCTGAAGCAAGTATGAAAAGATTAAATAAAATCTTTGATGAGCCTTATGAAATTGATGATTCTGGATTGACTGATATTTCTGTGAAAGATTTGCATGGAGAAATCGAGTTTAAAAATGTTTCTTTCCGTTACTCAGAAAATCATCCATGGATTTTGAAAGATGTAAACCTGAATATTAAACGAGATTCTACTCTTGCAATTATGGGATATACCGGTGCCGGTAAAACCTCATTCATAAATCTTATACCAAGATTGTATGATGTTACTGAAGGTGAGATATTAATCGATGGAAAGAACGTAAAAAATATTCCACTGGAAACTTTGAGAACAAAAGTTGGACTGGTTCAACAAGAATCTTTTCTGTTTTCTGATTCAGTTCTTAATAATATAAGTTATGGTTTAAAAGAAGTTGACTCTGACAGAGTTAAACAAGTCTCTGAAATTGCACAGTTCCATAAAGATGTGGAATCATTTCCAAAAGATTACGATACTATCGTTGGCGAAAGAGGAATAACTTTTTCAGGAGGACAAAAGCAAAGAGCGTGTCTTGCAAGAGCACTTGCCATTGATCCGAAAATACTAATCCTGGATGATTCATTTTCCGCGGTTGATACTCATACAGAAGAGGATATATTGAAAAGTTTAAAGAATTTTATGAGGGGCAGAACGAGTATAATTATCAGCCATAGGATCTCAACTGTAAAAGATGCTGATAATATAATTGTTCTTTCTGAAGGCAAAATTGCTGAACAGGGTAAGCACGATGATCTGGTTGCAAAGGGTGGAATTTATGCAGAATTACATTACAAACAATTACTCGAAAAAGAACTGGAAGAATTGAACTAACTTATGGCTAATGACTATCATAGTGAAGAAGAAATATTAGGTAAAGCTTACGATTCCCGATTGATGAAGCGATTATTAGGCTACATAAAGCCATACAAGTATTATGTTCTTTTTGCAATTTTACTAAATGTAGTTGTTGCAGGGCTTGGACCTGTTAGACCTGTGCTGACTAAAATTGCGATTGATGATTATATTGCCAAATCTGATTATAATGGTTTGATGATAATCGGTTTGCTTTTATTTGGCTCACTACTTTTCCAAGCATTCATTCAATATTTTCTTACCTATTACACACAATATCTCGGACAAAAGACTTTATATGATTTAAGAATGCAGATCTTTAATCATATCCAGAAACTTGCTCTTAAATTCTTTGATAAAACACCCATTGGAAGAATTGTTACTCGTGCTACAAATGATGTTGAAGCTTTAGGTGAGCTTTTTTCTTCGGGAATAGTGATGGTATTCAGTGATGTTTTTATTATCCTCTGGATACTGATTTTTATGTTTTCAATGGATGTATCACTTTCCCTTGTAACGCTTTCGGTACTTCCTGTTCTTATCTATGCCACATTTCTGTTCAGAAAAAAAGTCAGGGAACGGTACCGTGATGTCCGGCTTCATCTCGCAAGATTAAATTCATACATGCAGGAACACGTAACAGGAATGAGTGTTGTTCAAATTTTCAATAAAGAAAAAGAAGAGTTCAAAAAGTTTTCTCAAATAAATGATGATTACAAAACTGCAAACGTTAAATCTATTTTTTACTATGCCATATTTTATCCCACAGTTGAATTACTCAGTTCAATTGCCGTTGGATTAATTATCTGGTACGGCGGTGGAGAAACAATTCAGGCAGTAACCACGGTAGGTACATTGTTCGCATTTCTCCAGTTCACAGAAATGTTTTTTAGACCCATCCGGGATCTTTCCGAAAAATATAATATTATGCAAACTGCAATGGCTTCTTCAGAAAGGATTTTTAAACTGCTCGACAATCAAACTTTTATTAAAAATGCTGAAAATCCGGTTAAACTAGAAAATCCAAAAGGAAGCATTGAATTTAAAAATGTTTGGTTTGCATACAACAATGATGAGTACGTTTTAAAAGATATTAACTTTACTATCAATCCGGGTGAATCAGTTGCAATTGTCGGACACACAGGCGCCGGTAAAACCAGTACAATTAATATCCTTACAAGATTCTATGACATTCAAAAGGGTAAAATTTTTCTTGATGGACTAGATATTTCAACCCTTGATAAATATGAACTCAGAAAAAATATATCCCTGGTATTGCAGGATGTATTTCTCTTTTCAGGCACAGTTGAATCAAATATTAATCTGAATAATCCGGATATAAGTTTTGAAAGAGTTAAAAAAGCCGCAGAAATTGTTGGAGCTGATAAATTCATCATGGATCTTCCTAATCATTATAAAGAACCGGTCAAAGAAAGAGGAGCAACTCTTAGTGTTGGTCAAAAGCAATTAATTTCATTTGCACGTGCTTTAGCTTACGATCCTAAAATACTTATTCTTGATGAAGCGACTTCAAGTATTGATACTGAAACTGAAATACTGATAAAGAAAGCAATAGAAAAATTGTTAGTCGGAAGAACAGCAATCGTAATAGCGCATAGACTATCGACTATACAAAATGCTGATAAAATCATCGTTTTGCACAAGGGAGAGATAAGAGAAACAGGAAATCATCAACAATTACTTGCAAAAAAGGGAATTTATTATAAATTGTATCAGCTACAATATAAAGATCAGGAACTTTTAGCATCCTGAATTCATCCAATAGCCAGGAGAAGGGAAAATGGCGAAAACACAATTCATGACCTTAGGCAGACATATAATTGAAGAACAGTCAAAATATGCCGACGCCACAGGAGAACTTTCTAAACTACTGCACGATTTTTCTTTAGCTGCAAAAGTTATTTCGCTAGAAGTCAACAAAGCGGGTTTAGTTGATATTTTAGGATATACCGGGGACAACAACGTTCATGGCGAGCAAGTAAAAAAATTAGATATGCTCGCTCATGATATGCTTATTAAAGCTATGGATCATGGTGGTCATTTGTGTGTAATGGCTTCTGAAGAAGAGGAAGATATAATTCAGATACCTCAACAATTCAACATTGGTAAATATGTACTACTTTTCGATCCACTCGATGGATCTTCAAACATAGATGCGAACATCAGTATTGGAACTATCTTCTCCATCTATAGAAGAATTTCTCCTGATGGTGGTCCCGGTACAATGGAAGACTGTTTACAGCCAGGAATTAACCAGGTTGCTGCCGGATATATCGTATATGGTTCAAGTACAATGCTTGTTTATACAGCGGGTTCCGGAGTTCATGGATTTACACTCGATCCTGCCTTTGGTGAATTTTTACTCTCCCATCCAAATATGCAGACACCCAAAAAATCAAAAATCTATAGCATCAATGAAGGAAATTATCTTTACTGGCACCCCGGTCTAAAAAAATATATTAAGTATTTACAAGAAGAAGATAAAGCATCAAGCCGCCCATATTCTTCCCGATATATTGGTTCTATGGTTGCTGATATACATCGAAATCTTCTTTATGGCGGAATATTTATGTACCCCGCTGATTCCCGCAATCCAAACGGAAAATTACGTTTGATGTACGAATGCAATCCAATGGCATTCATTATTGAACAAGCTGGTGGAAGAGCAACTAATGGAAAGAAACGAATAATGGAAATTGAACCGGATACACTTCATCAACGTACCCCGGTTTTTATTGGAAGTGAAGATGATGTAAAAACGGTTGAAAAATTTATGGCTGAAGCTGAAGTCCCGATAGAAAGCCAAAGATAAATTTGAAAACTTAATTAGATTAAAGATTTTGTATTATATCTTTTTTTGCTTCAATTTCTAAGTTCAAAGTCTATTAATTCTGTAACGATTCCCCAATCATTTTTTGACTTTGTCATTCCAATTCCTTTGGTGTAAATATCTGTATGATTGCCATCTATCATTCTGCTTTTATAAAATAATTCTATACTATTTTTATCTTTGTTTAAAACCTCGAGTGAATATTGCTGCCCTGTGGGAAGCCCGTCGGCTTCATATTTCAAAGTCAAATCTGTACTTGGTAATACTATAGTAGCAACCTCACCGGAGTCCAGGGAAAATATTGCCACTACACGTTCAAAATAATCATTATACTTCTCGTCATAATTCAATGTATAAAGTGTATCATTGCTCATTCTTTGATGATAATATCGAACAGGAATATCGTTGTTAACATTTTCATATTTAATATTAAAATATCTATTACCTTCAATGGTATCTATTCCCACTATTTCAGAAATTGTTGAAACATCCAAACCAACAGCAGCATTTGAAGCATGAATATTATAATACCACTTATTTCCAACTGCTAATGGCATGTAGTCATTTCTAAAGTCAATTGATGTTTGGGCTGACGAGTGAGAAATAAATAAAATTAATATCGATACGATCAGATGGACTGGAACAAATTCCATTTTAATTGTCCAAAGCAAAAGGATTAGCTTTATATAATTTATTAATTAGACTGAAATATTTTTTAATTCAGCATCTAATTTCTTTGCCAGTTCATCCAAGGAAATGCCAACCACTTTAATTTTTGCACTTCGAAGAGCAACCTTTGGGGGATCTCCCTCTCCTTTCATAAACTTGAATAAACAATAACCAAGTCTGTTTTTGTCATTAGTAACTGGTATGTTTTCACCAAAACTTTCCACAATATTATAAACTTTTTTTTCAAGTGAGGATTCAGGAAATTCAATTGTTCCGGGAGGAGTTAGCGTTGTCATAAGAATACTTTCAAATTTTGAGTGTTAAATTAATTCCAAATAAAGTAAACATCAATATTTCTTTTAAGTGAAGACAATATTTGTTTATATTTTATTGCGAATTTTGCGATTTAAATGATAAAAGATATATCCCAATTAAAAAAAATACTCATCATCAGATTGAGTTCGATGGGTGACATCCTGCTCACTACCCCATTAATCCGCTCGATCAAGAAGCAAAATTCTTCAATGCAAATTGACTTTGTAATTAAAGAAGAGTTTTTTGAACTTGTAAAAAAGAATCCTCACCTGACTAACATTTACACATATTCAAAAGAATCAAGTAAAAAAAAGGAATTACTCAAATTATTAAAAGCAAACAAATACGATCTTGTAATTGATTTACAAAACAATAATCGATCTCGCGAAATTGTTTATAAGCTTGACAGAAAGACTTTTCAATTTAGAAAAAATAGTCTGAAAAAATTTATTTTAGTTCATTTTAAAATAAACCGATTGAAAAAGTATCCACCAATTCCTGTGAGATATGCAAAGACTGCTGGAATAAATTTGGATAATGAAGGGCTTGAAATATTCACGGATAATATTGCTGACTCACGAATGGAGCTAAATGAAAAATACATTGGTTTGTGCCCGGGAGCCAAGCATTTTACAAAACGCTGGCCGAAAGAATACTTTGTTGAATTAGGGAAGATGCTTGAATCAGAAGGTTATAGAGTTGTACTTTTTGGCGGAATGAACGAATTAGAAGTGACCGATGAAATAGCAAAACAACTAATTAAACCACTTAACCTCTGCGATGCAAGTATACTTCAAACAGCCGCAAATATGAAAATGTGTAAAGTTATTTACACAAATGATTCCGGAACTATGCATTTGTCTTGTGCAGTAAACATTCCTGTAATTGCCTTCTTTGGTTCTACTGTTAAAGAATTCGGATTTTACCCGTATAAATCTCAGAAAGTTGTATTGGAAATTAAAAATCTTCCATGTAGACCTTGCACACACATCGGAAGAAAATCCTGCCCACTAAAACATTTCAAGTGTATGAATGAGATTTCACCAGATTTGGCATTCAATAGTTTAAAGAGGCTACTGATTTCGTAATGAAAAGTCTCTGGCGAATATTCTATAATCTATTCTTCATACCTATTCTTTACCTGATACTGGTAATTGTCTCTCTGTTCAAAAAAAAGATTCGTACTGGTATATCCGGAAGAAAAAGAATATTTGAAGATTTGATATTAAACCAACTAAGTCTGGATACATCAAAAATAATTATATGGTTCCATTCCTCGTCTCTTGGGGAATTTGAACAGGCTAAACCTATCATCGAGAAACTAAAAAAAGAAACGAATGTAAGCATCGTTGTTAGTTTTTTTTCACCATCAGGTTATGAGAATTCAAAAAAATATCCATATGCTGACATTATAACCTACCTCCCATTTGATTCGAAATGGCGTGCAAAGAGATTCATTGAGATAATAGCGCCGAGTATGGCTGTCTTCATGCGCTATGATATCTGGCCAAATCATATCTGGACATTAAGACAAAAACGAATCCCTATTTTGCTAGTTGACGCAACAATGAAAAGAAATTCACCCCGCAAATTCCCTCTGTTAAGATCATTTCATAAATATCTGTTCGATGATTTTACAAAAATCTTAACTGTATCAGAAGAAGATGCAGAAGGTTTTAAAATTTTAAATGTAAAAATGTTCAAATAAAAGTTGTTGGTGATACAAGATTTGATAGGGTTTACAGCAGAAGCCTTGCGTCAAGAGAAAGTAAAATTATTAACAAAGAAATCTTGATTAACAAGAATGTATTGGTAGCAGGCAGTACCTGGCAGCAGGATGAAGATGTTTTAATTCCTTCTTTCCTGAAATTATTAAAATTTGATGAACGTGCACTAATGATTATTGCGCCGCACGAGCCTACTATACTGAATTTAGAAAAATTGGAAAATGAATTCTCCGGTCAGGCATCATTTCTAAGACTATCCAATATCAACAATTATAATAATGAAAAGATTATTATTGTGGATTCGATTGGTATTTTATCAATTCTTTACAGCTATGCAAACGTCGCTTTCATTGGAGGTAGTTTCAAAATAAACGTTCACAATGTTCTCGAAGCTGCAGTTTATGGAATCCCAGTTTTGTTCGGGCCAAAAATTGATAATTCACAAGAAGCAAAAAATTTACTTGAAGCCGGAGGTGGGATTTTAATCAATGATAAAAAAATATTTTACAAAACATTAAGAAAATTGTTTTCTGATGAAACGTTAATGCAAGTTGTTGGTAATAAGTCTTTTGAATTTGTGAACAAAAATGTTGGAACAACAGATCGAATAATAAAAGAAATTATCCGTCCTTAAATTTATTTACATATACTTTTCTCTAAGAACCTTCATATGATGTTTCTCGTGTCCCGCAATTATATATAGAATTGCCAAAACAGTTACTGAAGTCTCACTGGCAAATCCTCGTTTTCTCAACATTTCCGGTGTGAAGCTTCGGAATAAAAGAAGGTTTGATTCCCGAAGTAGTCGGAACTCATAATTTAAATCAAATAATTCACGCCTGTTAAAATTACCATCTTTTACATAATCATCCTGCTCATAACCTGGTAATGATTTTTTCTCCCCTCGTGCGATACACAATGCCCGGTAAGCAAAGACCCTTTCAGAATCAAGTAAATGACCAACCACCTCCTTAACCGTCCACTTGCTATCTGAGTACCTGTAATTCCCCTTGTGTTCGGAGAATGAATTCAATACATCCTGAGTTTTCTTACTCTGCTCGTTGAGTATCCTAAGTATGTCTTCACCTTCAACAAGTTTAATGTAATTTTCATAATATGGTGCATAATCACCCGGTTCTGGTCTCACTTTTCCTCCAATACTTTATTTTTATTTCAAACTTCCGTGCGAATGTTGAAACACCTCTCATTAAATGTAAAACGTTGATTTCAAAATTGGCATTATTATTTGTTGAAATAATTCTACCTGAACTGTCATGTAGAAGATTTTTTAATGAAAATTATTTATGACTTCTTCTAATATCTTTAAAGCCTCTTTTATCTGCTCATCAGAGATATAAGGCGCAGGTCCAAAACGCAGAACATTTCCACGAAAGTCTGTCCATACATTTTTTTCTTTTAACTGTTTATTTATTTCTGCAGCTGAGTCAGTGTGAAGTACTAGGAATCCTGCAATGTTTTCTAAAGATATAGACTTATCTCTTTTAATTATCTTAGGATTCAAATCAAGTTTATCAAATTCTTCAATCATTAATCCAATTTGATGCTGACTGACCTCTCTTAAAAATTCCGGTGTAAGATTCATCTCATTAAAAAACTTAAATACTCTTGCACCGCGGTAATTACTCGTCGGATCATAAGTCGCACCGGCAAATATGTCTCCCTTCTGACCGTATAATATTTCACCAGCTTTCTTTTTTGATGAAAGTGCTGTGAACTCACTATACCATCCAGTGATTACTGGACGCATTTCACAATCTTTTGGAGACCTCAGAAAGGCATTCCCCTCACCCAGTTGACAGGTACTTGTAACCACCTCCAGTAATGAATGCATTCTGCAATTTATTTGCTTCCACTGAAAAGGGAACAATATTTAGATGATGATATGCATCTAGCACAAGTGTAATTTCTTTCTCATTACAGAATTCGGCAAGTTCTTTTAATCCGGGCAAAATTATTCCGGAATTGAAAAATACAGATGAGACATAAATTGCAACAGTTTTTTCATTGCTTGATTTAATTATTTTCTCAACGACTTCAGAAACAGGTTGAGAAGGAATCTTTATTATTTCAATGTCTTCTTCACTTAAACGATCCAGTTGGCGACGAATTGAGTGAAACTCACCGTCTGTGGTTATAATCCTCGGTCTATCCTTCAATTGAAAGGCAGAAAGTAATTTAATAATCAAATCATGGGTGTTTGGCGCTATAGTAATATTACCGGATTCATCATTCAATAATCTTAAGTAGCCATTCCTTACCTCTTCAGCTTTTTCAAATGCTTTTTCCCATTTATCATCAACCAAATCTGCCGCATCACTCCAGGCTTCCTGTTGAGCTTCAAATCCGCAGTCCGGCCACGCCTGATGAGAATGACCGGTAAAGAGTAATCTTTCCTGAACTTTAAATTTTGAATAATACTGGGATAGTTTATTTGGAGAATTATAAAGGTCCTCAGATTTAAATATCATTTGCTAAAATCCTTCCTGATTTCCCAGAGCAGTGGAAAAAACTTTATCGATAAAGTCTTCATTAAATATTTTACTCCATCAGAACCGCCAGTACCTTGTTTAGTGCCTATTGTTCGTTCAACCATTTTTACGTGCCGGTATCTCCATTCCTGAAATCCTTCATCAAGATCAAGAAGCAATTCGCAGAACTGTGCAATCATATAATTTTCATTATAAATATTTAGCAATATTTCTTTTAATTCGGACGATTCTTTATTCTTACCGGATTGAATTAATTCATCTGTAATTTTATAGCCATTAAGTTTTAGAAATTCGAGGAATATTTGCCACAAAGATTTTTGTTCAAATCTTTTTTGCAGCTTTTGTTTCTCCTCATCCAGTTCATCAAAACGATTTAAAATTTGCTCATTTTTTTGTCCAAGTACAAATTCCAGTTCACGAAATTGGAATGATTGAAATCCGCTTGCAGACTCAAGCCTGTCCCGAAACGTTATGAACTCCAGTGGTGTCATTGTTTCAAGTATATCTGTTTGATGTACCAGCACTTTTAGAATTGTCAGAATTCTTTTTAGCGTATGTAGAGATCTTGGTAAATCATTTTGAAGCAGAAGCTGTTTAAGGTAATCAATTTCATGTAGTATTTCCTTAAACCACAGTTCATATGTTTGATGAATAATAATGAACAGCATTTCATCATGGTCTGGTGAAAGACAATCCTGAATGTGGAGCAATTTATTTAGCTTCAAATAATTTGAATAAGTTAATGACATTCTATCATCCCTATGTTAATCCTTTTTACCATTTATTATTTCAGAGGCAAGTCCTTTAGCCTGATAAAGATCCTTAATAGCTTCAATCATTCCTTCTGCACTTACACTGACTGTTCTGTTCGCCTCAGTAGTATATATATATCTTCCTGAATGACTTTCCATATTTCCGTCAAAAGCCAAACCTACAATTTCTGCGTTAGTATTTATCGTTGGACTTCCAGAATTCCCACCAATAATATCGCAAGTACTTACAAAATCCAGTGTGGTTGAGAGATCAAAATCCTCAGGCAGATTTTGCCAGTAATCGGGTAAGTTGAATGGAAATTTTTTATTAAATGAATAGTATCTGTCCAGAGAACCATAAAAAGTTGTTTTGATTGGAGCTCGTGTTCCGTTGTAATCATATCCTTTTATTATTCCATCTGAAATACGAAGCGTCCCGGTTGCATCAGGTGGAATAGAATCACCAAAAATTTCGTAAAATGCTTCACCGAGAAGTTGATTGTTTATTGCATCTGAATCATCCAATTTCTTATCGATTGCTTGCAACTCCTCCAATCTCTCACTGGTATCTAAAATGAATTTAATAAATGGATCATTAGAATTTAATATTGAATCGGGACCTAGCCTTGGCAAGTTTAATAACATTTTCTTTTGTAGTTATAGATGATCTAGACAAGATATTTTCTGCAGCCAAATTAAAGTCCATTCCCATAAATAAATTTTGAATTAATTTATTATCAGGAGAAAGATTATTTTGCAATACTTTTAGTTGAACTATAAGTTTTTTATCCTCCAAACCTCTATTAAAATCTTTTGGGAAGATATTATTGATTGTACTATCCAGTTTCTCACCTTTATAATTTTCATTTCTTTCATCCACAGGAAGTTCAAGTTGTTCCGCAAGCTTGATTAAATCGTTCGCAATAAAAAGGTATGCCGGAGAATAAGTTCTACTTAATGTTAAGGCATATAATTCTTTTGCAATTTTTGATGCTTGTTCTCTATTATCAGCAATTTTCTTCCAGAGATCTCCATATTTCATAGTTAGATCAGGATCACAATATATCGCTTGCTTAAATTTATTCTCGAAATCCTTTTTTCTCGCCATAAAATAGGGATCTTGAAGTGCTAGGTATGTTGATTCATATACCTTTAATCCGTTGCCAACATTAAACAAAGTGACAACCAGCTTCATATCCTCTGCATTTGACTGAAGCACTAAATCATAGTAGGCTTCATAAAGTTCTTTTCGCATCGGTGTTTGCAATCCGTATCTGTAATCTCTTAAATATTCAAGTTGAGCAATGGTATATAATCTGTTTGTGCTACCCGGGTTTCCAACTACAAATACCGACTCATCCTCGTAAACAGTTTCTGAACTCCATTTAAAATAATAATCTGTTTTTATTGGTTTATCATCCTCATAAGCACGTAGAAAAGCACAATCCAGACCGTAACGAGGATACGTAAAATTATCATAATCACCACCAAGTTTGGAAACAATAAGTTCAGGGACGAAGACTAATCTTATATCAGTGTATTTTTTATACCCATATAAAGAAAATTTTCCGCCATAATACAAAGAGATGACTTCATAACTTAGCTCAGGATTTATTTCGTTGTATCTGGTTTTTATCTCATCAATTTTTTGATTTTTCACTGCTACTTTTTCGGAATCAGAAACAACTGTATTCATTGCCATTTTGACTTCATCAGTAACATCTTCTATCAACATCAATTGTCGCACAAATAATCCAGGAATCTTTAACTCTTCTTCCTGATTTTCAGCATAAAATTTGTACTTTAATAGATCCAACGTGTCATTACTTAAATCCCGCAACAAAGATCTAATACAATGATGGTTTGTCATTATCAGTCCATCTTCAGAAATAAAAGAAGCAGAACAACCGTTTCCAAATTTAAGTGCTGATTTTTGAACCTTATTAAGCCATTCGTTCGTTGGTTTGAAATTGTAAGTTTCTTCAAAATAATTAAGGGGAGGATGTTCAAAAGTCCACATTTTACCCATATCAAACTTTTGAGCCTTTACAGAATCAAAATCGATTCCATAGTAAAAGGACTGTGGAAAGGCTGAAAATGGTAACAAGATTAGCAGATAAAATAGTAAATATAAAATTTCGTTTCATATCATACTTTCACTTATTTTGGAATATTTATCTCAGAATAAATTTATATTTCATTTCCAAAATAATTAAAAACTTTTTGCAAAGTATAATGAAAAGAAGATCATACCGATTAAATAAAGCAGGTTCAATTAACGATATTAAATTATTCGAAGAAATTCTAGCAGAACCGGCAAATAATGAAGTAACAGTAGAAGTAAAAGCGATAGGATTAAACTTTGCTGATTTATTTGCGATACATGGGCTCTACAGTGCCACGCCAAAAGAAAGTTTTATCCCCGGATTGGAATATGCTGGAACTATTGTTGCGAAGGGTAAGGATGTAAATGGTTTTAATGTTGGTGATAAAATTATGGGGGCTATAAGATTTGGGGCTTACACAACTCACCTAAATATTGATTATCGCTACATTTTAAAATTGCCAGAGGATTGGAGTTTTGAGGAAGGTGCTTCTTTCATTGTCCAATCACTTACTGCATATTATTCTTTAGTATCACTTGGTAACATAAAAAACAATTACACAGGTACTAATTCATAGTGCTGCCGGAGGAGTTGGTATTTATGCAAACAGGATCGCAAAAAAATTTGATGCATTTACAATCGGAACAATTGGTTCTGAATCAAAAAGAAACTTTGTAATTAACGAGGGTTACGATGAGGTTATAGTTAGAAAAGAAAATTTTCAAAAACAGTTACAAAGTGCTTTGGGTGAAAGAAAACTGAATCTGGTTCTTGAATCCATAGGTGGGAAAATTTTCAGTCATAGTTTCGATTTATTAGCTCCTTCAGGAAGGATAATGATTTATGGTGGTTCACAGTTTATGACGCACTCATCCAAGACCAAACTTATTCAAAATAATTCCTAAATTTTTATCTCGACCTCGAGTTGATCCACTTTCTCTTTCAAACACAAATAAATCTATTATGGGATTTAACCTTATTTATTTGTGGGACAAACCAGATGAATTAAGAGTAATGGCAGAAGAGGTTCTCGTGATGAATCTGGAAAAACCTCATATCGGGAAAGTATTTTCCTTCAATCATCTGAAAGAGGCATTAAACTATTTTCAGAAAGGTAGGTCGATTGGTAAAGTAGTCGTAAAAATTTTAATGAACAATATTTAGTTATTTTAAAGCTAAGCCAGGTTCAATTCAAATAATTCTTTCAAATATTTGCCTGTCCAGGAATTTTCAACTTCAATAATTTCTTCGGGTGTCCCTAGTTGCAACTACTTCCCCTCCCTTTTCTCCCGCTTCAGGTCCTAGATCAATAATGTAGTCAGCACATTTTATTACATCTAAGATTGTGTTCGATAATCACAACAGAATTATTTCTTTCAACAAGCAAATTAAAACAGTTTAGCAATTTTGAAATATCGTCAAAATGAAGCCCGGTTGTTGGCTCATCAAATATGAAGAGCGTATGCTTATTTTCTTTACTTGCTGCAAGATGTGAAGCCAGTTTGACTCGTTGTGCTTCTCCACCAGAAAGTGTGTTCGAAGGTTGACCAAGTTTAATATAACCTAATCCAACATCAGAAAGCACCTGTAGAATTTTCTCAATTTTTCTATGACCTTTAAAAAATTTCAAAGCTTCATCAACTGTCATTTCGAGAACATCAACAAGATTTTTGCCATGATAAGTAATTTCCCTGGTTTCTTTTTTATATCTGGTTCCTTCGCAATCATCACAGGTAAGATAAAGATCAGCTAGGAATTGCATTTCAACTTTTATAAATCCGTCTCCCTGACAGGTTTCGCATCTTCCGCCGGGAACATTGAAAGAAAAATATCCTGGTTTATAACCCCGCGCTTTGGCCTGATGAGTTGATGCAAAAAGTTCTCTGATATGTTCGAAAGCCTTAACATAACTAATTGGATTTGATCTTGGAGATTTACCAATTGGTGATTGATCAACTATCTCGATTCCATCGATGAATTTTGTACCACTAATATCATCAAATTTGCCAACGTGTTGTGGTGCCATACCAAAATATTTCGCTACCCCTGCATAAAGAACATCATGAATCAAAGTACTTTTACCTGAACCACTAACTCCAGTTATCACAACAAATCTATTCAGCGGAATTTCAACACTAATATTTTTTAGATTGTTCTCTTTTGCACTGACTATTTCAATGGACTTGGTCTTCTTCGTAATCCTTTTTTTAGGAACCGGAATTTTCATCTTTCCAGAAAGATATTTTCCAGTTAGTGAGTTATCACTATTCATTATTTCACTAACTGTTCCTTTAGCTACAATGTCACCGCCATTTGTGCCAGCTTTTGGGCCCATATCAAAAATTAAATCTGCGTTCTGCATCATCTCCGGATCATGTTCAACAACAATTACAGTATTTCCAATATCGCGAAGATTTTTTAATAAGCTTATTAATCTGTTGTTATCCCTGGAATGCAGCCCAATTGTGGGTTCATCCAATACATAAAGTGTCCCCACTAATGAAGAGCCAAGTGAAGTAGCCAAATTAATTCTTTGTGTTTCCCCACCCGAAAGTGTGCTGCTTAATCTATCCATTGTCAGATATCCAATTCCAACATCGTTTAAGAATTTTAATCTCTTTACAATTTCATTTAGGATTCTATCCCCAATAAGCAAATCATAATCAGAAAGTTTCAAATCTTGAAAAAACTTTAATGAATGTTCAATCGGGAGAGCAACAATATCATGAATAGATTTGCTATCAATTTTAACTTGCAATGCTTCCCTTCTTAATCTTGAGCCTTTACACGCTTTACAAATTGTATAACCACGGAATCGACTTAGCATCACACGAACATGCATTTTATAAGTTTTTTGCTCCAGTTTTTCAAAGAACCCATTGATTCCAAGATAAGTACCAAATCCTTTTTTAACAAGTTCAACCTGGTTTTCAGTTAACTGTTTGAAAGGAACGTGGAGTGGGATTTTAAATGCTTTTGCATTTTGAACCAAGTCTCTTAAAAACGAACTATACTTTGCACCACGAAATGGCACTATTGCTCCATCCATAATGCTGATGTTTGGATCAGGAATGACAAGGTTCATGTCAATTCCTACAGTTTTGCTAAAGCCCTGGCACACCGGACAGGCGCCAAACGGATTATTGAAAGAAAAAAATCTTGGTTCAGGTTCTTCGTATCTTATTCCGCAGCATTCATAAAATTTATTGAATTCTTTTTCTTCGTTATTCTCCGCATTTATTATGACAAGTCTATCTTCCCCTTCTTTAAAGGTTACCTCTATTGAGTCTGATAATTTTTCTCTTATTTTCCTTTTTTCTATTTTAAACCTTTCTATGACAACACGAACATTACTGTTCTTTTTCGCATTAAATTTTTCTTCGTTCAAATCTATTAATTTCTTGCCCGAATAAATCCGAAAAAATCCTCTCTTCTTTAAGAGATCAATTTCTTCCTTTAAAGTATGTCCCTTATGTTGGTGAAGGGGAAATCCAAGATAAAACTTTGTTCCTTCCTCCTGATTCTCCAGCCACTCTGAAACTGTTGAAGTGGTATCTTTGGTTACCTCTTTCCCACACTGAAAGCATATTGTTTTTCCAATTCTCGCAAAGAGAAGTCGTAGATAATCATATACCTCAGTGGTAGTCCCAACTGTTGAACGAGAATTTCTAGCTACCGTTTTTTGCTCAATTGCAACAGCCGGAGAGATGCCTTGTATGAGATCAACATCCGGTTTATTCATTCTTTCTAAAAACTGTCTAGCATATGAGGAAAGACTTTCAACATATCTTCTTTGTCCTTCAGCGTAAATCGTATCAAAGACAAGAGAAGATTTTCCGCTGCCGCTTACACCTGTAAACACAACCAAGTTTGTTTCGTGGGAATTTCAAAGCTGAGATTTTTAAGGTTGTGTTCACGTGCACCTTTAACTATGATCCGCTTATTATTTTTTGATGTTTTGTTATTATTCATTAGTAAAACTAGTTCGCTGTCATTCCGTGCTTGACACGGAATCCAGAAAAAACTTTGGTATTGGATTCCGGTTCTTCGCTTCGCTTGACCGGAATGACAAATTAATAATTTATCAATAATACAATACTGTATTTTAATCCAGACCTTTAATTTAAGAATTTATTGGATACGTGAGAGGGGGAAAAATGAATCTCATCCCGAACTGACTGAAAGTCATCCTGAATTTATTTCAGGATCTGAGTCTGTTTCGGGATCTTTTGTTAAAGCTTAATTTGGTTGAGAACCTGAATCAAGTTCAGGTTAAAGAACACAGAATACTTGGTGATCAGCAACTAAAACTTATAGACCACGGGTTGCTTCTTATTTTATTTTGGTTAAATTTTAAAGTGTCATTAAGGAACAGTTCGGTGAGAATACAAATTAAATCTGAATTTCTTCCTATCCCACACTTAAGTTACTATCCATTAGGAAGACCACAAACTAAAGCACACCACAGGGTTATCCGGTTAATTGCAATATTTTTTATCAGGAGGGAAAAATGAAATTGTTAACGCTATTTTTAATTTTATTACTCCAGAGTTTATTATATAGTCAACAACAAGTTCCAGATTTGACTGTCCCTATACAAATTACTTTTCAATCTGGAAATTATCCAATAAATCTGGAAATCGGATTAGATTCGACAGCAACCAATTGTATCGATCCTCAATTAGGAGAATCACAGTTACCACCAGTCCCACCACCAGGATGGGAAGCAGTACTTCAGTTACCGTACCCTGAATGTCAAGGCGGCTATGGTGAACCTATAATTACTTTCAAAGATTTTAGGTTTGGAGAACAACCATACACTGGTACGAGAATCCACAGCTTAGGATTCCTTTCACAATTAGGTGTAACCATTCATTGGTCTCTTCCCGAGGGGATTACAGGTATACTACAGGAACCATTCAGCGGCGCTCCTTTATATCCTATGGCCGGACAGGACAGTTTTTTTGTACCTACTACATTAAACGAATTAAACATTGTTATAAACTACAGTATCGAAGAACCACCTGTTAAGGTATTAAGCCAATAACAGTGACTGACGGACAAACATTGTTTCCAAGAGTATTATATTTTGGATTGGATTCTATAGCTACAGATAGTATAGATATACTTCTTGGTGAATCTGCTCTGCCACCTTTTCCTCCTCCTGGAGCTTTTGAAGCAAGATATATTTTACCAGAAAATAATTTTTCAGGCAGTTTAAGTTCATATTTAGATTTTAGATATGCAGAATTTCCTTTTACTGGTCAAAAAGAATGGCGACTTGCATATCAGCCAGGTACCGGAGATACAATAATTATAACTTGGGATTTTCCTCCTTACATTACAGGTGTATTGAAGGATATTATTACCGGAACATTAATAAATGTTCCAATGGCAGATTCAGGAAGTTATATAGTGGAAAATCCCATAGCTTATAATCAATTAAGAATGATTGTAGATTTTTACGATGTAGTTCCAGTTGAACTAACCACTTTTACAGCTTCAATATTACAAAATGAAAAAGCGGTTGAACTAAATTGGACAACTGCGACAGAAAAAAATAACTCGGGATTTGAGGTAGAAAGGCAAGTAGGCAGTGGGCAGTCAGCAGTAGGCAACTGGGTAACAATTGGTTTTGTTCCGGGATTTGGAACTACAACTGAACCTGAAATCTTATTCCTTTCATCGATGAAAATATATCAACCGGGACTTACAAATACCGACTAAAGCAAATTGATTTTGATGGAAGTTTTGAATACTCAAATGAAATAGAAGTTGAAGTTGATTTTACTCCGAAGGAGTTTGTCCTGTATCAGAATTATCCGAATCCGTTTAATCCGATTACAACAATAATAAATATTAGATTCCAAACGTAGAGACGCATCGCGATGCGTCTCTACAAATGGTAAATTAAGAGTTATACGATGTGATTGGCAACGAAGTTGCAACATTGTCAACGAAGAAAAACAACCCGGAGTTTATGAAGTGCAGTTTTCCGAGGTCAGTCCGCCTTGGCGGACAGTCCTGACATAGTAAGCGGAATTTATTTCTATCAACTTAATGCTGGAAGTTTTTCAATCACAAAGAAAATGATCCTACTATGCTAAAGTTTACTATCCGGAACCTTGGTGTAGGATAGCTTCAGAGGACAGGTCCTACTTCAATAAATTTTTGTAGAATAGGTTCTGGCAAAGTAAAATCAGAAAGGGCAAGTCAACGACTTGCCCTTACATTATACCTTCTTCAGAGATACAATCTTTCAAATCTATTCATCATTATTGACTGTTTTTATTCAACTCCTCTATTGCCATCTTCTCGAGTTCACTTTTCATTTCTTTAGGAAGTATTACGGTTTCATAATATTTACCATCTTTACCTTTCTGATCGGGAGAGGATAGGAAAAGTCCGTTATTGCCATTAACGAGACGAAAACCTTTTAGTGTAATTCCATCCTCAGTTTGAACATCAAAAAATGCAGCAGTTTTTCCCCCGGAATCAGATCTCAGTGGATTCATTCTGACAATTTTCATTGAAGCCTCCAGTTTTGGTTACTGATTAATTCTGGAATCAATTTATAATATTTACCAATTGATGTCAACCTTGGCTCATAAGTGAATGGTCAAAATTATCTCAAATACTATTTATTTGACGATTCCAGTGATTTTAACTCCTCTATTTTTTGATCAAGTGAATCAATTTTTTTGTTCAACTCTTCAGTTTTAAGGTCAATTTCTTTTTCATACTCCTCAGTACTCCAATAACCACGTTCTTCAAAGTAACTTTTGAATAACCAATTGTGTTTTAAAGCCTCCATATTTTCAGACAAACTTGTAGCAGCGCTTTTCGACTCTTCCGATATTTCTTTAAGATTTATCATTAGCGATTTAAAATTTGAATCTGCAGCAGTATCTTCAACCAGTAGTGAGCCAAGAACACCTTTTCCACTAGCAGTGTTTGCAAGAAGCGTATCAACACCAACTATAACCCGATTAATATTTTCAACTGCTGACTTCACAGACTGACCCAAAGATTTGTACTGATCAGTAATTATATGAAGTTCAGATGTAATAGAAGTAAGACTTTTATCTGCAGACTTGGTCAGATCGGTTGCTGCATAATAAAGTGCATCATCTGTAAATATTTTTCCTATCGTCCCTTCACCTCTGTTTATCCTGTTAATTATATCAGCAAGATCCCTAGTCATTTCTTTAGTATAACCCATAATTCCTTGCGTCTCCTGAATAATATCCGCAAAACTAACTGGCTCTTTAGCTAGAATTACTCCTCCATCTTCAATAGGCTCTGCTCCGGCTTCGCCAACTTTAAGCGAAACAAATTTATTTCCAACCAATCCTTCAGTCTGAATTTCGGCTTGAGTATTAATAGTGATAAAATGTCGTATGTCATCAAGTAGTCTCATCTTAACTTCTATCGAGCTAACAGTATCTCCGACAACTTTAATATCCTGAACCGCACCGGCGTCAATACCACTTAGCTTAACCGGTGCACCGTTTCGTAAACCTTCAATGTTATGAAAATAAGCTTTAACTATAAAAGTTGGTTTGAACAATGCCTCCTTGTTCCCAAGCATAAAAATTCCAATTACAAGAAGCGCACTTCCAATAAAAATAAATATACCAAGCTTGGCTCCAGATAACCCGGCTTTCATATTATACTCCCGTTATTTTCGATTATTTCATCGCTGAAAAAATTCTTTATAAATGGATCCTTTGATGTGACAAGATCGTTAATACTTCCTTCTTCAACTATTTTACCGTCATCAATGACTATTGCTCTGTCGGCTATTATTTTTGCACAAAGTAAATCATGCGTAACAACAATTGAAGTCATTTTGAGCTGATGTTGTAGCTCAATAATAAGAACACTAATTTCTTTTGATGTAATTGGATCAAGTCCCGTAGTTGGTTCATCATAAAGCATAAGTTGTGGTTTTGTTATAATTGATCTAGCCAATCCAATTCTTTTTCTCATTCCGCCAGAAAGTTCTGAGGGCATTTTATCAATTGCCTCAAGTAATGAAACAGCTTCCAGAACAAAATGAACTCTTTCATCAATTTCTTTTTGATCCAGGTTAAAATTTCTGATTAATGGAAATTCAAGGTTTTCTCGAACACTCATCGAATCATATAACGCAGCACCCTGGAAAAGAAATCCAATATTTTTCCTGAGTGCATTTAACTCTTTCAGTTCCAACTTCAATACATCTTTCCCCTGAATTTTGATATTTCCTGAATCGGGTTCCATTAAGCGCATCATACATTTTAGCAAAACACTTTTTCCAGTGCCACTTCTACCAAAGACAACCATATTTTCTGCTTCATCTACATTAAATGAAACACCATCCAATACAATATTACCATCAAAGGATTTATGCAAATCTATTATTTCGACCATTACTTCACCACTGGCCATATCCAGAGAGATAACTTCACCAAAACCATATCAAAAATCAAAATCAATAAAGAAGAAACAACCACTGCACTTGTTGATGCTTTACCAACACCTTCGGTTCCGTTTTCGGTAGTATATCCTTTATAACAACCAACGAGTCCAACAATAAAACCAAACACAAATGTTTTACTCACACCGGGAATCGCATCACCAAATTCAACAGCAAAGATCACACGATCCAAATAATAAGCCCAGGTCATATTTTGAACGAGAACAACAGCTATATATGCACCGATGAGAGAAATAAAAATTACATAAACTGTTAGAATTGGAAGAATAAATGTAGTTGCAAAAATTCTTGTTACTACAAGATATCTGAATGGATTAACGCCGGATACTTCCATAGCATCTATCTGCTCAGTTACTCTCATTGAACCGAGTTCTGCACCAATTCCTGAACTGACTCTTCCTGCGAATATTAATGCACAAATAACAGGTCCGAGTTCACGAACGATCGAGATTCCAACTGAACCGGGCAAAAATGCTTCTGCACCAAATCTTTTTAAAACAGGACTGAGCTGCATTGCAATTACCAATCCAATAATAAATCCGGTAACTCCAACTATTGGGAGAGTTTTCATTCCAAGTTCTATCATATGCTTTCTGATTTGATCAGCTTCATATGGTGGAATAAAAACTTCCTTTAGAAATCTCAAAGAAAAAGATCCCAACCCACCAATCATTGAAAAGAATTCGTTAAATCTGTTTTCGGTGGTGTTAAGGAATTTGCCGCGTGTCAAGAAATTATTCAAAATTTATGCATCAAATATTGATTGTATATATGTAAAAATATACAAAATGATTGTTAATATAAATTGAACCCGGCGCTTGAGTTCGAAGGTTTTAGGCTGCGGAAAACTTAAGAATTATAATTATGAATATCTACTAATCTACCTAAAATGCATTTTCATAGTGATTAACAATAGGATTATTCAGGTCTTCAAAAAGAATTGCAAATACATCAAATCGGCAATCTAATTCTCTAATTTCCTTGTCGTATAAATAAAGCTCAGCAACTTTTCTTATCTGTCTTTGTTTGTTCTTTGTTATTGCATATTCGGGAGCTCCAAATTCTAAATTTTGTCTTGATTTAACCTCAACAAAAACCGTGAATTGATCATTCGGGTCAGTTGCAATGATATCAATTTCACCATGACTAAATCTGTAATTTCGTTCGATTATTTTGTAGCCTTTGTCAATTAATATTTTAGCGGCAAGGTCTTCCCCTCTTTTAGCAAGTTCCTTTCTGTCAAGATTCATTTTACTTCACTTTCATCTTCGTATTTCCAATTCAGTTATCTCTTGTTCGGATAATATATTTTTTAGAAATGACTTTCGATGAAACGGACTAGGACCATATATTTTAATTATTTCCCTGTGTTTGCTGGTTGGGTAGCCTTTATTTTGGTCCCAGGAATAGATTGGATATTTATTAGCAAGATCTTTCATTAACCTATCACGTGTAACCTTGGCTAGAATAGACGCCGCAGCGATTGAAAATGATTTTCCATCTCCTTTAACAATTGGAATAACCGGAATATCAGAATTAAAAATTCTATTCCCGTCAACAAGAAATAAATCTGGTTTAAAATTCAAACTTTTTACCGCTTTTTCCATAGCAAGCATAGTTGCATTTAGAATATTCACTTCATCAATTATATCGTGATTTATAATTGAGACTGAATATGACAGGGCATTTATAATAATTTTTTCAAACAACTCTTCCCTTTTTCTTTCAGTCAATTGTTTTGAATCATTCACACCAGGAATATCAGTTTTCTCATCGAATATAACAGCAGCTGCTACAACAGGTCCGGCTAGTGGACCTCTTCCGGCTTCATCAACTCCAGCTAAATATTTTATTTTTCTATTTAAATATTTTTTATCGAATGCTTTCATCCTCTATTTATTCTCAGACGCCAACATAAATAACTAAGAGTCCGAATATCATACTTAATTTTAACAGATTACTAATTTTCTTCAAGTTATTGGCTGAATTAACTTCAAACAATATTTTCAAACAATAGATCAAAATCGGATTTACAATTACCATTACAATTATAAAGTATTCTATTTTGTAAAGCTTTGAAAGGAATGGATAGGTGGTAAAAAGTATTAGCATAATCGTAAAGAATAAAATTAGAATTTTTGATTTTTGGAAACCATATTTTATCGGGAAAGTAACAACATTCGCTTTCTTATCACCTTCAATGTCCTGCATATCTTTGATTAGTTCCCTGATAAAATTAACTAGAAATGCAAAAACTGCAGGTATAATTGCTGCAGTTGGATTTGCAACCACAACTCCTCCGTAAATAAAAACTAATCCAGTTAAAAATGATACTGTAATATTTCCAAGAAGTGGAATCTGTTTCAAGTAGTTTGAATAAACATAGAGGAGTACGATTGATAAAAGAATAATTATCGATGCTATTTCATTTAGAAGAAATGAAATAAAGAATGAAATTAAAACTAATATTATATAAAGAGTGTATGCATTTGTTCTTGTAATTTTTCCTGATGGTATTGGTCGTTCTGGACGGTTTATTTTATCAACTTCAACATCTTTGATGTCATTTATTACATTACCAGATGCTAATACAAATGATGCAGCAAGCGCTGCTAAGGTGAGATTTAATGTGAGAATCGTATCAGGTTTGCAGATAAGGGCAGCCACAAAAACTGAAACAAAGGTAATAATGAAGTTTAAAGGGCGAATAAGATTTATTACTGCCGTAAGTTTTTCTATCAATTCAATAAATATGATGTTGAGAGTTTTGCCGAAACTTACAAAAAAGAATAAGAATATTTTTATATTAATTTTTCTAATGCAGAATGAATGGACCAGTCATTTTATTCGTGAATTATATTTTTTTCATAAGAGAGTGCACCGGAAGGACAGTTATTAACAATTTTAATAATTTCCTCAGTTGTGCCTGCTGTAACATCAATCCACGGTCGCCGTTTTGGATTAAAGATAGCTGATGAAGCTTTCCAGCATTTAGTCGAATGCTTACAAACATCAGGCTTCCAGATCACAGTTATATCTTCATTTGAATAGTGTTTTTTTACTTCATACATTTTTCTTACCAATTATTTATTGTGATATAATGCTTAAAAATCATTAACAATTCCAAAGTGAATTTTTCCTTCACTAAAAGAATCACCATCAGCAAAAGCAAAACTAACTCCTAATAACCCAATCGCTGTATCAAGTGCTATACCTAAACCATATCCAAAAATAAAATTCTCACCTCTTTGAATTCCAATATCAGAATTCTCCTCAAGTAAATAGTACCCGGAATCAAAAAATGTGAAAATATATGTTCTCAAAGAAAGCATTAATCTGTATTCAAGATTTGTCCAGGCACATCGAGATGCAAGAAATTGTTCTTCACGATAACCACGGACTGTTTTGGTTCCACCAAATCGCCATAGATCACTTAGTTCAAAAAATGGTCCGCTCAACTCTTCACCATTTACTTTTAGTGCGACTACATTTCGTGGGAAGATCTCAAAGAAAGCTCCGAAGCCAACTGTAATCCGTTGTAAATTTATTTCCGTCTGCAATCCTTCAGAGACGTATTCTGGAGGACCGTTGATAGTTTTTTTACTGTATGAATAACTATTCTCAAAAATAAATCCATTCAAAGTTGCAAGTGGATCATCCCTCAAATCTATTTTTAATCCAACACCAGTTGTAATGCTGGAAGAATTGTATACTGTAAATACAGGGACCTGTCTTACTGTTGGGATTACTGTTTCAAATAAAACAAATGCATTAGCTGAAATATCCTCAGTAGCCAGATATTCAAGTCCACCACCAATTATTCTTTGAACGTATGTCGAATCCTGAATTCTCTGAAATAAGTGCGCATTTAAATTAAAGGGATAACCAAATAACCACGGTTCAAGATATTTAAGTTGTAATTCCTGGGAAACTCTAGTCAATTTTTCCCAATTGATTGATGCTGCCCGACCTGTTCCGAAAATATTTCTAAGTGTTATGTTCACCAATCCTGTAACATATCCGGTTTCAGTCTCATTTTGTGGTGGGATATAACCAATTATTCCATCAAAGTTATTTGTGTTTCGTTCTTTGACTTTTATTTGAAGTATGCCTTCATTTTGTGAATCAAGATAAAAACTTGGAGTGGGTACAGGATCAAAATAACGGAGTTTGTTCAGTCTTCGTGGAAGGTTATCAACTTTTTTCTGATTGTATTCTTCTCCTGGTTCAATCCTTAACTCTCTGACAATGACATAATCTTTTGTTGAAGTATTTCCCGTCACTTCAATTTTATCAATACTGCTTTTCTTTCCCTCATCTAAACTTAGATATATGTCAGCAAGATGGTCATCACCGGTTGTGTCATCATACAGATAGACAGACTGAATTCTAACTGATGCGAAAGGAAAACCCTGATTTTCCAGATCGGTCAAAAGATTATTAATTAAATTTTCTATTTCATAATGATTAAAGATTTCACCTTTTAAATAATTGAAAGATGAAATATAGTCTTCAGCATTTATGGAGTCAGTTGATGAAAAATAAACGTTTTTAATTACAGTTGGCTTGCCTTCATCTATTTGTAATTGAAGGGTAACTTTTTGAGAATCGCTTGAAAATTCAACTTTTGAATCTTGAAAAGATGGATTAAAATATCCATTAAAACTTAAAGCAGATGAAATGCGCGAAAGTGAAGTGTCCAGAATTCCAATAGAATAATTTTGTCCAACGTTGAGTCCTGCCCATCGCAAAATTTCATCATCACTAAATACTTTTGTGCTGCTGACTTCTATTTTATCAATCTTCTGTGCAAATGCAAAAACAGAAAAATAAATCACAAAAATTAGAATATTTCTAATCTGGCAGATCATGAATTTGTTTTATCTTTTTCCCAACCGAATTGATTTTAATTTGGTCAACTATTGCTAGTGCATCTTCGTTACTAATATCACAAACTTCCAATGATTGTGCATTAAGAACTCCAAGTGCTGAAGCAAAACGGAGTTGAGATTCGTAATTTAATTTGTGATGCCATCCATAAATAATTCCTGCAGTGAATGCATCACCACTTCCTGTAGAATCTATGGTATCAATTTTAGGGAGAGTAATCTTATAATGAAAGTCAAAATTTGAAGAGTAAAATGGCTTTTCAGCGTTAGTAATAAATGTCTGTTTTATACCTTTGCTATAAAAAGAATCCAGCAGTGTAAAATATTCATTTTCATTTTTCAATTCGATGTTAAGCGACGAGTGAATTTCATCTGAGTTATTATGAACTATTGTAGGCGATTCTTTAATACACTCTTTAAGATGATTACCATAAGTATCGCAGACTGATATCTTATCAAACTTTTTTGCTATTCTCGAATCCTTCAGGAAAAATGACATCAGTTTCTTTGCACGGTGAACTGCCAGAAAAAACAACAATTTCACATGTTGCTATCATTTTCTCCATCTTCAGAATAAAATTATCAACTTCTGAAGTTGAAATTTGCGGATCATTTCTAAAGAAAGAATAAACTTTCTTTGATGATTCATTAATAATTATTGCTGAATCTCTATTTTCATTTTTTGTTATAATATCAGAATAGTAGATTTTTTCTTTATGAAGTGATTCGCGGATGAGTTTACCATTATTCCCACCTGTAAAAAGTAGAGCAATATTTTTCAATCCTAATTTATTTAGCTGTCTGTTAATATTTATACCCTTCCCTCCGGCTGTAAGTTTCAGTCTTCCTCCCCTATTCACTGACGAAAAGTCAAGAGCAGAGTAATAATATCTTCTTTCAAGAAGTGGATTGATTGTTACGGTAAGAACCATGATTAAATGTATGAGGTGTTAAAAAAATATCTCGGCAAATTTTTACTTTGCTAAAAACTTTATCTTAGTCTCAACTAAAAATAATTAATACCTGAATCTATAAAGATCGCCATAAAGAGGTGTTTCCGGCGAAAGCCTGTAATCACCGAAACCAGTGTTATCCTGGAACAAAAAACTTCTATTCAGGTTATAATATTGCCAGGTTTCATAAGGTTTTGAATAATATTCAAATGGGTGTCTTTCTATATTATCGGGAGCCCCCAATATTATGAATACCATCCCTCTATCCGATCGCCATCCTTCAAGAGCATAAGTAGTGAAATTTGCATTTGCTATATTAACTCTGTTATAATACTCATTAAAAACAGGATTATATTGATCGGAAGTATTGGTATCATATTTTCCCCAAAATGCAACGAACCGCTTTGCTTTTTCCAGACGATTATCAGCATCATTAATGTAAGATATATCTTCCGGGTTAGCAATATATATCATTTCATCAACTGCTTTATCTAAGTCGGTTATTGAAACTGGAACACCATACCATCTGGAAACAAATGATTTTAATGAATGATCAAATTCTTTTCCACTTGAATCTCGTAGAGCAACTTTCAAATAATATGTGCCCAAGTTAAGAGCTAAAGAATCAATATTATTAAAAATTTGTGTGGTCCCTTGGTTAACTGGAACCTCTTTAGTTATTTTATTAATTTCTAATTCCTCTTCATCCAGGATACTGTAATCAACTAATAAAGTACGGGAAGTATCAGAATAAATTTCAAAAAATGTTGATAGATTGTCCTTGTCAGTGAGAATATTTCTAGAAACATTTGGAATTATTTTCGTATTCCCATCTACAACTGTTTTCTTTGCAACCAACATAATATCACTCATGGAAGGTGTTGAATTAAAAGATTTTACCTGGTAAACATTTTCAGAGTTGAATTGATTCTTAGAATCATTGTCCAATAAAGCTGTCTGAATGGTATATATCCCGGGAGCTAGTTCAAAGGATCTATGACCAAGATTAAAGTTTTCAGGAGAAGTTGTTAATTCAAAACTTATCGCAACTATCTTCTCATTCCATATTTTTTCGGTTATTAAATTTTTCTTTTCCTGATCATATATGGAAACTGTTAGCGAATAAGAAGCCTCAAATCCCTGACCAGTTTTAACGAATTGAACAGCATTGTATGGCACCTGAACAAAAACATCTAACCGGGTTTTATCATCATTGCCTTTGAAACTTAGAAAATCCTGGTAATATTTTACTTTCAATTCTGATTTTTGGGTAGAATGTTCGACCTGAGCAAAACTGATCCCCGAAATTATTATCAAACAAAAAATTATTATTTTTTTCATCTCAATTCCCTGAATTTTAATTTACTCTTGCAAAAATATCATACTCATCTGTGTCATAAACTTCAACAGAATAAAAATTGCCGGGTATAATTTTAGTATCATTTATATCGATGAGAACCTCACCATCAACTTCCGGAGCATCTCTATAACTACGACCAATATAAAAATCTCCTTCTCTTGATTCAACCAATACTTTAAGTTTCCTGCCAATGAGTTTAATGTTTTTATCAGTTGATATTTCTTTCTGAAGTTCCATCAATCTGCTTTGCCGTTCTTTTTTTACCTCGGTAGAAATTGGATCGCCAAGTGTATAACTTCCAGTGTTTTCTTCAGTTGAATAAGTAAATGTTCCCATCTTTTCAAATTCATATTCTTTAACAAATTTATATAACTCCTCAAAATCTTTTTCAGTTTCGCCAGGATAACCAACAATGAAAGTCGTTCTTAAAACTAAATCCGGAATTTCTTTTCTTAATTTTGATAACAGTTCTCTTGTTTGCCTACCTGTAATTCCTCGTCTCATAGATTTCAAAATATTATCTGATATGTGTTGCAATGGAATATCAATATACTTGCAAACCTTTTCATTCTTTTTTATTTCGGCAATCAAATCAACAGGAAATCGCGATGGATAAGCATACATCAACCTAATCCATTCGATTCCTTTTACTTCACTTAATCTGGCTATAAGTTCCGAAATATTTTTTTTATTGTAAATATCTTTTCCATAGTCGGTTGTATCCTGTGCTATAAGCACTAATTCCTTTGTGTTGTTGGCTGCCAGGAATTCCGTTTCTAAAACCAGATCTTCAATAGTTTTTGATCGATGAAGTCCTCTCATTATCGGAATTGCACAAAATGAACAAGGATGATCACACCCTTCTGAAATTTTCAGATAAGCTGTGTGCGAAGGAGTTGAGATAACCCTTTCACCAAGAAGATTATATTTTAATTCGCCGCCAAGTTCTTTAAGTATTTTCTCATAGTCCTCAGTGCCGAAAAACATATCTACTTCAGGTATTTCATTCCGAAGATCATTTTTGTAACGCTGTGAAAGACAACCTGCAACAAAAATTCTTTTTGTAATTCCAGAATTCTTGCTGGCAACAGTATCCATAATCGTATTAATAGATTCTTCTTTTGCTGCTTCAATAAAACCGCAAGTGTTAATAATAATTGTGTCTGCTTCAGAAGGATTTGATCGTAGATCGAGATTGTTAAGTTGAAGCTGCCTTAAAAGTCTTTCAGAATCAACTGTGTTTTTAGCACAACCTAATGTTAATACACTTACTTTTTCTCGTGTTTTCATCTTTAAAATCTAATTCAACCAAAATATTTAAGATATATCCAAATTGCTGGTGCGCAAAATAATAAAGAGTCAAATCTGTCAAAAAAACCTCCATGCCCGGGAATCAGAGAAGATGAATCTTTTACTTCAGAATCTCTTTTGAGCAGAGACTCAACCAGATCTCCAACTTGCCCAATAGTTCCCACAATAATTCCAATTACCACGATATTCATCCAACTTAAAAAATCTAGTAAAATCATCTTAGCTAAGATTAAAGCACCAACGGAAAATATAAAACCAAAAATTGCCCCTTCCCAACTTTTCTTCGGACTTACTCGAGGGAATAATTTATGCTTCCCTAAATTAATACCTCCGTAATAAGCAGCTGAATCACCAATCCATATTGACGCTAAAATTGATATTATTAGATAAGCACCATATTCATTAACCTGAACTGATGAAGAATAAAATTCCCTCAGAGCAACTAAGGAAGTTGAAAACAAACCAATATAAAATATTCCAAGAAACGTCGATCCGAGATTGAATATTGCAGAACCTTTATTTCGAAAAAGTTCAACTATTAGTAAAGACAAAGATGCCACCAGAATTAGACTCTCAATATCAATAAAATTTTTGTATTGATTGAGGAGAAAAAGCAAAATAATTAATCCTCCAAAAGGAAGATTAATGTTTGAGCCTTTATTCCTAACAAGAAGACCGAATTCATAAAACGACAAAAGACTAATAGCTAAAACAAATAAAAAAAAGTAATTTCCACCCAGGTAGCTTGCAATTAGAATTATTGGTATTGCAATTACTGCTACAATTACTCTTTTAGAATTTTCAGTTCTCGTCATCTTGACCAGAATCCACCGATTTCTTTTTCACAGTCTGAATAAAATCAAGTGCCTGAGAAACATCAGCCTTCTTTACAAATAATTTTATAGTTGAGAGATCACCTGGTGCCGGAAAACTCGAATCTTTTTGAGAAAGAATAGAAGCCGATATTCCTGCACTCTCTAGATTTTCTTTCAGCATATCAACATCAATCTCGTTAAATGAAGTGTATACGAGAGCCCAGTCATCTTCTGAAAGTTCTTCATAGTTGTTAAGTTCACTCGCATCAACAAGCGGTGTATTACAATCGGGACAAATCACAATCCCTTCAACATATTCATATTTACAATTTGGACATACTGGCATTTAAACCTCCTGTTCAGTTTTAATTTTTCTATAATAGTTATTTATAAAGAAAATTACAGTAATAAACATCAAAAGTAATATGAAAAAATAAATGACATTCGCATTAAGCGATTCCGAATCTGAAATATTACTCTTGAATAATTCATCATCTCCAATGATAAAGTAAAGTATAACTGCAAAAAAATTGTTAAGGAAATGTAAAACCATTGGGATAAATAATGACTTACTACTATATGCAGCAAATCCAAGATAAAATCCAATTATTGCCAGTGGTATAAGCCCATACGGATTAAAATGATATAATGCGAAAAACAAAGCTGTAAGAAATGCCGCCATTTGTGGTTTTAACTTAAATTCGAAACTTCTTTGAATATAACCCCGGAACATTACCTCTTCACAAATTGCAGGAACGATTGAAATTGTTATAATCACCAACAACACTTCCGCAAAATTATTTGCGTGAATAAGGTTGCCAAATGTTTTTTCAATTAATTCGTTCAAAGAGTCAAGTAAATATTTGATCGAGTTGATAAATTGAGAAGACTCAGCCCATCTTTCAATGAAATAATTTTGAATGTAAAGATAACTCTGAAGAAGTGGAGTCAGAATAATTATTCCAAAAACAAAAAGTAATAATTCTTTCCATCGAGGAAGTTTGATTGAAATAATTTTTGATATATCTCCATAAATCCACTTGCTAAAAAATAAAGCGGGTAGAAAAATGAAAAGTATTTGTCCTATTATCGTCATAAACCTCAGGCCATTGACTGGAGCTGCTTCAAGGTCAAATCCGAAAAGGAGTAAGGTCATTAACCCACCAACAAACTGATATAATATAAATCCGCCAATCAACCCAAGAAATGCTGCTGCGACTGGTGAAATTAGTGGGTATGGTGAGTAAGAATCAATTAAAGATAAATGCTCAATCGGTTCTTCAGGTTTATTTTCATTGTTATTTTGATTTGATTCTTCCAATTCAATCTTCTGATTATATCGAATATTTGATTTAAGCAAAGTTAACAAATTATGGAGTGATTAATAAAAAAAGAGGAGACATAAGCCTCCTCAATTAATTTAAATTTAACAATCTTTAGTGTTTTGAAGTTAATTTGCCTGCCAGCCCTTCAAAGTCTGTAAGTTTAGCTTCTACATAGCCAATGATAATTTTGGTTCTTACTTTTACAGGCATTTTAAGTTCATCATCCGTAAGCCATACAATGATATTCCCTTCATGCTTAAAAAGTCCACCCTCTTTAACCAAAGGTTCAACAATTATACAATCAAATTTTCCCGCAGGTACTTCAATGGTTTCTTTTCCTAAATATCTTACATCGAGATCATAAACTTTATCCTTATAAAAATTCTGCAAGTGAAATAAATCGTTTACCTTCATATTTGAATAGTCAAAGGTTCTCGCAAAATAAAATGCAGAGACAATATCGTTCACATATATAGGAATATCATATTCGCCTTCACTAGTTTTTGCTATTCCTTTTCTTTGGTCAAAAAATGCTGAAAAATCACGAGTATATCCGCCCTCTCTGATGTGTTGTTCAAACCTCCATGGAAATAATCCCTCAATATCTATATAAGTTTCGTAACGATCTCTAACTTTATAGAACATATCAAAGCTTGGAACAGAATTCACTTCAAATGTAACATGATAAGCTTCTCTACCTGATATCTTTTTAATTCTTGGAATTTCCATCACTGCAACACCTGCAGTAACGAAACCATAGTTAAGGTTGAACGTTAACTTTTCTCCTTCCTTAAAAGCGTGGTTTTCTAAAACCCTGAATTCTTCATTAGGTTTAGAAGATTGCGGAAAAATCAACAAACTAAATGTTACAACGAAGAATAAACCATACATCCACTTATTGAAAAACATTGAAGTTCTCCGGATTATTTTGAAATTTTCAATACTCGCGTAGTTTCGTCAAATACTCTGCCAATATCAATACTATTCATACAGTTTAGTTTTTCGCATTGTTCACGTGTACAGTTATTGCATTCAATGGTAGGGATAAAGATTGTCTTCTTTTCTGTATACGGTCCCCACCTCTTTTGTGAACAGGCTGATATTTTTGGGAAAAAACCGATGACGTACACTCCAAGTGCTGCAGCGATATGCATAGGACCCGTTGAATTTGAAATGAAAATATTTGCATTATTAATTAATGCTTTCAATAACGACAGATTCAGTATCCCGGAAAGATTTATGACTGATTCACCAACTTCAAATTCTTTACATAACCTCGACTCACTTTTACTTCCCGTAATTATGATGGAAACATTTTCTAAGTTAGTAAGCATTCGTGTAAGATCAATTAATTTTTCCTTCGGAAGATCAACTGAACTTCCGCCACTTCCTGGATGGATAATGATTATTTTATTCCCGGATTTAAATCCTCTTTGAGAGAGGATCGATTCAATTTTGTTTGAACTTTCATTATCAATTTTTAGATGAAAATTTATTTCATTTGTTAAATTGTTAACATCTATCCCTAGTTTAGCCAGAAGGTTTAAATTATATTCAAGTTCATGTTTATCACCATATTTCCTATGTTCAAAAAGCTTTTTATTAAATAATATTGAATACCATCTGTAACCTGTTCCGATCCTATTCTTAATTCCAGATAAAAACATTATCAAAGTAATTTTAAAAGTTGGATTTACGACTATACAGGTATCAAAGTGCCCCGACTTAATTTTCTTCAGATTTTTAGCGAAAGAAATGGTGCCTTCTCTTTCATCTGCAATTATTATCTCATTAATAAAGGGATTACCATCCAGCAGTGCCTGTGTGTATTCTCTAATGAAGTACGTAATCCTGCAATCAGGATATTTTCTTTTAATGGCCTCAGCCATTGGGATGGATAAGACAACATCACCAATTCTATCAGTTCTAACAATTAGTATCTTTTCTGGCGATTTCATTTACTTGACAAATATGGATTATTTTTTATATAAAATCTCCAGGGTAAATCGACTGATTTTGAAATTCCTATTCTCTTGGAAATACCTATTTCTTTATTTCTGATTTTTTCACTGTCTAAAATAAATATTTCATTTTTTGTAAGATCAGTTCCCGAATGTTTCTTTTCTATTGCAAATGCTTGACATATTTTTCCCGGGCCACTGGTTAAATTTATTTTCTCTTTTTCACTCTTAAGTTTTCTTCCAAATCTATTCTTTATCATCATATCAATTCCAGTATGAGGTTCAACAGCACGAATTAAAACGGCTGTTCCTTGTCCTTTTCTCCCCGTAACCACATTGCAACAATGATGCGCACCATACGTAAAATAGACGTAAAGATATCCACCTTCCTCAAACATAATTTCAGTCCGCTTGGTCATTCTTCCATACGAATGTGCAGCTTCATCAACATCACCGTGGTAGGCTTCGACTTCAACAATTCTTCCAGCAAGTACATTTTTTTTATCAGTTTTTACAAGAATTTTTCCCAGCAAATCGGGGGCAACTTTTAACAATTCTCTTTGGTAAAAACTTTTGCCTAATTTTTTATTGGGAAGTTGGTATTTCATCAATGAGAAATATTTAAGGGACTCTAATAAAAAGAATTGATTATTCTGACTTTAACATTTTGATCTTCTCAAGAAAATATTCCCTTTTATCGGAATCCCGGTCAGCAAGTAATTCATATATTTTTATGGCTTCATTTTTTTGATTTTGTGATAGATAAATGTTGGCTAATGTTTCTGAAGCCAACCTTCCTTTGTCAGGATTGTATTTTTGTTGAGTATTTTCATTTAAAGGAGGATCATCGTTCTTCTCAAGTCTTGTATTTATAAGTTTTTCAGCAATCTGTTGTAGATTATCTTCTACTGACTTTGATGACACCTGTTCTACTTCTTCATCTAAATCAAACTCATCTGTCGAATTAATAAATACATTTCCCCTTGAAGAATCAAATGGTGAAATTTGCTTATCCGGAAGTTTAAATTCATTCTTGTAGTACTTAAAAGTGTTACTAGAATTTAAAATATCACTAACCTTTTTTAGATAAGATTCAGTAGCTTTATTATTTCCAAGCTGATGATGCGCTTTGCTTAAAAGTATAAAGGCAACAGGGTGGTCCGGAAAACTTTTAAACCACTTTCAAGAATTGTAATTGCATCTTGGGACTCATTATTTCGCAAATGAACATCCGCTACTCTCAAGAATAAAGGCGAGTTGTTATCCCTGTCATAAATTATTTTTGCTCTAGAAATTATTTTCTCATCCACGATTCACACACAATCATTTTGCTGTACTTTTTGCAAAAGCATGCTTTATTGAAGTAATTGAAACGAATGAGAAACCAATAAAGAATAACAATTGAAAAGGAAGGCTCGCGATCTCCATAAAATAAATACTCGATACTACACCAATTAAACAATAAAATGCTAATATCAATTCAACAATTACTGCAAAACCAATTTTCTTATTCAAATATTTTTTCCCAACCCAGGTATCTTTTTCACCGGTTAATTTAAATTTGGGTGTTCTTACAAATTCACTTTTACGATTCATCAACCCTTCAAACACTGCACGGGAATTATTGAGTGCGAATCCCATACTTCCTGCCATAAAAATCGGAAAGAGTACGATTCTTTTTCTCCAATCAGGATGAATATCTTTTTGCGAATAAAGATAAAACATAAATGAACTAATGAAGGCTAGAACGAATATTGACATAAATGCAAAATAAAGTTCGTGACCACCACTGTTTTTAACGAATATCAGAGGTACATTTAATATAGCGGCAAGAAGAATGAACGGGAAAACAATATTGTTCGTCAAATGAAATGTGCTGTAAAGTTTAATTCTTAAAGGAATATCTGAATTCCAAACAAGAGGGAGAATTTTTTTAGCAGTTTCTATTGCGCCTTTTGTCCAGCGGAATTGCTGTGATTTTAAAGCATTAATTTCAGAAGGAAGTTCTGCAGGTGACGTAAAATCTTTTAGAAATACAAACTTCCATCCAATAAGTTGAGCTCTGTAACTTAGATCTAGATCTTCAGTTAATGTATCTGCATGCCAATTACCGGCAGCTTCAATACAAGATTTCCTCCAAATACCGCCAGTTCCATTAAAGTTAATAAAGAAACCAGCTTTATTTCTAACCGTTTGTTCGATCACGAAATGACCATCGAGAGCAAGCGCCTGCGCTCTTGTTATCAGTGAATGATCTCCATTCAAGTGTTCCCAGCGTGTTTGAACCATTCCTACTTTTTCATCTAAAAAAAACTTTATTGTTTTCTCAAGAAAATCTGAATGAGGAATAAAATCAGCGTCAAATATTGCAACAAATTCACCACTGGCAATTTTTAATCCCTCTTTTAATGCACCGGCTTTAAAACCTTCTCTATTACTTCTTCGAATATGTTCTATGTTGAAACCATCCTTCTTCTTGGCTTCAACCGCTTTGGCAACAACTTCTACCGTTTCATCGGTTGAGTCGTCAAGAACTTGAATTTCCAACTTTTCTTTTGGATACTCAATTTCGCAGACTTTATCAATTAGTCTTTCAATTACATAAAGCTCATTGTACAATGGTAATTGAATTGTAACTAAAGGCGTTTCGGTAAATTCTTTAGAGGAATTGAAATTTACATCTTTATACTTCCGGTGATAAAAAAGGAGAACAAAACCATGAAGTCCGAAAATAAAAAGTATTGAAAGCGAAACGAAGTAACCAATTAATACAATGTTGTCCATATAATTATCCTTTTTATTACCAACCTGAAACTACTGCCAGAAGAATATCTTCTGAAATATTGTTTACCGCAATTTCAATTGCATTTTCACGCTTATTCGTAGACTGTGCCGGTTCATAGTCACCATAGCCAGAAAAATTTTTGTCAAAAACTGTCTTTTTCATAACAAGATCTTTATAAACAACTTTTACGTTTATTGTTAACTTTCTGGAAGTAATTTGCTCGCCGGCACTAACTATTGATGGAATATCAGTGACGCTAGTTATTACACAATCAAGCGAGGAATTTGCAGAAGTCGCGTTAGATACCTGCAGCGAATTATCATTGATAAATTTTTGAATAAGATTATCAGTAAGTAATTCTCTCAATCCTGGAATAGCTGCCGGGCTTTTATCTTGCGAAACAGGAATATAAATAGTTTTTAAATGACTAGGGACAGATGATCCAGTAAAGGAATAAGCGCCACAGCTAATATTTATTGAAGTCATTATTCCTAATAGAAGAATCGGAATGATCCACCTCAACAATTTATATTTATTCTTACTTATTGGTATCAATTTCACTCTTCTGTCAAATTATATTGCTTTATTTTTCTGTACAATGTTCGTTCACTTATATTGAGTAATTTGGATGCTTTTCTTTTATTCCATCGTGTTTTATCAAGAGCAGCTTTAATTGTGTCACGTTCGATGATATCCATTGCAAAATGATTCTTTTTTGGTTCCTCTCCTTTTAAAACACTCTCTCTGCCTGTTTGAATTACAAGATCCTTCAATTCAATGAGATCTTTTTTTATTTCGAATAATGCTCTATAAAGAATTTCTCTATCTGCATCCTCTGGTGTTTTTCTTAGATAAACCGGAAGATTTCTTGCAGAAAAATTTTCTTCTCCGTGATTATTAAGACTTAAAAAAGAATCCACATCAATTGATCCATTTCTGTTCAACGCAACCGCAGTTTCAATTGTGTTTTTGAGTTCACGAACATTACCAGGCCAGTTGTAATCCAATAAAATATCCATCGCATCATCAGTAATTTTTGGTGGAGTAATATTATTCACATTAGAATAATTTTCAAGGAAGTGATTTACAAGTGATGGAATATCTCCTTTCCTGTTTCTTAATGGAGGAATATTCAAACTGACTGCCTTTAATCTGAAATAAAGGTCTTCTCTGAATCGTTTAGTGTTGACCTCCTGCTGTAAATCTTTATTTGTTGCTGCAATTATTCTAACATCAACTTTGGTTACTGTCTCTGCACCAATTCTCATAAACTCTTTAAATTCGATTGCTCGCAAAACTTTAACCTGAGTTGTTAATGGCATCTCAGCAATCTCATCAAGAAATAAGGTTCCACCATCGGCAATCTCAAAGTAACCTTTTCTACCCTCAAATGCACCTGTGAAGGCACCTTTCTTATGACCAAAAAGTTCACTTTCAAGAATTCCTTCCGGTATTGCTCCACAATTCACGCTAATCATATCTTCCTTGGCTCTTCTGCTTGAATTGTGAATTGCTCTTGCAAAAACTTCTTTACCAACTCCGCTCTCACCATAAATCAGGATTGTTATGTCTGAAGTAGAAACCTGCATCACCACATCAACCAGGTCATTGATTTCACTGGACTGACTTATGATTCCGTGTTGTTTTTTGAATTCTTCTCTTTTCACTAAAATTAAATTAGGGTTTGAATGACAAACTGTCGCAATCGTAAAAATACCCAAATATCAGTTCAGTGTAAATAGAATAAAATTGGCAGAAATGATTAAAAATCAGTCAAATTTCAATGAATAGACCATCGATCGCAATATTGATTCTTTCTTTTTGAGCTTTTGGAAGGGTTGCCAAAATTTCATTTATTCTCTCCAAATCCTCATCAGAATAATGCGTTAAATAGATTTTTACTGCTTCTATTTTTTTGATTTCATTAAAAATAATCGGTAGTTCCAGATGAATTGATTCACATATAAAAATGTCAGGTATAAATTCTTGAAAGAGAAATAAGTCCGGACTGGAACCAATATCTGAAGTGTAGACTAGTTTTTTATCTGCTGCAGTAATTAAAAAACTTGAACTATGCAATTTTACTGTAGGATGATACGCCGTGCATTTTTCAAGCTTTGAAAGATGTGAATTTCTTTTTGCTAATAAACTAAAATTATTTGAAATCGTGAGTTGTTCATCATAGTTGAAAGTTTTGTAATGAATTTGAAAATTTAATCTTTCCGGAAGTATATAAGAATTCAGTAAGGTGTTTTCTATTATTGTCTTTAAACTTTGATGAATAAAAATTTCAAGCGGTTGCTTTCTGTTTGCAATTTTCATTTGGACTATCAATGCTGGTAATCCGGAAAAATGATCCGGGTGAAGATGAGTTAAAATTATTCCATCTATTTTATTAAAATTAATTTTGTTGAATAGAAGAGCACGAGAAATTCCATCACCGGCATCAACCAGCAAATTATAATTGTCTGTCGTGAGTAATAAAGAGGAATGAAATCTCGCTAATGTGGCTTGAGCTGAGCTGGTTCCAATAAATTTTATTTTCACAATTACTTAGGTGGGATTGAAACTATACTTCCATTAACATTGTACTGAGAGTTTACAACACGCAAAAAACTTTCCGCATCTTCATACTTTTCAAACTTACCAGCGTAAACAACGTGAAAAGTTGTACCACCAACAACTTTATCAACTAGTTGAGTGTATATTCCAGCTCCCTTAAAATCGTCAACGAGATTATTAGCATTTTCTAGATTGGTAAAAGCACCAGCCTGAATTGTGAAATTATAATTTTCATCAGCAGGTTTTTGTTCAACAGTTTTTGGTTTAGTTTCCTGATCATTGGATTTTTCCAGCACCGAGATATTTTGATCAGCAACCTGAATGTATGGTGAAGCAGGATATGATGATTTCAATTGTTTTAATTTTTCACGAGCTGTATCGTAAATCCAAGAGCATAGTAATAAGAAAATATCCTATAAAGCGAAGCATCTGCATATTTACTTTTTGGGTAATTATCAACAATATTCTGGTAAATAACAATTGCCTCCTGACCATTCTCCTTTAGAACTCCATCTAGAAACATTACTGAAGGATCGTCGGGATTTTTTGATTTTAAGTCGCTAATTGCTGCTTTGGCTTCGACAATGTTTCCATTCTCAATTGCTTTTAAGTAAGGGACTATATCTACTTCCTGCGAAAATATTATTATGGGAAAGTAAAATACGATGAGTAAAATAAGGAATGAAAAGAGTTTTAATTTAAGCGTTAGCATTAGTTTTACCGTTATCAAACGGATATTTAAAATTACTAAATCAACCAGTTAAAGATAAGCTATTATTTACCAAATTTACGAAACCTGAGAAATCACCAAATAAAGTTGCTGAAGTTGCCCGATTTATTTTTACTCTTACGTAATCACCGACCTTTATATTTTCATCAGCAGGTAGAATTACTACTTTATTTGTGTCAGACCGGCCTGATAAAAAATTGTCAGATTTCTTACTGAATCCTTCAACCAAAACTATTTCGTCTTTACCAATTAGTTCCTGGTTTAACTCAAAAGATATCTGTTGCTGTAAATTAATTATTTCCTGTAACCTTTTTGTTTTTGTTTCTTCAGATACATCATCATTCATTTTAAACGCTTTCGTACCTTCACGTGGAGAATACTTGAACATAAATGCGCCATCAAATTTTACCTCTCTCATAACATCGAGTGTCATTATATGATCTTCATAAGTTTCTGTGGGAAAGCCCGAGATTATATCAGTTGAAAAACTTACTCCCGGAATTATTTTTCTTGCTTTATCAATAAGCTGGAGATAATGCTCAATTGTATAGGTTCGATTCATCAATTCAAGAATTCTGTTTGAACCCGATTGAACAGGCAAATGAATGTAATTACAAATGTTCGGATACTGAGCAATTGTGTAAAGTAACTTTTCAGAAAGATCCTGCGGATGAGAAGTTGTAAATCGAATTCTCATTGTAGCATCAACTTGTGCACAAGCCGAAAGCAAATCTGCAAAGTCTGCCTTATCTGCGGAATCGTCATCTAAATAAGAATTAACATTCTGTCCAAGGAGAGTTACTTCTTTGAAACCTCTATCGGCTAATTGCTTTACTTCTTCAACAACTGATGATACCGTACGACTACGTTCCCTTCCACGTGTAAAAGGGACAACACAGAATGTACAGAATTTATCACATCCTCTCATTACAGAAATCCAGGCTTGCAGACCATCTTCCCTATGAGGAATAATATCATCATATGTTTCTGTTTTGGAAAGTTTAACCCCGATACCTTTATCACCGTTGAATGCAACATCAATGAGTTCAGGTAACCGGCGATATTCATCCGGACCAACAACAACATCTACAATTTTTTTCTTATCAACCAAATCAGATCGTAAACGTTCTGCCATACAACCAAGGACACCAACAACCAGATCAGGTCTTTGGTCTTTAATTGTCTTAAAGTTCCCAAGTCGGCCATAAATTCTTTGTTCGGCATTTTCTCTAATACTACATGTATTTACAAGTACAACATCAGCATCTTCAAGCTGTTTAGTTACAGAATAGCCATTATGTTGAAGTATACCTAAAACAATTTCAGTATCGGCCAGATTCATCTGGCAGCCATAGGTCTCTATATAAACTTTATTTTTATTCATATTTCGTCTTAAAAGATGGCCAAATATAAAATATTACCACCTGTTGTTCAATCTAAATTGTGATAAATTAAAGAGTTGTGGGAACAGCTAATTCGAAGAAAGAAGATATAGAACTAAGTTTAACAATAGAAATGCTACAGTACCATAAATGACATTAAAGAGAATTTTCTTGATTTTATGGTCACGACGAATGTTTCGCTCAAGTTTATTTCTACCGTTTAATTTTACAAATCCCAGAATCATAATTAATTATTTTGTCTCTTTTCAAAATGAATATTAATCAATTTATTATTGAAATGCAGTTACAATCAGTGTGCCTATTTTTATCAACCGAGCCGCAGTCGGGTTAGCATTTTATTAATAAAAAAAGCCCCTCAGGTGAGGGGCAATAAAATAGTGACAGTAAAGATTACTTAATTAAAGTCATCTTTCGTACATCAGAGAATTGTCCAGCTTCGAGTTTGTAGAAATAAATTCCACTATTTAAATCGCTGGCATCAAAAGATATTGAATGAACACCAGATTCCATATTACCATTTATAAGAGTTTTTACTTCCTGACCCAAAGTATTATAAACTTTCAAAGTTACGACTGAACTCTGTGGTATTGTGAAATTGATTGTGGTGCTTGGGTTGAATGGATTTGGATAATTCTGAGCAAGCTCAAATTGTGTAGGTGAAACATCAACATCGACTACACTTGAATACGAATATGAACCATTATAATCCATTTGTTTAAGTCTGTAGCTATAACTTCCAGCACTTAAATCTCTATCAACATATGAGTATTCATGCATTTCAGTTGTCGTTCCATTTCCTTGAACGAATCCGATTGTGAAGAATTCACCCTCTGTACTTCTTTGAATTTCAAAACCATTGTTATTGGTTTCTGTTGCAGTTGACCAGTTAAGAGTTACATTAACCTGGTTTGCACTAGCTGTAAATGATGATAGTTCTACAGGAAGAGAACCTGCTGGTAGAAAATCGGAAGCATAGTATCTTGGAAATATCTGATAACCACCATCGGGAGGCGTACTTGAATCAAATTGGCTTCCAATACCAATAACATCAACAGGCCAGGTTGGCTCTGGTTGTCCATCAATATCTGTATCAGAGTCTATTCTGAATACAACGGTATCCATTCCATCAGTAAGAGATAGATTAGAACTTGATCCCATCGCAGGCCAGGTTCCGCTTGCTAAGTTAAGAGATACAAATCCAACCAAACCCCCTTCATACATTTCCGGATTTGCTTTATATTGAGCAAGTGTAAGTACAATTGGATCCGGGGTTGGATTACCTGAACTCTGGAATACCCACCCGGTGGAATCAGCAGGAATGATTTCAGTCATTCCATTATATTGTGAGACTTCACCAGTTATTGTTAACATATCACCGTAAGCCCAGGTAAAAAGAGGTGGACTATACATAAAAATATCTGGTACCAGCAGTGCCATCGTGAATATAAAATGAATTGTTAGTTGTTTGGTAGTTAGGAGAAAAAACAACTCCCTCAACAGTAACAGTTTGCCCAAGTCTATCAGGAACGAAATCCATATTTAAGTCCTCGATAGCTTCAGCAATAGTTATCGTGCCGCTACCACCGCCAGTTACTTCTACCAAATCTACACAAACTATAGCACCATCATTGAAATTATCTGAAACGTGTTCTCTCCAAGCAATATATATATCTGATCCAGCAGAGACAAAATCTGTAAGAGTATAGTTATATTGAGCCCAACTAGTATCACTTGATCCGACAGCTAAGTAAAATTGATCGACTATTACATTAAAATCTGATGTTGCTGTGCCTGTTGTAGATATAAGTACATCTACCGAATCAGCATAAGAGGAAAATGGAAACCACATCCAGAATGAAAGTTCGTCTCCAGTTTGGACATTAGTTATTTGTGGAGTAACAAGCCACTGATTATTATACGTGGCTCCACCAGTTGTATAGGTAGCAAATGCAACAGCGTTTCCCCCGCCAGGAGGGGCTGTTACTGTTCCGCCGTTCCAACCGGGGAAAGGTGTTGTGCCAGCTGTTATTCTTGTCCATCCAGTACCACCATCAGGATTTAACGTAATCCACCCAGCAGGTGGAAATGTTGGATCTTCAAATGATTCTGAAAGACTACTTAATGGTGCTTCTAAAGGTGAGCCGTATACAATTTCAGGATTTTCAAAACTAGTGGGTTTTTGAACTAAATCCTTCCCGGAATATTGGCCGTAATTAAGAACGGTCATTCCAATAATAACTCCCATTATGAGTAGGGTATTTTTCATAATTCCTCCATTATGATATGAGTATTAGGATTAATAAATAATACAGATGTTAATCTGAATTGGTTAATTTTTCTTAAATGATAATTCAAACTGATTGGTAACATAATCGTATTGTAAGATGCTAAAATTTTTACATTTATTCAAACAATCAATTTGTTAATAACATTTGTTTCCGTGCCTAAATAAAATTATTATGATTATTTTATCAATGTCATTTTCTTAATATCTACGAAATTGGATCCGTCGATTCCGGTTGCTTCAAGTCTATATAAATAGACGCCAGAATTAAGTTCAGATGCATCAAAATTAATACTATTTACACCCGCTACTAAATTTGAATTTATAAGTGTTGCGACTTCCTGCCCAACAATATTGAATACCTTTAAACTTACTTTTGAGTCAACAGCAAGATTGAAATTAATTTTTGTATTTGGATTGAAAGGATTCGGGAAATTTTGCGCAAGTTCAAATTGTGCCGGTGATGAAATTACAACATCTACTTCATTTGAATATGAAAATGTTCCATCAAAATCGATCTGCTTTAATCTATATGTATAATTGCCTACAGCAAGATTACCATCTACAAATCTATAAGATTTATTTTCCGATGTAGTTCCATAGCCGGAAATAAATCCGATTTCAGTAAATTCATTTGAACCGTCTTTTCTCTGTATTTCAAAACCGGAGTTGTTTGTTTCTGTTGCTGTTGACCAGTTTAAAATAACAGTTCCGTCTATTGCTTCAGCTGTGAAAGAAGCAAGTTCAACAGGAACCACAAGTTCCCAATCTGTGGCTACGCGAATACCATCAATAGTCAGTGTCAATTGATTTGATCCTTGTCTTAATGCGATCGAGCCAACTTCAATATCTGTATTCGTATCACTATTAATTAAATCAGGAGTCACTGGTTCAGGACCAGACACGTCAGGATTTATGTAAAGTTTAACAACATCATCGCTACCTGTTGGATCACCAACATATTCATATTTAGCTACTAACAAATAAGTGGTCCCAAATGAATATGTAGTTGTTGTCCAATCGATTGTTGAGGTGCTTGCTTTGCTTAAACCAAACTGAACGTTTCCGCTTCCATCATTTCGCGCAAAAACTCTTGTTCTGAACAAGTTAGACCAAGGATTCTGTGAGAAATGGAAAAAATATTCACCAGATGTGGAAGCCGAGTCCAGCTTAACCAGAAAAGATGCGTACACTGCGCCAGAACTAACAGACGTAAATTCAACATGAACGTCCTGACGCGAACCACTTCCGCAATCGATAATAGTCGAATTACCGATACCAGATGATGGATACCCAGTGTATGATAGGCTGCCATTTACGACAAATAATGGAAACCCGGTGCCACTGTGTGATATCCAACCGTGTTGTGTTAAAGAATCCCCGACAGGATAATTAAAATCCTCCACGAGAATTTGACCAAATGAAAAAGCTAAGGGTAAAAGAATTAATGAGAAAAGAAACAGTAAATATATTCGTTTCATATACTTCCTTCGATTAGATTTATTGATTTTAGATTATTAGAACTGGATTTCAGGTATTAAAATAATGAAAATATAAAACAGAATGAAAGGAGTTGAAATTGAAAATGAAGAATTCAGAAAAATGAATGAAGATTTAACAATTATTTAATCAGAAGAACAGGTGTATCTCATTTCATTCTCATCATTTGGAGGAATCAGAAGTAAAAAGAATATCTCCCTCAGCATAAGGAGTTTCGAACCCTAGTAAATTACCAACTGTGTTTGCTATATCAATTTGCTGATGTAGTTCTGATATTTTTTCCCCTTTGGGTATGTTTTTGCCAATGGCTAATAACATAATATGCTCACAGCCTTCACAATCACAACCATGATTTGTAAAACTATCTGTGTGCCTGCCATGATCGTTTGTTACAAACAGAGTTGTTTGGTTTGCGTAACTTGGATTTTTCTGAATTTTGCCCCATAATTTATTGACCAATCGATCAGCATTTGTAATTGCTTTCACATAATCATCCCAAACATTAGAATGACCAGCTTTATCGGTAGATGGAAAATTTATTAACATTAATTTTGGCTGATACTTATCCATTATCGTTATAAGGCTATCATAAACGTCATCATCATTTCCATCAAAACAGCTGGTAGCCGCACCGTACTCCGGTCCATAATTTTTAAAACTACTATAAGCCAAGGCTGCTAATTTCTTTTTCCCTGCAACAATAAAACAATCACTTTTTTCTGTCGATAATTGTTTTCGGTAATATTCGAATAATGTGGGTTTATTTGGATTCTCAGAACCATCATTTGCTATTAGCTGCCAGGTTCCTGTAAGTATTGATGCCTGACCGGGGTTCGTTGTAGTATTTCCTTCATCTGCAATTCTGAAATTTGTAAAGATCGTTCCGTTCGGTGCAAGATCGTTATACATATGCGGGATATATTTCCCATCTGAACCAAATGTTTCTGTATAACGTGCACCATCAATTACTAAGATTATTACATTCTGTGCAAATGTATAATAGGAGAGAAATATTAAGATGAGTAATAATTTGCTTTTCATATCTCTAAAAATTAATCCGGCAGTTAACCCGATAAAGAATAATTAATAAAATATACTCTACAAAGATTAAGAAAATTATTATCGATGAAAAGCCAAAACCACCAAAGATGTATTAATAAATTATTATTTAATTAATATCATTTTCTTTGTTAGTGATATATTCCTGGCTTCCAGTTTGTAAAGATACATCCCACTGTGAAGGTTGGAAGCATCAAAAATAAATTGATGGATACCGGCATCAAGGAACCCATTCACAATCTCATCTATCTTTTCACCAATAAGATTGTAAACAGAAACTTTAACATTCGTCGATTGAGGAAGACAAAAGGAAATTGTTGTCGAAGGGTTAAATGGATTCGGATAGTTCTGATACAATTCAAAATTTTCAGGAAGATTAAAATCAACCTGAACTACTTTTGAATATTCGAAATCACCATCTGTATCAATTTGTTTTAAACGATAGGAATAAGTTCCCGCCAATACTTTGTCATCAAAGAAAGAATACTCTTTTGGAGAGTTAGAATTTCCACTGCCTTCAATAAAGCCGATACTAACCCAACCTCTCCCGGCTTCGCCACCCTCTCCTTGGTAAGGAGAGGGATAGGGTGAGGTTCTCTCAACATCAAACCCATAATTGTTTACTTCGGTTTCAGTTCTCCAAAATAAAATGATTCCGTTTTCAAAAATCTTAGCTGAAAAATATGAAAGCTCAACAGGAAGTGGCGGAACAGTAACTATATCAGGTTCAAAATATAAATCCAATTTATTATCATTTGAATCCCAGCCGTTCCCATTTGTGCCATAAGTGTTGTTACCATTGTTATCCAATCTTCTTACACTCGATGTAATACCTAATTGCGGAGCCGGACCTGAGCCCTCATATGCATTTGTTCCATTACCATATCCCACAAAATCAATTACATTTGGTTCACCGATGGGATTTGATACAGTAAGCGCTGCTTGAGAATTAACAAGAGCTACCTTTCCTTTGTTCTTATCAATATCAATATTTCCGATTGCATTCGGAGTAAATGGTAACGGTGCAATGCCTCTATTGCCTCCACCTTCCTGAATTATATAGTAACCGAAAGCGGGGATTAAGCCAGAAAGATTTGTAACCTCCCAGGAAGAACCATTAAACTTGGCGTATTGTACCGACCAGTCCGATAAATCAATTGGGATAGCGATTGGATTGTATAACACGATATAATCATTTGTCCAGTAAGAGCCTTGATCTCCCCCGCCGCCGTATATCTCTGCCAACACTAAATGAGATGCAACTTCCGGAAACGATTGAAAGAAAGGCAATAATAATAGTAATGCACAAAATAGTCTTTTATTCAAATTCTAAATAGCTCCTTAGTTTTTAATAATAACCTCTGTTGCTGTTTAGCAATTCTTTTGCCATTGCAAGACTTTTCCGGCATTCGAAACTGTTTTCTTTTTAAGCTTTTTTTGAAGGAATTATAAGGTTTGAACAGAAAAATGGAAGAAATTACTTAAAGATGATTTAACTTAGATTGATTTACTTGTGAGAACAAGAAAACACTAAATTGGCTGGCTGTACTTTTCACTTATCCAGCTTTATTCGGTTTTGTTTTTTCATATCCTTAAGCTGTGTAGCTTTGGATTTGATGCTGAATTTAGAAAATTTTAGGTTTACTGGTTTTCTACAAAGTGTTTAAAACTTTCCATAAACTTTTGGTTTTGTTTCTTTGCCCATCCCAATAGTAACGGTGAGAAAAAATTCATCAGCGGCGGTAAATTCATTTCTATCTCGAAATCCAGTTTTGTTCCCTCATTGGTTTCGGTTAATTGGCTTGTCCAGTTTCCTTCCATAGGCTTAAACCATCTTGCACAAAGACGTTTGTTTTGTTCGAGCTCAGTTATCTCCATATCAAACTCTGCTTTGCGTCCCGGCCATTTATCTATTGCGTGAAATTTGGTACCGATGCGCATCGGTCCTTCAGTAAGTTTTTTCCTTTCAATTACCGGCACAACCCAATCCGGGTATCTTTCTACAGCAACCCACAATTTAAAAACCTGCTCAATTGGCTTATTGATAAAAATCGATTCTTTGAATTTCATAGTTTTTCTCCTATAAAGATGAAACCATTTAATTGTTTCTCTACAAGCTGACCGAAAACCGGAGAATCAAGAACTATATTAACTGCATTAAACTGATAAATAGTTCAGGTGCTCTACTTTAAATTTCACCAATCCATTAAAAAAAACAACGTAAAGATTTAAATTCTTTCTACAGATTAAGATTTTATTATAAATGCTTTGTAAGAGAAAGTAGCGATGGTATCAGAGATAATAAAGAATCGTAGTGCTCAAAAATTTTAATTTGCTTTTACCACCTTGTAGCTATCTTTTAAATCAAACTAAACCTCATAATATTTAATGTAGACGAAATAATTGTCGTTTTACGCCAGCAATAGTGTACTGGCACAACAGTTGAAAATTTAAGGAACCGTAATAATTAAATTTTGATCCTCTGTTGAATTATTATCGCCCTCTTTTCCGAACCTTCAAATTCAATCAGGAGTGAGGATTCATCAAGTTCCTTTATTAAAAATAAGGCAAAACATATGAATGCAATTCACAGAATCTTAAGAAACGGCATTGCCATAGAAAGAGTAGATGTTCTAAGGGCAACTTTTAACGAAGCGCAGGAAATCAACCACAATCTCCTGGACGATATTTCAGATTATAAAAAGATTATCGTTGATCTTACTTCTTGCGATTATATCGACAGTACTTTTTTTGGCGCAATGGTCTCCGCCTACCGAAAAATAAAGGCAAAAGGCGGCTCGATAGCATTGATCATAGGTGATACTTTTCTTTCCAGAAGTTATATCTATAAGGATATCGCTTCAATCTTCACAGTTTATCATTCTATGAAGGAAGCAACACATGTTGTGCAAAACCCTGAACAAGAAGAAAACAATAACGATTACAAAAATGTATATAGAAAAGAAGAGCCCGCCAGTATTGTCCAGGCGCAGTTACTACTTAATCCTGAATAAGAATTTTAAGTAAAATTAACTTCATTAATCCAATATTTACAACTTGCAGAGAAAAGGAATCTAATGACAATATTATATATCCTGTTTATAATGGTTATTTGCAGTATCCTTTATACAGCAATGCAGTTTAGGTTAGCACACAGAAAAGAATATGATAATTTGAATGAATTATTTGAAGATACAACAACAAATAATTTTAAATAAGTAAAACTGGTTCTGAATGAATAATATCAATTACTTTAAAACAATCATTTTGCGGCTCGCTTTGTTATTCGCTGTTTCAAGAGTGTAGAAATATATTCCGCTATTAATGTTTTCTGCATCGAAATTAATAGTATGAACACCTGCCTCTTTAAAACCATTTACAAGTTCTGCTACTTGCTCACCAATAATGTTATAAACCATCAGCTTAACATTCCCTGATTCAGGAAGAGTGAATTTAATCGTGGTACCCGGATTAAATGGATTAGGATAATTCTGGCTCAACTCAAACTTAGCCGGCATATCAAGATTAACTTCAATAACTTTTGAGTATTCAAAATTCCCATCTGTATCAATCTGTTTTAAACGATAAGAATACTTCCCCGCCAATAAATCATCATCCATAAAAGAATAATTTTTTGGAGAGTTGCTGTTTCCGTTTCCTTCCACAAATCCTAACGTACTCCAATCTTGTAATTTTTCAATTTTGTAATCTTGCAATCTTTCTATTTCAAACCCATAATTATTTACCTCCGTCTCCGTTTTCCAGTTTAACTTTACGCCATTATCCAAAACAATTGCAGAGAATGAAGAGAGTTCTACGGGAAGCGGTGAGCCTGATGTAGCCGCAAAATAAAAAGTATTTGCTAATGATGTTTGAGATAGTCCTGTGCGATTTACCTGAGGATTTGCTGTACTACCGGCAGGTGCTGAATACGTCCCACCAGCGATACCGCTAGCGAGACAGATATTTAAATCGGTAACAGCATTAATTTGTGGGATACCAGATCCCTGAATTCTTAATTGCAATGAAGTCCCGGTAAATCCGTTAGCAGATGCTAAACTCCAGCTCATATTTGTTCTTTTATCAAAGCTCTGTGAGTTCTCTGTAAATGATATGATCGTCGTTCCGGAAGCATTTGTATGTTGAACAGATATTGTTCCACCTGCGGAAGGATTACCACTAATCCAAACATTTCTGTTATCGGTTCCGTTTCCCATTGGGAATAAGCCAGTGACATTTCCTAAGGCAATTGCAGCAATTGAAAACCATCTCTGGAATGAACCGTTACCAGTCATAAAACCTGAAGTCCAGATTAAAGTTCCTCTGGTAGCAGTGCTTGTTCCTGTGCCAAGTGTTAATGTATTTCCATTTAAGGCAATATTCCCCTGTGTCATTGTTAGTGTTGCCGGAAAGTTAACAGACGTTAATAATGTGATTCCAGCTGGATTGTTAAGAGTAAAATTAATTGTATTAGAGATTGTTCCACCACCAGTATAAGATTGATTCGTATTTCCATTAAAAATTATAGAGCCACTTCCCGTTGAAGATTCATCTATAGTTCCACCAGTGTGAACAAAATTACCAGCGACATTTAGTGTTCCGATTGTTGTATTGTCGGACATTAATATAGTGCCACCACTTAAATTAAAATTGCCGCCTACAGATAATACCCTGGCTGTGGCTCCACTGATTCTTACAGTTCCGTTAGATTGAATGTAATCGCCTAAAACAATATTGTTTGAAGTGCTACCTGTACCCATCCGAAATTGTCCTGAACCTGTATTCTGAATTGTTAAATTTCCCTGGATATTATATGTGATTGTAGGTGTAGTGGAAACAGTTTGACCGGGACAATTCCATGTTAGATTCCCAAATGCTTGTCCTAATCCTATAGGTATAGTACCAACCACTCCTGTAATCGAACATGTTGAATTCAAATTCCAGGTTGCTGTTGGAATTACGCCACCATTTTGAGAATGCTGATAGGTTGAACCGTTGTTAAATAAAAGCTTAGTTGCTGTGACATTAGTAATTGTTCCTGTATTAACAACAGTGCCTGTAACTGTTGTAACAACTGAATGTACCATTGGTATTATAGATTCGACCAGTATTTATTGCAAGTATGCCACTGATATTAGCAGTTGCATTTGCAGCTATAGTCATACCCAAGTTTGTTCCTACAGTGAGTGAAGAACCTGCTGTAATTATTAAGTCATCACTTGATTGATTGCCAACAGTAAGTATTCTATTCGCAGCACTACTGGTTAACGTAATACTTGAATTATTTGAGATTGTTAATCTGCCAATGGTTTGCGTTGGAACAGATGTAATTGTTAGTGTAGTTCCAGTGTTAAAAGTTAATAAATCACTTGTGTTTGGTGTAGTTCTGGTTGGAGACCAGTTTGTTGCTGTAGCCCAAGATCCATTATTGGTACCAATCCAGGTATAAGTTGTTTGACCAAATGAATAAAAACTAAATAAATAAATTAAAAGGAAGGAAATTCGGAGGAAGGTATTAAGGTGCATCTATGTCTCCAATAATTTTTGTTTGCTACTCTAATTGAGAGCACTTAAAGAATATGTTGAATAATTTTGTCATAAGGATTCAAAAATCAATTTTTATGCCCACGAAAATTATGTTAGAAAAAATCAATTTGCAATCGAATATTAGACTTCGGTAATAAAGGATACGGATGGAGGAAAAGTTCGGATGCTGTAATTATTTAATAACGTATCATTTAACAAGCATCATTTTTTTTGATTGAACCAAACCGTTTGCGACAAGTTTATAAATATAGATTCCAGTGTTCAGGTTTTTCGCATTGAAATTAATTGTATGAACCCCAGCTTCTTTGTAACCATTAACAAGTTCGGCTACTTGCTGACCAATAATATTATAAACCTTCAGCTTAACATTTCCAGATTCAGGAATTGCAAATCTTATAGTTGTAGTCGGATTAAATGGGTTTGGATAATTCTGTCCTAATGCAAACTCATTCACACTTAAAATCGCTTCGTTAATATTTACAACATCCGGGACATATTTTATAATTGCAAAATCAAGATTCGTCCCGCTTCCGGTGCTGCTTCCAGCAATATAAATATTATCTGATTGGTCAAGACATATCAAAAGACTTTCATCATCACCATTCCCGGGTCCATTGTAAGTTTCGATCCATTGAACCATCCCGGATGAGTTATATTTTATCGTCACAAAATCGCGAAAACTCGAAATGCCACGGCTGAAACCTGTTACATAAATATTACCAGCTTCATCAATAGCAAGTTTGTTTGCTAAATTCTGTCCGGTAGGCTCACTGTATCTTGCAGTCCATATAGTGTCTCCTTGAGGGGTATATTTAATTGTAAATAAATCAGCGCTACTGGTTCCCACACTAAACCCGGTTACAATAATATTTCCATGCGGATCTAGAGCTACGTCGTTACCAGCATCTGAGCTATTGCCGGGTCCGTTGTATCGGTCAACCCAAAGTTCATCACCATCTGAATTATATTTGACTGTTACAATATCAAAGTTAAGTCCAAAAGCACTGGATGGATCACTTCGTCCGGTCACATATACATTACCACTATCATCTAATGCAAGTGCAGAAGCCTGGCTCAAGCCATTTACTCCGGGACCATGATATCGGGCAGTCCAGACTGTATCTCCGGATTGATCGTACTTGATAGTTGCGTAAGAATCGAGATTGGGACTACCTAGACTGCTGCTGCTTTCTCCCGTAACATAGATATAGCCATTGCCATCTATTACAAGATCATGAGGTCTGTTCTCAGATATGTTACCATCTCCGATATACCTTGCGCCCCAAATTTGATTGCCGGTTGAATCGTATTTAATAGTAAAGTAATCCAGGTTATCAGCATTTTCGCTATAACCTGTGATATAAACATTATTAGAGTCATCGAGTACTATTGCTATGGCTTCATCAAGATCGAATCCAGGTCCGTTATATCTCCTGGTCCAAAGAGTGTCACCTTCAGAATTATATTTTATTGTTAAATAGTCTCTTTCTGTTCCATTACCAAAACTTCCTCCTGTGACATAAACATTTCCTGAATTATCAACAGCGATACTATATGCCTGATCGTGAAGATTTAAAATATCATTATAAGATGCAGTCCATTGAACAATACCCTCTGAGTTATATTTGATTGTTTGATAATCCTGCCCCGCCCCGCTTTTTTGACTGCTTCCTGTAACATATACATTTCCTGAATTGTCGACGGTTAAATCATAAATCATATCATAGCCGTGTTGTATTCCATCATACCTGGCTAACCATTTTTGTGTAACCTGCGGATATTCTGTGCCACAAATACAAGCTATAAACAGAAATGTAATTACTTTCATTCAACACCTCATAGGGTCTCATTTAATAAATAATTATTTAACAAGCATCATTTTTCTTGATTGAACCAAACCGTTTGCGACAAGTTTATAAATATAGATTCCAGTGTTCAGGTTTTTCGCATTGAAATTAATTGTATGAACCCCAGCTTCTTTGTAACCATTTAAAAGTACTGCAACCTGCTGACCAATCGTATTATAAACTTTAAGTGTTACGTTTCCTGATTGCGTAAGTGTAAATCTTATAGTTGTAGTCGGATTAAATGGATTAGGATAATTCTGGCTCAACTCAGGATGAACAGGTATATTTATTTGTTCTTCCACATCAACAAGCACACCGGGACTAACCATACCTGGATCAGGAGCTTCGAAGATTGTATCCCAGGTTACTAAAATATCTTCTGTTGTTTCATCATGCCCGGTAATTCCGTTGCCTCCATTGTTAACTTCATTTGCATCTTCAAGATATATTCGCTTTGTTGAAAATCCCGGACCAGGAGCACTGGGCTGTTGGGTCATTGTAAATCCATCATCCAAATAAGTTGAAGTCATTACATCTGCATCAGGTCCATCTACAGAAACACCTGTCTTATTCCCAATATCATTCGCTGCGCTTGGGGTTCCTATCCTGATCATATCAACATCCATTACCAGGTCTGATAATCCATCCCAGTAAAACAAGCAAGCATTTTCTCCACCATTTGTTAAACCTGCCGAAGTTCCTAAATTCGATGCAATCATATCCGGTGTACCGGGATCAGTGCCACGAATTTCATAATCTGCTGAAAAACCAAAATCACCAAAGAAACCAGCCCCATCAAAAGCTATAACTACTATTTGTCCGGCTGCGATCACTTCTCCAAGAGGGAATTGTACGATAAAATCTGATATGTCTATAACAGGAGCGGGCCCATTTCCAAAAGTACCGGGATATAGTGCATAATCATTATCATCGCTGAGATAATAATTTGTTAAATCTACATTTGCACCAGTAGGATTAAATATTTCCAGAAACTCAGACGAGCTTGGTGTTACAGTTGCCTCTGTTAGAAGAAGGTGCTCTTGTGAATATAGGGTTGAATAGAATCCAGGTACCAGAAATATGGAGATAAATAAAAGTAGTCTTTTATTCATATTATCCTCTCTTTTTGATATGTAATAATAATATAAATATAAGAATTATTAATTAACTCTTATAAAAATGTTTTGATTGTGCATTTTAAGATTTTTAATCTTAACAGCTTTTTCATTTCATTAGCCTCCTCAAATTATTATTTGAAAGAGGGATGCGAGACTGAGAAAGGTTCGAAGTGTTTCAGAGGAGCGTGTGTCTCACCAGATCAAATTTTATTTCACAAGAATCATTTTTTTTAATTCAGAAAAACTTTCTGTTTCTAATCTATAAAAATATACGCCGCTGTTAAATTCAGCAGCGGAAAAATTAATTGTATGGATGCCTGCCTCTTTGTAACCATTAACAAGTTCTGCAACTTGCTGACCAATAGTGTTATAAACTTTAAGCGTTACATTTCCCGACTGAGGCAGAGTAAAACTAATTGTCGTGCTCGGATTAAATGGATTCGGGTAATTCTGACTCAATTCAATTTTATTTGGTGATCCAAAATTTACCTCAATAGTTTTTGAATACTCAAACTTGCCATCTGTGTCAATCTGTTTTAATCGATATTGATAGTTCCCTGCTAATAAATCATCATCCATAAAAGAATAATCTTTTGGAGAGTTGCTGTTTCCGTTTCCTTCCACAAATCCTAACGTACTCCAATCTTGTAATTTTTCAATTTTGTAATCTTGCAATCTTTCTATTTCAAACCCATAATTATTTACCTCTGTTTCAGTTCTCCAGTTTAGTTTGATTGCATTATCCAGAACAATTGCAGAGAATGAAGAGAGTTCAACGGGGAGCGGTGCTTGGGACCATGAATCAGATATTCTGATACCATCAACGGTTACTGAATATGCGTTGTGTACCTTCTCGAAGTGAAACGGCACCCAAACTAGAAGCATCAGTATTAGCAGCAGTAACATTTTCAACTGTTGGTGTTCCTGCGGCAATCTCGGATGAAGGAACGCCAGAGGTTATCACCCACAAATCTACCCGATCATCTTGAGTACCACTTAAAAAGGTGTATTTAATTACAATCAGATAAGTAGTATTAAATGAAAAATTAGTTGCAGAAAATGTGGCACCTTCATTGTATTTAGAAATCCCAAATTGCAAATTCGCGCTTGAATTTCGTACATATAACCGAGCATAAAATGGACCAGTACCCGTAGTGTAAAAAATATTCACCGGAACCAGAAGTTGTAGCATTTGCAACATTTACTAAAGCAGAGAGATAAATACTTCCTGTACTTTGAGCAGAAAATGTTTGATTATCATCACCAGACCTTGAATTCGAAACATTTGCTGAACCCCCGATACTAGAAGAAGGATAATCAGCATAACTTAATCCGGAGGTCAGATACTGAACATCATCAGTTAAAATACCACCATTATGATTACTCCAAACAGATGAACTTGCAGTTACTAAATCCGTTGCAGTGCTTCCATAATCGAAATTCTCTTCCAGTAATAAAGTTTGTGAAAACAAAAGATTGACAGATAGAGATAAATACAGTAAAATAAATACTTTCATAACACCCTCAGATAGTTTAAGCTTAAAAAAGCTATGTGATTTTTTTCTATAAAAAAACAGTAGAAGAGTAATTATGGACAAGTGTATAAGTGTAACAGTCCGATTATCTGGTTTTAAACGTAAATAATTTTCTTTAAAAGAAGCCAGAGTTATTATGTTAAATTTTGAAAAGAAATAAAAACTCTCGTTTATGTGGTAAACTTATACTCTGTCCACCTGAGGCGGATTACTTAAGAAGTAACATCTTTCTGTTCTCTACTCTGTTCTTTGTTTCCAGACGGTAAAAATATATTCCACTTGATAGATCAGCACCGTCGAATTCTGCTTCATAAATTTTTCCGCCTTCAGCGATACCGTTAAAAGGAACTGCTACCTGATTACCGAGAATATCGTAAACAATTAGTTTTGCAGACTGAGTTTCTGCAAGTGCAAATTTTATTGTTGTACTTGGATTAAACGGATTCGGATAATTCTGTTCAAGTAAAAATTTATTGTTGGCAACTTCTTTATTCTCAAATGAAGTCGCAATCTGCTTCCAACAATTAGTAATAGCGGATGAATCACCACTACTGCCTGCATAATTCAAACCGTACATATCTTCTATAGTTCTGAGAATATTTAAATGATTTATACGCTGGTTGTATTCACCATCTTCAACCATCTCTCCTATAAACAATGTAGGTATCCAGTTAGAACTTGTAAAATCATCCTCATCAAAAGTTAAAATCATCAGACTGTTATTCGTCTTTGCCCATTGTATATATCCATCGACGTTGTTTTGAAGCCATGTATCGCCGACAGTTATTTTTGCACGATCGCTACCGTTGTGCATATCATTATTCTGATTTGGAATTACAAATGATACCGCCGGTAATAAACTATAATCGGAAGGAAAATCAGTGAGAGGTTCATTCAAATTCCATGGGACCTCATTGGAATCGGCATTCTTGCCAGTTTACCCATGGATTATGTTTTCTTGCATAAGCTCCATACGAAGCTCCCTGGAAACCTGTGAAAGGTAAATCTTCCGAATAACCTACAAATGTTTTACTTTTATTCAGAAGTTCTGCGCCAAAATTCAATGCTGTAAAAGGTGTATCAGTTGGAACGTTATCATCAGTAACACCTTGATTATCTCCTGAGAATAACCATATGTAATTAGGCTGACTTGGGTGAGTTATTCCGTGTGAATCAGTGAATAGTGCTGATAGAGTATCAGCAACTAAACTGTTGATATAAGGAGCGGCATTGCTGCCTATAATTTGATTATAACCATGGTTTTCTTCAATTACTATAACTATATGATCAGGTTGCGGTAATTGTGCAAATGAAAAAAGAGGAAGAAATAAAAAATAGAAAATTATAAGCTTTGAAAGTTTCCAATAATTCATGTCGTAAATCCTGCGAGATTGTAATTAAATTCTTAATCTAAATAAAAATCATTCTAGTCGTAATAATTATTTTAATAACAACATTTTCCTGTTCTCTACTTTGTTTTTTGTTTCAAGACGGTAAAAATATATTCCACTTGAGAGATTCCGGACTTCGCCGGAATGACTGTTAAATTCAACTTCATAAATTTTTCCGCCTTCTGCCGTTTCGTTAAATGGTAACTGCCACTTCATTCCCGAGAATATCGTAAATAATTAGTTTTGCAGACTGGGTTTCTTCAAGTGCAAATTTTATGGTTGTACTCGGATTAAAAGGATTGGGATAATTCTGCTCAAGAACAATTTCATTTGGAATGTTACCTGCATCAACTTCAATTACATTTGAGTATTCAAACTGACCATCAGTGTCAATTTGTTTTAACCTGTAAGCATAGCTACTATATTTGCATTAAGATCAGTGAAAGTATAATCTTTGGGTGAATTGCTGTTACCATTTCCCTCCACAAAACCAATATTAACCCACTCCGTTTGACTTTTGACTATTGACATTTGACTTCTTTCAACTTCAAATCCATAATTGCTCACTTCCGTCTCAGTCCGCCAGTTTAATTTGACTCCTTTATCCAGAACAATTGCTGAGAATGAAGCCAACTCAACGGGTAACGGATTACTTCCTTCAAAAAGACTAACGCCCACTGCATACGGAGTGCTGAATCCCAATAAATCACCAACTGTTGGAGCTATATCAATTTGATAATGAAGATCTGAATTTTCTATTCCGGGTGTTACATTCCTCCCAAGAGCTAATAACATAATGTGTTCACAGCCTTCACAGTCATCCCCGTGATTTTGAAATCCACCGTGCGCAGTATCATGCCTGCCGTGATCGTTTGTTACAAACATTGTTGTATTAGTTGTTGTGTATCCGTAATCACCTGCCTGTATATGCTGCCATAACTGATAAACTAAATTATCTGCGTTAGTTAAAGCACTTAAATAATCTACCCAAACTCCCGTGTGACCTTTTACATCTGTATCCGGAAAGTTTATAATCATTAACTTCGGCTGAAAGGTATTCATTATAGATAATAAATTATTATAAACCTGGTTGTCAGTTAAAGTGGAACAACTGGTTGAAGCTTGATATAAAGTGCCATAATCAGGATGCGTACTGTAAGAAACAATATTTAATTTGGATTTCCCGGCAATAGCATAATTTTCTGTTAACACTGCTGCTTAGCTCTTTTCTGAAATATTCAAAAACAGTTGGTTTGTCAGGTCTTTCTGAACCGTCATTCGCAATTTGCTGCCAGGTTCCTGTAAGCATTGATGTGTGCCCGGGATTGGTTTCCGTTTTACCTTCGTCTGCAATTCTAAAATTGTTGTAAAGATATCCGTTTGGAAGAAGGTCATCATACAAATGAGGAATATAAGTGTTGCCAGCACCAAAGGTTTCTGTGTATCGCGCACCGTCAATAACTACAATTATAACATTCTGGGCAAGAAGATAATTTGTAAACAGAATTAAAAGAAGTGCAAATATTTTATTCATGTTGAACACTCAAAACGGTTTTTTTAAAATCATCCTAAAAAGAATGTATGAAATTAAAATGAGAATATCTTAAAAAATTTAATTAAGGTTAAAGGAAGAAAAAATTTTGAAAATGAAACTTAATTCATCTTTTTTAGCTTTTTAAGAAGATATACAAATAAAAAAAGCCCCGAAAAATCGGGGCATATTCTATCTACCAGCTTCTAACTACTAATTACTTTAAAAGCAGCATCTTTCTGTTCTCTACTTTGTTTTTTGTTTCCAGCCGATAGAAATAAATTCCACTTGATAGATCGGCACCGTCAAATTCCGCTTCATAAATTTTTCCGCCTTCAGCAGATTCCGTTAAATGGAATGGCTACTTCATTCCCGAGAATATCGTAAACAATTAGTTTTGCAGACTGAGTTTCTGCAAATGCAAATTTTATTGTTGTTGCTCGGATTAAACGGGATTTGGATAATTCTGTTCAAGAACAATTTCATTTGGAATGTTACCTGCATCAACTTCAATAATTTGTGAATACTCAAATTGTCCGTCGGTGTCAATCTGTTTTAGTCTGTAAGCATAGCTGCCGTATATGTTGCATTGAGATCAGTGAAAGAATAATCTTTTGGTGAGTTGCTGTTTCCATTTCCTTCAACAAATCCCAGCTTAGTCCATTCTGTTTGACGATTGACATCTGACATTTGACTTCTTTCAATCTCAAACCCATAATTATTAACTTCCGTTTCTGTTCGCCAATCAAGCTTAACTCCCCCACTATCTTAAAACTTTTACAGTGAAGGAGGAGAGCTCGACGGGTAATTCACTAAGAGGTACATTAGCATAAACTGTTCCCCATCTGCCATCATCAGGTGGTGTTCCTGAACCACTTGTGATTGCATATTCATTGAATACCCAAAATGACTCATCATCTGTGGGATCAACACTTGCACCTGTATAATCTCCCCATCTGTTTCTATCAACTCCTGGTGTTCCAAATGTTCTCACATATGTGTCTAATCCTGCTCTTACAACTACAGATGAATTCACAGTACCAAGCGGATCTCCAGAGAATCGCCCTGCATAATAAGCACCTGCAAAAATTGAAGATGCAGAAGCTGAAAAACCATATAATAACATCACCCAATGAATTAACAGCAATTGAAGGAAAAAAGGTGTAAGTAGTTGATGCGATATCTTCACCACCAACATTTCCTTGATCAGTTAGCTGGTTGATCCTAAAGTTGAAGTGTTCATTTGTATCCAATGTGCAGTTGTTTGTCCTACATCTGACCTGAATTTGGATTTATAGTGGTAGTCACGTAGAGTTCATTATTTCTCCAAACTGCATGCAATGTTCTTCTGCTATTTACTTCAATACGCTATTGCGGAACCAGATTGTGGTGCATCGGGTAAAGCAGGAAATCCTAAACTTCCTCCGATATCTTCTAAATTACCAAGAAAAACATACTCGGGACCAATGAACGTAGGTGTTCCTAAAGGATCATCAACTCTCACTACTTTAATCGCTTCAACACCACCTAATTCACCTGTAGTTAAACCATCATACATTAAAAGGAAAGTTCCGACACCAGATGCTACGCCAGTTGAACCAAATACATGTGCAGGCTGGTGCGTTCCAACATTGGGGTCTGAAAGAAGGGAAGGGAAATTCCAACCACCTGTATAAGAGGCTGTCCCGCCGCTATAAAATCCACTTGAAGTTCCTTTATCAACAATCCAAAGTCTATTATATAAAGGTCCTCCTACATAAGGATCATGAACAAACATATTTGCTGTTACATATACAGCTTCTTCATCAACAGCAAAACCTGGATAATCAGCCCAATAATCTAAACCACCAATCGATTCTTCTGCGCTAATCGCAAGATACCACCAATCTGTGGATGTTGCAGAACCAGGTGTGCTTGTTTTGGAAACTGCGAGTAAAATTCTGGAAGTATTACCTGGATCAGGATTGGAACCGGATTCGACCAGTTCCAAATCCACAACAACAAATCGATCTTCGTACTGATCGTATATCACTTTTGGATCGAATGTATAATTACCTGCAGGGACAGACAAAATTGAGAAAAAGCCGGCGAGATCATCAATCCAGAGCAGACTACCTGCTTTCGTACGGCATTCAATGAGACAATTAATAACCGAAATAACTCTATCCGTACCAGCAACACCAATTGGATCTGGTGGAATAAACACATAACCTCCATTATATGTTGCATTGTCGTCAAAATTGGGACCATCAAAAGTAGTTATTGCATCTGTCGAATTAAATTCTACAGGTAACATGGGTGAGGGATTAATGATTCTATAGATATCCGATTTCCCTTCACGAATAGCCTTCTGTAATTGCCGAACATATTCTGCTCCACCTGATATTGTAGTTTCTTCACTGGTTAAATTTTGAACTTGCGAGAATGATAAATTGTTACAAAGAATTGAAAATAATATTATCTGTAATATTGATTTCATATATTTCTCCTAATTCATATTTACGTAAATAAATATTTTATTTTCTAGCACAACTGAATTAATTATTATTAGTCTATTTATTTAAATGAAAAAAATCGTCATCACCGGCGCAACTGGTTCAATCGGTCGAAGATTGGTAGAAAAGTTAGTTGCAAGAGGAGATGAAGTAACAATCTTCAGCCGAAATCCCGAAGAAGCTAAAAAGAAAATAGCCAATGTAAATAAGTATGTCAAGTGGGACTATAACAAGCCTGAAGAATGGAAAGAATATTTGAATGAAATTGATGCAGTTGTTCATCTGGCTGGTGCAAACTTAAGCGGTAAAAGATGGAATGAGGAGTACAAGAAAATTGCTTATGAAAGTCGTGTGATCTAGCACAAGAAATTTAGTTGAGGCAATTAAATCACTGGAGAAAAAACCTAAGGTTTTTATTTGTGCAAATGCAGTCGGTATTTACGGAAACAGGTATGATGAAATTCTTGATGAAACAAGTTTTAAATTGGGAAATGATTTCTTAGCAAACCTTTGTAAAGATTGGGAAACGGAAGCAGAAAAAGTTGAGGAGTGCGATGTAAAACGAGTAAGTATCAGAACAGGATTGGTGTTAGATAAGAATGACGGCTTGTTAAAAAAATTACTACCAACTTTTAAATTATTTCTTGGTGGTTATCTCGGAAATGGCAGGCAATGGTTTCCGTGGATTCATATTGATGATGTAGTAGATATCTATATGCACACAATTGACAATGCAAATATTAACGGTGCAATAAATGCAGCCTCACCGGGAATTGTAACAAACAAAGAATTTTCTAAGAACACTAGGAAAAGTCTTAAGCAGACCAGCATTGTTACCCGTTCCTAAAATTGCATTACGAATTGTTAGCGGTGAGCTTGGCAATTACGTTACGGATAGCCAGAGAATATCTGCAGATAAGATTTTGAATTCGGGTTATAAATTTAAGTTTGAAAACCTGGAAGAGGCACTTAAGGATATTTTAATATCATAATAAAACAGTTTTCATTTCTTTAATATAAAATTTGGACTTTGCTGATATTGATAAGTAGTATCTGTGAGCACTTTTAATTCTTTTGTTTCCCAGTTCATCAATCCAATATCATAATGAGCTTCTTCCAGGTCCGAAAAGTCCGTCACCAACCACTTTCCGTCAGGTGACCAGTCGTGATAAACCTCGCCAAATTCATTCTGCGTTAGCTTCCATTGTTTTTGTCCATCGAGTGTAACGCCGAATAAACTATACTTACCATTTTGGAAACTAGTATAGCTTATAAACTTTTCAGTAGGATGCTGGCGGGGCGGTCCAACTTTATAAGCATACCAAGGTGCAGTTGTGTCAGAGTTTGGGTACGTGGTCAATCTTTTAAGGCCTGTACCATCCGAATTTATTATATAGATCTCATCATCAAAACCTTTTTCTCTTTTCGATTTCTTATGGGCTCCTCTGAATGCTATTTGTTCACCGTTATTTATAAACACAGGATCGTGGGAATAAGGTAATCCTGTGTCTAGCCTTTGTAATATATTCCCTTCTAAATCTATTATATAAAAAACCGAATCTACAGATGGATGAGGATCAAAAATTATTTCGGTTCCATTATTTCTAAAACCCATCCAGCTATCTGCAAGTCTAATAGCACTTACCTTCCGAACATTATTTCCAGGATAATCCGACATATACAAAAACATACAACGATGACATGTATCCTTATCTGAAATAAAAAATAATTTATTTCCATAAGATGAGTACGACCATTCCACCCCATCCAAATTAGTTACATTCCTTCTATTAGTCCCATCCGTATTCATAGTGAAAACTTCATAATTGTCATTTTCATCATCGAACAACACGTTATATACAATGGCATAGTCATTTATATTAATTTCAGTGCTACTCTTTTTAACTTCATTGCAAGAGAAAATAATATTTGCAATTAGAATTGCTGAAAATATTCTTATCAATTTCTTTTTCATCTTCACACCAGAATAATTATTTTTCATGGTTTACTCTTCTGTTTGCAGTTTCCAACAATTTAAATAACCGCTTACTTATATCTGAATTATTTTTGATAACAACCATATGAGATATTCGCGGCATAGGTCCGGTTAACTTTGATTTTTCAACAAAATTATCAAACGGTATTTCCCCTAAATCCATTCCCAAACGCAACTCTCCTTTTTTAATGTTGATGGCTGCAAATTCTCTCTTTTTTGTAACAGATACATAGGTTTTTTTAGTAATAAACTCTACAGTATCATCCCACTCTGAAATTGATTTTTGAAGTTTGTCAAAAAGAGGACGCATATCCTGATATTTTTCAAATTGATTGTCCAATAGGTTTTGTTCACTAGCATAAACAGGTTTCCCGTTATTGGTATAAATGCCAACTAAAAGACTTGCATTCATATGTCTAAATTTGTGTTCAGTTTTTAACCATTTAATAATATCATTTCGCTTTTCTATACCACTTTTTTTTATGAGTTTTAACCAGCTTATAAGATCTTTTCCTGATGATGATTTTAAATTATTTATAAATTCTTGTTCTATATCCTGTGATGTTTTTGCCATAATCATTTACCTCCAGATTCCTAAGATTAAACCAATTACTGTAAAATAGACAACAATATAGCCGCCATTTATAAATATATATTTCCATGTCTTTTGCTCAAACAATGCTATTGAAGTAAAAATAGCAGCAGCCCATCCAAAACCTGCAAGAAATCCCGCAGTCAAACCCCATTGCCAGTCAGTATTTGCATCACCTAAAAAGAATGCAAGATTATAGCTCATTATATAAGCCAATAAGAAACTGATTCCATAAATTTTAGCTGGATTTGATTTTTTAATTTGATCATCTTTCAAATTATTTTCTCTTTTCCAGGCATTATAAAATAGTGCAGGTGAATACCAAATAGCCCCTAGTAACATATTAAATAATGCACAGACTAATACTGCCCAATGATTGATATACATATTTTCCATACTGCTCCTTTTTTAAACCGGAATGTGATTAAAAGACTTAGCAGATTATAGGAAAAATTTTACCTATCATTTAATTGGAATATAATTGATAAAATCACCTTTTAAATTGGTGTATTCGGTTGGTGTGAATCCGGAGTATAATTTAAAATCCGCTATAAAATGAGATTGATCATAAAATCCACAATCAAAGGAGATTGCCGACCAATCAACTGATTGTTGTATATCAATTTGCTGCACAGCTTTTTGGAAGCGGATAATTTTTAGAAAATCTTTTGGTGTAACACCCACACTATTTTTAAATAATTTTATGATATGCTTTTGACTATAACCGGTATTTTGCGCAATTTCTCCAATACTAATTTGATTGGGTGATTCAATAATTTTTGAAATGACGAAATCAACAAAAGGGTTTTCCTCTAACTGATTGATGTAACACTTCAACAGAATATTTTCAAGTAACCAGAATTTTATTTCAGGTGTCTTTGCTTCTAAAAGAATTTCTCTTATGTTCATAATGTCTGCTTTTAAAACTAAATCAGCATCAATTACGTAATTTGTAAGATTATGCATTGGTTCACTTATAAAGGGAAAAGCTTTGCCTTTTTTGAATTGAACAATTAACATTTCACTCTCTTTGCCTGATGGGATTGTGATTGGTTCAGTTCTAAAACCTGCAAACCAAACGTTTTGGCAAGATTGAATTTCTTTTAGAGTTTCATTATCGTAAATGAATTTTGGGCTGTCAGAAAAGTCAAAAATTAATTGAACATCGCCGTCAGGTAATAATCTGTCAACCGAGTGCTCAGGCTCAAAGCCTGTATAATAGAAAAAATGATCAATAAATTGATTTAGTGGATAAAACGGTATGTGCAATTTTGAAATCAATATTTATTGACTTTCAGGTTATTTTTGATCCGTTTGCTCGTCAAACCATTTGAATGATCTGATCATATAAACAACAACCCAAAGATACCATAGACCTGTAAATATTCCGACATGTGGAAAGCCATGAACGTATGGTGGATCAGGGAAATAATAGATGTTTGCACCAAGAAGCGGGACAATTGAAACAAAGATACCAGCCCAGCCTATTATTCTGCCAAAGCGTGAATCGCGAATTAGATTAATTGCAAAAAATAATGTCCCAATCCCAATGAATATATCAAACGCAACGTCGAGCCCAAGAACTACATCCCAGATTTTATGCCTGAGCAAATCATTCAATTCTCCCTCGATTGGAGGAGCAGTCGAGTAAATAATTGCAAGTTGCACTATTATCATTGCAGTTACTAACGCACCAGCCCCAGAATTAAAAATTGCTGCTAACTTGATCGTAGGTGCCTTGCGGCGAGCTTGTAAAATCTGAGTTAAGGCAACGCTTGCAACAACAAGTGCAGGCCCAAAACTGGCTCCGAGTATTATTTGAGGTATGCGGGGCAGATCAACTAAAGTCATGATAGGGTAAACAAAACATGCCACAATTCCTGCCCCGATACCGATTCTGGTCCAACTTTTTAACTGTGATGAATCGGATTCAGTCATAGCAATCTCCTCCCGTTTATTGTTGGTTATTTCCTGAACTAAAATTCTAAATTAAAATGGCTCTGTAATCTGATCGGAGAATCAAGAATAATATCTTCAAGCTGACCATCAGTCATTCGCTTGCCATAGAGTTGCTCCATATTAATAATAAAACTTCCTTTGATATACTCCAAATTACTTTCATCAATTTTAAGAGTTGCTGATAACCCCTCAAAATTGTATCGTGCAAAATCACCATTATTTTTAAGCAGCTCGTAGTTACCATAAGCTGATTTCATTTGTTCACTTGTTAAAATGTAATTACCAACGGGGAAGATTCCATCCTCAGAAGTGAAAGGTATATCAATTTGTACGGATGCTTGTTGTTTTTGAGTTTTGTCGATAGTCTTTACATTAAACTGTATGTCTAGTATGTAAGAATCATTTTCCTGATGAATTGTCTTTACGCTTTCCAAAAATTCCGAGATATCCTTATCAAAATTTACATTAAGACCACCGCTGTACTCCAGGGTCGTATTTGCTGTATTGGATATTGGGGATTCAGTTACGGTGGATTCACAAGCAGATATTATTAGTGCTGCAAACGTCAAAATAAAATACGATTTGAGTTTCATAGCTGTTCCCTTTCTTTTGTTAAAATTAATTAGCACTCGATTAATAAGCCAAAAGAAAAACTCTACAAACTTACTAAATGAAATAATCCAAAATCTTTCGTATAATTATCTGAGCATCTCCTGCTTACACAAAAATACAATCTCTGGTTTGCATAATTTTATTTTTCCTTATTTCATTAATAGCATTTGCCTTGAAGAAGAAAATAGAGATTTTCCGTTTCTGAGTGCGGTTAATCTATATATATAAACTCCGCTGCTAAGGTTCTCACCTTCAAAATTAATTGTATAGCTTGCCACAGGTAATTCCTCATTTACTAGCTCTGTTATTTTTCTACCAAGTATGTCATAAACTATTAGTTGAACAAGTGCATTTTCAGGCAGATTAAATTTTATAGTTGTATTCGGATTAAATGGATTAGGGTAATTCTGAAATAAATTAAATCCTGAAGGAATTATATCTGAAGCTGATTTGACAGAGCTCAGAGTCGTATCTTCAACTATTGTGTGGAATTCATTAACATTTAATCCAACAACATTTTGAATTATTCCTGATTGCCATTTTACTACCACTGAGTCAACTACTATTGCATTACCAAGTCCAAAGTGTGCGCGTAGATCAGCCTGGGAAGTATTACCGAGAGCACCTGCAGAAATAAATTTCTTCTGCCAAAAACTATTTCCATTGATATTTGCTTTTACTCTAACTTCAGTTCCAATTGCCGAACGATTGGAGAATATACCTTCGCACTTAATATTGATCCAATTGTTACTATTGCCCATTGTATTATTATATAAGTAATTCGGTTGCGGTACCCCATTAAAATTATTCGGTAACGCAAAATTCACCATGTAAAAATCCATGTCACCGTCGTTATCATAATCTCCCCAGCTTCCGGCTTGCGGTGATGGAACTGCTCCAACCAAATCTCCAGCTTCATTACTCGTAAGTTTAACAAATATTCCGTTACCTTCATTTCTGAAAAGATCTGAACTACCCTGACCAGAGCCATTTGCAACGTGAGCAGTTACCAGATCAATATCACCATCGTTATCAAAATCAGCCCAGGCTCCAAAGCTTGTATTTATATTAGTTGAAACAATAGGATTTCCAGTCACATTCGTAAAGGTTCCATCACCGTTGTTTTTAAAAAGCTTATCAATTCCTCCAGCAACTGCAAGATGTGCATCAAAGAACCCATCATTATTGTAATCGCCCCAACTTGCAGTTATATCGAAAACCGAACCATCACTGCTCAATCCTGAATTTGTAACTTGTTCAAAAAGATCCGGATTACCAGTTTCTTTCAGCATTGATTTGTAAAGCTTGTTCTGAGTTTGCTGAACAACGAGGTAAAGATCAATATCACCATCGTTATCATAATCAACCCAGGTATCTGTCCCACCGTTCGGAGTCGTGATTAAGAATGGCAGCGAAGTCAATCTTGTAAAATTATCTCCACCATCATTCCGATAAAATAAACTTTGAGTATTTCTACCTCCAAAAACGAAAAGATCGACATCGCCATCGTTATCATAATCAACCCAGGTTGCATTTGTGCTGAATGAGCTGTCATTTCCAAAATCAATTAAAGTCATTTCATAATTTGGAGGACCACCATTTTTAAGTAAAATATCTTTGATTGGAGATGTCGGATTTGAACCGCTAAACCTGCCAAAATTTGCCCGGTAAACATCCAAATATCCATCGTTATTATAATCTGCCCAGGTTGCCATCACAGTTCCGAAAGGAGTTGTAAATGGATTTGTTACAATATTTCCTGTAACAGACGAAAAAGTTCCATCACCATTATTTTTATACATATGAACGAGTGATTCGGATGTGAACATATCGAGAAACCCGTCATTATTGTAATCATTCCAGCTTGAACCAGCACTCAGTGATGAATCAGTAACAATAGCACCGGCGTTTGTGACTCTCGAAAAGTATTGTGCATACGAGGTAAGTTGAATAACGAAAAAAACGATTATTAAAACTGCGGGAAAACAAACTTTCGGACGGATTAACATTATTGACTCCTGATTTTTTTTCGCCCAATATATCAGCAATAAGCTCAGATGTCGCCTCAACCTAAAGGATGTTACCTGCAATCCTCATTTTCTATGAAAATTATTTGGTGAAATTTGATTTCAAACGCTCGAAGAAGAGAGTTCGGACTTGTTAAAATTCGATGGGGTTGTTCCGGTAAATTTTTTAAAGATTCGGTTGAATGACGCCTTGTTGCTAAATCCAGAATCAAAAGCTATCGAGAGAATTGTGTGGTCTGAATTTTCAGGATCAATTAATCGCTTCTTTGCTTCCTCTGTCCTGTAATTATTTACAAAATCATAAAAATTCGTTTTCAATTCCTGGTTAAGAAACTGTGACAGATGATTAGTGGAAACATTAAGCAAACCGGCTAATTCTGAAAGTTTGAGATCGGGTTTTAAATATGGTTTTTCAATTTCCATAAGATGAGTAACAGAATTTTTTATAGTGGATATTTGTTCATTTGTCAAAACCGATTTCTCATATTTGGGCTGACTTCCGTTAGTAGATTCTACTAAAAATATTTCAGGAATATTTATTGAACTGTAACCAATAAAATAAATTATTGCCGAAAGAGCGAGTGTTAGCACAAATTCAATTTCCACTTCATATTTTATTTGCATCATGAAATAAAGTGCAAACAATTTGATGACGAGGTAAATAATCAAAACTGTATTCAACTTTTTAAGCCAGTCAATTTTGATTAACTCAATTCCGGAGAGATGATTTTTTACTTTACTTACAGTTTGTTTCAACAGGTAATAAACTAAAAACACATAAATTCCGGTCTGAAGTATTTCCAAACCCATGTAGTGGTATCCATTGAGATTCAAAATAAAATCAAATTCGCCTGCTTTGTTCCCCATGTAAAATGAGATAAGTGTAACATAGTAATCAAGATAGTTGATCAGGCAAAGTATAAAAGGAATGAGATGAAAGGAATCTTTTAAAACTAATTTTCGTTTTTTGCCAATTAATACCGATGAATACAAATAATAAACAGGACCTATTAAAAAGATCAGAGGTGTAAAGAGAAAAATTGGAACGTGGAGTGATTTGTATAAACCCGTGTTAAAAAAAAGATATTCTGATATAAATAGAACAATTATTATTTGGAGGATACTTAGTAAAATATTTGCCAGCTTATTTCCCCTTCGCTGCGTAACAAATATTATAGTTAAAAATAATCCAAGCAGTCCTGAAAAGAGTAATAATACTGACCAGATATCGAGTGTTATTTTTATACTGCTCAACAAACTAATTTATCGAAATGTGTTTGGTTTTAAATTTTTAATACTATTAATTCTGTTTATGCCATCATACTTATCAAATTTGAAAGAAAGTAACAACTACAAATTAAAGTATATTTAAAATAAAAACGCCATAATGAAGTTTATATTTAAAAAGTCGGAGATGACTCTAAAGGATCTACTTGGGAAGAAATTTGTTTAATGTTTCAAGAATATCTTCCCTTTCAAGTTGTAGAAATTTTTGTGAAGTGTCAAGTAAGTATTTTTTATCTATTGAGTTCAGATGTTTTTCAATTAAATGTTTGACATCAGCGATATCCTGTTCTCTGTTTGCAAATAATTTATAAATAATTAAATCCTCTAAAGAACAAACATAAACTTCAACTTCTCCAAAAAGCTTTCTTCTTCTTCTTGAAATTACTTTTTTATCAAATTCTGTTAAACCAGCAGCAATATCGATTCTCAATTCAGTGGCAGGATCATCGAGTGGCAATATAAAATTTCTCTTAAAGTAATCCAGCGTTCCTTCAAAAGCCGGAGTAAATTTCTTAAGCATCAAGTTATGAAAAGAATCCAGATGTTCAAGTTCACACAATACTGTAACATCGATGTCATCTGTACTTCGTTGCTCTCCATAAATTATCACTGCTACTCCCCCAATAATTACATATTCAACTGAATTTTCAGAAAAAAAATTATGTAAATTCTGAAGAGAAGTTTCGAACTCTGTCAACGTCTTATTCCAAGTTTGTAAACAAAGTCTCTCCTGGCTTTCGCTTTTTCTTCAAGGCGGTTAAGATCAATAGTAGGATTCGATTTCTTCCAAACCGTATATATATCATCAAGAAAATCTAAAAATTTTCGCCTCTCTTGCTTAGTGGGTAATCTTTTATAATCTCCAAGTTTTTCTCTAAGCAGTGCGAAATTCTGTGTTGTGGTAAACAATTTTTTGTGATCGGTATTCATATTATAAATTAAAATCTTTTTGATTTAACTCTGAGTAAAACTTACTAATTTCTAATAAAAAAGGCGAACAGTTTTGTCCGCCTTTCAAGTAAACATATTGTCCCGAAAAAAAATTAATACCTGTAATAATCAGGTTTGAAAGGCCCTTTTACTTCAACTCCTATATACTCAGCCTGATCCTGTGTTAGCTCTTCCAATTCAACACCAATCTTTTTAAGATGAAGCATTGCAACTTTTTCATCGAGATGTTTTGGCAGTGTGTAAACTTTATTCTCATATCTTTCCGGATGATTCCAAAGTTCGAGTTGAGCAAGTGTTTGGTTTGTAAAAGAGTTAGACATAACAAAAGACGGATGACCCGTTGCACATCCTAAGTTAACTAATCTTCCTTCAGCTAAAACGATGATATCATTTCCATCAATGGTATATTTATCAACCTGGGGTTTAATTGTATTTTTTGTTTTACCGTAATTCTTGTTTAACCAGGCCATATCAATTTCATTATCGAAGTGACCAATGTTACAAACGATAGTCTTGTCCCTCATCAACTTAAAATGCTTTTCAGAAATAATATTTTTATTTCCTGTTGCTGTTACAACTATATCTGCCTCTTTAACTGCCTCGATCATTTTTTTAACTTCGTATCCTTCCATTGCGGCCTGGAGTGCACAAATAGGATCTATTTCTGTAACTATTACTCTTACTTTTGCATTCTTAAGTGATTCGGCTGAACCTTTACCAACGTCTCCGAATCCGGCAACAACAGCAACCTTACCAGCAAGCATTAAATCGGTTGCTCTTCTTATTGCATCAACTAATGATTCACGGCATCCGTATTTGTTATCAAATTTAGATTTTGTAACTGAATCATTAACATTAATTGCCGGCATCGGAAGAGTTCCCTTTTTCATTCTATCATATAAACGATGAACACCGGTTGTGGTTTCTTCAGATAATCCTTTTATACCGGAAGCCAACTCAGGATAATTGTCAAAAACCATATTTGTCAGATCGCCACCGTCATCAAGAATCAAATTCAAAGGTTTGCTTTCATCACCAAAAAATAATGTTTGTTCAATGCACCAATTAAATTCTTCTTCGTTCATACCTTTCCAGGCAAAAACAGGAACCCCTGCTGCAGCAATAGCAGCAGCCGCATGATCCTGCGTTGAAAAAATATTACACGAAGACCATCTGACTTCAGCACCAAGTTCAACAAGAGTTTCTATTAAAACTGCAGTCTGAATTGTCATATGCAGGCACCCAGCAATTCGAGCACCTTCAAGTGGTTTTTTCCCTTTGTATTCTTCCCTCAACGCCATCAAACCAGGCATTTCAGCTTCTGCAAGTTCAATTTCTTTTCGTCCCCACTCAGATAGTGAAATATCTTTTACTTTATATTTTAATGAAAAATCAATTTTCTTATCCAACACTTCACTCATTTTTAATCCTTTACTTTTTTAATATAATTTCTTTAAAGTTATCAACAGTAACAGAACAATTAATAATACATGAAAAGTTCAATACATGTAAACTATTTTTTTAAGTACCTTTTTAAATGTAGGAACAAGATCAAGTTTTTCCCAGGTAAAGTCTTTGTCATTTCTTCCAAAGTGACCGTAAGCTGAAGTCTTCTGATAAATTGGTCTTCTCAATTTTAATCTTGAAATTATTTCTTTCGGGGTGAGATCAACTTCTTTTTGAATCATTTTAGAAATAGCTTTATCGGGGATTACGCCAGTACCTTTTGTATCAACAAAAACAGAAATTGGTTTTGCAACTCCTATTGCATAAGATATTTGAACGAGGCACTCTTTTGCAAGTTTTGCTGCAACTACATTTTTAGCGATGTGCCTCGCTGCATAAGTTGCACTTCTATCAACTTTTGAAGGATCTTTACCTGAAAACGCACCGCCGCCGTGTGGAGCCCAGCCACCATAAGTATCAACAATAATTTTTCTTCCTGTTAAACCACTGTCACCATGTGGTCCTCCAATTTCAAATCTTCCAGTGGGATTAACAAAATATTTAGTATTCTTATCCAAATATTTTGCAGGAATAACTTTTTCTATAACATTTTTTATAACATCAGATTTTATTTTACTTTGCTTGGCATTTGCATCATGCTGCGTTGAAATAACAACTGCATCAACCCTCAATGGTTTTCCATTATCATTGTATTCAATTGTTACCTGTGATTTTGAATCAGGTCGCAAGTAAGGCATCAATCCATTATTTCTTTTTCTGATATCAGCAAGTTTTTTTACAAGTTTGTGAGCAAATACAATCGGCATTGGCATTAACTCAGGTGTTTGATCGCAGGCATAGCCAAACATAATTCCCTGGTCGCCTGCACCGCCGGTATCTACACCCATCGCAATATCCGCTGATTGAGAATGAATGGCATTTAGCACAGAACAAGATTCACTATCAAATTTATATTCAGCTTCTGTGTAGCCAATCTTTTTTACAGTCTCTCTTACTATATCAGGTACTTCGATGTATGCTTTTGTTGTGATTTCACCTCCAACTAAAACCAAACCTGTAGTAACAAAAGTTTCACACGCTACTCTTGCGTTCGGATCCTGTGCATAAATTGCATCAAGTATCCCATCTGATATCGCATCACAAACTTTGTCCGGATGACCTTCAGAAACTGATTCTGATGTGAAGAAAAATGACATTTTAGATTACCTTTATGAATTGAAAATATTTATAAGTGCTTTTTGATAAAAGGCTTACAAACTTAGGAAAAGGGGTTTTTAATAACAAGCTAAACAAGCTTATTTTTCAGTTTGAATTATTAAATAAAATAAAATTTAGCATGAAAATTACGACAAGAATTACGGAATTATTTAATATTGAATATCCCATCGTCCAGGCAGGAATGGTTTGGGTTTCGGGTTGGAAATTAGCTTCAGCAGTTTCCAATGAAGGTGGACTTGGTTTAATTGGTTCAGGTTCGATGAAACCCGAATTGTTAAGAGAACACATTCAAAAATGTAAGCTGGCAACCAATAATCCATTTGGAGTGAATATTCCTTTACTCAGAGGTGATGCAGAAGAATTAGTAAATGTTGTGATTGAAGAAAAAGTAAAAATAGTATTCTCTTCTGCTGGTCACCCGGGAAAATTTATAAAACTACTTAATGAGAATAATATAAAAGTAGTTCATGTTATTCCATCAGTAAAACATGCGTTAAAATCTGAAGAAGTAGGATGTGATGCTGTTGTCGGTGAAGGTGTAGAGGCAGGAGGACATAATGGAATAAACGAAACTACAACTCTAGCTCTAATTCCTCAACTCGTTGATGCTGTTAAAATACCAGTAATTGCCGCCGGAGGAATTGCTGACGGAAGAGGTATACTCGCATCATTTTCTCTGGGCGCAGAAGGAGTTCAAATAGGGACAAGGTTTGCAACCACAATCGAATCTTCTGCTCATCAAAATTACAAGCAGAAAGTTGTTGAATCCAAAGATGATGGTACTGTACTCGCATTTAAAAAGATTGGTCTTGTACAGAATGTTGAAAAATGATTTTGCACAACTAGCCTTGGTTGCAGAGAAAGAGGGCTGGGATGAAACTAAATTAAAAGAACTGCTGGGAAGTAAACGTGAACGACTGGGAATCTTTGAAGGTGATGAAAATGAGGGCGAACTGGAAGCCGGACAAAGTTCAGGTTTAGTTAAGGAAATTTTAACTGTAAAGCATTTATTTGAAAAATTGTTAAATGAAATTTCAGAGGCTCAAATTAGGAACACTAAAATATTTAACTGAATAATTAAATTATTTCTAAAACATCATTCACCACTGAATCAACATCTTTAGCATTATCATAAAAAGAAATGATTTTTCTTATTACGGATTCTACTGTAGCATCGGGACAGGAAGCACCACTGGTAATCAGAATTTCCACCGGATATTTATCTGGTAAATAACCTGTCGATAATTCAACCGACTGATTCAAAACATCAAAATGATTTATTTCTTTTTCTGAAATAATTCTATCCGCAGAGTCGATGAAGTAAGTTTTAATTTCTTCTTCACAAATTTTTACTATGTTACTAGTATTCGAACTGTTATACCCACCAACAACGACAGCAAAATCAGCATCTGTTTCAAGCAATCCGTAAGTTGCATCCTGATTATCATTTGTTGCATAACAGAGGGTATCTCTTGTATCAGCAAAATGTTCGCTCAAATTTTCTCTGCCATAGATTTTTATCATAGTATCTTTAAGTAAATCAGCAATCTCCTGAGTTTCCGTTGCAAGCATTGTAGTCTGATTAACTACTCCAACTTTTTTCAAATCGGTTTTGATATCAAAGCCCTGAGAATATTTTCCTTCGAAGAAATTATAAAATTCACTTTCAGAATTTATACCAGCAATCACATCAGCCAGGAATTGTGCCTCCTCCAGATTTCGTACGATAACTGAAGGAGAATTTTGCACTGAATGAGAGAAAGTTGCTCTGGTTTCCTCGTGATAATGTTTACCATGAATCACAACAGTATATTCTTTTTTCCCAAGATCTGCAGAACGATTCCATACTTTTTCAACGAATGGGCAGGTCGTATTATATCTGTATGGATTAATGCCAAGCTTGTTAAGTTTTTTTTCTATTTCAAGTGTTGTTCCGAATGCAGGAATTATTACTATGTCATCACTACTGATTTCTTCCCAGGCAATAAGTTGATTGCCTGTTGTATCCATAATAAATCTCACGCCCATACTTAAAAGATCATTATTAACACTGGGGTTGTGTATCATTTCACTGAGTAGAAAAAATCTCTTTCCAGGATTTTCTTCTATCGTTTTATATGCAATCTCAATTGCATTCTCCACACCGTAACAAAAACCAAAATGACGAGCAAGGTAGAATCTCACAGATCCAAAATCTAACAAGGTCGGAGAGAAATCTTTTTTCCTGGGGTCATCAAGTTTACGACTGTTCTTTATTTGTGTTATGAAAGAACTTTTGTAATGAATTGGTATTTCAAACTTTTTCATATTTAACTCTTAAGTATTAGATCACTTTCTTCAGAATTTAAACGCATATCTTTTATTAAAGATTCATTCGATGGTCGCATTAAAATTAAATAACCGATTAAAAAAACAAATACCGCTATATAAAGATAATTTACTGTTAAGATTGTCACCACGAGTGCCAAAAAACAGGCACCTTCAATCATCGCCCACGAAATAATTTTTGTTGTTCTGTAAGTAGTTATTTTTTGCAACAGATCTTTACTTGAATCATATTTTGATATCATCTGGTTGTAAGTCTTTCTCGAGATGAGCATCATTACAAACCCAAACAACGGAACTAAAAAAGTGAAAATCTTATCAAGGTCCATATTTACTTCACGATTTTTATTCTGCGTAATTATTATTACACCTATAAAAAATATAATCAAACCACTTAAAAGTACGATGTAAATTGTTTTTGTTACTTTCAATTGATTAATTATTTCGGATGTGTCCATTACCGCAAACAGATATCTTTTTTAGATTTTCAAGACGTGCTTTTATATATTTGCACACAATTTTTAAAAATACAACATGAATTTAGAAGCTAAATTAGAAAAAATAAAAGTTAAATACGACAGTATAAACGAGCTGTTATCCGATCCGAAAGTTTCATCTGACAGAGAAAAAATGATTTCATTAACTAAAGAAAGAAGTGATCTGTCGGAAATAGTCGAAGCATATTACAGATATTCATCAGTCTTAAAAAATATCAAAGGGAATAAGGAAATTATTGACACTGTGAGTGACAATGAGCTCGTTTCCATGGCACTGACAGAACTTGAGGAACTTAAAATTGAGAGAGATAAATTAGAAGAAGAAATAAAACTGTTGATACTTCCCAAAGATCCGAATGATGATAAAGACATTATTATGGAAATTAGAGCCGGAACCGGAGGAGACGAAGCAGCATTATTTGCAGGCGATCTATACAGAATGTACAGCAGGTATGCAGAAATGCGAGGTTGGAAAATAGAATTGATCGATCTGAACGATACCGGACTCGGTGGAGTAAAAGAGGCAATCTTTTCGGTTACGGGCAACAATGTTTATGGTGATTTGAAGTTTGAAAGTGGAGTTCACAGAGTGCAGCGTGTTCCTGAAACAGAGGGTAGCGGAAGAGTTCATACTTCAGCAGCATCTGTAGCTGTTCTTCCCGAAGCAGAAGATGTTCAGATTGAAATAAATCAAAACGATTTGAAAATAGATATTTTCAGAGCTGGTGGTGCAGGGGGCCAAAATGTTAACAAGGTTGAAACTGCAGTAAGAATGACTCACATTCCAACAGGGATAGTTGTCCAGTGTCAGGATGAAAGATCACAGCTGAAGAACAGGCAGAAAGCAATGAAAGTATTAAAAGCAAGGTTGTATGATCTGGAGCTCAAAAAACAAAATCAGGAAATCTCCGCCCAAAGAAAATTAATGGTGAGAAGCGGAGACAGAAGTGATAAAATTAGAACTTACAATTTTCCTCAAAACCGTGTAACTGATCACAGGATTGGTTTAACACTCTACAATCTTTCCAACATAATGGAAGGTCATATTGGGGAGCTCATCGAACAGCTGAAGATTGCAGATAAAACTGAAAAGCTGCAGGCATCTGAATAACTTTATTCTTTAATTGATAGGAAAACTAAACAAGGATTGTATTAATTTAATTTTATTTTGAAGCCGAAATTGAAATCAAGCTTACATCGTCATCAAACTTCTGCTGATTGAAATTAATTAATTCATTCTTTATAAAACTCATAGGTGAATTAATAAAATCTTCTTGTTGCATGGATTTTACCAGCTTACTCACACCAAAATGATTTCCATCATCATCACGAGATTCTATCAGACCATCGGTTGACATAATTACTGTATCACCCAGTTCCATTTGAAGATTAGCATCCTGAAAGACAGTATCCTTGCTGAATCCTAAAAGCGTTCCCCGGGAATCAATTCTTTTGATTTCACCCGACGAGTTATCCTTATAAAGGATTGGGAGATCGCCTGCCCCTGAATACCTGAGCGTCATATTCTTTTTATCAATGACGATTATTGAAAGAGTTGAAAATACTTCTGAAATTTTAGAATCCTGATAAACCAGTTTATTTACTTTCGCAATAATTTTTCCGGGTGATGTTACATCACCTTCCTGTATTACCGAATGAATCGCACTTCTGATATAACCAGCATAAGCATATGCAAAATACCATGCTCCCCATTTTTTCCCCATCACATCTCCAAGCACAACACTCAGGTGATCTTCATCCAGCAAAAAATGATCGATAAAATCACCACCAGGAATTCCTGAAAAAGGCACATGCCAGTACTGGATACTAAAGTTTTCAAATTCAGGAATCGTCCCTTGCACTACACTGGTTTTAAGAAAATCCGAAGCATCATGCAATTCATTTACAACCTTGTTTCTTTCTTTACTAAGGCTCTTTAAAAGGGATGTTATCTTTGCCACTACTATTTTATAACCACTAGCTTTTAGGATATAATCAGTTATATCCTTGTCAAATCCATGAAGTATTTGCTGATCAGAACCGAGGTTACTTAGAAAAACAAAAGGAATAGCTGCTAATTCAGTATCACGTAAAAGCATCTCACGGAGTTCAAAACCATCAATCTCCGGCATCATTACATCTGCAACGATTAAGTTTGGCTGAAATGTTTTTATCAGTTTAATTCCATCCAAAGCATTGTAAGCAATCTGGCAATCAACACCTGCCTTGTTCAATCCTGAGCGATACATCGTCAATGCAGCTTTATCATCATCAATTATAACTACTTTGGGTGTACGATCAGAAAAGACTTCTGCTAAATTTTTCCTAGTACCATATATACGATAAATTTCAGATCGCCTAACAAGAGATTTTATTTTTAATATTAGCTCATCAACATTAAACGGTTTTGTTATAAAGTCATCGCCACCAACGTCGAGTGCTTTTGATTTGTCTTCCAGAGTATTTTTTGCAGTAACAAAGACGAAAGGGATTGTACGGTATTTTTCATTTTCTCTAACCAAACTGCAGAATGTAAATCCATCCATTTTGTCCATTATAATATCACATAATACCAGGTCAATACTATATTTATATAGCAGGTCAAATCCTTCATCAGAATTTGATGCAAGATAAACTTTATAGTTATTAAGATTTAAATGATGGTTTATAAGTTTGCGGATGGTTACATCATCATCAATGACAAGAATCGATTTTTTTTCATTATCACCCATCTAAAATGCAGCCAGAATTATGAATAATTTATGTGGGAGAGAATTCAATACAACTCAACTTTCGATTCCATATTTTTCCATTAGACGGTAAATAGTAGCTCTGCCAAGTTGTAGCTTTCTTGCAGCTTCAACAATATTTCCCCCCGTTACTTTTAAAGCATGTCTAATAGATTTCTCTTTTATTCTTTCAAACGGAATTATGTTGTCATCTGTGAACATAACATTTTGCTGATCGGTGATGACCGAAGGATCTGCAGCACGAATATGTTGTGGCAAATCATCCAAATCAAGTTGATCTTTTTCTGAAATTATCATACAACGCTCTATAGTATTTTCCATTTCACGTACGTTTCCCGGCCAATCGTATTCATAAATAAGCTTCAATGCTTTTTTTGTAAATCCTTTAACATTTCGCTGCAACTTTTTATTGAATTCTTCAACGAAATATTCTGTGAGTACAAGTATATCAGCTCTTCTTTGTCTTATAGGAGGTATAGAAATTGGGAATGAATTCAATCTGTAAAAAAGGTCTTCTCTGAATTGCTTTTGTTCAACTGCTTGTTTGAGATCTCTATTAGTTGCTGAAATAATTCTTACATTCGTTTTAATAAGTTCGGTTCCACCAACTCTTTCAAATTCTTTTTGTTGGATGACTCGTAAAAGTTTCGCTTGCAAAAGCATTTCAAGTTCACCGACCTCATCAAGAAATATCGTCCCATCTTTTGCGAGTTCGAATTTACCAAGCTTTCTTTGATGTGCACCTGTGAAGGAACCTTTTTCATGACCAAATAATTCGCTTTCAAGAAGTTCCCGGGGAATTGATGCACAGTTTACTACGACAAACGGTTTATCTTTTCTTTCACCATTATAGTGAATAGCCCTTGCTATTAATTCCTTTCCAGTACCACTCTCACCATATATTAAAACTGTGATGTTGTTATCTAGTACTTTCGATACAAGCTTAAATACATCCTGCATTTTACCATCTGCAGAAATAATATTATCGAAACTATATTCTTTTTTAACATTCTCTTTTAGATTTTGAATTTCCTTAACGAGATCATAGTTTCTGATAGCATTCTTTAAAGATAACTCAAGTTTTTGCTGATCAATTGGTTTTGAAAAGTAATCATAGGCACCATATTTAATTGAATCGACTGCAACATCTATTCTTCCCTGAGCTGAAAGCATAATAACAGGAAGATTCTCATCCATTTGTTTTAATCTTTTTAAAGTTTCTATTCCATCCAAACCGGGAAGCATAATGTCGAGCAATACCAAATCAGGTTTTGAGGAAAGTTTTTTAAGCATCGACTCGCTATTACCGAATAGCTCAACTTCATAGCCCCATTTATCTTTTACCCAAAACGATAGCAATTTGGCTATAGATTGCTCGTCATCAACTATGAATACCAGTTTACTCAAATTTTACCTCATTCTTTTCAATTTTACTTGTTTTAGGCAATTTTACCAGAAATGTGGTGCCGCTGCCAGTTTCGCTTTGAACAGTTATCAAGCCTTTATGTAAATCAATTATTTGTTTTACAAAAACCAAGCCAACTCCGACACTTGGTATATCACTCATTCTTCTACTTGCTTTAAAAAACCTTTGGAATATATAGGGTTGATCCTCATCGGGAATACCTATTCCAGTATCACTTACAATGATTTCAACTTCCGAAATATAGTTATTAATTATCACCTTCACTCTTCCCAGATCATCGGTATACCTGATTCCATTATTGATTAAAGCATTGAGCACTTGAAAAATACTTTCCCTGTCAGCTTCAATATTAATTTCTTCCTTCGGATGATCAAAATTAATAGCAATGTTCTTGTATATTGCTAGCTCAACATTTGCAGCAATAACTTCCTTAACCAACTTTACTAACTCAAAAGATGTTCTATTAACTATAGCTATATTTTCACCATTATTTGAAGAGTCCAAAAAGTAGTTGATTAGTTTTGCCAGTCTCTTACCTTCACCCATAATAACTTTAATAAATTCTTCTTTCATGGATTCGGTCATTTCAGGATCTGAAACTATGGTTTCTGAAAAACCTATAATAGATGCAAGAGTAGTTCTGAACTCGTGTGAAATACCTGAAATAAATTCAAACTTAAGACGATTTAGTTCTTCAACTACTGATTTCTGAGGAGAAATTCGCGCTCGTTCGATATTCAATAACCTGTTTATTTCTGTCAACTTAGGTTTGATTTTCTGAAGCTCATTTTCGTATCTGAATCTCTCACTCAAATCTTTTCCAACTCCAAGGAGTCCGATAGTTTTCTTTTTTTCGGTTATAGCGGTACAGTTTAATTCGATCGGAAAAACCTGACCGTACTTTGTTAAAAAATTAGTTTTGAATTTAACTGTTCTTTTTTCTGAGAGAACTTTATTTAAAGATGTATTAACTGTAGAAGTATCTTCTTTATTAATAAAATCTAAAAAATGTTTCCCCTTCATTTCTTCAGGTGTGTATTCAAGATAATTTTTTGCCGCGTAGTTAATCAAAATAATTTTGCCGGAATAATCAAGAATTAATATTAAATCAGGTGATGTTTCTACGAGCAAGTTAAATTTGTTTTCCCATTCATCAACTATTTTTTTTCTTTCCTTTGAACTAGAAGTAGAATCAGCAGAGATCAAACTCTTTTCACTTCTCTGTTCAAACCAATCCTTAATTTGATGACTGAGTATTGAAAGGACAGGTACTATTCGATTTTTCGATTCTTCCTTAAATTCATCCGGATTATCTGAAAATAAAACTATGTAGATAAACAGGTTGCTTTCGGAAAAATAGATAAGATCTTTAATAAAGAATGCAGGTGAAAATCTTTCTTGTAGAAATTCTCTAACAGATGAAAGGCTTATAACTTTTTCAGTTTCAATTCCACCAACTTTAGATAGCTGCAATAATGTTTTATTCAAAGTTTCAAAGTCTTCAGGTTTTCCTCCCCAGATATTTAAAACTTTAAACTCCTGATCGCTAATCTGCAACAAATAACCCTGCCTGCACGAGCAAATCTTGGAGATAATATTGAGAGTATTTTCTATTAATTCGTTCATTGATCGATTTTCTGATTCTCAAAAATATACAGATTTACTTAAAGAATTTGAAAAAAATGAGTTTTTTTGAAAATGACTTTTTAGGAGGGATTTTTTTATTATTTGTTCTCAATAACCTCACTTTGCAGGATTTCATAATACTTTCTTATCAACTCTTCATAATCTCTCGAATATCCTTCTTTCACAGCTTTGTTCAGCTCATCACGGATTTTATTCAAAGATTTGTCCGAATTTAAATCCAATTCCGGTGGAAAATTTCTTGCAACATTTTCACCGGATCTGGATTCTCTTTCCTTTTCATAATCTCTTTCATTAATCGACTTTTGAGCATCAAGCAGTTTGCTTAAAATGTTTTCCTGCTTCTGGATTAACTGTTCGTCAAGTTTCTGTCCCTGCATATCCGTTACTACTTCCTGCATTCTTTTAAGGATGTTGTCAAGATCAGCAGGAAGTTTTGATGATTGACCCGATACTTTCGCTTCCTTATTTAGTTGATCAAGAGACTTTTGAATTAACTGCTGTTGTTGAGCTAACCGCTGCATTTCAACTTGTTGTTGCGGGCTCATACCCCCTTGCATCATACTTTGAAGTTTTTGTGTAAGATTGTTAAGATTCATTTGCTGACCGGATAATCCCTGAAGTTGCTGCATCATTGACATCATTCCTCCCTGGCCACCACCCTGCATCATTGATTCCATAGAATTTTTCATTTGCATTGCTGCTTCATTAAGTGATTCCATAGCTTCACCTTGCTGGTTCCTTGCAAGTAAACCATTTCTGTTTTGCATTGCCTGAATTGAATTTTCCATTTGCTTTTTTGCATCGCCAAGTGATTTACCCATCTCCGGACTTATAGCAAAAGTTTTTTGTGAAAGATCAGACATTTGCTGCATAATGTTGTTAAGATTATCAGATAATTCATTCTCCTTCTTCGCCATTTCATCTAATTTGGAAGAGTTTGCCTCAAGATTTTCTGAATCGCTTTTCAAATCTTCCTGTTGTTTAGAAAGAGATAATATGTTATCAAGGATTTTCATCATATCTGTAAATGTCTGCATCTGATTTTGCTGCTGCATCGAATCTTTCATCTGCTGCATCATCTGTTTCATTTGCTGCATATTCTGTGAAAGTTGCTTCTGACTCTGATTCGCTTTCTGTTTTTGCATTTGCTGAATATCCTGTTTTGCCTGCTCAGAAAGTTCCTGATTTTTCTGCTGTTGGAATTCTTCCATCATCTTTTCCATTTCTTCTTTTGGCATGTCAGGAATATCATTCATTTTATCCTGAAGATTCTTCATTTCTTTTTGAAGATTTTCAAGATTCTTAGTTATTTCTTCCTGCTTCTTACTCAGTTCATTCATCTCCTTCTGATCATTTGAGTCACTATTTTTTGTTTCTTCAGAAAGATTATCTTGCTTTTCAGTCAACTCTTCTGTTCGTTTTAAGAGCTCATCCATCTTCTGTTCAATCTGAACCCGCTTTAATAAATTTAATGTACGTTCGATACTTTTTTGAAATCTCTCCTCATCAAATTTCATATTTTGCAATTGATCCTGTGTCATTTGCCTGTTCATATCCTTCAAAAGATTTTGCAATTTTTCCATTGCCTTTTTCATTTCATCACTTGTCATGTCATCCATTAGTTTCTGCAATTCCATATACTTTTCCATGGTCTCTTTTGAAAGTAAATTATTTTCCTGAAGATTCTGTTTCATATCACCCAGTTGATCGTTTAGTTCATCAACTTTATTCTGCAATTCCTGGAACTTGTCTATCGCATTTTCGATTTTTTGTTTTTCTTCCCAGGTCAATTTTGGGTCATCCTTTTTTAATTCATTATCAATTTCTTCAATAGTTTTTTTCAATTCTTCTGCTTGTTTCAATGTTTGTTCAAGATCAGTTTCACTCTGTGCCTGTAATTGATCTGCCTGGTTAAGAATTTCATCCAGCGATGGTACCCTCACAGTTAATGTTTGTGTTCTCGCTGATTTTGGTCCACTTACAAAATCATTATCGAATATTTCCAGGTAATAAGTCACAACATCATCTACATTGAGAAACAGAGGAGTCAAGTTCCAGATATAATTAATATCAATTTCCAATAAAGACTTGCTGATTGGTATTTCAATGGAACTAAATTCTGTTTGTGGAGAATCATATTTTGAAGCTGATAATCTATAGTTCAAATTAAGTTTTGAAAAACCATAATCATCAGATGCCTTAGCTACAAGACCAACCCGGTTATCGTTAGAAAGATTTGTACTCTGAGTAGGTGATATTAGCTCAATTTCCGGAAAAGCATCATAGAGTGCTTTTATCTGGTAAGTAATTGGTGCAAGATTGCCATTTCCTTTCTCATCAACCAATTTGATAGTATAACTATTATCTTTTTTTACTGAAAATTTTCCTGATGCAGACTCATCTTCTATGGCGAAATTAACTGTGGAGGAATCATTGAATTCTAATGTTGCTGATTTTAGTTGTTTTGTCGAAGAGAGTTTAACCAACACTTTACTCCCTACAAGGGCCTGAACATTTCCATTATCTTTCTGAATTGCTTTGGGAATATTTGAATAAGAAGGAGAAGTAATTTCAAGATCAAGAGTTTTAACAATCGGTCTGTCAATTACAGTAATTTCATAAAATTCACTGTTGAATCCATCAGCCTCAGCAAAATATTTGAAAGAACTATTAACAGAAGATAGTTTAAATGAATACAAACCTGTTGAATCAACAATTAAAGCCTGTTTCTCAAATTCTGCTTCTTCGTCTTTTCGTGTAGCAAGATAAACTAATTTTGGTTGTGAACCATTTACTCTGATTGAAATATCCAGTCCATCACCTTTTGTAATTTCTTTGTTACCGGGATTTACTTCAAAGATAAATTTCGGTGGGGGAATAAATTCCCGGTCAAAATTTAAGATTCTAAATGAAGCGGCATTCATCCCGGGAATAAAAAAAATGATTGCCAGGCAAATGAACGTAACTATTCCAAAGTAAGGAAATATTTTTTTTGCTTTTTCAAAATTTATAAGTGCTTGAAAATTCAGACTTTTTATTTTTTCGTAGACTCTTTTGAATGCTGCATCAATTAAAACAGGAGAGTACAAATTCGAGTTTTCATTTTCAGCAACTAACTGCATTGTGTTTATTAACTCATCATTTACATCGGGAAATTCTTTCCCGACTTTTGCTGCTGCATCGAAGTATTGTTTACTTGAAATGTTTTTAAATAACAAGAAGAGAGGTTTAAGGACGAAGAAAAATATTAGACTGAAAAACCCTAAAGTAAGAACGACAAATAAAACCGTCCGTACAATAGAAGCAAAATTTCCAATCAGTTCGATTAAGGCAAAAAATGTGAAGCCTATTAGAATTATCGAGATAAAAATTTGAGCACCAAAGAAAATTAATTGTAGATTTTCCCTTCGGATAAATCCTTCTAATTTCTTTAAGACTTCTTTGTAATATTTTGATTCACTGCCCATACTCTACTCTGATAAAGCCCAAACAACAATGTTAGTTCCGAATTTTAATGCTTCTTCTCTTTTTTCCGGCAGATCATTATGCACTTCCGGATCTGCCCAGCCATCACTTGGATTTGATTCATATGTATAATAAACCGCAAGTCTGTTATTCACAAAAATTCCGAATCCTTGTGGTGGCTTTTTATCATGCTCGTGTGTTTTGGGTACTCCATTTTCGAAATTGTAGAATGAATGATAAAGTCCGTAGCTGAACGGTATTTCAACAAAATCTTCACTCGGAAAAACTTTCTTCATTTCACGACGAATTGAGTTGTTAAGTCCATAATCATCATCAATATAAAGGAAGCCGCCATTTTCTAAATAAGCTTTTAGTCTGAACACTTCATCATTGGAGAAAACTACATTCCCGTGACCTGTCAAGAACAAAAATGGATAAGAAAAAATTTCGTCTGAGCCAAGATCAACAAACTGGTAGCGTGCATCAACTTTAATATTCGTGTTTTGTTGAATGAAATTAAGAAGGTTAACTTCCGCAGAAGGATCATTGTACCAATCCCCACCTCCCTGATATTTCAAACGTGCAATTTGAAATCCATCTTTGGACTGTGAGAACAACAGACCAGTAAATATGACTATAAAAAATAATTTAATGAGATTCATTTATTAAGTATAATTTGCACTGAAATATATTCTCTCTTAATTTTATTATCAATCTATAAAAGGGTTATTGTTCATAAAATGTAATATTTAGTCCAGATAAGTAATGGAGGTGTTGTTATGTCAAAAAAATATTGGTTATTCAAATCTGAGCCATCTGAATTTTCGCTGGAAGATTTAAAGAAAAGTAAAAATCAAACAACATTCTGGGATGGCGTTCGTAATTATCAGGCAAGAAATTTTCTTCGTGACGAAATCAAGAAAGGCGATGCAGTTTTATTTTACCAAAGTAGTACTGATCCATTAGCCATTGTTGGTTATTGTGAAGTTGTGAAAGATGGATATCCCGACCACACACAATTTGATAAAGAAAGTCAGCACTTTTTCCCAAGCGCAACTGAAAAAGAACCTGTATGGTTTATGGTTGATATTAAACTTGTAAAAGAATTTAAAAACCCAGTTACACTTGATGCGATAAAGGTAAATCCTAAACTGAAAAATATGAAACTCATTCAGCGAGGACAAAGATTATCCATTCAACCTGTAACAAAAAATGAGTGGGATGAGATTTTTAAGATGGGGCTGTAGCTCAGTTGGGAGAGCGGTTCGTTCGCAACGAACAGGTTGTCGGTTCGATCCCGATCAGCTCCACCAGATTAAATTATTTTTTTCCATCAATGTGTGTTCTATTTCCCCGAACAACGTATAAGATGGTTTGACTTCTTTGTATCCATTCTTTTTGTAAAATTCAATTGCTTGGTTGCGTGCGTGGATTATAATTCTTTTTGCCCCTTTTTCAGTTACAATTTTTTCAAGTTCTTTAAGTAACAATTGAACCAATTCCCTTACCTTCCCACTCCGGTTCAACAGATATTGAACGGATTTGTGCTTCATCTTTAGAAATAAAATGAGTTCTTCCAACTCCAATTGGAATCCCATCAACTTCACAAACCATAATTGGATAGTCAACAATATCTGCATCATCTTGTTCTGTTATTCTCGGTTGGTTAAAAGGAGCTCTCAAAATTTTCCAACGAAGATCTCTGTATCTCTGAAATTCTTCAGGTGTTTTTGGTGGTCTAACAATCATTCATTTTCCAGTAAATTATTTTCATCATCCAGTTCTGCACGATTTAGAATAGCAGGTGGCAAACTTTTAGTGGCTTTTGCGCCAAGCTTTTTAATTTTTTCAGCTCTGTTTACCAGATTTCCCGATCCTTCAGATAGTTTTTTCATTGCATCTACATAGCTACCCTTTGCCTGATCCAGCCGGTTACCGACTGATATTAAGTCTTCAGTGAATGCAACAAATTTATCGTAAAGCGCCCCCGACTGCTTTGCTATTTCAAGTACGTTTCTGTTTTGATATTCCTGTTTCCAGATGTTGGCAATCGTTCTTAAAGTTGCAAGTAATGTTGAAGGGCTAACAATAATAATATTCTTATCATAAGCATCAACGTAAAGATTTTCTCCATACTGAATCGCAACTATAAATGCCGGCTCAATTGGAATGAACATAAGAACAAAATCAAGTGATCCTCCATCAAAAAGATTCTGATATTTCTTCTCACTCAATTCCTTAATATGTCTTTTTACTGAATCAATGTAAGATTTAATGTGAACATTTTTTTGTTCATCATCTTCAGCAGATACAAATTTCTCGTAACTGACAAGAGATACTTTTGAATCAACAATAATTTTTTTCTCCTCAGGAAGATTGATAATCACATCAGGTCGCTTTCTTCCTTCATCTGTTGTGAAGGATTCCTGAATTGAGTACTCTTCCCCTTTTCTTAATCCAGATCTTTCAAGAATTCTTTCAAGCTGTATTTCGCCCCAATCGCCTTGTGCTTTTGTGTCACCCTTCAGTGCTCTCACAAGATTTTGTGCATCCGAACTCATTTGCTGGTTCATCTCTTTGAGAGATAAGAGTTGTTGACGAAGTGCAGCAAATCGGTCGATACTTTCTTTGTTTGTTTCTTCAACTTTGCTCTTAAACTCACTTATCGAATCACCAAAAGGTTTCAATAAAGTTTGAAGATTCTTTTCACTTTGCTGTGAAAATTTTGTCGTCTTCTCATCAAAAATCCTGTTCGCAAGATTCTCGAACTCTTTGGTAAACTTCTGTTGGAGTTCTTCAACTTCAGCTTTTTGTTCAGCTAACTTTTGCTGAAGATTGCTATAATCAGATTTTAAAGATGAATATTCTGAATTCAACTTTTCAGATTTTTCTCTTTCTGTTTTTAATTCAGATTGAAGTGAAGATTTATCAACCTCGAGCAACCGACTTCTTTCTTCAACTCTACCCGTATCACTTTTAAATTTTGAAGATGCAATGAACCAAGCAGCAACTGTACCGATAATCAATCCAACTATTAAATAAATTATTTCCATAATTTTAACATTCTATTTCACGCAAAGACGCAAAGTCGCTAAGAGTTATAGTTTATTTACAATTCTGTGTATTCCATTTTTTATTAGAGCTTCACCAAAATTAATCAACAAGCCCAGCTTTATTCCTGTTAATTTTAAATAAGTCAGCAATTGTTTGGAATGCACTGGTGCTAAAACCTCTAATGATTTCAACTCTAAAATAACTTTATTTTCAATAATTATATCAGCTCTGAATCCTAATTCCATCTTCAATTCATCATACAATACTGGCAATCCTTTTTGTCGTTCAACATTTAACCCACGCTTTTTCAATTCATAACAGAGAATTTCTTCATAAACAGATTCGAGTAATCCCGGACCTAATGAGGTATGAATTTTATAACAGCAGTCGACAACTATTTTCGCAATTTCATTTTCGGTCATTTTAATCTTTGCGTTCTTGGCGGCTTTGCGTGAAAAAATTATTCTAAACTGCCAACAACTTTTTCAACTTCTTCAAGTATCTCACAAGATTTAATTAGTGCTTTCATTTTGTTATGATCATTATAAAGCGGACGATCAACATCAAGAAATTCAACATACTTACGAATTACTTCTTTCGCTTTTGCAACTCCTTTTCCGGTTTTGTGCTCGCGGAAATCAAGTGCCTGTGCGGCTGCCATAAATTCTATTCCTAAAATTCCAAAAGCATTATCAAGAATCTGATTATTCTTCAGCGCTGTGTTCATTCCCATTGATACAAAATCTTCCTGGTCAGCAGCAGCAGGAATTGATTGAATAGAAGCAGGTGTTGATAAAATTCTCTGCTCAACAATTAATGTATCAGCGGTGTATTGACTAAGCATCAATCCCGAAAACATTCCAGCACCTTTGGTTAAAAATGCAGGAAGTCCTACACTTAGAGCTGGATTGTTTAATCTGTTCATTCTTCTTTCTGATAAAACACTAACCATAGTCACCGCAGAACTAATCATATCCATCGGAAGAGAAACCGGAGTTCCCTGAAAGTTTGCACCGGTTAAAGTTATTTTATCTTCAGGAATAAAAATAGGGTTGTCACCAACTCCATTTAACTCAATTTCAATTTGTGATTTTGCATAAGCAACTGCATCGTGTGCTGCACCGATAACCTGCGGTGTTGAACGCATTGAGTATGCGTCCTGAACTTTAATTTTCATCTTTCCTGTAATAAGATCACTTCCTTCGATACATTTTTTTATTGACTTGCGAACTCCGAACTGCTCCGGAAAATCCTCGAAGTTTATGCAACCGAACATCGTAAGGTTTCATATTTGCAAGTAAGAGCTTCGAGAGACATCGCGGCCGCAATCTCAGCCTGCTTCAACCAACGATTGATATCATAAATCTGCAGCGCTCCTATCGCAGTCATAAAATTTGAACCATTTATTACTGCCAAACCATCACGCGCCTGAAGACCGGGAATTTTTATTCCTGCTTTTTCAAATGCAACTTTTCCGGGAAGCCTTTCTCCTTTATAAAATGCTTCTCCTTCTCCCATCATCAACAAAGCAATTTGTGACATTGGTGCTAAATCTCCACAAGCACCTACAGAACCTTTTTCGCAAACTACCGGAGTAACTTCTTTGTTCAGCATTTCAACAAGAGTTAAAGTTATTTCAGGTCTACATCCCGAATTTCCGTGAGCGTGAACATTTATTCTTCCTGCCATTGCCCCACGAACATGTTCAATCGGCATTGGATCGCCAATTCCTGCAGCGTGATTGTAAATAAGATACTTCTGAAAATCTTTTACCTGCTCATCGTTCAGTACAACTTCAGAAAATTCACCGATGCCGGTGTTTACTCCGTACATAATTTCGTGTGCCTGAATTTTTTCTTCGAGCATTGCACGACAGGTTTTAATTCTTTCGATTGCGTCTTTGCTTAGTTCTACTTGTTCTTTATTTCTTGCAATGCGGACTAATTTTTCAACTGTTAATCCAGATCCATTTAAGATTATTGACATTTATTCCTTCCAGAAAAAGATGATGAATTGTAAATACAAAATTAACCAATAGGTAGGAGAAATCAGAGGAAGAAAATCTTAGGTATGAAAGATTGATATAATCAATGTCGTAAATAAAAAAAGCCCTCAGTCTTAATTAAAATACTGAGGGCTTGAAAGTTTATTCTAAATATTAATCTTGTTCATAAGCCATTTCACCGTGTAATGAACTATCCAATCCGGTTTCTTCTTCAAGTTTAGTTACCTTAACAGGCGTAATAAAATTTATCAGCCACAACATTACATATGTGAAAATAAAAGCATATGTACATACAGCAAGAACTGTAATCAATTGTTTCCAGAAAAATTCAAATCCACCACCAACTAATAATCCATTTGTGGTGACCATTGAATTAACTGAGCTGGTTGCAAATAATCCAAGAAGAATTACTCCAAGGGTTCCACCGACACCGTGTACTCCCCAAACATCAAGTGCATCATCCCAGTGCAATTTATTTTTTAATGACACTGCAAAGTAACAAACTACTCCTGCCACAATTCCAATTATTGCGGCTTGCTGAACCGTCACAAATCCGGCTGCGGGAGTTATTGTTGCTAATCCTGCTACAGCGCCTGTTAGTAATCCGACAAACTTTGGTTTTTTCTCTAAAACCCATGCAAGAGATAACCAAACTATTGCTGCAAAAGAAGCTGCAACATCCGTATTTAAAAACGCAGTTACAGTTACTGAATCAACTTGTAATTCACTACCAGCATTAAATCCGTACCACCCGAACCAAAGCAATCCTGTTCCAAGTGCAACTAGAGGAATACTGTGTGGTCCTCTTTCAATTATATTTCTTTTTCCGACATAAAATACTGAGGCAAGTGCAGCCATTCCAGCACTTGCGTGAACAACGATTCCACCTGCAAAATCCAAGACGCCCCAATCAGCTAATAATCCTCCACCCCAAACCATATGAACTAATGGGAAATAAACGAACACTAACCACGCTGTAAGAAAAATCATGTATGCCGGGAATTTAACTCTATTGGTAAAAGCTCCTGTTATTAGAGCCGGCGTTATAATTGCAAACATCATTTGATAGGCTACAAAAACATAAAGGGGAATCTGATTGTTTCCTGTAAATACCGAGTTCAAAGTTGTCCCTGAAAGGAACGCCATATCAAAATTACCAATTATACCCCCTGCACCACCACTAAAGCAAAGTGAGTAACCAAAAGCAAACCAGATAATTGTTGTCCATCCAAGTGAAACAAAACTCTGGATCATTATTGTGAGAACGCTTTTTCTTCCTACCAGTCCACCATAAAAAAAAGCGAGTCCTGGTGTCATAAGCATTACAAGACTGGTTGCAATTAGCATAAAACCAGTACTACCAGTATCAAACATAAAAGCTCCTGTTAATTAATTGTGAAATATTAACTGCCTTAAAACGTTAACGTGAAAACGAAATACGCTATATTACTATTAGGGTTTAATATAAAAGTGGTTGACAATGGTAAAGAATAGTCTTCAGTTATCTTAACGGATTTTGCAGCTTTCAATCCAATATTTATTACATTAAATCTTTCCACTCCATAGTAACCTGGATTTTCTTCGCTACCACCCGCAGCTCCAACAAAAAAATCAAGAGAAACATCAGTGACTGTGAAAAGATAATCTGCTTGAAAATATGTGTTGAAACCAGCATCGTCGTAAACATTAATATATCCGCTAATATTAAGTGGGACAGAATTAGGCCCATTAATAAGTAAACCTGTTTCAATTGTGTGCGCACCTGCGCCATCAGCATTATTATAGTTATTAAAGTTTCCCCACGATATTCCTGAGGAAGGATAATAGTAGTCCGTGACAATAGCACCGATGCTCATTCCATTCTTAAATTCATATGCATAACTGACCCAGGTATCTATTTCCTGTGAGTATGGATTTTCAGTTTGATAATTAAAAATGCTGTATGAGCCCCAAAATCCGGCACTAAATCCCGAGACAGATAACGTAAGTGCTGGCTGAATATTCACTGCATTGTTTACATTTAATCCTCGCCAAAGGTAAAGGCTGACTAGATCAGCACCCACATTCAAACTTAAATCTTGTGCGACTGTAATTCCGGTAGTAAATAGAAGGAGGGCGAATAAATGTCTTTTAAACTGTGATATCATTTAAATACCAAAAATTATTTTAGAAATGTTATTTGTCCAACGAGGTCAGTAAATAGATGTTTACTGCAGACATCCTCAATCGACAATAAATTTACGTTTCAATTTTATGCATATTTGATATGTAGTTAAAAATAATTATCAACAAGCGCAACAATTATGTCGTGAGCGAGTAAATTTCGCTAATTCACATTGAACTTTGAAGGTAAATAATTGATTTTCTATCTAAAGACTCATTTTGAAAAAAATTTTATTAATACAGAGTAGCCAAGATCACGATTCGGAATACCAGGAAGTTTTAGAAAATGCAGGTTATGGTACATACATAGCTGCGGGTGAATCTGATGGTCTAAAAATCTCTGAAAGATATTCTGTTGATGCAATAGTATGTGAGCTTGATGATTTTGAACAAGAGTTAAAGATAATTAAAGCGTTGAATCAAAACCCCGTTACAGAAAATATTCCACTTTTACTTATTACATCAACAGGACAACTTGCACATGTAAGAGCGGCGATGGAATTAGGTGCAGATGATGTGTTGGTAAAACCAATTAATACAGACTCTTTATTAAGATCATTAAATATCCGACTAAGGAAAGTTGACATTTTAAAAGAAAAACTAACCGACAAAATTATTTCTACCGAAAGTGCATTTTCAGAAAAACAAAAAAGAACAGATCACATACTTGTAAAGATTGGCAAAAAATTAAAGATAGTAGAATATTCCAGTATCGTATGTATAACAGCACTAAAAGAATATTCAAAACTTATCACAGAAGATGGATCCAAAATTATAGTCAGAAAATCCATTCGAAACTGGGTAGAAACATTGCCAGGTAAAGATTTTTTAAGAATTCACCGTGCGACAATAATCAATATGACTTTTCTTGATAAGATGGAGAAAAATGGGAACAGAGGCTACTGCGTTTATCTCAAAAATATTCCTGAAGCTTTTCCAATGAGCCAGAGATACGGAAATATTATGCGGAAAACTTTTTCAGTTTAACGAGAATGTTCTATAAATCTGAATCTATTCTTAATTTTTCAAATTGGAGATGTAAATTCAGATTTGAATTCTGATTAACATAAAATTTATCATTTAAGATTTTCTGACTAGTTTTTTGATCTTTTCAGAATTTTCTTTGTTCGCACGATACTTGAACAATACAGTTTCGTGGTTATATTTGACTGAAGTTACTTCTGCAATATCGTGGATTTGGGATGCTAGTTTTGTCTGCTCAATTCCTAGAGTTAATTCTTCCTCAACAAAGGATTCCTCAATCAGATCTTCTATCATTTTTTTAAGTGAAGAAATATTTATTCCTTTTTGCGCTGATATAATAACACCATTAGAATACTTATTCCTTACATATTCTATAACACTTTTATCAGTAATTGAATCAACCTTATTAAAAACAAGGATTTCCTTCTTGTGCTCACTGTCAAATTCTTTCAAAGTATCTTCCACAACCCTCAAATGATCTTCAAAATAAGGATGAGATAAATCAATTGTGTGAAGGATTATATCCGAATCTCTAACTTCATTCAATGTGCTTTTGAATGAAGCTATCAGGTGTGCAGGAAGCTTTCGTATAAAACCGACTGTATCGCTTATCAGAATCTTTTCTTTTGTATCAAAGTTAACCGTTCGTGTTGTTGAATCCAGTGTTGCAAAAAGTTTGTCTTCTGCAAAAACATTTGCTTTTGTGAGAAGATTGAACAATGTCGATTTACCTGCGTTCGTATAACCAGCAATCGATATTCTGATAAAATCTTTTCTACCTTTGCTTTGAGTTTGTCTTTGCGATTCAATGCTTTTTAATTTTTCTTTGAGATGACTGATTCGTGTCCTGATGATTCTTCTATCGGTTTCAATCTGTGTTTCACCGGGACCTTTTGTTCCGATTCCGCCGTACTGTTTTGAAAGGTGAGTCCAGGCACGGGTCAATCTCGGCAGCATATATTCAAGCTGTGCAAGTTCAACCTGTGTTTTGGCTTCTTTAGTTTTTGCACGAAGAGCAAAGATATCAAGAATCAATCCGCTTCTATCGATTATCTTCCGATTAAATAGTTTTTCCAAGATTTCTTACCTGAATTGGAGTAAGATCATCATCAAATATTGCAAGATCGATATCATTCAGTTCAACAAGTTGAGAAAGCTCTTCAGCTTTTCCTTTGCCGATATAAAATGCAGAATCTGTTGAGCTCTTTGTTTGAATAATTTTAATTATTGAATCTGCTCCAGCAGTATCAGCAAGTTCTTCAAGTTCTGCAAGATGTCTTCTTCAATTCCCTATTAACTTCTCTAAAACCAGCATTGCACGTTCTTAATTTTTCTACTTATTTCTATCATAGACTATTATACGGAACATTGCGAATTCCCTCTTTATCGGGATGAAGCAATTGTTTCTATTCTAATGTTCAATTGCTTCGTTCGATGATCAGCAATACACTATTCATTACACTAAAATCTAAACCTCTATTTCCTTTCGCATTCCGAGCAATCGTCATTTCAACTAAGGCTAAAAGAATAGCAATCAACACAAAATATCTCCAAAGCTCTGAGCCAAATCTAGCCTGCAAAATCATTTGTGAAGGATTTTCATTTTTTTCTATCGGAATATATTTGCCATTAAAATTAATTTTTTCAAGATATTCTTCGAACTCACTTTGGGTTAAATATTTGGTGACGGATTCTGAAGGATCGGTATTTATATGTTGCAGTAGATAGCAATTTATCTCCGGAATTAAACTTATAATTTCCTGTTAAGGAATGCTTGATCATAAGAAATAAAATTATTTTTTTGATCTGTTCATCAATATTAATAATTTCTTCATTGCCATCAGGATTAACCACTTTAATCTGCGGAAGAGTTCTCTCCGAAACATTTACATTTATAGTTTCTCCTGCGAAGATAGATTTTGTCGCTATATTGTTTTTTGTAGAAAGAAACATCACCGATTTTGTTATCAAGGAGCAAAAATACTTTTGATCGGGAAATCACTCCACTGTAAATACCGGAGAGCTACTAAAAAGCTAAAATTTTCCACCGTCAATAGAATACTCACTAAGGAAACTACTTTCGTCTTCCAGACTGATTATAGCTTTTCCTTTTCCTGCTGGATTAATTTTATAATAGGAATAAAAATCCGGAGACTCAACCTGCTTTTTCTTTCCCTCAATAAAAATATTTTCAAACACCGGATGATTAAAATCAATTTCGTTGAACCTGATAGATTGATCCCTATCCATTTTTATCAATCCGGTTGCGCCAGAGATATTGATTGACTTTAGCGAGATCGAAAAATTTTGAGAATTATCATCTGATGCAGGGAAGACTATCAATCCCTTACCCGAGTTTACAAACTGATTTAATCTATCGGATTCACCAGAGAAGTCGCTGCTTATCAATATTACAACCTGAAAATTGCTTAGCTGAGTTCCCGGTACTTGTTCAACTTTTTTTAGAGTTAGTTCAAAATAATTTTTTTCTGACACTGATCTTAAAGCAGCATCGACAAGCTTTGTATCATTAATATTATCGTAAAGTATCAAGACAGGGATTTTTTCAGGAACAGAGAACGAGGTAAATCTTTTGTTATCCTCCAGAATGTCATCTTCTTCAATCTCCACAAATGCTTCACTGTAGCCAAATTTTTTAGCTGGTGCTTCAAGATTTGCCGTTTTTGATTCACCCGGATTCAAATTTAAGCTCTGTTGTGCTGATCTTTCCCCATCAACAAAAAGAGACACAACAAGGTTATCTTTTACTCTTTCCGAATAATTTTTAACAACAGCGTCAAACTTCACAGGTTTATCTTTTTCGAAAATCTGAGTGTTAATTTTCAATTCGACTATTCCACAGTTCGTAACATCTTTACCTGAATAATTGAATGAATACAAACGAACTTGTTCACCAAGTTGCTCTTTTAAATCAGTTATTTCATTTTCTGATGCAAGTCTTCCTTTTTGGAAATCGGTAAGAAGATAAATTTCCTTGTTGAAATTTTGTGCGTCGCCAATCAGTTGAGCCGCTTTAATAATTGCAGTATTCAATTTTCCCGAAGCAAAAGAGATATTCGATTCTTCAACTTCCTGTTTAAACTTATTGAGGTTTGATGTCATTTCAATTTCATTTGGCTGATGAGAAACGAGAACCAACCCAAATTCATCTCCTTCTTCAAATTGAGTAAGAATATTTTTTATTGCTTCTTTTGCCTGGTTGAAATAAGAACCATTTTGATCAACGACCGACATACTGAAAGTATCATCAAGAATAAAAACTGCTGTAGTTTTTGCTGCGGATGTAGTGCCGCCGATTGAAACGCCAACAAGTGTTGGTCTTGCAAAAGCAGTAACGATAGCAAGTATAATTAAGACACGAAGAGCAAGAAGCAGCCATTGCTTAATTTTTATTTTCCTGATTTTATTCTTTTGAAGCTCTTTTAAAAACTGAAGTGTGCTGAAATCGATTTTCTTCAGTTTTCGAAGATTCAATAAATGAATAATGATGGGAATCGATGCAGCAATCAGTCCAAATAGGACAGCAGGATTTAGAAATGTCATTCAGTATAATTAATTATTAATGGAATTTTGACAATTGAAAATAGTGATAAGGAAATAGTTAAACCATACGGGATTTTTGGACTGAGAAACGTCAAATGTCCGTTTACTTCGGCATAATCATATTCTCGGGTTTCAGTAATTCGTCAAGTTCATCTTTTGACATTAGTTTTTTCTCAAGCACTAATTCATAAACTCCCCTGTTTGTTTCAAGTGCTTCCTTTGCAAGCTGTGTTGATTTTTCATAACCAAGCACCGGATTGAGTGCGGTAACAAGTCCGATACTGTTTTCAACAAGCGTTCTGCATCTTTCTTCATTTGCTGTTATTCCGTCAATGCATTTTTGTTTTAGTGTCATCATTCCGTTCTTCAGCATTTCAATTGATTCAAAAAGACTTTCAACAATAACCGGTTCAAAAACATTTAACTGCAACTGACCCGCTTCTGCTGCAAGCGTAACTGTCAAATCATTTCCGATAACTTTAAATGCAATCTGGTTTACTACTTCAGGAATAACAGGATTTATTTTTCCCGGCATTATCGATGAGCCGGGCTGCATTGGTGGAAGATTGATTTCGTTTATTCCGGTTCTCGGCCCTGATGAAAGCAAACGAAGATCATTACAAATTTTTGAAAGCTTAATTGCTAATCTTTTTACCGCAGAAGAATACATAACAAATGCTCCAGTGTCCTGAGTTGCTTCGACCAAATTATGAGCGAGAACAATATCCATATTTGTAATTTCTTTAAGATAAGCAACAACTTTTTTACTGTAATCGGGATGAGAGTTAATTCCTGTTCCGATTGCAGTTGCACCCAAATTTACTTCAAGAAAAAGTTTTACGTTTTGTTCAAGTCTCTCGACTTCCTCACCTAGTGTAACTGCGTACGCTTCAACCTCCTGTCCCAACGTCATCGGCACAGCATCCTGTAATTGTGTTCTTCCCATTTTAATTATGTGGGAAAATTCTTTTGCTTTGTTGTGAAATGACTGAATTAATTCTTTTAGAACTTCAATGAGTTTTTGATTGGCAAGTATCAATGCAATCTTTACTGAAGTCGGATACGCATCGTTAGTTGATTGTGAAAGGTTAACATGGTTATTCGGATGACAATATTTATAATCTCCTTTTTCGTAACCAATAATTTCAAGTGCACGGTTTGCGATTACTTCGTTGGCATTCATATTTGTGGAAGTTCCGGCACCACCTTGTATCATATCAACAATAAAATGAGTGTGAAGTTTCCCATTTATTATTTCACCGCAAGCCTGGACAATTGCATCTGCGACAGGTTTTGAAAGAAGTCCGAGTTCGTTATTAGTTTTTGCTGCTGCCATTTTAACCATTGCCAAAGCCTGAATAATCACAGGATGAAAGTTTAGTGTAACTCCACTGATCATAAAGTTTTCTAGTGCGCGAAGAGTTTGAACTCCATAATAAACTTCGTTAGGGACTTCCCTGTCACCAAGCAAATCGTGTTCGCTTCTTGTTCTTCCCGATTGATATTGTGCAGCAAGGTTAACAGATCTTGTATTTGCAGAGCTCATTCTTCGTGAAATAACTCGTGCAATTCTTGAAAGAATATCCATCGCAACATCGTTGTGATCAACCATCAATTCTTTGAATTTATCTCTGGAAAGTCGGAGAATAACTGAATTAACAGTTGCTCTTGCAGAAGTTGAATGAGGCGAATCATCCATCAACGCACCTTCACCAAGAAAATCATATTTACCAAAAATTGATAATCTCTTTTCTCCACCGTAGGGTGTAGTTTTAAATAGCTCAACTTCTCCTTCATAAATGATTGAAAGATTTTCTCTTGTATTGTTTTCTGTAAAAACATTTTTGTTTTTTGGAAAATTTTCAACTGAAATTTTATCAACTACAGCCTGAAGTTGATCATCTTTTAAAGATTTGAATAGCTCGATTCTTTTTAGGAAAGACTGAATTACTGATTTGTCCATTTGAATAACCTGCTAAAATTAATTGAAGATTTAAGAAACGTAAATAAACAAACTGTCATTCTGGCGATCCGGCATTTGCCGGAGAGTCCAGAATCAATCAACAAAGTTTATCATTTCAGATTCCGGACTCACCACCTTTGGTCGGTTACTCCGGAATGACGGTTAAAAAAAGAGAATCCATGTGGATTCTCTTTTTTATTTATCTGGTATAAAAATAAAGATTTAATTTGAAATCTTTCTAACGAAAGAGTTGCTTTATCTTCTATTCTAAATAATCTTTGACTAATCTTTTCTTCTAACCTCGATTATCTTAGGATTGCTATAACCCCCCGTTTCCGGGTAGTACATTAAATATGCGTGAGCCGGATAAGAAAGAAATTTGCCGGGCTTTTTTGCCTGAATTATGTAGTTGAATTCCAGTGTGGAATCAGCATTTGTAACAAAGAAAGCGGTTCTTTCTTTTCTTACTTCCCAATATGTTAACCTTGTGTTCCAACTATCAGGTCGGAAATAAAATTTTCTATTCCATTTCCCAAGGTCTCTAATATCCATCTTGTAATAATCCTCGACTACTTCAAATCCTGACGGGAACATATCTTCTAAAATGATATAGTCATTTATTTTAGATCTTGTATCGATTTTTATATTTACGAGTAAATAATCGTCAGTTTCAATCTCTTGATTCAATTCTTCGCCGTTGTATACAATTCTATCATCAGACGACTGCTTTTTAAGAAGATAATATTTTCGCTGCACTTGATACTCGCCAATTTCTGATTTGATATTTTCTGGTTTCACATCAAATTCTAAAGAGCCGTTCACAATCAGGCGACCAACACCTTGTTTCTCTAAATGAATTATGTTGTTACCAATTTCAACTATTTTGTACTTATCTTGATCTAAATCAACTGTAACAACTTTGTCTATCAAAGAATTTGGGTCGAAACTATCTGCAACTATTTCTTCATTGTTCAGTGTGATGTTAAAATCAAGTTTTTCTTCTTTCGATTTCTTAAGCCTGATGTAGTCATTCAATGCTGATAGCACAATTGCAGTTTGCTTTGTTGATCGCCATCTGTCCCCGGTTTTCTTCAACATCAATTGGTTTACAGCTTCATCTACAAATTCAGCATATTGATTGGTAGCGATAAAAGATTTAATGATCCATGCGAGAGTTTCATAGTTATCATTTGTATAATAAGTTTGCTTAAATATAGTTTCCAATATATTCTCATCACCGTATTTCTTACTAAGAATCAGATAAATTTTATCATTTAATTCTTTTGCTTTTTCAAACTGATTAAGATTTGATAAAGAAAGACTTAATAGAGCAAATGCATATACGTTCAAATCATACTTCCCAAGATCATCAATATTTTGTAATAGTTGTTTCTTGGGATTCATTTCAAACAGTGTAAGTGCGTATAATGAAAAAGCTGCTCGTGATCTATTTGAATTTATATTCTCATTTAATTTTTCGACAAGGTATTTGCTTGCTTTATAAATTGCCTGGTCGTTTACATAATAGCCAAGATGTTTTGCTGTTTTTAATCCAATTAGAGCATAGCTGGTCAACTCAATATTTGAAGCATCATTTTTCCACCAGCCCCATCCGCCATCTTTATTGCTCAACTTATAGAGTCTGTCAACGCCTTTGAGTATAACTTCTTTTAACCTTCTGATTCTTTTATAAATAAATACTGAATCGGTTAATGAGAGATTTTTCGCAAGCATAACTGCAGGTAAAAACCTGCTTGTAGTTTGTTCAACACAACCATAAGGAAATTGAATGAGATAATCGAGGCTGCTAAGATAATTTGAAATCAATGATCTTGAACACCAAAGTTTCAGTTTAGCATTTATTAAATCTGCATATTGTGGAATTTCAATCTCATAACTATCCGATGAATCGCCTCCAGTAAAACTAAACGAGAAATTTCTGTAAACAGGAATATTTTCCGGCAGTATTGGAGTAATCGCTACAATTTCATCTGATTCTCCATCCGAATATATTCCCGCAAAAAACTTGACAGTATCGTAATTCTCATTTGCATTAATAAACCAATCAATATCTAAATTTGAGTTTGCAGGGATATTTATTTTTAAGAATTTATCAGTTGGTAAATCAGCGTAACTATTTCTAAAAAATATTTTATTCTTGAATGAAACTTGTTCAGAATTGAATGCAACTTTTACTTCCTTTTCTGAACCAAAATAATTATGAAATATCGTCGTGATTACTGTTTCATCGTCTCTACGGAGAAAAGTTGGAGTCTCGATTCTCGCCAGAATATTTTTTCTAACTGTAATAGTGTCGTACTGCAAACCTACTTCGGTATTTTTTGTTATAACATCTGCACGAATACGCCACTTACCGAGGTTATCGGGTAATACAAATTTTATAGCTGCTTCTCCTTTTTCATCAGTAATTAGATCAGCATTCCAGTAAGCATTGTCTTTAAAAAATTTTCGAAGCACTGCTTCTTTATAGTTTTCTTCTGCCTCCTCGTTGCTTAAGTTGAATTCTGTAAGTTTCTCAGGCAGAGGTTTTATTTCATCGCTGTTAACTACCATAAGACTAGACGTATAAAAGTTTCTTTCATCCGGTTTATACTTGTTTAAATCTATATTGAGTTCCAGGTTCTCGTCAATATAAATAACACCAAGCCTGTAAGAATCTCCATTGAAATAAATTGTTAAATTATAATAACCTCGCTGTACATCTTTTATAAGAAAAGTAGAATCCGCATCAGGTCTAAATGAGGAAGAATAATATCGGTCAGCAGAATTTTCCAAGTATATTGAGTAGAAAACATACCCATCTTCCAAATTACTAGTATCAGGCAGTACTCTGAATCTAACTTCAAATTTAGGTTCATCCTTTATCTTATCCGGGTCATTTAAATATTCATCATAAATTGACAACAATTCATTTCTGGAATAGGAGATTAAGAGATTTTCACCAGAACCCGAAGTTGACCGATCAACACTCCAATACCTCGGCCTATAATATGCGTTACGATAGGATCGCCAGAAATCATTTTGAATAGCGAACAAACTTAAGTCTGTAAAACTCAAAGTTAATGCGGCACCATTCACCGGTTTATTTTCATAATTTGCTGCGCTTATCTTGCACTCGACAGTATCACCGGGATTATAAATTTCTTTATTACTCTGTATCTCAACATTCAGAAACTTTTCTCTGTCTATTACTGCAATTTCAATATTAGATTCATAAACCATCCTTCCCTGAACAAAGCAAGCAATTATTGCGAACTCGGGTGAATTTTTATCATCCAGGATATCTGAAAACTCAAAATTATTTTTGATACTCTTAATTAGTTTAATCTTGTCAATTCCATCCGTTTCATATGTAACCAGAATCCACTTAGTTGAAACTGGAGGTACAATTTTAACATTTAACGTGTCGAATTTATTATAAACCATTTTATCAGGAAGAATTTGGATCTCCTCTACGGATAAATTTTCATTCCAAGACCATCTTCCCACGTAAGCAGCTTCAATGTTAGTTGATTTTCTTCCCAAACTATCAAAAGTAACCAGATTAAACTCGTATTTAGCATTGATTCCTTGCTCAGGTTTAAATTTTATTTTAGAATTTCCTTCTTTATCCGTTTTACCGGTAATTGTTTTGGAGTAGCTGTCATAAACAGGGATTTTATCTTTATAGTTTAAAATTCGCTTGACTCCGACTTGAAAATCATTTTGGACAGGATTTAAATTTTGATCAGCAATGGAAACATCAAGTATAATTGTCCGATCATTTTTATAATAGTACCGATCGGTATGGCCGGTGATTAACAAGTCACTTCTCGTCACTAAGACGGATATATCTTTTGAAACTCTTCTGCCTGAAGCATCGCTGATATTAACAAAGAAGGTATATACAAAATCATTTTCGGGATCTTCAACGGATTCATAACTAAAATCGAATTCTCCAAATTCATTTGTCGTTCCTGATATTTCATCTATGAAGTCCAATTCATATGAATAGTATGAAGACGATCTATACCAATTGCGTACCCACTCATCTTTCATATCATACCACCAGGGCAGTTTATAAATTCCCCTGTAAACTTTAATGCTCACCTGGCCATTACGCATCGCATCGCCAAAATAATATTCTGAGTTTATATTACCTTTAACTTCTTCTCCCTGAAGATACGTACGCTTGTCGGTTGAAACAGATATAGTATATTCCGGTTTAACATAATCCTGAACAGTAAATGCATAGCCAAAATACTCTTTGCCATCAATTGTTGCATAAATCGAGTAATTTCCAGTTAGGTTATTCTCATCAAAGATAAATGAAGTATTAGCGGTACCTGCATCGTCGAGATTCAGTTCGCAGTTAAAAATGTCACCTTGTTGATAATTGTTTACTCTGATTGAAATTTTTTTATTTGGATAATTAATCCATTCGTCATCAAAAAGTTGCCTGACTGCAAGATTAAATTTTATTTCCTGTCCGGGTTTATAAACTGGTTGGCTTGTTACACCTGAAACCTGGAAGCTGTCAATACGTTCACTATAAAAATAGACATCCGGTCTGTCAATTATTATTTCTCCATCGATATTACCAATCATCAGCATACTTTTATAGTCGTAAAGCATCGAATCAGCAAGATGAAAGTGAACAATACCTTCTTCATCGGGATACAGACTTGTTAGAGAATCCGCATTTCGATAGACCGTTACAAAATAATTTTTCCTAATATTATCAGTTAGATTATCGGCAACTACAGCAATTATATCCTGATTTGTTTTATGAGTTAAAAGGGTAAACTGCGAAACGATTATCCCGGCATAAGAAACTTTTACATCGTTAAATATCTGAACAAGATAAAAACCTGCTTCATCAATCCTTCCGATATCAACTTTTTGGGTTTGTTTATTTGAATCAGTTTTAATTGTCAAATCCCATTCTTCCAAAAATTGAAATAGCCGCGGATCCGTTTTTTTCGCTTCATCCATCACGTCCCAGCGATCAAACCTATAACCCCAATAATCATACTTAGATCTATAGAAATATTCCGGGTCTTTTATTTTAAAGAGTCGCAATGAATAATTCATCTCAAGACTGCTGTCCTGTGTCAATTCTATGTATGCTTTTTCATAAGGGGTGAAGACTTTACTTTGTTGCACATAAAAGTCTCTATCCGGATAATGTTGAATTTGTGCTCTAGATATTAAGTTTATAAAGAGAAAAAAAACTATCGAGAAGAGGTAAATATTTTTCATTGGCAAGCCCCTAGAGATAAACATTTAATATTTATTTGATTTCATTTATGATAAACTCTACAAAAATAATTGAAAGTATTCAAGCTATGTTTTCACATATTCTTTTATTACACCTTAGCTTATGCGGCGGCATAAATCATACCGAATGTTATTCTTGATTCTAAAAGGAAGTGATATGTGAGGGGAATAAAAGCGTCACCCAAAAGTAAATTATTACTTAAAATAGTGACGCTTCCCGGTTTAATTCGAATTTTGTTTAGCAATCAAATTCAACGCACTACCAGCTTTGAACCATTTAATCTGTGCTTCGTTCATTGTGTGATTCAACATAATTTCATCTTTACTTCCATCAGAATGTTTGGCGATCATCTTCAACTGTTTACCGGGTGCAAGTTGAGTTACTAGCAAATCAATTTTATCATCTTCTTTTATCTTATCGTAGTCTTTTGGATCAGCAAAAGTTAAGGGAAGCATTCCTTGTTTTTTCAGATTTGTTTCGTGGATACGAGCAAAACTTTTAACAATTATTGCTCTGCCACCGAGAAATCTTGGTTCCATTGCAGCATGTTCACGAGAAGAGCCTTCGCCATAATTTTCATCACCTACCACAACCCAACCGATTCCTTTTGCTTTATACTCACGTGCAACTTCGGGAACAGATTTCGTTTCACCGCTAAAAATATTTTTAACTTTTCCCGTATCTCCACTGAAAGCATTCGTTGCACCAATGAACATATTATTTGAAATGTTGTCAAGATGTCCACGGAATCTTAGCCACGGTCCCGCCATCGAAATATGATCAGTTGTACACTTGCCTTTTGCTTTAAGCAGAACAGGAAGATCAACCAAATCATTTCCATCCCATTTTTCGAATGGTTTAAGTAACTGTATTCTCTCGCTACTCGGATCTACTTTCACTTCAACTGATGATGCATCTTTTGCAGGTGCAATGAAACCGCTGTTTCCTTCATCAAATCCTTTTGGCGGAAGTTCTTCTCCTGTTGGAGGATTTAATTTTACTTTTTCTCCCTTATCATTTACGAGTTCATCTGTTAGCGGATTAAATGAAAGACTTCCTGCCAAAGCAAGCGCCGTTGTTAATTCAGGTGATGCAACAAATGCAAGTGTTTCCGGATTTCCGTCATTCCTTTTTGCAAAATTCCTGTTAAATGAAGTAACTATTGTATTTTTTTCACCGGTTTTTATGTCCATTCGCTTCCACATTCCTATGCACGGACCGCAAGCATTTGCAAGAATTAATCCACCGATATCTGTCAAAGCTTTTAATTGACCATCTCTTTCAATTGTTGCTCTTACCTGTTCCGAACCCGGTGTAATTGTGAATTGAGATTTTGTTTTTAGTCCTTTCGAAAGTGCAAGTTTTGCAATGCTGGCTGAACGATCGATATCTTCATAACTTGAGTTTGTACAGCTTCCAATCAATGCAACTGAAATTTTATCAGGATAATTTTCTTTTTTAACCGCTTCTTTCATTTGTGAGATTGGCCAAGCTTTATCTGGAGTGAAAGGACCATTCAGGTGTGGTTCGAGTTCACTTAAATTAATTTCAATTACCTGATCGTAATATTTTTCTGGATTTGCAAATACATCTTTATCTGTACAAAGCTCATCTGCGAGTCCTTCAGCAAGTGCAGCAACATCTACTCTTTTTGTAATTCTTAAGTAAGATGACATCTTTTCATCAAATGGAAACACAGATGTTGTTGCTCCAATTTCAGCACCCATATTGCATATCGTTCCTTTGCCTGTACAAGAAATCGAGGACACACCTTCACCGAAATATTCTGCGATTGCACCAGTTCCTCCCTTTACTGAAAGAATTCCTGCGAGTTTTAAGATTACATCTTTTGCTGAAGTCCAACCGTTCATTTTCCCGGTTAATTTCACTCCAATAATTTTTGGCCACTTCAATTCCCAAGGCATTCCAGCCATAACATCAACAGCATCTGCGCCCCCAACACCAATGGCAATCATCCCGAGTCCACCGGCGTTTGGAGTGTGTGAATCTGTTCCGATCATCATTCCGCCAGGAAAAGCATAATTTTCTAAAACTACCTGGTGAATAATTCCTGCTCCTGGTTTCCAAAATCCAATTCCATATTTGCGAGAAATACTTTCAAGAAAATTAAAAACTTCCTTATTCTCTTCGTTTGCTCTGAGCAAATCATCTTTAGCACCAACCTGCGCCTGGATTAAATGATCACAATGAACGGTTGATGGAACTGCTGTAGTATTCTTTCCGGATGACATGAACTGCAGTAGAGCCATTTGTGCAGTTGCATCCTGCATTGCCACACGATCCGGTGATAATTCAACATAATCTTTCGCTCGTTGAAATTCTTTGGTAGGATTATCCCATAAATGCGTGTATAAAACTTTTTCTGTATAGGTAAGTGGTCTATTTAGCACCTTTCGGACTTCGGTCAATTTTTCCCGGTAATTATTATATACAGCTTTAATCATATCTAAATTTGAAGTCATTTTAAGTCCTTTACTTGATCAATTATTATTTTTTCCTACTCTAAAATACATAAAATCAAAGAAAATTGCTTTCTTAAGACATACATGGATAGTCTGCACGATTTTTGACGCCAAGAGGAAATCGAAATTAATTGCGCATTAAAATTAAGAAATAAACTGCGGGAAATATTGAAGTGGAGAAAAATCCAATCTTAATCGTTGACGATGAACCTTCATATTTAGAATTAATGAAGGACTTCCTGAACCAGGAAGGCTATACAAATGTTATTACAGAATCAAATCCATTAAATGTAATTCCATTACTTGATAGAACTGATATTGATTTAATTCTTCTGGATATTTTTATGCCGGAGATGAACGGTCTTGAATTGCTTGAGAAAATATATGCGGTCTACCCTGGTATTCCGGTAGTTGTTGTAACCGCAGTTCACGAAGTACAGATTGCATTAAAGGCTATTAAGCTAGGGGCTTACGAATTTATAACCAAGCCACCTGATACTGACAGGCTGCTATTAACTATAAGGAGAGCACTAGATACAAAACTTCTTGAGTCTGAAAGGGATTCACTCCGAAGAGCATTGCTTGAGCACAAACCGAGCAGAAGAATATTTTCAGATATTATTACAGATTGCCCATTGATGCACAGGGTGTTTGAACTTGCAGAAATTTTTGCACCCACGAACGAAACTGTTTTTATTTCAGGAGAAACTGGTACCGGGAAAGATATGATAGCAAGAAAAATTCATGATCTTTCGCCCAGGAGAGACAAACCATTCGTTGCAGTAAACCTTGCTTCAATATCTCCAAGCTTATTTGAAAGCGAGTTATTTGGTTATAGGAAGGGAACATTTACAGGTGCAGTTGAAGATAAAGTAGGATATTTCGAATCAGCAAATGGCGGAACTATTTTTCTTGATGAAGTTGGCGAGTTACCCATTGCTCTTCAAGGAAAATTACTTAGAACAATTCAGTATAATGAAGTCTATAGAGTAGGTGATGCAAAGCCTGTACAGCTTGACATCAGAATAATTTCCGCTACTAACAGGGATTTGCTTGATGCAGTAAATAGTAAGGAATTCAGAGCTGATCTTTACTACAGATTAAATCGCGGATTTATTTATATGCCTCCACTTAATAAAAGAGGTGATGATGTTGTTCTGCTAGCAGAACATTTCCTTGAAGCTGGCAACCGGACATATAGTAAACACATCCAGGGATTTTCTGATAGCGTTCTCGAAGCTTTAAAGCATTATACATTCCCGGGAAATGTTCGTGAATTAGAAAATATCATACTTAATGCTGTAGCAAAAACATTTGGAGAATCTCACATAAATTCGATTGATCTTCCAAAAGAATACATTAAACCTCTTGAACCCGGTAACGGAAAACCTAAACTCACCAGCCTGAACTTAGCTGCCGAAGAGCATATCATGAGTGTGATGAAAACTGTTGGTAACAGTGTTCAAAGAGCAGCCCCCTTGCTTGGTGTGAGTGAACGAACTCTTCAAAGAAGATTAAAAGCAATTCGGGAAAGAAGAAACTAGTAGTCAGCGACAATTTTGTCCAACCTTTACCTGATGAATTCAGTTTGTTTTTATTACGTAAATGTTAATAACTCAATACAGGTAAATTCTACATCAACAAGTATTTCTATTCATCGTTTTAACAAATTATTAACAAAAATCAAAAAAAATCAGCGTCGACAATGTCGGATGAAAGGCATATCTGTTGATTAAAGTTGCATAAACTAATAAGGAATATAGGAAGATGACAGGTTCAAATTCATTTTTATCAATCGGAGCAATGGCTTTACTTGCTTTGATCTCTTTGAGATTCAACGCTACGCTACTTGAGAACCGAACAACAGAAATTGAAAATAAAGTTTATCTAACTGCCTTTTCTCTAGCAGATGATTTAATTGAAGAAATTAAGCAGAAAGCATTTGATGAAGAGACAGTTGAATGGAAAGCAATTGCTACTGAAGATTTAACGGCTTTTGAAAAGTTCGCGCCGGAAGTGCGAGATGCCGGTGAGAATGAAAATCCATCAACTTGGGATGATATTGATGACTACAATGGTTACAGCAAATCAATTTCATTACCTCATGTTGAAAATTATACTGTAACCAGTACAGTTGAATATGTTTCAGCAGCAGATCAGGATGTGGTCAGTAGCACCCAGACATATTTCAAACGTGTTACTGTTAAAGTAAGCAGTCCGTACTTAAGCCACTCGGTTAAATTATCATTCGTATTCACGCTTCATTCAAAATAAGGATTTTATATGAATTTCTTATTAGATCTTATGGGTTCTTCTTTAATTGCCGGAATTTTATTTCTGCTCATTCTTAAACTCAATCTATACTCCAGCAATGCTAATTATTACTCTGACAATGAATTAAAATTACAGCAAAACGTTAAAACTCTTGCAGAAGTAATCAATTATGATTTACGTAAAATAGGATATAAGTATGATAGTACAGCCATTGTTACAGCTGAGCCACATCGTATTCAATTTTATGCTGATATGGATGCACCAGGAACCTTTGGGCATGGCGTTATGGATTTTGTTGAATACTATCTTGGTGATTCAACTGAAGCGTCGGGAACAGCTAATCAAAAAGACAAAGTTCTTTATAGAGTTATTAACCACACGGACACACTTGGTGGACCAACATTAGGTTTAGTTGATTTAAAGTTTTCATATTTAGATGGACAAGGCCTTGCAACTGCAAACTTGGACAGCATTAAATATATTAAAGCAGAGTTTTGGGTTGAGCCTTATGAATACGTTTCAGATTATGCTACAGGTCAACCGGACACCACACAATTTACATATTGGGAATTAACAATAAATCCGAGGAATATATAAAATGGGTAAAGGTTTAGTAATTATCGTATTGGGGATGTCAGTCATTATCGGATTTTACATCCTTAAATTGAATGCAAATTCAAAAGAAAATTTATCAACGACTGTAAATATGTTCGAACAGACGCAGGCTAGATTGATCGCAAATTCCGGCGTTGAAATCTTTCTCGAGAAATTAAAACAAGATCGAAGTATGATGAACAGTAGTTTCTCGGACAATGAATTGTTTGGAGGAACATACGATATTAATATTTCCGGACCGGATAGCTTAGTAAAGGTAACTTCGATAGCAACTTTTATGGGCGAACAACATAAAACAGTTGTTGAAGCTGCTGCCGATAGAGTACCATTACACCCGGCACCGGGAGCAATGTATTTATCTGCTGGAACTATTGCTGGGCTAAAAAAGAACGCAATTGGTGGCAGTATGGAAATAAATGGAAACGATCATGATATTGATGGAAACCTAACTGGGGGTGGCTCTGTACCCGGTATTGCAGTAGATGGCGGTCCTCAACAAACATCCGTTCTTGATATGATAGCTAAAAATGCCATAGATCAGGTATTAGGTTCGGGTGGAACACCAAGTGTAGGTGTAGTTGCGAATACAATTAATTGGTCAGAATACGCTCAAATGCTCGCAGACAATCCAGATATTGTAATCGACTCACAGGATAAAATTAAGACTACAAATGTTTGGGGAACTGTTGCTCAACCTAAAGTAACATTTATTAACGGAGATATTCATATAAATAATTCTCAAGCTTCAAGCGGATGTGGAATTTTAGTTGTTAATGGGAGTTTGGAAATTAACGGCGGTTTTGATTACAAAGGTATGGTCATTGCTTTTAAAGATGCTGCAATTGATATTAAATTAAATGGTAATGGTTCAATTATAGGAAGTCTGATTGTAGCTGGCACCCAAATAAATGTTAGTGTCGCTAGCGGTAATTTTGAGACGCTATATAGTTCAGAGGCATTAAACCTTATAAACTCACTTCTAGTGACAAAGAGATTCACAATCTTAACTTGGTGGGAATAGTGATTTACGCCTGGATAAAAATATAATCCAGATTCCCTAATTATAAACGAAATTATTGGCGACACTATTGTCGCCATTTTTGTTTTTCAATTCTCAAACCTTCCAATTCTGTAATTAATTACAACTTCTTCTCTTAGCATACCGATTGCACATGATTAATCAATCGAAATAATCATCAAATATTCATGGATTGAAATATTATGAATACAGGTCAAATGATATTAAGTATTGGAGCTTTACTCCTACTCTCACTAACCGTGCTGAGGGTAAATAATACTATACTACAAACGGATTCAGTTATGATGGATTCAAAGTTCGGAATTCTCGCAACTTCAATCGCAACTTCTTTAATAGAAAAAGCAAGTAAAAAATCTTTTGATGCAAATACATTTGAAGATGCTGTAAGTAGTCTTTCGGGATTGACACCTGCAAATGGATTGGGACCTGGTGCAGGAGAAAATACTCCCGAAAACTTTAATGACTTTGATGATTTTGATGGTTACACAGAGCAAATAACAAATTTACCATCTGCTGTATTTGATGTATCCTGCGAAGTTTGTTATGTAAATCCAACCAATCCTGATGGAAAGTTAAATACTCAATCGTGGCACAAAAAAATGAAGGTTAAGGTTAGCAGTCCTTCATCACAGGATACAATTAACTTGTCAACAATATACAGCTACTGGCATTTTAGATAGGAGAGATTATGGGCTTTAGTACAATTTTAGATATTCTGGGGTCAATGATTATAGGCAGTATACTTCTTTCTATAACATTGCGTCTGAATGATTCTGCAACCGGAAAAACTTATAACAACAGTGCTGAACTTTCTCTTCAGGAGAATATGGCTACTGTTGCTCAGATCATTGAAACTGATTTTAGAAAAATAGGTTACTGTGCTGACTGGAATAAGTTCCCCGATCCTTCCAAGGCAGTGATTTATGCTGATGAGTCAAGCATCAAATATTTAACTGATATTGATTCGGATACTAACATGGATTCAGTACCTTATTATTTGGGCCCAACCTCTGAGCTTTTGTCTACTCCCAATCCAAGAGACAGAATGCTTTATCGAATTGTAAACGATGAGGCTCCAAAGACTTCTAATCTTGGAGTAACTCAATTCAGACTAGTTTATTTTGATGCTTTAGGTGATACCATTCCACCTCCGATAACTCTTCCCGGATTAATTACAAGCGTGGAAATAAACCTGGCAGTAGAAAGCGTTGCAGCGTACGATACAGCTTACAGCAGTGCTTTCTGGCGTCAGATAAGATTAGTAGCTAGAAATTTAAAAAACAGATAAAGGTATTTTTATGACTGGAAAAGCAAGTTTATTACTTATCCTCGGTTTCTGTCTGATATTCATGGTTCTCTCTAAAAACTTTGGAGATGTATCAAACAGATCAGTGGATAATTTTGTTAGTTATCATAACGAAACTGTTGCTCACGATATTGCAATAAGTGCAGCAAATGTTGCTGCCAACCAAATTTTTCTTGATCCTACCTGGGATGCTGGTTACAGCAATATACCCTTCCAGGGTGGAAAGTTCAGTGTCCAGTTAGCTGTTCTTGACCCATATAAAAATATTCGTGAAATAACAGCGGAAGGAACCTTCAACGGTAAGTCAAGTACTGTCAAAGTAAAATTTGCGCCAAGTAAGTTTTCAAAATTTGCTTACTATTCTGTAAGTGAAGGCGGTACGATTTGGTGGACTGGTAATGATACGGTCTGGGGTCCATTCCATACTCAGGATTATATGCGTGCTGCCTATCATCCCGTTTATTATGGAAAAGCAACGACTAAAAAATCATTAGTTTATTATACCAGTCAGTCAGCTGATAAACCATTTTTTCTCGGCGGATTTGAACAAGGTGTTGACCTACCAATGCCGACAAACGCAGTTGATGGAATGGAGGCAATAGCAGATGCAAACGGTTTGAAATTCAATGGCCAGGATACTGTATTTATGAAATTTGTGAATGATTCATTAAAGTTTAAGTATAATTATTCCGATCCTTATACAACGGTTTATTTGCCGTCCGCTTCACCTAATGGGATGATATTTGCAAAAGATTGTATCCTGAGGCTGCAGGGAACTGTTAAAGGACAATACACAATTGGTTGCTCCAGTCCATTCGGCGTGGCTGGCAAAGGATCAATTTATCTTGATGATGATATAGTTTTTAGTCAAGACCCAAGAACTAATCCAAACTCAATTGATCTACTCGGAATTTGCGCAGAGAACAGTGTTTACATAACTGAAAACGCAGCAAACAATTCAAGTATAAATATTGACGGATCTATCTATTGTGAAAAGGGTGGATTTGGCGCTGAAAATTACAATGGCAGACCTGTTAGCGGTAACATAAATCTGCTGGGTGGAATAATCCAGCAGACAAGAGCACCTGTCGGTACATTTTCACACGGAAGTATTAATCACGGTTTTGCAAAAAGGTATGCCTACGATGACAGACTATTGGTTGCCTCTCCCCCATTTTTCCCGGGCACCGGCGGTTTTGAAATTGTATCCTGGTATGAATAAAGAAAATTTCATTATGAATTTTTAATATCTAATAATAAGGTTCGTGGAGAGAATATATGATGCACTTGAAAAGTAACAAAACAGGAGTAGCTGATCTCCCTGATTTCTCAGGATATATTTCCTCAAAGCAAAACAGCGTTCTCAGTTTAACGAAATTGGTAATTATTGTTTCAGCGGTACTTGCAATAGTAATGCTGGTTTCGAAATAAACTGAAAGAGATTACATCTAAATTAGATAATTGCATATAATTATCTACTGTGCCGATAATGATGAGATTGCTTTGCTTAATTCTAAGAAATCCACTTTTATTTTAATCAACGAAAAAATTCTTCAATTACCCTTGTTCTCATACTCATAGCAAACTCATTTCTAACGGAGCCCCAACCTGTTAATCTCCACTACCAATTTAAAAACGAAAATTTTGTCCCGGAATGTAGAAATTGAGTAAAATCATCATTTTTTACTTAAATCATCGGAAAAATATGCGACATACGGCGACAGATATCGTTCATTTATAATGAAAAACAATTTTTTAACTCGGTGACTATGGCCTGAAAATTGTCAAAACAGAAATAATAAAAATGTCTTAAATTTTTAGATTTTTCTGAATAAAAACAGACAAAGAGACGACAAGGTAATTCTATTATAATAATTTTTATGAAGGTGCTAAATCATGACTTCCATTGAAAGAAAAACTGAAAATTATGCCGTAATTTTTAATGTCAACTTAATAAGAGCAACACTTAACGAAGCAGTTGAATTTAAGGAATACATCGCGGAAACTATTCATGATTCGGATAAAGATTTGATTGTTAATTTGAGTGCGTGCGAACATCTCGATTCAACATTTCTTGGTGTACTAGTAAGCGCATATAAAAAATTAAAAAGTCAAAACCGTACTCTTGTAATTATTGAACCTATAGATCAGTCGAGCATATTTTTAACTCTCAACTCAATTGGAAAAATATTTCCAATGTACACCAGTGTAAAAGCAGCCGTAGAAGATTTAGAAAATAAAAGATTACTTGAAAAAGAAATTAGCGAACTTAACAATGAGCAGGAAGAGTCAATAGTAGAAACAACAGATGACTTTTCCAAAATGGAGAGTGCGACAGTAGCAGAAGATTCCATTTCCCCGATGAAGGATGAAGAGACAGAAGTTAAATTAAATAATGAGACCATGTTAACAGAAGAATCCGATTCTTCGAATGAAATAACTCAAGAATTACAAAACGAATCAAATAGTGTTGAATGGAATTTAATTGAACACAATTCTGAAGAAACTGAAATGGCAAATACTGCTGACTTTAGTTCTGAAGAATCAGTAACAGATGTAAATGAAATTAAATATAATCCTGATGAAGATGAAGAATCTCAGACAGTTATTAAACATACACGTGAAGTAGAAGAAAATGATTTTGGTGGGAACGGTGTAAAGTGGGAGTTCGGTTTCAGTTCTTAAAATTCATTCAAACAGCGAAATCTTCATTGCGGATTAATAACAAGATAGCCGACTGAGGAATTATTAAAAATTTCTCTTTATCAAATTCAATTTCAACCGCTTCTTTTCTTAAAAATATTGCGAGGTCCCCTTCGGTGGCTTGTAAAGGAATGTATTTGACTTTATTAGCACTTTCCTTCCATGGCTCATCATCCACTTCAGTGGAAGTTGCATATCCTGGTCCAACTTTCATAACATAACCGCTTTGCACTTTCTCCTTTTCAGCAACACCGGCGGGTAAATACAAACCACTTGATGTACGCGAAGATTCTTCCTGGGGTCTGATAAGAACCCTGTCCCCTACAACTATAAATCTATCTATGTTTCTCAAAGCTATTCTTTCAAATTTTTAAACTAATATTCACTTCGAAATATATTAAATATTCGTTCATCATATTTTGATGCAGTATCAAATTTTCCACATGGAAATGTTTATACCTAAATTTGAGTTAATTAATTGAAAAATTGAGAAATGGCAGAATATAAAACAGATTTTTGGAACGATAGATATTCATCCGATGAATACGTCTACGGTACAGAACCGAATCAATTCTTTAAGGAACAAATACAGATAATAAATCCCGCTGGAAGATTACTTCTTCCCGGTGAAGGTGAAGGAAGGAACGCGGTATTTGCAGCAAAACTTGGATGGGACGTAGATGCATATGACCAAAGTACTGTTGCAAAGATGAAAGCTGAAACCTTGGCGAAGTTAAATAATGTAAAAATTAATTATTCTAATGTGGATTTGGGAAAATTCGTACCTCAAAAAAACTTTTATGATTGTGCAGTTATCATCTTCGTACACTTACCTTCGGAAATACGATCCGGTTTTCATAGAAAAATAATTGAGTCACTAAAACCAAACGGAAAAATCATACTTGAGCTATTTTCAAAAGATCAATTTGGGAAAAATTCAGGTGGACCACAGAATCTTGATATGCTTTCTACGATTGAAGAAATAAAAAATGATTTCAAAGGACTTAAAACAATTGTTCTACGTGAAGAAAATATCAATTTAGAGGAAGGTGATAAACATTCTGGTGAGGCAAATGTCATTCGTTATTTAGGTCAGAAAGTAAAATAGTCAGAATGAAAAAAGTTTTATTCATAACTTATTATTGGCCACCATCAGGTAAGGCATCTCTTCAGTGGCCTTTGAAAATTATTAAACATCTTTCCTCTTTTGGATGGATACCATCTGTTTTAACTGTTGATGAAGATACTTTTACACAAAAAGATGAAACTTTTCTTAATGAAATCTCAAAAGATTTAATAGTTGTGAAAGCGAAATCATTTGAGCCCTTTAATTTATATAAAAAAGTAATTGGCAAAAAAAAGGATGAGCAACTGGTTGCTTCGGAGACTATTTCAAAAAAGAATAGCGGTTTCGCACATCGCTTATCAGTGTGGATAAGAATGAATCTTTTCATTCCCGATGCACGAATTGGCTGGTATTTTCCGGCCGTAAAAGAAGGGATGAAACTTGGAAAAACAGAAAAACTTGATGCTATCGTTTCTGTCGGTCCTCCACATACAACACATTTAATAGGTAAAAAACTTTCCTCACGATTTAACACTCCTCACATTCCAGTATTTATAGATCCTTGGGTTGATATTTCGTACTACAAAGATTTTAAACGAAGCGGCCCTACACTCACAATAGATAATCATTTGGAAAAATCTGTATTGAATAACGCAGCCGCTGTTGTTTTTGTGACTAAAACAATGCAGGAAGATTATATTAAAAAATATCCTTTTCTAATAAACAAATCGAATGTCCTTTACTGGGGATACAGTGAAGAAGATTTCAAATTCACTCTCAATCCTCAATCAGAAAATAATAATGGTACAGGGACGATTCTTCATGCCGGGAATATTTTTGACCATCAGAATCCGAGACAATTTTGGCCTGTGATAAAAAGAGAAATAGACAACGGTAGAAAACTTAAATTAGTTTTTATTGGCACTGTTTCGCCTGCAATAAAACAATCGATAACTATCTCGGGACTTGATTCTTGTACAGAATATAAAGGCTTTTTACCATACAAACAGATGATAAACGAAATGCTCAGAGCAAACTATCTTTTGGTATGTGCATCTGAACCCCGACACGTACCGGGGAAGTTGTTTGAGTATTTACGAGCAGGTAAACCGATATTAGCTTTTGGTGACGGAAATGATGAAGTAAAGAAAATAATTAGCGAAGCCAACGCAGGAATGATCTTCAGTTATGAAGATAGTGGTGAAGAATTTTTTGATAAGAGTCAATCATTTAAAACTGAATTAGATATAATAAGGAAATTTGAGAGAAAAAGAATTAGTGCTGAATTCAATGAGATTTTATCAAAAACAATTTGAGTGGGAAAAAATAATTCTACCAGTAATTCTCTTTAAAATTTTCATAAAATTCAACTGTATTCATAATTCCAACTTTCAAATCAAACTTTGGAGACCATTTGAGGTACTTTTTAATTTTTGAAATATCAGTAATATAGTTTCCAGTTTCTACATTTTGGTAATCATTTGGCCAAGGAACGTTTTTGATTTTACCTTTACCGACAATACTTACTATAGAGTCAACCATATCTTTAAATTTAGTCCCGACACCACTTCCAATATTGAATACTTCTCCTGATGTTCTATCATTTAGGGCTGCGGAGATAAATACATCAGCCAGGTCATCTACAAAAATGTAATCCCTTATCTGTTCCCCATTTCCAAACACAACAATTTCTTTATCTTCAAAAGCGTTCCGGATAAACCAATTCACAATTGAATACTTACTATGCCTCATCTGGCATTTTGGCCCATATGGATTTGCTATTCTGAAGATAACAACTGGAATATTAAATGCTCGATGATAATAAAGGTAAAGATTTTCTGCAGCAGTTTTATTCACAGCGTATGGGGTCAAAGGATTTAGAGGATGATCTTCAGAGACTGGATTTTGTTCAATTTTACCAAATTGTAATCGGGAACCTGAGTACAATATCTTTGCTTCAGGATTAAAATTCTTTAGTGCATCTAGAACTGTTAAATGTCCAATGTAATTAATATCAGTATCTAAAAATGGGTTCAACAAACTATCATTATGGCTTACCTGACCTGCCAGATTAAATACTATATCTTTATTTTGTACCAATACTTTCATTGCTTCTTTATCACGGATATCAGCTATGTTTAATTTTACCATCTCGTTTATGTCATGAATATTAAAAAAATTGCCTCCAAAGGGTTTAATCATGGCATCCACAATTGTTACTTCAGCGCCGTATTCAACTAGTTTAGATGCAATTGTACTACCAATCATACCCAGACCGCCAGTGATTAGCACTTTCTTATTTCTAATTTTTTCCATCTTTTACCTACTGGAATAATTATAATTTTTTTATCTATTATCGAACGTTATTTTTGATTATTGAAATATTTGTTGATTAATCCATAAAATTAAAGTCATTGCAAGCTAAAATTTTGAATTACTCTTCTGAAAAATACAACTTTTGCACAATATTCGATTCGGCATACTATGCAAAAGGAATGGCTCTATATTATTCCCTAGAGAAGGTCTGTAATTTTCATTTATTTATTTTTTCACCTGATGAAAAATGTATAAACACAATTGAAGATAAAAAACTTCCAAATGTTACATTAGTACCTCTCAAAGAAGTTGAGACTAAAAAATTACGAAGTGTAAAATTGGAAAGGACGGCAGGAGAATATTACTGGACGATCAAAGCGTCATGTATTAAATATTTATTTGACATATTAAAGTTAGAGTTTGTCACATACATAGATGCCGATTCATTTTTCTATTCTTCTCCTAAGCCAATTTTCGAAGAGTTGGGGGACAAATCGGTATTAATAGTACCTCACAATTTCTCCCCACAGTATCAGAAAGAGATAAAAAACGGTATTTATAACGCTGGTTTCATTTCATTCAGAAATGATAAATTAGGTGTAGAGGCACTGAAATGGTGGAATGATCAATGTATAGATTGGTGTTTTAGTAAGAAGGAAGATGGCAAGTTTGGTGATCAAATGTATTTAAACAGTATGTCAAAATTTGAAAGTGTACATACGCTAAAACATAAAGGAGCCTTAGCCAACTGGAATGTCCAACAATTTAATTTCAAGAAATCAAATACATCAATAATTGGTTTTTCTGAAAGTAATGAAGAATTCAAAGTTTTATTCTATCATTTCCATTATTTAAAATTCTTGGATTCCTTTGAAGTTGAATTAGGAAGGAAATTTCTTTCAAAAGAAGTTATTCATCTATTTTATACCCCTTATATAAAATTTTTATTAAAGCTGGCTCCTTTTGAATCACAAGGCGTGTCAACAAAAATCTTTTCCTGGAAGACCCCAGTATTATTCATAAAGAGAAAAATTGAAGGGACTTATAATATCATACCAGTATCTAACTTCACTAATTTTACGGACCAATGATATTATCTATACGCAAATATGTTTAACTGTAAATCCATTATGGGATTACTTTTATTAAATCTGTTAATAAGTGGTCTTGTTCTATTTTCGGGCTGCATTATAAAATATCTGAATTTAGCAGTTTCCAATACTTGTATAACATCAGAAAGTCTTTGTGGCTGGTCTTTGTAAGAATGAAATTCAACAAAAATATTTAATACATTGGTTAAGCTTTCTTTGCAATCATTTAATACCTCAACTTCAGCTCCTTCAATATCAATTTTTAACAAATCAATTCTTATTTCTTTTTCCAAATAATCCTTTAAGCTGACAGATCCAACTTTGGTTTTATTTTTATTAAGATGAATAGAAGAACCATCTGCATCTTCTATACCTAATTCAAGTCCATCGTTATTTACCCAGATAGCTTTACTAACCACATCGATATTTTGTAGTGAATTATTTCGAATGTTATTTTCCAAATAGTCAACGACTTTGAGATTAGGCTCAAATGCTATAATTCGTGCTTGCGGGTAAATAGATTTAAAGAATGCACAGCTGGTGCCAACATTAGCACCACAGTCATAAATCACTGGGACTTTTGACGATGTTTCAAATCTATAGTATTCTTCAACAAAAATTTCTTTAAACTGCCAGATAAAAGACAATGCATCTGGCACTTCAAATTTAAAATTTAGAAAATCAATCTTTTCTGGTTTATATCTTTTACTGTTGCCATACCTGAGAGCTAATAGGAAGAATCTTCTCTCATTAGCATTTGTAAAAAACTTATGAATTCCCTTAAACCAATGTTTTAATGTAGGGTTCATAATGAAAATTTTTTAGTAATAAGTTCAACAATGGATGGTAAAAATTTCAGCCGATAGACTTCCCTTCTCATTTGAATTTTTGAAAATATTTTCATTTCATTGAAAACTTCCGACTTAAATTTTTTATATCCATTATCAGCAAGTACAAAAGCAAAAGAGTGATGTTTTTCTAAAGTGGAAAACAGCCATCCAAGGAGATACTCTCTTTTAGTGAGTCTTGAATTTTCAAAAGTATTAATAAATGTTAACTCACCCCATCCAGGGGCTTTTTTAATAGATTCTTTGATGAATTTCTTAAATACATTTCCCTTGAATTCATTATGAAATAATTCTTTTGACAAGCGCGCTACACCCTTTATTTTTATATCTGAAAGCCAGAAACTCGATTTGTTTAATTCTTCAAGAATTGAATAAAGTTTATCTTCACCTATGTAAGCGTCAATTATGCCCGGTTCAAATTCGGCTACAATTATCTTATTTCTGATCTTTTCATCAAGAGAATTGAATAATCTAAGATCTATTCCTTGCGAATCAATTTTGATCCAATCAACGTAATCAATATTCGTGTTATCTATTACTTTTTGAATATGAATAGAATTTAATTCAACTTTTTTTTCGACTTCAAAAAGATGAGAGTTCAGGTATGGTTTAAGTTTTGCATGGTTAGGTTTAAGTAAGCTGGAACAATAAGGCGATTTTGTTAAATAGAAATCTGCTTTACTTACATTGGTATCAGAGGCAATCTTATTATAAACAATGAGCCTTTTGAACTTGCTTTTTTCTTGTTCAATAAATTTAAAATCTCTTTCATCCGCATCGAATGCAATGCAGGTTGAATATTTAGCAATGTGTTTCCATTTATAATGAATTTTTTCACTAGCTCCTATATCTATCAAAACAGGTGGTTTCTCACTTAACTCCTTTTGATTAAATATTTTATTAATAATATTTTTCATTTTTTATCAAAAAAAAATTTTTCTCCAATAAACAATACACGACTTCCATCTTTTTCGGAAGAGGTTTCAACCAATAATTTAAAATATTTCTCAAAATGTTCCCTGAACCATTTCTGATTATACCAGTTTGGGACGTCACCTCTTCTAAGCCCAAGAGGCATAAACTCTACAAATAAATATCTTATTGTGTATTTAGAGAGGGCTTCAAAAATATTATCTATCGGTACCTTTCGTGTAAGGATTAAATGATGTGTTAAGGCTAATGCCAAAACTGCCTCAGATTTAAATCTTTCAGTCACTGAATTACTCTCTGCATAATAAAGACTTTGATAAATTGGGCTGAGAAAATCTAACAAGCTGGGATAAATTCTTACGCTATTTTTTTTTGATTTGACATACATATAATCAACCGCATTCTCATCAATATCTGAGCAGATTACCTTTTCTATTGTCTTACCTAATTCTCCAGACAGTAAACCTTGATTGCCTGCTATTTCCAATACACTTTTGATATTTAATCTTTTTACGTGTTCTACTATTAATCCAAAACGGCTCCCTTCTGTAAATAATTCTGACTCTGGAAGATTTGTATGATAATCTCCCCATTCAGTTAAGAGAGAAGGTGGGTTGATTCTTTTTATCCGTCTTTCAATATGGCTAAAGTTTCCACTATTATTTGGTATCAGCCCAACTTTGGAGAATACCAGTAGTATTTTTAAGATTTTTCTTTTTAGTTTTTCTTTCTTAACGATTAAGATTTCATCCACATTAATTTTTTGTAAATTCCTCAGTAATCGTAAGTAGTAAAAAAATCTTTCCAAATATTTTGATGGAAATATTCGTGCAAGAGAGTATCTGTAGATAAAAAACTCATAATCTTTTGTATTGAGATACTTTCCATCATTAATTAATAATTGTTTAGCTAATACCGAATTACCTTTTGACCACATGTAGAGAGTGTAAAAATAAAATTCTTTAAAATTATCCTTTCCTGACCAATACCCCTTTGTAGTTTTCCTTCCAAAGCTTCCAATATCAACATACTTTGGTTTTGAATGATGGAATAATATATTATACCCATGTGAGTCTCTGGTTTCAAAATTATATTTTGTTAAAATTTTGTTAACCTGAAGTACCAACAAACCAGCATCCTTTAGCATATTAAATGACCACTCAGTTGGGTAAACCACAACATCAATTTTTTCGTGTTCCAAAACCAGTTCATATCCTTCAAGCTGGATATCTGAAATTCGTGTTTCCGGAATTAAGCCTGCCCGATTCAGTTCGTCAATAGCACCGGATTTGAACAAGTACAAAACATCTTCTTTTTCAGAGTTGTTTATTGCCCTGAAAATTCTACTCCCATATTTGAATAGAAATCCCATAGGGTCAATATTCAATCCGACATTCTTTTCAATGTCAGCTAATTTTAGTATAACTTTTTTCAATTAGAGTTCTTGTTAGTTTATTTCACTATTTGATTGTGAGGTGTCTCAATTTTTCTCTTTTGATTTTTCAATTTCCAGATTGGATTTCCAATTCATCGGGTTGTACCATTTTCTTATAGCACCTGAAAAAGATATTAATTCTGCTTTGCTAAAATACCCAGAGAGAATTATTATGAAAGGGAAAAGTATTAGTAAAATGAATTTAGATGTTATCCTCAAAAAAAATGATATTTGATTTACATAGCTGCTAATCCAGTAGACAATTATTCCTAATATAAAAAGTCTCACCAACTTCCAATGTTCATACTCAATTTTGTAATATCTGTTTGAAGCAATATTGGAAAGAACATCAAGTACTGCAAACGCTATAACGGTGTTAATTGCTGCACCAATCATTCCATATACGGGAATCAGCCAGAAATTCAGTCCTATATTTAAGGCAGCACAAAACAAGGTAATGTAGGCAATAAAATAGTTGTTACCAGTCAAATACATACCGAGTGATGATATCATACTTATACCATATATGACGTATGCTAGCACAATTAAAGAAACCACTGAAGAAGCAGGATAATAAGCTTCTTGCTGAGCGAAAAGTTCAACCAATTCTTTCCCAAAGATTGATAAGGCAAAACCAAACCAGACCAGTACAAATGAAACATAAGTTTTAAGCTTCTTATAATATTCTTTATCACCCTCTTGTTTATAAAGCTTATAGGCTAAAGGCATTAATGTTAACCCAAAAGGCATTATTACAAACATATTAACAACACCGGCAACTTTGTACCCTAGTTCATACAATCCAAGTTCAGTTTCACCAGATAAAAATTTAAGTATAAACCTGTCACTCCCGTTTAGTAAATTAATTGCCATTGCACTAAATATCAGTGGGACACCAAATTTTAATGACTGCCAGATTATTGAATACTCGAATTTTATTTTCATCTGCCTCACAATTTTGGGGAAAACAAGAAAAGTTTGTAATGCCTCTCCAGCCAATTGTGAATATAGCGCGCCATCAATTCCTAATCCTCTCTCGACAATTAAATAAATCCCAAGCAATACCATTAAAATAACTTTCCCAATAGATGACATGGTGTACAGAATTGAGTTATCATCAGCTCTTATTTTGCTGAGGAATAAGTTGTTAAGAGTCGTGAAAGCAATAATGTAAATGGCAATATTCAAATAATTTTGGTAAAGGCTAACTTCACCAAACCAGTTGGATATTTGAACGAGAAATATTTCTGAGGTAATTATAAATACTGAAATTGTAAAAATTATTAAAATGGCTAGGGTAAATAAAATTGATTTCTTATCAGATTTAAACTCTGGTGAGTTATTGAATCGAATAATTGATATTCCTTGCCCTAGAACAAGTGATTGCGAAATTAAAACTATGATTACTAGAATAAGACCTAGTCTGCCATATTCTTCAACTGAGAAATAGTGAGTATATAATGGAAGTAGTATTACCCCTGAAGCTTTTAATGCAACATTACTGATACTATAAATGAGTGAGTGCTTTATGAGATGTTTGAGGTTGTTAAGCATTTCTTAATGTTAGAATATAAATTGTTCCAAATTATTATCATTCAGCAACAAAATTTTTTTATCCAAATTCTTATATTTAATCCTACGAGTTAAACTATAAACGGATGTTATTTTTAATAATCAATATCTAATTAGTAAATATAAATTATTTGTATAAAAGAGCGATTTGGGAATAAAATAAATACCCTGCACTCTCTTGATGATTTGTAGAATGCAGGGTAAACGATTGGAAAAGAAGTGTTATTTTAAAAGTATCATTTTTTTAGTTGTCATAAAATTATCAGAGGAAAGAGTATAAAAATAGATTCCACTAGGTAAATTACTTCCATCAAATGCCGTCTGGTAGTAGCCAGCTTCTTTGAATCCTTCCACTAGTGTATTTACTTTCTCACCAATTGAGTTGTAAATATTTAGAATAATATAAGAATTTTGAGGTATCGCGTAATTAATTTTTGTAGACGGGTTAAATGGGTTGGGGAAATTCTGTTCTAAATTATAATCTGATGGGATATTATTAATAGTAACTTCTAATTCTCCTATCTTATTTTGCGTACCGTCATAGTCGACTTGAATTAATGCATACACATAATCTCCATTCAATAGTTTTTCGTCCTCGAATGAATATTTTCTTAATTCAGTGCTTGTACCTGATCCCGGCACATAAGCAATTTCTTCATTATTTCTTTTGATCTTAAATCCCATATTATTTATTTCTGTGGCAGTAGACCAACTTAATATTAAGTTGCCTTTATCAAGTTTATAATTGAAAGATTTTAATTCAACAGGAATAACAGCACACGAAGTATTTTGACCTGAACTAGGTGTGAATGTGGCTAAAGGATAATTGGAAACAGAAATGAAATTGAAGATACCCAAATTTAAGTTCATCGCTTGCAGATTTGAAATATTATTCACAACGGGAGTGTAAGTTGAAAATGCACAGTATGAGTAACCGTTTTCATCGGTTTTAATAAGATATATATCATCGCCTCCAAATGTATTTGATGCTCTTTTTCCTAAAGCCACTAAGCCATTATCCTGAAGTTCAAGTACATCGATTAGATAATCAGTGGAATAACCACCATAAGTGTGAAACCATTCCAAGTTGCCATTAGAGTCAACTTTCATAAGCAATCCATCATACGAACCAAATCCTGAACTGTTCGTATAACCTGCAATTACGTATTTTCCATCGCTGGTTAAAGTTGCACCATACGCAATATCTTCAGCTGGTCCACCGTAAGCTTTTGCCCATAAAACATTTCCTAACGAGTCAGTCTTTATTAAATAAACGTCATTTGAAAAACCAATTCCAAATGAAGTAGTAATTCCAACTAGTAAAAATCCCCCATCGGGTGTTTGAATCACATCGCGACCCCAATCCTCATAAAATCCCGAATAATATTTCGCCCAAATAACGTTACCTAAAGTATCCAACTTAATTAAAGTGGGTCTGATACCATAACCACCGGTTATATCAACTGCTCCAGATAATACATAATTCCCATCCGAAGAAATTATTATTGACGAATTAAAATCTTCATAAAATGTTCCGTATGTTTTAGCCCACTCAATATTTCCGTCACTGGAAAGTTTTATAGCCTGGACCTCTTTTGCCCCCACGCCAAAAGAAGCATTATATCCGGCCGTAATCATCCCGCCATTAGGCGTTACCTTTAGTTGTCTTAATTCATCAGCTTCAATTCCACCAAAATTCTTAGCCCAAATAATATTTCCATAAGGATCTATTTTCATCATAATTTCATCAAGGAATCCGAAACCACCTTCAATATAACCGGATATATAATACCCTCCATCAGAGTTTTGTTTGATTCCGTGTATTCGATCAATTGAACCTGGAGAGTTATAAACTTTCGACCATTGGATTGATGCTAAAGAATCTAATTTTATCACATACATATCCTGACTCGAACTAAAACTTGCAGTTGATCCTCCAATAATAAATCCGCCGTCTTCAGTTTTATCGATTACAACACCAATCTCAGAATTATATCCCCCATAAGTTTTTTCGTAAACGTCTGAATTAATTGGTGTCCCAACATTACAGAGAATTACTCCTGAAGTACCACATATCCATCCGATGTTTTGATCAAAAAAATAGATATAGAGATATTCATAGTTATAACCAGTATGATCATGAATCCAAGTATTTCCACCATTAGTAGTTCTCAATCTCTTTTCATCTTTTCCCACAACCCAACCCGTATCTGGATTGAAGAAATAGACTGACCTGAGATTTACCTCTGTTCCCGAATATTGAAGATTCCAGTTCTCGCCTGCGTTCGTAGTATGTGCTATTGTACCGAACTCACCAACTACCCAGCCGTTATTCTCATCGACAAAGTGGATTTGCCAAATGCTATAGTTCGCTATCGTTTGTTTCAAATTCCATGTGTTTCCTGCATCAGTAGTTTTCCAAATTTGACCATTATTTTCAGTTGTCGCAAATCCAGTCAATTCATTGACGAAATAAATAAAGGCAAAATTTGATGATGCAATTACAGAAGTGGTCCAGCTATTACCTCTATCTGTTGTCTTTAACAATATACCAGCGTCACCACACAGATATCCGACAGAATCATTAACAAAAAAACCTTCCTGCAAGCGATTATATGTTCCGCCAAAAATTGATTCCCAGGTTTCTCCACCATCAAACGTTTTTTTAATTGTTCCGCCTGAACCGGCAACGATTCCTTCATTAGAATCAAAAAAATGTACAAAACTAATAGAGTAATTGGTTCCACTGAATTTGGGTATCCAGGTTGCACCTTGATTTGTACTTTTTAAAATTACACCATCAGCACCCGTGGCCCAGGCAGTTTGTCCATCTATTGAAAAAATTGAGTATAAGTTAGAGTATACGCCACTATACTGTGAATACCATTGAGCAGTCGAGATAGAAGAAAGCAACGATAAAAATATGAGGTACGAAAATATATTTTTCATTCTAAACCCCTTTCAATTAGTTACTTACTGAGTTTGGTAACAAAATTATGCTTTTAACATAGCAAAATTAGTTGTCAATGTAAACAGTGTTGGTAGCTAAATTTTGAGTAAATCGGCTAATTTCTTAATTGGCGAAGATAATTTATTAACGTAATTCCGAATAACGATTTCATCATCATCTTAAATTGAAGTGTAAATGTTCTGTGGTTAAAAAGTATAAACGTAACAACCGTATACGATACCAATGTCGCAACTGCAGATCCGACAATTCCGTATACTGGAATAAAAATTAGGTTTAAGATAACATTCAAAACCATTCCAATGAATGTTCTCATAAATGAAAGTTTTGTAAGGTTTTCATTAATTAAATACTGACTGCTGGCGACACCAAGAAAAACAGCAACACCCGCCCAGATATAAATTGTTAGAACCGGTGATGCATCAGCGAAATCCGAACCAAATAATAATTGTATTATTAATGAAGAAAAAATTGTCACGGGAATTGCAATCGCAATCGCGAGCCAGGTTAGCAGATCATAAAGCTTTTGCATACGATTATTATAAAATGCTTCGCTAACATTTTTAGCGTTCACAATTGCTGGAAAAATTGCATTACATAATGTTACTGGAATAAAATACCAGGCTTCGCACAATCTTACTGCCGCTGCATAATAACCAACAGCTTCATCGCTCATCATATTTTTTATCATTACCTGGTCTATTCTCATATAAATCATCACGACAATTCCGGAAAGTGCTAAAGGCCACGAATCTTTTAACAATGATGAAGCCCAGGCTTTTGAATACTTCCAATTAAAAATTGAAAGATTGTTTTGACGATAAACAATGACCAATCCGATTGCAAGAAATAGATATTCTGCAGTAGCAGCTATAACAAAATATATTATAGAAGCTTTTTGGAGAATAAAAATCACTTTCAATGTTGAGGATAGTATAACCGAAGCGGACAATGCATAAGCATTATATTTTGCTTTTACTATTCCGCGGAAGTAATACTCAATTGCAGTGAATGCCTGTAATATAAATGATCCGGAAAAAATCAGAATAAGTATTGAGGTATATGTCTCTTCACCAATTATGGTTAGAGTAATCGCAGTTACAACTAATGCAACAATACCACCGGCTAATCTTAAGAAAAAAACTGTCCCATTTATTTCATCTCTTCGATCAGGATGCTTAACTATTTCTCTGGTTGAAATTGATTCGAGCCCAAGTGAACTGAATGATGCGAAAAGCCAGGCAAAACTTAATACATAGCTATACAATCCAAAATCTTTTGGCCCAAGGTAACGTACAACTAAAATTGAAACGACAAAAGAAATGAGTATTCGGAGAATTCTTTCAAAGAAGAGCCAGGAAGTGTTGACAAAATATTTTTTGAATGAGTCTGAAGAAAAATTGATTTTTGAATCTATTTTGCCTGAATTATCATTCAAGGTTTGATTTTCCCGTGGATTTCTTTTTAAGATTTAAAACGATGCCAATAATTAATCCCAGCATTATTACAGAACTTAAACTGAGTGAAAGATATTTTGAGATGATGAAAGATTCTGGCTTATAAACGAATTCTATGTGATGTTCCCCTCTAGGTACAACTATTCCTCTAAAACCATGATTGGTACGATATATCTTCGTTTCATTCCCATCTATAAATGCTTTCCAACCGGTATGCACAGTTAATAATTTATAATCAGTTTCACCAGTCATATACGTATCACCCAAAAATAAAAAGTTGTTTCCGCTGGCTTTTACTTTTATTTCTACACGTTCATCTCCAAAATTTTCAATTTTTACAAATGTAGTGCTATCAGGTTTATCAACCTCAGGCTTATCTTCTAAAACAAATGCAATATCAGCTGGATTAAACTGCGAGCTCTTAACCATGTTTATAATTTCAATCGCAGGTTTTTGTTCTACTCTATTCACAAAGTAGGCTCTCGGCAAAGCACTTATGTTCCGATACACAAAAGTTTTATCGCCCGAATAGATGAGTTGCAAATCAGGTGAATTAATTTCCTTATCAAGAACAATATATTTAACGTTAAGCATTCTCCAGAAAGTTGGGTTAGCAGGTGATCCAAGAATATCATAATAATCTTGAATAGCTCTTGGCTTGATGCCTGAGTAACCATAAATATCATACATCAAAAAGTAAGAAAGAAAATTAGCATTTTGATTTAATGAACCGAGTGAACCATCCTGTTTTAGATTTAAAACTCTATAAATGGAATTGTCACCTAAATCTTCAATAGCTTTGATATAGTCTGGTTTTTCAAATTGTTTTTCAATCGCTGAATAATCTTCAAATGTTTCACCGCGATTATTGATCCTGAATAAATCGAAAATCACCAAAACCAAAATTGATATGACCAACATATCAGCACTTAATTTCTTTTTTATGAAAGCGAGTGCAAGTCCAAATGTTGCGGCTGAAAAAAAGAACGCAAGTCGTGCGTCTGATAAGAACATATCAGCCATATAATCGTGAATGGCTTTAAGTCTTGCTCCTTTTTGAGCATCACTTGCAACTCTTTCAATAAACCATTCTTTTATTGGGGAACCGAGTAACAGAGTTAATACAAATGTTCCCAACAACACATAAAATGAATTCCGTACAAATTTTGAGGTCTTCTTATCAGGATTTTCTCTTAGAGAAATAATCTTTACAATTCCTAACCCTGCAAGAATAGGGAAGCTCAACTGAACCAATACAAGAATCATCGAAGGTACTCTGAACTTATCAAAAAGTGGAAAGAAGTTGAACATCAAATCATAGACAGGAGAAAAAGTTCTGCCGAATGAAATCAATAATGCAATTATGGAGAGGATTGTAAAAAATCTAACAAGTGGGTTTTTCCAATCCGCAATCATTGCAAAAAGAGCAAGAAAGAAAATGATAACACCCATATACATTGCAACATCAACAAAAGGCATTTGTCCAAAATAAGTATTTACTTCCACGGGTTGATTTTGCGATAGCGGTCCCTGGTATATTGATTTACCGAATCCATAATATGACGGAATGATAAAAGTCAGAACTTCTCCGGGAGAGAAAGACCAGTTTGTTGCGTATTGATAAAAATCTGATTCGGATTGCTTTGTTGAACCACCTTGTTTTTCAAGAATACTTTCAGTTCCACGAGTTGAGAATGGTGTATACTCGTAGACTTGTGTCAGATTATCGGATTGAATTAAAAGTCCAACAACTACAGCAATTAAAAAAATACCAGCAGTCTTGACAAGTTGAGTACGCAGTAATTTATCTTTTAATTTTAACGATCTTAAAAAGAAATAAATGAAATAAATCAATACTGAAAAGAAAATGTAAAATATAATTTGAACGTGCCAACCGAGAAACATCACATCAATAAAAAAGATTAGCAGAAAAACTTCCAACCATTTTATGCGTTTTTGAAAATTAAAGAGCAGCAGAAACACGACTGGGAAAACCCATAGTGCAGTAAGTTTTGTAACATGACCAATGAAAAGAAAAACTATCATCCCTGTACTAAATGATGCTGCAACCCCAACTAAGAGACTTACAAATTTATTTTTTGTCTGCAAATAAAAAAAAGTAAACATTGTATACGCAAGAGCCAACAGGTAAAAGGTCCATTTAGCATAATCAATAACAAATGGACTACTGAATGCTGAACGAATCGTGTCAACAGTAAGCCAAATCATATTGAACCACTTAAATCCGGTTGCTATTGCGTATGCCGGCATTCCACCAAATACGTAAGGATTCCATAAAGTATAACCATCTGTATGTGATTGCAGATAAGTCTGTGCACTCATACTCGTTATAATATCCCCAGATTGAAATGTTTTTCCACCAAAATATAGTGGAGCAAAAAAGTATATAAACAGTACCAGAGTAACTAATACGAAAAGTAGAATATGGTATTTTTCAGGGATGTAATTACTTAAACTAAATGTTGAGAAAAAATTTTCTTTCTCAGCATTAGTGTTTTTGCTTGATTTAGAAGTTTTTTTTGCTGACATAATTTCCCAAGAATTATTTTTCTTTTTTTGCAATAAAATTAATACCCGAACCTGTTTTGCTTATTGTTTCAAAATCAATACTCATCATTAGAAGAGTAAAAGGAAAAGTTATAAGATAATATAATGGTAAAAGTACAAGAAATATTTTTGAAATATTGAGAAGAAGCATCGGGTATTTTATTCCAAGCCGCCATGCTTTATCTCCCCAAAAGCCATAAGTGTATCTGCATTTATATGTTTTAAATCCAAGCGGATGAAGTTTGTTTTCTAAATCTTCTTTTGAATAACCATCTCTTGCGTGTTCACCAATAAAACTTTCTTCTTCATCATCGTGAACATCACTGCCACCAAAAATTGATGGAGAATTTATTAATAGATAACTACCCTCCTTTAATCCAGCATAGAAGTTTTTAAAAACTGTAACATCATCCGCAATATGTTCCATCACATCCACGCAAATAATTAAATCAAATTTATTCCCGTGTTTTATTGAGATTAAATCTTCGATAGCGAATGAGACGTTATTTATTTTCTGTTGATTGAAAAAAATTTTGCAATCGTCAATCCAGTCTTTTTTAACATCAATTGAATAAATTTCACAGGGCACCATATTTTTAGACATAAAATATGAGTACTGCCCGTATCCGGATCCCGCATCAAATATTCTTATTTTTTGGTCACCGAATTTTTTCCTTATTTCTTTCAATTCCCTTCTTACAAACCAGGAACGTAAAAACATTATATCTAGGAGTTTGTAAAAAATGATTCTGAGGAAAGGAAACTTTCGGATAGTATTTGCAAAAATATTCTTTATAGGATCGTAGTACATCTGGCAGTCTGGTTGAAAGGAGTAATTAACTTTTATCTTTGATTACATATTCGCGATCATCCATTGCATTATGCACTATAACTTCTCCAAGCAATCCTACTGCAAACAACTGCACACCCACGATAATCAGTAACATTCCCAGGAAAAGCATCGGTCTGTTGCTTAGCGGTTGTCCCTGAATCCATAGGATTGTCAGGTAGCCTAGAATAATTATACCTACAAACGATGAAAGTGCACCAAGAAATCCAAAGAAATGCATTGGTCTTTTAATGTATCGAGTAACAAATGTGACTGTAATAAGATCTATGAATCCTTTGAAAAACCTTGTTATCCCAAACTTAGTTTTACCGTATCTTCTTTGATGATGCATTACGGGAATCTCTGCAATCTTATATCCTTGCCACTTTGCTAAAACCGGAATGTAACGATGGAGTTCACCATAAACTTTAACATTATCAACAACTTCTTTTCGATAAGCTTTTAGTCCGCAATTGAAATCGTGTATCTTAATTCCGCTAATAACTCTTGTCACAAAATTGAAAAATTTAGATGAGATTTTTTTTATAAATGGGTCTTGTCTTTTTTTCTTCCAGCCAGAACAAAGATCATAACCTTCTTCTAATTTTTTAAGTAGATTTGGTATCTCTTGTGGATCATCTTGTAAATCCGCATCCATTGTTACAACAACGTCCCCAGACGCTGCTTGAAATCCAACATGTAGTGCAGCAGACTTACCATAATTTTTCCTGAAGCTTAAATATTTAAAGCGATTATCTGTTTTGGTAATTTCTTTCAATTTCTGAAGTGAAGAATCATTACTGCCGTCATCAATTAGCAAGACTTCATAATTAGTGTTTAGTCTGCTCATTGATTTTCTGATTTCATGACTTAGTGGAATGACCGATTCTTCTTCATTATAGAGTGGAATTACGAGTGATATTTTATTAAATGATGATTTGGTCCGTTGTGAATTTGTTGATTGATTATATTTGTGATGGTAGCGTTTTCTTCTGTTACTGTAACGCTTGTATCCGTATGATTGCTGCTTTTGCGTCTCCTGACGGGTTTCCTTTTCTTCCACGAACTCAGTTATTTCTAAATTTATTAATGATATAAAACATTAAATTTTCAACATTTAACTCTATTTCAAAGTTACTCCAATCCTAAATGAAATACAATTTGGTGTAAATATCAACATTTTGATGTCAAACATCACAAAGCAAATTGAATCCCATTTTAATCTTGACATTTTTGTATAGATAAGTTAATTTTGAACTGGAATTAAAGAAAAATGTTCGATTACAAAATAGATTAGACAAAAGGAATAGAATGAGTTCCACAGAAGTTTCCAAAATAGAAGAACTGGCAAGTAAAGAATATAAGTACGGCTTTGTCTCAGAGATTGAAGCTGATAGCCTGCCTAATGGTTTGAATGAAAATATAATCAGGCAACTTTCTGCAAAGAAAAATGAACCTGAGTTTATGCTTGAATGGAGATTGAAGTCTTACAGACATTGGTTAACAATGAAAGAACCTCATTGGTCAAATGTTACTTATCCTCCAATTGATTACCAAGCAGTTTCGTATTATTCGGCTCCGAAGAAAAAACCATCTTTGAAAAGTCTGGATGAAGTCGATCCGGAACTTTTATCCGTTTATGAAAAATTAGGCATTTCACTCGATGAACAAAAACGTTTAACTGGGGTTGCAGTAGATGCTGTATTCGATAGTGTTTCAGTTGCTACAACTTTTAAAGATAAGTTGAATGAACTTGGAATTATTTTCTGTTCTTTTTCTGAAGCTGTTCATAACCATCCGGAACTTGTTAAAAAATATCTCGGAAGTGTTGTGCCCTATACAGATAATTTTTATGCAACGCTTAACTCTGCTGTATTCAGCGATGGTTCATTTGCATATATACCAAAAGGTGTCCGCTGCCCGATGGAACTTTCAACCTACTTCAGAATTAATGCAGCAAACACAGGTCAGTTTGAACGGACACTAATCGTTGCTGAAGAAGGTTCTTATGTTAGTTATCTTGAAGGTTGCACAGCACCAATGAGAGATGAAAACCAGTTGCATGCAGCGGTGGTTGAATTGGTTGCACTCGACAATGCACAAATAAAATATTCAACTGTGCAAAACTGGTATCCAGGTAATAAAGAAGGTAAAGGTGGTATTTACAATTTTGTCACCAAGCGTGGTGCTTGCAGAGGAGTAAATTCAAAAATTTCCTGGACACAAGTCGAAACCGGTTCAGCAATTACCTGGAAATATCCAAGCTGTATTTTGCAGGGAGATAATTCTGTTGGTGAGTTTTACTCTGTTGCGATGACAAACAATCGACAACAGGCAGATACCGGAACGAAAATGATTCATCTTGGAAAGAACACAAAAAGCACAATTATTTCAAAAGGAATTTCCGCAGGTAATAGTCAGAATAGTTACCGTGGATTAGTAAGGATAGCAAAGAAAGCTGAAAATGCCAGAAATTTTTCTCAGTGTGACTCACTACTTCTAGGCGATAAATGTGGTGCACACACTTTCCCATACTTAGAAATAAATAATCCCGGAGCAAAAGTTGAGCACGAAGCAACAACTTCAAAAATTGGTGAGGATCAGATTTTCTATCTTAATCAAAGAGGAATTTCTACTGAAGATGCAATAGGATTAATTGTTAACGGTTATTGTAAAGAAGTACTTGCCGAGCTTCCGATGGAGTTTGCGGTTGAGGCTACGAAACTCTTAAGTGTCAGTCTCGAAGGAAGTGTTGGATAAAAAATCAAATGTCAAAGTTAAAAGTTAAAGGAAATAATTACTAATGTTAGAAATTAAAAATTTACACGCCGGTATAGAAGGAAATGAAATCCTAAAAGGGATTGATTTAAAAGTCAATGCTGGTGAAGTTCACGCAATTATGGGTCCGAATGGATCTGGTAAAAGTACACTTGCACAGGTTCTTGCGGGAAGAGAAGAATATAAAGTGCACGAAGGAGAAGTTTTTTATAATGGAAAAAATCTTTTGGACTTAACTTCGGAAGACCGAGCAAGAGAAGGGGTTTTCCTTGCATTCCAGTATCCAGTGGAAATTCCTGGTGTATCAAACACAAATCTTTTAAAAACTGCTTTGAATGAGATAAGAAAATATCGTGGCGAAGAAGAATTAGATACAATTGAATTTCTATCACTCATAAAAGATAAAATGAAACTAGTAGAACTCGATCAGAAATTCTTAAGCAGGGCAGTTAATGAAGGATTTTCTGGTGGGGAGAAAAAGAGGAATGAAATTTTTCAGATGGCAGTTCTTCAACCAAAGCTGGCGATACTTGACGAAACAGATTCCGGACTTGATATTGATGCGTTAAAAATTGTTGCTAATGGTGTTAACAAACTTCGCTCAAAAGAAAACGCAACGATTGTGGTTACTCACTATCAAAGATTACTTAATTATATAGTTCCTGATTTTGTTCATGTTCTTTACAATGGAAAGATTGTTAAATCTGGTGGAAAAGAATTGGCATTTAAGCTTGAAGAACTGGGTTACGATTGGGTAAAAAATGGTAAACAAGAGGAAGTGGTAAGTCAATAATGGACAAAACAATTGATATAAAAGATTGGTATATCTCAAACTTTGGAGAGTTTGAGAAAAGATTAAATGGCGGAAAAGAAAGTTCCCTTCACCAAATAAGAAAAGATGCGCTCTCGAATTTCAGCAGACTTGACTTTCCTACTACCAAAGATGAAGAATGGAAATACACGAGCATTGCTCCTTTATTGAAATACAATTTTGTACCATCTGTTTCTGATGAAAAAAAGATTTCCAAAGAATTTATCCAGTCTTTATTATTTAATGAAATGGAACATAGTCTTCTGGTTTTTATTAATGGAAGATATTCTGCGGAAAACAGCGTTCTGCTAAATCTGCCTGAAGGGGTAATTGTGGACAGCATCGCAGACGAAATAAAAAAGAAAAATGAGGTCCTGCTAAAACATTTTGGCAAATATGCCGATCATCAAAATCATATCTTCACAGCATTAAGCACAGCATACACTGAAGATGGAGCTTTCGTTTATGTTCCTGAGGGGAAAATTGTTGAAGAACCGATTCATGTTATTTTTATCACTGATTCGGGAAGTGAGAAAATCTTAACACAACCCAGAAATCTTTTTGTTGCTGGTAAAAACTCTCAAGTTACTATCATTGAACACTATGTGGGAAATAAAGAAGAAATTTATTTTACTAATGCAGTTACTGAAATCGTCGCTGACGAAAACTCTGTTTTGGATCACATCAAACTTCAGCAAGAAAGTAAAAGTGCCTTTCATATCGCAAGAATGGAAGTTGATCAGGAACGAAACAGCAATTTCAGTTCTCACTTAATTTCAACAGGTGCTGATTTAACAAGAAACGATTTCAATGCAAGATTTAATGCTGAAGGTGGAGAGTGTACACTTAATGGATTATACATGATTGATGGGACCCAGCTTTTCGATGCACACACATTAATGGATCATGCAAAACCTCACTGCAACAGCCACGAGCATTATAAAGGGATTCTTAGCGAAAAATCCAGAGGAGTATTTAACGGAAAAGTAATCGTTAGACAGGATGCACAAAAGACAAATGCATTTCAGGAAAACAATAATATTTTATTGTCTGATCAGGCATTGGTGAATACAAAGCCACAGCTCGAAATTTTTGCGGATGATGTTAAATGTTCGCATGGCGCAACAATCGGTCAGATGGATGATGATGCAAAATTTTATTTGAAGTCTCGTGGAATCGGAGAAGAAGCCAGTAAAGGAATTTTATTGCACGCCTTTGCAAGCGATGTTATTACTTCAATCAAAATTGAATCGATAAGAAATTACGCAGAAAATTTAATAACAGAAAAATTCAATCAATAAATAAAATGAATACTCAGGCTGAAGCAGCTGTTGCTGTTACAAAAAATAGTTACGACGTAAATAGGATTCGGGAGGACTTTCCGATTTTAAGCAAAAAAGTTCACGATAAAAATCTTGTTTATCTTGACAATGCAGCTACTACACAAAAGCCAACCTATGTAATAGACCGAGTGAATAAATATTATACAACGATGAATGCAAATATTCATCGTGGTGTTCACGCACTGAGCCAGGAAGCAACTGAAGCATTTGAAGGAGCCAGAATTCAGATCAAGCAGTTCATAAATTCTATCGGGAAGAACCAAATCATTTTTACAAGAGGGACAACCGAATCAATAAATCTTGTTGCAAGCTCTTACGGCAGATGGAAAATAAAAGAAGGTGATGAAATAATTATTTCTCATATGGAACATCATTCCAATATTGTTCCCTGGCAGATGCTGTGTCAGGAGAAAAAAGCAAAATTGCAAATAATACCGATCAACGATAGCGGTGAAATTATTTATGAGGAATTTGAAAAGCTCGTAAACGAAAAAACAAAATTTATTTCTATTGTTTACGTTTCTAATTCTCTGGGAACTATTAATCCAGTTAAAAAGATAATTGATCACGCACATAAGTTTAATGTTCCTGTTTTGCTTGATGCAGCTCAGGCAGTAAACCACATTAAGGTGGACGTTCAGGAACTTGACTGTGATTTTCTTGCATTCTCCGGGCACAAAATTTATGGTCCCACAGGAATTGGAGCACTTTACGGAAAAGTTGAATTACTTGATGCAATGCCACCATATCAGGGCGGCGGCGACATGATTTCAAAAGTTACTTTTGAAAAAACAACTTACAATGAACTTCCACATAAGTTTGAAGCTGGAACTCCCGACATCGCTGGTGCAATTGGTTTAGGTGCGGCTATTGAATACGTTAACAAAGTTGGAATAGAAAATATCAAAGAACACGAACACAGTTTACTGGAATATGCAACGAAGAAAATTTCTGAAGTCCCTGGCTTAAGAATCATCGGAAATGCAAAAGAAAAAACCAGTGTGCTCTCTTTTGTGCTTCATAAAATTCATCCGCATGATATCGGAACGTTTTTGGATTTTGAGGGTGTTGCAATCAGAACAGGACATCACTGTACACAACCACTGATGAAAAGATTTAATATTCCTGCAACTTCAAGAGCTTCATTTGCAATGTATAATACTAAAGAAGAAGTTGATGTACTAGTCAATGGACTTAAGAAAATAATTGAGGCATTCGGATAATGAACCAGGAATTAAAAGAACTTTATCAGCAAGTGATTTTAGATCACAATAAAAGTCCAAGAAATTTTCGACCAATGGAAAATGCTACCCAGCATGCAGAAGGTTACAATCCGTTGTGTGGTGATCACGTAGATATCTATTTATTAATTGAGGATGGAATTATAAAAGATGTTTCATTCAAAGGTGAAGGTTGTGCTATTTCTAAAGCATCAGCATCTTTAATGACATCACTCTTAAAAGGAAAAACAAAAGAAGAGTCGGAAAAATTATTTGAGAAATTTCACGATCTCGTTACTGGAAAGTTAGGCGAAAATCCTGATATCAATGAACTAGGCAAACTTGCTGTTTTTGCCGGAGTGCAGGAATTTCCTGTTAGAGTAAAATGTGCTTCACTCGCCTGGCATACTATGCTAAATGCAATTAAAGGTGATCAAGAAAAAGTGACAACTGAGTAATTTACTCGTTGTCATCCCGAATTTATTTCGGGATCTTATTTTATAATTAAAGATGCTGAAACAAGTTCAGCATGACTTGAAGAACTATGGCAGAAGTAAACAAACAAGAATTAGAAGAAAAAATAATTCAAGCTTTAAAGACTTGCTACGATCCTGAAATACCTGTTGATATTTTTGAACTTGGTCTGATTTATGAGATAAGAATTGATGATAAGTCAAATGTAAATATTAAAATGACATTAACTTCACCAGCCTGCCCAGTTGCTGGATCACTTCCACCGGAAGTTGAGGCAAAAGTAAAAGCAATGCCGGAAGTGAATGATGCGAAAGTTGAAATCGTTTGGAGTCCACCATGGGACAAAGATATGATGTCGGAAGTAGCAAAAGTAGAACTAGGTTTTATGTGACAATTGAAATTGTCATTCCGTACGAGCGAAGCGAGATACGGAATCTTTAGAATAAACTATAAACTAAAGACCCTGAAATAAATTCAGGGTAAAAACAAAGGAGCTATAAATGTTCAATATAACTTCAAGACCACCAATGTATGATCAGAATGCTGTGCAGCCAATGAGAGACGAATTAGTAGCTGTAGGTTTTTCAGAATTGTTAACACCAAAGGAAGTTGAAGAAGCAATAAAAGTAAATAATGACGAAACCGTTTTTGTTATGATAAATTCGGTTTGCGGGTGTGCGGCAGGAAGTGCAAGACCTGGAGTGTCGCTTGCATTACAAAATAATATTATTCCTGATAAGTTTTACACGGTTTTTGCAGGACAAGAAAGAGATGCTGTAGATAAAACGAGAGAGCTGATTGGTAACGTGCCACCATCTTCTCCCAGCTTTGCATTATTTAAAAACGGTGAGCTCATTCACTTTATGCACAGACACGAAATCGAAGGAAATATGCCACAACAGATTTCCGATTATTGGACGGTGATTTTTAATGAACACTGCGCTAAACAAGGACCATCAATTCCCGCAGAACATTTCGCGAAAGTAATGCACGCAAAATCTTGCGGGTCTAAAATACCTTTGTATCAGGGATAATTTTATCGTCATTACGAGCATAGCGAAGTAATCTCAAATTATAAAAGATTGCTTCGCCCGAATTAGATCGGGCTCGCAAAGACAGAGAAAAATAAACTATGAAATTCAGTACGCAAGAAGAATACGGTTTAAGACTATTGCTGAGAATTGCAAAGAGTGATTCTCAGCATGATCTTACTATTCCTGAACTCAGCGAAGTTGAAGGACTTTCCTCATCAAACACTGCAAAGATTTTAAGAGCTTTAAGACTCGCTGGTTTTATAGAAAGTGCGAGAGGACAAACGGGTGGCTACAAGTTAAATCAACCTGCAGAAAAAATCCTTATAAGCGATGTGCTGACTGCACTTGGTGGAAAACTTTACGAATCTAATTTCTGCGATCTTCATTCAGGGATGGAAAACATTTGCACAAACTCAATCGATTGCAGCATTCGTTCGGTATGGAAAACCGTTCAAAATGTTCTTGACGGAGTATTAAGTAAGTTCACGCTCCAGGATCTTCTAGGAAAAGAAGAAGAGGTTCAGGCACTTGCTCTTTCTTATGCACAAGAATTGGAGACTCAGTTCTCAAAAAATTAATTTATATCAATCCCCTCCCCAACCACTGCTTGGAACATTGTAACCCTCAGCTTTCAAACTTTCATAAGATCTGTAAATCGTAATTTCAACTTCGTTTGTCTGGTAAAAACCTTTAGAACTTACTTTCACACCGTTTACTTCTTTACTAAGTTTTACAGAAGCATACAGTTTATCCTCTGCAATCAAATCATTGTCATTAGTTGATTTCTTTAATGGAATATTTGAGAGTGCCCAGTAAATTCCCTTTTTAGCATTCTGATAAGCAACATCAATGTCGCTGTCAGTTTTGCTTTGTGCATTTAAACCGAATTGTACTGCCAGAATAATTACAATAATTGATAATAATTTCATAGTCTCCTCATTTTTGAGATCAATTTTAACTAATCCTTACTTCATTACCAATATGCTATTTTAGTGATTAAAAGCACATTTGGAAACTAGGACTTGACAAACGAGTTTCCAATTATTATTTTGGAAACCAGAAAAACGATAATAGTTTCCTAAGGTATTATGGATGATCAAAATAAAATAGTTGAAATGACAGAAGAGAAATTCTTCAGAGATGGTTTTTACAAAACGACTATGGATGAAGTTGCTTCAGATTTAAAAATGAGCAAGAAAACCATTTATAAATTTTTTCCATCCAAAGATGATCTGGTTAAGGCAATCGCAGACCATTTTATGGAAGGGATGAAGAAAAAAATCATTCCGGCATTGAACTCAGATAAAAATGCAATTGAAAAACTTGCCGAACTCAATAACATACTGGCAAAAACATCAGAAAAAATTTCTCCGAGGCGAATGGACGAGATCAGGAAACATTTTCCTTCTCTATGGAATGAAATAGATAACTTCAGAACAAAAATGATGTTTGGAAATATCACCAAAGTTATTGATCAGGGAAAAGCGGAAGGATTGTTTATTGATTATCCTACTCCAATAATAATGAACACTCTGGTTTCTTCAGTAAGGGCAATTGTAAATCCTGAATTCATCATTAATAACAATTTTTCTATTGGTGAAGCAGCACTATATGTTTTCAAAATAGTGATCGGAGGAATTGTTACAGAAAAAGGAAGAAAAATTTTCAACAAAACAATAAATAAGATGTAATTATGAAAAGATTATTAATTATAAATCTGATATTGATAAGTCAGGTTTTTATTAATCCGCAAACGCAGCTCACGCTTGAGGACTGCTATGAAAAAGCAAGAATTAATTATCCTCTTATCAAGCAGAAAGACTATATTGAAAAATCTAAGGAATATAATGTTAGTAATGTTTGGCATGGGTATTTTCCTCAAATTACTATTCTGGGAGAAGCAACTTATCAATCAGATGTGACACAGGTTCCAGAGCTATTACCTGGAATCGTAATTGAAAGACTTCCCTTAGATCAATATGAATTTATTGCTGATGTCACTCAAACAATCTATGATGGCGGAATAATGAGTTCACAAGCAGGGATTCAGGAATCAGCTAGTGAAATCAATAATCAACAAATTGAAATTGAATTACTTAAAGTGAAAGAAAGAGTTAACCAGATTTATTTAAGTGTTCTTCTTCTGAATGCTCAATTGACCCAACTTGGATATGTAAAGGACGATTTGAATGCAAATATTTCAAAACTTGACGCTGCATATTTAAATGGTACTGCAACAAAATCTGATGTTGATGTTCTAAGAGCTGAATTGTTAAAAACAGAACAACGTGAAATTGAGCTAAACTCATCCAGAACAACTTATTTAAATATGCTGGCTGTTCTGATCAATGAAAAATTAGATGATTCAACAATCCTATCAACTCCATCGCAGATCAATTTTGTGTCCGCAGGTGAAATCATTCGCCCCGAATTAAAACTATACTCTGCTCAAAAAAATCTCATTGAAAATCAGGATGGATTGACTGAATCTGCAATTATTCCTAAAGCATATCTCTTTTTTCATGGAGGCTACGGTCGACCGGGTTTAAACATGTTCGTAAATGATTTTGCCTGGTATTATAAAGCGGGCATTCGACTATCCTGGTCACTCTCAAATCTCTACAGTTATGGAAATGAAAGTGAAATCAATGAACTGAACATGCAGAGTATAGATGCTCAAACAGAAACGTTTCTTTTGAATACAAAAATTACCACGAACCAACAGTTACAAGAAATGGAAAAATTGAACAAGATGATTGAGGTAGATAAAAATATTATTGAGTTAAGAACTTCTGTTAAAATAGCTGCGGAATCAAAACTTGAAAATGGAGTTATTACTTCAAACGATTACATACAAGAATTAAACGCAGAAGATACCGCAAAACAAAATTTAGAAATTCACAAAATTCAGTTATTGCTAGCACAATACAATTACAAAATCACAACAGGAAATTAAAAATTATTATAGAGATGAAAATGAAAAAAAGATTATTAAGCCTTACTCTAGTATCACTGACCACTATATTATTTTCTTGCTCAAATGGAAATGGAGACTTTGACGCAACCGGAAATTTCGAATCTGAAGAAGTTATTGTTTCTACAGAGGCAATGGGTAAACTTTTGCAGTTTGATGTTGAAGAAGGGATGATTCTAAAAAAAGATCAGATTGTGGGACTGGTTGATACAACTCAGTTATATCTAAAGAAAGAAACAACTTGAATCAACTATTAAATCAGTGTTGAGTAAACAACCTGATATCCCCACGCAACTTGCTGCAATACAGGAACAGATTGAAACTACTGAAAGGGAAAAAAAGCGAATTGAAAATCTTGTAAAATCAGATGCGGCAACTACAAAACAACTTGATGATATAAACTCACAGCTTGATGTTTTGAATAAGCAATATGACGCAACAAAATCCAGCTTAACAATTACCAAGCAAGGAATGCGAAGCGAAACTCTTCCGCTGATTGCACAGGTTGAACAGATTCAGGATCAGATAAATAAAAGTATCATAAAAAATCCGATTGATGGGACAGTGTTAACCAGTTATGCGAAACAGTATGAAAATACTTCAGCTGGAAAAGCGCTTTATAAAATTGCGGATTTATCAGAAATGATTCTACGTGCCTATATAAATGGCGATCAGTTAGGACAAGTTAAACTTGATCAGAAAGTAAAAGTTTATGTAGATAAAGGAGATGGTGAACAAAAAGAACTGGAAGGGGAAATTTATTGGGTTTCTTCAAAAGCTGAATTCACGCCAAAAACAATTCAAACAAAAGATGAACGTGCAAATCTTGTTTATGCAATTAAAGTCAGAGTTAAAAATGATGGCTACTTAAAAATTGGAATGTACGGCGAAGTAAAATTTTGATATGAATGCGATTGAATTAAAAAATATAGTTAAAACTTATCCAGCAAAGAAGAATAAGCTCATTGCGGTTGATGATGTTTCGTTTTCAGTAAAAGAAGGTGAGTTGTTTGGATTGATTGGTCCGGATGGAGCTGGTAAATCATCAATATTCAGAATTCTAACAACCTTACTTCTTGCCGACAGCGGAAGTGCTTCCGTAATGGAACTGGATGTTGTTAAAGATTACAAAGAAATCAGAAAAATTGTTGGTTATATGCCCGGTAGATTTTCACTTTACCAGGATCTTACTGTCGAAGAAAATTTAGAATTTTTTGCTACAATTTTTAATACCACAATTGAAGCAAATTACAATTTAATCGATGATATTTATGTTCAGCTTGAACCATTCAAAAAACGTCGAGCGGGAAAACTCAGCGGCGGAATGAAACAAAAGCTTGCTCTTTGCTGTGCATTAATTCACAAACCAAAAGTTCTGTTTCTGGATGAACCAACAACTGGTGTTGATCCTGTTTCCAGAAAAGAATTTTGGGAAATGCTGAAAAGATTGAAAGAGCAAGGAATAAGTATTCTCGTTTCAACTCCATATATGGATGAAGCAAAACTCTGCGACAGAATTGCACTAATCCAAAACGGTAAAATTTTGGAAATAGATACGCCGCAAAAATATTGTTGACAGATTTGATAACAATCTTTACGCTGTTCGTTCTGATAATATGTTTAAGCTGCTGACTGATTTAAGAAGTTTTCCAAAAACAAAATCCTGTTTTGCATTCGGAGATAAACATCATCTCGTCTTAAATGATAACAATTTTGATTTGAATGAACTCAAAACTTATCTGCAAAACCAATCTAATCTTGAAATAAAACAGATTGAACCAGGTATTGAGGATTGTTTTATGAGACTAATTGCAAAATCAAATACGACTCCGGATAATTACCTGCGTAATCAGACTATTAAAAAATGAATAACGAAATCGTAATCAAAACAGATAAACTCACGAAAAAATTTGGTGATTTTATTGCGGCTAATGAATTGACTTTTGAAGTTTACAAAGGCGAGATCTTTGGTTTTCTGGGTGCTAATGGTGCAGGTAAAACAACAGCAATGAAAATGTTAATCGGTATTTCTAAACCAAGTTCCGGAGATGCAAATATTGCCGGTTTCGATGTTTATAAAGACACAGAAAATATTAAAAGAAGTATCGGGTATATGAGCCAAAAATTTTCTTTGTATGAGGATTTAACAGTAAAAGAAAATATAACTCTGTTCGGTGGAATTTATGGACTTAGTGATGATGAAATTAAATAAAGAGTGATGAGCTCTTCCAGAAATTAGATTTACAAAATGATGCTAATAAGTTAGTCGGTTCCCTGCCCCTCGGATGGAAACAAAAACTTGCATTCAGTACCGCAATACTTCACGCACCTAAAATTGTTTTTCTTGATGAACCAACAGGTGGAGTTGATCCTATTACAAGGAGACAGTTTTGGGATATGATTTATGAAGCCGCTCATAACGGAATTACAGTTTTTGTAACGACTCATTATATGGACGAAGCTGAGTATTGCGACCGTGTTTCAATTATGGTTGATGGGGTAATTAAAGCTCTTGATTCACCAGCAGAGTTAAAAAAACAACATAATGCAAAATCTATGGATGATGTTTTTTTGATGCTTGCCCGCAGTGCGAAAAGAGGAGATTGATTTTTAGTTGTCATTACGAGGAACGCAGTGACGAAGTAATCTCTAAATAAAAAAATATAATGTTTGCGCTAATAATTCGTTAGTGAGATGATTGAGCGTTTCTTCATATATATAATGACTAATAAAGTAAATACTGTGCTATATACTGGTTTCACAAATGATCTTGTCAGAAGAGTGTATGAACATAAAGAAAAAATAATTGAAGGTTTTACGAAAAAGTACAATGTCAATAAACTAGTTTATTACGAAATATTTAGTGATGCTAGAAATGCTATTATCAGAGAAAAACAAATAAAAGCAGGTTCAAGAAAAAAGAAGTTAGATTTGATTAATAATATGAATCCGGAATGGAAAGATTTATATCTGGAAATAATATGAGATTCCTTCGCTTCGCTCGGAATGACAACATTATATTCTTAATTCTTAATGCTATGGAATAATTATTAAATAAAAATTTTATGAAGCAGCTTTTAACATTTGTAAAAAAAGAATTCCATCACATCCTGCGGGATAAGCGTTCGATGCTTGTGCTTTTAGGTTTGCCCATTGTGCAGTTGTTAATTTTTGGATTTGCAATTACAACTGAGACCCGTAACTGCAACATCGCAATTTTAGATAATTCGAAAGATGAAGCAACTCAAAATATAATAACTCGTATTGAAAGCAGCTCTTACTTTGATATTTACGAAACACTCAACTCAAATGATCAAATTGAAAAAGCGTTTAAGACCGGGCGAATAAAATTAGCAATCGTTTTTCAACCGAATTTTCAAAACGATCTATTACATACAAACAAAGCACAGATGCAAATAATTACTGATGCTTCTGATCCTAACCAGGCAAATACTTTAGCTAATTATGTAAGTGCAATCGTAAGGGAATATCAACAGGAATTAAATCAGAATAAAGAATTGCCTTACACAATCAAGACTGAGATAAGAATGCTTTATAATCCGCAGTTAAAAGGAGAGTATTCATCTGTTCCGGGCGTAATGGGGATGATCCTTCTTCTTATCTCAGCAATGATGACATCGATTTCGATAGTAAAAGAAAAAGAACTAGGCACGATGGAAGTTCTTCTCGTCTCACCGATGAAGCCTGCGATAGTTATTGCAAGTAAAGTTATTCCCTACTTTATAGTTTCACTAGTTAATGTAGTAACGATTTTACTAATCAGTAATTTTGTTTTTGGAATACCAATCCAGGGTAGCTTTATCCTTCTAAGTTTCATAACGATTATTTACATCATATGTGCATTATCCTTAGGAATTTTAATATCAACCCTTACAAGTTCTCAACAAGCTGCGATGATTATATCATTGATGGGTTTGATGCTGCCTGTTGTTATGCTTAGTGGATACGCTTTCCCAGTTGCAAATATGCCTCTGATATTGCAGATAATTTCTAATATTGTTCCGGCGAAATGGTATATCATAATGGTTAAAGATGTAATGATAAAAGGAATCGGGCTATCTGAAATCTGGAAAGAGCTGATAATAATTCTTGGAATGACAGCTTTCTTTTTAGTTGTCAGCATAAAAAGATTTAAGGTGAGGTTGCAGTGAGAGCTCTATTATTTTTATTGAGAAAAGAATTTCTTCAGATATCACGCAACCATCTTATTTTAAGAATGATATTTGCAATACCTGTAGTTCAATTAATTATTCTGCCGAATGCAGCTAATTATGAGATGAAAAATATTAATATGAGTATTGTTGATCATGATCACTCCGAATATTCAAGACAGCTTATTAATAAATTTACATCTTCAGGATATTTTCAACTGACAAATGTTTCTGAAACTTATAAAGATGCTTTAGTAGTTGTTGAAGAAGATAAAGCTGATTTGATTGTAGAAATTCCACAAGGTTTTGAACGAGATTTGATAAGAGACAGTAAATCTAAAGTGATGATAGTTGCCAATGCAATAAACGGTCAGAGTTCCGGATTGTCCGTTTCATATGCAAGTTCGATCATCCAGGATTTTAACGGCGAGGTTAGAGCTGAGTGGATACAACCGCCACGAGTAAATCCAATACCTATGATTGAAATTACCACAAGCAACTGGTTTAACCCGAAAATGAATTACAAATATTTTATGGTTCCCGGTGTGCTGGTTTTACTGGTTACACTTGTTGGTTTCCTGTTAACAGCGATCAATATTGTTAAAGAAAAAGAAGATGGAACCATTGAGCAGTTAAATGTTTCACCTATTAAAAAGTATCAATTTATTTTAGGCAAACTAATTCCTTTTTGGATTCTTGGAAACGTTGTACTTTCTATAGGATTTGGTATTAGCTACATTGTGTATGGTATCTTTCCGATGGGCAACCCTCTGTTAGTCTATCTCTTTGCAGCTGTGTATTTAATTGCGCTGTTAGGATTTGGACTATTAGTTTCAACATTTGCAGAAACACAACAGCAGGCAATGTTTATTTCATATTTCTTTATGACGGTTTTTATTTTGTTAAGCGGATTGTTCGCACCAATTGAGAATATGCCTCACTGGGCGAGAATACTTGCGTACATGAATCCAGTGAGCTACTTTATAGATGTAATGAGGATGATAGTTTTAAAGGGAAGCGGCTTTATAGATATTTTACCCAATCTTGGAATCATAACATTATTTGCAATTGGTTTTAATACGCTGGCAATTTTGAATTATAAAAAGACTGTTTAATGCTGTTCCGTTGCTCTTGCTAGGTGTTTCTTTTTTGTTGTTAAATTCCTTAAAAGTTAAGAGCAGACTCGAGTAATGAAATTTTATTTGGTGATAATTCATTTTGATATTATTTTTGTGACTAAAATAGTAGTCATAAGACTAAAATAAGAGTCGGACAGAAAATGATAATAAACAGAATTCTTGATCATATTTTCATTAATACCAGTAACCTTGCTGTTTTAAGGATATTGAATGAGAGAGTAGTTGGATTATCCGGCAGAGAAACTGCACGTCTTGCCGGAATAAGTCTGCGGGCCGCACAACTTTCATTAAACAGTCTGGAAATTTTAAAAATAGTTAACCGACATTATGGTGGAAGAGAACATATATTTACATTAAACAGAAATAATTATGTGGTAAAGGAAATTATCTCCCGGATTTTTTCTGCCGAAGAATCATTTCGTACTTCGGTGTTTAAGCTAATTAAAACCCGGCTGTCAAAATTAAGTGATAGTATTATACTTTTTGGCAGCGTTGCAAGGAAAGAAGAATCACCTGACAGTGATCTTGATATTTGTATAGTTCATTCCCGGAGTTTGACCATAATCGAAAAAGCAGTTAGCAATTTACGAGATGTACTAAATGATAGATATGGAGTAACATTAGCACCATTTTATATTACCAAAAAAGAGTTTAAATCAAGAGCAAGAAAAAGTAAAAGCCCCGTTGATTCAATAATTGAGGAAGGTAAAGTTCTATCAGGATTGTCAATAAAAAATTTGATGAATGGCTAGTAAAGTTTCTGCTGTAAGGATAGATAATCATAAATATCTGGACTTCATTAAAGTTTCAGAGAATTTTAAAGCAGGTGCTGAACTTGCCTTTGAGTTTGGATATTACAATGCTGCCGGTGTTTTAGTTGTTCATTCTGCTATTGCAATTGCCGATTCAATTACCATTAAATATTCTTCATCAAAGATCAAAGGAGATAGTCACTACGATATTATTGCTTTATTAAAAAATGTTCTGCCACCGAAGTTGAAGAATGATTCAGCAATCGACCACTTAAAAAAGATAATTGATCAGAAAAACCAAGTTTCGTATTCTGGGGATATTTATCACAAATCGGATATTACTAAGTTAAACAAGCACTTCGTACGTTTTTCCAATTGGGCGAATTCACTTCTTGAGAAATAGACTTCAGGTTAGGAATTACTGATTTGTGGTTTAACGTTGTGCTTCTATTATTGATAGGTGTTACAATTCTGTTATTTAGTTCGTTAAGATTTAAGGGCAGATTGGAGTAACTAATCACTAAATTTTTTAGTAAGTGCTAGCATTATTAAGAACCGCTAAGGTTTATGGTTGAAAAAGTTACTCACCAAGTTACATGTCTATTGATTAAAATAAAATTTATTAATTGCATCGAAAGAATATCTCATCTTTCTCAATATAACATTATGAAGAAATTTTTGAGTTAGTCCTAGTTCAATAAGTATATTTAATTTTAAAATGTTTGTTAAAAAATCTTCGATAAGTATTATCTCATCGTATTCACTATCTGTAATTTTGATATTCTTCTGAGGATGAGCAAGAAAGTTTCTATAATAGGCTGCCCGTTTTGCTATGTTAGCTTTTGCATCAATTCTTAAATGTAATCTAAAGCATACATAATTAATTAAATGTAATATCCTTGTTTTGAGGCTAGGTTCATTGTATTGTAATTTTTTTTTAACCCACTCACTTTCTTCATTTGGGAAATATTGTTCAACTTTTTTTTTGATTGATCCATATATTTTGGGATCAAGATCTATTTGATTAAAATAATGATTAGTATCATCAAACATCAAGGATCGGTGATAACCTTCTACAGCTTGTATGGTTCCAAAAAAAATATTTTGAAGATATAAATTACGGTTATACACTGGCGCCAATAAAAAACCATAAATATCTTTTAGCTGCCTATAAAGATAAAACCATTTACGGAAAAATTCTGCACTGTTAGAACTTATATCAATATATTTTAGTAAAAACCTATCTGAATATATATGTTCTTCTTCATTTTCGCGTGAAAAATTCTTTACCGTGATAACCTCGATTTGTGAAGGATATGATTTCCTTATAGAAGTTATTTCATGTAGGATTTTAGTAGAAGTAACATATATTGAGATAACAAAGCTGGGCATTTCAGTTGAAAATGTTATTAAGTCTCTTAAAGGACGAACATAATTATCTAATAAGAAGTCTATTTCATAAAACTCCTCAAACTTCAAAATAAAATTTGCTCCTTCATTTAATTGTATCGTCCTATTATAATCACCTTTCTCATTTAAAAATCGATTTATTGTGAGTTGGAAGTCCTCAATCTGTAATTCTACTTTTGGTGGGTACGTGTAGGTTAATGAAAATTCTGTGATATTACTACCAATTTCATTCATCTTTTGTTTCAAGTTATTATTTGGGAACCATTTAGGTAAATATGCGAGATTAAGTAGTATTCCGTTAAATTTTATTTCATCCAAACTACTCAATGAAACACCATATAAAACTTTTGAAGGAATTATTGTTTGATTGATTATTCCATTTCTATTGATTTCCTCTCCCGAAATATCACAATCAATTAAGGTAATTTTTTGATTATAAGAAGTAATACCATTAATTATATCATACTGGTTTGTTGCAATGGAGAAACAAGATTCTTTTATTGTCGGCATCGCATTAAACTTGCCATATAATGTCAATTCTGATTTACCATCGCTGGATATTGTAAGTGTACCAGGAATTTTATTTTCTTCACTAGAAGCGACATACCATTTTCCATATAATTTTCTTTTTTCCATACAACGACTATTTTGATTGCTTTTTAATTATTGCTAACAAGTTAATAGAGTATGTTTTTTCATCCTGATATTATTTGCTAGGATAAGTAAAAGTATTATTCTTTTATTCTGGATAAGCACACCCTGTTCAATTGTCTCAAACTTCCAGAATATTTACCATATAATCAACAAAAACCTTCAAAAATTTCAATTTCATATTTTAAAAAATAGGTTAATAAATCTAAACGTAATAAAAAAGCCGCTACAAAGAGCGGCTTTTCAATTTCATATAATCTGTGATTTCTATTGCTGAATTCTCATCATCACACTATTGCCGTTTCTCATTGCAGTATGAAGAGTTTCAATCGGATGTTCAACATCAACAAAATCCATTTGAGAAACTTCAACAACTATTTGTCCTGCATAAGATCCTACTTCCAGTTACGGAGTTTTTTTCGGCTGCTTATCTAACTTCTTTTTTGCCTCTTGTTCCTGTTTGCTTTTTTTCTGCTTCTGCTCTTTGTTCTTATCCTTCTTGCCGCCTTTGTCTCCCATTGTGTACTTCCTTTCTTGTTATCAAATTAAACTTAGTAATAATAGAGTACAAACTCAATTGTTCCTTTCTAGTTAACAATCTTTGGGAGGCGATAAGATAAAGGGATTCACAAATCAAATCGAAATTTTCAGAATATCATAAAAAAAGCCGCTACAAAGAGCGGCTTTATTTATTTCACTTGATCTTAGCAACTATCAACCACTCGCTGTATTAGTTTGAGTTGTAAGTATTTAAGTGTAATTTAACCTAGTTGATTTTTAAAATTGGTCTTCGTTCATACATATCTGATCGCTCCGTTTTACAAATCTTAATTTATTAACCCGCGGTAAAAACATTTCTGTTCTAATTAGTCCGAGAAAGAGTTTTTTACGGCAAATTTAAACAGAAAGTTATATGTCATTCGAAAAACTGAATCTTATTCAGCCGTTACAAACGGCTCTATCCAATGAAGGATACACAGTACCAACACCAATCCAATCACAGGCAATTCCTGTAATTCTTGAAGGAAAAGATCTTATCGGCTGCGCACAAACAGGTACTGGTAAAACTGCAGCGTTTGCTCTTCCTATATTACAAATACTAAATGCGGCACGGGGATCGCACAAATCAAAACGAGTCATAAAATCATTAATTCTAACTCCAACCAGAGAGCTTGCTCTCCAGATAAGCGAAAGTTTTAAAGCTTACGGAAAACACACAGGTTTAAAAAATGCAGTTGTGTTCGGTGGAGTTTCTCAGAGAGCACAAACAATGAAGCTAAGAGATGGAGTTGATATTCTTATCGCTACTCCTGGAAGACTTCTCGATTTAATTAACCAGAGATTTATAAAACTTAACACCATAAGTTTATTTGTACTTGATGAAGCGGATCGTATGCTCGATATGGGTTTTATAAACGATGTAAAGAAAATTATTGAAAAGCTGCCGGCAAAAAGACAGACATTACTATTCTCTGCTACTATGCCTTCAGAAATTACAAAGCTGGCAAATTCAATTTTAACAAACCCCGTAAAGATTGAAGTTTCACCTGAGCAAAAAACAGTCGAAGCTGTTAATCAGGCGGTTTACTTTGTTACTAAAGTCGAGATAAAAAGAAACTACTTCTTCATATCCTGAAAAACGAAAATATTGAATCAGCTCTGGTGTTCACAAGGACAAAACGTGGTGCGGATGTGATTACGCGATTATTAAACGATGCTAAAATCCATGCGGATTCAATTCATGGAAACAAATCACAACAAGCAAGACAACGTGCACTTAATAATTTCAAGTTGAATAAGACAAAAGTCCTCGTTGCTACGGATATTGCGGCACGCGGAATTGATATTGAGAAATTATCCCACGTCTTCAATTATGATATACCTGAATTTGCTGAAGCATACATACACCGTATTGGTCGGACAGCAAGAGCGGGGCTTGGGGGGACAGCACTTTCCTTCTGCGATCCGGAAGAACTTTCTTACCTTAGTTCAATAAACAGGCTTATTAAGCAGCCTATTTCTGTTATTGAAGAACATCCTTTTAAAATGATTGATATAAAGTCGGGAGAGAATCCGGGAGTTCAAAATAAATTTCATCAAAGATCAGGATCTTTCAGGTTCGGTAAGGGTGCAAGAAATCGATCAGGCAGAAGCTTTCGTAAGTTTAAAGCAAAAAGTTAGATCAGCTGGTTGCTAAAACTGTCATTCCCGGGAGCGCAGCGACTCGGGAATCTGATCGTCTGATTCTTTACAAGCCAGAATGACAACTAAGGAAGTTACTTAATTAATCCCTGTCTGTTTTTTTCATCCTGTTTGGCTCTTTTGGCAGCCTTTTTCTCCGCTTTAGATCTTTGCGGCTTTTTCTTATCCGATTTTTTTTGGATCAGTTCTTTACCCATTTCTTTTTCTCCTTTTTAATTAGGAATATCTTCCTGTATTATAGTATTAATTATTGTCATTTCTTATTCCTTATTTTCCTCCAGCCATTCAAGTATCTTCTTAATACTACTGGTAGCTAAAGCAATACATGTATCTGCTGCACCGTAATAAATATTTAAAGCATCGCCGTCCTGACCGATAGTATAACCACAGGGAAATACAACATTACCAACATCACCATGCTGCTCATATGCTTCTAACGGTGCAAATATCCATTCGCTTCCACGCTTAAGACAAATTTCAGGTTTTTTCAAATCAAACAATGCAAGACCTAATCTATAAATACATCCGCTACAAGATTGTTTAACACCATGATATATCACAAGCCAACCTTCCGGAGTTTCGATTGGCGGAGGTGAAAGACCAATTTTATTAGCATCCCACCATGCACCCCTACGCGCTTCCATCATTAACTTGTGACTTCCCCAATGTCTTAAGTCTGACGAATAAGAAATCCACATATGAGCTCTAGGTGCGCTGACAGGACGATGAATCAATGCCCAATGACCATCAATTTTATAAGGTAGTAATGCAGCATCTTTATCTTCAGGCGGCATTATAACACCATAACGCTCAAAGTTTTTGAAATCTTCAGTAAATGCTAATGCTACACCTGGACCATCGCGTGTGTACGCAGTATAAACAATAACATATTTATTTAATTCCGGTACAAAAGTAATGCGCGGATCTTCAATCCCCCACAACTCTTCCGGAAAATTATTCGGGTTAGATAATAAAGTTGGTTGCGTATCAATCTTCCAATCATCAATACCATTTGCAGAACGAGCAGCACAAAGATGAGAAAGTCCTCTCCGATCCTCTACACGACAAAGAAGCAAAGTTGTACCATCAGGTAGCAATGTTGCACCCGCATTGAATACACTATTAATAGGATATGGCCAATTCTCTGCTTTTAGAATCGGATTTTTTTTATAACGATGGAAAAGTTCAGGATGCTGATTGTTCATTTTACCAATACCTCTGTAGAAATATGAGTTTGTTCAGATAAACGAAGCTCCAAAAGTGATTGGAGAAAAGCTAATGTTGATTCGGCTCCTTGATTATTGTTTGGACGGTCAGGATGTAAACCATCACGGCAGCCGCCGGTCGTTGGATCATAAATGGGAAGATTTAAATCGTTACGTCCGAGGAACCATTCAAATGCACGGCGGGCTTCTTTGTGCCAGCGTTTATCTTTAGTACTCCGGTATGCCTCGAGGCAGGCTGATACCATTGCCTGTGCTTCAACTGGCTGTTGATCAAAACGAGCTCTCTCTCCTCCCTTCTGATAAAAACCATTTGATCCAATCGGAACAAAATGGCCAGCAGTAGAGCGCTGCAAATCAGCAAGCCAGTTTAACGACTCCAATCCTGCATCTGTCATTTCTTTATTAGGAATTGATTTACCGCAAGTAAGTAATGCATGTGGCAAGGTAGCATTGCAATATGAAAGTTCGTTTTCGTACCAGCACCATTCATCTGTTCGATTATTTTGATATAGCGTAAGAAGTCGTCCTGCCAGTTCTTCCTGCACATTGCTCGCCCTGCGGTCACCCGCAAATTTTTGGGAGTACCTCATGTATACCTAATAGTGCGAAAGCCCATGCCCGCGGACTTGAAGTTTTTATGATAGCAGGTAAAGATTGTTCAAACAACCAACCAGACATGCTATTGAATGCTGATAAATGAGAATGGCTTAATACTGTTCCCAATGCTAAAATTGCCCGGCCATGACTATCATCCGAACCAATATCTTCTAACCAATTGCGCTGATAGTCCATAAAATTTCGAAATCGTTTAGTGGTGGTGTTGAATGCAAATCCGAGGAAGGCAAGATAGCGGGTAGCTAATCCCAAACTTTCAGCATTACCCACTTCATTTAGCAGAATACTTACTAAAAGAGCCCTGGCATTGTCATCGGTTGTATATCCATGAGAATAATCAGGTACAGTAAATAGAGCATGTTGAAACATACCGGTGTCGTCAGTCATCTTTTGTAAATGATCGAGTTTTATAAGTGGTAACTCCCACGGATGTTTATCCAATGCTTTAACACTTAAATTAGGGGGAATGTAATGCCGCCTCTCCGCCCTTGCACGCTTAAAGGTTTCCATATAGCGTTGTGCTACTTCAGACCATATCATTGCTCTTCCAAACTTGTAAGCACGCTTGCGCATTGCATGCCTTTCGGCTTCGTTTTCCAATAAACTGATTACTTGTTTCGCCAAAGCTACAGGATCGCGGAACGGAACCAGTACACCCCTTCCTTCCGAAAGAACTTCCTGTGCATACCAATATGGTGTGGAAATAACTGCTTTACCTGCACCTAACGTATAAGCCAAAGTTCCGGATGTAATCTGCGCTTCGTTGAAGTAAGGGGTAATATAAATATCTGCGGCACTTATGAATTCAACAAGTTCTTCCAAACTAACAAAGCGATTGTAAAAGATGATATTACCTTCCACACCTTTCTGTTGAGCCAGCCATTGCAAAGACAATCGGTAAGCTTCGCCTTCCTGCTGAATAACATGAGGATGTGTAGCACCAACAACGATATAAACGATGTCGGGATAGCGGGCAATAATATCGGGCATTGCAGATATAACCGTTTCGATTCCTTTGTTAGATGAAAGCAAACCAAAGCTTAGTAAAACAATTTTGCCCTCTACTCCAAATAAATCTTTGTTAAAACTAGGGTCGACAAATGGAACGTCTGGAATACCGTGTGGAATCAAATCAATTTTTTCCAAAGGAACATTATAAATATCATGCAGAAATTCAGAACCACGTTCGCTCATAACAACCAAGCGATCTGATAATGCAGCAACTTCTTCCAAAACCCGCTTCTGATCCGGATCAGGGTTTTTTAAAATTGTGTGCAAAGTTGTAACAATAGGCATTCGTAATCCGCGCAACAACGTAAGAATATGACTTCCTGCTTTTCCACCAAATATTCCATACTCGAACTGCAGACATACCAGATCAACATTGTTGATATTTAAAAAATCTGAGGCTCTCAGGTAAGAATCTATATCTTTCTCTGTGAGTTCAAACCGAACCCGGGTTGGATATGCATAGCCACTTGCTACATCATTGACAGGGAGCGCGATGCATGTTGTGTTACTGTATTGTTCAGCGATTGCTTCGCACAAATCAGTTGTAAATGTGGCAATGCCGCATTGGCGGGGCAGGTAATTCCCGATGAAGGCAATACGCTTAAGGGTTGAATTTGTAATGGCTTGTTCCAAACTAATTACTACTCTTTCGTTATTTATGGTTTCGCTCTTTCTTTTTGGTAATAATCAAACAACCAAGAAAGCCAATGATTAACCCGGTAGTAAATATTATTGGCAGCAGTATAGCCGTTGACATTGCAACCTTCCAAAATAAAAGTTGAACGCCAGCTACTTCAGTATTTTGAATAATAATTATTACAAATAGCAAAAGCATTGCCATGATAAAAATTGTTTTTGGTTTCATCCTATAATTACCCTAAGAATAATTGCAGCTGACTCAGGTTTTATCAAATTCATTTAACAGCCAATTATTGATTAATCTTTTTCTTTGAATAAATCAGTAATTGCTTTTTCGACATTGTCCATATCATTATTAAACTTTTGCTTGAAATTTTCCCAATTATTTTTTCCTTCATACTTATAATCATTTAGTTTCTTCTGCAACCCGATATTATTTTGTTCTAATGTTAGCACTTCATTTTCATATTTATCTTTGAATTTTTGACTCGTCGCTTTCATCGCCGCGTTAAAATCATCAATTTTCTTCTGGTTAGCTTCAATTCTTAATTCAGCAGAGTTTTTGAATTGCTGCCAATCTTTTTCAAACTGAGCCTGCGCTTCTATCATAGCTTGATTTGCTTGTTTTACATCATCCTTGGAATCCTCTCCATTGTCTTTACAACCAGTAAACACTGATCCTGCAATTAGCAGGAAAACTGTTAAGAAGAAATATTTGTTTTTCATAATGCACCTCATAAATTGTTTAAAAACATTCATATGCTTTGTCCCAGTATGCCAGATACTTTTACTAAAAATTAAATCAATGGTTTTCTTAACCATATGATATGATAGGTAGAAGTTTTGTATTGTTCAATAGGGCAAAGGGATGAAAAGTGGACTATACCTTAAAGCCAGAAAAAGTTATAAATGCTTTTTTAGAAATAGTGCACTACAAAAACAGTAGTAAAATTGAAAGACGAAGTACAATACCATGCATAAAATCAATTCATTTAATTAGTCAGCAAGTTTTTATTTTTTTAAGAACCAACATTGCGTCTTAAATATCTCCGAAGAGAGTTTCTTTATACCATTCAACTTTTACTGCTGTAAAGGCATATTCATTTAATTAGTCCTGTTTAATCACTACCTTAGTTGATCTATTCAACTGCATCGTATAATCAATATTGGTAATCATTTTTGAATACAAGGAATTAAGATGAATTCTCAATTAAAGTTGACCTCTTTCCGCAGCATTTTTAAGATCTTCATTTGCAAAAATTGCTATCTCAACTCTTCTGTTAAGCTGCTTCCCTTCGGGGGTTTCATTTGTTGCAACTGGTTCAAGTTCACCTAATCCAATTACTGAAAGCCTGGAAGAAATAACACCTTGTCCCATCGCATAATCTGAAACTGACTTTGCCCTTCTTTCGGATAAATCGATATTGTATTGCTCTGTCCCATCATAGTCGGTATGACCTGTAACCAGAATATTTGTATCTGGATATTTGTTAAGAATGACAGAGAGGTCAGCAATATTTTTTTTAGCTTGATATTGAAGTGTGGATGAATTGGTTTCAAATAAAATTCCAGAATCGAAAGTAATTTTTATACCTTCGCCCACTCTTTCAATTTTTGCCCCTGCAATATCATTATCCATTTCTTCCGCTTGCTCATCCATATAATTCCCTATCAAAGCTCCCGCGGTACCACCAACTGCTGCGCCTATAATAGCACCAACTGCAGTATTACCTAATTCGTTGCCAACAATTCCTCCAACCACCGCACCGCCGGCTCCTCCAATAACTCCTCCTTTAACAGCATTACTTGAGCTGCAGCTATAACTAAAAATAGTTACGCCTGCTATTAATGCAATTAAAATTATATTTTTTATTATTTTCATTTTATTCCTCATAAGATTAATCATTAATAAAGCTTATTTGTTAAGTTTAAAACAGGTGAGAGACAAATAACTAAAGGCGGGATTAACCCGCCCCTAATTTTCCCGCCCATTTTTTTTCTTAATTAAACCAATATCTTATCCCTATACCTCCGCCGACTCCAAAGTCTGTTTCGGGTGTTAAATCCATAATAGGTACGATTTCCAGAAAAATATCGATCGGTGCATCAGCAAACAGATAATCTATGCCTACCGGAATCCTAATACCAAAGTCTGCGTCATTCGCGAAAACTACTCTTGCGCCAATGCCAACATAAATAGGCAACTTACCTTTTGATACTGTAATTGCATTGAAAAAGTGCCAAACATAATCGGCCTGGAGAAGTATACTGCCGTCATTATGATTATCATTATGATGATAATTATTGAATGACCACGCTAATGCAAAGTCAAATGCATTGTCTTTACTTGTCCAAGCTTTTGCACTAAAACCAGTTGGCTCTCCTAAAATAATTCCCAATCCAAATCCGTGGTCCTGAGCTGTAGATGGTTTTGCGAATATCATCATCAAACCTAAAACCATACAGAATAATATATTTTTTTTCATAACCATAATTCCTTTTATTGTTTTCAAAATTTATCTAATACTTAAGTTGATTGTTCCTAAATGAGTATTTTGTTTTGCAAGAACGATTACATTAGTAATAGTTGTATCGTTATAAGCAGGATCTGCGGAGAATACTTCCACCCTGTAGGTCTGCTGTAGTAATGCCATTAACATGAATGAGCCGGTGATCGGTTCTGCAATTGTAAGTGAGGTATCTGTTCCGTTTATTGCATAAACAAATCCTGCTGCACTCACCGGATTTATTTTACCTGAAATGCTTCCGGAGATAACAAGAGGTGTTACTCTTATAACGGGTTTCAACTTATACTGTCCATTGCCGGTAAGTACTATTGAACGTTCAGCATCAAAATCAAGTAATAACTCGTACAACAATCCATCTTCAATATTAAAGGCGTGATTAAGTTTTACACCAGTTTGCGATCCACTTGGAACTTCAAGAGGATACGTAACTCCATTGACGACCACGTTACTTCCTGTACCAATTATTAATCTTATTTGTGTATAGTGTCCGACATCAAGTGAATGATTACCGAGGACAACACTTGCGCCGTTTCTTAATAAAAGCAGATCATAAGTAGCAGTATTATTATTTATCACAAACCAGCCGCTGCTTGAATCAGAGCCGGATCTATGAACCTCAACTCGTGTAACAACTATGTTCACCTCATCATAACCTGCAGGTGAATCAACCATAGTCAGCTTTAATTGTCCCTGCCCTGTTTCAGGTGAAGTTGAGTCAGTGCAGCTAAAGATGAAAAACCCTGCTGCAAAAAAGCCTAAAAGGACTGTTAAATGAATTATTTTCTCTTTTATAGTTCTCATTGTTAATTATTCCTCTTTTTATAAATTTATTAAAATCGTTAAATGTGTTCATCGCTTTTACATTAGCGTCTGTGGCGGGATATCTACGTAAATGATATCTTATTAAACACACAACAAGCTACTACAAGATGGATGTCAAAGCTATCAGGCAAAGGGATGAAAAAAGGACTAAGCCTATTGGTTGAGAATAATTTGTTTTTTACTGATAGTAAAGCAATACTTGTTAGTTTTAAAATAAAAAGGCTGTCCTTTTGAGACAGCCTCTTAATTCAGTTTAAGCTCAAATTACTTAATTCGTTTGAACTCAATTCGACGATTCAATCTTCTGTTTTCTTCGGTATCATTTGCAACACGCGGGTGTTCTTCACCATAACCAACAGCAATTATTCTATCTGCAGATATTCCTTTAGAAACAAGCCATGCTTTAACAGCGTCGGCTCTTCTCTGGGAAAGTTTTTGGTTATATGCATTGCTGCCAACATTATCAGTGTAGCCACTGATCTCAACAACGATATCCTTGTGTACCTGTAAAGTTTTCAGAGCACCCTCTAAAACCTTTTCTGATTCCGGTGTAACTTCATATTTATTCGTTGCAAAGGTTATTCCTTCAAGAACGATAGGAACATTCATCTCTATTACATCATCTTTAGGATTAAGCGGATCTGTTCCGCGTTTAACTTCAACACCATCACCAACTGAACCACCATCTGTATCAACAACTAGAGGATCGGTTTTGTAAGTCAATACTTCTTTATCATCATTTAACCCATCACCATCAGTATCAGCTTTTAGAGGATCAGTTTTGTATTTCAATACTTCATCACCATCCGACAAGCTATCACCGTCTGTGTCAAGTTTCAATGGATCGGTTTTGTACGTCAAAACTTCGTCACCATCTTTTAAACCATCTTTATCAGTATCAGCTACTAATGGATCAGTTTTATTTGTAAGGACTTCTGCACCATCTTTCAAGCCATCACCGTCGGTATCAGCTATATTAGGATCGGTTTTGTACTTCAATACTTCATCACCATCCTTTAGACCATCACCATCAGTATCTGCTTTTACCGCGTTGGTAAGATTTGTATGGACTTCCTCACCATCCTTTAAGCCATCTGCATCGGTATCCGGATTCTCCGGATCTGTACCGAATTTCTCTTCATCACATTTTCCAAGCCCATCCTTATCTTTATCAGCATCGCAGTTTTCACTTAAAAAGCTTAAACCAAGCGATACATTATAATATGCATCCGTGGCATCAGCATTGGCGCTTTTATATGCATCAAGATCATATGATGTAGTAATTGCTCCGCCGAGAGAAAAATCAAGCACGACAATATCTGAAAGTGCAATTTCGGCACCTAAGCCAACAGGGAAGTATCCAGCCCAGCCATTCGCAGTAGTTGATAAATTTGGATTAAGTTCAGGACTGGGTTTAGTTTTAACATTGAAGTTCATAATTCCACCACCAACGTATACATAGGGATTCCATCCGCGTACATCGAATGGAGATATCTGGACTCTTAAACTCACAGGGATTATTGTGGTTTCATACTTACCATAGTTAACATTGGGGTCATTAAAATATGCTTTCCCTGTATAACTTCCATAACCGGCATTTAGTGATAGTTCTAATGCATGAGTTAATTCAAATGCAAAGAAACCTTCGCCAAGCCAGGAAAATTCGAACCAATCGAATGAAGTATTATTATCTCCGCTGAATCCGAAATTTGCGAATTCATTTTCTGGAAACAACATACCTCCCCTGAAACCGAATTTGGTTCCCCAATCATTAAATTGTGCATAGTTTGGCTGACTAATTGCGACCAAACCAAGTAATACGAGCATGTAAATTATTTTTTTCATTTTTTCCTCTTTTTATTGTTATTAAAATCACAGCTTTATTAAACACACGACAAGCTACTATAAGATGGATGTCAAAGCTATCAGGCAAAGGGATGAAAAAAGGACTACACCATTTGAATGAAGAATTGGATATTAATAAATATTATTTTATTGTGATAAAAGACCTGAGCAAGCACTGATTTATCGATTGCATTGAAAAAAATTTAAGGAAACTAAATCTATTCGATGATTATTACTGAGTTTGGAAAGAAATAAAAAAGACCCGAATAATTTCCGGGTCCAGTTTTGTGAATTTTTAATGTTGCTTGTTCACAACTTTGCTGTTCTTTGATCAATTACAATCTCTACACGACGATTGTTAGCCCGACCTTCAGCGCTGTTATTGTCTGAAACCGGTCTATCTTCACCGATTCCCTGAGCTTGAATAAGATTACCCGGATAACCGCGTGAAATTAAGTATGAGCGTACTACATCCGCACGCCTTTGAGATAATACCATATTGTAATCGTAAGATCCCTGTGAGTCAGTGAAACCTTCAACAGTTAGGTTTCTTCCCTTGGTCACGAGGAGCGCATCAGCTACTTTGTTTAGCCGATCCTGCGCCGCAGGCAAAAGTGAAGATTCGTTTGATGCGAATAAAACGCTGCCTGAAAGAGTAAGTACCAAGACCCCGCTCTTCTTCCTTAATTGCTACAAGTTTGGCAAGATCTGCTTGTGCGTCGGCTGCAAGCTTCTCAGCATCGATCCGTGCCTGTTGCTCAATAGATAACTGATTTGATGTGTTCTTCATTATCTCTGCCTGAGTCACTTCGTAATCTTTTCTAGCTTTTTCAATAGCTAAGTTTTCAGCGAATGTAACAGCAAGCGCATCAGCAATCATTGCTTTGCGATCTGCTACATATGCGAGATCGATTGTCTTATAAGAATCAGGATCATCCAAAAAAGATTTCTCAGCAAGGTCCAGAGCTGTTTTTGCTTTATGCACTTCTGCCGGCACTAATTGTGCTGCCTGCCCTGTGCTAGCATGCTGGTAAGCCAGACGCGCGTCGACTAATTCCTGAGGGGGTAAACTTGCACTGCAGCCAATGAACAATGCGATAAATCCGATAGTGATAAAATATATTATAAGTTTCATAGGTTAATTCCTTTCTTGAGATAAATTGTTGTCTTTTCTAAGCTGATTTACCCTATCTATTGCTTCTATTGCTTCCTTTTTGTCAGCGTCACTTCGGGAAAGAACTACAGCAAGTTCGCCGTCCGCAGTGGCACGTAAAAGCATTGACTCAGCTTCTTCCTTATCACCATTTTCTGCAAAGGTCTGGGCTTTCACCAGTTCTTCTTTTGCCAGTTGTAAATAGAGAGATGCGTTCGAAATATCAGATGCACCGACTTCCTCAGCGGCACGAATTGATGATGTGGACGATTCTTCATCAACCACAGCCGGGCTGCTTCCGCATCCTGCAATCAATAGACCGAAGAGAAAACTCCCCACTAATGTGATCATCTTTATATGATTCATTGAATACTCCTTTTATTTATTATAAACATTATTTTCAATTCCTGTTGTTTAAGAATAGAAAATCACCTTTTAATTTTTATACAAAGTATTGATGATAAATTCTAAATGATATAGAGCAGAAGGATGAAAAAATAGTTAATCCTATTGTCTCATTATGCTTGTTTTTAGTTACTAATTTTGGTGTGAATTACTGTTCATTTTTCCCGGTAATTATTTTCTCTCATTGAGGAATAGCGATATAAACGATTTAATTAAGCGGGACTGGACTGGACTAGAGTAAATTAGAAACCCTGATAGTTATCTACCAGGATTTAATATTATTTATGTTTAATAAAATTATTTCTATTCTTCTGGAATATTATGCTTAATTTTATTCCAGGCTTCATTAAAGTCCATCTCTACAAAAGTCGGGCTTTCAGTGTTATGGCAGCTTACGCAAAATTCCTCAAGTTTATCATGAACAATTAATCCTTTTTCGATCGCTGAATTTTTATCTTTCATCACTTTCATATCTTTATAAGCCGATCCGGCTCCATGGCAAGTCTCACATTGAACACCATCTTCAATATTAAATTTTTCACCTAACATTGTTACATCCAGATTATACCCGGTTACATGACACTTTAAACATTCCCAGGTTTTAGCCGCAGGTTTTTTAAATCCTTTTTCCATAGCAATTTGATTTGCTGTATCCGTTTTCAAAGTTTCAAATGCTTTTGAATGAGCACTGTTTTGCCAGATTGAAAACTGACTGCCTTGCTTTTCAGTTTTATGACACATACCACAAGTTTCAGCACCAACATAGGTGTTGCCACTCTGGGATAAAATTGATGTGACAGGTAATAGAAAAATCAGTAATAGAAAATAAAATGAGAGTTTCATAATTCCTCCAATAATGTTAATACAGGACTATATTTAATTTGCAGAGATTTAATTAAACTTTTCAATATTTATACAACAGGAAAAGCAATTTTAAGGTCGACTTTATACTGTCTTATCTTGCCGTCTTCTACACTTGCCAAATGTTTTATTACTTCAAATCCAGTTATCCCCTTTACGGTTTTTGAAGCTTTCTTTAATGCTTGAGAAATTGCATCATCAAAACTTTTTGATGAAATACCAATGATTTCAATTACCTTTACTGCACCCTCATCGATGTGGTTACTCATAACTACTCCTTTTTTTGTGAAATTATTCAATAAAGTCTACCGCTTCTACATTTACACTAAAATTTAGACTTGTGATTTCTAAAGCTTGTTATAAAAGTATTTTTCATCGTCATTACCTTTTCAATGTTCGAATTAATTATCGTATGGATTATTCAACCTTCGTCGGTAACCAGAGAACATAATCATTATAATTGCAAATAATGGAAGAGCGTAAATTGATGCAACTAAATCTTGTAGCACAGTGATTCCAATTAACCATAATATTATCAAGACAATAGCAATTTTAACAAACATAGTAAGGCTCAAATAGATTTTATTCATTTATAAACTATGAAGATTAATAGAATGCTTCAATCGGGCGAAGGGATGAAAAAGGAATTAGATTTATTAACCTAAAGGATGTAGACCATTTTTCATCCTTTTGCCCGACTGCGATTCTCCATCCAAATTCATATTTTTCTCAAAATTATTAATAAATCAAAAGCAAAAGGTTTAATATGAAATTTTTAAAATTATTTGTTCCGATTATCCTGCTGGCAATAACATTTTATTATTGCAGCACAGTTCCTATTACAGGAAGATCCCAACTGAATCTGATTTCCTCTGCTGATTTAAACGCATTAAGTTATCAGCAGTACAGTGAATTTTTGCAACAAAATAAACTGAGCACTGACGCTCAAAGCACTAATATGGTAAAGGGTGTTGGTTTAAACATCCAAAAAGCCGTCGAAAATTATTTTGCACATCACAATCTTTCAAATGAATTGAACGGATATTCATGGGAGTTCAATCTGGTTGAAAACCCTGAAGTAAATGCCTGGTGCATGCCGGGAGGTAAAGTAGTTGTTTATACAGGAATACTTCCTATAACACAAGATGTAACGGGGTTAGCTGTAGTGATGGGTCACGAAATTGCACACGCAGTTGCACATCACGGCGCTGAGAGAATGAGCCAGGGATTAATGCAGGAATTAGGTGGTGTTGCTCTATCTGTTGCAATACAAAATGAACCTCAAACAACACAGAATATTTTTATGACAGCTTATGGTGTAGGCTCAACAATCGGTGTAATGCTTCCATACAGCAGAACGCAGGAAAGCGAAGCAGACAGGTTGGGACTTGTTTTTATGGCAATGGCTGGATACAATCCGAGTGCAGCTATTGATTTCTGGACAAGAATGGCACAAAGTAAAACTGGTGGTTCACCACCAGAATTTTTAAGTACACATCCTTCAGATCAAACCAGAATTGCAGATCTTAAAAGTTATATGCCGGAAGCTTTGCAGTATTATAAGAAATGATTTAAACGGCAGTGATAAGGCAACCCTTGTCACTGCATTAACAACAAGATCTATGGGTTTAATGCATTTCAGCACTATTGATTTTTTTATTTATTTTAAACCAGTATAAATAAATTACTGAATTCAACTTCAGACATTAATGATTACCTAATCCCAATCGAAATTAAAACTATAACGAATGAAGAATAGAAACAGACCTTACCTATCCAATACGAATCGTATCAAGATTGCTTATTATACCGAAGGCACTTAACAACCAGAAAACAACAACAATTATAACTACCACATTTAGAATTTTCTTGATAGTAGACTGCATCGGGATGAAGCTGTTAATCAGCCAGAGAACAACACCAACAATAACCAATACAAGCACTAATGTAATCAATGACATAGCGATTTTCCTTTCATAATATGTTTATAGACCGGATCTCCGTAAATGGAGATTATTATTTTTTAATCGTCCCCTATTATACACTCTGAGATTCATCTTTTGTTGTTCGTATCAGACCAAGACCGGCAATAAAAAACATTGTGCCGACTATACCGAAAATGATAAGCGCCCTGGTATCCGTTGAACCGCCTCCGCTATATACAAATAATACTGCGCCATAAATAAGTCCGATAATTCCTAGTATTGTTAGTACGGCTCCAAAAATTCTTTTCATATTCATAACATTCTCTTTGCTTTTATTAATTAAACTCTTTACGGTTTCTAGTTTAGTGACCCGCTAAAGACATTTCATTAAATGGTTTAATGATTACTGTAATATGATATGAAGTAATTCGTGGTTCTACAATCGGGCAAAGGGATGAAAAAGGAACTACATCTTTTAGATAGGTATTTACACGTGGAATTATTTTATCACATTTATTTCTGGTTACAAACTTTATAAGTTTAGGGCAGAATAAATCATTTTATTTTTCTTAAAGATTTCACGGCTTTTTTTTCAAACTTATCTGCTTTTCTACTTGTAGCCATTTTTTTCCGATTTTCCGAGAACCTTCTCGTAGTTGCTTTTTCCATCTGAATCTGTTTAAGTGTTTTAGATTCTTCTTCCTTAAATTCAGATTTTAAAACTACAATCTGAGCTTCCAGAGCAGCACGTTTAAGTTCTATTCCGGATTGTTTCCGTTCAATTTCTTGTTGTTGCATTAATTGATCTGATTCATTTTTTGCTTCTTGTGATAACCGGGCCGAACCGGTTAATACACCTTCAGGACCAATATACACATCAAGCAATTCTATTCCGTGATCTGTTAGTAAAAATTCACGAATCTGATTTGAATGTGACATACCTCGCGATTTGAGAATGTACAAACCTCTGTTACGCTCACCACCAATTTCAATATCACGCAACAGAAGCCAGGTATCTATTAACGAAGATATTGCCATATCTGTAAGTTCCTGAACATCACCCGAAGTAGAGAGACTTGCGAAAAAAGCGGTAATGTTGCTCATCTTTAAAAAATCAACAAGGCGAAGAAGCATTATTTTAACTTCAGTTTGATTGGTTCCCGTAACAAATGCATCAATAGGATCAAGAACTACAATTTGCGGTTTAACTTTATTAATTAATTTGATAGTTGTTGTTAAATGTTGTTCCAATCCGTGAAAAGTAGGACGTGTTGCATGAAAGTGAAGCAATCCTTTTTTTACCCAATGATCCAAATGAATTCCTATTGACGACATATTACGCATAAACTGACTCGGTGATTCTTCGTAAGCAAAATACAGAACCTTTTCACCTCGTTTACATGCAGCTTCAACAAATTGCGCTGCAAGACTTGTCTTGCCTGTGCCTGCGGTACCAGAAACTAACACTGTACTGCCGCGGAAGTAACCTTTACCTGATAACATTGTATCAAGACGCGGAATACCTGAGGAAATTCTTTCTTTGGATGAAATGTGATTTAATCCAATTGAAGTTACAGGCAGAACGGAGAACCCATCTTCATCAATTAAAAAAGGATATTCATTAGTTCCGTGTGTTGAACCCCGATACTTAACAATGCGTAATCGTCTGATGGATGATTGATCAGTAACTCTATGATCCAGAACAATAACACAATCGGAAACGTACTCTTCCAAACCTTGGCGCGTTAATGTACCATCTCCTTTTTCTCCGGTAACAATTGCTGTGACATTTTTCTTTTTCAACCAACTAAACAAACGCCGTAATTCTGTACGCACTGCTGTAGGATTGGGAAGTTCTGAAAAGAGTGATTCAATAGTATCCAGCACAACGCGCTTAGCACCAATGCTCTCGATAGCATTATGGATATGAACGAACAATCCTTTTAAATCATATTCACCGTTCTGTTCTATTTCCCCTCTCTCAAGGTGAACGTGCTCAAGCCAAATCATTTTGCGCTTTCTAAGATCCGACAAATCAAAACCAAGTGAAGTAACATTTGCAGTAAGTTCTTTCTCCGTTTCCTCGAAAGAAATAAATACTCCCGGTTCATTGTAAACAGTTGCGCCGCGAACAAGAAATTCTATTGCAAAAAGTGTTTTACCGCAACCCGCACCACCGCATACAAGTGTCGGTCTGCCTTTTGGTAATCCGCCGCCTGTTATTTCATCAAATCCCTGAATGCTTGTGGGAGATTTTGGAAGGGTTTTTCTCTGAAATTTTGTTTCCTTTTTTTTCATAATGTCTTTTCTACTAATTAATCGATTCATTTAAAATTTAAAACGTAAATCGTCATCAACAGAACAGTGTCTATTCTATCTCAAGTCGACATCAAATAATAGTTGAAGTTATACTTAGAAAAAATAGTCCGAAGGGATGAAAAAGGAGCTACATCTTTTTAATGAGTTAAAGACCAGAATAGAAATTAATCATTGAATAATGAAGTTGTATCTATTGCTGTTTTATAAGATTCAGAGAGATGGTGGTGTTTTGCAATCTGCACTCGCGTATTCAGCGCTAACTTTTCTAGGATGTTATGAACATGACTTTTAACTGTGTATGTGGAGAGATGAAGTTTTTGAGCGATCTCTTTATTTGTGCTACCGTCTGCTATCAATTCAATCACCTGCCGCTCACGCTTTGTCATTCGCGTGGATTCAGTAATTACAGAAGTTTTTGATCCGTTTACCGCGTATTCAACAATCTGAGTAAAAAGCGAGCCCGTTAAGTGAGGCGGTAAAACCCGAGTGCCTTTATAAACTATTCGAACCGTTTTTAAAAATTCTTTAACGCTTATATCTTTTAACATAAATCCGGAAACTCCGGCTTGTACAAATTCAAAAACATCTGCCTGTAAAGGGATAAGGTCCATAACAATTATTTTTATTTCCTCAAAATTCTGCTTAACTAATTTTACAACTTTCAAACTGTTTTGACTTCGTAATCCGAGATCGAGAAGCACTATATTTGGATTGTGCTTGCCTATCATCCCCAATATGTTTTCGCCATTACCAACAGTAGTAACCACCTGCATATCAGGCTGCTTTTTGAGCAACGCAGTAATACCTTCACGCAGAAGTCTATTATCCTCAATAAGTAGTATCCTGATGTTTTTCACTCTCTTCATTATCCTTGAAATTTTAGAGAAACTATATATTAAAAATAACAATTCCCAATCTTAGCAAAAAAGAATAGCTTATGCGTATCTGTTAAGATTAAAATTAATTTATTGTAGCTTTACTATAAAATAAAAGACCCCTACCAATCTGCCTTAAGGACAAGATAGGTCTATTTTAGTAAGAAAAGGAAGAATTGAATGGCTGGTAACTAAAGCAAAGGATTGAAAGGGGAATTATATCTCTTGATTGCGGTGATTATATCAGACTAAGCTAATCGGAACTATTTTTTTCTACCGGCTAAAAAAACTACTCCACCAATTACAATTACTCCTATACCGATAAATGGTGACCAATTTGCAGTATGATTTTTATCCATCGATATATGAACCTCTCCCATATCCACTACTTTTTCTCTCGTTACATAATTAAATCCGGTATAAAGAGTCATTAACAACCCTACTGCCATTATAATGATACCTATTGTTTTAGTGTTCATGGTGTTAATCCTTCCTTAATCTGTTAAACAAGATTTTTTATACAATTTTCTTTTCGATCTATATATTATAATCATCTATGGTCTTTATCTTTTTGCTTATCATCTTTATGATTTCCCTGACTTTCATTTTCTTTATACCATCCATAGTGATTACCATTATCATGGTTTTGCTCCTTAAGCCATTTCTGATGCTGAGGATGTTTCTTGTTCACAAAGTATTTTTCATCTTTACTATCCCTGATTAGCTGCTGATCATAGCGATCTCTATATGAGTAGTATTTATCTTTGTAAAATTTATGATTTTGCCACGGTACTTTATCATACACTACAACTTTATAAGAATTATAGACGTCATAATTATTAAAACGTGATGGCAAATTTGATTCGTTGTGCCATCCCCCATTATTATAATAGTAATAACGATGTTGAGGAACATTGTAATATGCTTCAATGTCCGGTAAGTAATAATTTTCAACATAATCATATCCTGTGGGTCCCCATATCGGTTGACTCTCCAGGTTGATTACGCGAAACTGTGCATACAAATTACTTGATATTCCGGACAAGAATAATGCTACGATCAAAACAAAATAATAACGCATGGTGTACTCCTTTTTTTATTTATATCAGGAATGTTTGCTTTGTAAAGGATCCTCATTTTAACTTTTCTTTTTAATTAGCTAAATTATTTCTTCTATTTAATTTTAAGGTCTTCCAAAATGTGCTAATGCCTTTACCTATTGCATGATAATTATTTAGTACAGGAACTGCGGCTTCTGAAATACCGTTTCGAATTTTTGTTTCTACTTTCAATATTTTATCAGTACCGATCTCTGATGTCGACAACTATTGATTTTGATATTTGAAGCTGAGATTCAGCTTCATCAGTAATGCGAGTTAGTTTTTCTAAAAAGTTAAAAGCTGATCTTAAAAGCGGGCTAAGTTTGTTCGATAGTTCCTTTATATCCACACCAATTGAGCGCACTGATTTAATAAACTTATATACAAAGTAAATCAGTGCAAGGCTAAGAGCTGATGCTGATAAAAGCAATATAACGGTTAAAATATCTATTGTGTCCATTTTGATGAACTACTAATTTTTGGTTTCTTTTTTATAAGTCTCTATTCCGGCTTCTACGGAAGATTTCAATCTCTCAGTTTCTGATTTAATTTTTTCCTTCCCAGAATTTAGAACTTCTTTTGTTTTCACTTTTGTATCATTATAGACTTGTTCAGCATCTTTTAGAAACTCTTCAGGCTTTGATTTTACATCATTCATTATCATTTTATATTTTCTTTTACTTTCATTGAGCATTTCACCAGCTTTCTTTTTCGTCTCTACAATATATTTATCAGCTTCATCTAAATATTCCCCGGACTTTTGTTTTATATCCACTATAAGTTCTTTGCCGCTTTTGGGAGTAGTTAACAATGCAATTATTGCCCCGACAGTACCGCCAGCTAAAAAGCCGACAAGAAAACCTTTAACGGTTTTACGTGACATAATAAATTCCTTTCATTTAATTTTTAATATTTCAATTGTTTCTACTTGTTTGATAAAGGTAACTAATGATGTAAGTTGAATCAATCGGACAAAGGGATGAAAAAAGGATTAAACCTTTTAGGTGATTTTATCGGTTATTATTCAAGATGAGATATAAATAGCATTAGAATTGAAAAGTTGGTGTTACACCATTTTATTTTTTTTATAGCTAAATCTCTTTAGCTAATTGCTACTGTTTCAAATAAAATTCCCAGCCGTAAATTATTGAAAATGAAGTTTACAGCTGGGAGTGAGAGAGCTATGATGCACAGCAATGATATGAAGAAACTTGTGGCTGAGCAATAGACCAATGGGATGAAAAAGGGACTACATCTTTTGGTGGGATAACAAATAAAAAGACTTTATGCTGATTATAAGTGGATATCTTATATAGGGCGTATGTTTTTCTACTCATTTATTAACTACAATAAGACAACTCATCTCATTATTAACTTCATAAGTTTTTTGAATAGCTAAAAAGCATTAACTCTAATTTTTCCAGCATTCCCATCCTGAATGGTTCAGTTTGTTTTTTGATCTTCCGAAGAGTGCCGGTCTATAAAATACATTTACTCCATTGTTCATAGCTGGAATAATATAAGCAGGAATATCCGCACAATCACAGTGCTTGACCGTGGCCAGAGAAGCTTGTGTTTTTTCTTTTAACGTGTCCAATGTGTACTCATAAGTGGTGTAGACTGACTTCAAGTATTCCTGTACGCTGTCAATATCGTAAACCACAACGCTAACTGTAGTTTGGATTTCACCTGTCAGCCTGTCAAATGATTGGCGAGCAAATCTTTCTGCAAATGCTGATACGTCACCATCCTGCATACTGAGGTCCAGGTTTTCCAAGGGACTGATATCAAAGTACCGATAAATGAAGGTTATCAGGCGAAGCGATTATTGTTCGTGCATAAGGTCCTAGCGTAGCAATAGTGTAAGGCGTACCACCATAACAGGTTGAAAGTACCATAAGATTGAATTTTGTAGAGTAACTTTTGAAACCTTTCAAACCCCTTGCAAGATCATGAACAGTAAACGTCCGGTTTGAATACGATGCATCGTAGCCAGCACCACCGAACTCGGGAATTTCGTGACCAAAGTAAAAGAACATATATACTCTGTCGGGTTGATTCTCAGCACGGAAACTATTATAAAATCCCACTTCGGTATCAAAGCTGGATATCTCCTTATCACACCAATACAGTTCATTCGCTAAGAGCTGTCCGTTCCGATAATAATAGAATTCTCCATCCCGAAGAGGGAAAAAAAATAGAAAATGACTTCTGGGTTTTTTGTGAAAGATGAACACTTCGGCTGATGGATTTTTCTCGGCAACTCTTTTTGCGCTTGCAAGAACTTCCTCGTCAGCAATGTGTTTGTTTCCGGATGTATCGTGATAAAGATAGTCTCCATCACCGTGGATAATGAATAAGATTGAGTACTCGTACAGAAACCGTATCCTTCTCAACCTTTGGAGATTCATACTGAACAGGTAAGCCAGCACTGCACGACAATAGAAACACAGTAAGTATGACACAACCAATGCTCACGAAAAACATAGAGTTCGAGGCACTCCTAACAGACCAACAGTTTGGATTTCGCATATGTACGTCAGATCAGAAAGAGTCAATTATATTATAAGCAAAACAAGGAGTACAATCAGGACTACAACAAGAATTGTCAAAAGGGCTGAAGCCTGTTCCATATCCTGCACGACGTAATCAGCAAAGGAATTAAGTTGTGCATCCTGTACGTACTGATAGCCATTGATACCTTCAAGCTCATTTTGTTTCTCTTGCAGAGTAGCTTTGAAGCTTTCAATTCCGACAAGATCATCTGCCGAAAGTAAACCTGAACTTAAAACCTTGTCTAAGGCATTAGACAGACTCTGAAATGATTCGTTGAGAATTTCACGTTTCTCTTCTGCATTTTCTGTTGCCTTCACTTTGCTCGCTACCGAGTTGAAGTATTGTTTGAGCTCGTCATTCGCATTCGCATTTACCGGGATAGCTATCGCTAATATCAACAAGACAGCTCCAAAAGCTATAAGTGATTTCATTTGTAGTTCCTTTCAGAATTTGATTGATTATACATTAGCCCAAATGGTTTTTGATTATAAAAGTTTGTCCGTATGCTTAAGTTTATACTCAAAGCAATACGTTTCGCAATATTATCCTCATTTATAACCTCTTATTAGTTGCGAGTATTTCTTGTTCAACACATTATTAAAAGTATGAACACAACTAACCTATTGAAGCTATTTAATTGTTTGTCACAAAAAAATAGACCAAAAGGATGAAAAGGGAACTAAATCCTTGGTTTGAGTTTTTTATTAAGTTCTGTTTGATTACTGAATGGTTAGTGTTATCATTTTACTTTATGGTTTTTATTGGATAGAGTATTACCATAAAAAAAGTGCTCCTCAACTTTAAATGAGGAACACTAAAGAAACTTTAATAGCTACTTCCCTGAATACTTAAAATTTAGAACCGGTTATCTAGTTGAATATTTTCATAGTACCATTGAATATCGACCCAGGAAGGATCACCAGGGCCACCGCCACCGCCCCTGTTAACTATTTTCATCTTTGAGTAATGACCATCATGATCATAAAGAAATACATAATGATTTTCTGTATCGTTAATTTTGTTTGTCCAAGTACTGCTTCTCAAAGGTGAATCTACCTCATCAAAAAGATTGGTATTGGAACTTACGAAGAAGTCCGTTCTCCTTATAAGCCCTGCATAAAGATCAGCGCTCTGGATTAAATATGAAAATCCTGCGGCATCACTATAAAAATAGATATCTACAAGGTTCGCTTCCGGAGAAGAAACCGCATAAGCCATTCCGCTTGAAAGATCCAATCCGCTTGGCTCCGATGTCGATGTGCCATATGTCTCATAAATTCTTACAGGATTATACAATGTAGTGCTAATATCTGTTACAAGCACAATATTTGTAACTACGCTTGTCTGCCCACCTGTTATACTTATAGTGAAAGTAGTGTCATTATAATCTTGCAACTTTAGTGTTACACTTCGCACACCTTCATTAACATTAACAGTAGTGTCTGGCGTTATGTTATAAGTGTTCGAACCATCTATCCATATCGCCGCACCGGCTGGGATTGATGTTAAATATATACCGCCCGTAGGAGTGGGAGTAATCGGGTCATTCTCTGAGTTACAGGATATTACCAACATCATTAGGGGAATGATAAGTAATAAAATTATTTTTTTCATTGTTAGCTTCCTTTGTTTTTGTTTAGGTTAAATGAATATTTTGAACCGTCAAGATTCAGTGCAAAAGTTCCGGAAAAGTTGTCAGAATCTTTTGATAAACTTCCGCTGTATTCTCCCTGAAAGCGGCTATGCAATTGATCTGTCATTGACATTTTAAGAGTTGTGGGGCTGAAAGTTCCCTTTACTTCCTGATTAATTGCCTGCCTGTAACTGATATTTATTTTACCGGAGAAGGTGCTGTCAGTCTGTTCGGTTATGTCCAGAACTGTTGTCTTTCCATCAAATATCCCGGTCCATTTACCAGTAATATCAGGTGTTTCTATTTTTGGATTATCCTTATTGTCGCTATCATCTGTTTTTTTCTCACAACCAAAATATGCTACAACTGATAGAATCAACAATAAAGTAAAAATCCAATTGAATGAGGTGATTTTTTTCATGTGTTTTTCCTTTACGTTTATAATAAAATTTCTATTCGAAATGTTTCTTTTTATCTGCAATAAAGAATACAATGATTCATGTAACAATATCAATCGGACAAAGGGATGAAAAAGGGATTAAACCTTTTAGGTGATTTTATCGGCTATTACTCAAGATGAGATATAAATTGCATTAGGTGAAAAAATTGATGTTACACCATTTCATGTTTTATATAGCTAAAGTTCTTTCAGTTAGTTGTTATTGTTTCTAAAAAAAATCCCAGCTGTAAATTATTGAAAATGGAGTTTACAGCTGGGAGGGAGAGATATATGATGCATTGCAATGATATAGAGAAAAGTCTGACAGATCAATCGGACGAAGGGATGAAAAAAGGATTAAGCCTTGTATCATTATTTCTCCTCATTCAGTTTCGTGACCTCATCCATCTTTTCTGATCCAAGCATCACAGCGATCCACCTTGTTCTTTCATTGCTTTCAAAAGCAAATTTCAGTGTCATCGTTAGTGGTATAGAAAGAATGGCCCCAACCAATCCAAGCAAACCTCCCCAAAAAATAAGCGATAGAAAGACGACTAGTGTAGAGAGCCTAAGTTTCCTGCCCATCAGTCTTGGTTCTATAATATTACCTATTACAAAATTTACTACTATATATCCTGCTGCCGTCAGAATAGCGCTCCCAAATCCAAACTGAACAGTAGCTAAAATAACCGCTGGAATGGCTGCAATAATAGATCCTATATTAGGAATATAGTTGAGTAAAAACGCGAGGAAACCCCAAAGTACGGGGTAATCAACACCGAGAATGTACAACCATAACGCGATTAAAGTACCTGTAACTAAACTGATGATAGTTTTAAAAACCATATAATGCTTCATATCATTAGCGAACTTTATAAACTTAGGAAATTTAAGTTCCGGATCGCCAAGTACAACACGAAGTTTTTTAGGAAAACTTGAAACTTCAAGCAAGATAAAGGTTACTGTGAGAAGAACGAGGATAAGGTCAGAAAGTACCTGAACTCAATCCTGTTAACAAGTTAGCAGTAAGCTTAAGTAGTATTTCCGGGTTAACATAATCGAGTAATAATTTTTGCGTGCCTGAAAAACCTTTGCTTCTTAAATACGCACTAAGCTCTAGGACTTGTTCTCGGATACGTGATTGAAATAAAGGCAGGTTGTCTAAAAAGCTGCCAAAGGATGAGCCAATTTGTGCGCTAATCAGAATTATAATAATTACCATTCCAGCCATAACGATCAGAACTGCAAATCCGGAAGGAATACTTTTTTTCTTTAACCAGAGTAAAGGCGGAGTTCCAATCAATGCAAGGAAAAAAGAAACAAGGACCAAGACTACAACAGACTGTGCCAGACTAACGCCTGCAATGATTATTACAAGTGCTGCAACACTCATGAGGATTCGAAATCCCCGGGAAGAATTAATTTTTTCTTTCATAAATTTATGTGACTATTCTTTCGGCTCTGATTAAAAAGCTCTGGATAAATTTAAAATTTACTCTCAATTATGATTACAGCTTGCTAAGTATTTTTAACACTTGAAGATTTTCAGGTTGCGCGACGCCCACGAATTAAATTAACTAAGATCATTATTATTGCGATGACCAAAAGAACGTGAATAACACCTCCCATAGTGTAGGAAGTGACAAATCCAAGTAACCACAAAACTATTAGAACTACTGCGATTGTATATAACATAGTTGCATCCTTTCAGGTTAAATTGTTAATGTTTCAATACTGTATGAATCTATGAAGTGTTATGAGGTAGTGCAATCGAGCGAAAGGATGAAAAAGGGACTACATCTTTTTGGTTAGTTTGCTTAGCACTTATTCGTGATGGAAGCTACCGAGAGGATTAAATATTTCTGCTTGATAATTTTACGAACAAGTTCTATGTTTCATAATTAATTAGAAACCTCCCAGCAGCCAGCTCCCTTGTGCCTTCTCCAATAGAAGCTTAAAGGCAGCAGTACTTTCTTTCAAATTAATCATAGTAGAATCAAAATTTTCTGCTGCTGATGTATTCATTAACAACCTGCCAATTGTTCCTTCTCCAGATTGTAAGCTGTTGGTAATTGTCGCTAAATCGTTGGTGATATTGGATGTGGATCTGATTGTAGATTTTATTGCAATTAGAATACTGTCTAGCTCACCTGCTTTATCCATAACTACTTTAAATCCATCTGAACCTTCTTTTAAATTAATAATAGTAGATTCAATATCCTTCCTCCATGCTTTATCCATAATTAACCCACCAACAGCTCCTTTTCCTGATTCAATACTAGCTGAAATCGTAGCCAAATTACCTGTGATATTGGCTGTATTATCCATGGTAGTTTTTAAGGATTTCATTATGTCATCTATATCAGTTGGTTGAGATGTTGAAACAATATCGTCGTTTTCTATATTCATTTTTCCACCTGTTCCGGGACTAATAATCAAAACTTTATTGCCCATAAGCCCTTCCGAACCAATACTCGCAACTGCATCCTTCTTAATAAACTGCCTGGTGTTTTCATCAACAAAGAATACTACTCTCACGGAGGTATCACTAATTATGGTGATATTATCTATTGTGCCAACATTTATACCCGATAACCTTACATTGTTACCAACCTGGAGACCGGCTACATTTTTAAATATTCCACTAAGACGAAATGTGCTTCTGAATAATTGCTGCTGCTCACCAATAAAATAGATTGCAAAAATGAACACAGCTATTCCGAGCGTAATAAACATCCCTAGCCTTACTTTATGACTTATGCTTTTTTTCATTTGATCTACTCCTGCTTAATTATATTCCGTATTATTCAAAAAATGATCTTACCCATGGATCCGTAGATTTCTCAAGGTCGTTAAATGTTCCTTCTGCTGCACATATTCCATCTTTGATTACAATAATTCTATCAGCTGTAAGCTTGGTACATTCAATATCATGAGTAATAATAATGGAAGTAGTATCGTATTTTCTCTGTACTTCAAGAATAAGATTACTTATTTCCTTTGATGTTATAGGATCCAACCCGGTTGTAGGTTCATCGTAAAGCATTATCTCTGGTTTTAAAATCAAAGTTCTGGCTAAACCTAACCGCTTTCGCATACCACCGGAAAGCTCTGAGGGTGTTTTATCAATTGCTTTATCAAGCCCTACATCGTGCAATGCTTCTTTTACCATTGATTCCAATTTATCCTTTGGTATTAAGCGTAACTGTTTTCTGAGCGGGAATTCAAGATTTTCTCTAACTGTCATTGAATCATAAAGAGCACCGCTTTGAAAAAGGAAACCTATTTTTTTTTGTGTCTCAATCAATTCCTCATCCGTCAGCTCAGATATATCCTTACCAAGGATAAAAAGCTTACCATCATCAATTTCAACTAATTTAACAATACATTTGATAAGCACTGATTTACCGGTTCCGGATTGTCCGAGTATTGCAAGGTTTTCTCCTTTATTAATCTCCAGATTTATATCCCGCAGCACGTGATTATTTCCAAATGACTTCTTAAGATGTTCCATCTTAATCACAACATTACCGTGCTTCTTATATTCGGTTTCGTTTTTAACTTCTATATCATTTGCATTTTCTTGCATTTTTCTACTTGGTCGAATTAGTTTTGAAGTACACTGGTTATTTGCACCGCGATCATATCTATAATAAAAACCATTAATGATCCGAATACCACGGCTGAGTTTGCTGCTTTTCCTACACCCTCAGTGCCTTTATTTGAATAATATCCTTTATATGTTCCGATAAGTCCGATTGAAAATCCGAAGAAAAAAGTTTTGATAACCGCAGGGAACAGATCACTAAATTCAAGACTCTGAAATATCTGAGAAAAAAAGAAATAAATACTTACATCTCCTTTTATATTAACGCCGATAAATGATCCTAATAAACCAACCCCGTCAGCAAGAATTACTAACAATGGAAGCATGAGTGTTGCAGAAAGGATTCTTGTGACAACAAGATATTTGAATGGGTTATTATCCGAAACCTGCATCGCATCAATTTGTTCGGTAACATTCATTGATCCCAGCTCGGCTCCAATTCCAGAACCAACTTTTCCGGCAAAAATCAGTGCAGTTATAACAGGTCCTATTTCTCGTATAATTGAAATTGCTACCATCGCAGGCAGCAACGATTCAGATCCAAACTTTGCCAGAGTAGGTCTTGATTGAATAGTTAACACTAGTCCAATTATAAATCCTGTAATAGCTACTAATGGAAGCGATTTGTAACCAATCAGAAAAGATTGCTTCATCAGTTCATTAAATTCATACGGTGGTTTAACAACCTCTTTGAAAAATCGTAAAGTAAAAATTGTTAGCGAGGCAACTTCTAAAAAGAATTTCTTAAATATTGAATCGGGTACAATCTCCGGAATTTCTTCCTCGATAACTTCGGCCTTCTTGTTTTCATTATAAGATTTCTGCAAAGCTTCTTTTGCCATTTAGTACATTTCCTTAATAATTGAAAATTACCTGCGCTTACCCTCTTGGAATTGCATAATTACATCATTCATCTTCGCTTTATTACTTAATTGATGGTAATATCTGTATATGATGATATGTAGAAATTTCAATTTGCACAATAAGGCAAAGGGATGAAAAGGGGACTACCTCATTTAAGTTAGTTTATCCGGCAGTTTTTCGGGAGAAGAGATGTTTAAGATTAAAATTTAGTTTTAGATTATTGATATTTTATTTCTTGTAATTCAAACTCAATGGTACCATATCCAAGAAGATCCCTCATAAAACCCATAAATCCTCCACCTTCAACTATTATATTAGCTTTTATTAAGCCAACACCTTCAGCATACCATTCAGTTACTATGTTTTTGGTATACGAAGAACTTTCAACAATGGTTTCCAATTTTATTGCTTCGAATGTCCCCGCATTTGTTGTTATAAATTCGGTTCCAAGAACTTTTCCTGAAATATTCACATTAAATTTTTCATCATCGGAATATTCTTCACCTTCCCATTTCCACTCCATACCAGGTAACAAAGGTAGTGGAAATCTGAGCAATGGTCTTTCGTAAGTACTTGTTGCCTCTTTTTTAATGAGCAGAAATATCTTTAAGTACTGATAAGTTTCTGTTACATAAATTCCATCTTCTGTTATAATCAAAGACTGTTTATACTCGAAATCATCAGCTTCACTCGAACTGATTGTTAACCCGCCATCCTGAGTATAAGTTGTAATACATTCACCAAATGAGGACTCATAAATCAATTCTGTGCTGTTTTTCGCCGGGAAATATGAACTCGATAATTCAGGAGTTTTATCTTTATTTAGTGATGCATCGTTCAATGCGGTAAATAATAGAATTAGGGCTATGATATTTATAGAGCGACTTTTCATTTCAATGTAAGCGTACTTAATTAACTCAAGTTAACTGCTTGTCATGATAAACCGTTAAAACGGTTTAAATATTTTACCTTTTTCTTATAAACCCACGACTTAAGTCGTGGGTTGATAAAACAATAAACAATTTCTCGTAACCGTTTCAACGGTTTTTTACTCACCAAACAATTAGGCGGTCAACTCAAGTAATTAATAAAATTTCCTCTCCAATATTTTTTTAGCTTGTTCTAATTGTGTAACAGGAATAAATAATTGTACTGCTTTATCCTGTTTTGAGATTAGTATAACTACATTACCATTATCTTTAAGCTTGATAGCACTGATTCCCGCGGCTTCAAGATCTCTTCTGGCAATTTCAGCGTACAACTCATCTTCAAATTCCCCGACTATTACTTTTAGCTCTTTCATTCTATTATTTTCTTGCTCTGTTACCCTCATATACGAACAACATCAATACGAAAAGATGAGGGATAATATTATGGATCCGATATGATGAATTCATTTAACCACCATTAGATATTTTTTTAAAATGAAAACCATAAATTGTAAACAGGATGGCCAAAGAAAATAGTTGAGGTTTTCTGAAAAGAGACCAGAAAAATAATTTCCAGTAATATATTCTTTCCTCACCGATAACGCCCAGTTTAAATATCGATCTGAATAATGCAATAATGTAACTGAGGTTTACATGAAATACTTTTTTCTTTTTTGGTTCAAACTCTCTCATAAACTTCATTACACGTTCATAATAATATTTAGGGGAGTAAATCTTTTTAAGGATACTTTTATACCCGTCCATAAGAGTACCTGCATCCATACGCGGAATGAAGTTGATTGAAAAGTCGGTGTTGTTACCTGTAAAATCTTTAAGCATTCTTCCTTCACTCTCTAATCTTTTCTGAAGCTTTGTGCCTCTGGGTGCATTTAATAAACCAACCATTGCCGTTACTACCCCGCTCTCCTGAATAAAGTTTGTCAGTTTATCGAAGATGGTTGAAGGGTCATTATCAAATCCGACTATGAATCCACCCTGTACTTCCATACCAAATTGCTGAATTTTCTTAATGCTTGAAATCATGTCACGGTTCCTGTTTTGATTTTTATTGCACTCAACCAGGCTCTCTTCATTCGGGGATTCGATACCGATAAACACGGCTTCAAATCCTGCTTTCGCCATCAATTGCATCAGTTCTTCGTCATCAGCAAGATTTATTGACGCTTCAGTATTCAGGTAAAAAGGATTTTTCCTTTCCTCCATCCACTCAACAATAGCAGGAAGAATTTCTTTTTTTAATTTTCCTTTATTCCCGATGAAATTATCATCTACAAAAAAAACAGGGCCTCTCCAGCCGGTAAAGTATAAAGCTTCAAGTTCGTCAATCACCTGTTCTTTGGTTTTTGTGCGGGGGACTCTTCCGTAAAGCACTGTTATATCACAGAAGTCGCAGTCATAAGGACAACCGCGTGAATATTGAAGGTTCATTGAAGTGTAATTTTTTATCGGTGCAATATCCCAGAGAGGCAAAGGCGTACTAGCAATATCAGCCCATTCATCTGAGGTATATTTATGTTTTGGAGTTCCTCTTTCAAGATCATTTAAAAATTGAGGGAGAGTAATTTCAGCTTCGTTGAGAATCAGGTGATCAACATTTTCATAATATTCGGAACTGCTTGTGAATAGAGGTCCTCCGGCTACAATTTTTGTGTTCAGTTTTTTGCATCTTTCTATTACTTCATCTACAGACTTGCTTTGAACAGACATTGCACTTATGAAAACAAAATCTGCCCTGAGAATATCTTCGTTCTTTAGCTCATCTGCATTCATGTCAATTAATTTTTTATCCCAATCTTCAGGAAGCATAGCAGCAACTGTCAACAATCCTAAGGGAGGAAAGCTTGCCTTCTTGGATACAAACTTTAAAGCATGTTTGAAGCTCCAAAATGTATCCGGGTACATAGGGTAAACTAAAAGTATATTCATTTTTTCTTTTTATTTAATACGTTATTTATTGTTAACTAATGATTTCGATTTCTGAATTCTCATTCATTTCAACAACTCTTTTCTTGAATGCTTAACTAAAATGATAATGGTGGATGGGGCTTTCTTCGTCCTTTTTCACCACTACAAAAAGGTAATAAAAGCATCTGGAATAAAAATGAATCAAATGGATGGAAAAGGGATTAATCCTTTTGGGTGATAGATTGAAATTTGAGTAGCGTTGGCGTGAAAGGGACTCTATTTTTTAATTAGCTCTAAAAAAAATTTTGCGCAGTTTGTAATCAAAAATTTTAACAGCAAACCAAAGGTTGAGATTAAAAATATTTATTACAATTTATCAATTATTCTAATAATTTCACTTTTAGTTTTTGATAATTTTTTTTGCAGCCTGGCCAACAGGTTTCCTTCTTCGCCCTTATTTAATTTTAAATCGGCTTCGGTTATAATTGGATAAGCCAGCCTGATCTTTTTTTTAAGAGCAATCCAATTTCCTTTATCGTTTATCTGGTACACACAAATCTTCCTTCCTGTTAATTAGTTTAATAAATATGACGATTCAATTATTTATTGTTGAAATACTTTTAGCAATTGTCTTGAGAGTGTCGGCTGAATAAGAATAATTTGCGATTTCAAGGCGTGTGTGCAAAGCGAGCTTCTCCATAATATTATGAATATGACTTTTAACGGTATAAGTAGATACGTGCATTTTTTGACCGATCTCTTTGTTACTCATCCCTTCTCCTAGTAATGCTATAACTTCACGTTCTCGTTTAGTCATCTTTACTGCCCCGTTCAATTTTAATTTGCCTTCTCTTACAGCAAAATCAACAATCTGTGAAAAGAGGGAATCAACTAACAATGGCGGGAGAACAGTCGCACCTTCGGATACAGTTCTAATCGTGATTAAAAAATCGTTAAGTGATGCATCTTTTAGAATAAATCCGTTTGCGCCTGCTTTAACATACTGTAAAATATCAGCTTGCACTGGTGCCAGATCCATAACAATTATTTTCGCTTCCGGGAAATCTTTTTTCACAATTTCTACAACGTGCAAACTGTTTTGACTTCGCAAACCCAAATCCAGAAGTACAACATTTGGTTTTAACTCCTTGATTTTTACAAGGGTATCTTTACCATCTCCAGATGCGGCTATTATTACAATATCCTTATGAGGTCTAAGAATTGCAAGTATTCCATCTCGCAGAAGACGATTATCTTCAATAAGTAGTAATCTGATTCTTTTCATAATATCATATTAGTGAATAAACAGTCAGTATTATAATCGAGTATCATTAAATAGAGTAAATTCTATAATCAATATTAGAATCCTTTAGATGTAAATTCAATCGGTCAAAAGGATGAAAAAAGGATTACATCTTATAGGTAAGAAAGTCTAATCTTCGAGCAAGGAAATGTTATCAGTTGCGGTGCTTATTCTTTTTGAATCGTGCAAATACTTGGCAATCTGAACACGCGTTACTGAGTGCAAGTTTTTCAAGAATATTATGAACATGACTTTTTATAGTATAAGTGGAGAGATGAAGTTTTTGTGCAATCTCTTTATTTGTATGACCGTCAGCAATTAATTCAATTACCTGGCGTTCGCGTTTTGTCATCCTAACAGATTCGATAAGGACTGAAGTACTTGACTCGCTAATTGCGTGTTCAACTATCTGAGAAAAAAGTGATCCGGTTAAATTTGGAGGTAAGACCTGGCGACCTTTAGATACGGATCGGATTGTTTTCAGGAAATCGCTCACCGTTGCATCTTTAAGTATAAATCCTGACACACCAGCCTGCACAAATTCAAAAACATCAGCTTGCACAGGGATTAGATCCATTATTATTATTTTAGAGTTAGAAAAATTTTTCTTAACCAGTTTTACTAAATTCAAACTGTTTCTGTTTCTTAGACCCAAATCCAGAAGGATTAATTCGGGTTTATACTTTCGCATAATTGCTAAAATATTCTCACCGTTCCCTACAGTGTCAACAACATTCATGTCTTTTTGCTTTTTGAGCATTGCTGCAAGGCCTTCACGCAGAAGACGATTATCTTCAATAAGCAGTAATCGTATTTTTTTCGCTTTAGTAACCATACTTTAGTTTTCTAAGATTATTATTCTGCTATAAAAAGCAAAAAAAATAAAAGAATAAGCGTTTTACCTTGACCTATTTAAATATAAAAAATAAGAGATTCTTTCCGAAAAATTCTTTTTGCCAGTATCGAATTGTTTAAATATAGAGAGTTTGTCTAAGTTGCCTGATAATCAAAATTAATTCACTTACTTTTTAGCATAAAATTCACCTCGCGTATATGCGCGGTGAATTATTGATTTCTTTCTTCCGGTCTTCATATAACCGTTAGCAGACATTAGCGAAGCCACCATAGCACCTATAAACTGCTTTATCCTGGCAGTAAACTTAAAATTCTTTCTTTTCTTTGCTTCGTTAAAACACAGTTCCGCAACACTCGTTACAGCGGGCATTCCATATTCAGTTAAAATCATTGCCTGGATAAAGGTTTCTGGTATCATAACAATATCAAATAGAAATTTTCCTTCACCGGTTGCAAGACCGGCAAACTGTGGATACGTAGATGCAAATTCCTTTATTTCGGGTATGTTTATTTGTTTAGTATATTTTTTTGTTCTCATTTGATAACCTTCGATTTAATCAATTACGAATTTGACAGTTGCAATATATGCAACTGTTCATAAAGTATCATGAGTAATCGTAGAAATTTTAGGAAATGTAAAATAATTGTAAAACTTCTCCCTTAGGCTATTTGAATCTTTTATTTGGATAATAACATCTATATTATAGTTCAGAAGTTCAGACTAATTACATTTCACAAGTCCGTTCTCAAGATTTATTTATTTAATAAATGAAAGATTGATAAAAATGAATCTAATGCTTAAAGAAAAAGCTGATGTTAAAAGTCTTATTTATATTTTAATAACAACGACTTTGTTTATTGCTCAATGGATGTGGATTGGTGTCAATCCATTTTTATACACGTGGTTTTTATTCATGTCTGTTTCAGTAGCTGTGATGACTCACAATCACAATCATCTCCCAATGTGGCGATCAAAAGTAATGAATGTTCTCACTGACTGGTGGCTAACTGTATTTTACGGTTTCCCGATATTTGCTTGGATACCAACACACAATAAAAATCACCACAGATATAATAACCGTGAGGGCGATGATTCAATTACATATAGAGTAAGTGAAAAAAATAATTTTCTTACATTGATGTCCTATCCAACGATTAGTGGTTACTATCAGCAAAAAGCAATCATGGCTTATTTGAAGGATATGAAAGCTAACAATAAAGAAAAATTCTGGGTTAGTATTTCACAATACTTTGTACTTGTATTATGGGTCGCTGCAGCATTAATAATTGATTGGGAAAAAGCTCTACTCTTTGTAATTATTCCTCAGCAGGTATCACTATTTAGCGTTTTAATTTTCAATTATGTTCAGCATGTGCATGCAAATGAAGAATCCGAATGGAATCATTCAAGAAATTTTACCGGCTTTTTGAATTTTCTTTTATTCAATAATGGATATCATACTATTCACCATCACAAAGCAGGTCTTCATTGGAATAAAGTTCCTGCGGCTCACAAAGAAATTGAAAAAAACATTGACCCGATTCTTCTTGAGAGAAGCTTTTGGTGGTATATACTTAGGAGTTATATTCTATCTATCTTTATCCCCAGATTCCGTACAGATTCAATGCGATTAGAAAGATTAAGACAAGAAGAATTAGCACTTAATAATGTTAATGTAAAAGTCGGAAATGTCGTTGGGTAAGTTCAGAATACAATTGGCTATTCTATGGAGTGAAGATTAAATTAACCAAGATATTCTCTTAGTTTACTACTTCTTTTTGATGCACGTAATTTTCGCAATGCTTTTTCTTTAATTTGCCTGATTCTTTCACGTGTCAAATTAAATTTTTCACCAATTTCTTCTAATGTGGCTCTCTGACCATTGTCAATTCCAAAAGAAAGTTTGATCACTTCTGCTTCTCTTTCATCAAGCGTTGAAAGTATGTTTTTAACTTCATTGACCAGAGAATCCTGCATTAATTTTGTATCAGGAGATGGATGATCGTCATTATGCAGAACATCCAGTAGTGTACTCTTGTTTTCATCACCTACATAGAAAGGTGCATCAACTGAAATCTGCCGACCTGCAATCTGTAGTGTGTAGGCAACATCTTCAGGAGAAACGTCGAGAATTTTTGCAAGCTCTTCAGCGGTTGGTTTTCTCTCGAGTTCCTGTTCAAGCTGCCTGTATACTTTACTTAGCTGAGTTAAATTTGAAACGCGGTTAAGCGGAAGACGAACTACTCTCGATTGATCAGCAATTGCTGACATGATCCCCTGTCTTATCCACCAGACTGCATAGGAAATAAATTTAAAGCCTCTTGTCTCATCAAATTTCTTTGCAGCTTTTACTAAACCAATATTACCTTCATTAATTAAATCACCGAGAGACAGACCCTGATTCTGATACATTTTAGCAACAGAAACAACAAAACGTAAATTAGCTCTTACTAATTTGTTCTGTGCTTCACTATCACCTTTCTTAATTCTAATTGCTAGCTCAACTTCTTCATCTGAAGATAAAAGTTCATATCTTCCAATTTCCTGAAAATATTGATCCAGCGACCTGTTTTCGCGGTTTGTTAATTGTTTCGTTAATTTCAAATTAATTTTCTTTCAATCTCTTTAAATAAAATAAAGGCTTCATTTGAGGAATTTCCAAACGGTAGGCTAAGTTGATGGCCGTTCAAATTTTACTCTCAGCAATATACCGAAATAATAATTCTAATAATATCTAGTTAATCAGGATATTCACCTTGTAACTGAGCCGTAATTATTCTAAGTTGTGATTGTTCTGAAAAATAAAACTTAGATAAAAGTAATACTTCTCACGGTTCCCCTCTTTTAATCCTAAAGTTATTTACAGAGTAAATTTACCGGAAGATTTAAGAATCTCAGCCGGGTATATCAATATTCAAATAAAAATTAAAAGGAGTTACAAATGAATATTTACGTAGGCAACCTTGCACAAGATGTCAAGGATGATGAATTAAAAGAACTTTTTTCTCAACACGGAAAAGTAGACAGTGTTAAAATCATTCGTGACATGTTTACCCAGAGTTCAAAAGGATTTGGTTTTATCGAAATGCCGGGAAGAGCACAGGCTCAAAAAGCATTAGATGAACTAAACACATTTGAGTTTAAGGGAAAGAAATTGGTAGTAAATGAAGCAAGGCCACAACGAGAGAGACGTGGCGGTAGAAGATAATAGATTAATAATCATCTAAATCTTTAAGCACTGTGGTTTTACTGCAGCTTTATTTTTTCGCTATAACACTTAGCAATTAAGATTTTATTTTGAATAGGAAGGGAAAGGCTGATGAAAATATTTGTTGGGAATCTTTCACAAGAAGTAAACGAGAATGAACTAAGCAAACTATTCTCTGAACATGGAAGTGTAAGCAATGTTACAATCGTACGAGATTCTTCTAATCAAATGTCCCGTGGATTTGGTTTTGTGGAAATGGTTAGAAAGGTTGAAGCAAAAAAGGCTCTCAAAACTCTAAATGAATTTGAATTAAAAGGTCAAAAGTTATCTGTAAATGAAGCAAAACCAGGTCGTGATAAGAATAGCGCTGGAGGGGGAAAAAAGTTTAGAAGAAGGTAAAAAATCTACCTTTTATCAGATGAAAAAGTATAGCCTACTCCACGAACACTCTTAAAATAAATTGGGTTTGAAGGATCTGGTTCAAAATATTTTCTCAAACGTGCTATGAAAATATCTATAGTTCTTGTTTCAATCTCCGGATTCAAATGCCATATATTTTCAAGCAGTTCTTTTCTCGTAACTATCTCCCCCTCTTTTTCAACAAAGTAATTTAGCATCATTGCTTCAAGTTGTGTAAGTCTTATTTCCTCTGTGCCGCATTTACACATTAAATTGTTAAAATTAATTTCGTTGTGACCGAATCTGTAAATCGGTTGCTTTTCAGATGCAGTGGTATACCAGCTTTTTCGTTTTAACATTCCTTTCACTCGAAGCAGAAGTTCATCGAGATGGAATGGTTTCGTAACATAGTCATCTACACCTTTTTCGAGCCCTTTTATCTTATCTGCCTTTTCAGTTTTTGCTGTCAGCATAAGTAAGGGCAGTTTAGGATCAGAACTTCGAATATGTTCAGCAATTTCAAAACCATCTATATATGGTAGCATAATATCAAGTATCACCAGGTCAAATTTTTCTGATTCATAAAAATCAATTGCTTCTCTTCCATTCTTTGCCCACTTTACATCAAAACCTTCTTCAATCAGATTGTATTCAAGTCCGATAGCCAACGTCTCTTCATCCTCTACCAGTAGTATTCTGCTACCTTTGTAAATGTTGTCATCCATGTTTTTCAGATCTATCTAAATTTTTAAATCGGAAAAAATTTTTTATCCCTCTGTTACTTCTTTCCTCATAAACAGGTAATTCAATTGTGAAAGTTGTTCCTTTATTTTCACCATTACTGAAAACAATAATTTTGCCGTAATGAGCTTTTATTATTTCTCGAACCCGGTAAAGTCCAAGACCTGTTCCTTTAACGTTGGGTATTTCGTTATTGTATATTCGGTAAAACTTATTGAATATTTTTTTATGTTCATTATTCGCAATACCAATTGCATTATCAGTAAATTGAACTATAAACTTACCTCCATAACAGTTTAGCTGGATATTGATCATCGGCTGTTTAATTGAATATTTTACCGCGTTATCAACAAGATTATCAAACACAATCCTGAATGCATCTCTTCCAGCTAATATTTTGCAGAAAACCGCACCGCTTATATTATATTGGTCCTTTGCAACACGAAATCTTTCAAATGATTCTTCAATTATTTTTTTCATAAACGTATCTGCATCGTAAACCTGGTATTCGTAAAGTAACTTTTTCTTCTCTTGCGCTGCCATATCCAGAATAGAATTGATTAATCCTTGTAAACGACCGGTATCTTTTAACATTATCTCAATGAACTCTTTTTGTTTTTCTACAGGGACATTTCGTTGTTTTAAAGTCTCCAGATAAAGCTGGATTGATGAGAGCGGAGATTTAAGTTCGTGTGTTACATTACCAATAAAATTATCATACAGACGTGTAATTTTTAGTTGAACATTGAGATGCCTGAAAATCAAAGAAGTGATAAATGAAAGCCCGATTAATAATATTAACCCTAAAACAAATGGAAGAGCATTCTGAACGTCGTAAATTAGTTGTGGTGAGACCGATTCCCCCACTTTTTCAAAGACAAGATAATTTTTGACGTACCAGTATATCCAAATTCCGAGTAACGACAGCCAAACCAGCTGGGCAAGAATAAAAATCAAAATATGGTAAAACAGAGAGTGTTTGCCTCTCATAATATCACCTGTTCCACTCTTAATAAATTAAACTCAAAGTAAATATCATTTATTCTTAAGAGAAGTTCAAATGAGCATTCTTAAATTTTACACTTCTTTTACAATACTTATGATTTTTTTTTTGCATAATACAGAGGTGATTTTATAACTATAAATCGGAGATATTTTGAAAGCCCTTCTTGTTTATCCTGAAACGCCTAGCTCCTTTTGGAGTTTTAAAGATGCATTAAAATTTGTTGCCAAAAAGGTAGCAGAGCCACCATTAGGTCTTATTACCGTCGCAGCATTACTGCCAAAGGAATGGGAAAAAAAATTAATTGATATGAATATTTCAAAGCTGGAAAATAAGCACATTCTCTGGGCTGACTATGTATTCTTGAGCGGAATGAATATACAGGCAAAGTCTTTTAAAGATGTTATCAGAAAATGTAATACTCTAAACCGGAAGATTGTTGTTGGTGGACCGCTTGCCACAACTCAACACAAAGATTTTCTTGGTGTTGATTACTTCGTTTTAAATGAAGCCGAAAACACGCTGCCAATATTTTTGGAAGACCTGAAAAATGGAAATCCGAAACACGTTTATATTTCCGATGAATTTCCTGATATAACAAAATCTCCAGCTCCGATGTGGGAGCTTCTTGATATAAAAAAATATTCTTCATTGTCATTGCAGTATTCAAGAGGTTGTCCCTTTGATTGTGACTTTTGCAGCATCACAATGCTGAATGGAAGAAAACCCAGAACCAAAACGAGTTCTCAGTTGATTAGTGAGATCGAAACTATTTACAATCTTGGTTACCGCGGACCAATTTCAGTTGTAGATGATAATTTTATTGGGAATAAAGTTAAATTGAAAAATGAAATTTTGCCACGACTAATTGAATGGTCAAAACAAAAAAAATATCCATTTAGTTTTATCACTGAAGTTAGTATAAACCTAGCTGATGATGAAACATTGATGGAAATGATGATCAAAGCAGGATTCAATAGTATCTTTGTTGGTATTGAAACACCGAGTACAGAAAGTCTTCAGGAGTGTGGCAAATATCAAAATTTAAAAGGAAATCTCGTTTCGTCCGTAAAAAGACTACAGGAACATGGTTTTATGGTCTCGGCTGGCTTTATTGTTGGATTTGATAGTGACACATCAAGTGTATTTCAGGATCAGATTAACTTCATACAAAAAAGTGGAATTGTTTCCGCAATGGTAGGGTTATTAAATGCACCAAGTGGGACTAAATTATATAAGAAAATGCAATCAGAAAATAGGTTGTTGGATGTTTGGAGTGGAAATAATATGGACGGCTATATGAATTTTATTCCAAAGATGAATTATCAACAGCTCATGGCTGGTTATTCCAAAATAATTAAGACTATATTTTCTCAAAAGGAATATTATTTGCGTGTTAAGCAATTCCTAAATAATTATAAAATGCCTTCGTGGAATAAGAATAAAATTAAACTTAAAGAGATTCGAGCATTTTTAATGCTTGTCTGGTTAGTAGGTACTATTGAAAAAGGGCGAAAGTATTTCTGGAAACTTCTTGCTTTTAGTTTATTTAAACAACCGAATAAGTTTCCACTTGCAATGACGATGGCTGTTTATGGTTACCACTTCAGGAGGATTGCTGCAAAGATTTAATTATTCCCAGATAATTGTATAAATAATTCATTTGTTATATTCATAAAAATGCCGCTGCACAGAGCGGCTTTTCAATCTCATTTGATTTACTTTTTACTGCTGGATTCTCAACATAATACTGTTGCCATTTCTCATTGCAGTTCGAAGCGTTCCGTTTTCGTGTTCAACAGAACCAAAATCCATTTGCGAAACTTCTGCTCTTAATCCATTTACTGGAATTCCATTAATGAGTTCTTGTATCTGCTCAGATGTAAATGTATACGTTCCGGTATTTTCATCAAGGATAACAAAAATTACTCGATCCATTGGCGGCAACGGTTCTTGTCCGGGACCTCCTCCACGCATTCCACCAGGTCTTCCATCGTGACCCATTCTCGGTCTCATCTGAGGCATCAATCTTACTCCAACCTTTCCTGCATTTCCACCTTCCCAATTAATTGTAAGATTCTGGGCTGGATCAATGAAATCTCCAAAAGCTGGGTTTGTAATATTCATTAATGCTGCAGGAGAAGTTACTGTAATTGTAACCGGTGCAAAGTTTTCTGAACCCGTCACTTCAAACTGGTACTCAGTGTTTGGAATAAATTCTAATAGGTTTTCAGAGTTGCAATGACCGAAAGGTCTTTCAAATAAACTGTATGCTACACCCATTCTTGGATGAACATTTTTATACATTTCTATCTGGCTGCCGGAGTAATTGATAAACACGTTACCCATATCCAATCCAACTCTTCTAAAATGAATTAATGCACCGTTTATATCTCCAAAAGCAACTGCAAAAGCCATTCCTTTTATGTTTGATGTATCCATAAATGGTCTGAATATTTCATTCCAGCCAATAGAAAAAACACCGGCTGCACTGTCCATTGGCATTCCCCCTGCTTTCATTAAAGCAAGATCACCATCAACAGTCTGGTAAACCGGCTGGTCAGATAGATTATTTTCGTCAGGTGAATTAGGATCTGATTGGCATCCCCAAAAGAAAAGAAAGAAACTAATTACTAAAAAAATAATTCCGATTTTCATATTTACCTCTATAATTACTTAATTAAACTTATGATTATGCATTAGACAATTCAAGTGCAAAAAGGTTTAATCTATACAAAATATATATCCAATTGAAAAAATTATTCCTTAATTTTCGTTAAATAATTGTGAGAAGAATGTCAAGAATAAAGATTGAAATCCCTGAAAAGTTTATTTTCAAAACTGAAATACAAATCCGAATCACGGATATTAATTACGGTGGACATCTTGGGAATGATTCTCTTCTTTCAATAGTCCATGAAGCAAGAGTTAGGTTTTTGAATCATCTTGGTTATTCTGAATCAAATGTTGGAGGAAGCGGAATAATTATGATTGACGCCGCTATTCAATACAAATCTGAGGCATTTTATAGTGATGAGTTAATGGTTGAAGTAGCGGTAAATGATTTTTCAGGAATTGGTTGTGATTTTGTTTATATGCTTGCGAACAAAAATACCTCAAAAGAAATTGCTGTGGTAAAAACCGGAATTGTTTTCTTTGATTATGAAAACAGAAAAACAGCTCGTGTGCCAATAAAGTTTAAAGAGAAGATTGAGGAATTAAACTGATGGGTTTTTACAATGATGTCATTCTTCCTTTCTTTTACGATACTTCAATGGATTCTACTAAAATTAATGAGGGAAGAAAAAGTATCCTTGGAAGAATAACGGAAGAAGAAATTCTGGAAATAGGTTTTGGTACAGGAATTAATGTGAATTACTATCCTGAAAGTGTTAAAAAAATTATAGGGATTGATGTAAACAAAGGAATGTTAAATCAGTTCAGGAAGAAGTTAGATGAAGGTAAAATAGAAGTAGAACTTTTGCATCGTAGCGGAGAAACTATTCCCTTCCACGATAATAGAATAAACGCAGTCGTCAGTACCTACACGTTGTGTACCATAAAAAATGTAGAACTAGTATTAAAAGAAATCCATCGAATTCTAAAACCTGACTGTAAATTTTATTTTCTTGAACACGGACTAGCAGATAATCCGAAAACGCAAAAGTGGCAGCACAGATTGAATCCACTTCAAAATATTTGGGCTGGAGGATGCAACCTGAACAGAGATATCAAATCATTAATTAGAAATTCTGGTTTTAATATTCTTGAATTAAAAAACTACTATATGAAAAGAGATCCAAAAATTGTGGGATATATGTATGAAGGAATTGCAGTTAAATGATTGAAAATTTAATTTTCACAGGGAATGTTGTTGCTCCTGTATTTTTATTAGTTGCACTCGGTTATTTTGTCAAGAAAATAAACGTGATTAATGAAAACTTTGTCGATGTAACCTCCAAGTTTGTTTTTAATGTTTCTCTTCCAGCATTAATCTTTATCAACATTGCTGAAATTGATTTGAGGTCAGCAATCGATTTAAATCAGATCATTTACATTTATTCTGCAACCCTGATCAGTTTCCTCATTATATGGATTTTAACAATTCCCTTTATCAAAGAAGCAAAAAATTTAAGTGTGTTTGTGCAGGGCGCTTATCGAAGTAACTATGCAATTGTGGGACTTGCAATAATTTCAAAACTGTTTGGCAGTTCAGCTTTAGGCAAAGCTTCCATCATACTGGCTTTTATATTACCACTTTACAATATTCTTGCAGTAATAATTTTAACCGTTCCTTTCAGAAAAGAAAGACAGATGAATTTAAAGGGAACGCTTATCGAAATCATCCTCAATCCATTAATAATCGGCGTTATTGTCGGTCTTCCATTTTCATATTTCAGATTAGGAATTCCTTCGGTCATACATTCTACAATTGAGTTTTTATCAGAATTAGCTTTGCCACTTGCGTTGATTGGAATTGGCGGATCACTTAATTTGCAAAATATCAAAAAAGCCTCAGGACTTGCATTTACATCTTCGGCAATTAAAGTAGTTCTCATTCCATTAGTGTTAACTTCGGGTGGTTATTATTTTGGATATCGCGGATTTGATATTGGAATTATGTTCGTTTTATTTTCGTGCCCGACTGCAATAGTCAGTTTCATAATGGCAGAAGCAATGGGTGCAAACAGTAAACTTGCAGGTAATATAGTTTTGATAAGCACAATAGCATCTGTATTTACAATATCAGCTGGAATTGTGATTATGAAAGAGCTTTCATTAATTTAATTATAAAATAAAGGAAGTTTAGGATGGCAAAAAAGATTAGTGATGAAGCAGTTAAAAAGAGCACCGGCAAAACATGGAAACAATGGTTTTCGGTTTTGAATAATGCCGGAGCAAAAAAAATGGAGTATAAAGTAATTGCAAAATTATTAAAAGAGAAATATAGACTTCCCAGCTGGTGGTCACAGATGGTTACTGTGCAGTATGAACAGGAAATTAAGGGAAGAAAGAAACACGAAAAAGAAGATGGATACCAGATAAGCAAAAGTATCACCCTAGATTCTCCAATCACAAAGATTTTTAATACAATTAATTCTCCCCTTAAAAGAGTAGTTTGGCTACAGGATCCGGGAATTATGGTTACAAAATCAAACAAGAATAAATCAATTCGTGGAAAATGGATCGATAAAAAAACAGTAGTTGAATTTCAACTTTACCCAAAGGAAATTTCAAAAACTCAGGTAGTAATTCAACATAGTAAACTTAGTTCAGCAATCAAAGCAGCTAATATGAAAACATACTGGGGAAAGAATCTTCGCAGTCTAAAAAAATATTTAGAAAAAAGTTAGAGAAGAAAAATGAAAGTTTTATTGGATCTCTGTGTAGTTCCGATTGGAGTTGGAGTATCCGTTTCAGAATACATTGCGGCTTGTCAGAGAGTTTTGAAAGAAGCCGGATTAAAACACGAAATGCATATGTACGGAACTAACATTGAAGGTGAGTGGGATGAAGTGATGGCAGCAGTTAAAAAATGTCACGAAGTTGTTCATCAAATGGGTGCACCAAGAATTTCAACTACTATCAGACTTGGAACGCGCACAGACAAGAATCAAACAATGGAAGATAAAGTCAGAAGTGTAGATCAAAAACTGACATAACATACTTAAAAATATTACTCGGAAAAATTGATGAGTAACACCCAAAGAAAAAAAGAACCAATAGAAAAATTACTTAATCCAATAAATGAATTCCTACATAGAGAAGCCAGTGGAGGAATTTTATTAATTATTTGCACAGTAATAGCACTTGTATGGGCTAATTCTCCTCTTTCAGATTCTTATCATCACCTATGGCATACTTATTTAAACATAGATTTCGGAAATGTATTCAATCTAAATTATTCTCTTCATCATTGGATAAATGATGGACTGATGGCAATCTTTTTTTTCACTGTTGGATTAGAAATCAAAAGAGAATTATTAGTTGGTGAGTTATCATCTCTGCAAAAAGCTTCGCTCCCAATTGCAGGAGCCATAGGTGGAATGGTTGTTCCCGCAACTCTATTTGTAATATTTAATTCTGGTGGAATAGGAGCTGATGGCTGGGGAATTCCAATGGCAACTGATATCGCTTTCGTAGTTGGAATTATGGCACTTCTCGGTTCACGCATACCTTTAACATTAAAGATTTTTGTTTTGGCTCTTGCAATTGCTGATGATATAGGTGCAGTACTCGTGATCGCAGTTTTTTACACGGCTGAAATTTCAGTAACGGCATTAGTTATCGCAGGAATCGTATTAATATTATTGATTATTTTAAATAAGCTTGGTACAATAAATATAATCCCCTACACTATTCTTGGAATTATTTTGTGGCTGGCATTTTTAAAGTCAGGTGTACACGCAACAATAGCTGGAGTATTGCTTGCATTCACAATTCCTGCATCATCACGATTTAATACTAAAGAATTTTCCGACAGGGTTAAACATCTCATAAAAAGTTTTGATGAAACCGGCGAGCATTGGAAAAATGTTCTAAACAATGCTGAAAGACAACATGATGTTATGGCCATTGAAAGCAGTTGCGAAAAAATTTTAACACCTTTACAAAGGTTTGAACACGGGCTTCATCCATGGGTAGCATTTTTTATAATTCCAATTTTTGCATTAGCCAATGCTGGAGTAACCCTCGCTGGACTAGATATCTTTGATGCACTTTTCAGTCCGATAAGTTTGGGAATTATCATTGGTCTTTTTATCGGTAAGCAATTTGGCATTTTTGCTTTCTCATTCCTTGCTGTAAAGATGAAACTTGCTTCACTTCCGGACGGTGTAAATTGGAAAAATCTTTACGGTGCAGGTATCCTTGCAGGAATTGGATTTACAATGTCATTATTCATAGCAGGACTGGCGTTTGCTGATCCTGCATTGCTTGATCTTTCAAAAATAGGAGTATTAACGGGTTCATTACTATCAGGAATAGTCGGATATATTTATCTTAAATCATCACCTGAAAAAAAATGATAGTCAATTTTTATTTTTATATGAAAAAAAGGAGAATAAAATTTTATGCATAAAGTAGTTTTACTCAGACATGGTGAAAGTATCTGGAACAAAGAAAACAGGTTTACAGGGTGGACAGATGTTGATCTTTCTGAAAAAGGAATTAAAGAAGCACACAAAGCCGGGGAAACACTAAAAACTGAAGGTTACACTTTTGACATTGCTTATACTTCAGGTACTCAAAAGAGCTATCAGAACACTTTGGATTACACTTGATGAAATGGATTTAATGTGGATTCCGGTAATTCGGAACTGGAGATTAAATGAAAGACACTATGGAGCTTTGCAAGGACTGAATAAGGCTGAAATGGCTCAGAAGTTTGGTGAAGAACAAGTGCATATCTGGAGAAGAAGTTATGACACTCAACCACCATCATTAGAAAAAACTGATGAAAGATATCCTGGAAAAGATCCACGTTATTCAGATTTAAAGGAAACAGAAGTTCCTCTCACTGAATGTTTAAAAGATACAGTTGCACGCTTTGTTCCTTATTGGGAAAAGACAATAGCGACTTCAATAAAATCCGGGAAAAAAGTTGTAATAGCTGCACACGGAAACAGTTTGCGTGCATTAGTAAAGTATCTTGATAATATTTCAGAAGACGAAATCGTTGGACTGAATATTCCGACTGGTGTTCCACTTGTCTATGAATTGGATGATAATTTGAAATCATTAAAAAGCTACTACCTAGGTGATGCAGAAGAAATTAAAAAAGCTGCTGCAGCAGTTGCAAACCAGGGAAAAGCAAAATAATGTAAATAATAATTGGTCATTTATTTTCCCCCATCGCACAAAAATAGCCTTGACTTTATGACTTTCAATAGCCATCTTTTTGTCAGCTTTTAAACAATTAATGCATTCGGGAGTATTCTTTATGCTGAAAAAAATTGCCTTCATCATGCTTTCCTTCCTGGCTTGTTTTTCATCAGTTAACGCACAAACAGTATGGGGAAAATATGCCGGTGAATTTATGGCACTTGGTGTTGGTGGAAGACCTCTGGGCATGGGTGGAGCTTTTACTGGTATAGCGAATGATGTTACGGCAGGTTATTATAATCCGGCTGGATTAGCAAATGTAGACTATCCCCAGATTGCACTAATGCACTCAGAACAGTTTGGCAACCTGGTGAACTATGATTATGGTGCTGTTGCTATTCCCTTTCAGGATGATATGAGTTTTGGTTTAAGTATTATGCGGCTTGCTGTAGATGGAATCCCAGATACCAGAAATGCATTAATTGACGGCCAGACCGGGCAATTGATAAATGATATAAACAACACTTATGCAAGATTAGATTATTCTCGAATTACTGAGTTTAGCAACCAGGATTGGGCTATTTACGGCACCTTTGCAAAAAGACAATGGAAAGATTTTTACTGGGGCGTTAATATTAAGGTAATTTTGAGAGACATTGCAGAATATAACGCGACAGGCATTGGATTTGATTTTGGTGCATTCTGGCTTCCTATGGAAAATTTAACTGTTGGAGCAAACCTACAGGATGCAACAACAACTTTTGTTGCGTGGAGTACAGGGTACTAATCGATTAATTTCTCCAACTTTAAAGTTGGGTACCGCATATAGAATAACAGGAATTTTCGGTGGTTATATAATGCCAGCACTAGATGTCGACACCAGATTTGAAAACAGGAGATATGCATCAGAGTTTAACATCGGTCCAGTCAGTTTTGATGTACATGCGGGACTTGAGTGGAACATTCAGGATATTGTTTACGTTCGTGGTGGCTACAGTGATGTTAAACAATACACAATTGGTGCAGGAGTTAAACTTCCAAAGTTAAATATCGATTATTCCTTTGCTCGATTCAGTGCATCAGAACTTGATCGCCTCCCCGACTCACACAGAATTTCACTTATCCTCACCCTTGAAGAACCCCGGTTTATGAGAGATTAGAATTAATCTTTTTAATTAATTCTGATCAAATTGTTATTGTGTCTCCGTTGTATCGTTTCCATTAATATAATTCGGTGGATAAGGCCCTTCATCAGGAACCTTTCTTGTATTATTAACTATAAAGAAAAAAGTGAGAATTATTAAAACAATAATTGTCCAGATAGTACTTTTGTGTTTCCTATAAAAATCTTCTTCCTTTTTTTCCTGCTGAGCTCCTGATTTTCCAATAGGATGACTTGGTTTGTTTTGATTAGATCTATTTTTTTTTGCCATAAAACGATTTAAGATTTTTCCTGTATTAGAGATTTAATAACTATTACAATTTATAACTATAGCTTCAAAGTTAATAGGAAATTAATTTGCATCAATAAGAAGATGTATTTGAACCGGTTAATTAATTGATTTTCTGCTTTAAGTTTTTAGTTAAAACAGCAAATTTCCGTATAAATTTATTGGATGAAAACTTTATCATTCGGTAAATATTTGAGTAAATTTTACAACATTTCAAATCCACAGTCAAATTCATTTACACTATAGTCTTGTAGTGCCATACGTATAATATTGTTTGATGATAGTGAATTATTATTCCCATAATAAAATTGTTTTCATTTATTAAGAATATCGACTGAAACTCAAGTTAACCTTACACAATATTTCCTCAAGTTTTTCGGTTATAAAGTTTACAACTAGACATCTGTAACCTGCAATTTTCACATACATAAAGAGATTCTGACACCAAAACCAATAATCCCTTGGTATGATAATTGTTTTTGCAGAGAGGCAATATTTTTAAGTGGTTGAGTCGAATCCTCTATTTGGTTGTTGAACCTTGTATATCATTAGTACACTTAGCAAATATTCATTTGGTTGTAAATAAATAATTTTTAAAAGAATTAACAGAGGACATAGATGCTTAGTAGAAAAAAATTCACTGAAAACATCGGAAGTACATTAGTCGATACTCCCGCCAGCGCTGTTGATGGTTTAGAAGAAGAGCTTGATAGTTATACTAGAGCAGCGGTAACAAGAATAAGATTTGACACCATTATTAAACCTGCAATAATTTCTCTTATTGCACTTATTATTTCATTCTTTATTGACGTTGCTAGAGTACCGTTTTTAGGGGAAGTAACTTTCGATCTTGCACGATCATTATTCCCTGGTTGGCAGGCACCTGTAGATGTTTTTGAACCGTATAGTTTTTGGTGGTTACCAGTAGCAGTTTATGCACTATTTATTTTCATTTCCTTTCTGGCTTATAACCGATTAAAACTGGAAATAATTAGAACCCCGGCTTCAGAAACAATCGACAGAATTATTGAAGCATCTACAAGCGTAATTGATTCAATTTCAACTGCACTTCCTCTCATTGGTGCGGCAATACTTCTTGTAAGTATAAAACTCGGTGAAGAAATATTTTTAGGTATTTCTGTTCCTTTTGAAATTAAAGCACTCATCATTTTAGCAATAGGAAAACTTTTCCAACCTGTTCTTGATCAGCTTGGTGTTGATTTTCAAAATGTAGTAAACCACGTAAAAGATATTAGAGACAAATATTTTTCAAGAATTCAAGTTGAAAGTTCGAAGAGCCTCATGAAACAGCTTAATACTTCTGGTGTGGGAGCTGGAGGAACCGTATCTGCTCAGGACCTTGAAAAGTATAAAGCCCTCGTTACAGAATCAGCAAGAATGAGTGAGATAATTCATAAAAATTATGCCGCGGTTGGTGTAATAATGGAAAAAGTAAATGCTTTACAGCCTATCAGTTCTGAAAGAATTCAGCAGCTTAGTGCACTTGCAAATTCTATAACTCAAGCTTCAACCTCGCTTACAGATGAAAAAACACTCATTGGTTTAAAACACCTTGAAGCAATTGTAAAAAAGTAAAGGCAACAAGATGATTAGAAGGGAACGCGACAGCAAATTTGTTATTTACCAGGTACTATACATTTTCGTCATTACAGTACTTGCGCTCAAAGGGGCAGACCTCGATCTTAGAAGAGTTACACTTGCTGATGAGACAGTTAAAGTAAGTGTCCGTGATTCACTTATCTCAGGTACTCGATTCTCTGTATGCGCTTGGTATAGACTTTTCAATTAAAATCGATCCTAACGTTGTAGTTGAAAATGAAGAGATGCGAAAACAACTTGCCGAGATGAATAGGAAATTAGAGGCTGTAAAAGACTATGTGCCTCCACCTAAGGAGGAAGAAAAACCTAAGGAACAAATAAAGGAAGAACAGCAGAAAATGCAACTTCCCATATCGCTAAAACAAACATTTATTCAAAATACGTGGAATACAGCAAAAAATAGTGGTAGTGTACCAACCACTATTTATGATCCGAGGGATAGATCAAAACCGATTGTTGTAATTCCACCGGGCAAAGAATCAAAATTTGATCTCACAGATCAAACTGAAGTCATTGTGGCATTTGGGAGCCAGGAAGAACATGTTAAAGTAGTACCTAATAAACCTCCAGAGATTCAAATTGAAAGAGTAACTACAAAAATGAATTCTTCGGATATCTACGTTCAGGAACTGCAGAGGATAACTGCTTTCACGGTTACAATTATTGATAGCCGACCGGAACAATTGAAGGTCAGCTATTCCGGACCAATATCTGTGTCAGGGCCGCAGAAGGATGCTAATGGTAACATGGTTTATAATGTTTCTCTCAGAATAGCAGCAAATGAAAATCAATATGACGATTGGGTTGATAAAAATGAAACCTTAAGAGAAGCTGATGGCCGATATAAAGCCAACTTCTTTTTCATAGTTGTCGATGAGAGAACCAAAGATAGAGTTCAGGTGGGCGACTCCTTCTTCTTCACAGATTTTGCTAAATAAAAGTTAGGTAGTACACAATGAAACTTTGGTATCTTATAATAATTCTAGGAATCATAATTATTTCTCCATCAATCGCCCCTACATTTGCTCAGGACGATGAAGAGCCGATTAATTATTTTCAAATGGAACCTCTGGATGATAGTTTATTTATCCATATTCAACAAGCATTATTTATTGATCCGCCAGATCCAAAGGCCGAGATCATTGCTGACCTGAGAGATCCGAATAACCAAACCATATCTATTAAAGGAGCTTTGTATCCATTCCTTGCGCTTTCTCCTGAATTACGAGCACTGGTGCAAACTTATCCATTCAAAATAAACCTTGAAGAAGAAGTAAATTATAGAAGCGTGTTTACAAGAGTGATTGAGAAAATTAAAATCAGTAAAGTTTTGGATCCGCCAACCAAACAACAGATATCTTCTACGCTGGGTTATATTAACCCATTCTTTGAATTATTTGGTGGTGAACGATTAGGCATTCCGATAAAAAAAGATATTGGACTATCGTTTGGTGTATTAACTAAATATGAAGGTCCGCTAAATACAAACTTTATTGAAGCTGATTTCCATATTCTTGGTTTGTATGGTGGTGCTTTCACTAATGTTGATGCACTCATCACCTCTTTTCATGACAACAACTATAATAACCTTATTTTCTCTTCTGGATATCAAATTGGTTATACATTACCACTGGGTAATTTTATCGAGGTTGGTTATTTGAGCTCAACAGATGACTTTTCACAATATCAAACAGATCAATATTTAAATGTTGATAACGGAACTGTAGTTTTGAATTCTGATTCAACAATTAAATATCAGGCATGGCTTGTTCAAGGATCATTTTTTAACTGGGAATTCAGATATCCGGTTAAATTACTTGGTGCAACGAGAGGCAGAGTATATGCAGGTCAATATTTAGATGAATGGCATTTTGGTTTTGACTTCAGAGAAATGTCCCTTGCCGGAAGTACGTTTGACTTCTTATTCGATGCAATGACACACAGTAAACACAGGATACCACAGTACGTTATGACATTAACCGTTCAAAAAATTGCAGAGAGCTGGGCGTTCAGTGCGTTTTCGATTGGACCGTCATTAATTTTATCACGTCTGCCTAATGGAAATTTTGGTGTGTACAAAATATTTGTAAATATGAGGTTCAAGATGGGGTCGTCTCTGTAAGAAAGTTTTTATTCCCCTTATTAAACCCCGGGACTATTCTCGGGGTTTTTCTTTTTAAATTACTCTCCCTCAAACTTTCTTTCTTATTTTAGAGTTATGAAAAATGAAATTATTCTTTGGCTAAGTAGTGTTATCATAGTATTCTTAGTCGGCTATATAAAAAATGTTACAGAAAGTAATTATCCTATAACCGGTACTTTTGGAATTGAGGGTAAGAAAGTCTCATATAAACTTGATAAAGTTTGCTTTGATAAAAAATTTTATGATAATGTTATTATTAGTGATATCAAAGGAATCGAAGCCAGAGCATTGATAATAAATAATGATGAACAAAATGAAATAGCTTATAAGGAAATTGATAAAGGACTTGATTGTGAGATACCAATACTTAACCCCTCTCAGAAGCTCAGGTACAAGGTGATAATAAATTATAATGAAACAACTTATGAAATCCCTAAGGATGATTTTGTAACACTAACGTTTTGGGGCAATATTCCATCCCCTGTTAGTATTATGTATTTCATATTTCTCTATTCCGGTCTGGTTATGGTTCTGCGAAGTTTACTTGAAGTATTCACAAAAAAAATAAATCTTAAAAAATTTACAATTATCACGTGTACCTTATTTATAACAGTGAACATACTAGTATACCCTTTATATAATACATACAAGCTTGGAGCAATAAATCATTATGTACCACCATTTAGTGATTTAGTAAATCCAATACTATTGATGATTTTACTCCTATGGATCATAGGTACAATATTAATATTCAATAGAATATTTATTAAAACGATTACCACAGTTGTTTCATTAGCAACAGTTCTAATGTTTTTCTTTTTAAATTAATTTAGACTTGATATAATTGAGGAGTGAATTTGTGGACAAGCAGCAATTGCACTCTTCCCTTTCACCGGATCATTACCTTGATAATCTGTAATCACGCCTCCGGCACCTCTGATTATCGGAATCAGAGGTAGTAAATCCCAAGGCGACATAATCGGATCAATCATTATATCAGCATATCCGGTAGCTAAAAGGTAATAACCATAACAATCCCCCCAATTACGGTATAGCTTCACTTTAGTTATTAGCTGATTAAACTTGTCCTTGTTTTGATACTTTTCGATGTTAAGATGATCTGTTGTAAGAAGAACAGCATTACTTAAATTACCACAATCTCTAACTTTTGTTTCAACACCGTTTATTTCTGTCAGCGAATTATCCCCTATTAGAAAATCATTTAATATAGGATGATTGTAAACTCCTAGTATTGGGTTGCCATTTTTCAGTAAACCAATTAAGGTTCCAAAACTATAAGCACCACAAATAAAACTTTTTGTTCCATCGATAGGATCTAAAATCCAGGTGTACTCTGAATTTCTATTTGTTTCACCAAATTCCTCACCAACTATTCCTTGCTCGGGAAAATGTTTAGCTATTAATTCTCTCATGACTTCTTCAGCCTTTTTATCAGCTATAGTTACTGGAGAATTATCTGTTTTCGATTCAACGGACACCCCTGTTCTGAAATACTCTTTTATTACATCAGCACTAGCTTCAGCAAGTATTTTACAAAATTTCTTATACTCAGCTAATTCTTTCATTGCAATTCTATTTTGATAAAATGATAGGCAAATTAAGAAAAAATTCTTTGTGCGAAGGGACAACAATTCCTATATTTACTGCCCAAAATAATGAAATTCGGAGAGTTGGCAGAGTGGTTGAATGCGGCGGTCTTGAAAACCGTTAAGGATGCAAGTCCTTCCGGGGTTCGAATCCCTGACTCTCCGCACATTTCCTATAATTCCTTTTATAAAAATAAGTTAGCTGGCCAAGCAATTATGAAATTGCCAAATATGTGTGAGCTATTTATTTTTATATAGAAAGGAAAGGTTTGTATTGCAATCCCAAAAGTATAACTCCGCACTAGAATAAGTGGAAAAACGACTTAATATTTTATTGATTTTATCGTTAATGACCTGCCCCTCAAAAACTGCTTCAGCAATATTTAATCATTTATTGTTGCTAAAAAAATTGCAGTAAGAATTCCTATGACAGAAATTATTGCTGCATTAATAATGCTTAATAAAATACCTCCAGCTGGTCCTTTAAATCCCCGTTTTGAATAATTGATTCGAAATCTTGTATAAATAATCCCTGAAACAGCACTTGTAATTGCTCCAATAGAAACTAATCCAATACCCATCCAAAACGTATAGGATCTGGGAAGCCATTGCATACCAGCATCTAAAAACTTCATTCGAATAAAAATTCCGAATCTATCGAGTACAAAACCCAGACCCATAAAAGCCAGCGCTAACCTAAGCCATGAGAGGAGCGTTCTTTCAGCTGAAAGAATAACAAGGCGGGGGCCAAAATTTTCAGTATTATTATTTTCTTTTTCGTTCAGCATAATAATATCCTTTATATCTGAATCCTTTCTTCAATTAATTTTTTTTAACATAATATAAATGTAGTTATAAATGAGTTTTTTAACATAATCTTAATTAATTGTTCTCATTATTCAACTGCTTTAATCCAGTTTGAGCATATAACTTTGTAAAGGGACTGTCTGTTATTCCATGAAAAACAATTGAAGAAAAAATTATTAGGGTTGAAAAGGTCCAGACACTTTCAAGTCCCGTTTGTCTTAAGGCGAAAGAAGAATAATATAAAGCTGCCACTCCTATTGGACCGAACCAACCCGCAAATAATGCATCTTTACCTGTTTTAATATTTGCAATCATCCTGGAAAACAATAGCATTGAAGGCATTCTGCGAAAAGGTAATATACTTATCACCGAAAATATTCCGGGTAATCCTGACTGAATTCATTTATTCGAGGGAAGAATCATTCGTGAAGTATTGTTTTCTATCTTTAATGCATAACGTAAAAGAGATATGTCTTTCTTCAATATAAATTTCATCAATAAATCTATGCTTTCCCTCACTATTAATTTCATAAAGGTAGTCTCATCCTTCAGGTTGAAGAAGAATGTTTTGAAAGTTAATAATCAAAATTTTAAAAGTTTTCTTGTTGATTTTAATAAAAAAATTTAACAAATTAAAAATAAATGAACATATATGAAATCAGATTATGAAGGTCGCAATTATTTACGGATCAGTAAGATCCCACAGAAAAGGCATTAAAGCAGTTCATTTTGTGGAGAAACATCTCGACGAAAGAAAAGTTGAATATGTAACTCTTGATGTAAAAGAATGGGACATACCTATGCTTGATTTGATGTATAAGGAAATGAAAAATCCGGAAGACAAGTTTCGGAAATTGCATAACGTTTTAGTTGAGGTTGATGGATATATAATAGTCAGTGGGGAGTATAATCATGGAATCCCGCCAGCATTAAAAAATTTTCTGGATCATTTTCAAAAAGAATATTTCTTTAAACCATCTGCAATTGTTTCATATTCTCGTGGTGGATTCGGAGGTGTAAGAGCCGCAGAGCAATTGAGATTAGTCTGTGCTGAACTTGGTACACCAGCTATTTCCTCTTCATTTGCAATTTCAAATATTAATGATTCTATAAATGAAAACGGAGTGGTTATTGATGGGGAATACGACAAACGAATTGTTAAATTTCTTGATGAGTTCAAATGGTATATTGAAGCATTCAAAAACCAACGTGAGAAATACACCCCATACTAAAAATTCATAATTTCCTTTTAGGAATAAGCATTTAATTCAGATAATGTAATTTAATAGAACATCTTACAATGGCCTCAAAAACTGAACGCTGAATAAAGTCTCTCTATCAGTCCAGACTTTCTCAACTTTATAAATATCTTTTACTAATTCAGCAAAACCCCCGATCGTAAATTTGTAGGAGTACCTCTGTTAGGATTGTCTCATCTTTACTAATTGAAATGAGATGATCGTTTATACTTACTGTCTGTTCTTCAAGACTTAAAAGATGCATTTCAATTCTTCCTTCATCTTTATTATAAAATGCTCTATGCTTGAATTTTGAAAGATTAAAATCTGCATTAAACATTCTATTAATGTGATTTAAAATATTCAGATTAAATTCTGCCGTTATACCTTTGTTATCATTGTAAGCTCTGTTCAGAACATCTTCATCTTTCTGAAGATCAACGCCGATCAAAAGTCCAGCTCCTTTTCCGCAAATCTTAGCAATCCTTGAGAGAAATTTCCTTGCTTCATCAGGTTTAAAATTACCTATTGTTGAGCCTGGGTAAATTGCATCGATTGATTTATATTCTTCATGAATCTCCGGAAGAGTAAACCATCGTGTGTAGTCGGCGATAAGCGGATAAATTTTCAAATTGGGATATTCTTCTTTAATCATTCTGCTGGATTGGCTAAGATGTTCTGAAGAAATATCGACTGGCACATAAGCAGCTATATCATCCAGATTATCCAGAAGTAGTTTTGTTTTAACACTGCTTCCGCTTCCTAATTCAACGAGAACACAACGCTTTCCTATAAATGATATAATTTCTTTAATATTGTTTGACAGGATAGCTATCTCTGTTCTTGTAGGATAATATTCATCTAAATCACAGATAAGATCAAATAAATGTGAACCTCTTTCGTCATAAAATAATTTGCTCGGAAGCATTTTCTGAGGTTTTCTCAAACCTTCAACGACTTCAGACAGTATATCTTCCTGCGGAATATCTTCTGTTGTAACTTCCATTTTTATTCTAAGTCCTTAGCTAATCTTATTCCGGTAAACTGCCATCGCGAATGCGGCGGAAAGAAGTTACGATATGTTTTTCGAATGTGCGATCTCGATGTAGCACAAGAGCCTCCCCGAAGCACCATTTGTCCTGACATAAATTTTCCATTGTACTCACCAAGAGCCCCGAGCAAAGTTTTGTATCCGTGATAAGGGAGATATGCACTTTGCGTCCATTCCCACACATCACCGAAAATTTGCTTTAATTTTTTGCTCTTATTTTCTGCTAATGGAACAGGATGAAGCTGTTTCTCATCAACAAAATTTCCTTCAATATTTGAGGAAGCAGCAGCAACCTCCCATTCAGCTTCGGTTGGTAAACGCTTTCCTTTCCATGAAGCGAATGCAGCTACTTCATAATGGCTGATATGACAAACGGGTTCATCAGGATTTACTTTCCGGAATCCGTTAAGTGTAAAATTATACCACTCACCATCTCTTTTTTCCCAGTAAAGCGGTGCTTTCCATTTTTCATTTTCAACCACTGCCCAGCCATTTGAAAGCCAGAGAAGTGGATTTTTATAACCGCCATCTTTAATAAACTCTATATATTCTTTGTTGGTAATTAATCGGTCAGCAAGAGAAAATGGATGCAGAAATTGCTTGTGAACAGGTGTTTCGTTGTCATAACAGAATTCTTCCCCGGCATTACCTATTTCATAAATATCTTCTTCAAAATCAATCCACTTTATTTCTTGCATTGAATCAGAGTTAGTAATTATCCTTTCTGAATAAACCGGGTGAAGCGGGTTATGTGAAAGAATATGCTTTACATCTGTAAGCAAAAGTTCCTGATGCTGCTGCTCGTGATTTAAACCTATTTCAATTACAGGAGCTAACTCATTAAAATTTATATTACTTGATTTCTCAATAAAGTTTTGAACATGCTCGTTCACGTAATTTCTGTACTCAAAAATTTCTTTAACAGTTGGTCTTGAGAGTAGTCCTCGGTTTGGGCGGAACCATCTGTCGCCAGCCTGAATGTAATATGAGTTGAACAGGTAACTGTAAAGCGGATGAACCGATTGATAATCTGGATTCGCTTTTTTCAAAACGAAAGCTTCAAAAAACCAGCTTGTGTGTGCGAGATGCCATTTTGTAGGGCTGACATCCGGCATTGATTGAATTACAAAATCTTCTGTTTCCAGAGGTTCACACAATTTGTTAGTAAAGAATCTGACTTTTGTAAACCTGTCAACAAGATTTATTCTTTTTCGTTCTTCCGTATCAATTTTATTTTCTTGTTCGATTTCAACGGATTCGTTGTTAGTCATTTCTATCCTTTCATTAAGGGTTTTTAATTAAGATAGCAAACTGAAGAACAAATTTCACATCAATTTGAGAATAATTTTCTTTAATATAGTGTAATAAATTCATTCCTCAATCAATTATTTCAAGCCTGCTTTTACATATAATTTTGTAAAAGGACTGTCAGTAATTCCATGAACAATAATTGAAGAGAAAATAATCAAGCTGGAAATAACCCAAATACTTTCATAACCTGTCTGCTTGAAAGAAAAAGTCGAGTAATATAGAGCGGCCACGCCGATTGGACCAAACCAACCGGCAAACAAAGCATCTTTACTTGTTTTAATATTTGCAATCATCCTAGAAAACAAGAGCACTGAAGGTAGTCTGCGAAAAAGTAATATACATATCACCAAAAATATTCCGGGTAATCCAAGCTGAAACCATTTATTCCAGGGAAGAATCATTCCTAAAAAAATAAAAATAGGAAGATCTATAAAACGTTTAATCACTTCCTGAATTTTTTCTGCTTTTTCCTCAGCTTCACTTTGAATTATAAAATTGAACATCACTCCCGACACAAAGACAGCAAGCAATCCTTCACTACCTAATAATTTTACCGCACCAAGTGATGCAAAAGATAAAGCAAGTGTTGTAGATAATAAGGACGGTGTCTCGATGTCTGCTTTATTTGTAATCCACAACATAATTTTTGCTGAAATAAATCCTAAAATTATTCCTGCGATTGCCGCACCCACAGTTCCTGATAGCAAAACATCCACTAGCAAACTCCCAATAGTTTCAGTCGGTGAAAATGAAAGTAAAAGAAGCGGTATCATTACAAAAGGAAATGCTAAAGCATCATTTAATGCTGATTCGCTTGAAATAATATTTCTTAAGTTTTCAGGAATATATTTTTGTGCGGTCTCACTTGTCACAATTGCACTTGCTAGGACAGGATCGGTTGGAGAAACAATTGCTCCAATTAATAATGAAATTAGAAAAGGTAATCCAATAATAAGATAAATTAACAATCCGCTGATAATGAACATTACTGGTAGGACTATACAAATAAGAACAACAAGATCTTTCCAGTTTTCGAAGATAAAATTTCTGGGTAGCCGAAACGCAACACCCATTAGAGTAACAGCCAATGTCAGCCTGGCTATTTCTTCAATAAAAATGTTATGGTATTCAAAGTTCCGAAGATCGACAAGGTTTAAGAGATGAGGCCCGATTAAAATTCCAATAAATGTTGCAATGATCGGTTCCGACATATAGAGATAAAATTTTAGATATCCTGCTGTTAATTCTAAAAAAAGAAGAGTTCCTCCAATTGCCATAAGAAGAACATTTATGTCGAATAAATTCATCGAAAGAAAAACTTTGTTCGTAAATTATAAATCTTTCATTAGGTCCCGGTTTCTTTTAGTCATTACTATAATAATAATCTCCTCCTTTAGCTTCTGAGTGACAATGAATACAGCCACTATCCATACCTTTTGCTACTCTTCCAGCCAATGAAATATCTTTCTTATTCTTAGCAATGGTTCCATCTGGTTTATACTTAACCCAAAACCAATTTTGATTATCTGAGTCATACCCGTCAGCTCTTTTGACCATTATGGTTACAGCAACCAAGTAATCATCTGGGTTCTCAGAAACTGTCGTTGTTGTTGCTTCTTCCCCTCCGAAATTATCCTTTATAATAACAGGGTAATTCTTTCCTTCTACTGCTACTATACTGAAATAATTACGAAGTATCTTCCCATGTGGTTGGTGTCCCTCATAGTAGTTTGACTTTGTTAACCACGATTCATATCCAGAAACTGCTTTCCATAAATCGTTTCCAAATTTGATATCATCTTCACCACCGAAAGGAATTTTTTGGGGATTGTTAAATGAAAATGCAAATATAAAAACTAATAAAATAATACAACCCGTACCAACAAAATATTTCATATTACCTCCTTAGTAATTTTTTAATTATTATACCGTTAAGACAATCTTTCCTTTTACTCCGCCTTCTTCAAGTTTTTTCTGGGCATCTGCAGCGTTTTCTAATTTCATTACTGAATCGATTACAGGTCTTATTTGCCCCCGTTCGATCATTCTTTTTAGTGAGTTCATGGTTTCTGATGAACGCTGCATAAAAACATAATGCACTGAAATGTTAGTTGCTTTTCCTCTGTTTAGATCTCCTGTTGAGTTTACGATTGTAACCATTCTACTTCGGAAACAAGTTACATCAAGACTTTTTTCCAGCGTTTCTCCGCCAACACAATCAAATATAACATCCACTCCATCTCCATTTGTTTCCTGCTTTACGATTTCTACAAAATCTTCTTTGCGGTAATCGATTGCAATATCGGCACCGAGTGTTTTAACAAAATCTTTATGGTAACCTCCGCATGTTGTAAAGACTCTTGCACCCGCTGCTTTAGCAAGCTGAATTGCTAATGTACCAACTCCACCAGCCCCTCCATGTATCAAGACTGTTTCGGGGATTTGAAGTAAAGCAGCACCCATTAAAGAATCCCAGGCAGTGCAACCTGCAAGCGGAATACTAGCAGCCTCGTTGAAGTCTAAATTTTCGGGTTTCTTCGCTACAATAGATTCATTGGCAACATTGTATTCTGCATAACTCCCACAATTGGGATCAATCTCCGGAGTGTAGAAAACTTCATCGCCTACTTCAAAAATTTCGACACCGGGACCAACCTTTTCAACAATGCCTGCTACATCATACCCAATTACTGCGGGTGGTTTAATACCTGCCCACTTCCCATTTTTTCTTATTTTATAATCTACTGGATTAATTGAAGTTGCTTTGACTTTAACAAGAAGTTCATTCGGACCCGGTTCCGGTTTATCAATATCTCTTTGTTCAAATACTTCTGGTCCACCAAAATCCTTAATTACCATTGCTTTCATGTCATAATTTCCTTTCTGCTTATCGAATTAAATGCTTTCCATAAAAATTCAATTACTTAAAAGTTTAAGTAGTCTGAATGTGTATGGCTACTTATCATAACCATAGTTTCCATTTATATTTTAATTAAAAATAAATTTTTAATATTTCAAGGGGGGAATATCTGAGGACATTTTAATTTATAGGATAATTTTGTTTATTAGTACAAAGATGGGATTAATGAAATCAAATAAAATATATATTGGAACATCTGGTTGGGATTATAACCATTGGAAGAAAGATTTTTATACCAAAGAAATGGATAAAAAAGATTGGTTTAGCCATTATTCAAAGAATTTTAATTCAGTTGAAATAAATAATACTTTTTATAACATGCCCGAGGAAAGTTCAGTATTGCATTGGAAGGAAAATGCACCCCGCAATTTTACTTATGCAGTTAAAGCGAGCAGATATATAACACATATGAAAAAACTGAAAGATCCCAAAGAACCAGTAAATAATTTTCTATCAGTCATCAGAAAATTAGATGAAAAGCTGGGAATCATTTTATTTCAATTACCACACCATTGGAAATTCAACAAAGAAAGATTGGAGAGGTTTTTACATCAACTACCGAATGATTTCGAATATGCATTTGAATTTCGTGAAAAAAGCTGGTGGAATGATAATACTTACGAACTATTAAATAAGCACAATGCGGCATTCTGTATTTATCATATGCCTGATGAAGAAGCTCCCAGAGAAATCACGTCTGATACTATTTATATAAGATTACATGGAACAAGAAAAAAGTATTCTGGCAGCTATTCGCTTCAGCAGTTAACTGGGTGGAAAAGATGGATAACAAACCGATTGGATAAAGTAAATTCTGTTTATGTATTCTTCAATAACGATGAGAAAGCCATCGCTCCCCAAAACGCATTAAAATTAAGAAACATGTTTGAATGATTAGAATGTGATTTTCTTCTATGTCTATTAAATCTTCAAACAGCATTCTTAAATAATCTCCTTTTTTTAAAATTAACCGAAATAAATACCCTGATTAGCCTTTAAACTCTAATTTATTCTTTTATTTTATTTAAATGTATCGATGATGCGGGTAATTAAAAACTCGTTCCCTAATAATCATATTAAAAGAAAAAATTTAATGAATTTCAGTGAAAAAAAGGTATTACAATTGGGAGTAACGTGTTAATCTGGCCACTATTGGTTTATGGTGGTGCCGTTATATTGCTGGTCACTTTTATGATCGGACTCTCCTATTTCCTGGGTCAGAAACACGAAGAAAGAGAAACCAATGAACCATTCGAGTCAGGGATAAAAGTAACTTATTCTGCCCGTCTCAGGTTTCCAATTCACTATTACATCGTCGCGATGTTTTTTGTCATATTCGATCTCGAAGCAGTATTCATATTCACCTGGGCTATTTCACTAGAACAGGTTGGATGGGCAGGCTACATCGCTGCAACAATTTTTATTGCAGTACTTGTTGCAGTTTTAATTTACGAGTGGAGAATAGGAGCGCTCGATTTTGGAGCCAGCGGTAAAAAAATATTAAAGGCAAGAAATAAATTTCTGAAAGACAGTAAAAATTAATGAAATGGTGGTTAACAAAAACTGATCAGGTTGAAATTCCATTAAAAGGAACGAGTTCAATTGAAGAAACAGTTCAGCAAAGTCTTGTTCTTTCAAGAGTTCAGGATTTAGTTGCCTGGGGAAGAAAAAATTCAATGTGGCCTTTTAACTTTGGACTTTCCTGTTGTTATGTTGAAATGGCAACATCACTTACAAGCAAATATGATATAGCACGATTTGGTGCTGAGGTAATCAGGGGAACTCCACGTGAAGCTGATGTAATGATTATTGCGGGAACTGTTTTCATAAAGATGGCTCCTATCATTAAAAGACTTTATGAACAAATGATGGAACCACGCTGGGTAATTTCAATGGGCTCGTGCGCGAATTCAGGCGGAATGTATGATATTTACAGTGTTGTACAAGGTGTTGACAAGTTTTTGCCAGTTGACGTTTACGTTCCTGGTTGCCCACCAAGACCGGATGCGTTTATGGAAGGTCTTGTTATGCTGCGTGATGCTGTTGGAAAAGAAAAGCGTCCTTTGAGTTGGGTCATCGGTCCTCAGGGATTCCAAAAAGCGGAAACGCCTTCAATGAAAGAATTAAAACGGGAAGAAAGAATAAAAATGAAAAAAATAACTCCACCAACTGAAATTTGAATTACTATGGTTGAGAACTTAACACTGGATGAAGAAATAGATCAAAAGTTAGGCGACAAAATCATCTATCATCAAAAAACTAGGGATCATTTCCCGACAATTTGGGTTGAGAAAGTTTCAATAGTTTCTGTTCTTAATTATTTAAAGAATGAAATCGAAAATCCTTACCGAATGCTTTATGATCTTAACTGCAATAGATGAAAGATCAAACAATAAAAGATATGGTCTACCTCAAAGTGACTTTACGGTTGTTTATCATCTTTTCTCATTTGACAAGAATGAAGATATAAGATTAAAAGTTCCGTTGAAAGAAATGGATTTAAATATTCCTTCCATTACCGGTTTATGGCAAAATGCAAATTGGTACGAGCGAGAAGTGTTCGATATGTTCGGAATTAATTTTGATGGACATCAATTTTTAAGAAGACTGTTAATGCCTTTAACATGGAATGGTCATCCGCTAAGAAAAGATCATCCCGCAAGAGCAACAGAAATGGGTCCATTTCAGCTTCCTGAAGAAAAACAGATCAGAGAACAGGAAGCACTTCAGTTCAATCCTGAAGAATGGGGAATGACAAGACAAAGCGAGGATTCCGATTTTATGTTTTTGAATCTTGGTCCTCAGCATCCTGGAACACACGGAGTGTTACGATTAGTTTTACAACTTGATGGTGAAGACATTGTTGACATTGTTCCTGACATTGGCTTCCATCATCGTGGTGCAGAGAAAATGGGAGAAAGACAATCATGGCACACTTATATCCCTTACACGGATCGTGTTGATTATCTCGGTGGTGTAATGAATAATCTGGCATATGTCCTTGGTGTAGAAAAGCTTGCTGGTATAGAAGTACCCGACAGAGGGAAAGTAATTCGTGTAATGCTGTGTGAGTTGTTTAGAATCTCAAGCCATCTCGTTTGGTATGGTACATTTGCACAGGATCTTGGTCAGCTTTCACCTGTGTTTTACATGTTCACTGACAGGGAAAAAGTCTTTGATATTGTCGCAGCAATTTGTGGAGACAGAATGCATCCGAACTGGTTTCGCATTGGAGGTGTTCATGCCCGATCTACCAAATGGCTGGGATATACTTGTGAAGGAATTTATTGAATACTTTCCAAAAAGATTAAATGAATACGATAAGCTTGTAATGAAGAACAGAATTTTTAAAGCACGAACAAAGGGTATTGGAAGTTACACAAAAGAAGAAGCTATTGAATGGGGAATTACTGGTCCGGGTTTGCGTGCCTGCGGATTTGAATGGGACTTCAGAAAGAAACGACCTTATTCAGGTTACGATCAATTTGAATTTGATATACCAACTGCTCAGAACGGAGACTGTTATGACCGTGCATTGGTTCGTATTGAAGAGATGAGACAAAGTTTGAGAATAGTTGAGCAGTGTATGAACAACATGCCTGAAGGTCCTTACAAATCAGATCATCCGCAGGCCACACCACCGATAAAAGATAGAACGATGCACGACATTGAAACTTTAATTACACATTTTCTGAATGTTAGCTGGGGTCCGGTTATTCCATCGGGAGAAGCTTTTTCAGGAATCGAAGCTACGAAGGGAAACAACGGATATTATCTTATCAGCGATGGCAATACTTCGCCATACAGAGTTAGAGTAAGAACTCCATCTTTCCCGCACATTCAGATGGTGCCATATATAAGCAGAGGACATACAGTTGCAGATCTCCTTGCGATTTTAGGAAGTATTGATTTTGTATTAGCTGATTTAGACAGGTAATATAAATTTAGAACTATAATTAGTATTAAGCTCCGAAGGAGCGAAAGATTAATAGAAGAATAATAAATAATTTTTTTTAGAGTTCCATAAGGACAGAATATCAAAACTAATGTTGACAGCAGACGAACAAAAAGAAATTGACGAACACGTAAAAGAATATCCGAACAAAAGAGCGGCTTGTATTGAAGCGCTCAAAGTTGTTCAGGAAAAGCGACGATGGATATCGGATGATAGTTTGAAAGATATTGCCAACCATCTTGAAATGACAATTGATGAACTTGATAGCGTCGCAACTTTCTACAATCTCGTCTTCAGAAAACCTGTTGGAAGACATATAATTCTGGTTTGTGATTCAGTAAGCTGCTACATAATGGGTTATGAAAAAATATTGAAATACCTGTACGAAAAATTTAATATAAAATTCGGTGATACTACTGAAGATGACAGGTTTACTTTGCTGCCAATCCCCTGTCTCGGAACTTGCGATCACGCTCCTGCTTTGATGATAGATAATGAATTATATCAGTGATCTCACTGAAGAAAAGCTTGAAAAAATATTAGAACACTTTGACTAATGGATAAACCTTTAACTCAACATATCAGAGAAGACAAACAACCGCTCGGTATAGATGAATACGAAAAAGTAGGCGGATTTGTTTCGCTAAAAAAGGCTTTGAAAGAAATTGAACCTAAAAAGGTTCAGCAAATAGTAAAGGATTCTGAGCTTAAAGGCAGAGGTGGCGCAGGTTTTTCAACGGGAATGAAATGGGGCTTCGTGCCAATGGGTGATGATTCCCCATTTGAAGAAAAATATTTGATTGCTAATGCAGATGAAATGGAGCCGGGAACTTTTAAGGACAGGTTACTGCTTGAGTCTAATCCCCATCTTTTAATTGAAGGTATGATTGTAAGTTCATATGCAATCGGTGCAACAAAAGCTTTCATTTTCTTGAGATGGGCGTATAAATCCTCCAACAAATCTCTATCAAAAGCCATCAATGAAGCATATGATAAAGGTTACCTTGGCAAAAATATTTTAGGAACTGATTTCTCGCTTGAACTTAGTATTCATACAAGTGTTGGACGTTACATGTGTGGTGAAGAAACAGGTTTATTAAACGCTCTTGAAGGAAAGCGTGCAACACCGAGAGCAAAACCACCATTCCCGCAAACAAGCGGACTTTTTGGAAAGCCCACAATTGTGAATAATGTCGAAACACTTTGCTGCGTTCCCGGAATAATTAAAAACGGTCCTCATTGGTTTAAAAATTTAAGTTTAACCAGTGAAGGCGGAACAAAACTTTATGGTGTTAGCGGTCAGGTTAAAAATCCCGGATTATGGGAACTTCCTCTTGGAACTTCTATGAGAGAAATTATTGAAGAGCACGCCGGAGGGATGAAAGATGGTTACAAATTCCGAGGAGCTTTACCCGGTGGTGCATCGACAGATTTTTTAGTTGAAGAACATCTTGATACGGTAATGGATTATCAAAACGTTCAAAAAGCTGGAAGCAGACTGGGAACAGGAACGTTGATAATTCTTGATGATAAAACTTGTCCAGTCGGTATGGTTAAAAACCTTGAACATTTCTTTGCACAGGAATCTTGCGGTTGGTGTACGCCCTGCCGAGATGGTTTGCCGTGGACAGAAAAAACTCTCGGTGCAATTGAAGATGGAAATGGTAGAATGGAAGATCTGGATCATCTAACATTTCATTCAAATCTTCTTGGACCGGGAAATACATTTTGTGCATTGGCTCCCGGTGCAGTTGAACCTTTGCAAAGCGCTCTAAAATATTTTCGTGATGATTTTGAAAAGCATATTAAAGCAAAACGCTGTCCTTGGAGAGAGTAAATGCCTAAGATAATTGTAGATGGAATAGAGTATAAAGTGAAAGATAAGAAAAACCTGCTTGATGCATGTTTATCACTCAAGCTGGATTTGCCTTACTTCTGCTGGCATCCTGCAATGAATTCCGTTGGTGCTTGCAGGCAGTGTGCAGTTACGAAATACAAAGATGAAAATGATACTGAAGGTAAGCTTGTAATGGCTTGTATGGAACCGGTTCAGGATGGATTAAGAGTTTCAATGAAAGATAAAGAGTCTGTTGAATTTCGTGCACACGTAATTGAATGGCTGATGACAAATCATCCACACGATTGTCCGGTTTGCGATGAAGGTGGTGAATGTCATCTTCAGGATATGACTGTGATGACAGGACATTCATATAGAAAATTCCGTTTTGAAAAAAGGACTTACAACAATCAGTATCTCGGACCCTTCATTAATCACGAAATGAACAGATGTATTCAGTGTTACAGATGTGTTCGCTTCTATCGTGATTATGCTGATGGAAGAGATTTCAATGCATTCGCCTCAAAGAATCACGTATACTTTGGTCGTTCCGAAGAAGGAATTCTTGAAAATGAATTCAGCGGTAACCTTGTTGAAGTTTGTCCAACAGGAGTATTCACAGATAAAACTCTAAAACAGCATTACACGCGGAAATGGGATCTAACAAATGCACCGTCCATTTGTCACAACTGTGGGCTTGGCTGCAATATAATTGCTGCCGAACGTTATGGTTCATTAAGAAGAATACTAAGCAGGTACAATAGCAAAGTAAACGGATATTTTATTTGTGACAGAGGAAGATTCGGTTATGAATGGGTGAATGATGAAAAAAGAATTCTTCAGCCATTAATTAAAAACGAAGAAATCGGTCAACAGGAAATAACTGATAAAGAAACAATTCTTGAAAGAACCAGCAAATTAATTTCATCAACAAAAACAATAGGCATTGGTTCTGCAAGAGCATCATTAGAATCCAACTTTGTTTTAAGAAAGTTAGTTGGTAAAGCAAATTTCTACTCTTGCTTTAATTCAAGTGAAGAAAAACTTAGTCAGACTTCATTAAACATTTTAAGTAAAGGAATCGTCAGAACTCCTTCATTAAAAGAAGTAGAAGAATTTGATACAGTATTCATTCTCGGAGAAGATGTAACAAACACTGCTCCTATGCTTGCATTGTCAATTCGTCAGGCAATCAAACTCAAGCCAAAAGAAATCGCTTCCAATCTTAATATACCCCTTTGGAATGATGCTGCTGTAAGAGAAGCTGTTCAGGATGAAAAAGGACCTCTGTATATAGCTACAGTTTCACAAACTAAACTGGAGGATATCGCTAAAGAAAGTAATTCATTCTTCTCCTGGCGATATTGCACGATTAGGTTTTGCAGTTGCTAATATTAATTGATAGCGATTCCCCAACTGTGGACGATCTTTCTGATATATGAAAAGAGAATTTGTTAAACAAGTTGCTGAAGATTTAAAGAATTCTGAAAAGCCCTTAATTGTTACAGGTTTCGGTTGTGTAAATGAGGATATTCTAAAAGCATCTTATAACATTGCATTTGCTCTTCATAAAAAGAATAATCAAACAGGAATTGTAATTACCTCACCCTCCGTTAACACCACTGGATTGGTTATGATGGAAGCCGAATCTCTTGAAACTGTTTTTAATGAAGTAGAAAAAGATGAAATCGAAACGTTAGTTATTCTTGAAAGTAACTTGTTCAGAAATAATCCAAAAGAAAAACTTGAAAAGATTTTTAATAAAGTTAAAAACATAATTGTGCTGGACAGTTTAGAAAATGAAACAACCTTGATAGCAGATTATGTAATTCCTGTTGGAACTTTTGCTGAATCAGATGGAACAGTAGTAAGTAATGAGGGCAGAGCACAAAGATTTTATCAGTGTTTTCAACCGGAAGAAGATGTGCTAGAAAGTTGGCGCTATCTTACAGACATTGCAATTGCAGCAGGCAAAGAAGATTTCACAGTTCTAAAATATTTTGATGATTTTGTAAAAGCACTCATTCAGGAAATGCCTCAGTTTTATGGAATTCTCAATACTGCACCTCCATCCGATTTCAGAAAAGAAGGACAAAAAATTCCTCGTGAACCATATCGTTACAGCGGACGAACAGCGATGAATGCAGACAAAAATGTGAGTGAACCAAAACCACCTGAAGATGATGACTCACCTTTTTCATTTACAATGGAAGGATTCAGAGGGGAACCACCGTCATCTGTAATTCCTTTTTATTGGTCACCCGGTTGGAATTCCGTTCAATCAATAAATAAATATCAGATTGAGGTTGGAGGACCATTACATGACTGGTGATCCCGGAGTCAGGTTGATTGAACCTAATGAAGAGTTAAGCACTCAATTGAATTTCTTCAAAGATGTGCCTGAAAAATTCATTTTAAAGGAAGATGAAAGGTTTTTTGTTCCGCTTTACCACATTTATGGCTCAGAAGAGTTGAGTAGTAAATCTCCTGCAGTCAAAGAAAGAATTCCTGAAGCATATATCGCAATTAATCAAACTGATTCTGAAAATTTCGAAATAAAAGAGAATGAACACCTTGAGTTGATTATTGATGAGAAGAAGTTCGAATTTCCAGTAAAAATATTTAAAGAATTACCCGATGGGATTGCTGGCTATCCTATAAATATGCCCGGAATGCCGTTTATAGATTTACCTTCGTTTCATGAACTAAAGAAAACAGTTAAATGAGTCAGACCATTACTATAGTAATAATTATAGTTGGAGTCCTGCTTGTGATGTTGAGCATCGCAGCAGGATTAATCTGGCTTGAACGAAGACTGCTTGCTTTATGGCAGGATAGGTATGGACCAAACCGTGTTGGACCATTCGGATTGCTTCAGGTTCTTGCTGATATGCTCAAGATTTTTATGAAAGAAGATTGGGTGCCAAAGTTTGTTGATAAACCAATTTTTGTAATTGCACCTGCAGTTGTTGTTGCAACTGTCTTGATGAGTTTTGCAATCATTCCTTATTCACCGGGAATATTTGTAGTTGATTTTAATATTGGGCTTTTATTTTTTCTCGCAATGTCATCGCTTGGTGCTTACAGTATTGTTCTTGGCGGTTGGTCTTCAAACAATAAATATTCTTTACTTGGTGCAATGCGTGGTTCAGCTCAGATGATAACTTATGAAGTTTTTATGGGTCTTTCGTTAATGGGAATCGTTATGCTAACAGGATCATTTAGTTTAGTTGACATTGTTGAAGCGCAGAGAAATATCTGGTTTTTTATTCCGCAGTTTGTTGGATTTATAATTTTTATGGTTGCAGGACTCGCTGAAACTCATCGTCTTCCGTTAGACATTCCGGAAGCAGAATCTGAATTGATCGCTGGTTATCATTCAGAATATTCCGGGATGAAGTTCGGAATGTTTTTCGTTGGTGAATATCTCGGGATAACTCTTATCTCTGCTTTAATTACAACTTTATTTTTTGGCGGATGGCTTGGTCCCGATTTTTTACCAGGTGTTGTCTGGTTCCTGATTAAAATGTTTTTGTTTATCGGTTTATTTATTCTGTTAAGAGCATCATTGCCAAGACCGAGATATGATCAGTTGATGAGTTACGGCTGGAAGCTTCTGCTTCCTTTATCACTTTTGAATTTACTTGTAACAGGAGCAATAATTTTAACTGGTGGTTAGAAGATGAAAAACAAATTATATATTAAAAGAGGATTTGATGCTTAGCCAATTAAGAAGCTTGTGGATAGCTTTTTTACATATGTTCACAAAACGGGTCACGGTTCAGTATCCTGATGAAAAACCAAAATTACCTGCAAGATGGAGAGGGAGAATAGTTTTAACACGTGATCCTGATAAAGAAGAAAGATGTGTCGCTTGCTATCTCTGCGCTGTTGCTTGCCCGGTTGATTGCATTTCGTTACAGGCAACTGAGGATGATCACAACCGGCGTTATCCTGAATTTTTCAGAATAAATTTTTCAAGATGCATTTTCTGTGGCTATTGCGAAGAAGCATGTCCAACTTACGCAATTCAACTTATCCCTGATTTTGAGATGGCAGAATATAATAGACAGAACCTCGTTTATGAAAAAGAAGATTTATTAATTGATGGTGAAGGAAAATATCACGGATACAATTTTTACAGAGTTGCCGGGCTCGCAATCGGTGGCAAAGAAAAGGGCGAAGCAGAAAATGAAAGTAAACCAATTGATATAAAATTTACTAAGATTGATGGTTACCAAGATAAAAATGACAATAGCATTTTACATAGCGTCTATAATTGCAATTATCTCCACAATTATGGTGATAACCAATTTAAATGCTGTTCATGCGCTTCTGTATCTTATTGTTTCTTTGTTATCAGTTGCAGTAATCTTTTTTATTCTTGGTGCTCATTTCGTTGCTGCACTTGAAGTTATCATTTATGCAGGAGCAATAATGGTTCTTTTCATTTTCGTAGTTATGATGCTGAACTTAGGAAAAGAATCAGAAGAAAGTGAAAAAAAATTATTTAGTGCCAAAATGTGGATTGGACCGGGAATACTGGTCTTAATCCTTTTTATTGAGTTTATAATTTTATTATCAGCGGTCCCCACTCAACATTTGTTTGAAAATAATATATCCCCAACCGAAGTCGGAGTTTCTTTATTTACAAAATATGTTCTCGGTGTTGAACTCACAGCTATGCTTTTGATGGCAGGAATAGTTGGTGCATATCATATCGGCAGGAGAAAGAAAAAAGTGTTACATCGCTTTCTTGAAGAAGAGGAGATTACTCAATGAATATTATTCCGGTGGAAACGGCTTTATTGCTTGCAGGAATATTATTCTTTATTGGATTGATAGGATTGCTGGTAAGACGCAACATTATTTTCATTCTGATGTCACTTGAGATTATGCTGAATGCTGCAGGACTCGCCTTTGTAATTGCGGGCTCCAAGTGGGCAGAAGCAGATGGACAGGTTATGTTTCTTTTTATTCTTGCAGTCGCAGCGGCAGAGGTTTCAATAGGACTTGCACTAATTATTCAGGTCTATAATAAATTCAAAACTCTTGATACAGATGCACTTAATAAGTTAAAAGGTTGATGATGTTTGATTTACTATGGCTAGTTCCAGCTTTACCTTTTGCAGGATTTTTAATCCTGGCACTCTTCGGAAAAAGTATAGGTAAGACTGCATCTGGAGTTACTGGAGTTGGTTCGGTTGGTTTGTCTGCATTATTAGCTCTGATCATTGGAATTACTTTTATTTCTTCTCCACCCGCAGGAAATTCTTATAACATCAAATTATGGCAATGGTTTGATGTTGGCGGATTTAACCCTTCAATTGCTCTTCATCTCGATTCACTTTCAATAGTTTTTATGTTCGTAATAACCTTTGTTGGATTTTTAATTCATCTTTATTCAGCAGAATTTATGATTGATGACGAAGGTTACTCGCGATTCTTTGCTTATATGAATTTGTTTGTCGGATCGATGTTAGCTCTGGTTCTTGCAGATAATTTTTTACTTCTTTATCTCGGATGGGAAGGTGTTGGTTTATGCAGCTATCTTCTTATAGGTTTCTGGTACAAAGAACCGGAAAATGGAACTGCGGCAAGAAAAGCATTTATTGTTACTCGTGTTGGTGATACTGCGATGGCAATTGGTTTGTTTTTTCTAGTAATGGCTTTCGGAACGTTAAACATCCAATCCATTTTATCTCTTGCTCCAGTTGAATGGCAGGTTGGTTCATCAACTGCAGTTGCTGTTGCGTTTCTATTGCTTGGTGGAGCACTTGGTAAATCTGCTCAGCTTCCTTTACAGACATGGCTTCCAGATGCAATGGCGGGTCCTTCACCAGTAAGTGCTTTGATTCATGCGGCAACTATGGTAACAGCAGGAGTTTATCTTATTGCAAGAACAAATGCCTTATTCACACTCGCACCTGTTGTATTAAATTTGGTAGCAATCATTGGTGCACTTACTCTATTGATTGCCGGCTTCAGCGCACTAACTCAGTTTGACATCAAAAGAGTTTTAGCATATTCAACTATCAGTCAGATCGGATATATGTTTCTTGCATTGGGAGTTGGTGCCTGGTCAGCGGCAATATTTCATTTTATGATCCATGCATTTTTCAAAGCTTTACTTTTTCTTGGTGCCGGCGCAGTCATTCTTTCTGTTCATCACGAACATAATATGTATAAAATGGGGGGCTTGCGAAAAGAACTTCCGGTAACCTTCTGGACATTTTTAATTGCCTCGGCTTCACTTGCGGCGTTGCCTTTAGTCACAGCAGGATTCTACAGCAAAGATGCGATTCTTTGGTTTGCATGGTCGAGTTCTACAAATGGCAGTTCAATTTTATGGATTGCGGGATGGATTGGAGCATTCATCACAGCGATTTATACCTTCAGAATGGTGTTCATAACATTTTATGGAGATAAACGATCTGAAATTTCTCATAAGCCCGGATGGTTAATAAAAATTCCCTTGATCATTCTTGCAGTCTTATCTCTTATCGGCGGATTTATAGAACTGCCTGATACAATGGGACACTTTACAATCTTTTCATCTTTTCTGAATATGACATTACCTGTAGTTAAAACAATTGAAGGAGGTGTTAGAGAGCTTACTCTACAGATTATTGTATCCGTAACAGCTTTACTTGGAGTTTACATCGCATTTCGATTGTATATAAAAATACCGGTCTCAAAAGCTGAAGATGTAAAGCAGAGTTTAATTCAGAAATTTTTCTTTTCAGGTTGGGGATTCGACAGGTTTTATGACAGAATTTTTGTTCGACCGATCGTATTCCTTGCAAAAATAAATAAGAATGATTTCATCGATTACATTTATACATTTATTGTCTGGTTGAATAGAATACTTAATCAAGTCCTTGCCAGGACTCAAACCGGTAAAATCAGATGGTATGCTATGGGAATTGTTCTCGGCGCAGTAATTACTTTAACAATAGTTGCATTCTTATGATTAATATTTGGTTAATATTGATTTTAATTATAACCGGACTTGCTGCCTGGTTTTCTGGTAGGTTCAATAAAAATTTACCACGATGGGTTTCTTTAATCGGATTATCAATCAATTTCATTATCATTCTCATTTTCTGGTTAAGCAATCCGATTGCCATTAACTTAACTACCGACAATAACTGGCTTGTTCAATTTAATGCTGAATGGATTCCACAATTTGGTATTACTCTGAACTTCGCGATGGATGGATTGAGTTTAATTCTTGTTGTTCTTACAATCTTTCTTGGTATTCTATCTGTCTTAACATCGTGGACAGAAATTCAGGAACGGGTTGGTTTCTTTCATTTCAATTTATTATGGATTCTTGCAGGAATTGTCGGGGTCTTCACCGCTCTTGATTTATTCCTCTTCTACTTTTTCTGGGAACTGATGCTTATCCCTATGTACTTCCTGATCGGAATATGGGGACACGAAAACAGAATTTATGCTGCTTATAAATTTTTCATCTTCACGCAGGCAAGCGGTTTATTAATGCTGCTTGCAATACTGGGATTGTATTTCATTCACGGCAATCAAACAGGAATTTACACTTACAATTATTTTGAATTACTAAAGACTCAATTACCACCCGGAATTGCTTGGTTATTAATGTTTGGATTTCTGATTGCATTCGCTGTAAAGCTTCCCTTGGTTCCAGTTCACAATTGGCTTCCTGACGCACACACACAAGCACCAACTGCGGGAAGTGTAATACTTGCGGGATTACTTTTAAAAACAGGAGCGTACGGATTGCTAAGATTTGTTCTTCCGCTTTTCCCGGAAGTCTCGATTCAGTTTGCACCTTATGCAATGCTGCTTGGTGTAATCGGAATTCTTTACGGTGCAAAACTTGCGTTCGCCCAAACTGATTTTAAAAGACTTGTTGCTTACTCAAGCGTAAGTCATATGGGCTTTGTTATGCTTGGTGTTTATTCATTCAATCTTCTTGCTTACCAGGGGGTCGTTTTGCAGATGATAACTCACGCAATAAGTACCGGTGCATTATTTATTATTGTTGGTTTGCTATCTGAAAGATTACATACACGTAATCTGAATAAAATGGGTGGATTGTGGGAACAGGTTCCGAGAATGGGTGGAATTGCAATGATTTTTGTTATGGCTTCACTTGGATTGCCGGGACTTGGAAATTTTGTAGCTGAGTTTCTCATTCTTGCAGGAACATTTCAAGCTTCGGTGTTATGGACAGTGCTTGCATCTCTTGGTTTAGTAGCTTCTTCAATTTATGCCTTAAGAATAATGCAGAAAGTGTGGCACGGAAGAAAAGAAAAAGAAGGGGAAATCAAAGATTATGTACCAAGAGAATTAATAATACTTGGATCTTTAATACTCGTTATCGTCTGGCTGGGATTGTTTCCTCAGAAAATTTTTACAACTGTAGAATCAACAATGGATTATTTGGATCGAAGATTAAATACGGAAAAGACAAATTTGATTGATAGATTCGGTAAACCTGAAGTAATAATGAACGGGCGTGTGGGTAGTGAGGCAAATGCAAATCAACAGGAAGATAATAAATGAGCAGCACTGAATTTTATTCAATTATTCCTCTGGTAATTTTATCGATCTTTCCGATAGCTATTATGTTATCGATTGCAATAAAAAGATACCACGAAGTAATTTGCGCAACTTCTTTGATCGGTTTTGCTGCTGCATTTTATTCACTCTTTCCTGCTTCAAAATATATTCCGATAAAAGTTGCTACAATATTGATGATCAATAACTATACGTTTTTTTTCTGGGGATTATTAATAGCTGCGGCATTCTTCATCACATTAATTTCTTTTAATACACTTAAAATAGCCGATGAAAACAAAGAAGAATTCTATATAGTCTTATACCTGGCTTTACTTGGTTCTTGCGTGCTGGTTGCAAGTATACATTTTGTATCATTCTTCCTCGGATTAGAAATTCTTTCTGTCTCCCTTTATGTATTGATTTCTTATTTGAGAACAAAAGAAATAGCTGTTGAAGCCGGAGTTAAATATCTGATACTGGCTGCCGCATCATCTGCATTTCTATTATTCGGAATGGCACTGATCTATAATGAGTTTGGAGCAATGGATTTTTACCAGCTTGGCAGCGCATTAAAAATGGTCGGATTCAATGCAATATCTATCGGTGGCTTTGCGATGATAATAGTTGCTGTAGGATTTAAGCTTGCTGTAGTTCCGTTCCATATGTGGACACCTGATGTTTATGAAGGCGCTTCTTCTCCAGTCACAGCATTCATTGCTACTATTTCTAAAGGAGGAATGTTTGCGTTACTACTTCGTTTTTTTAGCATTATAGATGGATATAAATTTAACGAGCTGATACTTGTTTTTGGCATCATCGCAATCGTGTCAATGTTTATTGGCAACTGGCTGGCTCTTTTACAAAATAATGTAAAAAGAATTCTTGCTTATTCATCAATAGCTCATCTGGGATATTTATTAGTAGCTTTTTTAGCAGGGGGAGATCTTGCGACTGAAGCAGTTGCGTTTTATCTAGTAGCTTATTTTATTACAACAATCGGTGCTTTTGGAGTTGTAGCTGTTCTCTCAACTAAAGAAAGAGAAGCTTATAAGCTTGAAGATTACAAAGGATTATTCTGGAGACATCCCTGGCTTGCAACAACTTTTACTGCTATGTTATTTTCTCTTGCTGGAATTCCGTTGACAGCAGGTTTTATCGGAAAGTTTTATGTGCTGGCAGCCGGTGTTAATGAAACTTTGTGGACACTTGTTATTATCTTAGTCATAAATAGTGCAATCGGACTTTTTTATTATTTAAGGATTGTCGTACAGATGTTTTCAAAAAAAGAAGAAGAAAAAATGCAAGCAAAGTTTTCATTCACTACTTCTTTCGCTCTTATAATACTGACTTTACTGATAATTTATTTAGGTGTCTATCCAGCAGGAATTATGAGTCTGATAAAATCAATGGTATAAATTTAATACAATGCTATGGTTAATTGCTAGCAATCAGCTATCGTCTGTTAGTAATGTATTGCTCCAGCTGATCAATTGTGTGTTCTTTGTGATCCATAATTGCTTTTACAACATCTCCGATTGAAATGATACCTTTTAGTTTACCATCTTCAAGTACCGGTAAATGACGTACCCTTTTCTTAATCATCAATGCCATGCAGTCTTCGCAGTTTTTGTCAGGAGTTACAAACAGGACATTCGGCGACATAATTTCTTTGACTAAAAGTTCTCTGGATGATTTGCCTTCGAGAGCAACTTTTCGTGCATAATCTCGCTCCGAAAAAATTCCTTCAATCTCCCCATTGTTAATAACAAGAACAGCACCGATATTTTTTTCAGCCATTTGTTTCAGTGCATCAATAACTTTGTCATCAGGTTTAACAGACCAAATATCTGTACCTTTTTCGGAAAGAATATCTTGAACTGATTTCATTCTACCACTCCTTTAATATCTATTGTTAAAGTTCTCATTTATTTGCTTTAGCTTTTCCTCTTTTGATAAAATACGATATTAATAAACAAAATAAAGGATCAGAACTAGTTTTAATTAAAGTATCCGTAATCTCACTCATTTAGGATTCCTTCTTAACATTCTTAGTATCTTTATCCCTTCTTAGTCCGAGATAACGGGGATGCCGAAGTTTGTTATCTTTCGTCCATTCTGTAAAACCCATTTCTCAAACGTATTTTGGTTTAACCCAATTCACATTCTTTGAGGGTAATTCTTCTTCATTATCAAATTTAGATTCATCGATTTCTAACCCGGAGTAATTTTTAGAATTGAACTAATATTTAATTATTATCCGTTTTTTCTTTATCTAATAGATTTTTTAATTCATCCAGTAGCTCACGTTTTTCAATAATAATTAATAGTTCATCACCTTTCTTAAGTTTCAAATCCCTCCTGGGAATCATTACGTCGTCATCTCGCTTTATTGCAACAATATGTGACCCTTCAGGAATATCAATGCTTTCAATTTTTTTATCTTTTGCTGAACCAACTTCAATAGTAACCAATTTTAATCCACCACTAACGATAATTGAGAGATTCTCCCGCTCAAGTCCGAATAGGGTAGAGAATATTTCTGCTGCGGCGGAAACTTTTGGGGTAACTATTTTATCAACCCCTATTTCATCGCAAGCAGACCGCAAGCTGAGATCATTAAGTTTCACAATTATTTTCTTAACTTCGAATCGGTTTCCCAGCATTGCAATAACTGTATTCAATGGATCTGAATTTGTCAAAGCAACTAATGCATCCGCGTCTTCAATTTCTGCTTTCTTAAGTATCTGTGGATCAGAAGCGTCTCCGGTTATTACCAACGCATCAAATTCTTCCGATACTCTTTCACACTTTTCCTCATCTTTATCAATAAAAACAATTTCATTGTCTTTTTCTTTTATAAGATTATTTGCAAGTTCTCTTCCGATGCTTCCTGCACCTGCAATTACTACTCTCATTTTACTTTCTCCTCTCGGGTATCCAAAGTTTGGGGTATATTAAGGCTAGGTATCCAAAGTTTGGGGTATATTAAGGCTATAAGTGGAAATATTTCAAGCCTACCCGCCCACATGTTTAATATCAAAACTATTTTTAAAATTCCAGGTAGTTCCGGAGAGGTGATTCCGGTTGATAGCCCAACTGTTCCTAAAGCTGATGAGCATTCAAAGACTGAATCAATTATACCATAATTATAGAAAACAAATATCAAGGACGAAATGAAGAGAAAAAGGATATAGAGTGAAAAAAAGGAAAAAACTCTTTTAATTTCCATATCACTGAAATTATGGCTTTTACTCTTGACGGATATTTTTGCTTCTTTAGGTAACAGTAATTTAAAAAGCATCCATCTCATCATTTGAAACATCAGAATTAGTCGTATAATTTTAATCCCACCTGCCGTTGAAGCACTGGCCCCTCCTGTTATCATAAGAAAAATATTCATCAGTTTTATTTGCGGTGGAAGATGTGAAATATTTTCGATTGTAAAACCAGTTGTGGTAATAGCAGTTGTTGATTGGAAGACACTTGATAAAATTTTATCTGTGTTAAAATTCCATGCAGTGAAAAACAAAAATGAAAATAAAATAATTATCCCAATTAAATATTTAAGCTCAAGGTTATCAGTAAAACTTTTAATACCATTCTTTCTAATTCTATAGATTGATGAAAAAGAGTTTGCGCCAAGAATCATAAATATTATTACTATTATATGGAACACCGACATATTAAAGTTACTTGCATCTGAGGAGATTGGCGTGAAGCCGCCAGTTGAAATCGTCGATAAAATATAAAGTAGAGCATCAAATACTTTTACTCCGGAAATCCAGTAAAGGATAAATCCCACAAACGTTAATGCTGAGTATATCTTCAATACAACTATACCTGTATTCTTAGTATCTCCAACCAGATTTTCCTGACCAAATTCTGATGAGTACAATTTAAAAGCACTAGTACCTGGCGAAGTTAATATTACCAGCGTCAGGATTATTATTCCTGCACCTCCAATCCACTGACTGTAGGCTCTGAAAAAGACCAAAGTAACAGGAAGATTATCCAGATATAAAACTGACAATCCTGTTGTAGTAAAACCAGAAATTGATTCAAACAATCCATTCATGTAGTTTGTTACTGGCAGAAATGCAAAAGCTGAAATTAGTGCAAAAAGTAGATAAGCAAGAGCAGTAATAATCAGACCTTCCTTTTTTGATAAGTCTTCACTTTTAAAATATCTTCCAGCTAATGATAGAAGAAAAGTTGCGGCTGAAAGCCCTGCAAAAATGATTGAGTAGATAAATTCAGCTGAGAGTAAAGAAACTATAAGCGGAATGGTAAAAATAATTGCAAGTAACTTCAGAAGTTCGCAGAGATGAAAGATTACGGATTTATATTCCAAAGGTTTTATAAATCTATGAAGACTCATCTGGATAATTTCTTTTTGTTTAAGATTACGTGTACTGCAACTATTTTGAGTTTTCTAAAAGATTCTATAAACTTTCTTGCTTTCAGATTTTTTTCATCTAATCCAATTTGGGGTGATGTTTTTAATTTTTCAAATATCTCCTCAACCTTTTTATTCCAAGGATTATAATTATTCTTATAATATTTTTCTAACATTTGTAATCATCATATTATTCTAGGAATAAATTATTTTAAAATTACTTAACCAGCCATTTTTTCTTGTCAAGCCTGAGCATACTGTCAGAATCTTCAGGTCCCCAGCTACCGGCTTTATAATTTGGTAAAATTGCACTGGGATTATTTTCCCACTTTTTGATTACTGGATCAATAAGCGACCAGGATTTGTAAATCCATTCGGCCCTTGGGAATAAAGTTTGGTCCCCCTGCATAGCATCGTGAAGGAGCCATTGATATGAACTGGGAGTTTCCTTCAATCCAAAAGCAGAGTTGTAATTGAAATTCATATTAACAGGCTGTAGTATAAAATTAGCACCGGGACGTTTTGCAGTGAAAGTATAAAAAATTCCTTCATCCGGTTGTAGCCGGAACGTTAAAATATTGTGCTTTGTTTCTTCCTGTTTGCTAATGTTGAACATCAAATGGGGTGTGGGTTTAAAGTGAATTGTCACTTCAGTAAGTTTTTTCTTAAGTCTTTTTCCTGTTCTTAAATAAAATGGTACGCCAGCCCATCGCCAGTTATCAAGAAAAATTCTTAAAGCTGCAAACGTGGGTGTATTCGAATTTTCGTCAACATTATTTTCTTCACGATAACCTTTTACCTTTTTCCCATTAAAAGTTCCGGAACCATACTGACCAATTACAACATCTTTCTCAAAATCGATTTTGCAAACTGAATCAAATACTTTAATTGTTTCAGTTCGAAGTGATTCAGCATTAAAATGAACCAACGGTTCAATTGATACAAGACACATCAATTGAAAAACATGGTTTTGAATCATATCCCGGAGAATTCCAGTTTCATCATAAAATGAACCTCGTGTTCCAATTCCAATATCTTCTGCAACAGTAATTTGTATGTTATCAATATAATTTCTGTTCCAGACAGGTTCGAAGCCAGGATTTGCAAATCTGAATACAGAGCATGTTCTGAACAGTTTCTTTTCCCAAATAATGATCTATTCTGAACACCTGATCTTCGTTAAAGATTTCTCGAATTTCTTCATCCAGTTCACGGGCAGATCTCTCATCTTTTCCAAAAGGTTTTTCTATAATTACTCTTCGCCAGCCTTCTGAACTTTTTGCTAACCCGGCAGTATCAAGTTTTTTTATAATTGTTCCGTAGAAGTCCGGTGGTACAGACAGATGAAAAAGTAAGTTGTCTTTTATTTCATTTTCTTTTTGGAGTTCAGATATCTTGTTATTCAAATCTGAATACGATTTGGACGCTGCATCATTAAAATCTCCAACTATATAAAAAAGTTTTTGTGCAAATTCTTTCCATGTATCAAGATTATATTCACTCAATCCTTTTACAGCTTTATGCATCTCCTTACGAAATTCATTATCAGACCATTCTCTTCGGGCAAAACCGATTATTGCAAATTTCTCGGGAAGGAGTCTTTTTGTTTTTAATGCATAGAGCGAAGGTATGAGTTCCTTGTGAGTCAAATCCCCGGATGCGCCGAAGATAACAATTATCAATGGCTGAGGAAGTAATCCTTGCTGCATTCCTTTTTGTATTGTTTCAACTTGCTGGTTAACGATTTTAATCACCTTCTTTCTTTACAGCATGTCCGCCAAACTGATTTCTAAGAGCAGCAATTACTTTTGCAGAAAATGGATCTTCCTCTCTTGAGGCAAATCTTTCGTACAATGATAGTGTAATTGCAGGTATGGGAATTTCATTTTTTAATGCGTATTCCGAAGTCCATCTTGCAGTACCTGAATCATCAACAAATGGTGCGATTTTTTCGAGTGAATTTCCTTCTTCTTTAAACGAATCAGCGGCAAGCTCAAGCAGCCAGCTTCTTACAACAGCTCCGTGTGTCCAAAGATCGGCGACTTTCTGTAAATCAACATTAAACTCTGAACGGTGGAGACATTCAAATGCTTCTCCGATTCCCTGAAGCATCACATATTCAAGTGCATTATGAATCATTTTTACAAAATGTCCCGCACCAATTTTACCAACATGGGCGTAACCATCTTCCGGTGCAAGTGAAACTAAAATTGGTTCTATTCTTTTTACAGATGTTTCATCACCACCAACCATTAGATTGTATCCTATCTTTAAACCCCAGATTCCGCCACTAACCCCGGCATCAACAAAATGGATTCCTTTCTCTTTGCATTTTTCAGAATTCTGAATTGTACTGGTGTAGTGAGAATTGCCGCCATCAATTATTAGATCATCTTTGTCAAGATTTTCAATAAGCTTTTCTATGGTTTCATCAGTTGGTTTTCCGTGCGGTACCATTACCCAGATATTTCTTGGTTTCTCAAGTTTCGAGACAAGATCTTCAATCGAAGAAGCGCCGGTACCTCCATCTTCAACAGCTTTTTTAACATTTTCTTTTTTTACATCGAAGGCAACAATCTCGTGATTATCTTTTATTAATCTTTTCAGCATATTGCTGCCCATTTTACCAAGACCAATTAATCCTATTTTCATTTCTTCTTTCCTAGATTTTGATATTTATTTCTTTTAGCCTCAATCGTAATTTACTTGGACTTTCCAGTAAAATACTATTAAGACCATTATTTTTTGCAGACTGATAGTTCTCTTCCCTGTCATCAATAAATAAACATTCTCCTGCATCTTTCTGCAGAATATGTAATACTCTAAAAAATATTTCGGGTTCAGGTTTTCTGACACCAAGATAACAGGAACTAAAAAAATTTGTGAAGTATTTATAAAGTTTAAACTTATTAATTCTATACTGATTCAGTTCGAATGATTCGTTATTTATCGTTGCCAAGTAATATTTTTTACTTAATGCTAATTTGTGTAATACTTCCATAGTAGATTTATGAGCTTTAGATTGTGAGAACATAAACTCTTTAAATTCCGCCCGATTAAATTTTCTTCTTTTTGTAAATATCACTTCATTGAGGTACTGATCAAGAGAGATTTTCCCCTTTTCAAAATGTTTGAATACACGTTTGTGTTTCTTCTCGACATCTTCATAGTCAAGTGAAAATTTTTCGGTTGCCTTTTCGCGTGAAATATGGTCCCAGCCATTTGTCAGGCAAACTCCTCCCACATCAAAAAAAATTGTATTTATTTTCTTCACTTTAGAATTTCATTAATTTCTTTTAAACCCTGATCAATATTTTCTTTAATATGAATTCTGATAATTCGTCTGTTTTTATCGTTTAATGCTCTGAAATCACCTAACGCCTCAGCCATTTGCAATGTTGAAAAATCATACTCTTCGCCCGGTATCGGTAATTCATCTTTTTCATTGTGCGTAAACATTAAGTATACTCCGTTATTCTTTCCACCTTTATGGAGTTGTCCTGTTGAATGTAAATATCTTGGCCCATATCCAAGAGTTGTTGCAACCTTATGATTGTTTCTCAATTTTAATCTGATTGACTGGAGGAGTTTTTGTCTTTGTTTTGTTTTTAAAAAATATGCAAGGATAGCAACATAGTCGGGTGCATCAGCAAGGTTGCAGAATGAATTAATTAATCCGGACATGCTCTTTTGTCCCGGGATCCAATCTTTTTCAGAATCAAAATACACAGATATGTTTTTTCTTATTATTGGTTTTCCCCGGTCGATACGTTGTTGCTTCTGCCATTTATCTAAAAGTTCACTGCTATTCTTTTTGCTTTCTGCAACGTTTGGCTGATTAAATGGATTAATATTCAAAATTTTTCCGACAACAGCTGTCGCCAATTCCCACCTGAAAAATTCTGCACCAATTGACATCTTGTCTTTCAATTTTATTTTAATGACTGGATGTCCGGCATCCTGTAAGGTAAATAATTTTTTTTCATCACTTTTATATTTATCGCCATCAAGTTGAACGTATACAAACAAACGGTCATCGCTATAATTCTCAGGAGCGGTAAGTTCTTCACCTTCAACAGGTAAAATTCCTTTTCCTTCTTTTCCTGTACTTTCAGCTATTAACTGCTCAACCCATAAACCAAAAGTCTTTAATGATTCAGAAAAAATTAATGTCAACTTATCCCGACCAAGTCTTGCACTCATTCCTATTGTCGCACCTAAAGAAACTGCTGAATTACTTTCGGCAGGAATAAATGGTCCACTGTTCAATTCCATTTGAAGCGCGCTATTAAGTATTTTTTTAATATCTATTCCGGCAAGAGCCATCGGGACCAAACCAAAATATGAAAGCACAGAATACCTTCCACCGTAATCTTCAGGGTTTGTAAACACTTTCCGGAATTTTTTTTCTTTTGCTTCCTTTTCAAGTGATGTATCTTCATCAGTTATTGCAATAAAATTCTTACCTGGATCTTTCATATCGCTTTGGTTTAGCAGTTTGAAAAAGTATTTGTAAAAACTTAACGTTTCAATCGTATTACCTGACTTACTGGCTACAATGAAAAGCGTTTTAGCCGGATCAATTTGTGATTCCACCTTTTTAATAGCTTCCGGATCAACGTTATCCAATACTATTAATTCAGGATATCCTGATCTTTTACCAAAAGTTTCACTAATAACTTCTGAGGAAAGACTGCTTCCACCCATTCCGAGTAAAACAATGTGTTTATATTTTTCCGCAACGATTTTTTTAGAGAAATCCAGAATCTCATTGGAACGATCAATAAAATCCTGGACATTTAGCCAGCCTAAGGCATTATTTATTTCTTCAACATCTTTCTTATCAGATTTCCATACATAGGGATCTTTTGAAAAAATTCTTCTAATTACTTGCTTATCATCTAGAGATGCGAACGCCGACTTTACTTCCGACTTTATATTACCGAAATAAAATTCCTGCGTTCCGGTTGAATCTTTAAGAAATTGTACTCGCTTTGCTGCAAGAGTTTTCATGAGGTTATCATATGGTGCTATAAACTTTTCTATTCCTTCATTTACCAGTTGACGGGTTATAAAATTAATATCAATATTCAATTTCTTAAGATCTTCAAAAACTTTTAGAGCTTCATCGACATCATGTTCGACTGCATTTTCAACAATTTTACCATGATCAGCAAAGACATCAATTGTATCATCAGGCATAGTATTTACGGTATGCGGACCAATTAATGATTCAATATATCTTACATCTGAATAAAGAGGATCTTTAGTGCTTGTGCTTGCCCATAACGGTTTTTGAACATGAGCACCTTTGCTTTCAAGCTGTTTCCATCTTTCATGATAGAAAATACTTTTAAAACTTTTATAAGCGATTTTAGCACTGGCTATTCCAGCTTTGCCAAGAAGATTTTCAGGTCTTGGTTCACCACTTGTTTTTTCGGGAATAATGTAGTGACCAAGAATTTTATCTGTAAGAACATCAATACGACTTAAGAAAAAACTTGCAACGGAAGAAATATTGCTGATATCTTTTCCTTCCTTCAATCTTCTCTCCAGTGCGTTTATATATGCCCAGGCAACGGCCTCGTAACTCTTAATTGAAAACAATAATGTAATGTTAATATTAATCCCTTCGTAAAGACATTGCTCTATTGCAGGGACTCCTTCTTCAGTCCCGGGAATTTTAATGAAACAATTTGGTCGGTTCACTTTAGAAAATAATCTTCTTGCTTCTTCTATTGTGCCTTCGGTATCCCGTGCGAGATAAGGCGAAACTTCAAGACTAACGAAACCATCTGTTCCCGAAGATTCATCATAAACAGATTTAAGAATATCACAGGCATCCTGCACATCTTTAACGGTAAGCTCCTCATAAATTTCCCTGACACTTTTTTTATCCTTCACAAGTTTTTTAATCTGTGAATCGTAAGCATCTCCGCCTGAAATTGCTTTATTAAATATGCTCGGGTTTGAAGTAATACCTCGAAGACCTTGTTTTTGTACTCTTTTTTAATTTCACCTTTTTTTATTTTTTCTCTTGTAAGATTATCGAGCCAGTAGCTTTGCCCGTAATCAATTAGCTTAACAAGATTATTCATTTTCGTTAACTCCTTTTCAATCTTTCAATTATGAACGAAAGTTTTTACTGGTTGAGTCATATTATTTTTTGTTTACAACTGACTTACTACGTTCAACTATTTTATCAACTGTAAGCCCATAATTTTTATATATGTCTTTATAGGGTGCACTTGCACCAAACTTATCTACTCCAATTACTTCGCCTCTATCGCCAACCCATTCACACCAGCCAAATGTGGCAGCCGCTTCAACAGCAATTCTGTTTGTTACGTTGGGCGGTAAAACTTTATCTTTATATTCTTGTGGTTGATCTCTGAAATATTCCCAGCAAGGCATACTAACCACTCTTGCATGAATGTTTTCCTTTTCAAGTTTTTCTTTTGCTTCAAGAATTAGCTGAACTTCTGATCCAGTTGCAATTAAAATTAGATCTGGCTTATCTGATTTCTCTTTAGAAAGAATGTATGCACCTTTCAGAACCGCTTTGGCATCCTCAACTTTGTCACGATCGAAGATTGGCAGCTTTTGTCTTGTTAATATTAAAAGTGTTGGACCTTCTTTTCTGTTGATAGCTGCTCTCCAAGCAAAAGCAGTTTCATTAGCATCTGCAGGTCTGAATACAGCTATATGAGGCATTGCTCTGAATGATGCAAGATGTTCGATTGGCTGATGAGTTGGGCCATCTTCTCCTAAACCGATTGAGTCATGAGTAAGAACGTAAATTATTGGAAGTTCCATTAATGCAGCGAGACGAATAGCAGGTCGGGCATAGTCAGTAAAAATAAAAAATGTTGCTGCGAAAGGTTTTACACCACCATGAAGATACATTCCAGATGAGGCTGCACACATTGCATGCTCTCTCACACCCCAAGCAACATTCATGTTGTCATAATTATTTTTTTCAATATAATCTGAATCTTCAATTAATGTTTTTGTTGATGGTGCAAGATCAGCACTTCCGCCAATCAGCCAGGGAATATTTTTTGCAAAACTATTAATTATTTTACTTGATGCTTTTCTCGTCGCTATAGGTCCATCAGATTCATTGAACACCGGAATATCTTTATCCCAATCATCCGGTATTTTATTATTTATCGCTTTTTCTAATAATGAAGCATGTTCCTTTTCTTCGCGTTTATAAATATCAAATAGCTCTTCCCAGGTAGATTGATTTTTCTTTCCATCATCCTCTGCATTCATATGTTTCAGAACCTCTTCAGGAACATAAAATTTTTTATCAGAAGGCCAGTTATAGAAATCTTTTGTCTTTTCAACTTCATCTTCTCCCAACGGAGATCCGTGAGCTTCGGGTGTATCCTGCATATCAGGTGCACCAAAAGCAATATGCGAACGAATAATTATTAGAGAAGGTTTATCTTTTTCGTCTCTCGCAGTTGAAATAGCATTTTCAATTGCTTCTAAATTATTCGCTTCGTCACCCAAATCCTGAACATGCCAATTATATCCTTTAAATCTTGTTCCAACATCGTCTGAATATGAAATCTTGGTTGAACCTTCTATACTGATATGATTGTCATCATATATCCAGATCAGTTTGTTTAAGCCCAGATGTCCGGCAATTGATGCTGCTTCGTTACTGGCACCTTCCATTAAATCACCATCACTGCAAAAAGCATATGTGTAGTGATCAATTAGTTCGTGATCTTTTGTGTTAAACTTTGCTGCAAGATGTGCTTCAGCAACAGCCATTCCAACAGAGTTCATAATTCCTTGTCCCAGTGGTCCCGTAGTTGTCTCAATACCCGGTGTTAAGCTCCTTTCCGGATGACCGGGAGTGATACTTCCCCACTGTCTAAAATTTTTTATGTCTTGAAGTGAAATTTTATAGCCAGTTAAATATAGGATTGCATAAATAAGCATTGAGGCATGACCATTGGATAAAATAAATCTGTCCCTGTTAAACCATTCCGGATCGAGTGGGTTGTGTTTCATAAATTTTTTCCAGAGCACATAGGCTACAGGTGCAAGTGCCATCGGAGTTCCGGGATGACCCGAATCAGCTTTCTGAACAGCATCCATAGCAAGAGTTCTTATTGTATTAATTGAAAGTTCTTCGATACCAATTTTTTCTAAAGTTTCCATAATAGCATTCCTGATTAATTTTAGTTCCTTTTATTTATTCTTTTGATTTTCATTATTAAATCCGTTTAAGATTTTTATAAGCTCTTTTTCAAGTAATGATATTAATTAAATTATATCGTCTTTTGCGTCGCTGCATTTATATATAAAATAAAATAATCATGAAATAAATAAAGTTATTTCGTTAGAAGCAGAACAAAGTATTTGTAATAGATTCTACTACAAGGGGATGATTTTATAGCTACAAAAATTTCGTAGTCTCTCTTATAGTCTTCCAAACTATGCATATCTAATATGTCAATGAAAAAAATAATTTATTATAGGAAACAATAATGCAAACCAATAAAGCAAAATTTAGTAGATATGGCAGAGTAAAGTTTGATCCTTCACTTGAGAAATATTTATCAGATATAGGAAACTATAACCTTATCACATCTGATGAGGAAGCAGAACTTACTGCCAGAATAAGAGAAGGCGATCAGGAAGCAAAACATAAAATGATTAAAGCCAATCTTAAATTTGTAGTTTCTGTAGCCAAGCTCTATCAGAACCAGGGGCTTTCTCTGGGTGACTTGATAAATGAAGGAAACCTCGGTCTGATAAAGGCTTCTACATTATTTGATGAAACGAGAGGATTTAAATTTATTTCTTACGCAGTTTGGTGGATTAAGCAATCAATAATGTCTGCAATCGCAAATCAATCAAGAATTGTAAGACTACCTTTAAACCAGGTTGGTAATGCAAATAAATTAAAAAAAACTTATCTAAAACTGGAAGAAGAATATGAGCGTAAACCAACTGTAACCGAACTAGCTGAAATAATGAACTTACCTGTGGAAGAAGTTTCATTTACACTGCAGCATTTGAACCGTGAACTATCAATTGATGCACCTATTGATGAGAACGAAGACGATGGGGCAAATTTGATTAATACAATTCCGAATAAAAATGAAGAGACTCCCGATAAAACATTAATTAATGAATCATTACAAAAAGACGTTGAAACAGTTCTTTCTATTCTTAGTGAAAGAGAAAAAATAATTATTTGTATGTCATTAGGAATAGGAAGAAATAGAGGCTCAACTTTAGGCGAAATTGGAGAAAAATTTGATCTTACAAGGGAGCGAATCAGGCAAATAAAAGAAAGAGCTTTTAGAAAATTAAAAGAATCAGAGAAATCAAGAGTTCTTCAAAAATATCTTGGTTAGAGTTTATAGTTGATGTGGAAAGTCAAATTTTATTATTCTCTTTAAACAGTTAATGATTTGTCTTTTTAGATTTCTTTCTGATTATCCATCGGTCAATTAACCTTATAAAAATATTCTTGAATTGAAAAAATAGAAGATTATCGATGGCTTTTGAACGAAAGTTGTATTGAATTGATTTAATGTTATTAGATAGTAAAAAAAATATCAAAATTTGGAATCAACAACACTCTTAAATTTTATACCTGAAGATCTTATAAAATTAAATCAGTAAAGTTAAGGGTACCACTGTAAAAATATGACCCAGATTCTAGTTTTTAATTAATAATAAATAGGAGGATTTATGCTTTGGACAATCTTTGCAATTTTATTGATTCTTTGGTTATTGGGAATGGTAAGTTCTTATACACTTGGTGGGTTTATTCATATTTTGCTGATCATTGCAATAGCTATAGTTATAATCAGGATTATCCAGGGGAGGAAACCATTATAGATCATCACTCAACCAGTTTGTTTAAGGATAATTTTAAATATCAATTCAAAGGTTAAGAGAGGAAATAATTATGAATACGAAAAGATTAATTTATATGGTTCAATGTTTATAAAAAGTATAAACTATAGGAGGAATGAAATGAAAAAAATATTTTTGATCATAACTGTAGTAGGAATATTAGGCGGCTCGATTTACCCTCAAGGTAAAGGTTTCGGATTGGGTATTATACTGGGTGAACCAACAGGACTGAGTGCAAAACTCTGGACTGGTAGTGAGAACGCCTTTGACTTTGCAGCAGCATGGTCATTTAAGGGAGATGGCAATTTGTTACTGCAAGTAGATTATGTATGGCATAGTTTTAATTTGATAAATGTTTCTTCGGGCAGATTGCCATTATACTATGGTATTGGAGGAAGAGCTATTCTTTCAGATGATCCAGTGGTAGGGGTTCGTATTCCGGTAGGCTTAGATTATCAATTTGCTGATGCACCTATAGATATTTTTCTTGAATTAGCCCCAATTCTAGATTTGGTGCCCGAAACAGATTTTGATCTTGGAGGAGGTATCGGAGTAAGGTTCTGGTTTAACTAGCAGATGTATAACAAATAAAAATTTGTATTGAAGAATGATAGAATGGGAAAAACATTCAATGATAATAAATATTAAAAAAGATTTTTATTCTCTTCGAGCTATTGATTGAATTATAAAATTATTCCAATCTATTCAAATTGTAGCGAGTAGGTCAATTCTCTCGCTTAGATTAACTCTGATAAAGGAATGTTTAGATGATTGGGTTGGCTAATCAGAATGAATTAATTAATATACTAATTTATTCTCTAATGCATATTTCACTATCTCAGCATCGGTTGCCATTTTCATTTTTTTAAATATCCTTAATCGATAAGTGTTTACTGTACTTACACTCAATGATAGTTCATCCGATATTTCTTTTACTTTTTTTCCTTTAGAGATTAGTCTTAATATTTCCAGCTCTCTTGTTGATAGTAAATTATGGGGATATCCTGGTTCTTTTTCATTAAGTTCATCGGCGAGAATTAGTCCGATTTCAGGGCTTAAATATTCTCCGGTTTGTAAGATTGATCTTATAGCCTTCTCAAGGGTTTCTAAAGTTTCACTCTTTGTAATGAATCCATGAGCTCCTTGTTTCATTGCTCGTATCGCATAAGCTTTTTCAGGGTAAATTGTTACTACCAGAATAAATAATTGTGGTAAGCGGATTCGTAAGTCTGATATTAAAGAGAAGAATCCTGAACCGGGAAAATTTAAATCCAGTAAGATTATATCAGCGTCAGATGATTTGATCTTTTCCCAAAGCTCTTCGGCATTTCCAGCCTCGCCAACTACGTTCATATCTTCAATTTCTTGGAGAATCTTTTTTAATCCTTCACGAATGATTACATGATCGTCGGCGATAAATATTTTTATCACCAGATAACTCCAAAATTTGTTGAAATATGTATTAGAAACGCATCTAGAAACTAGTTATAATTAATAAGATGTGTTTTTTAGTCTAAATTTAAGCAATTATTGTTCAAAAACTAACTAATCAAATATTAAGTAAGAACTATTAATACTAATTGTTAAAATTAAATTTTTGGAATATCTTAACCATTTCCTTCCAATTCTTGACCATTGTAGCATTAACTACTACATAATATAGCATTAAATATTACTTTAAAATGAATATTTTCTGCTATACTAAAAACGCTTTGGATCGTCTATGTTATAGTGCAAATTAAAATTTAACACTAATATTATTAGGGAGCAATGATGAGTGAACGAACAGAATATATTGACAAACTAACTACACAGCTAAAAGAATGGGATGCTGACGTTAAGAAGCTTGAGGTCAAAATGATAAATGCAGAGGCAGATACAAAAGAAAAATACCGTACTCAATTAGAAAATCTTATACAAAAAAAAGAAGAAGCTTACAGAAAGCTAAAAGAAATTCAGGAAGCCGGTGATAGTGCATGGAGGGAATTAAAAGCAGGTACAGAAAAAGCGTTTGAAACGATGAAAAATTCAGTTGAATCAGCGTTGTCTGAAGCAAGGCAATGAGAATATCTTAATTGTTCAGTTCTTTCTGGCAAAGAGTATTAAGTAAACCGGTGAACTCTTCAAAAATTAAATAACAAGATTAAAATATTCTTATATTTTAATTGGAAATTAATTTAAAAATAAATTAGAATTAACAGAAGTATAAGTCAAGATCATTTCCGTAATACATACTTGCATAGAATTTAATTCAATATAACAGTTTTGAAACAAGAAAAAACAAAAGCTAATCCGAAGCAGAAAACTGCTGAAAAAAAATTATTTACGGAAGTTTATCTGGTACTGGATAGTGATATGAAAATCATTGAAGGACAGAAAGAACTTGCAGAAAAATTTACGATTTCCAGTAATAAAGGCAATAGTAAAGAATTTTTTCTTCTGCTTCCCAAATCAAATTCCCATAAGCTCAAATCTTTAATCAAACAGGTTATTGGTGAAAAAAAATATCAACAAGCTGAAACTAATATCAAATCTGATAATCAGAAATATATTTGCTCAGTTGATATTATCCCTAAGGGAAACAACGCATTACTTTTAATTAAAGACATTTCTGAAAGAAAAAACATTATAAGTAAACTTAAGAAGTCCCAGAAGCAATTAAGGGAACTTAGTAAACATCTTCAGAATGTGAGAGAGGAAGAACGAAAACGTTTTGCGATGGAAATTCATGATGATCTGGGACAGAAACTGACAGCTTTGCAGATTGAAGTGGGATTGTTATCACAGAAAATCAAAAATTCTAATGATGAAATCAGCGTCACTCAGATTTACAAAAGACTAGGAACGATAAGAAAACTTATCGATGATACTCTCTCATCTAAAAAAAATCTCTTGTACAAATTCAAATTGGACTTTCTCGAAGAGTTTGGTTTAATTGAGTCATTTCGTCAATATCTTGAAGAGTTTCAGGCAAGGTATAATATTGAATTTTATTTTTATTCAGATTGGAAGCATCTTGAACTTGATTATAATAAAAGTGTGACACTTTACAGAATATTTCAGGAAGCGCTAACAAATATTGTTAAACACTCAGGAGCCACCAAAATTCACGTTTCACTCGAAGACAGGAAACATAAAATTGTGATGAAAATTGAAGATAACGGGAGAGGAATTACCAAAGATCAGATAGAGAAGCCTGAAGGTTTAGGAATATTCGGAATGGAAGAAAGAATGATTCTGGATGGTGGAACTCTTTCAATTAAAGGTAAACCGGGTAAAGGTACGGTTGTTCAGGTATCTACTAAGATAGCAAAACAAGAAAGAAATGATTAACATTTTTATTGCTGACGATCATCCTTTAATAAGGGAGGGGTATAAAAAAATTATCGATGAAGAGATTGATATGGAAGTAGTGGGTGAAGCTGCGGATGGTGATGCCCTGATTCAAAACATTAAAAAGTCCAAAGCAGATATTTTACTGCTGGATCTGAAGATGCCCGGCAAAAGCGGATGGACAGTATTGAATGAATTGAAAATGTATCAAACAGATTTGCTAATTCTGGTGGTTACCATGTTGCCGGAAGATCAATATGCCATCCGCGCAATAAAAGAAGGTGCCAATGGTTTTATCAATAAAACTACAGCTATAAATGAATTAATTAAGGGTATCAGGTCTGTAATAAACAGAGGTAAATACATCAATCCCAAAATAGCTAGCTTGCTGCATCAGGAAATAGAGCACAAGAATGTTGGCAGACCACATCAGAATTTATCCAACAGGGAACTTCAAATATTTTGTCTTATAGCTGACGGCAAAAAAGTTAGAGAAATTGCCAGTGAACTTTCTCTAAGCGTTAGTACAATTAATACTTACCGGGCTCGAATTATGAACAAGATGAATTTAAAAACGAATGTTGCGTTAACGAAATATGCTTTAGAAAACAATCTGATTTGAACTTCTATCAAGGACGGACGTTTTTGCTAATAAAATTATAATTCTTTACTCTGATTCTCACCGATTGTTTGTAGCAACAAATGCTACAAATCCATAGTAAAATTTCCCTATTCAAATTCATACTTTCTGCGATACCAATCCTTTCATCTATCTTTTATATTTTAATTGAATTAGAGTATTGAACCCGACGATAAGTATACAGGTAAATATTTAAAAACTAATAAATAATAAAACAGTATTTGTCATGCTTAAAAATCTTTTAAACACAGTATATGGATCATCCTTACAAGCAAAAAATGGTGAATTAGGAAATGTCGACGACGTATATTTTGATGATAAGGATTGGAAGATAAGATATTTTGTAACTGACAATTCAAATTTCCTGCCTGGTAGAAGGGTATTGGTTTCACCTGCTTCGATAAGCAAAATTGATTTTGAAAGAAAAACAATCCCTGTTTCTCTTTCAAAAAAAGAGATAGAACAAAGTCCTGTTGTTAACCAGGGATTGCTTCCTTCCAGGGAAACTGAAATAGAACTGAAGAGTTATTACAACTGGCCGGTTTACTGGGGTTCAGGGTATTTAATCGGTGCTGGTGACCTGAGAGAGAACCAGGCTTCTATAAGAGGAAGCAAAGAGGAAATTGAAATTGACCCTGGTTTAAAAAGCTGCAATGAATTGATTGGATGTAGTATAGAATCGAAAAACAGAATTTTAGGATACGTACATGATCTTGTTTTTGATGTAGAGAAATTTGAAATCCGTTATTTAGTTGTTGATACTCAAAACTGGCTTCAAAAAGAAAAAAAGATTCTTTTGGCTATTGACTGGATTGAAGATCTTGATTGGGCTAATTCAGTTTTTACAACAGATTTAAAATCAAAAGCCATCAGAGAAAGCCCTGCTTATAATCATGGTGAAGTACTGAAGCGGGATTACGAAACAAAACTTTTTGATCATTACGATAGAACTAAATACTGGTTATAGCAAATACAAAATATAAGTGTGCCATTTAATTTTTTTGTTAGGATTTATGAAATGATTTATGATTTAAACGATTTAAGAGGATTCAAAATAATTACTTTAAATGATAAAATAGGAACTGCGCACGATTTCTATTTCAACTCAGAAAATTGGAAAATATACTACCTGATGTGTGATGCAGGATATCAGATGACAGATAGGATAGTAATTTTTTACACAGAGGCAATAGTAAGAATTGAATTTGATAACAACAGCATATTTCTTAATCTGGATAAAAACAGAATATTGGACAGCCCATACATAAGTTCAGAAAAGGTTGTTACAAAACAGGAATGCAAAACTTTACACGATTACTATGGTTGGAATAAATACTGGGAAAAAGAAAACTATTTAGAAGAACTAAAGAAGAAAGACGACAAGTCGACCCCCGAGTTGGAAAGAATAAATAAAGACTTCGAAGCAGTTGATGGTCTGAATTGTTCACGAGAAATTATTAATCAAACAATTCTGGCTGATAATAAAGAAATCGGTCTTCTAAAAAATATGCTGATGGATGCCAGTAGCTGGAAAATTTCCTATCTGCTCATTGACCCGTATAATACTGAAAATGAAAAGAAGCTTGTAATTAAACCAACGTGGATACACAGCTTTAAAAGAGATAAACAAAAGATAGAACTTGATAAAAGTTTAAGCAAAGTGTTTTCAGCACCAAAAGTTGATGGTGTTGAAGATATTACAGAAGAAATTGATGTGCAACTCAGCAGAATTTAGAAAAATATTATCATCATATGAAAACAGGAAATAAAATATCAAAAAAAAATTTTCTTAAAGAGTACCACAAAAAAAGAGACTTTAAAAAGACGAAGGAACCTTTTGGTGCTTCCGTAAAGAAAAACAAAGAAAAGTTATTTGTCATTCAGGAACATAATGCTAGTAATCTGCATTATGATTTTCGTATTGAAGCTAATGGTATATTAAAGTCGTGGGCTGTTCCTAAAAATCTTTCCACTGATCCATCAGAAAAACGATTGGGAATACAAACCGAAGATCATCCCATTGAGTATGCGGATTTTGAAGGTACAATTCCCCAAGATGAATATGGAGGAGGTAAAGTTATCGTCTGGGATGCAGGAACATATGAACTTCTGCAAGATGAAGATGATGAAAAAAGTAAATCTGTAGAAAAATCATTAGAAAATGGAAAACTGAAAATTTGGTTAAATGGTAAAAAGTTAAAAGGTGGTTACGCACTTATTAATACTGAAAAAGGTGAAGACAATAAGTGGCTGATAATAAAACTTAAGGATAATGAAGCTGATGCAAGAAGAAATCCGGTTAATACAGAACCAGAGTCGGTAATCAGCAATAAAACCATTAAAGAAATTAATAAGTAATATTAAAAAATAAACTATGAAGCAAATTAAATCGGGTAAACATAAAATAGAAATAAAGAATGAGGATAAAATTTACTTTCCTGATGCGGGGATCACCAAATCGGAAGTTATTGAATACTATCTGAAAATATCCGAGTACATCCTACCATATATGAAACAGAGAGCGGTAACTATGCACAGATTTCCTGAGGGAATATATGGTGATGATTTCTATCAGCATAAAGCTTCTGATTATTTCCCTGACTGGATAGAAAAAAAATTTTTAGATAGGAAAGAAGGAGGAAAAATCGAACACGTGATCTGCAAAAATGAAGAATCACTTTTATATCTTGTTAATCAGGGATGTATTGTACCGCATATTTGGTTAAGCCAGGTTGATCGTCCGGATTATCCTGATAAAATGTTATTTGATCTGGATCCTCCTAAAGAGGATTTATCGATGGTGAAGTCAGCCGCATTAACACTAAAAAATGAATTTAATGTGAATCTTGATCTACCGGTTTTTGTAATGTCAACTGGTTCAAACGGAATTCACGTTGTTGTGCCACTGGATGCAAAAAGTAATTTTGATTCTATCAGAAAAGCAGCACAAAAAATTGCGAAAATATTGTCCGATGATAATTCTGAAACCCTTACTACAGAAGTACGTAAGAATAAAAGAAAAGGCAAACTATACCTGGATACCACAAGGAATGCATATTCACAAACAAGTGTTGCCCCTTATTCACTGCGTGCTGTAAAAAATGCACCTGTTGCTTATCCAATGGAATGGGAGGAACTTGAAAATAAAAGTTTTGATCCTCAGCGATATACTTTAAAAAATATTTTCAAGCGGCTTAGTCAAAAAGAAGACCCTTGGAAAAATTTCAACAAGAGCAAAGTTAAATCAGAAAAATTGCTAAATAAAATAGATACACTTTATAGTTAAGATCAAAATTAGGAAGAAAATCAGTAAAGACGATTACAAAATATAATGAAGTGCTTTTAAGATAATTTAAAAATATAAAATAGGAGTATGAAATGAATAATAATTTGATGTTCTGGTCACTGCTAACAATCGGAATAATATTTTTTTTGTTAGGTGGCTGCACACAAAGAAATGATTCAACGGATCTTTACTCAACACCGGATATGGTTACAATTACTAAGGCTGTAGCTGTTATTCATCCATTGAATGGAAGTGATGTTACAGGTTTAGTTACATTTAAAAAAGACTCAAATGGAATCGAGATCATTGCTGACATTAGTGGTTTATCACCAGGAAAACATGGCTTTCACGTTCACGAATATGGTGATCTGGAAAACAATAATGGTTCCACTGCAGGTGGACATTTTAATCCAGATGATCGACCCCATGGTGGTCCCGAAATGCAAATGAGACATGTTGGTGATTTTGGAAACCTGGTTGCTAATGAAAATGGCAAAGCGCATTATGAAAGAATAGATACTGAAATCGCTTTTACTGGAGCACATTCTATAATAGGTCGTGCAATCATTATTCACTCGGGAGAAGATGATCTGACATCACAGCCTTCCGGGAATTCCGGCGAACGAATTGCCGGCGGAGTAATTGGTATTGCAAATGAAAAATAATTTTAAAACGTCATGATAAAATCAGATAAACTTTTTATTTCCGATTTGGATAACACCCTGCTTGGAAATGATGAATCTCTTAAAAGATTAAAACAAAAATTGAATGAAGCTGATGTTCGACCTGGATTTGGAGTTGCAAGCGGTCGAACTGTCAACTCTATTTTAGAAAAAATTTAATGAGTCAAAATTTCTTATTCCGGACATTATTATTTCTTCTGTTGGATCAGAAATTTATTTCAAGAATGACAATGAATTACTTTATACTCAATCAACCGAATGGAAAAAGTATTTGGCAGAAGATTGGTCTAAAGATGGAATTATCGAATCATTAAAAAAAGTCGAAAACCTGGATTTGCAGGATGAATCAGAACAGATGGAATTTAAAATCAGTTATCATATTAATAAGAATACGGATATTGAAAATATTCAGGAAAGATTGAACCAGTTGGATCAAAAGGTCAAACTTATTGTAAGCAAAGATAAAGACCTTGATATCCTTCCTGCTAAATCGGGAAAAGGCAATGCAATAAAATTTTTAATTCAGAAACTAGATGTTTCGTTGAGTTCGGTAGTAGTCGCTGGTGATTCAGGAAATGATGAAGATATGCTGACTATGGGGGCTTTTGGAATTGTAGTTTCAAATCATAGTAGTGAGTTGAAGAATTTGGAAGGCAGAGATAAAATATATTTCGCCAAAAATGAATTCGCAGAAGGTGTACTTGAGGGATTAGAGCATTTTAAATTTCTAAGCGATGGTACCCAAGATTAAAGAAATTTATTTAATGTAAGGAGAAAAGGAAATGTTACGAAGTGTAAATGAATTTTTTGGATACAAAATCAGAGCCACAGATGGTACCGACGGGAAAGCAAATGATTTGTTATTTGATGACAGATTATGGACCATCAGATACCTTGTTGATAACACCGGCGGGTGGTTAATTGATCGATTAGTGTTGATCTCCCCGCACGCTTTGGTTGAAGCAGATTGGGAGACCAATGAGTTTAAAATTAATTTAAGTAAAAAGGAGATCGAGGCAAGCCCTCGAATTGAACAGGACATGCCAGTCTCTCGTCAACACGAAGTAGAGTTAGCTAAATTTTATGGTTGGCCGGATTATTGGCATGATATGGGCTGGGGAACGCCAGGGGTTGCGCCTTTGGTTCCGCCGCATCAAGCAAACTCACCAAATTCTTTAGTTAGAAAAGAAATTGATGAACTAAAGAAAGCTGAATATGATTCACACTTAAGGAGTGCCAGCGAAGTCATTAAATATAATATTGAGGCTATAGACGGCGATATTGGTTATGTGAAAGACTTAATTGTAGATGATGAAAATTGGATATTAAGATACTTTGTTATAGATACTAAAAAAATTCTGCCAGGGAAAAAAGTTATTTGTGCTGTTGACTGGATTAGCGAAATTGATTTTTCTGATTTGAAGGTAATAGTTGATTTGACGAAAGAAAAAATAAAAAATAGCCCTGAATACAATCCAGCAGAAACAGTAAACCGTAAATATGAAGAACAGCTTTACGATTACTATGGAAGACCAAATAAATGGTGGAAAACATAAGTAATGAACAGTGCTATCGATCAAGAAAAAAATATTGAAATTATGGAAAGAATGCTTTATGAATTCAATCAGAAAATCTACGAACTTGAAGAAATTATAAAAGCCAGAAAGAAAGATTCAACTAATAAATATGATCAAATCATTGAAGTGATAAATGGTGAAATTAAAAGTAAAATGGAAAAATTGCTTAGAGAAAAGGAAGTATTTAAAAAATCAGGTGATTCTGTGGTAAAGGATATAAGTCATAGCATTGACAGAACAGCTCAGGATTTAAATAAAGCAATAAAAATTGCTCTGCACAGACTAAATGGGAAAGCTAATGGATAACGATAACGAAAAAATTTTAAGCGAAGGATACTCTAAGTCAATTGATTTTCTAAAAGAATGTATTACTGACTACGGATTTGTAGCCAGCACGAAAGATGTTGCAAACTATAAAAGAGTTTGGGGTCGCGATGGTTCGATTATGAGTATAGCCGCCCTGTTGACTGATGATGAAGAGCTGATTACTTGTGCTAGAGATACACTTGAGACACTTATGAAACATCAGGGTTTGCATGGGGAAATTCCCAGTAATTATGATTTTGAAACAGGTGAAATCAGCTATGGCGGTACTGCCGGACGTGTCGATTCTGATTTGTGGTTTCTTATTGCTTGCGGACAATATTTGAGGAAGATAGAAGATAAAACTTTCTTCAATCTTGCCATAGAATCAATTGAGAAAGTACGTTTCCTGTTAGGTGCTTGGGAATTTAATACAAAAGGACTTATCTATATCCCAATCACAGGTGATTGGGCAGATGAATATATTCACCATGGTTACATTTTGTTTGATCAGGTACTTTATTACAGGGCTCAACTTGAAGTTTCTGCTATACATAAATTTCTTTTGAAATCATCAGAACGCAAACTGGTTGAAAAATCAAATCATTTAAAAAATCTAATCAGAACTAATTATTGGTTTAATACAAATGAAAATAATGTTGATATGGGAGATGTTTATCATGATGTATTGTATAAAAAAGGTCTTGAAACTTCAGGAGAAAAGAAACTTAAACATTGGTATTCTTTTTTTACTCCTGCAGGATATGGTTACAGATTCGATTCTTTGGCAAATATCATGGTATCATTATTTGGAATTGCAGACAAAGAACAATCTGATTCAGTAGACGAGTATGTTCAATCAGAGGTTTTAGTGGATGAGGCAGATCTGATCCCCGCTTTTCATCCCGTTATAACACCTCAGGATAAAAATTGGGATGAGTTAAAAATGAGTTTTTCTTACACATTCAAGAACAAACCTTATGAATTTCACAATGGTGGTTTGTGGCCTTTTGTGACTGGCTTTTACGCAGCTGACCTGGCAAGAAGAGGAAAAATAGATCTGGCAAAAAGGTTTTTGGTTGGAGTTCATAAGGCAAATAAAATGAAAAGGCATGGGAGAAATTGGTCCTTCTCCGAGTACATTCATGGAAAAAAGTTTGTTCCTGAAGGTATGGATCATCTGGGTTGGAATGCAGCAACAGCTGTGATTGCTCATCATGCGCTTCAGGGAGAACATATTATTTCCGAAACGGATTTGAAAGAATTTAATTAACCATGACAAATAGTTCAGAAACAAAAAACGAATTCAAAAATTATTCGAAATCAGTTGGTTTTACTCAGCTCTGGAAATATATAATATTTTTTATACTTCTGTGGTTTGGTATATCCTATCTAAGTCGATTCTTTTCAGAGAAAAGTGTTGAATTACCTTACTCCCAATTTAAGCAGCAAGTACTGAATGAGAATGTAAAAAAAGTTGTAATACAAGGAGAGGAAATTAATGGTGATTTTAAATCAACTTACGTTTCCGGAAAAGATTCAATTAAATATAATAACTTCTATTCCATAATTCCCAACATTGATGATCCTGAATTGGTTGGATTACTTGAAAAGCACAATGTAATAATTGAAGCTAAGGAAGAAAATAATAGTTGGCTCTGGTATTTTCTGATAATGTTTTTGCCCTGGGTGCTTATAATTGGCTATTATTTGTTTATGCGAAAAAGAATGCAGGGAAAAATGAAAAATTTTATGGGACAAGGTGCAGGCTTATTCGGAATAGGTAGATCGAAAGCAAAAAAATACAGACTATCTGAAACAAGTGTTACATTTAAAGATGTTGCTGGATTAATAAATCCTAAAAAGGATCTTCAGGAAATAATTGATTACTTAAAGGACCCGGAAAAATACAAAAGAATTGGTGCTGATGTTCCAAAAGGAATTTTACTTATGGGGCCCCCGGGAACCGGAAAAACATTGCTCGCGCGTGCAACTGCCGGTGAAGCTGGGGTACCTTTTTACAGTGTAAGTGGTTCAGAGTTTATTGAAATGTTTGTGGGTGTAGGAGCCTCACGTGTAAGAGATCTTTTTGAAAATGCAAAACTAGAAGCACCAGCAATAATATTTATTGATGAAATTGATTCTGTTGGACGAGCACGCGGAACAGGACTTGGAGGAGGTCATGATGAAAGAGAACAAACATTAAATCAGATACTATCTGAAATGGATGGATTTGAACCTAATCAATCTGTTGTTGTAATAGCAGCAACTAACAGACCTGATGTTCTTGACTCAGCACTGATACGTCCGGGAAGGTTTGACAGACAGATAACACTTGACTTACCCCAGAAAAATGCCAGAAAAAAAATCTTTGAAATACATTCGCGGCATATTCCCCTTGACGATGATGTTGACCTCGATAATTTATCTGCCAGAACAATTAGCTTTTCAGGTGCAGATATTAAAAACCTGGTAAATGAAGCTGCACTGCTGGCCGGACGAAAATCAAAATCCAGGGTGGATATGGAAGATTTTGAAGAGGCTCGAGATAAAATTCTTCTAGGTGCCGAACGTGATGAAAGGGTTGGTGAAAATGAAAAAAGATTAGTCGCATATCATGAAGCCGGTCATGCTTTATTGGCTAAATTTTTACCAAATACGGATCCTCTTCAAAAAGTTACTATAATACCACACGGGCGTGCTTTAGGCGTTACAGAACAAATTCCTGAGGAAGACAGATATAATCTCAAAAAGGAATATCTATTAAATCGCATTGCTGTTATGCTTGGCGGAAGAGTTTCAGAGAAATTAGTTTTTGATGATATCTCAAACGGTGCTTCAAATGATCTGAAGCAGGTCTCTTTACTAGTTAGAAAAATGGTTTGTCAATGGGGAATGAGTGATAAACTTGGTCCGGTTTATTTTAAGAAAGGCGAAGAACATTTGTTTCTCGGTAAAGAAATTTCTCAATCGAAGGATTACAGTGAAAGTACCGCGAAAATAATTGATGAGGAAGTTCAGAATATTATAATTGATATGGAGAAGAGATCAATTGATACATTAAAAAAACACCGAACTGAACTTGATGCATTGGCTAACGCATTACTTGAAAATGAGACTATGGAAAAAGACGAAATCGATTGGTTATTAGATAAAGTAACCAATGGTGATAATAAAAAAGAGGAATCCGATGAAGTAAATAAGGCAGAAGAAGTTATAGAAAATAATAACTGACGAGAAAGGATGTTCAAAAGAAATTATGATTTGGATGAATTTCATATTTGCATTCATTATAGCATTAATACTAACATTTATTTTTTCGAATCTATTGGGACGAAAAGGTCCATGGGAAAATAATTTTCTTTTTTTCGTTGTAATATTTCTTGGGGCAAGTGCAGGTAGTTTATGGTTAAAACCGGTTGGTCCGGTTATTAGTGGTTCATACATTATGAACTTTATTATTGCCGGATTAATTCTTGCAATATTAATTGCTTCTGCAAGTCCGGCTAATAAGAAAGAAAATATAGAAAAAGCAGAACTAAAAACTAAATCTGAGTTTGAAGATGAAAAGAAAAAACGGAGAATAAAAATTGATGTGCTATTATGAATACTGATTTTTCTTCTCGCTCTGATTGTTTTATTAGGTTGCTCAATGACTTGAAAGCTTGAAAGGAGTCAATGATGAACTTGAGAGGGAAAAAGATTGCGATATTCCTGGAAAATTATTTTGAAGATACAGAATTCTGGTATCCGGACCACAGGATGAAGGAAGAAGATGCAGCAGTTACTGTGATTGCAGCTAAAAAAGAAATATATAAAGGTAAGAATGGAACCACAGCTAGGGCAAACAAATGCATTGATGACGTAAGCTCAAATGGTTTTAACGCTCTCATCATTCCGGGCGGATACTCCCCTGACAGAATGAGGCGTTCGCAGAAAATGGTTGAATTTGTTAAATCAATGACTAAAAAGAATAAAATAATTGCGGCTATTTGTCATGCAGGTTGGATGCTTGCTTCGGCAGGAATTGTTGAGAAAAAAAGACTAACAAGTTTCTATTCAATAAAAACTGATATGCAGAATGCTGGTGCCAAATGGGTTGATAAAGAAGTTGTTGTTGATGGCAATCTGATTACTTCAAGATATCCGGATGATTTGCCGATCTTTTGTAAAACTATTATCGATAAGCTCAGAAAACATTGATCATTATTCTACACTCGTGGCGAAGAAAAGAGTTGATATAATGTTTCATGATATCTTTATGGGAAATATCTGATTCGGTTGGTTGATGTGGATATTAATAATTGCTCTTATTTTTATTATAATCTGGACTAATGCCCACGTGAAAAATAAATAGATACCATTTGATGAAAAACGCGAGGATGCTTTGGACATTTTAAAGAAACGATATGCAAAAGGTGAAATATCTAAAGAGCAATTTGATCAAATGAAGAAAGATATCGAATAAATGTTGGTTTGTTACACATTCATTCTTCAAAAATGTTTAGTTTTATTTTCTTGTCTCAAGAAAGCTAATCAATTTATTTAGTTCATCTGAAGTTAAACTAGGTCCATAAGGGGGCATATTTTTACCACCGTTTACAACTCTTATTTTTAATTGATCTGCAGTTAATCTTTCGCCAACAAGAGTTAAGTCAGGTCCACGTTTTCCTCCATATCCGGAAATAGTATGACAGTAAAGGCATGCTTTATCATACATAAGATCGCCGCCTTGTTTGGCAAAGTCACTTATGTTGCCAATTACATGAGCGGGTAAAGGTTTTGCTTCAAAATCAGGAGACCAGGGAGACTCAACTCCTTTTGTCCACAAAGTTGCAACCATTGTTATAATAAATATTACTATAATAATTGACCATGGTCTTCGTAACGGACTTCTTTCACCTTTATTAAAAATAATTGGCAACAGAAAAAGAATTAATCCGGCTATTATTGGTCCGAATGCTATTAAATAAGATTCAATTGCAGGAGGCATTAAAGCAAACAAAGCAAATACCCATAAAAAGTACCAATCCGGTCTTGGATTAGAATGAATATTTGCCGGATCGGGCGGGCTTCCGATTTTAGGTGCACCGTAAACAACAGCGAGAATCAGAATAACAGCAACTACAATTATTCCGAAAAGCATGTCTCTCCACGCTGCATTAGGCCAGAAAGGAACACCTTTTTTATCAAGCATTTCTTTGTACCAGCTCTTATAAGTTTTTGGATCAACCTTTCTTCCGGATTTCGGTGGTTCTGAAATTCCGTTTCGAATTACAAGGAATAAATGCAAACCGATCAAGCCGAACATTAGTGCTGGAATTAGAAAGACATGAAAAGCAAAAAAACGGCTGAGTGTCTCACCACCAATTGTTTCTCCAGCAAGTAAAAAATGAGCCACTGTTGTTCCGATAAATGGAAGTCTTCCTGCCTGTTCTGCTAAAACTATTGCTGACCAAACTCCATTGCTATCCCAACGAAGTAGTTGTCCGGTAAATCCCATTCCCATTGTAAGAACAAGAAGAACTAATCCGGAAATCCAGCTCATCTCCCTTGGATATTTGTATGCTGCAGCAAGGTAAACTCTTATCATATGAATACCGACCAGAATAATCATTGCGGAAGCGCCGAAGTAATGAATTCCCCGTAATATATTCCCAAGCAATACTTCGTTCGAAATATATTTTAGAGATTCGTAAGCTGTTTCTGAGGTTGGCTGGTAAAGTAGTGAAAGCGCCACACCAGTAATAACCTGAAGTATAAAAGCAAAAAGAGTTGCACTTCCGAATACATAACTCCATTTACTATCAGGGGGAACAAGATGTTTTGCAAGCGGAGTAATTACTTCCGAAATTCCGGTTCTGTCATCGATCCATTTCCATATTTTTTTAAGTTTAGCCACTTCTCTTCTCAAGTAAAGTAGTTATTGGAATCGGACTGGCTTGTACTTCTACTTCTTCATTTTGAATTCTCACTTTATATTTAGCCAAACCGAGTTGTGGTGGACCAGCAGCACGTGAGCCATCTTTATTATAAACACCACCATGACAAGGACAAAGAAATATTTCAGCATCTTCCTGCCATCTTACCGGGCAGCCAAGATGTCTACAGTTTACTGAAAAAGCTATGAAGTCGGTATCGGAAACTTTACGAAGCCACGAAGCTGTTTCTGAAGTTTTTCCCGACCACGGCAGAGGATCTGAATTTCTAAACGCAACCATTACTGTTTTGCCGGTTTGGAAATCAGAAACCTTTCCGACTTTTCTCCATTCCGCAGGAGTGTATCGAAAGAGTGGGGCAAGCAATGCACCTATAACTGGGATTGAAACGAGTAAACCAACAAGACCGCCCGATCCCAAAAGTGCTTTTATTAGAAAAGATCTGCGGTTTGTTTTTTTATCGAGGAAGTTTTCGTTTGAACTCATTTAAATTCCTCAATCCATCCTGCGAGAGCGATGACAGAAATTCCTGTTCCGACTGCTGTAATAATGAGTGATGTTAAAATTCCCCAGAAGGAAAATATAATTCCGAATGCTAATACAATCGGCCACAATGTTGGTCTTGGTATTTCTTGTGGATCTGCTGGCGATAAATCATATCCGTACTCGTCAGCTATTTTTTTTAATTTACTTTCATCCATAAAATAAATCAACTCTACATAATAAATACTTAATTAATTACTTTTAGTTCTTTTTCATCTTCCGGCATTTTATACCATTTTGCCAGTGTTATAAGTATAATAGTAAGATAAATAAGGCAAGCCGGAACCCACATAATTAGTCCTGCGGCTTGTTGATCAATTGCAGGGCTGATGCCCATATCAAATTGAAGATAGTTTAATATTGCAAGATTATTTCCCATCATATATTGTGAGAAAAGACCTGCAGGCGCAAATGTTATAAAAATTCCAAGAACCGTACATCCCACGCAAGCTGTGAATAAATAAAGTGCTGTCTGCAATGGTTCAAGTTTTTTAAACTTTGTCGGATTAAAAACAGGCCAGGCAAAAATAAAACCTGCGATCAACAGAGAAACCACTTCCAGTATATGTATCACTTCCGAATCCATCATACCTTTAAATAATAACGGAACATGCCATACCCACATTGAACCAACACCAATCATCCAGGTGGTCATAGGATTAAACAAAAATTTTCCTGCTTTATTTATTTTAGGATTTTTTAGTAACCCGTCAAAAAAATCTTTATTTGTTCCGGTTAAAAGCAAAGGAGGAATTATTAACAGAATTACAATGTGCTGTATCATATGCACGCTGAATAGATAGTAACGGCCCAAATAATTTATTGGTGAAAATGTTAGCAGGATGAAAAGAAATATCCCTATAAAGAAGTAAAAACTTTTTTTTGTGAATCGTCTTCCATTAGAAACGAAATTAAAAGCTATTAGAATTACAATTATGAATAATGCGGGAATGTTCAGTTTCCAGTGGTTAAATAACAAATCAGTAAAAGTCATACAGAAGCTCCAATATAAACGACGGTAAACACGACGATCCAAACAGCGTCTACAAAATGCCAGTACATAGTTGCTGACTTTAGAGCAGTTGATTCAACATTTTTATAACTGCCAGAGAAAATCATTACCGTTAAAATTGAAAGAGTTATCAATCCGAGTAAAACATGTAATCCGTGAAAACCCGTGAGCGTAAAGAAACTTGAACCAAAAACGTTTTGGCTTATTGTCACATTCATACTGATTAAATTTGCATATTCAGTTCCTTGTCCAATTAAAAACACTGAACCAAGAATTATTGTGAATATCAGCCAGCCGAGCAGAGCTTTTCTATTTCCTTTATCTGATTTTAAGCCAGCCATATGAATAGCAATACTGCTAAATAAAAGAAAGAAGGTAAATATTGATGTCTTCTTAATATCAAGATATTTTGCAGTGGAGGAGAGTTCACCTCCGGTATGGCTGTAGAACACATAAGATATAATTAATGCAAGGAAGAAAAATGATTCCGATAAAATAAAGAAAAACATCATTGTTTTATTTTTATTCATTGGTTGCTGTCACCGGTTTTAATTTACGTTTCCAGTCAGGATCATCTGGATTATTTAAATCCCACAAAGGTCTTCTGCTTTTTACAAGAGGAACATTATCAAAGTTTTTTAATTGAGGAGGAGAAGTTGTTAACCACTCCAGAGTCCATGCATCCCAGGGATTATCTCCTGCTTCCTTTCCTTTTTTAAGACTGTAAAATATGTTAAAGATGAAAAGGAATATTGAAAATCCCAGTATAAACGAGCTTAATGTTGAAAACATATTTAAAGAACCAAGGTAGGGAAGGTCAGGATATGTGAAAACTCTTCTAGGCATTCCCAGTAATCCTAAAAAATGAAACACAAAAAATGTCCCGTTAAATCCAATTATAAAAAGCCAGAATTGCCATTTGCCTATTTTTTCTGAAAGCATTTTGCCGGTTATTTTTGGAAACCAATAATAAGCTCCTGCGAGCCCGCACATAAGTGAAGCGCCAATAAAAACGTAATGTATATGAGCAACAACAAAATACGAATCGGTCAATCTCCAATCGATAGGGACAACAGCAAAACCAACACCGCTCAATCCGCCTATTGTAAACTCAATTAAAAAAGCCGTGGCGAACAGCATCGAAGTTGTGAATCTGATTGAACCCTTCCACATAGTTGCAATCCAGTTGAATATTTTTACTCCGGTAGGAACAGCAATTAGCATACTTGTCGCAGCAAAGAATGCATTGAAGGTTGTACCAAGTCCAACAGCAAACATATGATGTGCCCAAACTCCGAAAGAAAGTAAAGCAATTGCAACAGTTGAAGCGGCGACAAATTCATAACCGAAAATAGGTTTGCGGGAAAAAACAGGAATCACTTCCGAAGCAATTCCGAAAGCAGGTAATGCAAGAATATAAACTTCAGGGTGACCGAAAGTCCAGAACAAATGCTGCCACATAATTGGGGACCCACCGGTTGCAGAAGTGAAAAAATGTGCGTTTAATAAACGGTCAATAATAATCATTACAAGACCAGCATTTAATACCGGGAAAGCGACAAGAATTAGAAAAGCATTAACAAAAACCATCCAGACAAACAATGGGAGCTTTGTCATAGACAAGCCTTTGGTTCTCATAGTAAGTGTCGTTACCACAAAATTTAGTGCGGCCCCAATTGTACCGACACCCATAAGTAAAACCGCAAAAGCCCAATAGTCAACTCCCGGTGTAAAGCTGAAATTTTTCTCACTTAATGGTGCATAACTGAACCAGCCGACATTGAGAGCACCTCCTGCAAAAAAACTAAAGTAAAGCAAGATGCCTCCGAATAAAAACATCCAGAAACTGAAAGCGTTAAGCCGGGGAAAAGCCATTTCATTTGCACCAATCATTAAAGGAAGGAAATAAGTTGCATAGCCTATTAGCATCGGAGTTAAAACCATAAATATCATCGTAGTTCCATGCATGGAAAATATCTGGTTATACGCTTCAGGAGAAAGCACAGTATTCTCAGGTCGCATTAATTGAATACGCATTAATATTGCTTCCGAAAATCCAACCAGAAAGAAAAAAACAGCAGAGCAGAGATACATAATTCCAATCTGTTTGTGATCAACAGTTGATATCCAGTTTAATAGTCCATTTCCTGAAAATATTTTTGGCAGAGGTTCAGAAGATTCCGGGATATTAATTCGCAGACTCATTTTAATCCTTCCAGATAAGCTACGAGCGCATTAAGTTCTTTTTCATTAAGAATAAAATTAGGCATATGTGCACCTTCTTTTATTTTTTGAGGATCTTCCAACCAACGACGTAAATTTTGTTCATTATTTATAAGCATCCCGGTTAATAATGTTTCCCTGGAACCAAGGTGAGTAAGATCCGGACCAATATGTGAGCCGGCAGGCGTTCCTGCAATAGAATGGCAGTTTGCACAGGTCTTTTTCTCAAACAAAATTGCACCAGTTTGGGCAGGTTCAGTTGATGGAAGAACCGGTACTTTTTCCTGATTCAATTTCCATCTGTCAAAATCTTTTTGGGTTTGTGCAACAACACGAATTCTCATCCAGGCATGCTGCATACCGCAATATTCGCTGCAGGTTCCGAGATATACACCCGGAGTATCTGCCTCGATCCAGTTATAATTTAATCTTCCGGGTATTGCATCAATTTTTCTTCCAAGCTCTGGAACCCACCAATCGTGAATTACATCTGCAGACTCTACGCGCATGAGAAGTTTCTTCCCAATTGGAATGTGAAGTTCGTTAGCAGTGTTAATATTGTATGCCGGGTATCGCATATCCCACCACCACTGATGTGCTATAATTATTAAATCGGGTCGTTCGTTATTATTTAAAGGCTCGTTAATTTCAGACATTGTCTTAACGGCAAGGAAAAAGAAAAATGTAACAGCAATCAAAGGAAGAATTGTCCAAGTCATTTCCAGCTTTTTATTTCCAAACACCTGGTTCGGTTTATCCGGTTGTTTTTTTGATCTGTACCGATAAGCTGCAATGAAAATGAATCCCGCAACTATAAGAATTATCACAGCAGCAAGAATTAAAAACTGTAAGAAAAGAGAGTTTATATTATATGACTCGGAGGAACTCGAAATAAATAGAGAAGAAAAGAAATTTCTGATTGATTGAAGTATATTATCCATTTTACACGATTAATTTGTTCACATTCAGAAACTAAAAAACTATTCGCACCAAAATTTGCTATCCTAATAAAATAAAATTCTTTCCGATTATTTCAATGCTAGTAAAATATTTCAATTTGAAATTGGTTATTAATTTTAGTATTTGTTTAAAAGTAATACAAATACTTTAATAAGAGAAGAAAAAATGAAAAAAAACATTAAAAACCCACAGGTATATGCTCATATGATCAGAGCAAGTTTTCAAAAGTTTCTTGGTTATTATCAGAATACTACTGTTCTTGGAAGTGAAAAGGAAAATATGAGAAAAAAAATGCTCAAAAAAGCCAGAGAAATAATAAAATTATCCGATAAAAAGATTGTTGAAACTTTCGCTGGTAACAAGAAAAACCGTATAAAGCTTAGACTTGTGAGACTTTTTAATAAAGAAAAAGAAATTGAACAAGAAGGAAAGAAAATTAAAGATAAGTTTAAAAGTATGCTGAAATAATAAAGCGCTTTATTTAACCTTGATTTTTTATATCATTAATTAATGAACCAATTAAAATCGATTTCAATTGCCGTTCACTAAGGTTATGCAATGTTATTAATTCAACATTTTTTGTTTTATTATTCAGCACCACTTCCCCATTTTCTTTAAGCTGATCCAGAAGATTTGAAACTATAATTACATCTCCTTGCTCAACTTTGTCATAGTCTTCTTTGGAGCTAAAAACGAGTGGAAGAATTCCAAAGTTAATAAGATTTTGACGGTGTATTCTCGCATAACTTTTTGTAACTACAATTTTCAATCCGAGGAATCTTGGTGCGATTGCTGCGTGTTCACGACTTGAACCTTGTCCATAGTTTTTTCCACCAACAACTATGAACCCTTTTTCCTGATACTTCATAGCTCTTTCAAAAAATTTTTCCTCTATTTGGCTGAAAACAAACTTGCTTATTTCGGGGATGTTGCTGCGAAACGGTAAAACTTTTGTTCCGGCTGGAAGAATTTCATCTGTTGATATATTGTTCCCTGTTTTAAGTAGTATTGGTATTTTATAATTTTGTTTAAGTGGTTCAAAATTGTAATGGGTGAAAATTATAAAGTGGATGTGAAGTCTACAGATAAAATATCCGAGCGAATGCCTCTACCAGGCAAACTTACAGAAGAGTTGGCTTTTAATTTAGACATTTAAATTAATATCAACATGTTAGGACTCACAAACTCAACAAAACGATTTTATGGTTAACAAAATAATTCACATTGATGGGGTTGTAATGTTTTATTCAGACATAGCAAGTAGAGCACGTAACTTGAACTTATCCATTCGACCATTTGCTGGAGCCAGGGTTTCGGTACCAATTGGAATGAGTTACAATAGTGCTGTTCAATTAGTAAACGAAAGAAAGCTTTGGATCAAAAAACATCTTGCTAAGACTAAAGAGTCTGGGGATATGCAAACTCATTTCAATGAAAATTCAGCTTACTCTACTAAACATCATAAATTAAATTTATTCACACTTGCAAAGTGAGAATCTCAGCCAAGCCATAGGCCCACTCGATGAGTAAAAGCACATTATTTTACGCATTTTAGGTTTTTATTATTGATATTTGTCTATTTATTATCAAATTGTGTAATATTTTGAGTATTTAGTGATTTGCAAGACTCAGGGCATTTATAATTAAGCTAGCTTTATTATAAATTCTTATAATTAAAGAAAGTGTGCTATATTTAATTATAAATTATTATAATAAAGATAAAAATGAAAAATCAGATAAAAATCGAAGAATTTGAGAGTGGGAATTATATTCAACAATACGAATATAAAAACTTTTCACCTTCGAAGATAAATACCTCTTGGATATGGGAAGATAGCAAGATCAACACTTTACTAGCAGAGGCAAATCGAAAACTGGGTTCCTTGGATACATTTTCAATTCAAGTTCCGGATATTGATATATTTATTGAAATGAACGTTGCAAAGGAAGCGACAAAGTCAAGTAAGATTGAAGGTACACAAACTGAAATAGAAGAAGCAATAAAAAAGGTTTCAGATATAGCTCCGGAAAGAAAAGATGACTGGCAAGAAGTTCACAACTATATTGAAGCTATGAACACATCGATTAGTAAACTGAAAACTCTTCCACTCTCTACAAGATTATTAAAAGATGCTCATAGAATTTTAATGAGAGCCGTGAGAGGTGAACATAGAAATCCAGGTGAATTTAGAGTAACTCAAAATTGGATAGGAGGTGCTAGTCTTAAAGATGCAATTTATATCCCACCGATTCATACAGAATTAAATGAACTAATGAGTGATCTTGAGAATTTTTTACACAATGATCAGATTGAAGTCCCATATCTTATCAGAGCAGGTATCGCACATTATCAATTTGAAACTATACATCCCTTTCTAGATGGTAATGGCAGAATTGGACGATTATTAATTACACTATATCTAGTTAGTTCGAGACTACTTAATAAGCCATCGTTATATCTTTCAGATTACTTTGAAAGAAATCGACAGCTTTATTATGATAATTTGAATAATGTAAGAGTGAAAAATGATCTTCTTCAATGGTTAAAGTTTTTCCTGGTGGGCATAATTGAAACAGGTGAGAAGGGTATAACTACATTTCAAGGAATCCTCAAACTAAAAGAAGAAATTGATGATAAGAAACTTCCTAAACTTGGGAAAAAATTGCCGACGGCAAAAAAGTTAATGAAGTATTTGTATAAAAAACCAGTGGTGAATGTCCAGGAAATTCATGATGAATTAAATGTTTCATTGCCCACAGCAAATTCACTTATTGCTGATTTTGAAAAATTAAAGATTTTGAATGAGAAGACAGGTTGGAAACGAAATCGTGAATTTGAATTTACTGAGTATTTAAATCTATTTAAAGATAACTAAGAATCACTATCTATTGAATTTCTGGTCACACATCAGTCGGTATATTGTGGAATAATTTGATTAAGAAGAGATAAATATTCTAAGCTCACCAAATGATCACTAAAAATAATCACTGAGAGTTATGAACAGCTCAGGTGTGATCAGCTACTTTCAATCGCCTGAATCTGAATCGGCAGGGCTAATCAATGATAGTAATTAGTAATTACTCAGACACATTTTTGTCAGGGAGGCTTTATATATGAATTAATATTATGGAACCAAAGTGGAACCCTACCTTAAAAATGTTTCGAATTTAGATTAAATTTACAAGTATTAGAGAATCCGAAAGAATCCCTGACTCTCCGCAATTATTTCAAGCTCAAAATACAATGTTTTGAGCTTTTTATTTTTAATAGAATCTTTAAGAACAACTTTTCAAAAAGATTTGATTGTAATTTATAATCAGAAGAAAATTTGAATCAATACTTCTCCCTGGCTTTCCGCTCAGCATCCACCCACTACTCGTTTTAATTCTTTTTTTACACGACCTTTTGGTTTATTGTTATGAATTAAAATTGGGATTTCTACTTTAGCTTTAGATCTGAATCGATTTTTATATTCTTCATCGAGTGTTTTAGGATTTTTTATCGGCTCAAAATTTAATATCTGATCTATAAATGAGTTTAGTCCACCTTGTAAAATTTTTATTCGTTTATAACCAAGTTCCGTCGCAATAATTGCAATTCTTTTTTCAGTTAGTTCGTCATCAGCTATAAAAACATAATAATTATGTTTAATAGTTAAAATTTTATTGGGTTCTTTTTCAAATAAATTATCGATTGTGAACAAGGTAGATTTAGGAAGGCTCATTTTAGTGTACTCTTTTTCTGGTCTAAAGTCTATCACTTGCATCTTGTCATCTTGTTCATCCATCAAACCATAAGCAAATTCATCCACAGACATTGTTTCTAATCTATATGCTTGAACAAATTTTTCATTTTCAACAAGTTGATTCAGATATGCTTTTCGTTCCGGAAATGCAAAAGCAGAAACAGCCATCAAAATTCCGATTGAAGCGATACCAATATAATATGGACTAAATCTGATCGGTGGTTTTTTAACTTCATTCACTTTGTTTTCAACTATTGATGCAAATACGAAAGCAGTGAGTGCAAACACAACCATAATGAAAGCAAAAATATTTTGTGACATTCCAAGAGTTTCAAAAAATCTCGGATTACCAAAATTGGCAGCTTTGTATAACGGTTCAAACACCGGATAACCTTCTGCAAAAATTAATACACCGAAAAATGCACCAACAATAAAGATCATCGCATCAATTTTACCAATGGCAGCAGCACAAACGCTTGTTCCAGGACAAAATCCTCCAACCACAAATCCTAATCCCATTATTAATCCACCGACTATTGCAGACCAAAGAAATGTTGGATTTATGTAGATAAGGTTTACATCAATTAAGCCATAATGTTCAAGCCCCATTACACCGATCATTGCAACAATACCTGCTGTAAAGAACACACGTAAAACAGTAAAATCATAACCGTAAAACAAACCAACTAATTTTTTTGAAGTTGAAAATCCAGCTTGTTCTAAAATCACTCCAAAGAAAATTCCAATAACTAAGGCGACAATAAAATTTAAATTGTTGCTAATTATATCCGGAACTAATGGTCCCATTTTACAATCTCCTTCTTAAATCCAAAATTTTCTAAAAAAGTAAGCAAATGCATAAGCTCCAGCAAAAATTGCAAACATTGTAATTATACCACCAGTTGACATTACAGCCATCCCGCTTAATGCCGCACCACTTGTGCAGCCTCTGCCAAGTTGTGAACCAACTCCCCAAAGTAATCCTCCAATTAAAGCTCCTGCAATCCTGATGTTTGTGGTTGAACGCGGACCTTTTTCAAGTTTAAGATCTAATCGGTTTGAAATTAATCCTGATAAAAATGCACCTATCAAAACTCCAGTAACTTCAAAAACAAGCCAATTCATTAGTGGATTTGAGCCCGGATGTCCTTCATTATATTCTTTATAAAATTTTGTTGAGGCTGTGTGGGATGGAGCGATTGTTTCTACAGCTGTTACAGCATAACTTTTAATTGCACCACTTGCACCAAGACCTCTTCCAGTGATATAAATTGTAACTAACAGAAGTAAACCAAGTAAAACCCCTGCTAAATAAGGATTCATATATTTTGTTTCTTCCATAAAATCCTCTAATCTAATTTTTGTTTTGAGAATAATGGTTCATCAATTTTAATTTCATCTGGGTGTTCATCCTCCAATTCTTCATAACCGGTTAACATTGCTTTTAAATTTGAAGTAACTGTCTTACCTGTTGTAAGCAAATAAAGATGGGTAATTAAAAATGAGACGAGAAGTATTGCAGCAACAGTATGAAAGATCGCAATAAACTCAAGCGTCTGAATATTTATTGCTTCAATACCGTGCCTGGATGGATAACGATAAAACATATAAAGCAATCCAGAGGTCACGCTTAAGTGGAATCACTAAAATTTTTAAACCAAAATATGTGAGCTTTTGTAATGGATTAAGTTTACTTAATACTGTCTTTTTAGTTGGATGAGGAGCATTCCTAAATATTCCAAAAATATAATAATTCAATTGTGCCTTAATGTTTTCGAATGTCGGAATATATTGTTTACACTCACCTGTAGTCAGGTGCCAGAATATAGCGAATACAATCAATCCAATAAACATATAAGTTGCAATATTATGATATCGAACAGCATCTCTGAAACCGAAAAAAGTATACGTACCATGGATTTCAAACCCAGTAAATGCAAGAAAGAATATTAAAATTGATTGCATCCAGTGCCAGAACCTTTCAAAACTTTTGTAAATGTAAACTTGTTTAGTACTCATCGTCATCTCCTCCTTCTTATCCCTTTGATTTGAAATGATTCTTAGAGTTGCATGGAATAGAATTCCAAGAATCAATAAAATTATTAACCATTTTCCACCTATATCAACTATCGAGGAATAATCTCTGCCGGGCATATAAAAATCATTGAGTTTAGCTAACCTGCTGTTCTCTCTTGTATGACAGCTATTACATTGCAAAGTATTTTCTTTACTAGCAACCATATGATTTATTGGCCAATACATTTCCGTTTTCATAAAAGAAATTTTACCACTAAAAGGTAAGCCAGCTTCTTTCATTCCAGCTTCTGAAGCAGTTAGCCAGTTGAAGTCTTTCCAGAAAGCTCCTTCACCTTTTTTATCAGCGTAAAGTTTTGGCTGGATTAAAATTCTGTTTACCGGATCAAAAGGTTGTTTTGCAATATGAATTTTTACGGGAATGATTTTAGATTCATTATCCGCATAAGAACCGTGCAACTGATTTAGAATAAGTGGTTTGGTTGTATCCTGAATTATATCACCTTCAAGATAGTGTGATGCAGTTCCGTTGAACCAAATATAGTCGGGTTTAACATTTCTCTCCCAAACAAAACTTCCTTTTATGGATAAATAAGTGTGATTTCCCAGGCTGTCATCTTCTTCGTAAGGTTCACCATTTTTTAATTTTCCCGCAGTCGACCAATCCCAATACATTTTTGTCGAATTTGCTTTTGCATAAGTCGGAATATGACAGGATTGGCATGCTACTTTTAAAGTATGCTCATTTAAAATGTCATCATCGTGCGGAGTTCCTGTATGGCATTGTTCACAATTGTTCCGGTCATGATTCATTGAAGAAAGAGAATAAACTTTTCCAGAAATATTGTGTTGATCTGTTGTGTGGCAATCAACACATTGCAGATTCATTCCATCGGAAGCCATATGAATGTCAATGTCGATTGTAGGTTCAAACATTGCCATATCAAGATCACCATGTTTTACATTATTTCCTCCTCCACCAAAGAAGTGGCAGACTCCACAATTACTTCTTTTTGGCTTTCCAACACTCCCGGCAATTTTATTAAAATCGAGTGTGCTTAAAGGCAGCCCACCCTTTTCAGGAGCCTTTACATAAGTTTCAGTATTATCGTGACAAACAAGGCAATCAATATTTGTTGAATCAGTGTAAACTATGCCTTGATCATTAATCCCATATCCAATATGACATTTTGCACAACTCTTTTCATTACCTCTTGTCCCGATGCAAAAATTATTTATCGCATTACTTTTACCTAGATAGATTACACCGCGACCCTGAACGTATTCTTCTCTTTCCCAGTTCCAGTGATCTGATTGCATCACCTGGTGTGCGGTCATATTATGGCAGTATTCGCAAGCTTTTGTTACTTTTTGAGGTGAAGTAAATTTTTGTTGAAGAATTGTAAATTTATTATGGTCAACTACAGGAGGCTCTTTTTTGTAGTACTTTTCTTTCAGGTTATCTATTAATGTTGGTTCGGAATCTTTTTGTGACAGATTACCTATAACGATAATAACCAATAATCCGAAAAAGGTGAGAATAAGAACTATTTTTTTCATTTGTTAAAATATTTAATTTTAAAAAATTTATTTTAGAGGCTAAACTATTTTACTTCAACCCATTCCTTAAAAACATCAACCAGAATTTTGAGGGAAGACAAAATTTTTTCCATTTCCTTCTCATCGACATTTCTTAAAATTCGGTTATGAAGTTCATGGTAATTATTATTCAGATTTTTTATAAGTGGATTTGCCTTTGGTAAAAGACTCACTATTACTACTCGTTTGTCTTTGGAATCAGAATTTCGAGAAATTAACTTTTTAGCTTCTAATGAAGTTAAAATATGTGTGATTCTGCCAGGAGTGAGCTTTAGTAGAACTCTGATCTCTTTAATTGTGTATGATGGGGACAGAACAAAGAGTTTTAATAATCGCACTTCAGTTGGGGACAAATTGAAGCTTGAAGCAAAATATTCTTCTTTAATGTTACAATTTCTGGTTAATTCACATATTAACTCAGCAACCGGGTCTATATCTTTGGGCATAATTACAAAATCATAAATAATTTATATCCTAAAATAAATTTCAAACACTAAATCTCCAAGATATAAAACTATAATTCTTTTACGATTTAATACGAATTTTAATTTAGTGTTGAAGTCAGTAGCTGGAGAACGACTATATATTAGCTAGTAACTCTAATTATACCTTTTAATTCTATTCTCTCAATAAATTTAAAGGATAGTCCTTGTTGACTTTTAGAGAGAAATTTTTCAATTTGTCAATTGGTTACTCAACTATCTTTCTCAAACTATTTTATAAAAATGGAGGTATTTATGAATCGACTTTTCACTTTGATTCTCTACTGCGTTTTTTTTGCTGGTTTTACACATGCACAAAACGAGATCAATTTAAGTTCAGAGCAAGCTTCTCAGGATCAATATTTTGTTAGAAATGTTAACTTAATTCAAGAAACACTAAGGCCGAATATTGAACCTATTCAGAATAATTTAATACAAAAAGCATCTGATGTTCACATGGCAGCTTTTCCTGAAGTGTTATACTACAAGTTTGATGAAACCGGATTGGATACAACGCAAAATCTTGCAGTTCCAGGCCAAGGTCTTGATTATGCACAAATTTTGGGTGGACAGTCAATGGGACCTACAGGACAGTTTGGTGATGCACTAATCGGTGCAGGAGGAAACGGTGCTACAACTTTTGTTAACACAGGATGGAACATGAATACCGGAACCTCAAGCTGGACTATATCTTTATGGATAAATAATTATCCTGCAGGAACATTCGGTTATATTTTTGGTAATGATATTACGACGAGCTTCAGGTGTTTCAGTGCAGGAGCTGCGGGCACAGGTAATATAACATTACGCGGAACCGGGATGGCGAACGTTGATGTTACCGGCGTACTTCCCGGACCAACAAATGTCCATTTTGTATATGATGCAACTGTTCCTGAAATAAGAGCATATGTTAACGGTATATTGCAATCAACAGTACCACAATCAGCCTTAAATATTATTTCAGCTGCACCATTAAAGGTAGGAAGTTATAATTCATCAGTCAATACCAGTATCCCCGTTGGGGCATTACTAGACGAATTTAGATTTTACAGCCGTGCACTTGATGCAACAGAAATAGCAGCAACATGGAATGATCCTCTGCCAGTTGAATTAACATCCTTCACTGCTTCAGTTACTGGCAGTGATGTTAAATTGTTGTGGGAGACTGCAACTGAATTGAACAACAGCGGATTTAGTGTCGAAAGAAAATCTGATGGTTCAGATTATGAACAAGTAGGTTTCATTCCTGGTTTTGGAACTACATCAGAACCAAAATCATATTCCTATTATGATCAGAACTTACAGAGTAATCATTATACATACAGGTTGAAACAAATCGACTTTGATGGAACATTCGAATATTCAAGTGAAGTTGATGTTGATGTAATTACAGTAAACGAATTCAGTCTTGATCAGAACTATCCAAATCCGTTCAACCCAAGTACAAATATTACTTTCTCACTTGCAACAGACTCAAAAGTAAGTTTGAAGGTATTTGATGTAACTGGTCAGGAAGTTGCTTCGCTATTAAATCAAAATATGACAGCTGGGGCTCATAACTATGTATTTGACGCTGCAGATTTCAACAGTGGTGTGTACTTTTACACACTTCAGGCGGGTAGTTTTCTTGAGACGAAGAAAATGATTTTGATGAAATAAATTATATTAATAAGATTATTTTGCTAATCAATCCCACTCGGTAATTACTGAGTGGGATTTTATTTTATACAAGTTGAAAATGAATTCTGATTCTACCAGTGCTTAACTTTTTCAGGGTCAAATTGAACTAGACCAATTGCCCTTCCTTTTTTTCGGATCATTGTTGGAATGGATAGCATAGCTTCTTCAGGGTTCTCTGCTTCAATCATTGCGTATCCTGTATGATCACCTGATTTGCATCCCCACCAAAAATGAGTGAGATAACCTATTGCCAGAGTTTGTTTTACAACAAGTGTACATTCATCATGTGTGTGTGGTGAAATAATCATAAATTTTTGCATAGATAGTACCTAGTAATTGTTTGAATATATTAAAAAATTATTGTTTAGAAAAAATTACATCTGTTCTAAATATTTGCGAACAAACCGAATTGCCATTGCACCTTCACCAACTGCTGAGGAAATGCCGGTCAATGCTGTTGACCTTACATCACCGGAAGCAAATATACCGGGGATGCTTGTTTCAGGTAGTAATGGTTTCCTTTCCAATTTCCAAAAATTATTAAATGATTTTTCCTTGACTAGTTCATTACCAGTAATAATAAATCCTTTTTCATCTTTAAGAACGATTTCTTTTAGCCATGCCGTTCCGGGTTTAGCCCCAATATAAATAAAGAGTGCTTTTGCAGGAACAGTTTTTTCTTCACCCGTAGTTGAATCTTTTAATGTAATTTTTTCTAAAACTTTCTCGCCATCCACTGATACGACTTCAGTACCAGTTTGAACTTTAATGTTTGGTGTTTGGCTTATATTTTCTATTAAATAATTTGCTGCCGTTTTCGTTATTGAATCTCGTCTGATAACTATAATTACTTCTTTAGCAAACTTTGAAATATGCATAGCTGCCTGGCAAGCTGAATTACCACCTCCGACAATAAAAACGGTTTCACCCTTGCAGGCATGTGCTTCTACTGATGCTGAACCATAGTAAACACCGGCTCCTGTAAATTTCTCCAATCCAGGAATTTGAAGTTTGGTATATTCAACACCAGTCGCGATGATTACAGTTTTACTGTGTATTTCTGAGCCATCCGTCATTTCGGTTATTTTGTATCCATCCTTCAGTCGAATGTTCTGAACTGTTTTGGGAGTTAGAATTTCAGTTCCAAAACGTAAAGTTTGTGTAATTGCTCTGCGAGTGAGATCAGCTCCCGATAAACCTTTTGGAAAACCGAGATAGTTTTCAATTCTTGCACTGCTACTTGCTTGGCCTCCTGGATTACTTTTTTCAATTAAAATTGTTTTTAGTCCTTCACAAGAACCATAAACAGAAGCAGCTAATCCCGCGGGACCACCTCCAATTATAAGTACATCATACATTTTTTCTGAAGCAGTTTGCTTAAGTCCAATGTGTATGGCAAGATCAGGTAACGATGGATCGCTCAGCCAGCTTCCATCTTTTAAAACTACTAAAGGCAGGGCATCAAATTTTAAATTGGTGCTTACGAGATATTTCTTTGCTTCCTCATCGTTTTCAACATCCATCCATAAGTAAGGAATTAAATTTCCTGAAAGAAATTCTTTAAGCCGATGGGATTTTGGTGCCCATTGAAAACCAATAACTTTTATACCTTCGTGATCAGGTTTGTATTGAGCCTGCCATTCATCCAATAAATCATCTACTACAGGATAAAGTTTTTCATCTGGAGGATTCCAGGGTTTTAGCAAATAATAATCAAGTTTTAATTTATTAATAGCTCTTACAGCGACATCAATATCTGAGTATGCTGTTAACAGGACTAATTTAGATTCCGGATAAATCTCCTTTGTTTTTTCTAAAAATACAACGCCTTCCATTTCAGGCATTCGTTGATCTGAAATGAATAATGCAACTGTTTCATTCTTCAGCTTTAATTCCTTGATCAGCTCTATAGCTTCATTGGCTGAGTCAGTAGCACTAACACGATATTCAGTATGATATTTATTTCGGATGTCACGCTGTATAGCTCTTAAAACTTGTTCATCATCATCTACAATAATTATAAAAGGTAATTTCATATTCTTTATAAGTTTATTTTAGGATATTGGGATACAAATAAGAAATTCTGTTCTACCCGGTTTTGAATGTACTTTTATCTCACCATTGTGGCGATTGATTATTCGTTTGACAAGATCTAATCCGATACCTGTTCCTTCACCAACTTTTTTTGTTGTGAAAAATGGATCAAATATTCGTGACTGAATTTCAGGCGGAATACCTTTACCATTATCAATGATCTTTACATTCACATTTTTTGTATCACACGTTGTCTCTATCGTAAGTTCACCTCCTTGATTAAGAGCATAAATTGCATTATCAATAATATTTGTCCATACCTGGTTAAGTTCACCAATGTAAACCGGAACTTCAGCAAGATCCGAGCAAAAAATCTTTTTCACGCTAATATTTTTCTCTCGAATCTTATGTCCAAGCAAAGTCAGTGTGTTTTCAATATCATTATGAATATCGGTAGGCTGCTTTTCATTTGTTCTATCCATGTGTACGTGACTCTTAATAGCGCCCACCAGATTTGAAATTCGAGTAGAAGCTTCAGCCAGATCTTTAATTATTCTCTGGGAACTGAGTAAATTTTCTATCCACAGCAAAATTTGGACTAGATCTTCTTTTGGAATATTGTCAGATAAAGTTTCAAGATCATCGCTGGAAAAACCAGCATCAGTAAAAGTTTCAACAACCTGTTGATCAGTGGGTAGCCCCTTATTCTCAAGCCACTCCATCAACCCATCCTCATTTTTCATTCTTTGAAGTGCACTCAGTTTTTGTTTTAGAGTATTGTCTTTTATTTCAATTTTGTTCCTCAGGGATTGAATATGGTCTGCATTAATATTTTGTTTGAGCATTTTTTCTGTGAGCTCAATATTCAGAAATAATCTGTTCTTTAATTCATAGGATATTCTGTTTATTGCTGATGCCGGATTATTAAGTTCGTGTGCAATACCGGCGGCCAGATTACCAAGCGCACTTACTTTCTCATGCTGCAATTGAGTTGTTGCAAATAATCTTGCACGTTCCGTCATATAACCGATGAGCCGCTGGATAAAATCCGGATTTAGTTGCTCAAGTTCTTTAAAGAAATCCTTATGCATCCGGATCCCACGAATTTTATCGCTGACTATCGCATTACCATTATATGTTTTCATCCTTGAATAAGGAAGTAAACCAGTTACTCCTCCTGTTTCCACATCATTCGTAAAATAATGGTAATAAACCAGCTTACCATTTATGTTCCGGTAATAATCTACTTTACCTTCAATAAAGAAAAACATCCAATCAACCGGATCTCCGGTTTTTCCTACAACATCACCTTCTTCATATTCAATAGATTCTGAATGATCTAAAATCCATTGAATATGTTCATCTGGCAAATCGCTTAATGCGATCACCTTTTTTAATTCATCAACTGTTACTGGTTGCATATATCAATAATACACAAAAATAGACGAAGTAGATAATAAATCTTGAGTTCTTCTGAATCGTTACCACCCTGGGTAATTTCATTTAATTTATTGTATGAAGATTGTAAAATTTTTAATTATAAGTCAATTAGTTTATATAGGTTATCTCGATGTAAAAAAACGGCAAGGAGTGCAAAAGGAAGCATTATCTCGAACGATTTAAACTATCGTGAGAATCTATAAAAATAAGGACAGAAGGCTAAAAAAGTATTACCCGAAGTAGTGTTTGATGTTCTACTCGGAAATGAAAAAGATGCTGAAATAAGTCTAGGTATTCCCCCCGAAGGTGTGGATGCAAAATCCGGACAGGTTGGGACGGAAGCATATTTATCAATTTCTAAAAAATTATTCTGCTGCCATTTCTTTCTTAGACGCAGTAAGCTTAAGCGTCTTTCCAACAGGAACTGCTGATCCTGTAATTGATCTATCAATATCAGAATAAACTAATGGAATTTTATTTTGAACAAACAATGAATCAATTAAAAATGATTTGCGTAATTCATCAGTGGTGAATTTTTTAAATCCATTCTGATCCGGTGAATATCGGACATCCATAAAATCAACTCCTTTTAATTTATATTTTCTAATTAAACATTATATGTGGAAGAAGCAGTATCGCCTCCTCTTCCTGTCCAGTTTGTATGAAAGAACTCACCTCTTGGTTTATCAACTCTTTCATAAGTATGTGCCCCAAAATAATCCCTTTGCGCTTGAAGAAGATTTGCAGGCAAACGAGAATTTCTTATTCCATCAAAATAATTAAGAGCGGTTGACAAAGCTGGAATCCAGATTCCGTTTGTGACTGATGCTGCAACAACTCTTCTCCAGGCTTCCTGCGATGATTCAATTTTTTCTTTAAAAAATGGATCGAGAAGTAAATTTGATAGCTTAGGATTTTTATCAAAGGCTTCTTTAATCTTTCCGAGAAATATAGAACGAATGATGCATCCACCTCGCCACATTAAGGCAACACCTCCATAGTTGAGATTCCAACCATATTCTTTTGCTGCATATCTCATCAACACATAGCCCTGAGTATAAGAAACAATTTTGGATGCATAGAGCGCTTTTCCTAAATCATTGATAAACTGTTTTTTATCACCTTCGAAATTTGCTTTTGGGCCAGTAAGTACTTTTGATGCTTCAACCCGTTCTTCTTTAAGAGCGGATAGTGTTCTTCCATAAACAGCCTCACCAATTAAGGTCAATGGTGCACCCACATCAAGCGATGCCAGCACTGTCCATTTTCCCGTTCCTTTTTGACCTGCTGTATCAAGGACGAAATCAACCAGAGGCTTACCATTTTCTTTATAATTCAAAATATCTCTTGTGATTTCGATTAAATAACTATCAAGTTCCCCTTCATTCCATTCTTTGAATACGTTATACATTTCATCGTAACTCAAGCCAAGAAGATCTTTCATTATCTGATACGCTTCACAGATTAATTGCATATCTCCATACTCAATTCCATTGTGCACCATTTTTACAAAATGTCCGGCACCGTTTTCACCAACCCAATCACAGCAAGGAGTTCCATCTTCTACCTTTGCAGACATAGACTGAAAAATTGGTTTAACATGTTCCATGCATCATGTGAACCACCAGGCATAATGGATGGTCCCTTAAGCGCACCTTCCTCTCCGCCCGATACTCCAGTCCCGATATAAAGTAATCCTTTGCTCTCTAAATATTGTGTTCTTCTTGCTGTGTCCGGAAAATGAGAATTTCCACCATCAATAATAATATCACCTTTTTCAAGATATGGAAGAAGCAACTCAATAAAATCATCAACTGGTTTACCAGCTTTTACCATCAGCATTACTTTTTTGGGTGATTTTAAATTTGCAATTAATTCTTCAATAGTATGACAACCAATAATATTTTTTCCTTTTGCTCTACCGTTTATAAAACTATCAACTTTTTCAACGGTTCGATTGTAAACAGTAACTGTGAATCCATGACTTTCCATATTTAGGATCAAATTCTCACCCATTACGGCTAATCCAATTAATCCTATATCAGCTTTACCCATTTTTATTTTCTCCGTTTTTTATTCTGTGAATCTCTTTTTACCCATTGATTTTTCTTCTTTGATCCTAATTTAACAATTGGATCCATTTTTGCGTGGCAGGTGAGTAGGTTTGGCGAAAGCATCTGTTCAGAATACGAAAATAGTTCGCTTTTGTAAAAATATCATCTTTTTTAATAAAGCTGACTTCTTTTCAATTTAGATTTGTACAAATACTACTGTTAAATTTGATCTTTTTTTTGCTGATTCATTGAATGATATTGTAAAAGCTTTTGCCATTTATTTTATTTATAAGTTTCTGCTTTAATTTGAACATTTCCTTTGATATTGAAACCTGGTAATGATGTGGATTAATCATTCTTTTAACACCGAAATCTAATAGACTTAAATCTCTGTCCTTACATTCTCTTAATTTGATAATTGTTGGAAAATTATAATTTAGTTTTCCATCACTAATAATATTAATTAATAATGGATCTAATTTTTCAATATTATCTTTTTGAATTTTTCTCCTTTCTTCATCTTTAATACATTAATTAATGTAAGTTCTTTTGCCAGCCCGAGGGTTCTTCTCCAACTAAACAAATTAAATCCGCTGTTGCTTTTCCTGACTTTTCAATTATTCTCCATACTTGCTTTTCACCAGGAAGTGTCATTTTTTTAACTGTTTCGGAAAGTTTTAGTGTTGGTTGCCATTTCCCATCATTTTTTACCACAGCAATTTTGTAAACTCCACTTAAAGAAGAGTCTCCGCTTGACGTCACCAGGTTTGTACCAACTCCAAAAATTAGTCGCTTAATTATTTTATCAGAATTTGCACCTTTGGAAGATGCTTCCTTTTTAATTTGAGATAAAATCTGCCAAATCCTTAATTCATCAAGCTCATTAGAAAGAACTATCTTGGTTTCAGGAAATCCTGCTTTATCAAGTTCGACCGCACAAGTAATAGTTAAGTATGCTAAGTCACCAGAATCTAATCTTATTCCTCCGGGCTTATGCCCTTTCCGTTTCAATTTGTCAAATACTTTTATTGCATTCGGCAATCCGCTATTAAGTGTATCAATCGTATCAATCAACAGAATACAATCATCAGGATACAGTTCTGCAAAAGCTTCAAAAGCATCCAATTCACTTTTCCCAAGCGCAAGAAACATTTGGATCATGCTATGTGCGTGGGTTCCTTTTGGTGGAAATCCCAATTCATAAGAAATACCAACGTTTGAAGAAAAATCAGCACCGCCGATTAATGCAGCTCTAGTTCCGGCATTTGCCCCACGATCGTGTGCTCGACGTGCGCCAAACTCAAGCACCGATTGGTCTTGAACTATTTCCTTTATTCGTGATGCTTTTGTTGCAATCAAAATTTGATAGTTAATTTGATTCAGCAATGATGTCTCAAGCATTTGTGCAATTGCAAGTGGTCCGTTTACTACGTTTATGGGAACATTAGGATGGATTACCCTCCCTTCAGGAATTGATCTCATATTTATTTTTGAAAAGTTACCATTCTCCATAAGCCACTTTAAAAAGTCATCTGCAAAAAGTCTTTCACCCGTAGTTGTTTTACTTTGTTTTAATAAATCAATATCATCTTCGGTAATTGAAGTATTTGTCATCCAATCAATGAACCATTCAAGACCTGCATTTATACAATAACCAGCTTTATGTGAACCATAATCCGGATATTCTCTAAAAAAATGTTCAAACTGGACCTGCTGCTCGTGAATTCCCAATTTGAAGTACAGCTGTGCCATTACCAATTCATACTGATCAATAAATAAAAACCCTTCTGTTACTTTCTGATTGAATTTTTTTAACATTTTCTTTCTCTTATATTATTTCATCTTTGTAATGTAAACTATAAAAACAAAGATAAAATTGTAATATAGAACGCCATACTTGTGAATCTTATCCAATTGGATAGGTTTAGGAAGTTAAAAATATTTATTACTTTTTGGAGAAATGTTATGAGCATTAATTTTATTCCCCGAAATAATGTAGAAGTTCCGGAAATGAAATTTGAAAAAAATATTCTACTTAATCCGGGGAACACAGCTTTGATAATAGTAGATATGCAGAATGATTTTGTGAGGGACGATGGTAGTTTATTCGTACCTGCAGCAAAAGAAACGATTGAAAACATTGATCATCTTGTTGAGCAGGCAAGAAAGGAAAAAGTTAAAATCGTCTATACACAGGACACTCACTTTGATGATGATAAAGAATGGAAAATCTGGCCAAAACATTGTAAAAAAGGTAGTTATGGATGGCAAATTATAGATGAACTCATGCCAGCAAAAAGTGATTTGGTTATTGAGAAAAACAGATACGATGGGTTTTATGAAACACCACTTGAACATTATCTTACTCACGTCTGGGATATTCAAAACCTTGTAATAGTGGGAACAGTAAGCAATATTTGTGTTGCTCACACAGCTGCTTCTGCAGGATTACGGTGGTATAATTTAGTTATACCTGCAAATGGAATTTCTTCTCTTACAGATTTCGATCAGGCAATGACTCTCAGACAGGTGACAAGTTTATATGCAGGTAAAATTGTAAAAAGTTGTGATGATATTTTATTTTCGATGAGTAATTAATTTTTTTCTTACATTACATGAAATGAGAATTTTAATAATAGAAGACGAAGAATCACTCGCCAGAAATATATCTGATATTTTAACAAAGGAAGGATATCTAACTGAAATTGCCTCGGACGGTGAGCAGGGATTGAAAAAAGGACTTAATGAAGAATACAATTTAATGATACTTGATATTCTTATGCCAAAATTAAATGGATACGAAGTTTTAAGAGAATTGCGAAGGCAGAATATTAAAACTCCAGTTCTTATACTCACAATAAAAAACAGTATTGATGATCGGGTTGAAGGACTTGATTCGGGGGCAGATGATTACCTAATAAAACCATTTGCAATACCTGAACTGCTAGCCAGGATACGAACTTTGCTAAGAAGAAATAGTGATGAAAAAAAAGCATCGTTGAAAGCCGGGGAGCTTTTACTTGACACAACAAAACGTGAAGCATTTATTAAAAATCAAATGATAAATCTCACTCCAAAGGAATATTCTATTCTAGAACTTTTACTCTACAATAAAAATAGAGTGCTCTCAAGACTTGCAATTGCTGAATATGTGTGGGGAGATAACTTCGATTTGTTCAGTATGACAAACTTCGTAGATGTTCATGTGAAAAATATTAGAAAAAAACTTGACGAGTTTTCAACAGAAAAAATAATTAAAACCGTTCGGGGAATTGGATTTATGATTGAGGAATCTGAATGAAGATCCGCACCAGGCTAGTCTTATGGTATTTTTTTGCGTCCTTAGTATTACTTCTGATTTTTAGTTTGGGTACATACCTGGGTATGAAACAAGTTCTATTGAATTCTCTTGACGATGAACTAGATCAAATGAGAGATGACATATCACTGAGTTTTAACGAAAACACGAATTCTTTTGAAATATTAAGTCATCCATTCTTTTTACAAACTGAATTATCGAACTATTACATCATCCTATATGATAATAATGATAAGCGAATTTTCGAATCAAAGGCTGTTCACATTACAAAAATTGATTTGCCTGATAGTAAAGTTGACACAAACTACACGACATTGGCTAGACTTGATACAACCTTAAGTGGCACAACACGAATAAAAAAGGAAGCAGTGTTCAGAGTAATCTGTAGTAAGTTGCATAGTGAAAAAACAAAGGTTGGATATGTAATTATTGGTCAATCTTTTGAAAAGATATATGAATCGATGGATAAACTTCTCTCAGTACTACTCTTCAGTATTGGGATCACAACACTTTTAATTTTGGTTCTTTCATATTTTCTTACTGAGAGATCATTAAAGCCAATTGATCGTTTGATTCATCAAGCTCAGCAAATCAGTCGTGATAATTTGAGTGAAAGATTAGAAGTTGAAAATCCTGTTGATGAAATTGGAAGGTTGACAAATGTATTGAATGGTCTGTTGAATAGACTTCAAGAAGCATTTAATAAAGAACAGGAATTTATGGCTGATGCCGCACATGAACTAAAAACTCCCCTCACTGTACTTCGAACCCATTGGGAAGATGAACTAAGTAATAAAGGGTTGCCCGATACGTTCAAGGAGAAATTGGTTAAGGATATTGAAACTATTACAAGACTATCCAAACTAATAAATAATTTACTTCTGTTATCAAACTCAGAATATTCTCCACTAAGAGCAGATTTTGAAAAACTGGATCTGACCAAATTAGTAAAAGAAGTTGTAGACAATGCAACAGTTCTTGCCGAATTAAAAAATCAAACTATTAATACATTTGAACTAACTCCGGCGTTTGTTCAGGGTGATAGAGCAAGACTTTACCAATTGTTTTTTAATTTAATTGATAACGCTATTAAGTATACTCCGGAAGGAGGAACAATTAATTTATCCGTTAAAAAAGAAGCAAACTTAGCAATCGTTGAAATTAAAGATAATGGCATGGGCATCCCTGACGATGATTTGCCAAATATATTCAGAAGATTTTACAGGGTTCACAAAGACCGCTCTAAAAAACTTGGTGGAAATGGATTGGGACTTGCAATAGTCAAACTAATTACGGATATACACAACGGCGAAATTGTTGTCGAAAGCCAGACAGAAAAAGGTTCTTCATTTATTATTAAATTACCTCTTGCTGAATAGTTACTTACTAAGAATTATCTCCTAAATAATAAATTTTCAACTCCCAACGTTTTAATCATTTTAAAAAGAAGAGCAGAATGCTGGTCAACTCCCGGTTTAGTTTTCTATATTAAAAGCTTTTTTTAAGTGTTTGTGACAGCGCAAAAGTTAATTACAGGAATAAAATGCGGTAAAGCAAATTTCATAAAATCTTCATAATTCAGATTTATTGTTGTAGCGTGAATACGGAAAAATTAAAATGAACAACGGTACAACAAACGTAGTAGCAACCAGCAAAGTAAATGATCTCCTTGAAGATCTGAATACTGGTTTTGATGGATTATCCAAAACTGAGGTCGAAAAAAGACATAATGAAGGGGGTTTCAATGAAATTGAGGATAAAAAAGTAAATCCTCTTCTAAATTTCTTTTCGTATTTCTGGGGACCTATTCCGGTGATGATTGAAATTGCAGCAGTACTTTCCCTCCTCATCCGACATTTTACAGACTTTTTTATAATAATAGTTTTATTACTGATGAATACCCTCATCAGTTTCTGGCATAATAGCAAAGCTTCCAATGCTATCGAAATGTTGAAGAAAAAACTTTCACCACAAGCGAGAGTTAAAAGAGATGGTGAATGGAAAATAATTCCATCACGGGAACTTGTAAATGGGGACGTAGTCAGACTCAGACTCGGTGATATTGTCCCTGCCGATGTAAAAATTATTGATGGCGATTATCTTGAATGCGATGAGTCTTCATTAACGGGCGAATCAATGTCGGTTAGTAAAAAATTATGGGATCCTGCTTATTCAGGTTCCGTCATTGTTCGCGGAGAATGTAATGCAGTAGTTACTTCAACAGGTGCTAATACTTTTTTTGGTAAAACTGCAAAATTGGTTGGTGAAGCCAAAGCTAAAAGTCACTTCGAAAAAGCAGTTATCAGAATAGGAAACTTTTTAATAGTATTGGCTTTAGTGCTCGTCGCAATAATTATTGTTGTATCCCTCTTCAGGCACGACAATATTCTTGAAACACTTCGCTTTGCTATGATTCTTACCGTAGCTTCAATTCCCGTTGCATTACCAGCCGTTCTTACAATTACAATGGCAATAGGTGCAATCAAATTAACAAAAAGAGGAGCAATTGTTAGTAAACTAGCTTCAATAGAAGAGTTGGCTGGAATGGATATTCTATGTTCAGATAAAACTGGTACCTTAACTAAAAACCAGTTAACAATTGGGGAACCATTTCCTGTTGGCGAATATGATTCCAATGAAGTAATCCTGTATGCAGCATTGGCATCTCGAAAAGAAGATAATGATCAAATTGATAATGCCATCCTTAATAAGATGGAAGAAAATGAAGTGCTTAAAAAGAATATTAAATCTTTTAAAGAATTAAAGTTTACTCCTTTTGATCCTGTTGTAAAAAGAACCGAAGCAATCGTGCAAGATAAATCAGGCAAAACCATTAATGTAATTAAAGGAGCTCCCCAGGTTGTTATTGAGAAATGTAAAGCTGAATTAAATGATGGAAATGATTTTCAGAGTAAAATTAATGATTTCGCAAAAATGGGATATAGAGTTATAGGAGTTGCAAGTTCTTATAACGATAACGCATGGAATCTGATTGGATTTATTCCACTATATGATCCACCAAGAGATGATGCCAAAGAAACAATAGATGAAGCAAGAGAAGCAGGGATTGACATTAAGATGGTGACCGGTGATAATATGGCAATTGCAAGACAAATATCTAACAAACTTGGTCTGAGATCAAATATTCTTCCAGCAGAGAAACTTAAAAATATGGAATCGCATCTCGTTGAAGAGCAAATTGAAAATGCTGATGGATTCGCTGAGGTTTTTCCCGAACATAAATACAAAATCGTTAAAGAGTTTCAGAAGTTAAACCATATTGTTGGAATGACCGGAGATGGTGTAAATGATGCGCCAGCTTTAAAAGCTGCTGATTGCGGAATTGCAGTAGCAGGGGCAACAGATGCGGCAAAATCTGCGGCGTCAATTGTCTTAACAGAGACAGGCATATCCACAATTATTGATGCACTAAAGGAAAGCAGAAAAATATTTCAGCGAATGAAGAGTTATTCCATTTATCGAATTGCTGAAACTGTTCGGGTTCTGTTTTTTATTGCACTATCAATTTTAGTTTTTAATTTTTATCCGGTTACTGCCGTTATGATAGTTTTACTGGCATTGTTAAACGATGCCCCGATCATCGCAATTGCAACAGACAACGTTATTTATTCCAAAAAACCCGAACGATGGGATATGAAAACCGTTTTAGGTCTAGGAACTTTACTCGGTATAATCGGTGTGTTTTCCTCATTCTTTATATTCTATTTGGGAAAGGATGTGTTAAATCTTCAGCAGGGTGCCTTACAAACATTTGTATTCCTAAAATTGGCTATAGCTGGACATTTGACCATTTTCCTTTCCCGAACGAAAGGTCATTTCTGGGAGATTAAACCATCCGGATCGCTGCTTTGGTCAGCCATTATAACAAAGATATTAGCTACGTTATTTGCAGTGTTCGGATGGTTTGTAACTCCGATTAGCCTGGGGATGAGTTTGTTTATTTGGGCATATGCACTCATAGCTTTCTTCATTACAGATTATATAAAAGTTTATTTCTATAAATCACAAGTTCTTTAACTAATTAATAATAATTAATAAGGAGATATAATTATGCGTACCAGTCAAGAATCTATTGGATTGAGATCATTTCAATCAATTCCTGAATTGACAAGAGATCTGCTAAGTAAGAATTTTATTTTAAGGAAAAAAGCCCGGGAAGAATTAGTTGAAATAGGTGAACCGAGTTTGGATTTTTTGATTGAGCTTGCCCAAAGTAAAGATGAAAGCGTAAGATGGGAATCTATTATTACTATTGTTCAGATAGGCAGCAATGAAACTCTGGATGTTTTAATGAATGCACTTGAGGATGAGGAGTTTAGTATCAGATGGTTAGCAGCTGAAGGACTTATAAATCTCGGTAAATTCGTTGTTGTTCCTTTACTACAAGAAATGCTTAAAAATCCTGATTCACCATTTTTGCGACGAGGAGCTCATCATGTACTTTTTGAATTAAAAAAGTCTGGTATCTTTAAAGATAATTATGGTTTGGTTAATCAGCTTGCAGATGAGTTTGATCATTCAGGTATTTCAGTAAAAGTGCAAAAGACTATTGATTCGATCAGACTAACCTAAATGATATTCAAGATAAAAATAATTTCATTAAAACATGTAAATAGATATTTTATTGAAAGAGGTACGAAAATGAATTACAATAATTTAATAGAAAATCGATCTTCAATTCCTTTAAACATAATTGGAGTAGAAAAAGCCGATCTAGGTGAATTGGAAATTGCAATTAGATATTTTACAGAAGCAATAGAAATTGATCCTGAGGACCCAAAGGCCTACTTCAACCGGGCCACTCTCAGAGTAAGATTAGGTGATATTCAAGGTGCAAGAGACGACTTTGTAAACGCAAATAAATTAACAAAGTAAAAAAAATGGACCGCACCCTTTAATAAGTCGTGTATAGCTTTATTATTTGATTTTTGAATCAAGAATTAAAAAGTTCTTAAATATATTCTTGCTTTAAATCAATATTGTCATATGTAGGACGAATGGTTCATAAATGAACATTTAATCGTAGCAATATTCAATAAGAGACATCACACCTAAGGAATTTTTCACATAATGTTATAGTAGATTGGCATTGTAATTGGCTTTAAGAGTATCACATTCCAATTATTGAGGATATGTTATGCTTATTTTTTACATAGCAATTTTTATTGCACTCTCAATATCATTGTATTTGAAAATACGGGCGATAAGATAAACAAAGTTTGAAAGCTGTTGTCTGAAAGTGAGGGTAAAACCCCAATCAATTTTGATGGGGTTTTTTATTTTCGTAGTTGTATCTGAACTTACAATCTTGTGAGTCTAACATTTTCACCTATTTGGCTTTGTCCTTAAATATTGAGTTCCCACATCCAAGAAAAAGAATAAAAATCTCTCTACTATTCGAAAAAAATATTATTAAAGAATGGTGATCTTAAATATTTTGTAGATATATAATCAATTGCGATTTGTGGAATAATATTTGACCAAAAATATTAATCACAAAAGTTTTATTTTTACATTAAGTAAAATTTAACTTAATTGTTGGTTATTACCTACCTAACGAACCATATAGCCATCAATGTGATTCAAAAGTTTAAAATTATTTCTGTGCTGACTTCTTTTCTGTTTTATCTGATAAGTCAATAATAAAGAGTTCGGGTTTTACCCGAGTATGATGCAACCTCTTTAAGGTATTGGAGAGAACTATGAAATTATTTTTATCCTTTGTCGGGATAACTCTATTCTTTTCTTCTTATTTCATCCACCCGACAACAATTAATGGCAGATTTACTGTCACAAGTTTAAATAATTCTGAATTTGTAGTCCTTTTGCAAATAAATACAAATTCCGGAACAGATGATCTTGGCGGTGCAACTATCGTCTTTAAATTTGATACTACCGCAATCCATTTTACTGGTAATCCTGTTAAAGATGTAGACTATACTTTCCACAACTTTTGCACTGATAATTATTCAACAGCAACTGTAACCAGACCGATGTCAAACCAGATTTGGGTAAATATCGATTTGCCTTTCAGCAGCAATAATAATGGAACTATTGTAGCACAGCAACCATGCCTGGACAGATGTTGTTACAATTCATTTCGATGTAGTTGATACAAGTGGTATGGCTTCTCTTATCTGGCTTACTACAAGTCCATTCTGGGGGATTTATGATGCTAACAATGCAACTATGTGGCAAACTGGTCAATTTGAAGACCTGTTTGGTCCACTCCCTGTTGAACTCATTTCCTTCACTGGGACTCTTCTTCCAGATGATAATGTTTTGTTAGAATGGAAGACCGCTTCTTCATTGAATAATGCTGGTTTTGAGGTTCAAAAATCGTATAAAGATTCAGAAGAATGGGAAGTAATTGGGTTTGTTGAAAGTTATGGTGACCCAAATTCATTGGTTGAATATAGCTTTACTGATTATTCATCTCACAGATTTCCAATTATAAGATATCGATTAAAGTCAATAGATAATGATGGTTCTTACCAATATTCCCAAATTATTGAAATAAATACTTTCCCATCGACTTATGAACTTTCACAGAATTATCCAAATCCATTTAATCCAAGTACAAAAATAAAATATAAAATACCATCAATTGGATCAGCACAGACGCGTAGTCAGTTCAGTTGAAGGTTTATGATGTCCTCGGCAATGAAGTGGCAACATTGGTGGATGAGCAGAAGGAGCCGGGAGTGTATGAAGTAGAGATGAATGCAAATGATGGTGAGATTAACTTAGCTTCTGGGATTTACATTTATAGAATTAAGGTTGGCAACTTTGTTGATACAAAAAAGATGGTATTAATGAAATAATTGGTCTATTCGAAGCCTTAAAGATTTTTTAGGTAGGATGTACCTCCAAGAGTGCTCATTTTTCCAAGTATCAATTTTTATCTTGAGAAATCGAATTATAAAAAAATATTACCGGAGGATTTAATTATCAAAGATTAATCCTCAACTCTATACAACTTCTCACATCAAAGAATGGATAAGTGAAGTTTTCCATTAATCAAAAAAGATATCTGGTGATTCTTAAAAAATTAAACAATTGATAATTATAATTAGTTGCGATTTATGGAATAAAATTTGACCAAAAATTTTGGTCACGAAACTTTAATTTGTATAATAAGTTAGCGTAGTTGATGGTTATCACCTACCTAACGACCGGCGTAACCATCAATGTAGTGCAAAAATAATGGATTGAAGCTGTGCTTACCTCAATTCTATTATTTCTGATAAGTCAATATAATTAAGAGTTCGGGTTTCCCTCGAATATGATGCAAACTATTTGAGTCTTGGAGAGAACTATGAAACTATTTCTGTACTTAACGGGGTTTTTAATATTCTTTTCTGCTTTTTCTATTTTGCCAACAACGGTAAATGGGCGATTTACTATTATTAGTACAAGCAATTCAGAAGTTACTGTACTAGTGCAAATCAACACAAATACTGGAACTGATGATCTAGGTGGTGCTACAATTGTAGTCAGTTTCGATACTAATGCCGTTAAGTTTCACCAATACTCCGATTAAAAGATGTTAATTACATTTTTAATAATTTTGATGATGGTCACTACTCGTCCGCAACCATAACAAAACCAATGAAGAATAGGATTTGGATCAACATTGATTTACCTTTCATTCAATAATAACAATGGAACAGTCGTTGCACAGAGTCCAGGTTGGACAGATGTTGTCATCGATAAAATTTGAAATTATAATTGATCAAAAATAGAGCCGGGATTGTCCTGGAATTTGACAAGTGCATTCTGGGGAATATATGATGCTGATAATATTACACAGTGGGGAACGGGCATATTTGAAGGCAATTTTGGGTTGGAAGTTGAAGTTAAGGATGGATGGAATTTGGTATCCGTCCCAGGAATAAATCCAGATGGACAGGGAGTAAATATTTGGTGGCCAGCAAAGTCCTCCAACCAAAATGTATATAAGCTCGTTTCAGGTTACCATGTGCCTGTAACAACTACAACACCAGGCGAAGGATATTGGATGAAACATAATGGAGCTAACATTTATAATACAGGCGATGAATGGCCTGCAGTTGGGATAGAGAGGGTACTAAATACACCGATTATTGTATCATCAGGATGGAATACGATAGGAGGATTTGAAAAGGAAGTTCAAACCAATCAAATTACAACTACTCCTCCGGGACTTATCGTCGGACAGATCTATACCTATATAGAACCATATCAAGTTGCGAATAGTTTAAAACCAGGGCGAGCATATCTTGTAAAATTAATTGGACCAGGACAAATAAATTTCAACGGAACAATATTGAAAGCAGTTGAAAATGAGGTCGAATATTACAAGGATAATTGGGGAAAAATAATACTAACTGATAACGATGGAAAATCCTCTTCATTGTATTTAATAAATGATGATACAGATTTGAATTTATATGAATTGCCACCTACTCCACCAAATGATTTGTTTGATATAAGGTTCGGAAGTGGAAGAGTTGCTGAAAGTATCGAAAATGGGATTCAATCTATAATTATGAATGGGGTTAGATATCCAGTTAAAATAAAAGTTGAAAATATAAACATTGAATTGAAAGATGAATCCGGTAAAATAATAGAAGCTGATACAAACTCAGGTGAGGAATTTACGATAACGAATGAATCAATAAAAAAACTTTTAGTTAACTCAGGGAAACAAATGAATTCCTTTAATTATATTCTAAGCCAAAATTATCCTAATCCATTCAATCCTATTACAAAAATGAAGTTTGCAATCCCTAATGAAGCTGATGTAAGTTTAAGAATATATAATGTTTTGGGTGAATTGGTCTCAACCCTTATAGATGAAAATTTAAATGCGGGTGAGTATGAGTTAGAATTTAATGCCCAGAACCTGGCTTCCGGTATTTACATTTACAGAATTAATGCTGGTAATTTCGTTGATACAAAGAAAATGATCTTAATGAAATAAAACCATTTACGGGGTTTTTTATTTTCCCGATTTAAAGATTATTCAGATAGGCAGTTCCTCCCAATAAACTCATTTGTACCAAGTATCCAGTTTTGGCGTCTCAGAACATAACCGGAAGGTCGTCTTGCAGAAAATCGTTTTGGATTTGGGATCGTAGCCGTAAGTAGTGCAGCCTGATTTCTAGTCAGTGTGTCTGGTAACTTTTTAAAATAAATCTGGCTTGCTGCACTAACACCAAAAATCATATCACCTAACTCAACAATATTCAAATATACTTCTAGTATCCTCTCTTTACTCCAAAATAATTCTATTAATACTGTGAAATATGCCTCCAATCCTTTCCTTATAAAACTTCTCCCTTCCCAAAGAAACAGATTTTTTGCAACTTGTTGAGTAATCGTGCTCGCTCCTCTTAGTCTCCTCCCTCGCTCATGCTGTTCAAGAGCTTTATTTATTTGTTCAAAGTCGAATCCAAAATGTTTGGGAAAATTTTGATCTTCTGCAGCAACCACAGCAAGTGCCATCTGTTTTGATATATGATTATAACTGAACCATTCATAAGCTATCATCTGTCGTTCTTTTAAAGTAACGATAGCTTCAATTTTCCTCTGAATCATAATTGACGATGTAAATGGGTTTATCCATTTAAGTAGCACAACTGACAATATTGAAAGAAAAATAAATGTGAGCAGTATTTTCAGAATAATTTTAGGCAGCCGTTTTATAAATTTGCGAAAAGCAAACTTCATTCTTCTGGTCATAGCTTTAATTCAAACTACGGTACAGGATCATACCCACTACCGCCCCATGGATGACATCTAATAATCCTTCTGAAACTCAACCATCCGCCTTTAAATAATCCATACTTTTTCAACGCTTCCAAACTATAATGTGAACATGTTGGTGTAAATCGACAGGAAGGTGGCATTAGGGGAGAAACAAGTAGTTGATAAACTTTTATAATTACAATAAATGGTATTGCGAGAAGTTTAAAAACTTTTTAAATAAATATTAAAATTCATTTTGAACAAAAATCAGAATAATATAAAAAATGATATCATTGATTTCTTTGAAATTCAGGACATAAGAGCACAATTAATTAATTACTTTGAAATTCTATTCAAATATAACTTAATTTGCCCCGTCAAAATTGAGACTTTTCACTAAATAGAAAAAAGTATGTCAAAAAACGTAGTAATAGTTGAATCACCGGCTAAGGCAAGTACGATTGAAAAATATCTTGGAGAAGATTTTCTTGTTACATCCAGTTATGGCCATGTAAGAGATCTAAAGAAAAAAGATAAAGGAATTAATATTGAAAACAATTTCGCTCCCGACTATATAGTTCCTGAAGATAAAAAAGCAAGAGTTAAAGAGTTAAAAAAATTATCGGACAAATCTGAAACAGTTTGGCTTGCAACTGATGAAGACCGTGAAGGAGAAGCAATTGCCTGGCATTTGAAAGAAGTCTTGGAATTGCCTGAGAAAAAAATCAGAAGAATTGTTTTTTCTGAAATCACTAAACCGGCAATTCTTAATGCAGTAAAAAATCCACGAGGGATTGATTATAATCTTGTTAATTCTCAACAATCCCGAAGAATTCTTGACAGGTTAGTCGGTTTTGAACTTTCACCTATTCTTTGGAGGAAAGTAAAACCTAAATTATCGGCGGGACGAGTACAATCAGTTGCAGTAAGATTAATTGTCGATCGTGAAAGAGAGATCGATTCGTTCAAGACTCAATCCAGATTTAAAATTATCGGAATTTTTGAAGCCACAGATAAAGATGGTAAAAAGACCGAGTTCAAAGCGGAAGTTCCTGATTATTTTGATACACAAAAAGAAGCCGAGGAATTTCTTGAGAACTGCAAAGGTTCAGAGTTTTCTATAGAAAGTCTTGAAAAGAAACCTGCAAAAAAATCTCCCTCAGCACCATTTACTACTTCAACTCTTCAACAAGAAGCGAGCAGGAAATTATACTATTCTGTTGCACGTACAATGATGGTAGCACAAAAATTATATGAGGCTGGTAAGATTACTTATATGCGTACTGATTCAGTGAATCTATCTGAAATTGCAATTGATGCAGCAGAACAACAAATAAAATCTGAATATGGAAAAAATTATTCGCATAAAAGACAGTTTAAAACAAAGTCGAAATCAGCCCAGGAAGCTCACGAAGCAATACGGCCAACTGATTTTAGTGTAGAGAAAGTAACAGGTACGAAGGAAGAAAAAGCTTTGTACGATTTGATATGGAAGAGAGCCATTGCATCACAAATGAGCGATGCACAACTGGAGAGAACTACATTAAAGATAAATGTGAGCAAGGCAGAAAAGAAATTTGTTGCAAAAGGTGAAGTAATAAAGTTTGATGGATTTCTGAAGGTGTATCTTGAATCGACAGACGATGAAAATGGTGAGAATGCAGAAAGTGGAATTCTACCTGATATTTCTAAAGGTGAAAAAGTTTCATTCGCCGAAATTACTGCTACTCAAAGATTTACACGACCTGCTTCAAGATATACTGAAGCAAGTCTTGTAAAAAAATTAGAGGAGCTTGGGATTGGAAGACCATCTACTTATGCACCCACAATCAGTACAATACAGAAACGAGGATATGTTCATAAAGAAGAGAGAGAAGGAACTGAACGTGAATATTCTGTTTTAACACTAGATAGTTCTAAAAAAATCAAGAGTGAAAAGAGAACCGAGATTACAGGAGCGGATAAAGGGAAATTATTTCCATATGATATTGCAATGATCGTAAATGACTTTCTGCTTGAACACTTTCCTCGAATAATGGATTTTAAATTCACAGCACATATTGAAGAGGAATTGGACGAAATCGCAAACGGAGAAATGGATTATCACGAAATGCTTAAGGAATTTTATTTTCCTTTTAAAGAAAAAGTTGAACACACTATTGAAAATTCAGAAAGAGCAGCCGGAGAAAGAATATTAGGGAGCTGATCCGTCAACTGGCAAACAAGTCTCTGTGCGAATGGCTCGATTTGGACCTGTTGCTGCATTGAGCAATCCTAAAGATGAAAATGATAAACCACAGTATGCTGGATTGAGAAAAACACAAAAGCTTGAAAACATAACCCTGGAAGAAGCATTACATTTATTCAAATTACCAAGAGTAGTTGGAATGTATAATGGACTTGAAGTCGTTGCAGCGATTGGCAGATTTGGTCCTTACGTTAGGTATGATGGTAAATTCTATTCAATAAAAAATCAGTATGACCCACACGATATTGAAATAGATGAAGCAATATCTGCTATCGAAGCAAAAAAGAAAGCAGATGCAGAGAAACTAATTAAAACTTTTGAAGAGAATCCTGATTTTCAAATACTAAACGGAAGATGGGGACCATATTTAAAGGCTGGGAAAGAGAATGTGCGCATTCCAAAGGATCTTGATCCTGCTTCACTTTCTTATGAAGAATGTGTTAAGTTAGCAGAAGAAGCGAAAACAAAACCAAAGCGAAGAGGCCGATTTAAGAAAAGTTAAAACTTGTATTAATTCAAAATCTTGAAACAAATTCGTATTTTACTTCAGATAATTAATAATCTAAAAACTTTTTTATGTTAATAGCTTTTATTGAATGGAGTGTTACTCCGGAAATTTTTCATCTTGGACCAGTTTCAGTAAGATGGTATGGTCTTCTTTTCGCTATGGCTTTTGTAGCTGGTTATTTTATTATGACCTGGATATTTAAAAAAGAAGGTAGGCCACAACCCGACCTTGAGCAACTTTCAGTTTATATGATTTTCGGTACAGTGATCGGTGCAAGACTAGGACATTGTTTGTTTTATAATCCTGCTTATTATTTATCAAATCCAATTGAAATTTTCAAAGTATGGGAAGGTGGTTTGGCAAGTCACGGTGCAGCAATCGGTATTTTGATTGCCGTGTACTTATTTTCAAAAAAGAAAAAAAATTATTCATTTCTATGGATAATTGATAGAATTGTGATTGTCGTTGCTCTTGCCGGAACGTTTATCAGGTTGGGGAATCTTTTTAATTCGGAAATTATTGGAAAGCCAACCGATGTGTCATGGGCGTTCATTTTCACATCAGTGGATGATCTTCCCAGACATCCGACACAACTTTACGAATCCATTGCCTATTTAATTATCTTTCTAATACTTTTATTCATTTATTATAAGGGATTGGAAAAGGATAGGGGTGGATTTCTTTTCGGATTATTTCTGGTGCTTGTTTTTACTTTTAGATTCTTTGTTGAGTTTCTAAAGGAAAATCAATCCACCTTTGAAAGAGGAATGATTTTAGATATGGGACAACTGTTGAGTATTCCGTTTGTAATAGCTGGGATAATTTTTATAACAAAATCATTCAAACCTAAGACAAAAAAATGATCTTATTCGATCACTTTTTTAACGGCTTTTTCAAACATTTCAAAACTCTGCTTACCAATTAACGCTTCAGTTTGTTTACCATTCTTATCGTAAATAAAAGTTGCGGGTACTGCTCCACTCCAATCCTCATCTAAAAAATTTATAAAATCTTCAGGTTCAACTACCTTCAATAAGTAACTTTCAAACTGTACCTTTTGATTTTTAAGAAATGGTACAACTTTAACTTCCAAATCAGAAATGTCGTCGACACTGATGGATATAAATCTAATATCTTTCTTGTATTTTGCTGATAAATCAACAAGATCCGGAAATTCCTCACGGCAAGGTTCACACCAGGTTGCCCATACATTAATTAATATGGGACTTCCCTTCCCCTCTTCAAGAATAAGTTTTAGATCAGGAACATCAATAATTTTTACTTTGGGACTTATTTCCGACTGAGCCAGAATTTCTGATGCGAAAATGAATAAGACAAAAAGTATTAAAAAAAACACTCTTGAGAAAATAAACTTCAATATCACTAAACTCTTTTTATGGAACATCCAAAAGCTTTGGTTGAGTTATTTGTTACTTCTTTTCCAGCAAGTATTTCATCGAGTGCATTTTTTAAATCCTGTGTAACAACATCAGCTTCATTTTTTGAGTTGTCAATTCTTCCGTGATAAAGAATTTCATACCTTCCATTCAAAACGTAAACTTCCGGTGTAAAGGAAGCATCGAATTCATCTGCAATAACATTATTCTCATCCTTCAGTATTGTAAATGTCAACCCATTATCTTCTGCGTGTTCTTTTATTCTTTCTACAGATTCAGCTTTGTTCGAATTTATTCCAAGAAATGCTATATCTTTTGGATTGTACTCTTTGTATAAATCTTCCATCCTTGAATTGTACGCATTTGAAACCGGGCATTCTGTTGCAATAAACATTATTACAATAGCTTTGGAATTGTTATAGTCCGAGAGAGAATGTTCTTTGCCATTATAATCAGGCAGTGTGAAATTGGTAATCTGATCAGTTGATGAATAATTTGCGCACGCTAATACAGACAAAAAGAGTACAGATATTATTGCTCTGAAAGATATAAAATCCCTTAAAATCATAGCTTCTCCTTATTTAATTTTTGATAAGATTTGGCATAATAATGGGGATATTTACATCGTGTATCAAGAGATTATTTGAGGGATGAAGATTTTATCAAAAAAAAACATTCATTCTTTATAAAAATTGTCCTCATTTACTAAATAAGGAATTAGTGGATTATTTTGAGTCAGTGTTAAAAATTTATTTTCAAATTAACAATGGATTATAACTATGCATATTCTTGAAAAAATCAAAAATAAATCGGTTGTTGTCGGAATAGTCGGAATGGGCTATGTTGGATTGCCATTAGGAATGGCTTTCGCCAGGAAAAAAATTAATGTTTTGGGGTTCGATCTCGATGAAAGAAAGATAAACCTGTTAAAAAAAGGAAAGGGTTATTTAAAACATATTAGTGATGATAAAATAAAAAAAGTTGTAAATTCTGGTTATCTTAAAGCCACAACTGATTTTTCAAGATTGCCAGAAGTTGATGCAATTTTAATTTGTGTACCTACTCCCCTCACAGAACACCGCGAACCCGATATGTCCTACGTTGAAAGCACCACTAAGATGATAGCTAAGTATATTAGAAAAGGACAACTTGTTGCACTTGAATCAACAACTTATCCCGGCACAACTCAAGAACTTCTGCTTCCACTTTTTGAAACCAATGGTGGTAAAAATAAATTCAAAGTCGGGAAAGATTTCTACTTAGCTTTTAGTCCAGAAAGAGAAGACCCAAATAATCCAGATTTTACAACTGCAGAAATACCAAAAGTTGTTGGGGGGGTAACACCACAATGTTCTAAAGTTGCAAAGGCTTTGTATGATCTTGTTATAATTAAGACTGTTCCTGTATCATCACCAGGTGCAGCAGAGGCGACAAAACTTCTTGAAAATATATTTCGTTCAGTAAATATAGCTCTGGTTAATGAACTTAAAATGGTGTTCGATAGAATGAACATAGATATCTGGGAAGTGATAGCAGCAGCTTCTACCAAACCTTTTGGATATAAAGCTTTTTATCCTGGTCCCGGACTTGGCGGTCATTGTATTCCGATAGATCCGTTTTACTTAACGTGGAAAGCACGCGAATTTGAAATCAACACAAAGTTTATAGAACTTGCAGGTGAGATAAATACTTATCAGCCATACTACGTGGTTGAGAAGTCGATGGAATCTCTTAATAAATTTAAAAAGGCATTGAATGGTTCAAAAGTTCTTATTCTCGGTGCCGCTTATAAAAAAGATATTGATGATATGAGAGAATCTCCTTCACTCAAGTTAATAGAAATTTATAGGGAAAAAGGCGCAATCGTTGATTATTCTGATCCTTTGATACCAACTTTACCAAAGACTAGGAAGTACAACTATGATATGAAATCAGTTAAACCTACAAAAGAAAATCTTAAGAAATATGATCTTGTTGTATTAAGTACTGACCACACTAAATTTGATTACGAGTCCATTGCTAAAAATTCAAAATTAATAATCGATACTCGAAATGCTTTTGAGAATAGAAAAATAAAATCTAAAAATGTTTTTAAAGCTTAATTATTAAAGGTTAATGAAAAATTTTGCTATTACAGGAGTTGCCGGTTACATTGCTCCCCGACATCTACAGGCAATTAAAGATACCGGTAATCAATTAGTTGCTGCAATTGATCCAAACGATTCAGTTGGTATACTCGACAAATATTTTCCTGATGTAAGTTTTTTTACTGAGTTTGAAAGATTTGACAGACATCTGGAAAAATTAAGGAGAGAGAAAAATAAGGAAAAGATAGATTATCTGAGTATTTGCTCACCTAATAATTTACACGACGCTCACATAAGGTTGGCATTGAGAGTTGGCGCGAATGCAATTTGTGAGAAACCTTTGGTATTAAATCCATGGAATCTTGATGCACTGCAAGAATTAGAGCAAGAGACATCAGCAAAAGTATACACAATATTGCAACTCAGAGTTCATCCATCATTGCTAAAACTAAAAGAAAAACTATCAACTGAAAACTCAAATCAAAAACACAATGTTGTGCTTTCCTATATAACATCCCGCGGTTTATGGTACTATTTTTCCTGGAAAGGGATGATTGAAAAATCAGGTGGTATTGCAACAAATATTGGCATTCATTTTTTTGATATGTTGATGTGGCTTTTCGGCGATGCACAATCCAGTATTTTGCACATCAAGGAAAATAAAAGAATGTCTGGTTTCATTGAACTTCAAAATGCTAATGTTAAATGGTTTCTGTCAACTGATAAAAGTGATTTACCAAATGATGCAGTTAAAAAAGGATTACCAACATATAGGTCAATTACGGTGGACGGTGAAGAAATCCAATTCTCTGAAGGATTTACTGATTTACATACAAGAGTTTATGAAGAGACATTAAATGGTAATGGATTTGGTATTGAAGATGCTCGACCATCAATAGTATTGGTTAGAAAGATTCGATCAGCATCAGAGGTAAATGTTCTTGACAATATTCATCCATTCGCATTAAAATATAAATAATACAGGGATCCAGAATGAATTATTTCAAACACGAATCTGCATACGTTGATGAAAATTGCGAAATTGGTGAAGGGACTAAAATCTGGCACTTTAGTCATATTCAAAGTGGTGCAAAGACTGGGAAAAAATGTGTCTTTGGTCAAAACGTAAATGTTGGCAATAATGTTTCTATAGGTGACTTTTGTAAAGTGCAGAACAATGTTTCAATTTATGAAGGAGTTACATTAGAAGATTATGTATTCTGCGGTCCATCAATGGTCTTCACAAACATTCTCGATCCGAAATGCAAATATCCTCAAGTTGGGGCGCAATATTATGTAAAAACTCTGGTAAAGGAGGGTGCATCAATTGGTGCAAATGCAACCATCGTTTGCGGAATTACATTAGGTAAAAATTGTTTAATTGGTGCCGGAACAGTAGTCACTAAAGATGTTCCGGATTATGCGCTGGTCGTTGGAGTTCCCGGAAAAATAATTGGTTGGGTATCCGAAGCAGGCAAAAGATTAAGATTTTGATAAAGATGGATTTGCATATTGTGAAAAATCAAAGAAAAAATATCAGTTTAAAAACGGATTAGTGACTGAAGTAGAATAATCTAGATATTACTTCTTAGTTACAAAATAGAATTAATAGCTTCAAACACCATTTCAGAAGTTATTTTTTCCATACACGAAATTTCCTGTGAACAATATTTTCTATAATAACAATTACATCCCTCTTTCGAACTAAGCTTAATTCCTTGTCCGTACAATTCAATCTCATTTGCCGAGGTAGGACCAAACAAGGCAACTATTTTTTTATCTAGTGCAGTTGCAATGTGAAGAGCTAATGTATCTGCTGTAACAATCAAATCACACATATCAACAATAGCTGCAAATTCAAGTAATTGAATTATCACATCCAGTATCAATTACAAAATTAAATTTATTTTTTAATAGTTTGACTTTTTCAACCTCTTCAGGACCGCCGAGCAAAAGTAAATTATATTTTTTAACCTTTAAACTTTTAATTAATTCCTGCCATCTTTTAAGTGGCCAACCTTTGCTTGGCCATTTTGTTCCTACACCAACATTCAGACCGATAATTGATTTGGTTTGCAGGATTTAATTTCTTAACAAAATCCTTTTTCGAAATCTTTTGCTTTCTCTTGGAAGAAATTTGAATAATAGGTTTTTCAACAGGTAAATCCAGATTTAATATTTCATACATTATTTGTTGATAGGATTTAGTATTGGCCTTTTTTACATCATCAAATGCACTCATTTCCAGCCATTGTTGAGCAGCATCAGAAGTTGCTTCAACATACCCTTTCTTATTTAATACAAATCCAATCTTTTCTTTTGCGGATGCAATTGCTGCGATAGCAGAACTAAATTTAGAAGTATCAAGATTAATAACGATATCATAATCTTCAGCACTAATTCTAAACAAAGCATCATTTTCAATGGTAATTACTTCATCGACAATAATATTTCCCTTGAAGAGTTCCAAAGCATTTTGTCTCGTGCACCACTCAATATAGCTATCAGGATATTTTTGCTTCAACGGTTTAGAATAGAAGTTGTTCGAAGAACATCTCCAACAGCATCAAGCTTAATTATTAAAATTTTAAAATTGATAGGATGATAATAAGAGCAATCATCACACTTAACACCTTTTTCTTTATGAGGATCGCAAGGTCTGTCACCTTTGAAAAAATCGGCAATCTGTTTTTAGGATCATAATTAATAAATATTTTCAAAAAGTACAAAAAAATAAAATTAAGTCAAATAATTTTCATTATTAAATTGATGATCTAAAATAACTTTGAAAATAACTTATAGCAAAAGTAGTACTTAAATATTTTTTTCACTATCTGTGACATTTACGAATTTAAAAATTACATTTAAAACTTTTCTGGAGTTTCATATCATTATATTTGCAATTAAATTTTAACAAATAAAGATAAAATGGAATCTAACTTTAATTATTTTTGGCAATATTTAGATAGGTTTTCAAACCAAATTGCATTATACTGATGCATTCACAGAGAAATCCACTACATATAAGACATTGAAACTAGCTTCCAGACCACTATAGCTCGATAAAATAAAATCGTCAAAAAAAGGATTTGTTTTCCTTTTTACCACAAATTCTTATAATTGTGTTGCTTCCTACTTAGGGATATTGAAGTCTGGAAATTCAGTTTTGTTGCTCGATGAAAAACTAAATGAAGAAATAAGAAAAGATCTAATAATCAAAGTATTATCCTGAATTTATCGTCACATTAAATGAAGACTTGCCGGAGAATTATAATTTAGATTTTAGTATTGATTCATTTCATTTCTACAAAAGAGCCGAATTTATTAATGACAAAATTCATCAAGATCTAGCTGTTCTGCTTTCGACTTCGGGTACAACCGGCTCTCCCAAACTTGTAAGACTATCTTATCAAAATATTCAATCGAATGCGGAAGCTATTTCTGAATATCTAAATATTGATCAATACTGAGAGACCAATCACTACTCTTCCAATAAATTATTCGTATGGATTATCGGTGATAAATAGCCATTTGCTAAAAGGGGCTCAATAGTTTTAACAAATGATACTACAATATTTCGTGATTTCTGGAAGTTGTTTAATGATTATGAATGTACTATCTTTTGCTGGAGTTCCTTATACTTTTGCAATGTTGAAACGGATTAACTTTGATAAAATTGAATTACCTACACTTAGGACTATGACACAAGCTGGAGGTAAACTAAGCGAAGAATATATTCGACATTTCCTTTCTTATGCAACAAAGAACAGAGTTAAATTTTTTGTAATGTATGGTCAGACTGAAGCAACCGCAAGAATTTCTTATGTCCCCGCTGAAAAATTAAGTCAGAAAATTGGATCTATAGGTATCCCAATTCCAGGTGGTGAGGTTAAGATAATAAATGATGGGATTGAAGTAACAAGACCCAATGAAATTGGAGAGATTGTTTATAAAGGCAATAACGTGATGATGGGTTATGCAGAAAATCGAAAAGACCTTTCCAAAGGTGATGAACTAAACGGAGTGCTGTTTACAGGTGATCTCGGATATAAAGATGAAGATGAATTCTTGTATGTCACAGGAAGATTGAAAAGATTTATCAAAATATTTGGATTGCGAGTAAATCTTGATGAGAGTTCAGAAAATGGTTGAGAATCATTTCGGTATTTCAGTAGCCTGTACGGGGAAAGATGATCTCCTTAGAGTATTAATACAATCAGAAGATGGGATTAGCGTAGGTGAAGTCAAGAATGAAATATTGAAAATGTACAAGCTGAATTTCAAAACTGTCGTGGTGAATTTAACTAGACGAGATCCCTCTAACAAATTCAGGTAAATATGATTATGCAAAAATTAAAAAGATGTTCAATTAAATTCTCAGAACGTGAGAATGTCTAAAGTACGAGGTGGGTTAAATCTATCAAAATCAATTTGTGTGTATTTTATCAAAGCCGCTTATAGTCTCTAAAATGAAATTGGGTTATGTCTTAGATATTCTGTAGTCTGAATTTTTCTTTGAATATCCGCAATTACATTTTTTACTTGCTCTTCAGAAATTGAAAGAGCTTCAGCTATTTCTGAAACCGGATAATCATTTTTCCAACCAAACCAAATTCTATCTAGCACATCAAAGGGTAATCTAAAGAAAAATTCCTCCTGAGTTTGTTCAGCAGAATATGTATCAGTTGTAGGAATTCTATTCTGAATTTCATCTGGTATTTCTAGATATTTAGCTAATTGATACACTTGAGTCTTGTAAAGATGTGCTATTGGTTTAACATCAGCTGCGCCATCTCCGTGTTTAACAAAAAAACCCTGTTCATGCTCATTTTTATTCCCTGTCCCAATCACACTATAGTTTTTTAGCTCTGCGTAATAATATAACATACTCATTCTACATCTTTGCTTGAAATTAGACGCTGCCACAATCTGAAGATATTCATTCAGTGGAAGTCGTTGAGTTTTTTCTTCTCCAGTTGGTGATATAATTGTCAAATGAAAAAAATTAAGCAATCCTTTTTGTTCATTATCTTTTGGGATTGAAATTTTCATCAGAATAAGAATTATTATATTCTGGAAAAATTCTTTTTACGGCTTCATCTCGTCTTCTATAACATCCAAAACCATCAAGTGCATCACTGATTTGTTCGACTTCATAGCTAACGCCAAATTTATTAGCTAAAAGTTTTGCAAGATTCAGACTGTCTGGACTAGAATCTTTTTCCGGGAGCATTAATGCAAACACGCGAGCTGCACCGAAAGCTTTTACGCATAAACCCAAAACTACGGAGGAATCAATTCCTCCACTTATTCCAATAACCGCACCTTTTTTACGAAATTTTATTGCTACTTCATCCTTAAGTTTATTGACTATTTTTTCCACTTCAACTTGAGGATCAATTTCTATAAGGTCTTTTGTAAACTTCATAATATTTATTCCGATATTTTTATTTCGTCTTTGAGAATTTGATTATTAAACACTGTTATTCAATTAATCCGCGATGTCCTCATATCAAAAATAATATCGAATTCTTTCATTCCTGTATAATCCGGATTAAAGTTCTTAACAAAAGTATCATATATTATTTGCGATGAAAGGATTCCTATTAAAGCCATATTATCAACTTCACTTGCTTTATCAAATTTGTTTAGTTTGTTGATTAGTAGTCTTACTTTTTGAGGGTCAAATAATCCTGATTCTTTTAGTGCATCTTGGTTTAAATATTTATCAATCAATTTTGGGTTTGTTAGAATTCCCTGTTTGATTGGTGCTCTATATGGATTTTTATCTCTATTTAATATTTTTTCTGGCAACAGATTTTGTAAAACTTTCTTAAGTATAAATTTTTCATTCAACCCATTAATTTTTAATTCAGGATCAACATTGCTCATTAGTTCAATTATTCTGTAATCAAGAAATGGCATTCTCATTTCAACTGAATGAGCCATGGCAGTTCGGTCCCCCTGCGATGAAAGCAAATAGTTGCTCATAAAGATTGTAGTTTCAAGGTACTGAGCTTTAGATAAATAATTCCAGCTATTAAAGTCAGATGGAAGATCATTGAGTAATTCATCAAATCCATTATACAATCTGAGATCCTCTTGAAGTTCAGATGAAAAGAAAGCTTTAATTTTTGAAGTGTTATTCCATCGAACCATATGCGAAAAAAATGGGTTATTTGGATCATTTAATCCATATTTAAAAGAATTCAATCAGAGAATTATTTAGTCTATTGTCTTTAAATATGTATGGATAGAGTTTCGCTAGAAGCATCGGTCTTAGCTTAGAGTCAGGAAATTTTGACCAAAATTTTCTAATCTTAGTTTCCTTAAAAATATTATATCCACCAAAAATCTCATCTCCACCCTCACCGGTAAGTACTACTTTGTAACCATTCTCATGAACAAGTTTGGATAGAAGATATAAAGGTATTGGAGCAGTTCTGAGTAAAGGTTTTTCCGTAAACCAAAGAATCGATTCAATGTTTTGAGCTATATCAGAATTTTTCATGAACAATTCTGAATGGTCAACTCCCAAATAGTTAACCATTTCTTGCTGGTATTCACCCTCATCAAATTCCTGCTCATCAAAGCGAATCCCAAATGACTTCAGCTTATTATTGAAATTATCTTTTACGATTGAAGTGATACCTGAAGAATCGAGTCCCCCGCTAAGATAGCTGCCAACCGGGACATCTGCTCTAAGTCTTATTTTGATCGCATCATTTATAAGTTCTTTAAGATTGTCAACTATTTTTTTACGAGAATATTCAGTTTGTTCGGGGGAAAATGGCAAATGCCAGAATTTATTAATTTTAATTTCTCCATCTTTTGCAATGAGAAAATGACCAGGTGGGAGTTCATTAATTCCTTTAAAAAATGATTTGTCTTTTAAAGTAGTCCAGAAAGTAAAAATTTGATCAAGAGCCTGGTTATTTATTTCCCGTTGAAATCCGGGGACAGATAAAATAGCTTTGATTTCGGAAGAGAAAATTAATTGATCATTATACAAAGTATAAAACAATGGTCTAATTCCAACTCTGTCTCGAGCTAAGAACAGTGATCCTTTTTTATTATCCCAAATTGCAAAAGCAAATTGACCATTTAACCTTTGAAGACAATTACTTCCTTCCTCCTCAAAATGATGAATAATTACTTCTGTATCTGTGTTAGTACAAAAACTTATGCCCTTTGGAAAGCAGATATTCTCTTAATTCAGGATAATTAAAGATCTCTCCATTAAAGACGATCCAAAGAGATTTATCTTCATTATGAATTGGCTGAATACCCCCAGCAAGATCTATAATACTAAGGCGCGATTGCGCAATCCAATATTATCATCCAGATATAGTCCGGATTCATCTGGCCCACGATGTTTCTGAAGATGCACCATTTTTTGCAGAATTGAGACATCTTGATTCTGTTGTCCGGTGATATTAAGAATACCGGCTATTCCACACATGGTTAGCTAATCGAATGTGAGTTAAGTTTGGAATCAAGGTAGGCCGAAATATTATTGAGACTTGAAAAGTTTTTAATAACAAGTTCATCATCTTTTACTTTTACAGGAATCGAGGATTCAATAAAACCGACCAGCTCAATTATTCCCGTTGAATCAATGATTCCTGTTCGAAAAAAGTCAGTGTCATCATTGAATTTTTTCCCATCACCGAAAAGAAAATTTTCAATAATGAAACTCTTTATTTTTTTTTTATAACTATCCATTAAGACTTTCTTGTATTATAAACATAATTTAATTGGATAACCTTTATCATTAGATGGCAAATATACCTTCCAAAAGTATGCCTAAGATTAAATATATTTTTAAGGTATATTAAAATTAGAATAATATTCGTAAGGGTAGCTTTTCAATAAATTTACTGATGAAACATAGTAAATATTGAGTTATGGAGTTTTATATTTCAAAATAAATTAACGAATCATATTTCAATTGACAAAAAATATATAATCCTATAAATTACTTTTGAAATGGTACAGATTAATGGCTTTGTATAATAATGTCATATTTTTTTATTCAAAAAAGTCATTCATTAGAGATATTTTGAAATATCAAGAAAACTGATTATTTCAAAAATATTAAATTAGATGAAAATTTTGTTCTATAATGAGATTTTTTTCTCAAAATTATTGTAAATAAATTTAAAAATCATAATGCGAAAGACTCCAATACTAGCTTTGATTCTTGCACTATTAATTATTGGAAGAATACAAGCACAAAATGATATCCAAATTGGAAGTGATAACTCAAATCGTGCTACCAATGGTGGTTTCTTTGATTACTCCGACCCAAGTGGTATAAATATTAAGGTACAGATTTGGGGATACGTTAGATACGCAGGCTATTACATTGTGCCTGCAGGAACTAATATAAATGAACTTATTTCACTTGCTGGTGGTCCGACAGAAGATGCACTTCTTGATGACATTAGATTAATCAAGATTGAAAGTGGAAGCAAAACAATTATGCTAAAGTATAATTACAATGATTTTCTGTGGGAGGACGAAATAAACACATCCATTAAATATAAAACACTTGATGCCGGAGATATAATTAGTGTTCCAGGAAAACCAAGATATTTTGTAAGACAAGATATAGCTTTTTATTTAGGGATATTAACTGCGCTAGCGTCTACTGCAGCACTGATTGTTAGTATCATTGCAATAACAAAATAGTTATAGTGATAAACAAATATTAGACAATAGAAAATGGAAAATTTTAATATAGAAAAGTATTTACATGATGATTCTAAATCAGTTAAAGATTACATTTCATTAATCAGGAATAATCTTAAACCCATAATTGTTATTTCAATCAATAACTTATAACATAACTATTGTATATACTTTAATATCAAAAGATATTTATATATCAACTGTCACAATAAAAATTGTTAAGCAAGACCAAAATGTCCTTAAGATTCCAGGCAGCCTTACGGAGCAGATTATATAGATAGATATATTGCAAATGAAATAATTGCAATAACAGACTATAAAATTAGAGAGAAGGTTGCTATAGCTCTTATTGATAGTTTTGAAAATGCTCAAAATAAAAATCTTTTTTATCTTGTTAAATCAAAGGATTAAAACACAATGAAAGTCAGGTAAAACTGTTGCAGAATTAGCCGGATTATTAGGTGATGTGATTTCTGCTGAGCAAAATCACGGAACAGATTTGGTCAAAATTTCAGCTGAATCGCCTTCTCCTTTTGAAGCAGCACTAATTGTTAATACATGTGCGCTGGATTATAAACAAAGAGATCTTGAAATCAATCGAGAAAAGTTGACAACCATTAGAAAATTTTTAGAAGAACAAAAACAACAAATTAGCAGAATTAAAGGGTGTGGAAGATACATTAGTATCAATTTCAGGAAAAAGGCGGGATAGTGTCACTTGACGTTCAATCTACCGGACTAATTAAGTCAATTGGCAAATCTGGATGCTCAAAAGGAAGCAACTAAAATTGAACTGGCGACTTCGAATGAAGTTTTAAAACAATACAAATTTTTCTTAAGTAAGCAAGATCCTCAGTTGGTGAACTATTTGGAAAATGAAACATCGCAAGCTTACATTACTGCATTACAAAAGCAGATAGCTGATTTACAAGTAAACAGGGATTTAGCTGTATCGATACAAAGCCCAAATATTGATATCTCCAATAAGGTGAAGGAATATGACCAAAGGATTGAGGAGCTGAAACAAAAACTAAATTCTGCGATTGGTAGCATTAAAGCTGAAGGTTTTTCAGGCAATCCAGAACAGGTGAATCAACTTGCTCAAAAACTGATCGAAGAAGAAATTAAAAATAACACTCTATCTGTTCGTTTAGAACAATTAAATTCTGCAATAAATCATTATGAGGCAAACCTAAAAAGGCTTCCTAAAACTTCTACAGAACTTACTCAGTACCAAAGGACAAGGGAAACACTTCAGAAATCATTTTTATTAATCGCTGAAAAATACCAGGAAGCGATGGTCAATGAGCTGTCCCAGTCGGGTAACGTCATTATTATAGGAAGTGGGATAATACCAGACACCCCCGCAAAACCAAACAGGAAATTTATCATATTGCTAGGAATCGTATTAGGATTATTGTTTTCCTTAAGCTATGTATTGATTAAAGATTTCTTCGACGATACCATTAAAACGCCTAATGATATTGAAAAGAATGAAATAAGTTTTCTTTCCTGGATCCCTCATTTAGCCACCGATGGAAAGAGAAACGAAAACGAATTAGTCGTTCTCTATGAACAGGATTCACCAGTCAGCGAATCATTCCGTGCTGTTAAAGCACGTATTCAATATTCGAATGCTGATTCAGACTTCCCAAAAATGTTATTAGTTACTTCTCCTGCAGAACAAGAGGGTAAGACTTTTGTTTCAATTAATTTGGCAGGAATTCTTGCTAAATCGGATAAAAGAACTTTAATTATTGATTGTGACTTACGAAGACCAAGAATGCACAATATACTAGATGTTAATAAGAAACCGGGACTTTCAGATTATCTTACTAATAATGCGAAACTAGATGAGATTATTAGAAAATCATCTAATAATAATTTGTTTTATATTACCTCAGGTTCTATTCAGTCGAATCCAGCTGAATTACTAGAGTCCAAAGCGATGAAAAATTTCTTAATAGAGATAAGGGATTTCTTTGACGTGATAATTATTGATTCAGCTCCTATTGTTGCGGTAGTTGATGCTGAAGTTCTGGCTAAACAAGTTGATGGAACTATTTTGGTAGTCTCTTCTGAGAAAACTGAAAATAAATTATTGATGGAAGCAGCTGGGTTGCTTAAGAGTAGTAAAACTAAATTTATTGGTACCGTTCTTAATAACTTTAAGTTCAAAAGCGGTTACGGTTATTATTATAAATATCATTATAATTATTCTGGTTCATCGGATAGAGGAAGAAGAAAAAAAGATAAAATTAAATCTTGATTTTTACTCCCCAGTTTTTCTGTAGAATGAATGAAAATAACTTGAGTTGGGCATAAAAAAATATTTGTTCAAACTGATCAGCGGTTTCTAAGATAGCCCTAATATCACATTGAAATGGCAGATATTTTCTAGACTACCTATTAATCATTTCACACTAATAAATCATGCTCAATATTGAAAATTTTATTATTATTTTTTATGACATACTTTTGAGTAAAAAAAGTTGTCAAACAATTCAAACAAAATTAATTTTTATGATATTTAATATTTTAATACTAATAAATTATAAGATTATTGGTGAATAAATTAAATGTTTTGTTCATTCCCTCGTGGTATCCTTCAGAACAAAATCCTGTAGCTGGAGTATTCTTTGAACATCAGGTTCAAGCATTGAAAAAAAAAGGTGTAAATGTTGGAATTATTTTACCACCTATCGTTAAGAATTATCTAAATAAAAAAAACCTTATTCACATTTATCGAATCTTTAAAAAGCCTTTCATTCAGATCAATAATTATAATGGGAATGATGTTTACACAATTTCTATAAATGGTATAACTAGAATATTTTGGTTACACCTATTTTTTTTCCAATTATGCTACAAATAAAATATATAAATTATTTGCAGCAAAGAATGGCAAACCAGATGTAATTCACGCGCACTCGGCTATTTATGGGGGTATCGCTGCTTTTTATATAAAAAAAAAACATCAAATTCCATACGTAATTACTGAACTTATATCACATTATGCAGATGATCAGATCCCCTCAAAACTGCTTGTTTTCCTTAGAAGAGTCTTTAATAATGCCAATGCTAAGATTGCTGTAAGTCCCCAATTAGGCAATGTACCTTGAAAGAAAGTTGGTGCTTGCGTGTTGCCTTTGGAATGGGTGCCAAACATTGCTGAAGATCGTTTCTTTAATACTTTAGATTTTGAAGAGAAAAAAAATAACAAGTTTAGATTCTTAAATGTTGGGTTGATGGATGAATATGATCAAAAAGGACATGAAGATTTATTGGTAGCTTTCGCTGGTAAATTCAAATCCGAAAACGATGTGGAATTAGTAATTGTTGGAGATGGACCACATAAACAATATTTAGAAGAACTGGCTTATAAATTACATATTAATAACCAAGTTATATTCAAAGGGATGATAAAACATGAAAATATTGTCAACGAAATTCACAAAAGTGATATATTCGTTTTATCCAGTCATTATGAGACCTTTGGGGTTGTTATAATTGAAGCATTGGCATGTGGAAAACCTGTTGTTGCTACAAAATGTGGAGGACCAGAGTGTATAATTACTGACGAAAATGGTTTACTAGTAGATTCCAAAAATCCTAATCTTTTGGGTGAGGCGATGCTGTCCCTAAAAAAAAATATAAAGAATTATGATCCAGATTTAATTAAAGATGATTGTTATAGAAAATTCAACAGTAAGATAGTTGCTGAAAAACTAATTAACATCTATTCTAAAACTTTAATATAAGCTTCAAGAGTAAGTTAATTTTATGTGCGGAATTTTTGGTATAATATCACAAACAGAAATTGATATTAAGAGATTAATAAAAGTAAGCAATACTATCCGTCATCGTGGCCCTGATGATGAAGGGATACTACTTTTTGATTCAGAAAATTGTAGTTATGATCAGTATCGTGGAAATGATACAATCCCGGAGATTAATTACCCAATTATCAGTGAAGACGGACATTTTAATTCAACTTTTCTACATCGCCGTCTTTCCATAATCGACCTTTCTCCAACTGGACATCAACCAATGCCTTATCATTCGAATAAGTTATGGATTACTTATAATGGAGAAATATATAATTATATAGAAATTAAATCTGAATTATTAGGAAAAGGATATAAATTCATAACTCAGTCTGATACTGAAGTAATTCTAGCCGCCTATCATGAATGGGGAACTAAATTGTGTGAATCAATTTAACGGAATGTGGTCTTTTGCTATTTGGGATAGTCGTAATAAAAGTATTTTTTTAAGTCGAGACAGAGTGGGAATAAAACCACTATATTATTACTTATAAAAACAATCAATTTATTTTTTGTTCTGAGATTAAAGGAATAAGAACATATTTAGATAATAAACTTACATTAAATGAAAAAAAAATATAGGAATATTTAATAAGAGGACAAATTTTTGTTGGAGAATCTGAAGATACCATCTTTGAATGAAGTGAAACAATTAATGCCCGGAAGTAATTTAGTATTTAAACAAAATAAAATTAGCATTGAGAAATATTGGGAAATAAAATTAATCAAAAACAGATCTATCTTTTAATGAAAATGTAGAAAAATTTAATGAATTATTTCTTCAATCTATAAAATATAGATTGAGAAGTGATGTTGAGGTTGGATCTTGTCTAAGTGGTGGCTTGGATTCCAGCAGCTTGGTATCTTTTGCTTCAAAAAAATTTAATAAGAGATTTCACACTTTTTCTGCGATATGGCCGGGGGAAAAATGTGATGAATCTTACTATGTTGAAAAAGTAAATAATAAGTATCAATGTTACTCAAATGCTTTTACTCCAAATTTGGAAAATATTACTTGATATAATAGATAAAGAAATTTGGTATCAGGAAATGCCATTAGCCGGCAGCAGCTTATTGGCACAGTGGTTTGTAATGGAGAAAGCCAAAGGAAAAGAATATTAAAGTTTTATTAGACGGACAGGGGGCAGATGAAATATTAAGTGGTTATCCATCTGTATTTAATTCCCTATATAAATGAAATGATATATTCATTTAAATGGAATGAATTATATAAATATTATCCTTCATTAAAAAGGAATGGATATCCGGTTAGAAGATTTATTTCTATTCAAAAACATAAAATATTTCAATCAGGAAAAGCCAATTTTTCCCATTAATAAGAGTACTATTTGGTAATTATAATTGTTAATACAAAATATATCTTCACCACATAAATGTAATTATTTACCCAATTTTTAATTGATCAAATTGAAAAAACTAATCTACCAGCTTGTTACATTTTGAGGATAGAAATTCTATGGCACATTCAGTTGAGTCAAGAGTTCCCTTTCTTAGATTATAGATTATTGGAATTTTCCGTTAGTATACCTACCGAACAAAAAATTCATGGTGCATTGACAAAAATAATTTTACGTGAAGCAATGAAAGATTACTTACCCAAGGAAATTTATAACAGAACAGATAAAATTGGATTTAGTACACCTATCGAACAAAAATTATTTAATCATAAAGGAGAGTTATATAATTATTGTTTGGATAGTATTAAAAATTCCGACTTTACTCAGGATGGATTTAATAGAACCAAGATAAAATTAATTCTGAAAATATTTTTGGAATATATAGTTTGGCTAAGTTTTTAGAAATGTGGAGATAAATTGGGTCAATTAAAAAAATTTTCCAAAGATACAGTTGTATATGGCCTGGGCAACGGATTAAAAAAATTTATTGGAATATTTCTATTACCTTTTTATACACGTGCTTTAAGCCCGGCTGATTTTGGATCTTCTGGATACTTTAGGAACCTTTACATTTTTTATTGCTGCAATTATTGGAGTTGGAATAGACTCAGCGAGCGGGTTTTATTTTTTTGAAGTTAAAACTGAAAAAGAAAAGGGAGAATTATTATATACAACTTTTATATTACGTTTATTAACAGTAATACCTTCTTTAATTCTAAGTATTTTCTCCGAACAGATATCCGTTTCCTTATTTGGCACCACCGATTATACATGGTTGGTTTTTATAAGTTGTGTAAGCATTCCGGTCTCATTTATGCTTTCAGAACAGTCCCATATATATCGATATTTCAGACAACCGTGGAAATTTAATTTAATAACAATGCTAAAATCTATTGGAGGTATTGGATTAGGTATAACTCTTGTTGTCATATTAAAATTTGGGGTTTTAGGTGCTTTACTTGCTACACTTTTCAGCAGCTTAGTTGTAATCTTATTTTCATTTTTTTATTACACTAGCAAAAAATATGTATATTCTTTCAATTGGGATTTTGCAAAAAAGATGATCGTTTTTGGATATCCGCTTATTTGGGCAGGTGTGGCACAATGGGTGTATGTAAGTTCAGATAGGTTTTTTCTTTTACATTATAAAAATTTAACTGAAATCGGATATTATTCAATAGGATCGACATTTTCACAGCCAATTGATTTAATAAATATGGCAGTTCAAATGAGTTTTGGAGTTTTGCTTTTGAAATGTATAACAATGAGTCAGATCCTAAAATTAAAAGCCAGAAATTTTCTTCCGATGTTTTCAAATTATATATTATTGTAGCTGTAATAATATCTGTATTTTTATCTGTTTTTAGTACAATTCTGATAAACTTTATAACTACACCGGCCTATATTATGGGAAGCCTGGCAGTTCCATTATTAACATTCTCAATAATTTTTGCACAAGGACAGCAACTCACTTCAATAGGAATTACATAAGTAAGAAGACATGGCATTATAGTTGGTTGGTTTCAGTTGCCGCATTATTAAACATAGGGCTTAATTTTTACTTTGTACCAAAATGGGGGTTTGTTGGTGCCGGGTTTACTACCGTAATTTCATATTTTGCTTATTTTGTAGGTGGCTTTGTTGTTTCTCAAAAATATTTTAAAGTAAATTATCAATTAGTACGAATTTTTATTTTTATGACAATATCATTCCTAATTGCATGGTTTGTTCCATATTTAGAATTGATTAATTCTATTACATTAATATTATTTATAAAATATTACTTTTAGGATTAACAATTTTATTGCCATTATTTTTAGGATTAATTACCATCAGCAAAATATTATCAATAAGAGAAAAAGTATTAGTTGAACTAAAAGAAATCAAAGAAAGTCTGTTTAAGAAATAATGCTGAAATTAGTTTTTATAGCCTTAACCGGGCTGGTCTTAACAGTACCCGCATTAATATTTATTCGAAATAAACCGGATATTTCATTCTGGTTATTCTTGAATCTTTTTTTTGATCCGGGCGGCTATGTAGAGGGATTTTTAGGGGGAAATTTATTAGGACTCTTAAATCTTTCTGATATCATGATTGTTGGAATTATTATTTGTTTGGTTTCTGCAAAAGTTAACTGGAAAGTAATCTTTGGAGATCAATTCTTCATTAAGTTTTTATTACTACTTTATTATTTTCTCGCTATATTATTATGTAGTATATGGTGGTGTTATACCATATTTAAAAAATGATTTTAATTATATTAACTTTTTAATAAAAAACAGGGTATTCGCTTATGGTTTTATAATATTAATATGCCGTTTATATGTTCTCTTTAAGAGGATTAAAGTATTTTTACATTGTCACTCTTTTTATTGGAATTATTTGTCTGACTTTATATTTAATAACGCTAATTACAGGCATTAAATTAATTCCTATTGTTGAAATGCAAAGATATGAAGGGGCGGACATGAAGAGAGTAGGGCTATATAGTTACGGTATTTTTTATATATTATTTCCAATGGCTTTAATAGCTTACCTCTTATCCAGGAAGATTAGCCTTCATTTAAGTTACAGACCCTGGCTATATTATGGAGGTCTGTTAATGATAATTACCCAATTAATAACACTTACCCGAAGGACACAAATACAAGTTCTAGGGTCAATAATTATTTTAATACTAATTATTTCATATTTATTCCAAACAATAAAACTATCAGCGATCTTTAAACTTGCGATGCCAGTTATATTGATTATTTTAGCTCTCTATATTACTCTACCAAAATATATTGGTTATGTAGCAGAGATTGGTGAAGATGCTTTTTTACTATTGATTACCGGAAAAGATTCCAGAGGCGAAGGTGACTATAGAGTTTCAGGTACCGGCGATTTAGATGTTGTTGAAAAGTATATAAATAATAATTTATTCTTTGGAACAGGCTATACATATTTATATTGGGATAAATTACGTAACGCCAGGTCATCCAGAGGAGATACATATGCCAAAGCCGCAGATGCTGCTAGTGAGGTGCCTATATATTATTTATTATTTGGTTATGGATTCGTGGGGGCACTTTTAATACTACCATTATATTATATGATGCTAAGTCTATTTTTCAAATTGATCATATTTTTGAAACTGACTCTAGTTAATTATCTGAAGGACCCCCTCACAATAATATTTTCCATATTAATATTATTGACTATTGCCAGTAAGTTTACAATAGACCTATATACTTTAAGCGAGGATTTTACTGGTCCCAAAATAAGTGAAACACTTGTTTTTATGGGGATTGTGTTTGCTATATTTCGCAAACTAAAATTGAATATTTATAAAATGCCGCATTAAAAAGTTTTATGTATTTTTATCATTTTTAATGTAGATGTAATTAGACCTGTCCTTCCTCTTGATAATTAAAATAATTATTCTATTATGTTTTGATGGTAAAATTAATATTTGACAAGGTCTCTGAATGGTTGAAGAAAAATTAAAAACTTATGCCTTTGTATTGTTAACTGGAGGATTTCTAGGCGGTGCTGAAAAACGATTTATCCAATTATTTGAGTATTTGTCAAATAATTATCCCAGTAAATTTTATTTTATAATTACATGGGAATTGTATTATAAAATACAGGAGGTTTTTTCCAATTATCCAATTCAAAATCTCCTTCCTATTGGGCTAAAACCTAATACAAATAAAAGAGAGATCATTCCTATTGGATTAAAAACTTATAAAAATAAAGTACAAGAAAATAATCCATCAACTGCTAGCATAATTGATAACCATCCGGGACTCATAAAACAAATTTATAGATTTATTAAAAATTACAGAATTCAAAAAAATTATTACAAAGAAATATATCGAGTGGGAAAAGAAAAAAATATTAAGTGTTTTCTCGGTGTATTTGATGGAATTTTACCTCTCTATTTTTATTTGATGAAAAAAAAACGAGACAAAGGAATCATTTTCTGTGATATGGATAGCTGGTTCAGTGATGTGTTTCCTACTGGAAAGAAATACTGGTATAGAAAATTCAGTTCATTTAATTATGGTTTAGAAAATAGTGATCATGTTGACTTTCTCAGTCCATATATCTTAGAGGGTATTAAAAAAAGAGGAATAAAAATAAAAGAAGAATTGGTTTCAATCACACCATGTTCCTTTACTGACTATTCAAAATGCCAAATGGGAGATAAACGCATTTTCCAAGTCGCTTTTGCTGGTCGATTATTTAGTAAGAAAAATCCCGTACTATTTTTAGACGCAGCACTAATTTTATCAAAAAAATATCCGGATATAATATTTCATATTATGGGGGAAGGCAAGCTATCCTCAATTATTGAAACGAAAATAAAAAATTCCGGATTAAATAATATTATATTTCACGGATTTCAAAATAGACCCACTAATATTCTTGCTGATACCTCAGTATTTGTCTCAATTCAAAGTACAAATAATTATCCGTCCCAAAGTGTACTCGAGGCGATGGGATGCGGTAATGCTATTGTAGCCTCAGATGTTGGAGACACTGGTATGTTTATTAATGAAAACAATGGTATACTTATCAACCTTGATTTAACTGAATTAGTGAACGCTATTGAAAAGCTTTATCTGAATAAAGAGACAAGGGAGAAACTTGGTAGATACGCTTATCATTATGTTCGTCAAAGTCACACAATAGAGAAAATGTCTGACTATTATTTAAATTTATTTAACAAAACTATTACAAAAATGATAAGCCAATGAGTGGAATACTTGCAATCATTTGTAAAAATCCTAAAGAAAAAATTGACTTTGAACAGTTAAAGCTCATGACAGATTCACTCTATCATCGTGGTCCGGATGATGAAGGATATGTAATGTTCTATAATGGTGAGGCATTTGATCTTAAAAATCTTAAAATGGAAACTAATTCAATAATAAAATCCTACTATGAATCAAATACTAATGGAGACAGTAGTAGAAAAGGTTCGTTGGCATTTGGATTTAGAAGGTTATCCATTTTGGATTTAACTCCTCCTGGTCACCAACCTATGAATTACCAAAATCGTTATTGGATAATTTTTAATGGCGAAATCTATAACCATGAAGAATTGAAAATTGAGCTAAAGAGTTTAGGATATCATTTCAAATCGGAAACTGATACAGAAGTTATTTTAGCAGCCTATGATTTTTGGGGTAACAGGGTGCTTCAATAAATTTAACGGAATGTGGGCACTTATAATCTACGATATTGCAGAAAATTTAATACTTATATCAAGAGATAGATTCGGTTTAAAACCATTATATTATTTCGAAGACAAGAACAAGATAGTATTTGCATCAGAAATAAAAGCTATTCATAAAGCCGGATTAGACTCAAAAAAAATTGACCTGGAAAATGCCAAATTATTTTTGGTAAACGGTGATAATTCCTGGGCCTCAGATACAATCTTAACTAGTGTTAAAAGATTTCCAGCAAGATCATACTGTGCATTAAGTTCGGTAAATCCAGGCTTTGATCTTAAAAATATAAATTATTACTGGACATTAAAAATAAATAAAGGCCGGTATAATTTTAATAAAGAGGAACTGGATAAAAACTTAAATATTTATCGTGAATTACTTAAGAGTTCTATTAAATTAAGACAAAAAGCCGCTGTAAAAGTTGGAGCTACATTGTCAGGAGGTTTCGATAGTTCTTCAATAGTTTATTTTATGCTAAATAAAGATGAAAGTCGATCAACTCCTCTCGAAACTTTTTCTAATGTTTATGAGGATATTGACCGCAGAGAGTTTCAGGAAAGCCCGCATATTAATTTGGTGACAGATTTTCTTAAAGTTAATAATCATAAAACAACTCCAATTAATGAATCAGTTTTTGATGATTTTTCTGAGATGATCTATCATGCAGATCTTCCAACTAACTTTTCAAATATTTCAGGTTGGTATACATATAAACTAATCAAGCAAAAAGGTACAAAAATTACACTTGATGGCTTGGCTGCTGATGGAATGTTTGCAGGCTCCAATGCTGATTACAAAAATTATTTCAATGGATTAAAAATAAAATCATTTTTGAATGAATTGATGAATACAAAGAAAAATTTTCCTGAATTTAATCCGACAAAAATGATATTATTCAGGTTAATGGTGTCATTTCCCGAAAATAGTTGGTGGAATCCCTTTAAATTTTATTTTAAGCAGCGCAATCATTTATATCTATCCCTAAACGAATCACTTTCTTTTTTCTTCAATCATGAATTATTTAATGGGCTACACTACATTGATTCTATGTCGATGGCCCACTCAATAGAATCGAGACAGCCATTTTTAGATTACAGGTTGGTTGAATTTGCGTTTGCATTAAACCAAAGTTATAAAATTTCACAAGGCTGGACAAAACATTTTTGCAGGTTAGCAATGAGTGGGTTGTTACCAGATGAAGTAGTATGGCGAAAAGATGAAACGGGTTGGCCTAATGCTGACGAGTTATGGTTTGATAATATACATAAAGATAAAGTGGCAAATTTGTTAGGTCAATCAAAGTTGCTGCCCAGCTTAATTTCTTCGGATGAAATGAAAGTATTTATAGATGGAAAAATTAACGAGAAGAAAATGAGAGCATTATCTCTGAGTATGTGGGAAATGAGATTCTTATAAAAATGGCAGTAAAAAACTAGATGGATATTAGATTTTAATGAAGGTTGGAATAGTAGTTGTTACTTATAACAGTCAACTTGATATTAATCGATTATTGGAATCGATAATCATTCAAAACTATAAGGATTTTGTAGTCTATATTGTGGACAACAAATCTACTGACGATACATTAAATATTATACAAAAATATGACTCAACAATTTCTTTATATATTATCCCCTGTAAAACAAATCAGGGATACGCGGCTGGTAACAATATTGGCATTCAAAAGGCAATGGAGGAAGGCTGTGAGTTCGTTTTTATTTTAAATCCAGATATGCAATTAGAGAACGAAAGATGTATTGATATTTTAATAACCAGAATTTCGCAAGATGAAAAAATTGGGGTCATTGGACCAATCGCTTTATACGGTAATAAGCCCTTTAATATTTTACAGGGTTATGGTGCTAGAGTAAATTTTAGAACACAAAAAAAAGATATCTTATTCACCGGGAAAAAGCTTACTAAAGAACTCCCCGAAGAAATTTACGTTGACTATGTGCACGGTGGTGCAATGATGATTAAAACCAGCGTATTACTAATAACAGGATTGCTTGAGGAAGATTATTTTATGTATAATGATGAGATTGATATTGCACACCGAATAAAAAAAGCTGGTTTTAGAACTCTTGCTATCCGTGAAGCAGTAGTCAGGCATTTTCATGATTTTGATAAAAAAAACAAGAAAGGCCATAATCTTTCTTATTATTATATCATGAGAAACAAATTTTTATATTTTAAAAAATATCATTTATTCACTAATCTAATAGTATCATTATTAAATGAATTTTTTATACTTCCCAGGAAAATAATCTGGGCATTCCGCCGGATGAATAATGCGAAGATTTTAAAATATTATTATTCAGGAATACTAGATGGGCTATTGGGGAAAAAAGGTAAGGCAAACAAAAATTTTTAATATTAGATTGATTAGCTAATGGATGAAGGGTTTAATTATATTTTAACAACTAATCAGTTTTTACCTAATATTGACATCATTTTAATATAGATTCAAAGATTGTCTTTTTAAACATTTTCGGTGAAGTCATTAAGGTGAAAAAATGACCCAAAAAGAAACACAACATATTTAATTAAACAACATTGTTTCTTTTGGTAATATTTTACTTTTTTAAAATACCTATTTGCCAATTAAATTGGGACCATATCCATCGTCCGTGGTAATGATTATTTCTTAAACCACAGACATCATTCTTTAGACATCATTCTTTGTGATTATTATGACAATTAAAAAATGAAAAACAAACCCAAGTTATTTACAAGAATCCTTAAATAAGTCTTTAGCTGGCAATTTAATACCATTAAAATGATTTTTTGGCAGTCTGATTTTACATTTTTACACATTTTAGAGTAATTATGATTAATTGGGGATAAAAAGGGAATGCATGAAAAAAATATTATTGACTATTGATTATGAATTACATCTTGGTGCTAAAACCGGGACAGTTAGAGATTGTATGGTTGAACCTACAGAAAAGTTGACATCTATTCTTGAAAAAAATGATTCTAAGATGACAGTCTTTTGGGACATTTTACATTACTACCGATTACTCGAATTTGAAAACAAGTATACAGAATTAAAGCAGGATAGGCAGTTAATTGAAAAGCAAATTTTAGATCTAGCTGAAAATGGACATGATATTCAATTACATCTCCATCCACACTGGCTGGATGCTGAATATAAGGATTGTCAATGGAGTTTTAAATATAATCGTTTCAAGCTTCATAATTTATTAGATGAGAATAAACCGGATGATATAAATACAGTTATGGGGTGTGTTTCTATTTCAAAAAAAATAATGGAAAATTTAATAAAAAAAGTAGATCCAGATTATAAGATTACTACATTTAGAGCTGGTGGTTATTTGCTAGAACCATTTGCTAAAATTCGGGATGCGCTTTTAAAAAATGAAATAACAATTGACAGCAGCGTTTGTCCTGGATTATATGAGAATAATAAAATTTCGCCATTTAATTTTCGTTTTTACCCAAACAAATCAATCTATAATTTTGATTTAACTCCAAAAATGGTTGTTGATGAAGGAGATTTTATTGAAATACCAATCGCTACAATAAAATTGTCTAAATCTAAAACGATTTATTTCAAGTTATTAAGACTAATAAAGTATCCCTCATTAGAAGATGAAAGAACAGGTCTCGGTGTAAGTGATTTTAATGCTACAATACAAAAAACAAAGATTTATAACTTTATTTCAATTTTGTTTTCCCAACAATTTAGTCAGTTTACAACTGATTCCAACTTTCATGAACGGTTTGATTATTTATATCAAAAACTACCAGAGTATTCAACAATGATCTTACATCCAAAATTATTAAACAGTCATACGCTGGGAATATTAGATGAATATTTGACAAAAAATAAAATGCAATTCATTACGATAAGAGAGTTTCTTAATTAAAAAATATTTGTAGTATGAAAGCTAAATCTCTTGTTTATGTTTGTAATGATTTGGGTTCGGTCTTTGATTCTCAGGTATTAGACTTAATAATATCATTAAATGAAAAAAAAATATTTGAAAAGGTATATTTAATTCTTGGAGTTAGGGGTGATGAAGAAAGGCATGAATTCCAGAAGAGAAAGTTACCAGATGAAATCGGGATAATTTATTTTCGATCCTATCCTAATTATCCTTTTTTTAATTTAAGAGGACAAGAGAAATATCAAGAGTATTAAATGCCAATAAAATAAATTTAGAAGAATCAATTTTCCATACTCGTGGGGAATTATTAGCCTGGCATTTAAGTAAAATTATTGATCAAAAATATCATGAAAACATATTACCTGATGTTAGGGGGGCATTAGTGGAGGAAATAGCAGAGTTTAGTAATTTGACGTATCTTTCAAAAATATTCCAAAATAAGGAATTATAAAAATGCTTTAAAAAATTTGAGAAAATTTAAAAAATATTTGTTGTTTCAGAGACGTTGAAAAGTATTTAATTAAAAATTGCAATATAAATATTGACAAGATAGTAAGTTGCACAATGTTTAGCAGGAAAAGACTTTCTATTCAATAGCATACTACGTGATCAGATCAGGAAGAGAGTTGAATCTAGTGGAACACGATAATTTACTTGTATTTGCAAGTGGGGGTGTCGCTGCATGGCAAAATAATACCGTACTGAAAATTCCTGGCAGATAAAGGAATGAAAATCTTAAATCTTATCTAAAAAAGAGATTAAACATAAAAATGTTATAAACAAATTTGTTGAGATACAAGAATGTTCCCTTATATTTAAATGCGGCTGATATCGGAACAATCTGGCGCGATAAAAGCATCGTAAACGAAGTGGCTTCTCCTGTTAAATTTAGTGAATATATTTGTTGTGGGCTGCCTGTTATATCAAATGATTCTGTAAATATGATAACTGACTATATCAATAAAAGTTCGTACGGGTTGTGTATTAAATAGCCTGGATGATCTAGATATGAAGAAAATAAACGTACTAAGATCACTAGATCGACAAATAATTGCAAGTGAGGGTCAAAAATGGTTAGGTATTAAGATTCTCTCTCTGAAAATTATTTAAAAGTCTATAACATGATCTAATAAACTATTCAAACTCTATTTAATCTGGTTTAAGTTGAAAAAACTATTATTAATATCGGTGTTGGTAAAATTCTAATGATGAAAACATTATGAAGAAAATACTGTTTAAATTATTGAGAATTTCAGGATTACCTGTTTTTTTTCGATTATTCATTCAAAGAAATAAAGTTACTATACTTCTATTTCACGACATAAGTCGAAAAACTTCGGAACAGACATTTTCATATTTGTCTAAAAGATATAACATTCTTGATTTGAACGATTTTATTGATGCAGTAGAAAGAAAAGATGAATCTAAAATACCAAAAAAAGCATTGATTATTACGTTTGATGATGGACATATAAGAAACCATGAAATGTTACCTGTATTAATGAATATGAATATCCCAATTACTATATTCTTGTGTGCTTCAATAATAAATACAAACCGGCATTTTTGGTGGAAAATCAATGGTATACTTGATCACAACCTGATAACATGTTACAAATAAGGATAGACTAAAGGCGTTATCCCAGGTTGGATTTGAACAAGATAAAGAATTTGAGACTCCACAAGCTTTACAAAAGTCCCAGATTGACGAAATGAGAAAGTGTGTCAATTTTCAGTCACATACATTATTTCATCCAATTTTACCAAATTGCAGCGACGAAGAAGCAAGAATTGAAATAATAAATTCTAAGAAGAAACTTGAAATTGAATACGGGTTGGTAATAAATTCCATAGCTTATCCAAACGGTGATTATTCAGAAAGAGATATACTCCTCGCAAAAGAGGCGGGTTATAAATGTGGAATTACTGTGGATTTTGGTTTTAATACAATTAATACTGATGTTTAAATTAAAGCGTGTTTCGGCTAATGACACGGATGATATTAATGAATTAAGTGTTAAAGCCAGTGGTTTATGGGCGTTTATCAAAACTAGAATTAGCAAAGAGCAAAAAATAGGTCAAAAAATAAATATTCGGGAATAATGGGGGAAAACTATTTCATTAGCAAGCAAAATTTAGTTGGAATTTAGACAAGATACGTCAAAGCCAGTTTTAACAGGATAATTTTTTAAGTAAACAAAGATTAAAGGAAAATAATAAATGATCCCTAAAAGATTATCAAGAAAGAAGATATTTTCCAGCGCAATTTTAGATCTTTTCCTGGATAGAGTTAAATTTAATTCGGGCCGAATAGTTGAAGAATTATCATTCTCTTGAATTTAAAAATGATTCCGTAATAGTTATTGTTGCTAATGAACTTAATGAGATTTGTTTTATCAAATCTCCTCGTTATATAACTCAAAAATTAGAAATTGAATTACCTGCAGGTTCAATTGAGAAAAGTGAAAATATTATTGCAGCAGGAAAACGAGAATTTCTTGAGGAAACCGGTTATAAAGTTGAGTAAACTAAATCATATTTATACATTTAATCCTGCAAATTCAATTTCAAACCAAAAAGCTCATATACTCTACTGGAAAAATTAAATCAAAAAAACCATCAAAAGTATTTGATCATGATGAAGTTAATTCTGTTGAATGGCTTTCAAAAGAAAAAGTAAAAAATTGATTTAATCAAATAAAATAATGGATGGTTTTTCAGTGATTGCAATCCTTTTATATTATTTTTCTTGAAGAGAACTGAATTTCTATAATTACATCAAAAATAATATTTACTGAATTCAATAAAATTTAATATTTAATTAAAAGCAATTATATTGAATTTTTAGTTACAGGTGGTGCGGGTTTTATAGGTTCTCATTTAACGGAAGAATTATTAAAAGATGGACATTATGTTCATGTTTATGATGATTTATCAAGCGGATATAAAAGTAATTTACCTAAACATAATAACATAAAATTTATAAGAAAAAGAATACAGGATGAAAATATTGAAAAAATAATAAATATTGATGGCGTTTTCCATCTCGGTGCACAGGCATCTGTTCCTGTTTCAATCGAAAGATTTTATGAAAGCAGCAACAATAATTTAATAAGCTCATTAAAGGTATTTGAAATTGCAAAAAAAAATAATGTTCCTGTTGTCTATGCTTCTTCATCTGCAATATATGGAAATTTACCAGTTGGGGATGATGAAAAAAATGATTATCGAAATTTTGTCTCCCTATGCCCAAGATAAATTAACCTTGGAAGAATATGCAAAATTATTTTTTGAATTATATAATATTAGTTCTATTGGACTTAGATTTTTTAATGTTTATGGACCCAGGCAAGATCCTACAAATCCTTATTCCGGTGTTATATCAATATTTATTGATAGATTTATTAAAAAGCATGCCTGTAACAATTAATGGAGGATATCAAACCACGGGATTTTGTTTATGTAAAAGATGTAGTTAATACGTCTTATTAAATCAATGTGATATGCAAAGTCTAATTCAATATGTGAATATATAAATGTAGGTACAGGAATATCGATAACAATTAATGAATTGTTTAATAAGTTATGCACAATATTTAAATTCAAACCTGAAGTTAATTTATAAACCACTTCCTCTTGGTGATCCGGAAAAATCAAGCGGGAATTTTATAAGATAAATAAAATATTGAATATTAGATAGTAATGAATTTACTTCTCTGACTAATCGGTTTAAAACATACAGTAAAATATTTTAAGGAAAAGAATAATGCAAAAATATGAATGGGCAGTAATTGGCAGCGGTATAGCAGGAATAGTAGCCGCAGAAATATTAACAAGAGAAGGCCATAGCACTGTATTAATTGAGAAAAATGAAAAACTGGCTTCAGAAACTACTCAGCGATTTTCATGAATGGATACATACTGGTTCATTGTATACTTTAATTCCAGATAATTTATTGACATTAAAATATTTATTAGGATCTATAGATGATTTGCTGGAATATTATTCAAGTTTTCTGGAAATATGAATGTTATTCCTACAGAAAAAGGATTGAAATTTACAGAAGATTATAATAATTGGTTTGAAAATAATAATATTCATTTTAAGTATCAGAATTAAAGGTAGAAAATTAGTATTCCCATGGATATTAGGAGCTGCTAGATCAATATTTTTAATAGACAGAATTAAAGAACATGATTGGCTTAGAAGAAGAGCGTGGTATGAGTTGATCCCTTTAAATATAAATATAAAGAGATTCTTGAAAATTTATAAAAAACTATTTAATTCATAAGGAAAAATTTTTTGATTATGAAACACCGGATTTTACTACAAACTCAAGAAATTTTTAAAAGATCTTATTATCTAATGCTATTAATAATGGATTGAACATATCAAATATCGAATGAATTTGTTGGATTTGAAAACACAAAGATGAAATAATTGTTAATTGTGCAAAAGAGTCATTTATAGCTAAAAATATAGTCCTATGTAACGGCGAAGAAATATTATCAAAATTTGTAGAGTCAAATGTTAAAAAAAGCTATGCCCCAATGGCTGTTATAAAAAATATAAATCCTGCTTTACATTCATTTGTTGAATTAGATTATTATCCCTAAAAATTGTATAAATATAATAACAAAAGAGACGGGAGTTGGCTTAATTGGAGGAATTTCATTTTCAAATATTAATAAATGTGATAAATATATTAAATGAAGTGATTGAAAAACATAAAGAATATAATCCGGATTTAGAAGTTTTACATAAATATATTGGAATTAAAAGTGAAATTTTAGTTAAAAATTTTCCAAGAAATTATTTATATCACATACTAAATATAGAAAATAATGTTTGGGGAATTATTCCCGGTAAATTTACTTTGGGATTTAGTATTGCCCCTGAGTTTTATAGGCGTGTTTATAAAAAAAATCCCAAAAAACATTTTAAATAACAATAACCACAACGGAAAATAATTCTGAATTATTGCCAATACTGTGTGGTATGATGTAAATCACAAAACAAAAAAAAAAGGAATTGATATATGGGAATGATTAAAATCCCCCAAAATCAATTAAATTTTTTAAACAAAATTTAGATGAAATATTTTAATACTGGAAATTTAGCTGAAGGAAAATGGAATAAAGAAGTTTCTAGACTATATCGCAAAATATTGTAATGTAAAATATGCTGTTCCCACTTCTTCAAATGGAAGCGGTTTAGTGGCCTTGATGCTTATATATAAAAATTATTTTAATAGAGCTGAAGTGATTTTACAGTCTAATACAATGTATGGTGTAAAAACTATGGTAAATTCAGCTGGTTGCAATATTGCCGGATTTATAGATTGCACTTTAGAAACTCTTATGCCTTCTTATGAACAAGTAAAAAGTGTGTAGAACAATACAAAGGGGATAAGAAAAAGTTAATTATTTTACTTAGTCATATTGGCGGAATTATAAATCCGGATATGGAGAAAATATCTGAGTTCTGCCATTCTGAAAATATTATTCTGCTTGAAGATTGTGCGCATAGTTATGGTGCTACTTTAAATGGTAAGCATTCAGGAACATTTGGTGATGCAGGGGTTTTCAGTTTTATGCAACTAAATCTATACCTGCAGGTGAAGGTGGCATTGTAATTACCAAACATGATGAGATAGGAGAATATATAAAGCGTTTTGTTATTTATGACAGATTTTAAACAGGAGATGGAAATCGGTAGCAATAATAGACCATCTGAAATTCAAGCATTATTAATTTATTCAGTATTAAAAGAAACTGATGAGATAATTGAAAATAAAAGACAAATTGGCGAAAAGTATATTGCCGCATGTAATAAACTAGAAATACCTTATATCAAACAGATTTCTGAATCATTTTCAGGAAATTATTATAAGTTTGTTGTTTATAATGATAATAACCCTATAAATGAATATTTACCATCATTAAAAACAAAAACTTCTCGGGTATATGATTATTCTTTAGGAAATTCAAAATTAATAACGACTCATCATGCTTGTTTACCAATTTGGTATGAGACAAGGAAATTGCCATGACAAAAAGGTAATTAGTGAGTTGTATGAATCAAGATAAAATTAAAATTGTATTTTTACATCGTGCAAATGATCCTTATACATATAGAGACGAATAAAATATTTAAAGCAGAGAATAATGATCGTTTATTCCATTTCGTTTTCAACTTTTGATAAAATTAAAGAAATCAAGAAGAATTGAAGGTGTAAATGTAATTAGACTTAAAAAACTATTCATTGATAAAATACCATTTAATAAAACGATTTTCTCACTATTTAGAATTAAAAAAAATATTAAAAAAAATTAACCCGGATATTTTCCACATTGTCAGTGCATTGAATTTATTTTATATAAAAATAGATTCAAGTAAAGTATAAAATTAATAGAAAATCAAGGTTCTGATGTAATTAAAGCACCCAATAAGTTTAAATTCTTAAAACCATATTATAAATTTTTTTATAAGAAAGCTGATGGAATTATTCAGGATTCTAAGGTGGCATATGAAAGTGGAATAAAATATGGTGCAAAAAAAGATTCCAAATTAAATAAAATTATTGAAATCGGAATAGATTTTAGTATTTTTAATAAAAATGTTCCTAAAGGTACGATAAAAAAAGAATATAATTTAGATGGCAGTAAAATTATATTTCATTCGAGAGGTTAAGTTATATTATAATATGGATATGTTATTAGAAAGTATATTTAAAGTTAAAAGATTTTCCTAATTGTGTTTATATTCACTACAACGATGGAAAAGTTAAAGACTGAATTGAAAAAATTTATTACACAATAAATTAGAAAATAATTTATTATTTGTCGGTTACCAAAATCGAGTTGAAGATTTAAAATATTTTTATCGCGATTCCGATGTTAATATTTCAGTTCCTTCAAGTGATTCCTCTCCATTTTCCGTTTATGAGAGCATGGCATGTATGACTCCAAATATTGTAACAGATCTTCCTTGGGTTTACAAAAAATTTATCCCAAATAAACATTTAATCGTATGTCCAGTTCGTAATGCAAAAATACTTGGTGAAAAAATAATTGAAATATTAAATGGTAATATAAAACTTGATTTGTCATCTGCATATGATGTTGTATTTGAAAACATTAATTATGAAAAAGAAAATTCAAAATTAGAATCATTTTATAAATATTTATTAAATAAAATAATAAACTACAAAAATTTAAATGTATTTTATATATTGTCTCAATGGACATCATATAGTTTTTTTAATAAATAATTTTCTTAATCAAATATTAAGACATAAATATTTATAAAAGAAGATAATATTAAAAAAATAAATTAGAAATGAACTATTATTTAAAATTAATAAGTATATGATTGAATGTATACAGAATTATCTAAACATTGCTTTAGAAAGATTATTTAAAAATAAGGATGAAATAGGCTTTTGGGATGATACTGAAAATAGAATACTAGAATGCATATATCATGATGAAAAATGGAACTGGAAATACAAATCAAGCAATAAACACAGATATTCATTATTTTGTTTGGGCATGTTATTATTATCTAAAGAAATATATCATTTGAATACTGATAAATATAATTATAAAATAAAAAAATACCTTAAAAAAATTAAAATAAATGTACAAAGTTTTTCAAGTAGTGATTTGACTTATGGCGCATTATTATCATTAATACTTGGTGAGAAAATTTATAATCTTAGATTGATAACTGAAAAAACAAAATTATTATTATTAGAAAATATTAAAAGATTGTTAAAGACAACGGACAATCATGATTTTTTATTACTTATAGCAGCATACTATTTTAATCAGATATATCCTTCTAAGAAAACTGAGGGGCTAATTAAAAAAATTCAAATCCGTTTACTAAATTCACTAAATAGTTTCTATTTTGAAACTGGCGATATACGCGCTGTGTATCATCAAAGAGTTATGTATACTCTTTGGGGACTAATTTTTTCTTCATCATTTTCAAATTACGAAAAAATTAAAACAATCTCTAGGGATTTAATAGATTACTTTTATAATAATCGAAGATTTAATGATAATGCATTTTTGTGGCATCCAGCTCTTTATTTTGTAAAGTTTCATGGAATAAAAATTCCTGTATATAACAGAAGATCATCAAAGTATTTATACGAATGCCATCAAACATTTTTCGCTAATTCTATTAATATTTATAGATACCTTTTTAACGAAAACAGAGCATTTGATAAAGAAAAACATGATGCAATTGAATGGATTTTTGGTAAAAACCGAAACGGTAAAAACCTCGTTAATTTAACCGGAATCTCATTACCAAATAGAGTTATGAATTTAGACGGTAATTATTTTGTACCAAATGGGAATTTTAAAGGAAGCTATGAAGTCGGTTCATATGTTTTTGCTTTATCATCCTTTTAAAATGAAGAGGAAAAGTTAAAATATAAGAATATGGCATAAACAATGACGAGGATAAAAAGGATAGGCCAACTAAAAACAAAATTAACTCTTTTCGATAAATGTCTAAAATAAAAAATATAGTAATAATAAATTATGGTATGGGCAATCTCCGCTCAGTTTATAATAAATTCAAAAGAATGGGAATTGATTGTATCATATCCTCAAGAAAAGAAGATATTGATTCAGCAGAAAAACTGATCTTACCCGGAGTTGGTCATTTTAGGTATGGAATGGAAAATTTACAAAAACTGGACTTAATTGATCTACTAAATAAAAGAGTAATTGATGAAAAAATTCCGATACTTGGAATTTGTCTTGGCACTCAACTTTTTTGTAATATTCGGAAGAAGGTAATTGTAAAGGTTTAGGATGGATAGATGCCGAAGTTGTTAAATTTAATGTTTCCGATAAAATAAAATATAAGAGTTCCACATATTGGTTGGAACGATGTAAAAAAAATTAATCAGAATAGCCTCGACGAAGCTATCACCAGCTATGATCAATTTTATTTTGTGCATAGCTATCACTTAAATTGTAATAATCATTCTGACATCTGGATGACCACTGAATATGATTATGAATTTGTTTCTGCAGTACATCGAGATAATATTTATGGAACTCAATTTCACCCAGAGAAAAGTCACGATGCCGGATACGATTTATTAAAAATGTTTGCGGAGCTTTAAGATTGTACCGACCACGTATAATTCCTGTATTACTCCTTAAAAATCTTGGATTAGTAAAATCTGTCAAATTTAATAAACACCGTTATATTGGTGATCCAATCAATGCCGTAAAAATATTTAACGATAAAAAGGCGGATGAATTAGTTTTTTTGGATGTTAATGCTTCAAAGGAGAATCGTTTAATATCTCTGGATTTTGTTCATAAGGTTGGTGATGAAGCCAATATGCCTTTCGCCGTTGGAGGAGGAATTAAAACGATTAAGGATATCCGAAGTATACTGGAGAATGGCGCAGAAAAAGTTGTGATAAACACTGCTACCTTTGTAAATCCTCAATTTATTAAAGAAGCTGTAGATACGTTCGGTTCTTCAACAATTGTAGTTTGCTTGGATATAAGAAAGAACCTTTACGGAAAATATCAACTTGTTTATAAAAATGGTAAGAAAAAAGCAAAGGACGATCTCTTAGAATTTGCACAAAAAATTCAAGAATTTGGTGCTGGTGAAATTATTATTCAGTCTATTGACAAAGACGGAACTTATGAAGGTTATGATATTGAATTAATAGAACTTATATCCAAAAATGTGTCCATACCAGTTGTAGCCCTTGGCGGAGCTTCTAAGTATGATGATTTTAGTTTAGCGGTAAATGAAGGTTATGCTTCGGCAGTTGCTGCAGGAAGTTTATTTGTCTATCACGGGCCAAGACGGGCTGTACTAATCAGCTTTCCCACTAAAGATGAAATAAAAAAAATATTTAATTAATGTATTATTATTTTGTTTTAAACCATCCGGCCCATTATCATTTATTTAAGTTTACTATACAAAAGCTCAAAAAGAATGGTCACGATTGCGAAATTTTTATAAGACCAAAGGATGTATTGAGAAAATTATTAGATAAAGATGGTATTAATTATATTGCGTTATCCGATTCCACAAGAAATAAAAAAAGTATTCTCTTCAACTCAGTATGGGGATTATTGAAAAAGGATATTGAATTAGCAAAATATATTAGGAAGAGAAAACCAGATTTAATGATTGGCACAGATTGGGCGATAACTAATTTAGGTAGAATATTCAATATTCCTTCCTTAGTTTTTAACGAAGATGATACAATAGCAACACCAGAGAATAAGATATTTTACCCACTCGCAAAAAACTTGATATTACCTGATTGTTGCGACAAGGGATTATGGGAGAAAAAGCGAATTTCATATGCAGGCTATCATGAATTAGCCTATCTTCATCCTAAAAGATTTAATTTTAATAGTGAAATAGTATTAAAAACTCTAAATAGTAATAGACCATATATCATAGTTCGCTTAGTCAAATTAACTGCGAGCCATGATAAAGGGAAAAAAGGCCTTGGTTTTCAATTTCTGGATAAAATAATTGAAAATTATAAAGATAAATTTCAGATTTTAATATCATTCGAAGGTGAAATTCATCCACGATACATTGACTATGGTTTTAGATTTGATCCTAGTCTTATGCACCATTTTTTAGCTGGGGCTAATTTGGTCATTGGGGATAGTCAAACCATGATAGCTGAAGCAAGTGTGCTCGGAACTCCATCAATAAGGATCAATGATTTTGTTGGTAAACTAAACTACCTTGAAGAGCTCGAACATAATTACAGATTAACTTATGGTATAAAAACCTCAGAATCAGATAAATTTCTGTCTAAGGTTGATGATTTACTGGTTTTTCCAAATATTAAAAATGAGTGGCTAATAAGAAAAAATAATATGTTAACAGATAAAATTGATGTTACGGGATTTATAACTTGGTTTATTGAAAAATATCCTCAAAGTATTGAGGTGATGAAAAAAAATTCAGATTATCAATATAATTTTAAATAATTTATGCAAATATTTCCCTATCAATATAAGGTAAATAAGGTTTGTTCACGATGTGTAATGGACGATACCGTTAAAGGAATCAACTTTGATGAAAAGGGCGAATGCACTTTCTGTAAAATACATAACGATTTAGAAATAAAGTTTCCGTTAAATGAAGAGACACCAAGACGATTAAAACAGATTAGTTGATAAAATTAAAAATGAGGGTAAAGGTAAGCAATATGATTGTATCGTTGGAGTAAGTGGTGGCAGGGATAGCACTTATACAATTTATAATGCTGTTAAACTTGGTTTAAGACCTTTAGCTGTTCATTTCGATAACGGTTGGAATTCAGAAATTGCAGTTCAAAATATTAAAAATGCTACTGAGAAATTAGGCGTAGATTTGCATACACACGTAGCAGACTGGGAGGAGTTCAAAGATTTACAAAGATCATTCCTATTTGCTTCTGTTCCGGATGCAGAAGTTCCCACTGATTGGGTAATTTTTTCAGTTCTTTTTGATGAAGCTGCTCGTTATAATGTTAAATATATTGTTCACGGACATTCCTTCAGAACTGAAGGAACTACTCCTATTAGTTGGACGTATATGGATGGAAGATATATCCAGGATGTTCAGAGAAGATTTGGTAAACTTAAATTAAAAAGTTTTCCCAATATGTCGATGACCAAATATTTATACTACTCTTTTATAAAAAAAATCAAACAGATAAGAATTCTTTATTACATTCCTTATAACGAAAAGGATGTCTTCCGAATTATTGAAAATGAACTGGGTTGGAAGAATTACGGGGATAAGCATCATGAATCAAAATATACTGCCTTTTTCCAGGCTTACATTTTACAAGAAAATTCAATATTGATAAACGTAAACTACATTATTCGGCTAAACTCAGGAATGGGCAACTTACCCGGGATGAAGCACTTGAAATAATAAAAAAAGATCCCTATACGGGCGGAATGGAATTCTTAGATTACTGTTTAAAGAAACTTGATTTGTCTTATGAGGATTTCAATAAAATCATGAGTGATACACCTAAATCTTTCAAGGATTACCAATCCTACTATTCTTTAGTGAAAACACTTAAAACACCAATTAACTGGGGTAACAAAGTTGGAATTGTTCCTGACACAGTATACAAAAAGTATTTTAGTTTCGATATATAATATTAATTGAGGAAATAGATTTTAATTTTTACGAACAGAAAAAGTATTGCAACGCTCATTTTAATAAAATCATTTTTCTGGAACTTACAAAATCTCCAGCTTCAATTCTGTAAATATATATTCCCGAAGCTAAGTTTATTACAACGTTGCTTGTGGTCAACTCTACTTCATAGACTCCAGGCTCTTTCTGCTCATCTACTAATGTTGCTACCTCATTACCAAGGATATCATAAACCTTCAATTGAACTGCTACTGTCTGTGCTGATCCAATTGATGGTATTTTATACTTTATTTTTGTACTTGGATTAAATGGATTTGGATAATTCTGTGAAAGTTCATAAGTCGATGGGAGAGTATTTATTTCAATAATATGGGAATATTGGTAAGAACCATCATTATCTATTGACTTCAATCTATATCTAATAATTGGAAATCTGTGAGATGAATAATCAGTAAAGCTATATTCAACCAATGAATTTGGGTCACCATAGCTTTCAACAAACCCAATTACTTCCCATTCTTCTGAATCTTTATAAGATTTTTGAACCTCAAAACCAGCATTGTTCAATGAAGAAGCTGTCTTCCATTCTAACAAAACATTATCATCTGGAAGAAGAGTCCCGGTGAAGGAAATGAGTTCAACAGGGAGTGGACCAAAAAGGTCTTCAAATTGACCAGTTTGCCAAATAGTTGAATTATCTGCATCATAAATTCCCCAGAATGGACTTGTTGTAATCCAGTTCAGACTAGCAGTGCCGTTTGGATCAATGATATCAAAATGAATTGTGACAACATCTGTCCAGGCAGGGTTTTGTGCTACTATGGTTCCATTATTATTATTGCTGAAAGGAAGGTCAATATTCACCCATATTTTGTTTCTCATTGGTCTGGTTAATGTAGCAGGAGAGTAATTTCCATCGTAAAAATTATTGAAAACATAATCGACATTATTAATCGGAAAGTTTGGGAAATTTAATGCGGTAGTATCGAAATCAAAAACAATAGTTGCACCGCCCAGATCATCAGTTCCAGTATTTGTGTTGATTTGCAAAAGAACTGATAATTTAAGACTATCAAGTTGAATGATAGTAAATCTTCCATTAACAGTTGCCGGTAAAGCAACCGATGTAAAAAACATCATTAAACCTATCAGGACTAAAGACAGCTTCATATTTCTCTCCATTTTTTTTAAAGAGACTGTAAAGAGTTTGCATCATATTTCGGGATTACCCGAACTCTTTATGAACTATATTCACAGTAAAAAGAAAACTGCACCTTTATGTTTCTGATTTTGCAATCAGATAAAATTTCTTTTGTTTTTGATTACTTGAATAAACCACTATTCGTTCAACTCATTTCTATATTTTCAATAAGAATACCACAAACATTTTCTATGATTACAAATCAAAAACTAATCTGTCAGTAATAGAGTAATGACGTTGCGACGGAAGTGTCCGACAAAATATTTTTAAAAATATATTATTTAATGTTTTGGAAGAATTATGACTGTTAAGATTTATTTAATCATAATTGGTTTGAAGATGGGATTATACTACTTAAAGGTTAGAGGATATTATTAAGATAATCTCAATAATGTAAAACGAATTTGTAATTTGAGGGAAGTATTACTTTTACTTTGGTGGGAAGTCTCTATAAGTATAGATTTGGATTTACTTCAACAAAACCATTTTCTTTGTTTCTATAAAATTATCACTTTGAAGTCTATAAATGTATATTCCTGATGCTATGCTTGATGTTCCCCTGTTGGTTGAAAATTCAACTTCATAAACTCCTGGCTCTTTTTCTTCATCAACCAATGTTGCTACTTCATTCCCGAGAATATCATAGACCTTTAATTGCACAGGCACAGCGTGACTTGTTCCTCCATAAGGAATTGTGAACTTGATTTTTGTACTTGGATTAAATGGATTTGGATAATTCTGTGATAGTTCAAAATTCATTGGTAACTCTGAACCTGGTTCAACTGATGTTGGATAATCTTCAAAATCGCCATTCTGCCATATTGTTGAATTGTCACCATCATATATCCCCCAGAATGGACTGCTTGTAAGCCAGCTAAGGTTTGCTGAACGGTTTGGATCTACAATATTAAAATTAATTGTAACAACATCTGTCCATTCAGGACTGCCTGCTACAATAGTTCCATTATTATTATTTACATAAGGTAGATCAATGTTTACCCAGATCTTGTTATTCATTGGCCTTGTAATCGTTGCAGGTGAATAAGATCCATTATCAAAATTTTGAAAGATATAATCAACACCCTTGATAGGAGTGTTTGTAAAACTTACAGCTGTTGTATCAAAACTAAAAACAATAGTTGCACCACCAAGATCATTATTGGGCGAAATAGAATTAATTTGAAGTAGAACGGTAAGATGCGAACTTGTGCTGTCGATGATTGTAAATCTACCATTAATCGTAGCTGGTGAAATGTGCGCACTAAAAAGTAATACCAAAATTACTATTAAACTTACCAGATTCTTATAAAGATTTTTCAGCTGAATTCGCTTCATTCTAGTTGATATTCAAATTGAATACCATCTAAATCAATTTCGAACTAGATTCAATATTAAATCAAAATCAAAAACAACCAGGTAAGAAATGACGTCACGACAATACTGACCGACAAATAGTTGAAGTAGAAAGGTAAAATTTTATCTTATAAATTGGTTGGAATTACCATTTGAGTTAGCATGAATACTGCATAGAACTAAAGATAAATTTTCTCATAGCTATAACCGTTTAATATAGTTTGACTATTTTAACAATATCATTTTCTTAGTTTCTATAAATTCCCCAGCTACGATTTTATAAATGTATATACCACTTGATAGTTTATCAGCATTTAGTTTCACTTCATATATACCTGATTCTTCCTTCTTGTTAACAAGAGTAGCAACTTCAGTTCCAAGAATATCATAAATCTTAACTACTACTTTACTTTCACTAGGTAATTGATATCTGATTATTGTGTTTGGGTTAAAAGGATTTGGATAATTTTGAAATAGTTCAAATCTATCAGGTAATATTTCAACTTCAATTATTTCTGAGTACTTAATTTGCCCATCAAAATCTAATTGTTTTAATCTGTATAAGACTAAGTTCGATGTGATCGAACTAATATCATCAACATATTCATAATTATTAGTTTCAGTAGTTGTAACCGTTACCTGCTACGAATGCTATTTCATTCCAGTCAGAATAGTCAATCTTTCTTTGTATCACAAATCCATTGTTGTTAACCTCTGATGCAGTTTTCCACTTTAATATTATACGAGAACCATCAACTGAGGTAATAAATGATGTTAACTCAACTGGGACAGTGGTGCTAAACTTATAAATGTGTCCATTTTCTAATGTTAAATAAAGTCCCATTTGTTCATCCACACCAAACGAATTTAGATAACCGGGAGCTGTTATAATATATTGGTTAATCGGTGGATTAATCCCATCATACTCTAATGCCCAGATTTTTGATGAGCAGTAATCGCCGTATATATACTTCCCATATAATTCTGGAATACTTGATTCTCTATAAACATATCCACCTGTTATTGAACATTCGGGGCTATGTCCATATTCCCAAATGGGAAAAATATATTCCGGGTAATTACAGTTTGTTTGATTGTAAGCATGATTTCCTTCGTAACATCTCCAGCCATAGTTCTTCCCGTTTTCAATTAGATTGATTTCTTCCCAGCCACTTTGTCCGACATCTCCACACCAGAACCAATCGGTCACCGGATCAAAGCTACAACGCCAGGGATTTCTCATACCCCAAGCATAAATTTCCTTTTTTATAGAGGTATTTGTGCTATCATAGAATGGATTGGATGGAGGAATAGAATATGGTATACCACTATCAACATCAATTCTTAATATCTTCCCAAGCAAAACCGTTATATTTTGTGCATTATCCTGAGGATCACCACCTGATCCACCATCTCCAGTTCCAATATACAAGTATCCATCGGATGGTCTAAAGCTGATCCAGCCGCCATTATGATTAGAATACGGTTGGCTAAAAGTCAAAATTTCATACTTACTGTTTTTATCTGCTGAATCAGGGTTACTTGTAACTTTAAATCTTGCTACAATTGTCCTTCGAGGATTATCAGCGGTATAATTCACGTAAAAATATCCATTACTTTGATAATTTGGATGAAAAGCTAATCCAAGCAGTCCCATCTCACCACCGGACGAAACGCTGTCGCTTATATCCAGAAATACTTTAGAAGTAGAAGTGTTTTGTGAATTAGGAAACACTTTTATAATTCCGGCTTGCTCGACAACAAAAATTCTATTAGCTCCATCATTAGAATTAGTTAGATAAAGTGGGTGATTAAAACTTAGATTTGGGAAAGCATCGGGTAACTCGATTTGGTTGAATGATGAATTTACAAATACAATCAGAATTAAAAATAAAATTCGTAGGAATAATCGCATAAAATACCTCACATATTATGTTATATTAAAAAAGAAAAAATGCATCATAAAACTTCCTTTGAGGTGATAGTTAAAAGAGATGATTAAAATTAGACAAAAGTGGGTAAAAGTCAATAATGATAAACTATTAATCTGTTAAAATGTTTTAATAGATTTGGTTTTAGCTTATTTTTTTCGTAATCGATTGATAACACAACAGTTTTTTCATTCAAATATTAGCTTATAAGATAGAAGTTGAGAAATTTGCATTTTAAATGAATCAGAAACAATCTTTCTCAGTGAAGCGTAAACAAAAATCTATAAATGATATTACTTCATCAGCACCAACTTCTTTATTTCAACAAAACTCTGTCCTGAGCCTGCCAAAGGATCGCCTGCTTTAATTCTGTAAAGGTAAACTCCAGATGAATATTCTGATGCGTTAAAATCGTATTCATAATTTCCCGGAGTTAATACTTCATCTACGAGTTGCACGACTAATTCACCCAGTAAATTGTATAGTGCTAATTGCACCAGGGACTGTTTTGGAATTGAGAATCTAATTTTGGTTGAAGGGTTAAATGGGTTTGGGTAGTTCTGAAATAATTCAAATTTACCAGGTAGAATCTCCACTTCAACTATCTCTGAGTACTCATATTGTCCATCTGTATCTACTTGTTTTAATCTGTAATTAAATTTTCTTCCTCCGAATGGATTGGTATCAGTAAATGAATATGATTTGGGTGAATTACTGTTTCCGTGTCCATCAACGAAACCAATTTTTTTCCAATCTTTTTCCTCCACTCCCTGGAGGGGATTCGGAGGTGGGTCTTTACGTTCGATTTCAAATCCGTAATTATTTACTTCAGTTGCTGTTTGCCAATTTAATTCCACTTTGTTTTCAACTACACCTGCTGTGAATGAGACAAGTTCCACAGGTAGTATAGAATTAAACGTATAAATGTTTCCATTTTCTGATGTTAAATAAAGTTCTTTTTGTTCATCCACACCAAACGATGTTATATAACTGGGAGCTGTCAGAAGATCTTGGTTAGTTGGAGGATTAATTCCGTCGTATTCCAATGCCCAGATTTTAAATGAACAATAATCTCCATAAATATATTTCCCTTCAAGTTCTGGTATATTTGATTCTCTATAAATGTATCCACCGGTTATTGAACATCCGAGACTATGGTCATATTCCCAAATCGGACTAATATACTCAGGATAATTACACTCAATGAAGTCAAATTGATGAGTCCCTTCGTAACATCTCCAACCATAATTTTTTCCGTTTTGTACGATATCAATTTCTTCCCAACTACCTTGCCCTACATCTGCCACAATAAACCATCCTGTAATTGGATCAAAACTACATCGCCACGGATTTCTAAAACCCCAGGCATATATCTCTTTTCGAACTTCAACATTTGTACTGTCAACAAATGCATTCGTAGGTGGTATTGCATAAGGAGTTCCACCATCAACGTCAACACACAGAATCTTACCGAGTAATGTATTTATACGTTGTCCATTATTATCCTCGTCTCCATTGGACCCACCATCTCCTGTAGCAATGTAGAGGAACCCATCGTTTGGTCCGAATCCTATCCATCCTCCATTATGGCTTGCATATGGTTGAGTAAAAGTTAGTATTTGGAACTCGCTATTTTTGTCCGCTGAATCAGGATTACTGGACACCTGAAATCGGGAAATTTTCGTTTTAAGGGTATCGTCTACTGTATAAATATAATCAACGTAAAAGAACCCATTGGTTTGATAATCAGGATGAAAAGCTAATCCCAACAAACCAGTCTCACCACCTGATGTTACTATATCTGCTAAATCCAAATATATATGGGAAGTTTGAGTTGTCGAAGAATTAGGAAAAACCATTATCCTTCCACTTTGTTCAACCACAAAAACCCTGTTCGTTCCATCACCAGAATTTGTTAGATAAAGTGGATGATTAAAACTCAAATTTGGGAAAGCATCTATTAACTCAATTTGACTGAATAATGAATTTGCAAACACCAATGGAATTAATAATAAAAATTGTTTAAAGGATATCATACCCTACCTCACATTTTACAGACGTTTTATTCTAATAAGAGGCACCATATGATTCTTACTACGGAGGGAATAAACAACTGTTGGAAACTTTGTTAAATAACAATTAAAAGTCAATAACAATTGATTATTAATTAACTAATCAGTCTAAATACTATGATATTTTATCAAACTTTTCCAAAAATTGAATGTTTTTACTAAAAAACAAAAAGAATCGTATTGTTAAGTTGTATTTATTAAGGGATTGTTTTAAGTAGAAAAAGTCTCTTTTTCTACTAATGGCTAAAATTATGTAATTAGTAAATATTACAATAAATCGTAACAAGGATGGTAATTTAAAACCTTTCAGTTCTCATTGAAAGTAACATAAGTTAAAATGCAGTGTGTTATTCTATTTCATTAACAACATTTTTTTAGTATCAACAAAACTCTGTCCTGAGCCTGCCGAAGGATCACCTGCTACAATTCTATAGATGTATGTTCCACTTGCTAAATTCTGAGCATTCAACTCTATTTCATATACACCGGCTTCCCTCCTTTCATTTATCAAAGTTTTTACTTCAGCCCCAAGTAAATCATAAATTTTAATTAATACCTTGCTTTCAATAGGTAATTGGTATCTTATTTTTGTAACAGGATTAAATGGATTAGGATAGTTCTGGTACAGATCAAATTTAGTTGGTACAATTTCCACATCTAATTTGTTTGAGTATTCATACTTACCACCTGTATCTATTTGTTTTAACCTGTATTGGAATTTAGCGCCATCAAAAGGGGAAGTGTCTGTAAAGGAATAATATTTGGGTGAATTACTATTTCCATTTCCTTCAACAAATCCTAGCTTTGTAAATTCATTATCATTTATACTTCGCTCTATCTCAAAACCATAATTGTTTAACTCGGTAGCAGTCTGCCAATTTAATTGTACTTTATTATCATTTACATCTGCAGTAAATGAAACCAGCTCGACGGGTAAAACATCTGTAAATTCAACTGTTGCTGATCCTTGTGATTCAAAAATTCCACTACCTGAAGAATAGTTTACTGTATAATCCGTAATCTCTTCGGAGGTTGCAGATAACCAAAATCGGTAGCTTATTGAGTGCTCAGTTATAAATCCATCTAATCCGGGGGTCGACGGGTCATCAGCAGATGCTAAGACCTGTACATATCCTCCAGGTGTTATCGGAGCTGTCAATAACACTGAACCGACACAGTTATCCCCATCAAATACTCCTATTTCATCTCCAGCATTTAATTCTATCCCATTTATGGTAGCAGCGGAGGTAATAAAAATGTTCATTGCTAAGTAAGGATTTCCTGACCAAATTTTTGTAAAGTGAATCTCGGGTTGAGTTGGTTCTTCAGAATATTTAAAAATATTATTATCGCTCCAGCTCCAGCCAACATTTTTATTTGTGAAGTGATAACCGTTGCTCAGTTCTTCCCAACTATTGCCTCCATCAGTCGTAAATAAAAACCCATTTGCCATAACAGTTGCTGAGTTAATAAATTGGATTGAGTTGATTTGAACAGCAGTGCCAGTATTCCTGACAATCCAGTTATAACCTCCATCAGATGTTGTTAATATTGTCCCGTTGTCTCCAGCACACATTCCGATGTTTGAATCATAAAAGCGAATAACATTTAAGTTTTCTGTGATCCCGCTATTTTGATTACTCCAGTTTTCACCACCATCTGTACTGTTCATTATCATTCCACCTTGTCCGCAAACCCATCCATTATTAATGTCCGAAAAATGAACTGTGTTTCCACCAGTACCTGATTTCTCTAGCCAGCTACTACCGCCATCAGTAGTTTTATAAATTTTATCATCAGCTTTCCATCCTGTGTTACCATCAATAAAATAAAAATTGTTACTTATTAAATCAGTATAAGCTGAACCTGCACCCACCCAATTTTCTCCTCCATCCGTAGTTTTATAAGTCACATATTCTCCAACCATCCATCCAACATCTTCATTTGTGAAGAAAATACTTGTTTCTGGATCAATACTTAATGAACCCTCAAATTTGGTTTTCCATATTTTACCACTATTAGTTGTTTTCAAAATAATTGGGTATTTCGTTGTACCCTTTCTTGCTCCAGCAGCCCAACCAACACTATCATTTCTCATAAATACCGAGGTAATCCAATCGCCTGTATATCCATAATGTTCTTGCGAACCACTAAGAATTTGAGACCAGGAAGAACCGTTATTCTCAGTCGTATATATTACACCTTTAAATCCAACAGCCCAACCTCGCCCATCATCATTAACAAAAACTGAAAGTAATCCCGTTTGTTCGTCATACGAGTATTTTGATTGCCAGCTGGCCCCACCGTCTGATGTATAATAGATGCCCCTGCTCCATCCACTATTAGTACCTCCTACAGCATAACCATTATTTGAGTCTTTAAAATAAATTGATTGTATGCCAGTTCGATTATTAATAAAAGAATTGTTTTCTAGTAAAATGTGTGCAGTTGTATTCTTTTTTGAAATGGTTTTTGAATAAGGGTATATCCATGTTCTCCTCCATCGGTGGTTTTACGAATACTGCTTTCATGCTGATTAGATCCAAAGCCAATGAAACCCACATTAGGATCAATAAATTCAACACAATTCAGTATTGGTGAAGGATTTAATGTTTGGAATATAGGCGTTTTTATTATCCAATTTAGTCCCCCATCAGTTGTTTTTAGAAATTTACTTGAATCTCTGCCACCTACTGCATATCCTAGCAGATCATCAATAAAATCAACAGAAAATAAATCATAACCACTTCCAGAGGATTGCACAACCCAGCTTGTTCCCCCATTTGTAGTTTTTAAAATGGTTTCACCATATCCAACAGCATAACCAATATCAATATCAAGAAATTGTAAATCCGTTAAACTCTCTGTGGTTCCACTTGTTAGTTCAAAGTAGTTTTGTCCTCCATCTGTAGTCTTAATAATGATCCCTCCTTCACCGCATAACCATCCTGTGTTAGCATTTATAAACTGGACTGATGTCAGAGTAAGGCTTGTACCGCTGCTTTGTTGAATCCAATCAAGTCCTCCATTTGTAGTTTTCTTAATGAAACCTTCAGATCCTACTATCCAGCCAGTATTATCATCAACAAAAAAAGTAGAATACAGATCGTTACCATCGGGTACGGGGTTTTGGTTGGTCCACTGTGGATATATTATCAGACTAGAAAGAATGAAGATATTGGTAAATAGTAAAATGCTTTTCATATTTCCCTCACAATGAGTTTTAACAATAGTAATAATAAATGCGGCGACTACTTCTTGATCAATACTAAAGATTACTTTAGTACGGATGTGATAGTTTATTATTAATTTTTAATTTATGTGAGGTGTGATTCAACCATCATACCATCAAAATCAACTCATAACATTAGAAATATGAGCGAGATCCTAAATATTTTGAAAAATGGTATCATTATAAGACAGAATAAAATATTTAAACATATTGGATTAAACAATACAAATTGTTTCGGGAATGTAGGTGGGCTGTATAAAATTTAAATACATTAAAAATCCCCACTTAACGAAGAAAACTAAAATACAACTGTATACAATAAGGAGATTATTGCCTTTCCACCAATACGGTTAAATATTGTATAGTCACCCAAAGTTCCAAAACGATTGATTTTGTTAATTTGGATACCCATCAATGCTAAATTTTTTGTAAGAAGAAATTCATTGCTACAGTTAAATCGCTGATTGATATTTATCCATCCGGCTACTTGTTAATCATAGCTTTTCATACCACGTAATAGATGATGTATTGGATGGAGAATTAAACAAGTTACTGATTTCCCTTGAGGCCATAATGGCATATTTATCAATTATGCCAAACTCACTTAACATTGGATTGTTTTATTTAACAAAGGATTTCTGAACCGGTACTAAAACTACGTATTAAAACACTCCCAACTGACGGAACGATTCTATTGCTAATCTTAGCTAAAATCAAAAAAATGGAAAATATCGCCGAAAAATTTTGCCCAAAAAATAATTCACCCAAAGGTATATGGAAAATTACCCTGAAAAAAATGATTAAGTTTGTGTTTTTCTGCATATAAGCCAAGAATTTTTCTAATGAAATGTGCTTTTGTTTTTTGGCCTCCCTTTAACCTCGTTCCGAGCAACGGTTCAACTTGGTATACCCCACTAATATTTTTTTATCATGCTATTCAAGCTCATTTGCTATTATAATATTGGAAAAATATCCCATCAATTTGGTTTACCAGTCATCTTTAATCTTTACAAGCAGATATTTTTACCGATTCTGCCTATATATTTTTCTCATCTTCATTTAAGTAATATCTATTTACTAAGATTTGAATTCAATTGTATTATTCCATTCCTGCGCTGGTTTTCACCCAGTAACCTTTTCCGGGTTTTAATGTATCTGCTGTGTTGTATTGTTCTGTACTCTTATAAATGGGGTAAATGATAATGTTCGGGGGTACCGTAGTTATTTCATTTACTGGCATTTCAAGCGCAAAGGGTCCAATCAAATTCCAACCCTGGTAAACCGGAGTTTCATTACTGCTCAGATGGGTTCCGGTGATAATAATGTTTTGACTTCCACTAAATTTTGCCCAATATCCAATTCCATTTTCTAAAATATCTGCCTGAGTATAACCAGTATTCACACTATATCTGTAAAAATCTGATATTGCAGTAGGGAAAAGAGGGACGCGAAAAGCTGTCATATCTGGTGCAAGCAAGGGGACCGAAAGTATATTCCACCCATCTTCAATTGAAACAGATTGGATTGAAGGGGCAATTGATTTTCCAATAATTAGACCAAAATCTCCAACTGCCCACCCGTGAAATACATCAGTAAAGAAAATAGAATAAAGTGGCTGATTAGTATTGCTATCTTGAAAATTCCTAGGTGATTCCGGCATCAGTTGTATGAAGCATTCGTGCCCCCACTTCCTAAAGTCCAGCCATCATAGTTATTATTAAAAAATATTGATTCGAGATCAGAATTAAATCCACTATTTTGGTTTAGCCAGGTATTTCCAGCATCTGTGGTATGTAGAATAGTTCCATATTGACCCGAAATCCAGCCATTGAATTCATCTACAAAAGTAACCGAATAAAGCCAGCTTCCTGTCTCGTTGGATTGTACAGACCAATTTGTTCCACTATTAGTAGTATGAATAATACATTGATAATTATTACCTCCGCCTGCTGCCCACCCATTATATTCATCAACGAAAGAAATTCCATATAAGGCTTCAGAGACACCTGATGATTGCACATTCCAATTTAACCCTCCATTAGTCGTGTGAATTATTGAACTGCCAACCGCCCAACCCAAATTTGAATTTATGAAGAATACCTTCCAAAGTCTATTACTTACTATCCCCGATTGATTCTCCCAATTTGATCCAGCATTCGAAGTATGAAGAATAATACCATTATCTCCAACCACCCAGCCGTTATTACTATCAATAAAAAAAACTCCATAAAGAACATCATTAATGAAGCTGACTGAAATTCCCAAGTTATACCTGAATTCGTTGTATGAATTATAGTTCCATTTTCTCCAACAGCCCAACCATTACTTGTATCGGTAAAACAAACTGACCAAAGTGTATTCCCTGTGGGAGAATTTAATATCTGCCATTGCGCATTAAGAGTGATTGAAAATATTAGTCACAGTAAAATGCTATAGTAATTTTCACGATATTTCCATTTATGAAAGCAATTTATAGTGTAAATTTTTATAAAATTCTAATATTATTCAACATTATACAATTATAATTTTATTTCAATCAGATTGCGTGTAAAGTTTGAGTCTATAAAATGGGATATACTAACTTGTGGAAATTAGGTAGGATAAATTTAAAAAGCACCATAGTAAAATGAGATTTTACCGGGTCTTAAATTAAAATATATTTCCCCATTATGTAGGCTATAATTAGCGGATGAGAACCATCTTCTTAGTATCGGTAAAATTATCACTCTCAAGTCGATAAAAATATATCCCTGAAGCTAATTTGGTGGCATTGTAATTAATTCATAATCTCCAGGTTCTTTAACTTCATTTACTAATGTTGCAACAATCTTGCCTAATACATCAAAGACAATCAGCTTGACTTTTGACATTCGACCTTCGACACCTGCCTGCCGGTAGGCAAGGTTTGATGGAATCGAATATCTTATTTTTGTGGTTGGATTGAAAGGATTCGGATAATTCTGTGAGAGTTCAAAATTCTCAGGTAATTGTGAACCAGGTTCAACCGATGTTGGATAATCTTCAAATTCACCAATTTGCCATAAAGTTGAATTATCTCCATCATATACCCCCCAGAACGGACTGCCTGTCAACCAGGTAAGGTTTGCTGAACGGTTTGCATCCACTATATCGAAATTAATCGTAACAACATCTGTCCATTCAGGACTGCCCGCTACAATAGTTCCATTATTATTATTAACATAAGGCAGATCAATATTTATCCAGATATTGTTATTCATTGGTCTTGTGACACTCGCAGGTGAATAAGTTTCATTGTTAAAATTATGAAATATATAATCAACATCTTTAATGGGGATGTTTGTAAAACTTATTGCTGTTGTATCAAAACTCAAGACGATCGTTGTACCACCCAAATCATCATCACCGGTACTCGTATTTATTTTTAATAGCACAGAAATTTTATTAGCATCCACTTGGATAACTTGCAACTTACCATTGATCGTGGTTGGTAATATAGGGCAGGTAGAAAATAATAGTATTATGCCACAAAAGTATTTAAATAGCTTCACATATCTCTCCATTCAGTTAAAGAGTTTGCATCATTCTCAGGAAATTACGCTAATTCTTCTTAAAACTTATTACGGATCAGCTCAATAAGAATTTATCCGGAATAATATTTAACCCGGACACACCAATATACTGTCTTGCCACTACCCTCACTAAATTCATTAACCGTAATCCATAAACCATCATCCATTTATGGAACCCGTGTTACTGCACCGTTATTAGTATTCAATAACTGGTTAACATCATGCACAGTAACCCCGCTGTTCATATTAAAATCACCATCCTGATAACCCATTGTCCCATTCTGGTTAAACCAGATATCATAATCCTGGTATTACTATTAGGATCATCAATATTAACTACACCATTTGCATCGCCGTCTGCAGCGTACATCCCATACTTGCCCGGCACCAATTCAATCATAGGGTTTTGTCCATAAGCTTTATTCATTGCAGTCGTGAAATCATAAAGCGTCGAATTAGATGAAAGCGAAACCGGATTTGCTGACATAATTGCCAGATGATTCCTGTGAAAAATAGCTATATAATAATGATCCCGGTTGAACATTACTAAAATTGACTCCTTCAATTCCGTTGGTTTCTAGTAGAAGTCCGTTGCTTTTTAGTAAAGCTGCACGACTTTCAACTATCTGACTGGGACTAGTGGCATTTCTTAACTCAACCAATACCCAATCAACAACTGATGAATTGGATCCAGGGTTGAAACTTTCGTTTCCATTATAATTCCAAGGTTGAGCATTATAAGGTTGTGAATTTGGTAGCATAGAATTCTGATTTAATGCTGTAGACATTGAGTTTGTGTTAAATGGACCTTGAAGAAAAATTTTCGCTTTTACGTTAATACCGCTCGATGGAATTCCACCACTCTCAATTGCTCCCAAATCTGGTGTCGAATCTCTGTTGTTTCCGAGTGCATCTTTTAATAAATCAGGATAAGCAGCCACCAGGTCTGGATAAAGAGAAGTTAATTCAATTCCTTCATCTACTCCTTGATTTGGAGTATAATCATCAAAATCTTCACCCCATAAATTGGAGAAGCTAACAATACCGGTAGTATCGCTATTTTGGTCATAAGAACCACCATTTAAAGCTTTCCATTGCGACCAATTATATACTGTCCCTCCAGAAGGAGAAACTTCAAATCCCACTCCGGGTGGATGGGGCTTATAATACCTATTATAATCAATATCTTTGAACTTATTATTAAGCTGGGAATTAGTTCTGCCAATTACATAAATCTGATTGTCTGGTGTATATCTTACTATAATATTATTCTTACATACTAAAGTATCTATCCAAATGTTTTCGCTTGGTGCTGGATAATCAGCAAAGAAAAGCCCATACCCGAAATCATCACCATCTTTTATTACAGTATTATTGAAGAAAAATACTTGAGTCTTATAATCAGTAATTGGATTTTCCTGTTGAAAAAATACTGGTATTATCTCTGGTGCATTTCCTGCAAAAATATTATTGCAAATTAACCACCTATTATTACCTGCATAAGAAATATATAAACAAGTATTTATGGAAGTTTCATAAGACGGCTCTGTGTGATATAGGAACAAGTTACCTGATATAACACTAAGCTGTCCAAGATAACCACCAGTATTTGGGCCAATCTGTAATAGGTCATAGTGAGCAGTTCTTGAAGCGTTCGGAGTTCGATTCCTATGAATAAGTTTATTATTTAGAATTTTGAATCCTCCATAGCCCCCATATATTTGCAGTGGGTCTTGGTCTGCAGGATTAGTATTTATTTGCATACCTATTTCACAATTAGATATAGTAAAGTTAGAGCAAGCCCCCAGTTCTATTGGGTCGCCACCACCGGCACCAGTAACCAAACAATTGTCTATTGTTATAAGTGAATCTCCATAACATGAAATGCCATATCCATTATCCGTCCCCCCAATCCATATCTTGAAGCCTGTAATCTTAACATTTCTGGAATTGCTAAAATTTAGTGCTTTCTGGTTACTTGCAGTAGATATAAACCATACATCACCATTGTGCTCCCGTCTCATGAGCAGGAGTAACAACAACTTCGTATGTCATAACCCTGTTGATTATTGCCTGTGTAACATAAGTTAGAGAATCACTACCTCCCGATACATATATCGTATCGCCCTCTGTGTCCCCTATACTTCCCCAAGGTAATGAACTTAAAGATGTTGCTGCATTATCCCAACTTGAAGCGTTGCCATTACCAGTTGCATCTTTATCTACATACCAAACATTTTGTGCATTAACTGAAAAGAATAAAAGTAAGCTTAACAATAATTGCTTTCATATGTGCATCTCCTTATTTGAACTCACCACTATTTGAAAAGTCTACAGTATTTTAAATGCACTGTAACTTGTTATTAAAGAATCAATAATTACTTTAATATAGTTGTTATGGTTTAGATTTTCATAAAAAGAATCTGTCAAACCAGTAACATTTTTATCAATATAAAAATGTATATACTAGCTGAATAAATTATCAGCGAAAATGAAAAATACTTTGTGCCAGGATCGATTTAAGGCAAGAGAAAATTGGCAAGCTTTTAATGAGAAATATTGTTTCATCTCATTTGTCTCCAGTAAAATATTTTGTACTTGTCAAAAGCAAAATTTGTACCTTATTGAATCATTATTTTTGAATGATAATCAAAATAGAACACGAGTGTAATTTTGTAATTATGGCAAATATTTACTTGGTGTTCTCTACTCTGGGAAATTAAAACGATGGGTAGGTCTATATTTAAGTGATTTTTATCAGAAAAATAAATCGGTGCATCATACGTTTTATTTCCTGGGATTCTAATGTAAATTTATTCCGATTAAATAAAAAGGTATAAATATTGTAACCTGCATACAAAAATCAATTCGAAAACAATCAGAAATTATGGAATGAATTTTAAAGAAAAGTTAAACCAGGAGAAGAATGACTTTGTAATCAGCCTGAAGGAGTTTCCTTCCCTAGTTGATCATGCTTTTCAGGATATGATTGTGCTGCCAGGTTCAGCATATCTTGAGATGGCTCTGGTAATTTTTGAAAGTTACTATAAGGAATTACCCAACACTATTAAAAATGTAAATTTCGAAAATTTGATTTTACTTTCGGATGAAGACACCAGAATTACATATGAGTTTGTAGAGACATCAGATAATTTACTAGAGATTAAATTTACAGAAACCAGCAATGGAAAAATCGACTCAGACAAGTCATTAACTACAAACCTTTTTATTGAATCTCCGATAGAAAAATATGAACAAAAGAGGATTAAGTTTAATATCTCAGGATTCATAAGTGAAGCTAAAAAGCATTTTCAATCCAAAGAGTTTTATTCTGAATTAAGAGATAATGGAAACCAATATGGGCCGAAATTCCAGAACATAAAGGAAATATGGATCGCAAACGGCGAGTCTTTAGCAAAGCTACTCAATCCTATAAAACCAAATGAAAATTCGAATGACATTTTCTTGAACCCATCTTTAATTGATTCTTTTACACAACTATTGTCCACACTTAGTGAAAGTAAAGGCAGAACCTTCATTCTTAACTCAATTAAAGAAATAAAGATTCTGAATTACAAATTCCCGGAAGAAATTTGGTGCATAGCGAGTTTGGTAAATTCTGATGGAAAAGATGAGAATGAATTTGAAGGTAATCTTCAAATTTTTGACTCAAATGGTTTGGTGTACCTGGAGCTTAACGGGGTGAAGTTTAAATATTTGGAAAAATTTCAAACTCAGGATAAAACTTCAGAAAAAGAAAAGCATACCGTTTGTATATCTTCTACTTTTACATCTGATCCGCTAGAAGACTCCTTAAAATTTTGGGACAACTATTTAGATCTTTCACTCAATATACAATTTGCTCCATACAACCAGGTTTTCCAGGAACTATTAAATCCTCAGAGTTTACTTTCTACTAATCAAAATGGATACAATGTAATATTGCTTGGACTTGAAGACTGGACAAGAAAAGATCATTCGCTAGTATCTAAACTTAGCGAGGAAGCAAAAGAAAAATTATTATTTGATAAGTCTCGGTATACTCTTCCGAATCATTTGGAGATTGCTCATCTAAATAAATATGAGACCGAATATGTTTATAAGGAAATCTTTGTTGATAAATGTTATCTGAAACACGGAATTACTTTAAATGATGGTGATACAATTATTGATATCGGAGCAAATATTGGATTGTTTACATTGTTTGTAAATCAGTTTTGCAAAGATCCAGAAGTCTTCTCCTTTGAACCTTCTCCAGTAGTCTACAATTTATTAAAAACTAATTCTGAGCTATATGGATCTAATGTTAAGACTTTCAACTTTGGAGTATCGGACAAAGAGAAAAACAGCTACTTTCACTTTTTATGAGACCTCATCAGTTTTCTCGAGCTTTAATCCTGATGAAACTGAGGACAGAGAAGCAATACAAGCTGTGGTAAGAAATATGTTGAAAGATACTCCACTGCAGAAGATGATAGCTCAATCGAAGAATATGTTAATGAAGTTGACAAGTGGAAGATTAGAAAGTAAATCTTATGAATGTCGACTGTTGTCAGTTTCGGATATTATAAGAGAAAATAATATAAAAAAAATTGATCTGCTAAAGATTGATGCTGAGAAAAGTGAGTTGGGAATTATCAAAGGGATTAAGGATGAAGATTGGGATAAGATAAAACAGATTGTAATTGAAATTCATGATAAATCAAGAAAAGTTCTTGAAGAAATTGAAAAAATTCTCACGTCAAAAGGATTTAGTATTGCTGTTGAAGAAGAAAAGATGTTAAGGAATCGGGACTTATTTAATGTATTTGCAAGAAAAAATAACTCATCTAATGATAGCCAATTTTCAAGTAATAACAACAAAGTTATATCAGAAAAACTAACTGAGAATACTAACAATTTTGTAAACGCTTTACAATCCTTTAATCAAAAATCTTCAGCACCTCTGATTTTAGCTATCACACCCCGATCACCAATTGTAAATTCAAACCCATCAACAAAAAATTTATACGATAAATTTGAATTCGAATTAATTGAACAAAATAAAAAACTTTTCAAATGTTCATACAATTAGTTCTGAATCTCTAATAAACAATTTCCAATCTGCAGAATACTATGATCCTCAAGGAGACGAATTGGGTCATATTCCATATTCGCTTCCATTTTTCAGTTTGTTGGGTACGAGTTTGACAAGGAAGATTTATTCACTTCAACATTCACCTTACAAAGTAATTGCCCTTGATTGCGATAATACTCTCTGGAAAGGTGTTTGTGGAGAAGATGGACCAAAAGGAATACAGATTTCAGAAAGTTATAAATTTCTTCAACAGTTTATTGTTGATCAGATACAATCTGGGATGTTGATTTGTCTTTGTAGTAAAAATAATGAAGAAGATGTTCTTGAAGTGTTTGATCAAAGAGATGATATGATTTTGAAGAAAAATCATTTAGTATCCTGGAAGACTAACTGGGATTATAAATCAGTAAATCTCAAGTCACTAGCCGCAGAATTAAATCTGGGATTGGACAGTTTTATTTTCATCGATGATAATCCTGTTGAGTGTGCCGAGGTCAAGGCAAACTGTCCTGAAGTGCTTACTCTTCAGTTGCCACAAAAAGAGAGAGGATATACCTGTTTTTCTAAAAAACATATGGGCTTTTGATCATCTTAAAGTTACTGAAGAAGATAAAAAAAGGACAAAGATGTATCAGGAGAACGTTCAAAGAGAAAAAAATCTTTCAAACGCATTAACACTGAAAGACTTCTCTGGATGGATTGAATTTACAGATAAAGATTTCTGAACCTAATCCAACTCAAATGGAACGAGTTTCGCAGTTAACTTTTAGAACTAATCAATTTAACTTTACAACCATAAGAAGATCAGAGTCTGAGATAAAGGAGTTAATTAAGAAAGATAATCTCAATTGTTTAATTGCAAATGTGAGCGACAGGTTTGGTGACTATGGTCTGGTTGGTTTATTACTTTATAAAATTAATAATGATACTCTTGAAGTTGATACATTTCTACTGAGTTGCAGAGTTTTGGGAAGAGGGATTGAACATAAATTCCTATCTGAGTTAGGTCATATTGCAGTTGGACAACAAATTAAGTTCATTGTCGTTAATTATATGGAAACAAAGAAAAATAAACCTGCATTGGAATTTGTTGATAGTTTTGGGCTTGAGTTCAAATCAGAAATCCCAGGTGGCTATAAGTATACTTTTCCAGTTGAGTTTCTCAAAAATCTAAAATATGAACCAACCTCTTCATTCAGTTGAAACTCAAGGAGAGAAAATAACAAAAAAAGAAATCAAATCTAAAGTCCGATCTTCTTCAAACTTAAATGATAAAATCCAGGAAATTGGAATTGACTTAAATGATCCGATGAAGATTTATCAAAAAGTTGAAGATTTCAAGATTGCGCATTCAGAATCTGAAGTTGTTAACTACGCAGCTCCTGAATCAGAAATTGAGAAACAACTTGTTGACATCTGGCAAAGAGTTTTATCAATTAAACAAGTTGGACTAAACGATAATTTCTTTGAGGTTGGCGGGACATCACTTAAGGCAGTTCAATTAATTGCTACTATAAAAAAGGAATTAGAAGCGAATATTTCAATCGTCACAATATTTGAATGTCCAACTGTCAATTTGCTTTCAAAAAAAATAAATGAACTCAAAGGGAAAATCTTATCAGAATCAAATTTTGACGAACAAGTAGATAGAGGCTCTCGAAGACGGCAAAAAACAATTTCGAGAAAGCGATAAATTTCATAACAAGCTTCATTTATTCAATTCAATTATTACTCAATAGGAATAACCTTTATAATGATAAGAATAATCTCCTTGTTTTATTTTGATACAAGCATTCAGAATAATCTAAGGATGAGAATAAACAACAAATTATGATGAATAAATGAACAATCTCTTAGAAAAAGTAGGTATAACTTTTGAATAAGTTTGCAATTGTATGCGAGGGAATTCAACTTATAAATTTTGTTAAATATTAAGCTTATACTAAATAGTAAAAGAAATAAATAATGCCTTACAGTAATATCGGTGTAATCGGAGCGGGAAATATCGGAATTGGCGTCGTAACTGATTTGATTTTGCACGGAATTTCAGTCGTCATTGTCGATATTTCACAAGAACAGCTTGAAAAAGCTAAATCGGAAATATTGAAGAATATAAGATTTGCTCCTTTACTTCTTAAATCTTTACCAAAGATTAATAAAGAAGAAGCTTTGGAAAGACTGACTCTCACTGAAAATATTAGCAATCTTGCAGATTGTGAATTTATCATTGAAAATGTAACTGAAGATTGGAAAATTAAAGAAAAGGTTTATAGGCAACTTGATGAAATAATTAAACCAGAAGTTTGTATAGGTTGTAACACTTCTTGCATTTCAATAACACAAGTTGGAAGTGTAACTAAACGCCCGGATAAAATTGTTGGAATTCACCTGATGAATCCTGTCCACTTAAAGCCAACTGTTGAAGTTATTCGTGGATTTTATACTTCAGAAGAAACACTGGAGAAATTAAACGTTCTATTTAAACAGTTGAACAAGAATTCAATATTGGTTAATGATATGCCCGGTTTTGTTTCTAACAGGATTTCTCATCTTTTTATGAATGAAGCGGTATTTGTTTTACAAGATCAGGTGGCAAAGGCAAAAGATATTGATGATATTTTTAAAAAGTGTTTTGGTCATACAATGGGACCGCTTGAGACAGCAGATTTAATTGGACTTGATACAGTAATGCATTCTCTTGATGTACTATATGAAAGTTTTCATGATCCAAAATTCCGGTGCTGCCCCCTCTTGAGGAAAATGGTTCATGCAGGACTATCTGGGTAGAAAAACTGGCAAAGGTTTTTATGATTATCCTAACATTTAATTTCAAAAACAAAATCTATTATTAATAATCTTAAAGAAAGTAATGAATATAGACTCAACCAAAGAAACTATAAGAAATTTTATACTTGAATCAATTAAATATTCCTGATTTAAATGATGATGACAATTTGTTTGAATCTGGTATTGTCAATTCTCTTTTTGCGGTTCAGCTAATGACTTTTCTGGAAAAATCTTTTAATATTGAAGTAACTATGGATGATTTATCGATGGATAATTTTGAATCCGTAACAGCTACTTCTTCATTCGTTGAACGTAAACAAAATATAAGTAACAAATAACAATGATAAGTTTACTTACAAAAGAACAGAAAACTCAGTACGATGAATTTAAAGAGTTTATAAAAACAAACGTTGAACCATTTGCTTCGAAGTGGGATTACAATCAGGAAATGCCAGACGAATTTATTTCTTTGCTTGCAAATACTGGTTATCTGGGTAGTAATATTCCGACTGAGTATGGTGGTAAAGGTTGGGACTTCGTCACTTTCGGATTACTGAATGAATCAGTTGGTAGAGGGATTTCTTCGCTAACTGATCTTTTAACTATTCAGGCTATGGTTTCAATGAGCCTAATAAAATGGGGGACACCAAAACAAAAATCAAAATGGCTAAACTCTTTTGCTAAGGGAGAAATTATTGGTGCTTATGCACTAACTGAACCTAATGTAGGAAGTGCAATACAATCACTTGAAACGAAAATTAACAAACATGGTGATAAATACGTTTTAAATGGTCACAAACGATGGACTTCTTATGGTGAAAAGGCAGATCTGTTTTTAGTATTTGGAAAAGATGAAGATAAATCAGTTGCTTGTTTGCTTCCGAAAGACACACCTGGCTTAGAAATTACTCCAATAAAAAATATGATGGGATTTAGAGCCGCCCATATGGCACAACTCAATTTAACGATGTTGAAATCCCTGAAGCTAGATATTGTTGGAAAACCTGGATTTGCTTTATCACATGTTGCTTCAATTGGTTTACACTATGGAAGAATTATAATTCTTGCTCCGCACTAGGATTATTGAGGGCATGTTTTGAGGAGAGTGTAATATACTCTTCCCAAAGAAAAATTGGTGAAAAGTTTGTTGGTGATGAAGGTATGATTCGTAGTATTAATTGCAAGAATGGGAACTGATTTACAAGCTGCCAGTCTATTATGTTATTCTGCTTGTAAAGCGGAAGATGCGCGAACACCAGATGTTTATGAAAAAGTTCAAATGGCAAAGTATTTTACTTCAAAAGCAGTCGTAAGAGCTGCATCGGATGCGGTTCAAATACAGGGCGCCAATGGTTGTCACGAATCATCAAATGTTGCAAGATACTACAGAGATTCAAAAATTATGGAAATAATAGAAGGCACAACTCAAATCCACGAACGAATGCTTGGAAAAACTTTTGTTGAAAAAGCAGCAAAGTTGAATAAGGAAAAAAAATAATAAAAATATATTTCTCATTTTCCTCAATTAATATATCCAAACTTTAAAAGTGACAGAAAATCAGACAATAAATATCGATTTAATTTGCAAAAACTATTGGAATTCAATAACACTGATCGGAAATTCCGGGACGATGTAACTATTCATCAATTATTTGAGGAGCAAGCAAAGACAGAATCCTTCTGATATTGCTGTAATATTGCGATCATGGAAATCATTTAACGGGCAAGATTTTCTTACCTATGAAGAACTTAATAGTCTATCAAATAAGCTCGCTAGGCATTTAAGAAAATGGAGTGGGACCAGATAAAGTAGTTGGAATCTGTGTGGATCGTTCCTTTGCAATGATAATTGGAATTTTGGGTATACTAAAAGCCGGGGGTGCTTATTTGCCCTATTGCACCAGATTATCCTGAAAAAAGAATTTCTTATATGCTTTCAGACAGTGAAGCTAAAATTTTGTTAGTTCAGGATAAAACTAAAAATATTCATTCGATGGAAAGATAATTAACATAGAAGATACGAAAATTTATTCCGAATCTGACGAGAATTTAACTTCGATAAATAGTTCAAGTGATTTGGCATATGTGATTTATACTTCGGCTCACAGGAAAACCAAAAGGTGTAATGGTTGAACATAGATCACTTGTTAACCGACTAACCTGGATGCAGAACACATATCCGATTGACCAAAATGATGTTATTCTTACAAAAGACACCATTTTATTTTGATGTATCTGTTTGGGAAATTTTTTGGTGGGCAATAACTGGTGCAAAAATGTGTTTTTAATGTCGGGAGGAGAAAAAATTCCTTTGGCTATTGTCAAGACAATTAAAAAATATAATATTTCAACTTATACATTTTGTACCATCAATGCTAAATGTTTTTCTTGGAATATCTTGAAGGGAAAGACGTAATACAGATAAAAAAATTATCCTCAGTAAGACGGGTATTTTCAAGTGGCGAAGCTTTATCAGCAAGTCATGTGAAAAAATTCAATAGTATTGTTCGGACAACATACTTCTTCAAAATTAACAAATCTTTACGGTCCAACTGAAGCAACTGTTGATGTTAGCTACTATGATTGCCCTACGAAAATCATTTTGATAAAATTCCTATTGGTAAACCAATAGACAATATAAAATTTTTCATCGTAAAAGATGATCAACTTCTTCAATTGGAGAAACGGGTGAACTTTGCATTTCAGGAGTTGGTTTAGCACGAGGATATATAAATAATCCTGAATTGACAAAAGAAAAATTTGTTGATAATCCTTTTGTTTCCGGTGAGAAAATGTATAAAACAGGTGATATTGCAAGATGGCTTCCAGATGGCAATATTGAATATCTTGGGAAGAGAAGATCATCAGGTTAAGATTCGTGGTTTGAGAATAGAATTAGGTGAAATAGAATCTACCATTAGAGAATTCAAAGATATTAAGGACTGTATAGTCATTGTAAAAAAGTATTCTGAAAATGTAATACTGATTATTGCTTATATAATTAAGAAAATTAATTTTAATTTAGATGAATTAAAGAATCATCTGAAAAAATATCTGCCAGACTATATGATCCCTAATCACTTTATGGAAATAAATGAGATTCCATTTCTTCAAAACGGTAAAGCAGATAGGAAGTCACTTCCCGAACCCATTTTAAATACTACTAAGTAAAAGTGAATTATAAATAATAAATACGGATAAAAAGTTAGAACAAAGAAAATATTGAATGAGTAATAATTTTGATATAGCAATCATAGGAATGTCCTGCCGCTTTCCAGGTGCAGATAATATAGATTCTTTTTGGAAAAATTTGGTTAATGGTGTTGAATCAATAACACACTTTACAGATGAGGAGTTAAGGCAGTCAGGTATTCCTGATTCATTAATAAATAATCCTAACTATGTTAAAGCAGCACCGATAATCAGCAATCCGGGAATGTTTGATGCAAGCTTCTTCGGTTTTACACCAATGGAAGCAAAAACTATGGATCCTCAGCATAGGATTTTATTAGAATGTGCTTATGAAGCATTAGAGCATTCTGGATACAATACTGAAAATTCTAATGGCAGGATTGGTGTATTTACTGGTTCAGCAATGAATACATATTTTATGAACCAAATACTTACGTTCAAAATTTGTTGATGAATACATTCCAACATTAATTGGCAACGACAAAGATTTTCTTTCTACAAGAATCTCATACAAATTAAATCTAAAAGGTCCTAGTATAAATGTTCAAACCGCTTGCTCGACTTCGCTAGTGGCAGTTCATCTTGCTTGCCAGAGTCTTTTAAGTGAAGAATCAGACATGGCTATTGCCGGTGCAGTATCAGTTAAGGCTCCTCATAAAGCAGGATATATTTGTGATGGTGGTGGAATTGTTTCCCGTGATGCACATGTTCGAGCATTTGATGCAAACGCAAATGGAACTGTTTTTGGAAGCGGTGTGGAGTAGTTGTGTTAAAACGACTTTCGGATGCAATCAAAGATAATGATACAATTCACGCTGTTATTAGAGGAAGTGCAGTCAATAATGATGGTTCTGAAAAAGCTGGTTATACAGCACCTAGTGTTAATAGCCAGGCTGATGTCGTAATTGAAGCTCTGTCTCTAGCAGATATAGAAGCAGATACTATTTCCTATATTGAAGCACATGGCTCCGGTACACCACTAGGTGATCCGATTGAATTGGCAGCATTGACAAAAGCTTTTAGAAATTTTACTGATAAGAATAAATTCTGTGCGGTAGGTTCTGTTAAAACAAACGTTGGTCATCTCGATGCAGCGGCTGGAATGGCTGGATTTAATAAAGACAGTTCTTTCACTTAAGAATAAAAAAATTCCGCCAAGTATAAATTATTCTGAACCAAATCCAGAAATTGATTTTAATAACAGTCCATTTTTCGTAAATGCGACAACTTACTGATTGGAAAAGTGATGGTCTAAAAAGAGCTGGTATTATGTCTACAGGTATGGGTGGAACAAACGCTTATTTAATATTAGAAGAAGCTCCTACTTTAACTGGTTCTGTCGAATCTAAATTTCCTAATCTCTTAGCATTTTCCGCAAAAAGTGAAGAAGCATTGGATCAATCAGCGAAAAATTTATCTAAGTTCTTAAAAGAAAACGATAAGATTGAAATTCGAGATGTCGCTTATACTCTGCAACAAGGAAGAAAACCATTCAATTACAGGCGATTCTTTGTCTGCAATGATAAGAATGATGCAGTAGAAACTCTTCGTCAGGAAAAATCAAAGAGAATATTTTCTGGTAAACTTCAAAGTAAATCAAAACGACCAGTAATATTTTTATTACCAGGAATTGGTGATCATTATGTTGGTATGGGATATGATCTTTATCAAAATGTGAAAGTATTTAAAGAGAAGTTGATAAGTGTGCTATTATACTTAAAAAGTATTTAGATGAAGATATTAGAGATATTCTTTATCCCAAAGATTATAGCAGGAGCAAACCAGAAAATGGTGGTGGTATTGATCTTAAAAAAATGTTGGCGAGCAGAGTTAATAAATCTGCTGATGAGAATACTCAGAAACTTAATCAAGACATTATATGCCCAACCAGCACTTTTCACAATCGAATACGCTCTTGCAAAATTATGGATACATCTTGGTATCACTCCTGATGCAATTGTTGGACATAGTATGGGTGAATATGTTGCGGCTTGTTTAGCTGGTGTATTTTCATTGGAAGATGCACTAAAACTAATTGCAACTCGTGCCAAGTTAGTAAATAGTCTGCCACAAGGTGGAATGCTCGCAGTTACACTTCCCGAAAATGAATTAGCTCCATTATTAAATGATGGGCTTTCAATTTCACTTATTAAACTCTCCAAACCTTTGTGTGATTGCTGGAACTGGGGAAAATGTGATTCAGTTTGAAGAGGTTCTAAAAAATAAAAAAATTCCCTATCGCTATGTTCAAAATGCACATGCTTTCCATTCACAAATGATG
>CAVUWN010000008.1:0-10219 GCA_963745185.1 uncultured Ignavibacteriaceae bacterium
TCGCCGGCTTTCAATTGATAAAAATAAATCCCACTAGGTAACTCAGTTGCAATGAATTCAACTTCATAGCTCCCTGAAGGTTTTTCTTCGTTGACGAGTGTGGCAATTTCATTTCCAAGAATATCGTAGACTTTTAAGGTGACTATCGAGTTGTCATTTCGAGGAGTTTGCGACGAGAAATCTTTTAGATTCCTCACTCCTTGCCTTCCGGCAGGCAGGTCGTTCGGAATGACAAACCGAATTTTTGTACTTGGATTAAATGGGTTGGGATAATTCTGTTCGAGTGAGAGCTTATTCGCTATTATTATTTCAACTTCAACTATTTGCGAATACTCAAACGTACCATCATAATCTATTTGCTTTAGCTTGTATTGATATTTTCCTGACATAACTTTGTTATCTGTAAAAGAATAGTGCTGGATTTCAGTTGTTGTACCGTGTCCAGGTACAAACCCGATATTATCCCATTGTTCATCCTTAATAATTCGAAGAATCTCAAATCCTTTGTTATTTTTTTCAGTTGCTGTCTGCCATTTTAAAAGTACTCCATCATCAGTTTTCTCTGCAGTGAAAGAAGAAAGTTCGACAGGTAATGCAAGACCGGGAGCATAATAAGCCCCTATTCCATTATTTCCCGAAAGAACGAAAACATACAACTTGTTCGATTCAATCCAGGCATACTCAACATCACCATAATTTTCAGGATTAGGATTGTTACCTAACGATGGTGTTTCTCCCCAAAAGTTTTCGTATGGCGGGCCAGCTGAAAATTCCCGATCCGAGCATTGTTTTCATCATACTGATAGGAAACGTATAATGGTAGATCACAGCAAAGGCTTCCATTTGCGTAATATTTTATAGAATTGCTGTTAGCCGATATAATAGATGAATCCGAAACTGATCGAAATACTCCCAATGTATCATAAAACTTCGGTAAGAATCCATCTGAATTTACTATATAACTTCCCCCCTCAAAAAATGGATATACATAATTGTAATCAGCAGATGCATTATTTGATGTCCTGCCATCAGATAGTAAAACATATATTATTAATCAACGGAGGATTACCCCGTAGATGAGTAATAATCAACTAGTATGTTACTGTTTGACGCAATCGAAATAAAATGTAGATCTGGCCAATCAATACCAAGGCTAAGATGATCACCAATATTAAACGTGGGAAAATAATCCTCAATTAATAGTTGTGGGGCACTTGTATCAGATTCCCAAACATAAATTTTGAAGGGTGGATTATCTGTTAGATTACAAGCATAAAGAGCTGGTGTAATTGGGAAGAAATCACTCGGACGTGCCGAAATATCGGAAAGTAATAACAATCCACCATTAATCCCATCTGTATTTAATGTTCCAATAGAATCTCCAGTCAGTGCATTAAGAATTATAACGGTGGGTTGTGGCAGATTACTTATCACATAAAGTTTTGGAATGCCACTAACTCTACTAAAAGCTATACCTCTTTCTCTTGTTCCGGTTGGTGAAAACCAGGAAGGTAAGTTGTTTGAAGCATCAGATTTTTCCCAAACACGTGTAAACTGTGCATTCGCTATATTCTGGATTAAAAAAGAATAATTAAAAGTAAATATATTTTTTTCATAACCTCTCCTATTTTAAGAGAATCATCTTCTTCGTCTGAATGAATGAGCCTGCCTTAAGTTGATAAAAATATATTCCGCTCGTCAATGCAGATAGAATTGAATTCAACTTCGTATTCACCGGCAGGAAGTTCTTCATTTACAAGAGTGGCGATTTCATTGCCAAGTATATCATAGACTTTTAAGGTGACAACAGACCCTTCGACTACGCTCAGGGTGGACGCTCGGAATGGAGAATTTTATTGTTGTAATTGGGTTAAAGGGATTGGGATAATTCTGCTCAAGTTTGAACTCATCTGCGATTGGAGTCTCCTCATTTTCAACTGAAACAACTGTTGTGTCTCCATAAACAACACCATTAATTACACAGCCTTTGAGTTCCTTTGTATAAATCGCGAAGAAATCAGAAAATCCCCAGTTAAATAATCCAATTTCCTTAACCAATTCATATCCCTGAAATCGGAATTGATAATCAATTGTTCTTTTGTAAGTGTCTTTCCCCCAAACAGAAAAAGGTTCTTCATTCACAAGAATTTTATATTCAACCGAATCTATCCAAATAGTGTCCCCAATCTGTGTTAAAAAATCTTCGTATACCACTTCTCTATTTTCTTCGGATAAATACATAAACAATTTTGCATCCATAGAATCTGGTCTGACCAAACCAGTATCAATATTCCAGTATAGTGGTTCACTTGTTGATTTATAATATATCTTATTATCTATTAATGTATCTCCTATTATTTTTATTGTGCTAAAACCGATAAATTCTTTAATACCTGGCGGATCAAATTCCTGCCGATAATTTTCAAAGACCCATTCGTTACCAATTGATAGCGGGTACCATTGCAAATCATCAATTGCTGGAAGAGACTTAATTACCTGTATCGTATCAGGAGTAATTTCATAAATTTTATATTTTGTTGCAGCGTAGAGTTTATTAGAGTTGGATTTTTTATATATGCCGACAATATTTCTATCGAGAGTTTTATAAAGCGAAAAGTTATCACAGTAATCTGTCGAGACTAAAATATTTTTCTTGTCAGCTAAATAAATTGTTCCGGAAATTGATTCATCATTGCTTATAAAAATTTCTGAGTCGCTTGAGTATTTTGTTAGCCAGGAGAATTGCTCTCCAAGATCATTTGAAACTTTAAGTTTTCTATTTGAATTTCTATAAATATGCAATCCATCATCATCATAACTAAATCTTGTATCAACTAAAAATTAGGGATCAACCAGACTAAATGTGTTTCCTGCATCCGTTGTTCTAAATAATTCTCTATCCTCATTTTCAGCGAAATAAATATTGTCATTGAAAGGACAAAGAGATAAGAATTGATAGACAGTAGAAAGCGAATCCCAACTTCGACCACCATCACTGCTTTTCAGGATTCCAGGTCCACCATCAGTAATAATTCCAGCATATAACAAACTATCTTCAACTGATGATATATCAACATAATTGGTAGATCCCCAAAATAATCCAAAATAATTGATGGTACCATCAAACCTTGTAATGTAAGCACCTCCTTCAAAGAAAGGACCGAAAGTATGTCCACCACAATAAATGAATTCTGCAGGATTATGATTCCAATAATCAACATCACCTACCCATTTGTTGAAATTATATGCGGGATCTTCGTGTCCTGATGAACTGATATACAGTGTATCAATTCCTGTATTTAAATCAAGATGAAAAATGTGATTCTTCCAACTGTAAATTGGTGGATTTTCATAAGACGTTTTGATCCTGTAAAACAAATGTGTGTTATCAAGCTGATCTTCCATCCCCTTCAGCTCAGAGAATTGCGGCGAAATGTTTGTTTGAGAAAAGTTATTTGCCAAACAACAAATAAATAAAAATACTACCCATTTTTTCATAACCTTTCCTATTTTAAGAGAATCATTTTTTTTGTTTGAACAAAAGTTCCAGCTTTCAATTGATAAAAATAAATCCCACTTGCAATGTCAGGACTGGAGTCCCGACCTACGGAAAATTCAACTTCATATTCTCCAGCAGAAAGTTCTTCATTAACAAGTGTTGCAATTTCATTGCCAAGTATATCGTAAACTTTTAGAGTTACATTACTGGTTGCCGGTAACCGATAACTGATTACGGTACTCGGGTTAAATGGGTTTGGATAATTTTGCTCGACATGAATTCATTTGCTATTTGTGTTTCATCACCTTCAACTCCAACAGTTAATGTATCTCCATAAACTACTCCATCTATGATACAGCCTTTAAGAGTTGTAAAGTTTTCTCCAAAATCAAAACTACTGTAAATCGAATCAACGCCCACACCTTGAGAAAGTGAATAAGTATAACCGGTTAAATCGAAAATAGTAAATATCTTTCTGGTTCCCTGAATTCCCCATTTATTGAAATGATCATCACCAATACAAATAAACGGAATGTAATCCTGATACTGATGTCTACTACTCCAAACAGTATCTCCGGGTTCAGCAAATAGATCTTCAATTATATATTCATCATTGGGTAATCCTAAACTATTATCATATCGAAAAACCTTTCCTAATGAAGTATCAATTCTCTCAAAAAGAATAAAAGGATAATTAAATGTTGTTGGATCATTTAATTTATAATACAACTTTTCATTTGGCATAACTGAATCACCAATGACCTCTCTGGCTGTTATTCCACTATAAGAATGATATATAATACCATCCCACCACCATCCCCAAGTATCATATACCCATTTATTTCCAATTGCTAATTGATAAAATTTTAGTTCTTCATCTGCAATAGGTAAGCTTTTAATTACCTGAATTGTGTCAGGTGTGATTTCATAAATCTTATATTTTGTTGCAGCGTAGAGTTTATTTGAGTTTGACTTTTTATAAATGCCTACAATTTTTCTATCAAGCGTTTTATAGAGCGAAAAGTTATCACCGTAATCTATCGACACTAAAATATTCTTCCTATCGGCGAGAAATAATTTACCTGACTGAGAATAATCTGGACTAATAAATATCTTATTCTCACTTATATATTTGTATGACCAGCTATAAGCATTTCCTTTATTGCCTGAAACAATTAATTGATTATTGCCCAGACTATATAAGTGCATCAAATCCGTATCATAAAAAAATTGATAGCCGCGATGATTGGTGTCAACCAGACTAATTGTCAATCCACCATCAGTTGTTTTTTCCAAATCAAATCCGTTACCACCAAAAAATATTTCATCTTCATTATAAGGAGAGATTGAGCGAATGTTTACATAAAATGTATCAAGAAAACTATTCCAGTTGAATCCTCCATCCACACTTTTTATTAAGTTTGGTGCTGATGCAATAACAAGGTTATCGTTCTGTTTACTTAACTCCAATCCGAAAGCTTCACCTAATTCAGAGAATGTTGGAATAGGAGTGTCAAATCTTTTTATAAATGCAACCGGGTCAACACTGACTGATTCTCCTAAATAGATGAACTCATTTGGGTTATTATTCCAATATTCAACATCAACAACTCGTATAAATGAATCCCCGATTCTTCCCCCTTCAAAAAGAAAGAGTGAATCTTCAAGGTCTCCAAGATCAAAATGATAGATGCTGTTTTCAAAATAATCACCTATTGGTCCTCCGGGCTGGAACAGGTAAATCCTGTAAAACAAATGTGTGTTACCAAGCTGATCTTCCATCCCCTTCAGCTCAGAGAATTGCGGCGAAATGTTTGTTTGCGAAAAGTTATTTGCCAAACAGCAAATAAATAAAATTACTACCCATTTTTTCATAACCTCTCCTGGTTATTATTACGAAACGTAAGGAATTATAGGAAGGAAATCAACACTTTAATTAAAAATTAAAAATGAACAATTAAAAATTGTGTTGAGAGTCGATTCGTGTTGTCATTCCTGCGAGTGAAGCGAGTCAGGAATCTGATACTAGTCGGGAGCAAACTTCGAGGTTGCTGGTAAACGTCGTAGCACTAACTTTGAAGGTTACAAGTTTCGCTGGCGGAGAATTTCGAAAAGAAGTATACCTGTGGCTACAGAAACATTGAGTGATTGGATTTTTCCGCTCATCGGAATCTTAACCAGAAAATCGCATTTGCTTGCTGTGAGTTTTCGTATTCCTTTCTCTTCATTACCGACAATTAAAGCAATTGGAGTTTTGTAATCGATTTCAGTGTAGTTCTTAGAATTATCTAGTGAAGAGCCTACTATCCAGAAACCTTTTTCTTTCAGCTCATCAATTGTCTGAGAAAGATTATTTATCTGGCAAATCTTTAAATGCTCTGTTGCACCGGCAGAAACTTTTGTAACTGTCGAAGTAATAGTTGCACTGTTGTGTTTGGTAAGAATAACTCCATCAACTCCGCTGCATTCTGCAGAGCGAAGTATTGCCCCAACATTGTGTGGGTCTTGAATTTCATCCAATAAAAGAATTAACGGTAGTGGAGACTTTTTAGCATTGGAGAGAATTTCATCAAGTGAAGAAAACTTAAAATTCTGTTTTAATGCAATCACACCCTGTGCATTCTTGTCAGGTGAAAATGTTTTAAATCTTTCAAGAGGTATTTGATTGCATTTTATTCCTCTCTTCTTTGCGGCAACACGAATTGCATTTATAATATTCCCCTGCTGACCGAAAAGTAAATAAACCTGTTCTATTTCCTCATTTGAATTAAGTGCTTCAAGTACTGGTTTTCTACCGATGATAATGTTCATTTTACAAACCCAATTTCTTTAAGAAATTGGGTTTGTTTTCAGTTTTACTAAAACAATAAATCTTTAACATAATAATTTTGCTCCTCCTGAAAACTTTTATGAAAATCAATAAATGACTTTATTGTATTAAAATATCCCAATAAAATTTTAATATTTAAAATTTCAGGATGGTTACTATCTAAATAATATTGATAACTTGAAAATTCCCAATCCTTTGCTTCTTTTACAAGACCGGCTCTCACTGGATTCAGATGAATATATCTGCAGAGATGAAGAAGATATTCATCTCCCGGAATAATTTTATTCTTATACCTTCCTGCAAATAAGTGACCGGTTCTATTATAAGCTTTATTTATCGCCCTAGTATATCCGGTTGATATTCGTTGCATAGCCTTTTCCAATTGACCTTCAGCAAGAGTTTTTACAACTAAGTGATAGTGATTTGGCATTAAACAATATGCAACCAACTCAATGGACTTATCAAAACTAAGGAAAACTTTTTTTAGAAAGTATGAATAATTCTTTTTCTCAAAATAAGTTTGCTCCCGATTGTTACCACGATTATATACGTGATAATATTGATCTTTATAGGAAGGGTTTAATCGATAAGGCATGTAAATTCCTTGACTAACCCAATTTCTCTAAGAAATTGGGTTAGTTTTAATTTTCTTTACAATTCGATCGACAAAATCACGTGATACTTTCTCTTCCACACCTGTTGACATATTCTTCACGTTTATCATTCCTTCTTTGAATTCATCTCCACCAATAAACAACACATACTTAGCATTCAACTTATTAGCTTCTCTCATTTGCGCTTTAACACTTCTTTGTAAGTAATCGAAATCAACTGAAAGATTTTCTTTTCTAAGTTTCCCAGCAAGTTCACTCGCAAATGATTCGAGTTCATCACCAATTCTCACGAGATAGATATCAATTGCTGATTCGGGTACCTTAAAACTTTTTTCGTTTTCACAAGCTAGAAGAATTCTTTCAATTCCTGCGGCGAATCCAGTCGCAGGAGTCGGTTTACCACCAAGAGTTTCAATAAGTAAATCATATCTTCCACCGCCACACAAAGCGGTTTGAGCACCGACACTACCACTGTCAATCTCAAATGTGAGCTTTGTGTAGTAGTCTAATCCTCTTACAAGAGCGGGATCAATCTCAAATGGAACACCTGATTTCTTTAATTGATCTTTCACAACTTCAAAATCTTTTTTGCTTTCTTCATCAAGATGATCAATCAAAGTTGGTGCATCTTTAATTATTTTTTGATCTGATTCTACTTTGCTGTCAAATATTCTTAGAATGTTTGTTTCAAATCGTCTTCTACTGTCCTCGGAAAGTTTATCTTTTTTATCAATCAGAAAATTTTTCAGTAGCTGCTTATAATTCTCTCTTGTTTCTGGAGTTCCGAGAGAATTTATTTTAACAGTTAGATTTTTCAATCCAAGCGATTTGAGAATTTCATAAGACATCTGAATCATTTCAGCGTCTAGAAGTGGAGAAGGACTGCCGATTGCTTCTGAACCAAACTGGTGGAACTGTCTGAACCTTCCAGCTTGTGGTCTTTCCTGTCTGAACATTGGAGAAACGTAAAACAATTTTACTAAAGACTGTTGTGCACCAAGTGAATGTTCAAGATAAGCTCGTACTACTGAAGCTGTCATTTCAGGTTTAAGAGTCAGACTTGTATCACTTCTATCTTTAAAAGTGTACATCTCTTTACCAACAATATCGGTTTCTTCTCCAATTCCCCGGGCGAAGAGTGCGGTCTCTTCAAATATTGGTGTACGGATTTCTTTGTAGTTGAAGCTTTGGAAAATTTTTTCAACAGTCTGCTCAAGATATTTCCAGTGCGGAATATCAGACGGAAGAATATCTTTTGTCCCTGTAACTGCTTTAATCATATTGTATCAGAAGTGGTTGAATGATGTTATGATTAAACATCGGAATAGCTCTGTTCTTCTTCCTGAAATAATTGCAGTATCGTTTCTTTATTTTTAGCTTCAGTAAGTCTTTTCCTGAACTCTTCATTATTCATCATTCGGGATATTCTGCTGAGGAGTTTGATATGTTTTGCAAGTAAATTTTCTTTACCGATAAGCAAAAATACAAGATGTATTGGTTCATCATCCAGTGAATTATATTCAATCGGTGATTCACTTTTTCCAAACGCAGCAAGAATATCTTCAACTGAATTTGTTTTACCGTGTGGATAGCAAAACCTTTTCCAACCCCGGTTGACATTTTTTCTTCTCGTTCAAAGACACATTTGCGCACATCTTCGAGATCAAGAACTCGTTGATCGCCCTTTAATAAATCAACCAGTTCGTTAATAACATCTTCTTTATTTTCAGTTTTGAATTCAGTAAGTATATTTTTTGTATTAAGTAGTTCGAAAACTTTCATAATTTCAATCTGTTTAAATGATTTGAATCATAATTGTGAATTTAAATATCGGTTATCCCTTTAACAAACTTTTATCATATTAATTAATCGGATGATCCTGATGGAATTTCTTCAATCGATTTTCCAGATCAGGAAATTGAGCACGTTGGACAAGCGAAACACACGCTCGTATTCCTTCCAATCGTTGTGACCCCGTTATTGCAAGCGATATCGCACTTATTCCGTAATAAAGCATTTCTTCTAAAAGCTCTTCACCTGAAAAATCTGGATAAGCATAGGTAAAATAAAAGCCATCAGCAATTGGATCGTTTTCATCTTTATCATAGACTATATAAAAACCATTATCGGTAAAAAGCTTTTTCATAATTTTTGCTTTTGCACCATACTCTTTTACAATATCTACAAAGTTAAATTTATTATCGTTAGCTGCTTTCAGCATTGCTGTAACTGCATATTGTGCTGAATGTGTAACGCCAGCACTCAAAGCGTATACCGTTCCGAATATCATCGCTCTTCCAAAAATATCAGTCGTGTAAAATCGTTTTAAGTCAGGACATTTTCTTTCATAAAGTTTATCAGATATGATCATCAGACCAATTCTTTGACCAGCATAGCTAAATGCTTTTGAACTTGAGATGAAAAGAATATAATTATCAGTATATCTTGCTGCAGTTGCCTGATAAGGTGGCTTACCCGGATGATAAAGATCCTTTCTGAAATCCATTGCAACGTATGCCAGGTCTTCAAGGATGACAACATTGTATTTATCTGCAAGCTCAGCGATTATTTTTAATTCCTTCTCTGTAAAGCAAATCCAGGATGGATTATTAGGATTAGAATAAAGCATTGCACCTATATTACCTTTTGAAAGATATGATTCAATTTTTGCTTTTAATTTGTCGCCTCTGAAATCATACACATCAAAAGTTTCAAACTTTTGTCCGAGAACTTTTAATTGCTGCTTGTGAACCGGGAATCCTGGATCAAGAAAAAGAATTGTATCCTGCTTTTCATACATCCTGCTTGTAGTTATAAAAGCAGCGAAACTTCCCTGCATAGAACCGACGGTCGGTATACAGCTTTCAGGATTTACATCGATATTCAAAAATAATTTTACAAATCTTGAGGCTTCAGTTTTTAGTTGAGGAATTCCCTGTATATCAGGATAAGTGTTGGCGATTCCTTTTTTTAATGCCTCAATTTCGGCTTGGACACCAACATCAGCTGCGGGAAGTCCGGGAATGCCCATTTCCATTCTAATAAATTTTTCACCGGTTTCTTTTTCAATATCGTCAACAAGTTTTTTTAATTCGCGTATTGAAGCCTTCCCGATATTTTCAATACGGCTTTCTTTTATTTTTTTTGAAACTATTTCGTAATTAATTTGAGTGTCTTTCATCAGGATTCTCATTAATAGTCAGAAGAAAATTGCAAACGAAATTTAAGAATAATAATTTTCAGAAATGCAAGAAGGTACAAGCGAATTTAAACTAG
>CAVUWN010000009.1:0-11429 GCA_963745185.1 uncultured Ignavibacteriaceae bacterium
CAGCTTTGGAATAATGAGATATTCAATAATCTGGATAAATCCTCTGAAAGCTACTTCACAAATTTTTCAAATGCTGTAAGCAAATATTTTACATTTGCGATTTTGTTGATTGCTTTTGTTTCAGCAGGCTTATGGTTTCAGTCAAGTGTTGCAACAGCATTGAATGTTTTTACTGCAATATTAATTGTCGCTTGTCCGTGTGCTCTCGCACTTTCAGTTCCTTTTACACTTGGCAATTCAATGAGAATTTTTGGAAGAAATAAACTCTATCTTCGAAATTCTGCAGTAATAGAAGACCTTGCAAAGATTGACTCAATTGTGTTTGATAAGACCGGAACAATCACTCAACTTGGTAAATCAGATTTAATTTTTACGGGAACAGTTCTTAATTCATTCCAGCAGAAAATGATAAAATCATTGGCTAGAAATTCAACCCATCCATTAAGCAGAAAAATATTTTACTCTCTGGAAGGAGAAGAATTTTTCCCGGTAACAAAATTCGATGAAATAGTCGGACTTGGAATCACTGGAGTTGTTTATGGCAATCAATTAAAAGTTGGTTCAAGAGTATTTATTGATGGCTCAGTCGATGAAAATAATACGGGAACAAAAATTTATGTTTCAATAAATGATGAACTGTTAGGTTTCTTTTCAATCACAAATTCATACCGCGAAGGAATAAGTGAAATAATCAAATCACTCGGTGAGAAGTATAATCTATCTTTACTTTCTGGAGATAATGAAGGTGAGAAATATAACTTACTTAAATTTTTTAAGACTGAAAATGAGTTGCACTTCAATCAATCTCCCGAAGCTAAGTTAGAGTTTGTAAAATCTTATAAACAATCAGGCAAAAAAGTTTTAATGATTGGCGATGGATTGAATGATGCAGGAGCATTAAAACAAAGTGATGTTGGAATTGCTGTTACAGAAGACATCAGCAGTTTTTCTCCTGCTTGTGATGCAATTCTGGATGCTTCAAGTCTGAATCACCTACCGAAGTTTCTTAAATATTCACAATCGGCAATTAAAATAATTTATATTAGTTTTGTTATATCGTTTTTGTATAATCTTTTTGGACTAACTTTCGCAATTCAAGGAATGCTTTCACCAATTATAGCTGCAATACTAATGCCCTTGAGCTCAATTTCTGTTGTACTTTTTGCAACATTATCAACCAACTTTGTTGCAAAGAAGTTATCACTTTTTAAGCAGGGAGGAAAATAATATTTCGGTGATCGTACTTTTAATTGGAGTGAGTCTTCTTGTGGCGATTGGATTTCTTATTGCATTTCTGATTGCTGTTAAAAAAGGGCAGTATAAAGATACTCATACACCTGCCATCAGGGTTTTGTTTGATGATAATCGGGAAGAAAAAAATAAAGAAGAAAATAAATCTGGATCCAATTAAAGGAGAAGTATATGGAATTGGAAAAATTCAGTTATGATAATGAGATAGTAAGAAAATTTACCATTGCAACTGTTGTTTGGGGACTTGTTGGAATGCTTGTCGGAATTATAATTGCGACACAATTATTTGTTCCTTCTTTAAATCTCAATATTCCCTTTTTAACTTTTGGTAGAATAAGACCTCTCCACACTAATGCTGTGATTTTTGCATTTGTGGGTAATGCAATTTTTATGGGAGTTTATTATTCACTTCAAAGGTTGTGCAAAGCCAGAATGTTCAGCGATATGTTGAGCAACTTTCATTTCTGGGGATGGCAGCTGATTATAGTTGCCGCCGCAATTACGCTTCCAATGGGAATTACCACAAGCAAAGAATATGCTGAACTTGAATGGCCGATCGACATTATGATTGCACTTGTTTGGATTGCTTTCGGAATAAATATGTTTGGTACAATTATTAAGAGACGTGAAAAGCATATGTATGTTGCTATCTGGTTTTACATTGCTACCTGGGTTACAGTAACTGTGCTTCACGTCGTCAATTCAATTGAAGTTCCGGTTTCATTTTTAAAAAGCTATCCGATTTATGCAGGCGTTCAGGATGCGCTTGTTCAGTGGTGGTACGGACATAATGCAGTAGCTTTCTTTTTAACTACTCCGTATCTCGGGTTGATGTATTACTTCTTGCCAAAAGCAGCAAACAGACCAGTCTATTCCTATAAACTTTCAATTGTACATTTCTGGAGTTTGGTTTTTATTTACATCTGGGCAGGTCCACATCATCTTCTTTATTCAGCTTTACCTGATTGGGCACAATCTCTCGGAACAGCCTTTTCAATTATGTTGATTGCACCTTCCTGGGGAGGAATGATTAATGGTTTACTTACTCTTCGTGGTGCATGGGACAGGGTAAGAGAAAACCCGATTCTGAAATTTATGGTCGTTGCAGTTACTGCATACGGAATGGCAACATTTGAAGGGCCGATGCTCTCACTTAAGAATGTAAATGCGATTGCACATTTCACAGACTGGATTATTGCACACGTACACGTCGGTGCCCTAGGCTGGAATGGCTTTTTAACATTTGGAATTCTCTACTGGTTAGTACCAAAACTCTGGAAGACAAATCTTTATTCAAAAAAACTTGCGAACTTCCATTTCTGGATTGGCTTCCTCGGAATAGTTTTTTATGCGCTCTCAATGTGGTTCGCAGGAGTAACTCAATCGCTAATGTGGAAACAATTTACTCCACTTGGAGTTTTACAATATCCAAACTTTCTTGAAACTGTTTTACAAATTGTTCCGATGTACATTTATTCGAATGATCGGCGGCTCTTTGTATTTTGTTGGAGTATTGGTGATGGTTTACAATTTAGTTAAAACAGCAAAGCAAGGATCATTTGCAAAAGATGAATCAGCAGAAGCACCCGCACTTGAAAAATTCAAAGATCCTCTGAAACGTGGAGTAATTCACCGTTTCCTCGAAGGAAAGCCGGTAATTTTTATTGGACTTACTTTGGTTGTTGTACTTATTGCCTCAGTTTTTGAGTTTGTGCCGATGTTCCTTATCAAATCAAATATACCGACTATCGCGGCAGTTAAGCCATATACACCACTTGAGTTGCAGGGAAGAGATATTTATATACGTGAAGGTTGTAATAATTGTCATTCGCAATTGGTTCGACCTTTCAGAAGTGAGACAGAGAGATATGGTGAATATTCCAAAGCAGGAGAATTTGTTTACGATCATCCATTTCTTTGGGGATCAAAACGAACTGGACCTGATCTTCATCGAATTGGAGGAAAGTATCCGAATCTATGGCATTACTTACACATGGAAAATCCATCGAGTATGTCGCCCGGTTCATTAATGCCTTCTTATCCGTGGCTTCATAAAAATGATTTGGATATTTCTTCAACTGAATCAAAAATTAATGTGATGAGAAGTATTGGAGTTCCTTATCCTGAAGGATATGAAAAAATTGCAAATGATGATTTACAGAAACAAGCTGAGCTAATTGCCGCTGATTTACAAAACTCTGGTGCGCCTGCTGAACCAAATAAAGAAATAATCGCATTGATAGGTTATCTGCAGAGACTGGGTACAGATATTAAAGCAAGTTCAAACGTAACAAGTCAGGTGGGTAAGTAATATGTTTAAAGAAGTTTTACAGTCTATTGAAGGAATTGAATTTTACACAATCGTTTCAATGTTGATATTTATTTTATTCTTTGTTGGAATGACAATCTGGTTATTAAAAGTTGATAAAAAATACATTCAAACAATGAGTGAGTTACCGCTCGAAAATGAAAATAATGAGATTTCAAATTTTACATGTGGTACAAAATGAAAAATATCAAACTCCACAAGGTCACTATAATAATTAAATCGATTTTTTTATTTGTAGTTTTATTTTACTCACAGACTTTTGCATCGGGTGAATCTGATTTTCCCACAAACTACTACGATACAGTTGCACTTTTGCTTCTAATGTTTGTTGTGATAACGCTTCTCAGCATTATTTATTTTGAAGCAAAACCTAAAGTTGTAAAAGAGAAGAAGGCTTCAATATTTTCTAAGATCAGACAAGCAATGACCAAATCAACGCCAATTGAACGTGAGCAAGAGATTATGTTAGATCACGATTACGATGGTATTAGAGAGCTTGATAGTAAAATCCCACCATGGTTTTCCTGGCTTTTCATCCTGACAATTATTTTTGCCGTTTATTACATGTTTCAATATCATGTTTTTGGGTCTGGCCAGGTAATGCAGGAAGAATATAATGCTGAGGTAAATAAAGCCTCTGTTGAAAAGGAAGCCTTGATGAAATCCGGAGCTTTGGTGAATGAAGAAACTGTAAAACTTCTTACTGATGCTGCTGATTTACAAAAAGGTAAAGAAATCTTTGAAGCTAATTGTATTGCCTGTCACGCTTCAGACGGAGGGGGAATAGTTGGTCCAAATCTAACTGATAAATATTGGATTCATGGCGGTGGAATAAAAAATGTTTTTAAGACAATAAAATACGGTGTGGTCGAAAAGGGTATGATCAGCTGGCAAACTCAGCTTAATGCAAACCAGATGCAGGATGTAGCAAGTTATATTTTAAGTTTGCAGGGAACGCAACCTGCAGCTCCAAAAGCACCTGAAGGGGAAATCTGGGAGGAAGAAAAAACTGAATAACGATTGTTGATTAACGATTTGTAAATTATGAACGAAGATATACTTGAACAACAGCTATACGATGAAGAATCAGAAACTTTCCGAAATCAACTAGCTACAGTTACAGATGAGGGGAAACGAAAATGGGTTTATCCTAAAAAACCGTCTGGTAGATTTCACAAAGCAAGAATTTTTGTTTCGGCTTTCCTGCTTTTAATTCTTGTATTTACTCCTTTTCTCAAGATCGATGGGCACCCTTTTATGCTCTTTGATTTTCTCAACAGAAAATTTATACTTTTTGGGGTACTCTTTGGTCCGCACGATTTTCATCTGCTAGTTATTGCGATGATCTCAATTGTTGTTTTTGTAATTCTGTTTACTGCGGTTTTCGGAAGAATATTTTGTGGCTGGGCATGTCCACAAACAATTTTTATGGAAATGGTCTTCCGCAAAATAGAATATTGGATTGAGGGAGATGCCAGAGACCAACATAAATTGAATTCGGCTCCGTGGACGATTAATAAGTCTTTTAAAAAATTTGCGAAGCAGATTATTTTTTTTGGAATTGCTTTCTTCATTTCAAATATTTTTCTTTCTTATATAATTGGGATAGATGCATTAGTTAAAATAGTTACTGATCCTCCATCTGAACATCTCCAGGGATTATTTGCAATTACGGTTTTTTCAGGAATATTTTATTTTGTTTTTTCAAACTTCAGAGAACAAGCTTGTACGATTGTTTGTCCTTATGGGAGGTTGCAGGGAGTTTTACTTGACAGGGACTCAATTGTTATTGCATATGACAATGTGCGCGGCGAACCAAGAAAAAGATTTAAGCGTGATGAAGGTTGGGAAAACCGTGGTGATTGTATAGAGTGTTATCAATGTGTGGAAGTTTGTCCTACCGGAATTGATATAAGAAACGGAATTCAGCTTGAATGTGTTAATTGTACAGCTTGTATTGATGCTTGTGATGATATAATGGACAAAATTAAAAGGCCAAGAGGACTTATCCGTTATGCTTCAATTAATTCAATAGAGAAAAAAACGAAATGGAAGTTTACTCCTCGAGCGATAGGTTACTCAGCGTTATTAGCGGTCCTTGTTTCAGTGTTGGTAATTCTGATGTTAAACAGATCAGAATTTAGTGTGACCGTGTTGAGAACAGCAGGATTGCTTTACCAGGAACAACCAAACAATATGGTAAGTAATCTTTATGATCTGAATATTGTAAATAAAACCTTTGATAAAATTCCGATAAATCTAAAACTCGAAGGTTTAGAAGGTGAGTTGAAATTAGTTGGGAATGATTTAGTCATTGAACCACAAGGTAATATTGATGCTAAGTTTCTAATTCTACTGCCTAAAAATGAACTTACCAAAATGAGCACACCAATTAATTTAGGAGTTTATAGTGGTGATAAATTAATTGAGAGAGTTACTACTTCTTTTCTAGCTCCGATGAAAAAGAAACTGGACGAAGATGAAAAAGATTAGTCCAACTGAAAATCGCAGGATAAACTGGGGAACCGGAATATTGACTGGGATAATAATCTTTGTTGTATTGAGTGTTACGATCACTGTAATATTTATGACTCAGGATGTAAGTCTTGTTTCAAATAATTATTATGAGAAGTCATTGGTTTATCAGGATGAAATTGATAAGCAGAGCAGAACAAAATCACTCGATGAGCAGGTACAAATTAATTTTGATGGGAATGCAATTTTAATTTTATTTCCAAACGAATATTCGGTAAAAAATAAATCAGGTGAAATTTATTTCTACAGACCATCCGATTCATCTCTTGATTTTAGACTTCCGTTGCAGGTCCGTGAAGATGGCAGTCAGATCATTTCTGTCAAGAAACTTGAAAAAGGTTTTTGGCGTGTAAAATTAAATTGGGTGATGGATGGAGATGGGTATTATAATGAAAGAGCAATTAACATTGAGTAGGATTGTTCATCCTGAACTTGGTTCAGGATCTCCAGAGTGAAATAAAAAGATCCTGAAATGAATTCAGGATGACAGGAAGAATTAATCTATGTCCCCAGAAATATTAGCAGCATTTGTAGTAGGATTAGTCGGAAGCTTGCACTGTATTGGTATGTGTGGACCGATTGCTATTGCCCTGCCTGTTCCAACTTCATCAAGTCTTTCATTTCTTACCGGAAGAATTTTATACAATCTCGGAAGGGTTGTTACTTACTCTTTTCTTGGTGCAATCTTAGGATTGCTTGGCGGAAGAATCGCTCTTGCTGGTACGCAGCAAGTTGTTTCAATTGTTCTTGGAGTTATAGTTATAGTAGCAGTGATTCTTCCGCAACGATACAAGAATTACTTTACGCAACATCCCTTAGTTCAAAACCTAGCTCAACCATTGAAATCAAACATTGGAGTACTTTTCAAAAAAGGAACTTTCTCCGCAATGTTTCTGATTGGAATTCTAAATGGATTTCTTCCTTGCGGACTTGTATATGTTGCATTAGCCGGTGCTATTGCAAGTGGCGATGCAATTTCCGGTGCTGCTGTTATGATTCTATTTCGGTCTTGGAACCGTTCCTGCAATGTTTGCCGCTTCAGTTTTTGGTAAGTTTATTAACATTGGAATACGGACTAAAATCAGAAAAGCTGTTCCTGTCCTGGCAATTCTTCTCGGGGTCATATTTATTTTGAGAGGAATGAATCTTGGTATAAAATACATCAGTCCAAAAATAAATGCTCAAACTGAGGTTTCTTCAGTAATGGAGTGCCACTAAGTCCATTTGGACAAACTGACTTTTTAATTTTTATCTTAATTAATTCAATCGGTTCCGGATTACCCCTTTTATTAACTTCCAGTTTAAATTAAGTTTAAATAGTTATTTATTATTTAGGTGCCGAAATGAAAACTACATTACTCCTTCCCCTCCTATTTTTCTTTGCTTTTAACTTGCTTCCCCAACAAAATGAAATTATTTATAAGGATATTTCACCGGATGGAAAAAGTATTTCAACATATAAAGCTGGAGAGTCGTTAACGGAAGGTCAGGAAAGTTCACTGTCTGATGAAATTCCATTTGGTCTAACTCCTGACTGGAGCTCAACATTAGAAAGACAAATTGGTGGAATGGCCTGGGGCGATTATGATAATGATGGTGATTTAGATCTTGCAACTGGCTGTTACTTTAGTAATTCATTTCCACCAATTCCTGAATATGAAGTTTTAATTTATAGAAACGACAATGGTGTTCTAACTACAACTCCTGCCTGGATTTCTTCCGATATGCGTTCAACAACTGATGTAAAGTTTGCAGATATAAATGGAGACGAAAAACCCGAACTGATTGCAGCTAATGGTGATAATTCATTTGTACCTTCTGTAATTTATTTTAATGGTGAGAACGGTCTTGACACTTTAGCCGGATGGATTTCGCAGGATAACGACTGGACTGTTGGTGCTGCTTTATGTGATATTGATGACGATGGCGATCTTGATCTTGTTTTTGGAAATCAGGGTAATAGTGTAATCCCTACAAAACCAATTTGTATCTTTTATAATAATGCAGGAACGTATTCGACTGTTCCCAACTGGCTTTCATCAGATGAAATGATTACAAATACTGTAGCATTCGGTGATCAGGACAATCAACAAATAACATATAAATTTCTTGAATATACTGGTGATGGGGTAAGATCGGTTTTTAATATCCCACTTTATCCAATTTATTCTGTGGATACAGTATTGGTTGATGATCAACCTTATTCTGACTACTGTTATAACCCAGTTGAAGGCTGGATATCATTAGGTACGGTTCCTCAATCTGGTTTCACAATAAAAATATCATACAGATATATTTCCAAAGGCGATCTTGCTGGTTCAAAATGGGCGAATTACGAAAGCGGAGTGTATTACAATAACAATGGTGTTATTAATTCTTTGCCGGGGTGGACTGTGGGAAACACAACAACCCAGAAAGGAGTAGTTTGGGCAGATTTTGATCAGGATGGTTACCAGGATTTGGCAATTTCAGGGAGTGGAGTTCAAACTGTACTCTATAAAAATGTAAATGGAACATTAACAGGACCCATTTGGACTTCAAATTCTGTTAGTCCATCTGCACAAGAATTAATATCAGGAGATGTTGACAGAGACGGATATCCTGAATTAGCAGTAGTTCACTTTGGAACAAAAAGGATTGAAATATTTAAGAATCGCTTCGGAGTTTTAGACACCGATCCAACGTGGCAATATATTGCAGGATCTTCTGCAACATCAATTTCTTTCGGAGATGTAAATGGTGATGGCGCTCTGGACTTGGCAGTGGGAACCGCACGTGCTCCTGTGGTCGGATTTTTAAATCAATTAGCTGTTCCGGTTGAATTGATTTCATTTATAGCAATATCAAATGATGACGAGGTATTACTGAATTGGTCTACTGCAACAGAAACAAATAATAAAGGCTTTGAGATTCTTCGCTTTGCTCAGAATGACAGTGAGTGGAAGAACATTGCTTTCGTGCCTGGATTTGGAACAACAACCGAACCACATTCTTATTCATTCAAGGATAAAAATCTCAAAGAAGGAAAATATCAATTCCGACTAAAGCAAATTGATTTTGACGGAACGACTTCTTGTTCGAGGATAGTTGAAATTGAAATTATATTACCAACGAATTTTTCACTTGAGCAAAACTATCCTAACCCTTTTAATCCTATTACAACAATTAAGTTTACTGTTCCTGTCACCCTGAGCGAAGTCGAAGGGTCTCTCGTCAAATTAAAAGTTTATGATGTTTTGGGGAAGGAAGTTGCGTCACTTATTAATGAATATAAACAAGCTGGTAGCCACGAATTCGAATTTAACGCAACAGATCTTCCAAGTGGGACTTATTTTTATCAACTCAGAACCGGAAGCTATTTCGCAACTAAAAAAATGATTTTACTTAAGTAAGACAAATAAAAATTTAATTTAAAACATTATCGGGAGAATGATATTATGAAAACAATTTTACTTTTTATTTTAGCCAGTACTTTGGCTGTTGCGCAAATTCCTTTTATGCAGGATACTATTGCATACAATAACAGATTCAATAACAGACAGTTCGCAGAATATAATTCGCAAGGTTTAATCAGGTTATCCTATACTAGTGGATTAAGTACAGTGAGCAGTTTAAATGAAATATATTATGTCGAAGAAGATATGAACGGAAATTTTTCAGCAGTCAACCTTACAAATAATGCAGTTGATGATAACTACTCAACTTTATCGATTGATCAAAATGACAAAGTTCATATAAGTTATGAAGAACGTGACCCTACGATTTTCCAGGTTATGTATATCAATAACGTTTCGGGTACATTTTCAACACCTATTGCAATAACACAAGGTGGGTTAAACAAAGCAACTCCTTTTGGTAAAATCGGACAGGACAGCGTTATGCACTTTGTTTATTACACGTATACAAATGGCTCCGACAATTGTTATTATAGGAATTACGATTTAAGAACAAGTACTTTAGGAACAGAAACATTCTTATCTAACGGCGAGGCTTCCGGGGACTTTCAAGCTACCCTAGACATTGATTCGAATGGCAAAGTTCATATTGCTTTGGTCAGTGGAACAACTTTAACTTCCGGACCATTAAAATATTTTAATAATACTTCCGGATCTTTCCAGGAAATCCCTACCAGCGTTTCTGCTAGTGTCAGTTATCCAAGAATTAGAGTCGATACTAACGATAAAGTACATATCATTTACAGGGCTAGTTCAAGGTTGTACTATGTTAATAATATCAGTGGCAGCTTCACAACTCCTGTAGCAATTTCACCAGTAGGACAATTACCGGCAGGAATTCAATCATTAGAAATAGATGATCAGGACAGGTTGTACACAACTTATCAATCAAGTCAATCTGCGTCAGGGAAAGGATTCTTTCTTCTATTTGCCGAGAATCAGGTCTTTGGTGACACTATACTCATTGCTGATCTTCCACCTGAATATGTAACAAGAAATTCTTCGCAGGTTGTTACGAAAGGGAATGGAGATATTGCAATGTTTTATGCAGAGGGTGATGTAAGAAACGATACAGTGATCTGCGATATTTTCATGAAGCAGGGAAATATTTATAACATCGTTCCAGTTGAGATGGCATCATTCAATGCGGATGTATACGGAAATAATGTTTCACTAAGCTGGATGACAGTTACAGAAAAAAATAATTATGGATTTGAAATTCAAAGGAGTCGAATAGCAGATGAAAATTCATATTATTGGGAAAAAATTGGGTTCGTAAAAGGAAATGGAACAAGCACTGAAACGCATAACTATACATTTAATGATGAAAATATTTTAGCAGGAAAATATTCTTATAGGTTAAAGCAAATTGATTTAGATGGAACAACGAGCTATTCAGATATTATTGAAGTTAGTATTGGAATACCGAACACATATTCTTTGGAACAGAACTACCCGAACCCCTTCAACCCAAGCACCAAAATAAAGTTTACTGTTCCTGTCACCTTGAGCCCTTCGATTAACTCAGGACAGGCCAGCGAAGGGTCTCTAGTTACATTAAAAATATATGATATCATTGGTAATGAAGTTGAAACATTAGTGAATGAAGAAAAATTAGCTGGGACGTACGAAGTAGAATTTAACGCAAGCAATTTGTCTGCTGGTATATATTTTTACACAATTGCTGTAGATAATTTCTTGCAGACAAAGAAGATGATATTATTAAAATAAATATTGTGAGTAGTAGGGACACAAAATTTTGTGTCCTTACGATCTTATCATTTATCCAACCTGTCAAGCGATGTCTTAACGAAGACGAATCATTCCCTTAATTAGCTATATTTGTGTATAATTTAAAT
>CAVUWN010000010.1:0-5965 GCA_963745185.1 uncultured Ignavibacteriaceae bacterium
AATTTATAAAGAAAATTTTTTCTAAATAAAAATTCAAAAAGATTAATCCGGCGGGAATCTTTAAATTCGTTGAAGATTGAAGCCCTGTGGAAACCTCTTGTAAAATTCCTTTCTGGATATAAATTGGTCTTATGTGTTTTCTGAGTGAAGGTAATTTTTTATAAAATATCAAAGCTCCTGTTAAACAAATTATTCCGCCTGATAAAACGGTATAAGGCGCACCAATTATACCTGCGAGCGATCCGGCCATAAAACTTCCAAATGGCGCTGTTCCCATAAAAGCCATTACATAAAGACTCATTACTCTTCCCCTTTTATCATCATCAACCAGAGTTTGTAGTAATGTATTTGTTGAAGCCATCTGCATCATAAAGCCGAGACCAGTAAAGAACATTAAGAAAATAGAGAGGTAAATATTTTTTGAAAATGAGAAGCAAATCAATCCAAGTGAAAAAGTACTGGCTGCTATAGCAATCCACCTGCCCAGACCTAAAACCGATTTTCTGGATGCGAGGTATAGTGCCCCAATCATCGCTCCCGTTCCAACAGCACCAAGAAGAAATCCCAGTGGTACTTGCATTACCCTTTAAAATGTCTCTGGCAAATACAGGCATAATAACCGTATAAGGCATGCCGGCCAAACTCATCAATGCAATTAACAACAGAAGCACACGGATGGGTTTAAAGTTGTATGCATATTTAATCCCTTCCTTTAATCCTTCCAAGACCTTTTCTTTTGTTTTGTTATTTATGTGTGGAGTGATTTTCATCATCAGCAATGCTGCAATTACTGCAATGTAACTAACAGCATTAATAAGGAAACACATTCCCTCGCCGAAAGAAGCAATTAAAAATCCTGCTATAGTTGGTCCGATTAATCGAGCAGCATTAAACATTGAAGAATTGAGTGCAATAGCATTCGGTAAATCTTTTTTATCCTCAACCATATCAATCACAAAAGATTGCCTCGTCGGCATATCAAAAGCATTAATCAATCCGGAGAAAAAACTTAAAGCTATTATGTGCCATACCTGAATAACTTTAGTTAAAGTAAGAATAGTAAGTATGGTGGCTTCTAACATGGCTAATGCCTGGGTTGCAATAATTATTCTATGTTTATTGTGTCTGTCTGCTAAAACGCCTGCAAAAGAAGCCAGAACAAAAGTCGGAATCTGAGAAGCGAAACCAACCAATCCCAGGAGAAAAGCTGAGTCAGTTAGTGTGTAAACAAGCCATCCCCGTGCAATCTGCTGCATCCAGGTTCCAATGAGGGAAATACTTTGCCCGGTAAAGAACAATCTATAATTTCTGTGCTTTAGTGCGCGTAATGTTTGCTTAACAAATTCAGGAGGCATACTGTAAAAATGTAAAATATTTATGTTATAATTAAGATTATTTTTATTACTGAAAAAACTTTATGCATAAGGTTTATTTAAGATTCTACGAAGAGTTAAATGATTTTCTTCCCGAAGAAAAAAGAAAGAAACGTTTTTTTCATAATTATATAGACCGAACATCAGTAAAAGATTTAATTGAATCACTCGGCGTTCCTCATACTGAAGTGGATTTAATACTTGTGAATGGAAAATCCGCAGGCTTTAATTATCTAATTAATGATGGTGATGATATTTCCATATACCCTGTTTTTGAATCTCTCGACATATCAAATGTTCAGCATCTTCGACCAAAACCATTAAGAGAACCAAAATTTATTTGTGATGTTCCTCTGGGAAAACTGGCAAGATATTTAAGAATGATGGGCTTTGATGTTCACTATAAAAACGATTTTTCAGATGAAGAAATTGTTGAGAATTCCCTAAACCAAAGAAGAGCAATTCTTACTAAAGACAAAGGAATACTAAAAAGAAATAATGTTACGCACGGTTATTTTGTCAGAAGCAGCAGAATAGAAGAGCAAGTCAAAGAAATAATAAAAAGATTTGATCTGCGGAAATCTATTAAAGAGTTTACAAGATGCCTTGAATGCAATTCAGAATTAATAAAAATTGCCAAGGAAAAAATATCGGGGGATCTTCCTCCGAAAGTCAGTCAGTTACGGGAAGAATTTTTTAGCTGCTCCGGTTGTGGGAAGCTTTACTGGAATGGAACTCATCATCAGAAAATGCTTGCCTTTATTGAAATGATAAAAGATACTAACTTGTAAATAACTTACTTTTGGTATTCGACTTTTTCAGATTTTAAGGAAAATTAAAAAAATATGTGGATAATACTTCGCCTTCTAATTGGTATCGCAATTCTTTTTGCGTCAGAGCTTTACTTTATTAACCGTATTAACTTTGCAATAAAACAATTCTTTCCGAAGTTTTATGCCGGGAAATATCGTTTGATCCGCAAGATATTCTTAGTGTGGATTAATCTTTATCCTTTGTTTTTGATTTTCCTGTTCACATACTTTGGGATTACTGGTTCTTACTTAACATCTCCGGAAAACTGGATAACAGATTATCTTTTAATCTATCCATTCTGGATTGCATTTATATTAATGATCCAGTGCTTCCTGTTTATAATTTTTTTACATTTAATAAAACTATTATCTTCAGCGATCTTTAAGAAACGGAAAGAGGCATTCGAAAAAGCTCTATCAATTTTGACATTTATTATAGTAGGATTTTTTATTCTTTATATCCCGATAAGAGTTATTTACGATTACAATACTGTTGAGGTAAGGGAAGTTAATTATGAAACAAAAAATCTACCCAAATCACTTGAAGGTTTTAGAATTGGTTTTATATCAGATTTACAAGCAGATCATTATACCAACAAAGCAAGATTATCAAATTTTATCAATACAGTGAACTCTCTAAATCCTGATTTGGTTTTAATTGCCGGTGATTTAATCACAACCGGACCGGATTATATTAAATTAAGCGGTGAAGAGGTTGGAAAATTGAAATCAAAGTATGGTGTTTACTCCTGTGTCGGAGATCATGATAACTGGGCTTACAGAAATGATTATGCTAAAAGTGTTGCCGAAGTTGAAGCCTCACTTTATGCAAACAATGTTTTGATGATTGACAATGGGATCAGAACAATAAATGTCGACTCTTCAGAAATAAATATTACATTTATAACTAATACTTATGTTCAAACAGTTCCGACCAATATTCTTGACAGCCTCGCCTCAATCAGTTTTGGAGACTTTAAAATATTTCTAGCCCATCAGCCCCGTGAATTTTTAATTGATGCTGCAGAAAAATATAACTATGATCTTTACCTGGCAGGACATACACATGGAGGACAAATCACATTTGTATTTCCTTTTATCCAGCTGACTCCTACAATGTTCGAAACAAAATACACTAAGGGAGATTTCTGGTTTGGTAATATGTTGCTGATTGTAACCAGAGGTCTGGGAATGTCATTGGCTCCAATCAGATATAACTCGACACCGGAAGTAACTCTCATTACATTGAGAAGTTCCAAATGACAAATTACAAATCTCAATTAGTTTCTAATTTTGAATTTGGATATTCGTGCTTATTTGTATTTTGAAATTTGAAAATTGGTAATTAAAAATTGTGCTAACACTTTCAGAAATAAATATCTATCCGATTAAATCTCTCACAGGAATTAGTCTGCAATCTTCAGTAGTTGAAGAACGTGGTTTGAAATATGACAGAAGATGGGTTTTGGTTGATGATACAAATACTTTCTTTACTCAACGGGATTTCCCGGAAATGGCACTGATAAAAGTTCTTATTGAGAAAGGCGGTTTAACACTTCAACACAAAAGAAATAATATCGAGCCTTTGAGCATTCCATTTAATTTCGAACATTCAAAAACAGAAGAAGTTGTTATCTGGCGGGACACAGTATTAGGTGAATTTTATAATAAACAAATTGATGACTGGTTTTCTGAAATTATCGGGATCAAATGTCATCTCGTTAAAATGCCCGAATCAACCAAAAGAGTTGTTGATGAGAAGTATGCTAAAGAGAAAATTGTAAGCTTTGCAGATGGTTACCCTTTTTTGATTATCGGACAATCTTCTCTTAATGATCTGAATTCAAGAATGGAAAATCTTCTCCCGATGAACAGATTCAGAACGAACTTTGTTTTCATAGGAAGAAAACCATTTGAAGAAGATAACTGGACAAAATTTAAAATTGGAAATGTTGAATTTGAAGCAGTTAAACCCTGCGCTCGTTGTGTAATTACAACCACAAATCAGGAAACTGCCGAACGGTTACACGAACCACTTCTAACATTATCAAAGTTTAGAAAATTTGGTAATGAAGTTATGTTCGGGATGAATCTTATCTGCCATTCAACCGGAAGTATTAATGTAGGGAACAAAATAGAACTACTTTGAAGCTAACATGTCATATAAATTTATCACTTCATCGAATAATAAAATTCTCTACAACTGCATAAGTAAACATTATTAAAAGGGATGTAAGACTTAGGCCACTCACAAGTAAATTTAAAATCATCGGACTAAATGATATTTCACTTTGAAAGAGGCTTTTGTCTTTCCAAAATCTTATAGAAAACATCGTTAAAAAGTTAATTACAAAAGCTCCAAGTAATCCGAATAGAAAAATATTTCCAACGGTTCAAATAGAAATGAAATTCCAAAACTATATTTTAAAATAGAAGCAAGAATAAAATAAACTGCGGGGAATACCATTATAATTCCCACCCAAAAGGCCGTTATGGATTTAAGCCATCCAAAACTAAAATCATTACCCAATACCGAAAACGAAAATTTTGCATTTGCATTTAATTGCTCGATTAACAAAGCAGTTAATTCTTTTACATCAATATCGAAAGCTGATGCAAATGCTAACAAACTCTCCTGCGAACATTTACCATCGAATTCCACTCTTTGAACAGTTCTAATGCTTAGGGAAGCAACCTCTGCTAGTTGTGCCTGAGACCAGGCTCGTTCTGTTCTTAATATTTTTATTTTTTCTGAAAGTCGATTTTGTCTCAAAATTGTACCCTTTTATTTTTATTCAAATATATACTATTTAATAAGCTTGAGAAAGGACATATCTACTAATTAATCACGACAGTTTTATGACACCACTAGGATTCTGCCATAATGATAATTTATAAGTCATTTCTTTATTATTGTTGTGTTAAAAACAACTCTTAATTAAACCGGAGTGGAAAATGAAAGCGAAAAAATTGTTATTAATATCTAGCCTGATTTTGATTATCCACTATATAAGTTTAGCACAATCCATAACTATTGAGAATATTATAAATTCTGAAAAGATAATAGGTCTTAGGTTTTCTAAAGCTGAACAAGATTCAATGCAATCACTTCTAGACGATCAACTGGTAAACTATCAGAACATTCACAAAGTTGAATTAAAAAACAGTACACCGCCCGCAATATTATTTAATCCAATTCCTGTCAATTTTCAATTTACAACTGTACAAAATCCAGTTCAATTCAGTGATTACTCTGGAACGGAGTTGCCCAAGGATAAAAACAAACTTGCATTCTATTCCATCGGTCAACTTGCTGACTTAATAAGAACAAAACAGATTACTTCTGTTGAGCTCACAAAATTTTTTCTTGAAAGATTAAAAAAATATGATCCGGAGCTTCATTGTGTAATTACATTAACTGAAGAGAGGGCTTTAAATCAAGCTAAACTAATGGATCAAGAAATTGCATCAGGAAAATACAGGGGAATGCTTCACGGAATTCCCTTTGGTGCTAAAGATCTTCTTGCGACAAAAGATTACAAAACAACCTGGGGTGCAACGCCTTACAAAGATCAGATGATTGATGAAGACGCAATAGTAATAAAAAAATTAGAAGACGCTGGTGCGGTGCTATGTGCAAAACTTACTCTCGGCGCACTAGCCTGGGGTGATGTTTGGTTTGGTGGGATGACAAGAAATCCCTGGGATACGACTCAAGGTTCGAGCGGTTCTTCAGCAGGTTCGGCGGCGGCGGTTTCTGCCGGACTTCTCCCCTTTGCT
>CAVUWN010000011.1:0-161837 GCA_963745185.1 uncultured Ignavibacteriaceae bacterium
TGAGCAGCGGATTGTATTTGTATAGAATAACATCTGGCAATATTGAAATGACAATGAAGATGATGGTGGTGAAATAGCCCCATCCTCAACCCTTCCCCAAAGGGGAAGGGAGTATTGAAGTAATATACCACCGGCAGGCTGCTCGCTCAGAATGAAAATAGTTGGGTCATTCTGAGGGAATGAAATGACCGAAGAAACTAATTATTGAAGAGCAAAAAATTATGAAAATGAAAATCGAAATAAAAAAAATGATTCTGATCAATAAAATTAGTGAGGTGCCAAAATGAAAAAATTTTATTCGTTTTGTCATAACATATTTCTATTGCAAATCTCAATTCACAATTCAGATAAAAAAGAAGTCTCCTTAAAGAAGTCTATTTATTTTTTTCTTTTAATTAGTGTTTCATTATCATTAAGTAATTTTGGTTCTATAGAGGGGCAAATTGTAAACGAAGATATTTGGGTCCCTAACAGTACAGTATTCGCAACTGTTCGCTTTGGTAATACAATTTACATTGGAGGACATTTTGACATTATAGGCCCATCAACTGGTCACGGAGCCGCCATTAGTATAATTACTGCAGAACCGGATCTAAGTTATGCAAAGGTTAATGGACATATTTATGCTGTCGTAAGTGATGGTTCGGGTGGATGGTATATCGGAGGATACTTTACAAAAGTCGGAGGGGTTGATAGAAATAATATTGCACATATATACGAAGACGGTAGCCTAGATGAGCATTGGAATCCAGATGCAAATAGTGGTATCTGGTCTCTTTATTTTTATAACTCTACTGTATATGCAGGAGGTAGTTTTACTCAAATCGGCGGTAGCTCTAGGAATTATATTGCTGCACTGGAGCCTGTTAGAGGCGATGCCACAAGTTGGAATCCAGGAACTAATAACACAGTTCGTGCTATAATAGTATCAGGGTCACAAGTTTATTGTGCTGGTCTTTTCACATCTGTAGGCGGAGAAGCGCGAAATTATATAGCAGAAGTAGATGCTAATACAGGCAGCGTAACAGAATGGAATCCTAATGCCGGTGGTTATATTTATGCATTGGATGTCTCAGGATCTACAGTTTTTGCAGGAGGAGCTTTCATTCAAATGGGTGGGGAGATGAGAAGTGGAATTGCAGCTATTGATGCTGTGTCTGGTAATGTAACAAGCTGGAATCCTAATTTTTACGGTGGTACGGTATTTTCATTAGCAGTAGCAGGAACAAATGTATATGTCGGTGGATGGTTTACGAACATTGGAGGAGTAGCCAGAAACCGAATAGCTGCAATTGATACTGCAACTGGAATGGCAACGAGTTGGAATCCAAATTCAGATGGACAAGTCAATTCGATAATAGTATATGGCTCAACGGTTTTTGTTGGAGGTATATTTTCAAATATCGGAGGTGAGGAGAGGAAAAAAATTGCTGCTTTGGATATTGTAACAGGAAATGTAACAGATTGGAATCCATTAGCTGATAGAGAAGTATTGAGTTTAGCAGCCTCTTCTTCAAATATTTATGCAGGTGGAAGATTTGCTAGTATTGGAGGAATTAACAGGAATTTTATTGCCGCCATTGATGCAATTACCGGAAAAGCTACAGACTGGAATCCTGGTGCAGATGATGATATAGATTGTATTTCAGTATATGATTCTATTGTTTATGTAGGGGGTAAATTTACAAACATAGCTGGAAACCAGAGAAATTATATTGCGGCTTTGAATAGTAATACGGGATTAGCTACAAGCTGGAACCCTGGTGCAAACAATCGTGTGTCTACAATTTCTGTATCTGGTTCATTAATCTATGCGGGTGGTTACTTCACACAAATTGGAGGATTGCAAAGGAACTATATTGCTGCGTTGGATAAAAATGCAGGTAATGCAACAAGTTGGAATCCGAATGCAAACAGTCGTGTGCTCACAATTGAAAAAGCTGATTCCAACGTATATGTTGGAGGATATTTCACTAAAATTGGGGCTCAAATCCCACAACTTGATAGGATACGCATTGCTGCGTTGAATGCTGAAACTGGTGATGCCACAAATTGGAATCCGAATGCAAATGCCCCTGTTTGGTGTCTGAAAGCATCTGATTCTCTCGTATACGTTGGTGGTGAATTTAATTATATAGGTGGTGAACAAAGATTTTGCATTGCTGCTATAAATAAATTAACTGGACTAGCGACTGTTTGGAATCCAATCGCAGCAGGCGGGGGACCTCCAACTACTTATGTCAGAGTTATTGATGTATCAGGCTCCGTTGTTTATGTTGGTGGTAGCTTTAGCTGGATTGGTCAAGAATTTAGGAAATCAATGGCCGCCTTGGATGTTGAAACGGGAATGGCAACAGGTTGGGATCCTAATCCGATTACGTATGTAGGAGATCCTCCAAGTGAAATATATGCCCTAGATGTAATTGACTCAACGGTATATATGGGCGGACTATTCTATGAAGTAATGGATAAGTTGCAGCAGATATTTGCAGGTGTATCAGAAGATATTGTGCCAGTGGAATTAGTTAATTTTAATGCCAATGTAGTTAGTAACGCAATAGAATTAATTTGGGCAACCGCAACAGAAGTAAACAATTCTGGGTTTGAGATTCATCGCAAAGATCAGAAAGATAATGAGTGGGAGACAATTGGTTTTATGCCTGGGTTTGGAACGACAACGGAACCAAAGTCATATTCATTCATTGACAACGATATAACGACTGGAATATACAAATACCGACTCAAACAGATTGATTTTGATGGAACATTCGAATACTCAACTCAAATAGAAGTTGCAGTTGATTTTTCTCCGAAGGAATTTATGCTTTATCAAAACTTCCCCAACCCGTTTAACCCGGTTACAAAATTAAAATATAGTATTCCATCTGTCACTCTTCGACAGGCTCAGAGTGATATCAGGGTGACGTTAATAGTTTACGACATTCTGGGAAGAGAAGTTACAACTCTCGTTAATGAAGAAAAACCTATCGGTGAGTATGAAGTTGAATTCAACGCAGCAAACTTGCCGAGTGGGATTTATTTTTATCAACTCAAAGCTGGTGGTTTTGTTGAAACGAAGAAGATGATTTTGTTGAAGTGAGAATTAAACGAAATTTATTAATTACATAATTACAAAGATAATATGGTAATCAAACTGATTAGTTGGATGTTTACGATATTTTTTATCACACAAGTATATGCCCAAAGCAATGCTGATTACTTTCCTTGGAAAACTGGTGATATGTGGGAATATACTTTATATTATTGGCCTGAGATAGATACACTTCAAACGATAGTGATTGATGATTCCACTGATGAAGCTGGTAATATTTATACAACTTACTTCTCTTTAGCTATAAACCCAATTGAGCCACCTCCTGTACTCTTAACAGATACTTTAGTTTATAAAATTGATAGTAGTTTGTACGTATACCATCGTTACTTCGATTTCAACTATGGACAATGGATAAATGTTTACAGATTGAATGGTAGTGCTGGTGATAAATGGGTAATGTGGGATTATAGTACAGTTGGCGGAGTGGGTTATGAAATGGCAAAAATAGATTCAATTAAGGATGTCAGTTTATTAGGACTAAATACAAAACTAATGTATATGTCCTATTTTTGGGAATATTATGATGGGACAGACACAATAAGATTGTATCGTCATTATGATCAATTAGCAAAAGGTTTTGGATTTTATTTTAGAGGTGGAGCGGAACTTGATGCTCAAATGTATTTACACGGAGCTGTGATTAATGGAGTTTTATATGGTGATACAACTGTTGTTTCAGTAGAAAATATAATAGCAGGGATGCCCATAAATTTTGAACTTGAACAGAATTTCCCAAACCCATTTAACCCAGCAACAAAGATACGGTATGAAATACCGGAGAGAAGTTTTGTTACACTGAAAGTTTACGATGTTTTAGGAAATGAAGTTGTAACACTCGTTAACGAAGAAAAATCAGCAGGAGATTATGAAGTTGAATTCAATGGAACGAGTTTTCCAAGTGGGATATATTTTTACAGGCTTCAAGCAGACAGTTATGTTAAGACTAAAAAGATGATTTTACTGAAATAGTTCTAATTTATACTTTTTTCAAAATTGCAAGAGTCAAATCATCGTGGGCGGGGAATTTGTTGACGAAGTAGTCTACATTTGCAAGAATCATTTCACCAAGTTGCTGCGAACTAAAGTTCTCTTTGTTCTTGAGTAAATCAATTAATCTTCCTTCACCGAAAAAATCACCCGCTTCATTTTCTGCTTCGGTCAAACCATCAGAATAAATGATTATGAATTCGTTTTCATTTAACAAGATATTCTGCTCATCGAATGAAGCATCCTGAAGCAATCCAAGTGCTGGTGCATTCTTTTGATTTTTTTCGATGTTATTTATTCGCACAATTATAGGAGGGAAGTGACCGGCATTGATGAAATTTATTTCTCCATTTCCACTTTTTAATTTCAGAATAAAGAAGCGAAGCAAATATTTTTGCCGGGCTGTCACGATGAAAAATTGTATTAAGTTTTTCCCCAAGCGATGAAAGTGACAATGAATCATATGCTATTGCACGAATTGAAGCTTGTAGTTTTGACATTAGCAAAGCAGCACTTAATCCTTTTCCTGCAATATCACCAACTGCAATTCCATACCTGTCTTCTTCAATTTGAATGAAATCCAGAAGATCACCACCAACATCATTCGCTGATCTTGTGTAAAGCCAGATATCCCAGCCGTTCACTTTGGGAGATTGTTCAGGCATTAGCGCCAATTGAATTGCTCTTCCTTCTTCAAGTTCAGTTTTTGCTAAAAGTTTATCTTTAAGTTCTAATGCTAGAATAAAAAGAAAAATAATTCCGCTAAGCATAGCAGATAAATCCATTGAAAACGATGTGCCTTCTTTACCTGTCTGAAGATCCCACGACAGAAGTAAAATGATAAGTCCGACAATGAGCAAAATTCTTCTGAATGGCGTCAGTCGGAAATACATCGCTTTTATTATCCACCAGGGGAGGATGAATATTTTTTTTAGCGGATGCATACCGGCGAGTTCTTCTCTTCGTTCGCTGGAAAGGAAGTATTGCTTCAGATCTTTATATTCTGATTTGAATTCTTCCCTTATTTTTGTCTTTCGAAAATCGCTGCGGAATGTTTTGGAAATCCCCAGTTCAGTGGATTGATTTGAATTATGTTGATTCATAAAAATTCATATTATTTACATAACAATTCTAAAATAAATAATTATAGAATTAAAGCCGTTTTTATTAAAATGCAAGGATTGATGAGGAAGGGGAGTAAGGCAAGTTTAATCGGATAAAGCAAATTGGCTTAAATGATGATGAAAGTGCTTTTCATGAAAAATGTCCCATTCATTTTTTGTTAATTTCCCAAAGACCGGATGGGCGGTTTTTGCTGAAGGATTATTATTGAAGAATTGTTCATACCTGATAAAAATATTTTCCAGTTCTTTAATTGCAGTATTTAAATCTACAAATTCAAGTTCCATTAATTCCGGACCAATTGCAGGATTCATATATTCTTTTGGCAGAGCTCTTTCACCAAGGAATAATTTTTTAAGAACGGGGATTCTTTTTTCTTCAGAATAAATTTTTAATGTGATTTCATTTATACTTGCTTGCATTGTTTTGTATAAATGTTCAACCATATGCTGCGGAGTCATTTTTCCCCATAACGGTTTTTGCTCAGCATCAAGTTTTATTAGAGCAGTTATTACAGCATCTGAATTCAATATTATTTTTCCCCAAATAGATTGGAAGTTTTTTTAGATAGTGTAAATTCATCCTGACTGGAAATACAAACATCAAGATCCTGTAGCAAACCATCCTTAATTGAATAGATCCATCCGTGAATTGAAAGTTTTTGATTTCGCTGCCAGGCCTCCGAAACAGTTTCAGAACTACAAACATTAAATACTTGCTCTATAACGTTGACTTCACAAAATTTATTGAACCGAACTTCCAGATCTTTTTCTGATTCAATCTGATTTAAATATCTATTTTTTATTAATTTTAGATTCTCAAGCCAATTGTCGGTTAATCCTACTTTAGCATTATCTAAAACCGCCTTAACTCCTCCACACCCATAGTGACCACAGACAATGATATGCTTTACTTTTAAGACATCAACCGCAAATTGGATAGCTGATAAACAATTGAGATCATTTTTAACAACAAGGTTTGCAACATTCCTATGGACAAACAATTCACCAGGTAAAAGTCCTACAATTTCATTCGCAGGCACTCTGCTATCGGAGCAGCCAATCCATAAATATTCGGGAGTCTGCTGATGCGCAAGTCTATTGAAAAATTCCGGATCAGATTCTTTTCTATTTTCCGCCCACTTACGGTTATTCTCAAATAAGTGTTTTAAGACTTTCATTTCTAATTAATCGACGTGTATTATTATTTTCATTTCAGGTTTGTCAAAATAAAACTTTGCTTTATCCCATGATGGTGGACCAAAGAACCCACTTGCGTCATTCGAATATCCATAATCTTCATCAGGTATGCCAAGGAAATCAGTATCAAGCTCTCCATTTTTATTCTCATCATGAAAAACTCTTATAGCATATTCACCGTAATTCAGAGAATCTAAAACAACGGCTACTTCTTTATTCTCTATTGGAAGAATTTTACCAATCCAAACTTTGTCCTCACTTTCATAAACTTCCTCCGAATTATCGAGTGCGAACCAGCAATCACCTTCGTTATTTTCAAATCCGGTTATTATGACTTCAAGTTTACCAAATAATTTAGTCTCTTCAATTGACTGTGCGAATTGAAATTCACTTATTAAAAGAATGATAAACAAAAATCCTATGATTTTTTCTTTGGAAAAACTAAGTCTCAATTTGTCCTTCATTTTTACTAGCGTAGTACCTGATCAACTCTTAATGCAAATATTGAAAAAAGATAACCATATGCTGCTCCGATAATAGCTCCACCAATAACATCGGAAGGGTAATGAACGCCAAGATAAATTCTTGATAATGAAATTAAACTTGCAACTATAATAAAAATCCATTTATAATTTGGAAATAATCTCATCAAAAAAATAGCTGCAGCAAAATTATTAATTGCGTGATTAGAAGGAAAGGAATATCCACCAGCACATCCGACTGGAGTTCTAGCATCTGGTAAAGCGACACAAGGTCTTAATCGTTCAAAGAATTCCTTAAGAATTCTGTATCCAGTTTGATCAGTTACAACTATCAAAAGGATCAATCCTATTACGGCAATTTTACCCTTTCTTCCGCCTTTGAAGAAAGCAATTCCGGTAAGAATAATATAGGCTATATACCAGTTATGGACGTCTGTAATTGTAGAAAAAAATTTATCCAGAAATCCAGTAGAAATGGTATGATTGAGGAAGTAAAATATTGCTAAGTCTATTGAATATAAGAAGTCCATAATGGCACTAAATGTGAAGTATCATAATGATAAAATATACTGAAAATACTACTTATGTTAGCTACTTAAGGTAATAATTGAACTCAATAAATATAAATAAAGGCTCCCAATTAACCTCAGCTTTAAGCTCTTCTATTTTTGAATTTATCTTTAAAAATAAATTCCCGCTCTCAAAAGAAAAATATCATGAGCTGATAGATCAGTTGGAACGCTTACTTTATGTACCGCTTAGAATTATGGCTGTGTTGGTTGCACTCTTCGGTTCTTTTGCGATGATATTTGAGGTAAAATATTTCCCTGCACATTCGTTGGACATTTATTTTATACGTCTAACTTCCACTCTGGTAGCTTTTATCATTTTAACAACATCAAGTCATGGCACATCCGTTAAGCGATCAGTACTACTTATTCATATTCTATTACTTACAATCATCATTTCATCGGGCTTAATGGTTTATATTATTCCTTCGACTATTCTAGTAAATTCAAGTATTATTGGTTTAATGATTTTCTCATCCGCACTTTTTCTAAGCTGGGAAGTGAAACACCAGATTATAGTCGCAATTTATTATAACCTTGTTTTTGCCGCATCAATACTTTTTAATAACCATAGTATTTATTTCCTTCCTAATATGAAGGAATCTGTTATTTTTGTTTTATTTCTGAGTGTTGTTTCAATAGTGGCCTGTGCTGTTAATTTTAGAATGAGAGTTTATTTAGCAGAAAGAAATCTTCAAATAGAACAATCAGATCAAAAATACAGATCGATAATTGATAACTCTCTGGAAGGAATATTCCAATCAACTATCGATGGAAAACTAATTACACTAAATAAAACTTTTACACAGATATTGGGATACACTGACACTGACGAATTGATGAAACGAAATATTAAAGAATTATACGTTGATGAAGAAGATAGAAATAAACTTATTCGGGAATTATTGGCGAATGAAAAAGTTGAGAACTACAAAGTAAGATTAAAGAAAAAAGATGGTTCTATTGCAGTTGTTCGATTGAATGACAGAGCAGTCAAAGATGAAGATGGAAATCTGTTTTTCGAAGGAAACATCTATGATATTACTGAACAGGAGAGAATTGAAGATGAAAGAAAGCAAGTGGCTAAAATGTTGCAGCAGGAGAAGGAGAAGAATGAAAAGTTAGCCAACGAAGCAATAAAAGTTAGTGGTACAAAAAGTAAATTCATGGCAAATTTAAGTCATGAAATCCGAACACCTATTAATGGAATTTTAGGTTTCCTATCTCTTATCGAAGCGAGTGCTTACAATAATGAGGAAGAATTAAAATTCTTTTCTACAAATGCGCGTCAATCAGCCGAATCACTTCTGGATATAATAAATTCTATTCTTGATATATCAAAGATTGAAGCTGGTAAAGCGAAAGTAGAAAGCGTCCGTTTTAATCCGGTGAATGTAATCGATCAGGCGATATCTGTGGTGTCAATTAAAGCGAATGAAAAGAATGTTAGAATTATTAAAGAAATTCAGGAAAATGTTGAAACGCTACTTGTTGGTGATATGGTGAAACTAAGACAGATTCTGATAAACTTGCTGAATAATGCTGTTAAATTTACTTCGGATGGTGAAATAAAAATTTCTGCCAAGACCCTATTGAGGGATAATAATGGAATTGAACTATTTGTATCAGTAACGGATACAGGTATTGGTATTCCTGAAAGTAAAATTAATGATCTCTTTAAACCCTACTCACAATTGGGTGATTTTTATGAATCTTTTGCTCACGGTTCAGGACTGGGTTTAGTAATAAGCAAAGAGTATGTTGAACTACTAGGCGGAAAAATCGAGGTAAACAGCAAAGAAGGAGAGGGGAGTTCATTCAGTTTTACAATCAATTGTAAACGTCAAACTATTCTTGATTCAATATCTGGAGGTCCTACTGAAAAAGAAACATTTGAAAATCAATTTCTTGGCGGCGTTGAAAATTTCCGGGGTAATGGATTCAAGAAGAAACGTGAAAAGTTTAAAATCCTTCTCGCCGAAGATAATCTTATAAATCAAAAGGTTACGATTAAAATCTTAAATACTTTTGGATTTCATATTACAGCAGTGTGTGATGGGCAAGAGGCTATTAATGCCGTGGAAAATGAAAATTATGATTTGGTGATTATGGATTTACAAATGCCGAATGTCGATGGATTCAAAGCCACTCAAAAAATTCGCGCACTTCCAAACACAAAAAGAAATATTCCTATTATTGCACTCACAGCACACGCACTTATGGGTGATAAGGAAAAATGTCTGAATGCCGGGATGACGGATTATGTTTCAAAACCTGTTTCGGGACAAGAACTAGTAAAAAAAATAGATCTCTTATTGGATATACGCAAAGATGATTCCCGAATTAATGAAGTAAAAGAACCTTTGAAAGAGAGTCCTTTACTTGATCAAGAGAGATTGAAAAATGTTAGTCTTGGAGATTACGATTTTGAAAAAGATCTTCTAAGCTCATTTATTTCTGATCTTAATGAGAAATATAGTTATTTGATGGAATTAATGGATAACAAAGATTTAAATAAAATAGTTGAGCTAGCTCATTCAATTAAAGGTTCGAGCTATTCCATAGGCGCAGTCAAAGTTGCAGATGAAGCTTATGCAATAGAATTGTCTGGAAAAAACAATGATTGGGTAAATATAAACGCCAGGATAGAGAATTATGGTAAATTAATTGATGAGACAAATGAGGAAATAGAAAATTATCTGAATCAAAAAGAAAAAGCCCTCTAAAGAGGGCTTTAAATTTAAGCTTCAACTACTACATTTTCATTCTCAAACTTCTTAAGAACATTTCTAATCGTTTCAATAGCAAAATCAATTTCTTCTTTCGTAATTACTAAGGGAGGAGCAAAGCGAATTATATCGCCGTGAGTAGGTTTTGCGAGTAGTCCGTTTTCTTTAAAATCGACACATACATCCCAGGCAGTTTTTCCTGATTTTGTCGGTTTGATGACGATTGCATTCAGCAATCCTTTACCTCTTACCAGTGTAACTATTTCAAGTTCATCAACAATCATCTGCATTTCCTGTCTAAAATATTTTCCCATCTTTTCTGCATTCTCAGCTAGCTTTTCTTCCTTCAGCACCTGAAGTGCAGCAATACCAACTTTTCCTGCTAGTGGATTTCCGCCGAAAGTTGAACCATGTTGACCAGGTTTAATTGTCAACATAATTTCGTCATCAGCAAGTACTGCAGATATCGGCATAACGCCACCCGATAAAGCTTTACCAAGAATTAAAACATCTGGACGAACATTTTCGTAATCGCAGGCAAGAAGTTTCCCGGTTCTACACAAACCGGTTTGCACTTCATCGGCAATGAATAAAACATTTTTAGATTTACACAATTCGTAAGCTTTCTTTAAGTAACCTTCCTCAGGAACCATTACACCAGCTTCACCCTGAATTGGTTCAACAAGAAATGCACAAACGTTTGGATCCTGAAGTGCTTTTTCCAAAGCAGGAATGTTGTTAAAAGGAATAAGTTCAATTCCCGGTAGATAAGGTCCGTAACCATCTTTGCAATCAGGATCGTTGGATGCTGATACGGCCATCATCGTTCGACCATGAAAATTCCCTTCACAGAAAATAACTTTAGCTTTATTCTCCGGGATTCCTTTAACCTCATAAGCCCATTTCCGCGCAAGTTTGAAAGCGGTTTCATCACCTTCAACACCAGTGTTCATCGGGAGTACTTTATCATAACCAAAATACTCGGTTATGTATTTTTCATATTCTCCAAGAACACTGTTATAAAAAGCTCGTGAAGTCAACGTAAGTTTTTGAGCTTGTTCAGTTAAGGCATTAAGAATTTTTGGATGACAATGACCCTGGTTAACTGCAGAATATGCGGATAAAAAATCCAGATATTTTTTCCCTTCAACATCCCAAACCCAAACACCTTTACCTTTATCAATAACTACGTCAAGCGGATGATAATTATGAGCACCATACTTTTCTTCTAATTTTATGAAATCCTGAGAGGTCATACCGTTCCTTGTTTTAGTTTTGAAATGATTACTCAAAATTAAATGGCTTTAGTTACAGTTACAATGGAAATTCATTTCTTTAAATTAATGAGGAGTAATTTTTGCAACTTTTATTGGCTGAAAAATTGGTAATTTTATGGTCAATAATTATGGAAATCGAAACACATTCAATTAATCTGACCACGAACGGGAACTGCGATATAGTCGATATTACAGAAAAAGTTGGAAACCTGATTAATGAAGATGGTTTTAGTGAGGGTAACGTATTGATTTTTGCAGGTGGTTCAACTGCTGGAATAACAACTATTGAATATGAACCGGGGTTGCGTAAAGATTATCCAAATTTTTTTGAAAGGATTGTTCCTTCAAATATCAATTATGAGCACGATAATACCTGGCACGATGGAAACGGTCACTCACATGTTAGAGCCTCAATTCAAGGTGCATCTTTAACCATTCCATTTATTAAAGGGAGAATGCTGATCGGAACCTGGCAACAAATTATTGTGGTAGATTTTGATAATCGTTCAAGAAAAAGAGAAATAACAGTTCAGATTACTGGTAAGAAATAAAATTGATATTTACTTAGAGGAAATAATGCATAAAGTAACTACTTTGATTTTTGTCTTCGTTTTGGTTTCAACTCTCAGAGCACAAATAGTTGTAACTGAACCTGAATATCCAACAGAGACTGATAGCATAATAGTTTTATTTGATGCAACCCAACCTGGTGCGGAAGAACTTTTAAATTATACAGGAACAGTTTACGCTCATACAGGTGTTAACTCGAGTGTTGGTAGTTGGCAGCATGTCATCGGTAGTTGGGGAAACAATCAGAATCAGCCGGCATTGACAAGATTAGGATCTAATCTATATAAACTGACGATAGGATTTCCTAGAAACTTTTACAATGTAGCCAATCCATCTGAAAAAATTTTGGAACTAGCATTAGTTTTTAGAAGTGATGATGCAAGCAGGCAAACACGTCCGGACATATTCGTTCAACTTTTTGAACCCGGGCTTAGTGTGGTATTTAGAAATCCGGAAGTAATAAATAATTTTGGTGATCCTCATAGATCACCTGCTTTCGTCAGAGAAGACTCATCTGTACAGATTGATGTAAGAGCTGTTGAAATTGGAACAAAATTGTCACAATTGAGTTTGTATATTGATGGAACGCTTATATCTCAATCTAATGCAGATTCAATACTTTTTCTTTTCAGTTATAACAATTTTACACCTGGTCCACATGACGTAACAGCAATTGGTGTCGATACGTCAGGACAAGTTGATAGTGCATATATAGTTATGTTTGTCAATCCTACAGTTGTCAACCAGGCTCCACCTTCCGGAATTGTGCAAGGAATCAATTACAATAGTACAACAAGTGTTACATTAATGCTATTTGCACCTTATAAAGAATTCATTTATTTGATTGGTGATTTTAATGATTGGAAAGTCGAAACAAATTATTTCCTTAATCGATATGAGTACGATAGTGCAAATGTAGTCTGGTGGATTACTCTTGATAATCTAACTAATGGATATGAATATGCATTTCAGTATTTAGTTGATGGAGAATTGAGAATTGGTGATCCTTATACTAAAAAAATTCTGGATCCCTGGAACGATGGGTCCATTTCTCAACAAACTTATCCTGATCTTAAACCATACCCTGATGGTAAAACTTCTGAACTCGTTTCATTATTTCAAACAGGACAAAATGAATATCAGTGGCAGAATACAAATTTTCAAAAACCTGAAAAGGAAAAATTGATAATCTATGAACTTCTTCTTCGCGACTTTATATCAGAACATGACTACCAAACATTAAAAGACACTTTGAATTATTTGAAGCAGTTAGGAGTGAATGCAATCGAACTTATGCCTGTGATGGAATTTGAAGGTAATATTAGCTGGGGTTATAATCCTTCATACCATTATGCGTTGGATAAGTATTATGGAGCGAATGACAAGTTGAAAGAGTTTATTGACGAAGCGCATGGAATGGGAATAGCGGTGATTCTGGATATTGTTTTAAATCATGCTTTTGGTCAATCACCAATGGTTAGGTTGTATTGGGATAAATTTAATAATCGTCCTGCTGAAAATAGTCCCTGGTTTAATCCAATTCCAAGACATCCGTACAATGTTGGCTATGATTTTAATCATGAAAGTGAAGCTACGAAATATTATGTTGATCGTGTAAACAGACAATGGCTTACTGAGTTTAATATTGACGGATTCAGATTTGATCTTTCAAAAGGATTCACGCAAACTTACAGTGGTAATGATGTAAATTTGTGGAGTCAGTATGATCCCTCCAGAATCAACATCTTAGAAAGAATGTCAGACTCAATATGGACCGCGGTACCGGATGCATACGTTATTTTAGAGCACTTTGCAGTAAATCAGGAAGAGACTGCACTTTCAAACTATGGGATGATGCTTTGGGGTAATATGAATTATGAATATAACGAAGCTACTATGGGATATCCATCAAACCTAACTAATGTAACTCACAAATCCAGGAACTGGAATGATATGCATCTAATAGCTTATATGGAAAGTCACGATGAGGAACGCCTTATGTATAAAAATTTATTATATGGCAACTCAAACGGAACATATGATATCAAATCTTTGCCAATTGCAATTCAGAGAATGAAATTAGCAGGTGCATTCTATTTTACAATTCCGGGACCTAAAATGATCTGGCAGTTTGGTGAACTCGGCTACGACTATTCAATAAATTATCCATGCGGAACACCTGACTGCAGGTTAGATCCAAAACCGATAAGGTGGGACTATTTCAATGATGGCAACCGTAAAAATCTATACAAGGTCTGGCAAGCAATTATAAAATTGAGAGAATATCAAGTCTTTAATAATGATGATTATTCATATAGTCTTTCCGAGTATGCTAAAAGATTCACAATAGTTGATTCTACAATGAGTGTAAATATTATTGGGAATTTTTATGTAACTCAGCTAAACATTAATCCACAGTTCCCGAGTATGGGAAGATGGTATGATTACTTTACGCGGAGACAGCATTTATGTAACGAACACGCAAACAGAAATTTCTTTTGATCCGGGAGAGTTTCATATTTACACAACTGTAAAACTTCCAACACCTGAAGAAGGTATTCTTCTTGATGTTGAAAATAGGGAGAATTCAAGTTTGCCTGATGAATTATAGTTTAGAACAAAATTATCCGAATCCTTTTAACCCTACGACAACAATCCGATTTAGCATAATAATTTCGGATTTAGTACGAATTAAAGTCTATGACATTATTAGGCAGAGAAGTAAAAGACTCTTGTTAATGAAATAAAACAACCAGGAAATTATGAAATTCAATTTGACGCTTCAGGATTGGCAAGTGGAATTTACTTATACCGAATTGAAAGCGGTTCATTTGTTCAGACAAAGAAGATGATCCTTTTGCGTTAATCTGCCTTGGAGGATCGCCGGAAAAATATTGTTGAAGTGAGAATTATTTTTGCAATTCTTATCAACCCCTTCCTTAAAGAAGGGGTTTTTTTATAAAAAGACTGTTTTAGATAAATTATATTTATTATATCTTGAGTATAAAAGTTTGACTTCAAAAAATGATGGTCCTCATAAAAAACGATTTTCAATGATAAATTCATTTTTAGTATGTCTGCCAAAGAAGTATCCTGTAAAATAATTCCGATTTTCATTAAGAGCTTGAAAGAAAATGATTTAGCTCCTGATATTTTATGTAAGGGTATTCCATATGATATAGAATTATCTTACGAAGAGAAATTCCTATGTTGAATGGGATGTCATGTGTAGAATATTATCCAATTTAAGAGAAGTATGGAATAATGATGAATACTTTGTAGATCTTGGAAAAAGTTAGTTGAGCAAGATTAGTAAATCTAAATGCTGTGCTGGCTGGATTCTTTGTAAATGTTAAAGATATTTACCGGATGATGAATGATCCCAAAAAAGGATTTGGAAATCATAATGTAAAATGCATCACTCCTTCATCAAAGGAAATCGAAGAAGGACATTTGGAGGTTGCTTTGGAACTCCCCTTAGGATATCAAAACTGTAGAGAATTCTTTCTTATAACAAATGGTTTTTTTAGTTCTTTACCTACATTATTAAAACTCAGTCCGGCAAAAGTTATAATGCGTGAAACAGATCGCGGTGCAGTATATAACATCTTTTACCCTCAGAGTAAAAGCCGCTTTTCGTCGATCAGAAGTTTCTTTTTTTCACCGGCTTCAAACAGGCAGCAGTTGAAGAATTAAACGAAGCCTACGAATTGCTTTACGAACGTTTTCATCAGCTTGAGGAAAGTAAAGCAAAAACTCAACTTCAGGCAAAGCAACTTGAAATTGCATATGGTTTAGTCAATAAGAGGTGAATCTGAACCTGAATGATACCTTAAAAACAGTCATGTTAATTCCCTAACCGACATGGAAGAAGTTGAAGCAGTTGAATTAAAAGTTGAAACTACTATTGAAGGTGAACAAATAAAACGTCATTTGAAAATTGGAAATCGCATTGTAGTACCTCAAGTATTGTGTTAAATAGAAAGTTAGAAGTCATAGGCAAGTTATTGGTGAAATAATTCTTTATAGGCTTAACAAGAGTCAAGTATAGATATATGTAAATCGTTTACTTGATTTTATTATCCCTACAATTTCAAGAGAAATTTTAAGCACATTCGCTTATAAATTATTAAGTGATTATCGGAATAAACTGGAAGCAAAAAGTATAATGACCGAACAAAACAATTGCGATAATGCGAATAAATCGAACTTAACAGTATATCACTGAAAAATATTAAAAGATATTGAAGGATGCAAGAGATGGTTTTTTTACAGGAATCAGTCACGAGTTCAGAACACCTTTAACACTAATACTGGGTCCGATTGAAAATATTATTGAACACTGCCTGAAACTGAAACAAGAAAGAAAGCTGAGCTTATTAAACGGAACGCTCATCGAATGCTTAAATTATCAACCAACTTCTTGATCTTGCTAAACTTGATGCCGGTAAAATGGAACTAAAAGTGTCAAAGGGAAATATAGTTCATTTTATCCGGAAGCTACAATTTCTTTTCAGTCGTTTGCTGAGAGCAAAGATATTAGTCTGAAATTTTCCTATTCAAATGATGAAATAGAATTGTATTTTAATACAGAAGTGATGATGAAAGTAATAACGAACTTATTATCGAATGCGTTTAAATTTACTGAACCGGGCGGGGAATGATAAAGGTATTCATTAATGAAACGGATCGTCATTCTGCTGAAATAGTAATAAGAGATTCGGGGGTTGGAATACCTGAATCTCAGTTACCAAAATTATTTGATAGGTTTTACCAGGTGGACCATTCCCACACAAGAAAATACGAAGGATCGGAATTGGATTAGCATTAACTAAGGAACTGTTGGAGTTGCATCACGGCACAGTTAAAGTTGAAAGTAAATTTCGGGAGCTCAGGTGCTGCTGATTCTGGGTGGACTGAATTTAAAATTGAATTGCCGCTTGGAAAATCCCACCTTAAAGATAGATGAAATTGATGAAAATGAAGTTCCGGATTTCCTTTCAACAAAAGCAGATGAAATGGAATTAGAACTACTTGCTTCTTCTGAAAAATCTTTAAATGGAATTATTGAAACTGAGAAGACCATCGTTCTTATTGTAGAAGATAATCCCGATCTCCGCGAAATGATTAAAGGAAATCTGGATGATAGTTTCTCGGTTCTTGAAGCAGAAAATGGAGTTAAAGGTTTTAAGCTCGCTGAAGAAAACATCCCCGATTTAATTATCAGCGACATAATGATGCCCGAAATGGATGGCTACGAGCTGACTAAAAAACTTAAGACAAACGAAAAGACAAATCATATTCCCGTAATCCTGCTAACTGCTAAAGCTGCAACAGAAGACAAGTTAGAGGGACTTGAAACGGGTGCGGATGATTACCTTATAAAACCTTTCAACGAAAAAGAATTAACCGTACGCGTAAGAAACCTCATTAAAATCCGCGAGCAAATGAGAGAGAAATATCTTGCTCAAATCATTGGTTAAGCCGGGAAGTGTGGTTGTTCCTTCTTCGCAAAAAGTTTTTCTTGATAAGTTGACTTCCATAGTTCATAAGAACATTTCGAACGAAACTTTTTCTGTGGAAGTTTTATGCAGAGAAATTGGAATGAGCCGCACACAGCTTCACAGAAAAATAAAATCAGTAACCAATCAATCCACGACCGAGTTTATTAGGAATTATAGGCTGCAGTTAGCTGCCGAGCTTCTTAAGCAGGATGGCGGAAACATAGCCGAGATATCCAACCAGGTTGGGTTTGGCAGTCAGGCTTACTTTACAAAACTATTCCAGGAACTTTACAGCGTAACTCCTCTCGAATACAAAAAGCAACATAGCAAATAATTGACTTTATTAATTCTTTTCTGCTTACACATCTAAAACTCTTCATTTGGAACATATCTTATAATAATTGAAACATATCTGAAATACTTCTCCCTTCAAATCGATTAGATTTGCTCGCAATTAAGTAAGAACCATCATTAATAAAAAAGGGAAAATACGCAGGTACTTTCTTAACCCTTGGCTGCTTCTAACATTGTTTTATCTCCTGTTCTTTTAATAGGATAACGGTTCTGAAATCTATTTGAGCTTTTTTACAAGAATAAAGGTTTTATTTAAAAAGTTTAATAACAAATTATTTTAGGCTAGAATATGAGCAAGCTTACAATTGCAGTTCTTATTATTTTATTTATCTCTACAAATTCATTTGGTCAGCTAATCGTCAAGGATCAGGAAACTACACCCAACACTTTGTTGCAAGTCAATGATGAAGGCTCTGCAGGTTCAATAACGTTACCTGCAGTTTTAACAAGTTTATCCGGCTACAAACTCTATAATTTTGGTGGGAATTTATTCTGGGGTGCTTCTCAACTTAATGGTGGTAGCGGTGTTTCTGCAATAAACGATTTAGCTGATGCTAAATACGATGGCTATAGTCTATTTCTTGGCAGTGGTTCTGGAGCAAATGATACTGGAGTACATTCAAATACTGCTGTTGGCAAAGATGCACTTAATTTAAACTCAACTGGATACAATAATACTGTAATTGGATCTAATGCGCTTAAGAATAACACCTTAGGAAATAATAACACTGGATGTGGAGTTTCTGCACTTCGTTCAAACACTACCGGAAGCTCTAACTCAGTATTTGGAAGTAATATACTTTATTATAATACAACCGGAAATGAAAATACAGCAAGCGGACGTAATACACTTTTTAACAATTTAACCGGAAATGGTAATACGGCAAATGGATTTGAAGTGACTTCATTCAAACACTACAGGAAGTTATAATACGGCAAACGGTTATCAATCACTTAATCAAAACACAATCGGCGAATTTAACACTGCAACTGGAGGTGGCACAATTTATTTTAATATAAGCGGTAGTTATAATACAGCAATTGGTCATTCAGCACTTTTTTCTAACACAACAGGGGATGGTAACACAGCAGTCGGATATTCGGCACTTTATCTAAACAAGACCGGACCTTTTAACACAGCAATTGGTAATTCTTCTGGGACGATTTCGAATAACTTAAATAACACTACTGCTATTGGTTTCCAAGCCACCACGGGTGCAAATAACCAAGTTAGAATTGGTAATAGTTTAGTTACAAGTATTGGCGGTTATGCAGCATGGTCTAATTTCTCTGATGGCAGATATAAAATCAATATAAAAGAAGATGTTGCTGGCTTAGATTTTATTATGGGCTTACACCCGGTTACATATAATTTAGATGTCGCAGCAATCGTTGATAAACTTCAAGAAGATTTTACAATTGATGAAAATGGAAATAGAACAAAAGTAGCACCAAGTCAAGAGGTTGCAGATTCTCGTTTACAAAAAGCCGGAAAGCGAAACACCGGTTTTATTGCTCAAGAAGTAGAAGAATTGGCCAATACTTTGGGTTTTGATTTTAGCGGAATAGACAAACCGGAAAATGATGATAGTTTTTATGGGTTAAGATATGCTGAATTTGTTGTTCCACTAGTCAAAGCAATGCAAGAACAGCAAGAAACAATAAATAAGCTTGCTACTAAGATTGAAGAATTGGAAAATAGATTGAGGAAATAGAATCTTCGATAGATTGGAAAAATTTTCTCAAGTAGATATTAAATAAAAGGAATTTTTATGAATACAAAATACTTGACCATTTTATTACTTTTAATTTTTTTCTTCTCAGCTCATTTATTTGGTCAACTAATAGTTAAAGACCAGGAAACTCCACGAAATACACTATTGCAAGTAAATGATGAAGGAACTGCGGGCTCAATAACATTACCAGCAGTTTCAACAGGTTTAGCCGGCAACAAACTCTATAATTATGGTGGAAATCTGTACTGGGGTTCTAACCAGCTTGGTTTAGCAGGGACTTCCGGGTGGACAAGAAATGCCGGTCATATTTACCCAACGAATTTGACTGATTTTGTTGGAATAGGGACGAACTCACCCGCAAAAAATCTTCACGTAAAAGGAGGTTTAGAAATTATGAGATTAGAATCTTCAATTGCAGATGGGTGGCTTTCGATTTTTAATACTGTTAGCGGTGTTTCTGCTTATAAAGGATATTTAGGCATGTATAATGGTGATAATGACATTGATGTAGGTACTGGACAAGGTAATAGTTCAGGCAATTTAAATTTGGTAACACAAGCTATTCCAAGAGTAGTTATTTCATCAACAGGAGATGTTGATATTAAAAGTGGTGAGTTAAATAGAAGCGGTAAAACAGGTACCGCTAATTTAGTACCTATAGCATACGGCATTATTGAATGGACTGGATCAATAATTTCTGGAACTGGTAATTTTACAGCCACATATAATTCTACAACTTAAAGAATATTACATTACAATTAATAATGAATATTACGATAATACTAACTACTGTACACTAACGAACTCATTCGTGAATATATATTGTCCTCGTATTCTCGTGCTTCAAATGATGGTAAACTTACTGTAGAAATTATCGATCGAACTGGTAGCAGTTCTCAGCAGGGCCGCTTTTATTTTGTTGTGTATAAACTTTAACTGACAATAAAATAAAAATTACAGAAGTCAAAAAAATTAACTGAGCATGAAAATGAAAAAATATTACCTGAATATTTTAATAATAATAACCGCCATTTCGTCAAACTTTGCCCAAATACAACTTGAAGTAGGTAATGGTATTACGCTTGAAACTGCCGGTGGTATTTCTATTTCCGGAATATCGGACATTACCGAAACTACAGGTGGATACTACAGCGGGATAATTGAATCTGCTCCTCTCATAGGCACAACACAGTTTGCTGGATTAACTTTTTCGAATGGATTTACGGGGATAATCAAAAGAACTACAGGAAGTAGTTATTCCGAATTGAACGGTGAAGGTATAAACTTTAATCGACATTACGAATTAAATAATACAAGCGGTGGTCCACTTACTAATAATTTAACAGTAGCTACAATAACCACGGGAACTTATGACGAAAGGAATGGATTAATTGGTCCATTCTTTCTTTATACATTTAACTCGCAATGGAAAGGAAACGGTTTCGGTTCTGAAGGATCAGATATAAGTGCGGATGATGTTTTACTGCCAACTGGTATTTCAGATCTTGTAATTTCCGAAGGAGTAGGAGTAAAAGTAAAAATTTATTTGCAAGGTCCGTTTGATATCTTGAATGGTGATATGAATACAACTATCAATGGTATTATTCCTCAAGCTTCCCCGTATCCAACCGATTCAAGAACCGCATCGAATAAACCATCTACTGCTGTTGATTGGGTTTTAGTAGAATTAAGGGACCAGACTACACCCTCCACAGTTATTGCATCACGTTCAGCTTACTTAAACTCAGATGGTAATTTAATTGACGATTATGCAGCGCAAGGAAGAGGGATAGGAATTGCCGCACCTCCGGGAGATTATTACGTAGTATTAAAACATAGAAACCATCTTGCAATAATGACTCAAAATATTCAAACAGCTTTAACCTGGGGAACTGCCTCTACAAGTTTAGCATATGATTTTACAACAGGACAATCGCAAGCATATGGAACCAATCCAATGATCAATCTTGGTGGAGGTATTTATGGTTTATACGCTGGAGATTCAAATAACGACGGGCAAATCACTGCGTTGGATTTTAATACCTGGAACGTTAATACTAAAGCTGGGCAGACAGGATATGTTGCTGATGATATGAATTTAGATGGACAGGTAACAGCTCTGGACTTTAACTTTTGGAATTCCAACACAAAATTGGGTGCCGTCACTAATGTACCTTAATAAATATAAAGATCATTTAAGTTATTAAATAGTTTTTAAAATTAGAAAGAGATGGCTATGAAAAAATTGTTATATAGTATTTATATCTTGACAAGTATAAGCCTTTTTGCTCAAACTACAATCGAAACACAATTAATAGTAACCACCAATGAAGGCACAAATGGAGGTTCATTCAGAGTTGCTATTCAAGCAAAAGGCACCAACTTATCAGCTAATAATACTCTGGGATCAGCAACAATTGATGTATACTATACAGCAGCTGATATTGCCCCGGTTTTTATTGCAGGGAATAATGTTCAGGGTACCTATAATAGTATAATTGGTGCTAACTATACCCGAGGATTAACTTATGTTGCTGGAGGACCATATATTCGATTATCAATATCAGGTTCAAATATTAATGGCAATTTTGATGGAACACCAGTGGGACTTGACCTTACATCATCATATCAAACACTAGCGACAATTAACTTTACTATCTCAAATAGTGTTGCTTTAACCAATTTAACAATAGGTGCAGGGTCATTGACGATAGGGTTATTTAGTTCACATAATAATGAAGATTTTACGGGGGCTATTATTCCTCAGACTATGTCTGCTCCTGTAAATATTGTAAACCAGCCTCTTCCCGTTGAACTTTCATCCTTCACAGCAAACTACAATGATAAATCAAAAGTTGACTTAAAGTGGCAAACAAAAACAGAAGTAAACAATTACGGATTTAATGTTGAGAGAAGAATAAACGAAGGGGAATGGAATAGCATTGCATTCATTGAAGGCTACGGCAATTCAAACTCACCAAAGGAATACAGCTACAGTGATAAAGATCTATTTGCAGGAGGAAGCAAGTTCCAGTACAGATTAAAGCAGATAGATAATGATGGACAATATGAGTATTCCGATATAGTAGAAGTTGACGTAGTTCCGAATCAATATGAGTTATCACAGAACTATCCGAATCCATTTAATCCCAGCACAACGATAAGATTTTCATTACCAAAACAGACTCAACTAAAAATAAACATATACAATATGCTTGGTGAACAAGTAGCAACAATAGCAGAAGGAATGTATGAATCAGGATATCACAAAGTAACATTTGATGCAAGTAATCTGCCAAGCGGAACTTACATTTACCGTTTACAAAGTAATGATTTTGTTCAGGTAAAGAAAATGATTTTATTGAAATAATTAAGGAAATGATATGATCAGAAATTATGAACAAATAAAGTTAAAAGAGAAGATAATTAACATCACAATAAGCACGATTTTCTTCCTGGTTAGCTTTGTCGTAATGATAGTTATATTAAAATTTATTAGTTCGATTTAGATTTGTAAAATATAAAGGAGGCATAAAAAAGGTGATCGATGATCACCTTTTTTATCAATGTAATCTTCCTCAATCATTTTTATTCTCTAAAAATTGCACCATTTTGATAAGTAATTTCAAAGTGTTATTATCCTATTCATAATAATTGGACAAAAATTCATATTTGTTGAATATTGGATTTTGGTACAGTTGTTGGCCGTCAATCATTTCGTCAAATTATTTAAATTGTTATGAGAAGCTATTTAGTAAATATTATATTCGTCTTATTTATAGTTAATATTGGATTTACTCAAAACCAACCTCCTGATCCACCTCAAATAACAGAACCGGAAATTGATGGAACAATTGTTAATCCTGCTGATGTGCATATGGAGACGGCACCATTCTCTGATCCAAATCCTGGTGATACTCATCTGTGTACGGATTGGCAGATATGGACGGTTTCACCCGCTGAATTGGTTTGGCATACTGACTGTATCGGAGGTGTAGAGAGAGTACATACCCACCTTGGTGATGGTGTATTTGAAGGAACTCACGCAGATTTAAGTGAATTGCTACCCGATGTGAATTATAGATTGCAAGTTAGATTTAGAGATGACAGTGGTGATCCTTCGACAGAATGGAGTTCATGGTCAGAAAGATTTTTTACAACTGGTTCTTATTCAACAATCTTTCCTCTCGAGCTTGATGATATTTCATTAACTCCACAACCTACTTTTCAGAATTCTAATAGTGTAGACATAGTTTTACCTGTGGGAAGTCCACAACCCAAAGTTATTCTTGATTCACCTGACGGTGATGTATTTCTGGAAATTTTGGGGTTTGATGGCGCAGCGAATGAAATTAATAATCCTGCTGGAATTAACATCCATAAACCATTGAGGATAGTTTTGGATGGTGGATCGATTGGCTTTTCCATTGAACAATCGATAATCACATTTACTGATCAGGTTGGAATAGATAGAGCAGTTTACTTACCTTCAGTTAGTGTAAATGCCAGTGAGCAAAAATATTTTTGGGTATCTTCAAATGGAAGTACTTATTTCGGAGATGTTTCAGAAACAGAACCAAATTTTACTAACCTGGCTCAAGGTATTCCTGTACCCTGGAGCGTTCGGCAAGCAGGATACAAAGTTGAAAAAATTGCTACCGGTTTTCAGCTTCCTGTTAATATTGCATTTGTTCCAAATCCTGGCAATCAACCGGGTGATCCTTACTTTTATGTAACTGAACTCTATGGAAAGATCAAAGTTGTAAAAAGAGATAATACAGTTTCGACTTACGCCGATAGTCTTTTAAATTATAACCCAACAGGAAATTTTCCTGGTTCTGGTGAGCAAGGTTTATCTGGTATTGTTGTAGAACCAAACACAGGCGATGTCTTTGCAACATTATTGTATGATTCAAATCCTCCTAATGGAGCTCATTATCCCAAAGTTGTTAAATTCACAAGTAGTGATGGGGGAATTACAGCAGCTACTCAAACAACAATTCTTGATATGCCGGGAGAAACCCAGGGACAATCACATTTTATTTCAAACTTATCTTTCGGACCAGACGGAAAACTTTATGTTCATATGGGAGACGGATTTGATGCATCCACTGCTTTGAATATGAATTCTTTTCGTGGAAAAATTTTACGATTAAATTTAGATGGTAGCCCTCCAGATGATAATCCTTTTTATGATGCTGGTAATGGGACTGATGCTACCGATTATATATATGCTTATGGATTCAGGAATCCTTTTGGAGGAGGATGGAGAGCATCGGACGGATTTCATTATGAAGTTGAAAACGGACCCGGTGCTAATGATAGGTTTGCTAAAGTTGTTGAAGGTGTAAGTTATGGTTGGGATGGCAGCGCCTCAAGTATGACAGACAGCGCAATTTATAATTGGAATCCACCGCATGCACCGGTAAATATTTGTTTTATACAGCCGGAAACTTTTAGTGGTAGCGGATTTCCATCAAATAAAATGGATCATGCTTTCGTGACTGAATCCGGGCCAACCTGGGCAACCGGTCAGCAGGCAAGAGGTAAAAGGATTGTTGAGTTTGTTTTGGATAATCAAGGCAATGTTTTAAGTGGACCAACTAATCTGGTTGAATACACTGGTTTCGGTAAAGCAACAGCTATTGGTTTAATCCAGGGACCAGATGGTCTGTATTTTACAGATCTGTATAAAGATATGGATTACACTACACCAATTGATCCGGGTGCAAATGTTCTTCGGATAAAATTTATCGGAACTGCTGATTTTGATGCAGATGTCACTGTAGGATTGTCTCCACTTACTGTCAATTTTACAAATCTTTCTAATGTCCCAAATCAGATTTCCTGGGATTGGGATTTTGGTGATGGAAACACAAGTACATCACAGAATCCTTCGCATACATACAATTCCGATGGATTGTATAACGTGCGATTGCAAGTAACCGGCTCGACTGGGGTAGCAGTAAAACAGAAGAACAGTTATATCATTGTTGGCGATCAGGCTGGAGGACTATTAGCAGAGTATTTTGATAACCAGGACTTAACAAATCTCATTCTCACCAGGATTGATCCGGAAATTAATTTTGACTGGGGAAATAATTCACCCGATCCTTCAATAGGTCCGGATCAATTTTCAGTCAGATGGACGGGTGGTATTGAACCTTTATACTCAGAGAACTATACATTTAAAACGTATTCAGATGATGGAGTGAGACTTTGGATAAATAATCAATTAATAATAGATCAATGGAATGATCATTCTCCAAGGTATGATTCTGCTGCAATTACTTTAATTGCAAATCAAAGATATCCAATTAAACTAGAATATTATGAAAATGGTGGTGGAGCAGTTGCACAATTATTTTGGTCAAGTACAAGTCAGACTGAGGAAATTGTTCCTCAAAATCGACTTTATATTAATCCCTCTCCGCTGCCGGTTGAGTTAACTTCATTTACAGGTGTAGTAAAAAATAGTTCAGTTGCATTACATTGGGCAACTGCTACAGAAGTAAATAACTACGGTTTTAACGTTGAAAGAAACGTTGATGGAAGTGGATGGGATAGTTTAGCATTTGTTGCAGGTAATGGTAATTCCAATTCTCCAAAAGAATATAATTATTACGACAAAGATTTTTTTGCCGGTGGAAGTAAATTCCAATATCGGTTAAAACAAATTGATAACGATGGAACAATTGATTATTCGGAAGTAATTGAAGTGGAATTAGTTCCCAATAAATACGAGCTCTCACAGAATTATCCGAATCCGTTCAATCCCACCACGACGATAAGATTTTCTTTACCTCAACAAACCAAATTAAAAATTGATTTGTATAATATTCTAGGGCAGTTGGTTGAGACAATTGCAGATGGCACTTACGAACCCGGATATCACAAAGTAAATTTTGATGCTGGTCATTTATCTAGCGGAACGTATATATACCGGTTGCAGAGCAGTGAATTTGTTCAAGTGAAAAAAATGATTTTAGTAAAATAAAAGATATATTTTTGGAGTTAAAGGCGATCATCTGATCGCCTTTTTTATTTTGTTAATTGTGCAAGCAATACAGCGGAAGCAGAAGCTACATTTAATGATTCAGCATTTCCGATTTTGGGGACACTAATTTTTTTGTCGCTAATTTTTTTAACTTCTTCTGACGGACCGTGAGATTCGCTTGAGAGAATTAATACTATTTTGTTATTGCTCTTGTATTTAAAGATATTCTCCCCCTTGATATCTGCACAAAGTATTTCAAAACCTTCGCTCTTTAATTCATTCACCTTATCAGAATCGACATTTTCATAAATGTTTATGTGAAATAATGAACCCATAGATGCGCGGATTACTTTTGGATTAGTGTGGTCAACAATGTTATTACTTAATAAAACATTTTTTACTCCAAACCAATCACAGTTTCTGATAATTGTTCCAAGGTTTCCCGGGTCTGAAATGTTATCAAGCATCACAAATAATTTTTCATTCTCAAATGCACTAATTGAAAATTCAAGATTTGGTTTGGCAAATACTGCGGCTATGCCTTGCGGAGTTTCGGTATCTGCGAGTTTTTCAAATTCTTTTTGTTTTAAGGTGACGACCTTCTCAATATCTTTTGTCCTCTCAACGATTTTCAATTTATCATTCTCAACAAATTTGTTCGTCATAAAAAGAACTTCGCAAATGTAACTACTATTCAATCCTTCAAATACTGATTTTTCTCCCTCAACTATAAATTTATTTTCAATTTTTCTATGTTTCTTGGAGCGAAGGGAGGAATAATATTGCAGTTCATTGCGGGTTATCATAGTAAAGTATCGTAATCCTGTTTCTTTGCTGAAGACTGACCCTTATCAAGTTCTTGCAAATAATCATATGTATAAATGCCTGTATTGTGACCGTCTTTCCACGTAATCTGAATTGCATATTCTCCGACAGTCTCAATATTTTTAATAATAAACATTTCAGGAGTTATCATTTTTTTTGTTGGCGGTCGATAAGTTTTGAGCAGAACTGTCTCTCCTTTGCAGGTTGCACAAGGACATTCATCTCGCAAATATTTTAATCCGATACTGCTGGTACTTTCATCTTCCCATAAAATCTCTAAAGAGGATTTATCTTTAATTTTTATTGTCTTTGGAACCACAAATTCTCCATAATATTCATTATTGAATAATCAATTTTAACCAAATAGATTTAATCATTCAATTGTCTATAAATTATTAAATGGTTGTTTGGTATTTTTATTTTAGAAAATAATCAAAATTTCTAAACAGATTATAAATTGAAAAAGAATTTATGAAGTAGGAAATGGGTGTATTCATATTTGATATAATCATATTAATTATTTCTGTAATTTTTACTGGATTCATTACCGCCGCAGAAATTGCTTTATCCTCGTTTGGTGAAAACAAGATTGAAGAATTAAAAGAAAAAGGTGATGACATTTGGCAGAAATTTGAAATAGTCCATAAAAATCCCGAACCGTACTATGGTACGATTCATTTGTTATCTATTACTTTTATAATCACAGCAATCATTAGTGCATTTCTCGTTTGCATCAAACTTTTATACTTGGCAACAACTAATCTAGAATTAAGTTTTAACCTAAGCGCCCCGGAATTAATTATCTCTTTTTTCTTATCGGTTATTTCAATCGCATCAGTTTTAACGATATTTAATTTTCTTGTCCCAAAAGCTCTCGGTTTCAAATATGCGGATATCCTTGGAAGATTTTTCGTAATAATATTGCTGCCCCTTTCAAAATTCTTCTTATTACCAGCAAAAATATTAAACTTGATCAGTAATGTTTTACTATTTCCCTTCAAAGAAAAAACAAATTTTGCACAAGCTAAGCCTTCCGAAGATGAAATACTTGATATTTTATCTGATGGAGTTAAATCAGGTGCCATTGATGTAAATGAAGAAAAGATTATAAAGAATGTTATTGAGTTTAATGATTTGAAGGCGGGTGAAGTAATGGTACCCGAACGGAAATGATTTCAATAGATATTAATGAGTCCGATGAAAACCTGTTTAGGGATATTATCATTAAAGGTCACACTTTAATTCCCGTTTACGAAGACTCTATTGATCATATTGTCGGAATTCTTCATAGCAAAGATGTTACCAGGTTACTGCTTGCATCCGGGTCTGTCTCATCAATAAAAAATATTATCAGACCTGCTTATTTCATTCCTGAGACAAAACTGATTTCAGAAATATTATCGGAGATGCAGCAAAGGGGTGAACGACTTGCAATTGTGTCTGATGAGTATGGTGGAACTGAAGGTGTGATAACTATGGAAGATATTCTTGAAGAAATTGTTGGCGAAATAAAAAATGATTCAGTTTTAGAGCAGAAGGAATACTATAAGTTTCCGGACAATAAATATTTTGTACTTGGTTCAATGCAGATAACCGACTTTAACGAAGTATTTAATTTGAGTTTACCAGAATCTGAGGAGTATAATACAGTCGCAGGATTTATTGCTGAAAGATCGGGAAAAATTTTAAATATCAATGAAGCAATTGAATTTGAAGGAGTAAAATTCGAACTTATTAAGAAAATTCGACAGAAGATGGTTCAATTCAAGATCTATTCTGACTTAGTTGAATTCAGAGAAAAAGGGGAAGGGAAGAAGGAATAATATTTGTGGGACAATACTCTCAGCCGGAATGATTTTTATAATCTTATAATTTGAAATCCGACTACAGTAAATTTTACTTTATTATGATTCAAATGTTATTTCTTTACAAGATATAAGGTCAAATGAAAAAAACAATTATCATCTCGGTTCTGCTCGTAGTTATTCTTGTTTACTTTTTTTACCCTGAAACAGTTGTTACATTTCCACCGGGAATTACAGCCCCTGAACAACCAAAACAAACGAATTTAAACATTGACAAAACGTGGAATGTTGGAGACTATACTATTCAGGCACTAGCTGAATACAATATTAAAGCGAGAGTATTAAGCCGTAATAATTTTTCTCTTGGCGAAGAGAGTGAACTATCACCATTTGATCTTGCACTCGGTTGGGGTCCAATGTCTGATCAAAGCATAATAGATAAGATCGATATTTCACAGAGAGATAGGTGGTATAACTGGTCTTCGGAGCATCTCCCGATTACCAGTAAAGATGTAAGTCTAAATAGTGCTAACGTGCATATTATTCCAAAAGATGAGTTCACTGAAGATGAATTTGATAATGTTTACAGAGGAAGTTTAGTTGAAATGGAAGGTTATCTTGTAAAAATTACGAAAGCTGATGGGTGGCATTGGGTAAGTTCTTTAAAACGTGACGATACCGGTGGAGGTTCTTGTGAATTATTTTGGGTTGAAGAGTTAAGTGTATCAAATAATTAATTATTGTATGAACATAATGTTCTTGTTTGCAAAATTAGAAAATGCTAATTTTGCGTCACTAAAATGCTGGTGTAGCTCAGCTGGTAGAGCAGCTGATTTGTAATCAGCCGGTCGGCGGTTCGAATCCGTTCACCAGCTCTCTTTATAAAACCTTGTAATAAAATTCTTTACAAGGTTTTTTTATTCCTGCCCAATAATCTTATTTGTCAAATACCAAATTCCACAGTGCGAATAGATATTAAAAACAAAGATTCTGATTCCGTGTAAGTGGATGATTACTAATTATCAGTGGAGTATTATTACACATAGGCAGATGGTAAATCTGAGTTCATTTACCCGTTTGTTTTAAAAGTAACTTATTTGAATATTTCTACTATCTACTCATATTTAAATAAACAATTAGTGTTGAATAAGATGAGATATAAAATTTACTTTTTCATAATATTATTAATTGCAACAATTTCTATCTAATATACGACCAGAAACAAAAGTAATACTTTTAGGAACAGGAACACCTCATCCTAGTACCAAAAATAGTGGACCAGCAACTGCCGTGGTTTATAACGACCGCGTATTTTTATTTGATGCTGGAAGTGGTGTAATGGGACAGATTAGTGGTGCAAATCTTCCAATAACAGGTCCTGAAGCAACATTTATTACTCATCTGCACTGTGATCATACACTTGGTTATGCAGATCTTATTCTAACAACCTGGATAATGGGAAGAACAAAATATCTTGAAGTATATGGTCCTATAGGATTAAAAAGGATGACGAATCTTTTATTAGATTCCTATTCTGAGGATATTGACATTAGAATAAATGGTTTGGAAAGAGAGCTGCCTGAAGTCTATAAAGCTAATGTTCACGAAATAGATGAAGGTGTAATTTATGATAGCGCTGATGTTAAAGTTACTGCCTTTCGCGTACTTCACGGAGGTTGGAAATATGCATTTGGTTATAGGATTGATACTCCTGATAAATCAATTGTTATAAGTGGAGACACTCGACCGTGTGAGAACCTTATTAAATATTCTAGAAACTGTGATATATTAATTCACGAAGTTTATGCTTCTGAACGAGTTCAGATAGAGGATCGACCTGGTGGTGAACTATGGCCACAATACTGCAAAGAATTTCATACTTCAGATTATGAGCTTGGTCAAATTGCAGCCGAAGTGAAACCCGGAGTGCTTATAGTTACACATATTGTAAGAATGGGAGCAGACGATGATGAAATTATTGGCAACATTCGTAAGGGGGGTTATGAAGGTGATTTGATCATTGGTGAGGATCTGGAAGTATTTTAATAAACTAAATGAGTTTTTTCATTTTCTATTTTCGCAATCTGACAAGCGATGATTTAGATGAAGATTAAGTATTAATCCTTTCTTTCTTAATATCTTCTGGAAGATCCATGTTTAGATTTTATCAGCAAGTCAGTGGTTTGATTCCGAACACCAGCTCACTCATAAAGCCTTGTAATTGAAAATGTTATGATGCTTTTCCCATATATAATGCTTATCTATTACGTAAATAAATTATCAATATTTTTTTCCTCAATTTGCTTACTTTAATATTTTTCACGAATTTTGCATATTAGGTGCAATATTTGTGATTAGCATTTAATTATAGAATAAATAAATGTGCTTACTACTTTACAACAAGGGGAAGATTAGGTTGATAAATTTTCCTGCAGTGAATACCCATTATCATTTTTAAAACCTTTTTCCCGATCAAAATTAGTAAGCCTTAAAATATAAACAGAATTATTTCCTGAACTGCAGCCAGGATCTAATCTTATTCAAGGGAGGAAAAAGTGGAAAAACTATCTACTCTTTCAATCACTCGACTCTTTTTGTTTTCAGCTTTCTTTTGTTTTCTGTTCACCTTCAATCTTCAATCCCAAACATTCAATTATAGCGACAGTTGGGGTTCGTCAGGTTTTACATTGGAAGCAGCAAATCCTGGTGGTGTTCAGATCAATTTTTCAATTACTCAATTAGAAATGCAGGAAACAGAGATTAATGATATGATGATGAAGACTTTACATCTACCCGGGATATTTCTCCCGAATGATGAAGGCAAACCGGATCTACCTGGAACTGCACGTTATATAGCAATTCCTCAAGGCGCAGATGCAACAATAGAAATTCTTTCATCACGTACTGAACACTTTGCAAATATTGATATTGCACCTGCACCAAAGATCCCTCTTGATACAGATAACGGTCCATTGAGTTACACCAAGGATCAGTTAGTCTATTCGCAAAATGATTTTTATCCTAAAAGTCCGGTGATTATATCTACCGCAAAAAAAGTTAGGGGGGTTGATGCTAGAATTTTAGGAATTACACCATTTCAATACAATCCTGTAACAAAAGAATTAATTGTTTATAGAGATTTGAAAGTGCGTGTTTCATTTATTGGTGGAAACGGACATTTTGGTGAAGATAGATTGAGAAGCAGGTGGTGGGACCCGATGCTCGAAAGTATCCTGTTAAATTATTCTTCACTCCCTCAAGTCGAATACAATTATAAATCGGATTCAATGACTGAAGACTTCGAATATCTTATTATTACTCCAAATAATCCTGATTATCTGAGCTGGGCTGATACTATTAAGAATTGGCGTACTGCTCAAGGAATAAGAACTGGAATTGTAACCTTAACTGAGATAGGTGGTAATAACGCAACGCTTATCGAAAATTATATTGATAATGCATATAACACTTGGAATATACCGCCGGCAGCTGTTTTATTTCTTGGTGACTATGGAACCGGTAGTGCAACAGGAACAACTATGATCGTACCAGTGTGGGATGGCTATTGTATCTCTGATAATCTTTATGCTGATGTTGACGAAGATGAACTCCCGGATATTGTTGCGGGTAGGTTAGTGGGTAATAATTATGCTCAGATGGAAATTATGGTTCGTAAGTTTATCGATTATGAAACGCAACCACCAACAAATCCAAACTATTATTCTAACCCTATCATTGCCGGTGGATGGCAGTCGGATAGATGGTTTATTTTATGTGCTGAGATTTGTCATGGTTATTTGGAATATCAAGAGTCAAAAACTTCTCCGAGAGAATATGCCGGTGGTAGCCCAGGGATGTCATCCTGGTCTTCTAATCCAAATACCAGTCAGATAATAAATTATTTTGGACCAAACGGATTGAATTATATTCCATCAACTCCTGCGTTCCTGACAGATTGGGGAGGAAATGCAACCAGGATAAATAACGATATCAACAATGGAGCTTCGCTTATATTACACAGAGATCATGGAGCTGAGAATGGATGGAGTTCTCCCTCATACACTACGAGCAACTTATCAGGACTTAATAATAATGATCTCACTTTCTTCTTTTCAATTAATTGTTTAACAGGAAAATTCAATTACAGTGGTGAATGTTTTGCAGAAGCACTACATCGATATCCAAAAAGAGCTCTTGGAGTTATAGGTGCAACTGAAGTTTCTTATTCATTTGTAAATGATGCATACGTCTGGGGAATGTGGGATGAAATGTGGCCGGACTTTGATCCCGGATATGGAGTAAGCGGACCAGATAGAGTTCTTCCCGGTTTTGCAAATGTTTATGGTAAATATTATCTCGAAGCCTCGTCCTGGCCTTATAACCCAGGTGATAAAAATACAGTTTATTATTTATTCCATTTATTTGGTGACGCGTTCACAACAATTTATACTAACCAGCCACAATATCTTACAATAACTCACGATCCAGTTATCGTTAGCGGACAACCCCAGTTTAATATTACTGCCGATGATAATTCTTTAATTGCCCTAACATTAAATGGGGAGATTATAGCAGTTGGAGAGGGAACCGGTACACCAATTTCATTAAATATTCCATTCATTATTCCAGGAAACAACGTAACGCTAACAGTAACCAAGCAGAACTACTATAGATTTACAGCGCATATTCCTGTTGTTCCTGCTTCTGGTCCATATGTAGTTGCAGATTCTTGTGTTATAAATGATGCATCTGGAAACAATAATGGAGTATTAGACTATGGTGAATCACCATTACTTTCTTTGAGAGCCAATAACGTTGGTGTCGCTCAAGCAGAAAACGTTACATTAATTCTCCACAGTGAGGATGGTTTTGTTTCAATTACAGATTCAACAGAATATTATGGGTCGATTCCGGCAGGTGGACAAATGTTGGTAACCGATGGATTTTCAGTAGTTATTGATCCACTCATTCCTGATGAGCACAATATCTCATTTGAAGTTGTAGCAACTGATGGTGTAAATAATTGGTTAAGTTATTTCTCACTTAAAGCACATTCTCCTGATTTGGCATTAGGTGATTATGTTGTTTCAGATCCTACAGGAAACAATAATGGTATTCTTGATCCTGGTGAAACGGCAGACATTCTTATTGGAATAACAAACGATGGAACGTCAGGAGCATTAAATGTTTCAGGAGAATTAATTTCTGCAGACCCTTACATATTAATTAATTCCAGCACACAAGTTTATGGCAACATCGCAGCAGGTGGAATGGAAACTAAATCATACAGTGTTACAGCAGATATAAACACACCGACTGGGCATATGTCTCCGTTTAACTTTCATATCTCAGCTGATTTAGGAATTACAGCAAATGAATCATTTTCATTAGTTGTTGGACAGATACCAGTGCTAATCATTTGTATGGATGGAAATCATAATTCGAGTCCTTCAATTATGGCCGCACTTGATTCTAACCAGGTTACTTATGAATATGTAACCACAATGCCTTCTGATTTGAGTTTATACACATCAATTTTTGTTTGTTTAGGTATCTACAGCAGTAATCACGTGCTAACTTCCACGGAAGGACAGGAATTAGCTGATTATCTAAATGCAGGTGGTAAGATTTATATGGAAGGTGGAGACACATGGTATTATGATTCTCCAACACCTGTACATTCAATGTTCAATATTAATGGTATATCTGATGGCACAAGTGACTTAGGAACTATTCTTGGACAAACAAGTACTTTTACAGATGGTATGACTTTTACATATTCAGGTGATAATAGCTGGATTGATCATCTGACTAGTACACCACCTGCGCAATTAATATTTAATAACCAGTCGCCGCAATACGGTTGTGCAGTTGCGTACGATGCTGGAACCTACAAGACAATTGGATCCTCATTTGAGTTTGGAGGATTGATAGATGGTGTTTCACCTTCAACTAAAAAAGATTTGATGGCAAACATACTTGAATTTTTCGGGCTTGGAATAGTTCCGGTTGAATTGATTTCATTCAATGCAGAACTTGATGAAAACAGAATAAAACTTGTTTGGGAAACTGCAACTGAAATTAATAATTCCGGATTCGTAGTAGAAAGGAGCGGTGATAATACAACCTTTGAAAGAATTGGTTTTATTGAAGGTAAAGGTACGACGACTGAATCTCAAAAATATTCTTTCATTGATGTTAGTTTGAATAATAAAGGTAAATACTATTACAGGTTAAAGCAGGTTGATTATGATGGAACAGAAACTTACTCAGATGCAATTGAGATTGATTATGCTTTGGTACCAAAAGTATTCAGTCTGTCACAAAACTATCCTAATCCATTTAATCCACAAACAACTATCCAGTTTGCAATTCCAGAGGAGGTTAAAGTAACTCTTAAGGTATATGATATTATTGGATCTGAAGTTGAAACTATCGTGGATGAAAAAATGGAACCAGGATATTATGAATACAAATGGAATGCATCTAGTTTAGCGACGGGTGTTTATTTTTACCGATTAACCGCAGGTAGCTTTGTTCAAACTAAAAAAATGATACTAATGAAGTAGTCATTTAGACACCATAATTAAAATCCCCATCAATATAAGCCTGCCTGAGGGTTGGCAGGTTGGTGGGGGTTTTTATATTTCCTTTCGCCAAAGCCTCTTACAATCTGCTTTAAATGAGGTAAAAATTTTCTCAATTTGATTCAAAACAAGCCAAAATCACTCATTTTCACTGGCACTTTAATTGTTTTTGTCAGGTAATAATTTTTTAGTGGTTAAAAAATTTAGTCGAGAATTAATATCTTCACAACATTTGGTGGTTTAAATGAAATATAATTTAATGTTAAAAATTTCTTTCGTGGTGGTTCTGCTTTTTATCTGCTTTAATACCAGCACAAAAGCACAATTTAATGATTACACGTTAAAGCTTGGGCTGCAGGCAAATGGATTGCTCACAGATATGGAATTCGATAAAGAAAATCGTCCATCTGATCCTAAATATAAATTCTCGGGTCTTGGTCGTCTTTTTATACGATTTGAATTAGGTACTGAATATGTTGAAGGAGAACTTGGCGGTGGTTTTGGAAGACTCGCCGGTTTAGATTCTGATAACAATAACTGGTGGACGTATATTATCCCAGTGGATGCTCGATTGATTTTAAGTCCATTTACTATGGATGTTTGGAATCCTTATTTCTTTGGTGGAGTTGGTGAAATGTATTATAATAATGACAAAGCACCATCAGTACCATCTCCCGCTGAAACTAAAAAAGAGGGATGGACAACTATTTTTCCTGTCGGTGCAGGTTTTGAAGTTGCATTATCTGATGCTCTGCTTCTTGATTTTAATGGTGGATATACGTTTACACTTTCTGATGATTTAAATGCATATAATAACCAAGATGTCGTGGGCGCCGAGCAGAACTACGATGGATACTATATGTTCGGTATAGGACTAATTTTTGTAAATGGAAGTGGTTCGAGTGATAAAGATGGTGATGGATTAACAAAATCCCAGGAAAAAGAAATTGGTACCGATCCAAATAATCCAGACACTGATGGTGATGGACTAAATGATGGTGAAGAATTTAAAACATATTTCACAAATCCCCTCAATCCTGATTCAGATGGCGATGGTCTAAAGGATGGACAGGAAGTTAGAAATTATAAGACTGATCCTAATCAGGCTGACACAGATGGTGACGGGCTTAAAGATGGTGACGAAATATCCAATTATAAAACAGATCCATTGAAGAAAGATACTGACCAGGATAAACTTAGTGATGGACAGGAAGTACTCCAGTTTAATACCGATCCTCTAAATGAAGATACAGATTCAGATAGCGTACCTGATGGAGACGAAGTTAATCTTTATAAAACTGATCCATTAAATTCTGATACTGATGCAGATGGTCTGAATGATGGTGAAGAATTAAATATGTACAGAACTGATCCGCTGAATCCTGATACCGATGGTGGTTCAGTTAGTGACTTTATTGAAGTTAATCGTGGTACAAATCCACTTAATCCTGAGGATGATGTTGTTAAAATTAATGTTCCTATCGTGCTTGAAGGAATTACATTTGAAACAGGCAAATGGGATATTACTCCTGAATCTGCTGTCGTGTTGCAAGGTGCCCTGAAGACTATGCAGACCTACTCAGATATTATTGTCGAAATAGCAGGATATACTGATGATGTTGGTAGTGCGTCTTCAAACCAGGTACTTTCACAAAAGAGAGCTGACGCAGTAAGATTCTGGTTAATCGAGAAAGGAATAGAACCTGACCGGTTGATTGCTAAAGGTTATGGTGAAGATTTCCCAAGAGTACCAAATGATACTCCTGAGCATAGAAGAATGAACAGAAGAATAGAATTCAAGCGAATAAAATAGATGAATGGTTAGTTAAGAATATGCCCCTTCAATTGAAGGGGCATTTTTTTGTGCTAATGATTTGGGGTTGCAATAAAATTTATACCGGCAGGAATTTTTGTGAGATCAATTTTTTCTGCTTCACAACTATAACTTAGCTCTTTTAGAATTTTCAACGCTTCGATAGAAGTCTGTTGATGATCACCACCAAGTTCAATATAGACAACCGGTTTGTCTCTGTTTATTAGCTCTATTGCACCACGTAAAACCTTTGGTTCATATCCTTCAGTATCTATTTTTATAAAAGCGACTTTCTCGTTCTTCGACATAAAATATTTATCAAGCGTTGTTAATTTTATTTTTTGGGAAACAAAGTTGCCGCTTGGTTTTGCAACTGCTGAACTTAGTCCGCTTTGTGCAGGATTTAAGAAAATCTCTGTCTCGGATTCTGTTTCCCCAACTCCTGTTTCAATAGTCGTAATGTTTTTTATGTCATTCAAATTGATATTATTAATTAGCTTTTTGTAAAGCAAAGGAATTGGTTCAAAAGAATAAACTTTGCCACTATCATCAACTAAATCAGAAAGAATTAAACTAAATAATCCGATGTTCGCACCGACATCTACTACAACATCTCCCTTCTTCACAAAATCCTGGATTTTATTTTTCTCAGATAAGAAATATTTATTCCAAAAAGCATGATAAAGTATCTCTTCATAATCACCATCATTATTAAAAATGAATTTATATTTTCCGTGATGCACTGCGAACGGAGGCTTTCTAAATAGACATTTGAATTTCAGGTTTGCCTTTGTAAAATTAATCCGTATCCTGAAGTCGCAGGAAATTAAATGTATGTCTTAAAGATTTAATTAATCCATCTTCCTTGACACGGTTTAAAAATTTGTTTAGTATCGACATTAATTCACAATTTTACTTTAAGCATTTCGAAAATTAAATAATTCTGATGAAATAAGTATTTGTAAACAATTCTTCATTACAGAGTTGTTTATCTGTGTCTGGTACCGTAATTTTTTTTAAATATTTTCTAAGAATTTCGAACAAAAACACAGATTGGAGTGCTCTGCATGTCTGATAAACTCATCGAATGCGTCCCAAATTTTTCTGAGGGACAGAAACCCGAAATAATAAAACTAATTACGGATGAAATTGAAAAAGTTGAAGGTGCGAAACTTCTGGATATCGATCCCGGTTATGATATGAATCGTACGGTCGTAACATTTATCGGAAGTCCGGAGGCAGTTAAAATTGCTGCATACAATGCAATAAAAAAAGCTTCTGAGTTAATAGATATGAGCAAGCACAAAGGTTCACATCCGAGGATGGGCGCAACAGATGTTTGTCCTTTCGTCCCGGTTAGTGGAGTGACAACGGAAGAGTGCATTGAGCTTTCAAAAGAAGTTGCAAAAAAAGTGGGAGAAGAATTAGGAATTCCCGTTTATCTTTATGAAAAATCGGCAACAATACCTGAAAGAGAAAATCTTGCTAAAATCCGACAGGGAGAATATGAAGCACTCGAAGAGAAGTTAAAGAAACCGGAATGGAAACCTGACTACGGTCCTCAGAAATTTAACGCAAAAGCTGGTGCGACTGTAATTGGAGTTAGAGAATTTCTAATTGCATACAACATTAATCTGAACACAAGAGAATCCAAGCACGCAACCGATATCGCATTTGAACTTAGAGAAAAGGGAAGATCAGCACGAAAGGGAAGTGATGGAAACTTCTATTATAAAAGTGAAGATATAATTAAATATGAAAAGGGAAATTATCCTTGTGGCGATTGTGATTTTATTGGCAAAACAATTAATGAGACGATTGATCACAGTAAAACAAAACACAAATATGATTTAGAAGATATTCTTGAACAACACGGCATCAATCCTGAAAAGCCGGAAGGGCAATCCGTTAAAAAGCCGGGCAAGTTTAAATATGCAAAAGCTATAGGTTGGATGGTCCCAAACTATGACCGTGCACAAATATCAATTAATCTTACAAACTATAAAGTAACCTCCATGCACCACGTGCTCGAAGAAGCGAGAAAACTTGCGATAGAAAGAGGACTTGTCGTTACGGGAAGTGAAATAGTTGGTATGGTCCCATATCCAGCTTTGCTTGAGACGGGAAAGTTTTATTTGAGGAATCAGCATCGCTCGATTGGAGTTCCGGTTAAAGATATTTTGAATACTGCAGTTCAATCACTTGGACTTAATGACGTTTCAGAATTTAAAATTGAAGAAGAGAGTACTTGGACTTCCAAAAAATCTTGAGAACGCTTTGGTAGAAATGAAGCTTACTGATTTTATTGATGAAGTATCACGCGAATCCCCGGCACCCGGCGGTGGATCAATTGCAGCTTTGGCAGGAGCTTTGGGTGCTTCGCTTTCTTCGATGGTGAGCAATCTAACAGCTAATAAACGTGGCAGTGAAGATGTTGATGAAATTCTAAATAAAGCTGCTGAGGAATGCCAGCAAATAAAGGAAGAATTAGTTAAAGCTGTTGATGAAGATACCAATGCATTCAATGCTTATATGAATGCACGAAGGCTGCCAAACAAAACCGCCGAGGAAAAGAAAGCTCGTGAAGATACAATGCAAGCTGGTTTGAAGCAGGCAGTGCTGGTTCCATTGAACACAGCAAAGCAGAGTTACAGAGCAATTGAAATTGCAGAAGTCGTAGCAAAAAATGGTAATGCAAATTCAATTACAGATGTTGGAGTTGGTGCACAAAGTGCTTATACCGGAATGCTTGGTGGAATTTATAATGTGCTTATCAATCTTAAGGATATTAAGGATCAGAAATTTGTAGATGAAATGAAGAAAACTTGTGCAGAGTTAAAAAGCAATGCGCAGAAAAAGTTGAATAATGTTTTAGGTTTTGTTGAATCTAAATTGTAGATATATTTAAATATCCTTTGAAATCAGATCATTTCCGCTGATGTAATTTCTCTTCGAAGATTTAAACAGATTATTAAAATTTGTGTAAAGATTTAAAACAAAATGGAGTTTGAATGAAAAACCTCTTGTCAATTGTATTTGTAATAATTTTTTCCGTCAGGTACATTTTCGCAATCAGATGATTTAACCAGACTTCTTCGCTTTCCTGATATCAGCAAGGATAAAATTGCTTTTGTTTATGCTGGTGATATCTGGCTTGTTGATGCAAACGGTGGAACCGCAAGACAACTAACTTCCCACGAGGGGATTGAACTCTTTCCTAAATTTTCTCCGGATGGGAAGTGGATTGCATTTTCAGCTGAGTACTCAGGCAACAGGCAGGTTTATATTATTCCTGTCGAAGGTGGAACTCCAACCCAACTCACGTATTACAATGATGTTGGTATAATGCCGCCGCGTGGAGGATTTGATAATCAGGTTCTTGGCTGGACACCGGACGGAAAAAATGTTTTATTCAGAGGTAACAGATTACCCTGGGGAAAAAGAATGGGAAAATATTTTCTTGTTCCTATTGATGGAGGACTTGAAACTCCTTTACAAATTCCCGAAGGTGGTGGTGGAATGCTATCTCCAGATGGAACCAAAATGGTTTATACTCCAATCGATCGTGAATGGAGAACCTGGAAAAGATACCGTGGGGGGCGTGCACAGGATATCTGGATTTATGATTTGGTAAATAATACTACCGAGCAAATTACTGATTATGTTGGAACCGATAATCAACCGATGTGGGTTGGAGACAAAATCTATTTTACCTCTGATCGAACTGGAACACTTAATCTGTACTCATACGACTTAACTACAAAACAAACTACCGAAGTCACAAGCTTTGATTATTATGATGTGCTTTGGCCAAGTGCAGGTGATGATAAAATAATTTATGAAAATGGTGGATACATTTACAAGTATGATATTACCTCTGGAAAGAATCAGAAAGTGCCTATAAAAGTTTTTGGAGATTTCACCGGCACAGTTCCATACATAAAAAATATTAGCGATCAGGTAAACTGGTTTGAAGTTTCTCCAACTGGAAAAAGAGGATTGTTTGAAGCACGTGGAGATGTGTTTACTGTTCCTGCTGAGAATGGAGAAATCTTTAACTTGACTAACACTCAGGGCATTAGAGAGATTGATCCTGTTTGGTCTCCTGATGGAAAATGGGTTGCGTATCTCTCCGACAGGACTGGTGAATATGAATTATTTATGAAGATGAGTGATGGAAGTGGTGAATGAAAAACAAATTACAAATGATGGAACGATCTGGCGATTTTCTCCAATCTGGTCTCCCGATAGTAAAAAGTTAGTATTCTCGGACAAGAATCAGATACTCTGGTATGTTGATGTAGAAAAAGGAAATCCTGTTGAAGTTGATCATAGCAATTACAATGATATTACTGACTACCAATGGTCACCTGACAGTAAATGGCTCACGTACACAAAAGGGAGTGAATCACGAATGACATCAATCTGGGTTTACTCTCTGAATTCAAAAGGAACGTCTCAACTGACGAGCGATCTTACAAGTGAATTTAATCCGGTTTTTAGCAAGGATGGAAAATATCTTTATTTCTTTTCTAATCGTGATTTCAATCTGCAATTCAGCAACTGGGAATTCAATTATATCTACACAAATCCAACAAGAGTTTATGTCGCTGCATTAAATAATTCTGTACCGGCTTTGTTTGAACTAAAAAATGATGAAGAAGAAATCGACTTCCGAATCGATGAATGGTACAAAAGAGAATAACGACGAGAACAATGAAGTAATAGTAACAATTGATACTAAGGATTTTGAAAACAGGATATCAGTGCTTCCGGGATCATCAGGTAATTATTATACACTTCTTCCATCGGAGAATGGTGTGCTTTTTATGTTCAGGGATGATTCAGGGACAAAACTAAAATTCTTCGATCAAACAAATGAAAAGGAAGTTACGATCCTTGAGGGAATTAATAATTTTGTTGTTTCAGCAGATGGTAAAAAAATACTTTATGCCATGCGGGGCGATTACGGAATTGTTGACATAAAAGAAAATCAGAAAAACACAGATGGGAGATTAGATTTAAGTAAACTCGATATGAAAATTGATCCTAAAGCGGAATGGGCAGAAATGTATGTTGACGGATGGAGACTGCTTCGCGATTGGTTTTACGATGCAAACATGCACGGACTCGATTGGGATAAAATGAAAGAAAAGTATGGACAATTAGTTCCTTATGTTTCAGCACGCTGGGATCTTGATTACATATTTGGAGAACTTGGTGGTGAGCTTAGTGCTGGTCACGTTTATGTTAACTGGGGCGATTTTGAACGTGTCCAAAGAAGAGAAGGAGGTCTTCTCGGCTGTGAAATTGAAGCCGATCCATCCGGGTACTATAAAATCACAAAAATATTTCCGGGAGAAAACTGGCATTCCGATTTTCGTTCTCCATTAACTGAGTACGGTGTGAATGTAAATGTGGGAGATTTTATAATTGCTATAGATGGACAGGAAGTTAAAACGAATGAAAATCCTTACAAGTATCTTGAAAATAAAGCCGGTTCAATTGTTACTCTTCTTGTAAATAATAAGCCTTCTAAAACAGGAGCACACGAAGAATTTGTTAAACCGGTCAGCAGTGAGGGTAACCTCCGGTATCTTGATTGGGTTGAATCAAGAATGAAAATGGTTGATGAATTATCAGGTGGAAAGATTGGTTACATTCATATTCCAAATACAGCTGTTGAAGGAAACAGAGAACTCTTCAAATATTTTTATCCTCAGACAAATAAAGAAGCATTGATTATTGATGACAGATATAATGGCGGTGGTTTTGTTCCTGATAGAATGATTGAGTTGTTGGATAGAAAAATTTTAAATTATTGGGTGAGACGCGGAATTGAACCTCAACCTGTTCCGGGGATTGTTAATGAAGGACCGAAAGCTTGTTTGATCAATGGATACTCAAGTTCCGGTGGAGATGCTTTCCCATATTATTTCAGAGAGACTGGTTTGGGGACGATCATTGGCACAAGAACCTGGGGTGGACTAATAGGAATTTCCGGTAATCCCTCGTTGATGGATGGTGGTTCAATCAGTATCCCTGTATTTAGATTTTTAGATACTGAAGGAAATTGGGCGGTCGAAAACGAAGGTGTTTATCCTGATATAGAAGTACTTGACCGTGCCGATCTTGTTGTAAAAGGTGAGGATCCGTCTTTGGAAAAAGCTGTTCAGGTTTTAATGGAAGAGTTGAAAAAGAATCCACCTAAAAAGTTGGTTATTCCGCCAGCACCTGATGAATCGAAGAAATGATCATAAATTTTTGTCATTGAACGAAGTGAAGCAATCTACATTTTAGATCACTTCGCTTTGCTCGTGATGACAATAAGGGGTCATTCCTCACTATCAACTTCAAACTTCACTATTTCGTAGCCTTTGTATGTCTCATATGAAGCAAATATAACTCCAGCTAAAACAGAAAGCATTCCCAATAAAAATAGAATTGTAATAAAACTGTTTAACCTGGTAATCTCCAGCAAATAACCGAAGCCGATCAAGAGGGAAGTAAGAACAAACAACGCAACTGCTATTGTGTACGATAGAACTGCATTTCTCACTAACCTGACTCTGAATGTAAGTTTTTTAAGCTGCTTGCTTATGCTTTCAAACCGTACGTTTTCGTGTAATGCAAATTCTTTATCTTCAAGTTTGCGAAGTGATCGTCTCCTTTCCTCATTAAGCAATCGTATTCTATTTACGATGAGAGAATATTTATTATTCATTCCGAGAAGAAGAAGTCCGCACGCTGAGATCATCAATCCCGGTGCAAGCATCAGTTGAATTATTTGAACGATTGAAGATATGTCAGGCATAAAATTAAATTTATTTTAAGTAAAGATAATGAAAAGTGAATGATGATTTTTGTGGTTGTCATCACGAGTCCTGATTCATCAGGACGAAGTGATCTCAACGTAAAACTTAGATTGCTTCACTTCGTTCGCAATGACAGCTGCTGAGCGTCATCCCGAACTTGGTTCGGGATCTCACAAACTAATGAGATGCTGAAACGAGTTCAGCATGACGGATTATTATTCAAACTTATAATTTTTATTTGAAGCTTGTTCTCTGATGATTTTCAACATTGCTGCATCTAGAGTATTGTCCTGATTATTTGCAGCAGATTGTTTTGCAATGTACTCTCTTCTTTGCTGATCAAGCTTATTTATTTCTGACTGAATTTGTTCACGTTCTTTTGCTTTTTGATCTACATATTCTTTTCGTTCTTCTTTATTCATACTTTGCATTTCTTTCGGAAGCTGATCTTTTGGAATGTTTTCAATATTTACTCCTTGTTCTTCAGCATCAACAAGATCCCAGGATTCATTTTTATACTGCCCACTTCCTTTTGTAACTGTTCTTTCTGCCATAACACTTGGAGAAAGACTACTTGCGTTTTCATCCTGTTCTGACTTGTCTCTTTTTTAATGACTCACCTTCATATCCATACGCTATGTAAGTTGAATTCAATTTTTTCCCAAGCAGAATCAATCTATCATCGAATGGAGTTACAATATGAACGATGTTGCAGTCGCTATCAATGTTTAGGTATTTCCCAGCAGCAAGTTCAGCTCCGTGTTTCCAAAAAGTTTGGACTCCTTCGTTATAGTTACCACAAAAAATTGTATTTACAATTACATCTTTACCACAAGCTGATTTGCAAGCATCCCTGTAATCTTTATCTCCCTGGTTGAATGGTTCATTCCCTGCAATAAAAATGACTTTGTAATTATTATCATCTTTATTCCATTTCAAATCCCGGAGAGCTTCATAAATTACAGTCCCACAATACTCACTACCTCCGTTAGTTCTAAGACTAAATAATTCTTCCGAGATTTTATCGAGATCGTGTGTGAAGGGAGTGATAAGTCTGACATATCCTTCCATTGCAGATAAACCATCATTACCGTATTCGTAAAGTGCAACTGACAAATTTGTTTTTCTTCCGTTGCATTTTGAGTGAGACATTTCGTTTACAATTTTCCATAGCTGAGTCTTTGCCTGATCAATTAATCCATCCATACTGTTACTTGTATCTAGAAGAATAGCAAGCTGAATGTTGCTGCTGGTTGGTTTAGAGTTTGATTTTGTAACATCCCCGAAAAGTGAGAAACTGATAAAGAAGCCTATGAGAAAAAAAACTGAGTTTTTCACAATAATTCTCCTATTTATTGATTGGACATTATTAAAAAGTTGAGAGTTTAACTATTCAGAAAGGAAAAAGTTCCTGAAGTTAAGAAGTAAAAAAGGGAAATATTTTTACTTAATATTATTGGGAACTTAAATGACTTGAGATAGTATTAAAATGTTCAATAAAATCTTACGTGAATGTAACGAAGTTGCGGCAATCGGCTCCGTCCAGAATTGACAGTCTGGTTAAAACCGAAATGTAATTGTGATACAAATTGTGTTTAACCTTCTTCGTAAGCACTTTTTACATAAATATTATTTAGAACTACACATTGAACGAATTACTAAACTAAAACGTATATGCTAAAAATCTAAAATTCTCACACCGATTCTGTGTTCGCGCTGAGGAGCAAGTTAGGTATCCGAAATAAATTTTCGCCAGGAACTCCTAGATTGAATAAAACGAGTTACAATTTCGTATAAAAAGCGATTGATTGTCAAAATAAACTCTCCTCGACCATTTAAAAAATCAATTACATTTCTATCTTCTGATTTAGAGTCCAAGTAATTTTGAACTACTGCATCTGCGAAATAAAATCGTGTACTTTGCATTGCATTACCACGTGATATTAAAGGAATACCATATTTTTTGTTCGCCACAAAAGAGTTTTTATAACTTTGACCAATCTCTTTTGTGTCATAATGAAATGCGACTTTATTTCTAATAATCACTAGTGCCTTCGCAATTGGTTCATTTGAACTTTTATTAAGAGCTACAGAGGATATTGCATTCCAAGAATCTTTTCCTTCTTTACTTAAAGACTTAAGAACAATTTTGAATGCTGGCTCTTCATGAATATATCTATTATTTTCTATTAATTTTAATATTTCGTGAACAAATCCTATTTGAACCCTGATTAACGTGTTTCTAAGTCCATTTCGCAATCCAAGTTTAATACTCTTCGGTTTTTCTGGGATAATTCCAATGTCTGTCAGTTGAAAGTGCGCAGAGAATATATCCCGAAAATCATTATATGCTAGTGCGAATGATAGAATATAATCGCATAAATTTTGAGGATATTCAGAGTTTCCAAGAAATACATTTTCATCAAATGTTTCAAAAGGGGCTAATTCTTTTACTAAATCATCAAATGTCATTCTTGGTACCTAATTATTATTTATACCAAATAAATAAATTCTTAGCTTTCAGTCTCCTTTGGCTTCGAAGACTTATTCCTATTCCTCGTATATACAATAGAGATGATAACCAGTGCAGCACCAAGTACAAGGAAGGATAAAATCTTGTTAACAGTCTCTTCACTTGTAATTCCTAAAACAAAAACATAGCCAACAGTTAACAAAAATGTTGCAAGAGACATATACCTATATTTCACATTTTTCAACAGCAGACTGAAGATATAATAAAGTATAGCAACACCAATCCAGCCGAATGCAACAAATCCGCTCGGCAACAGGTGGTATAATGAATACGGAATGATTAAAAGCGCAGTTAGTAAATATGCATTTCTCATCTGCTCGGTTTTAAGCTCAAGTCGATCTTTTTTCCAGTTGAGAACACGCGCACTCAGCAAAGCAACAATTCCAAAGCTTAAACTTATTCCGCTTGTAACTCCGGCAAGAATGAGGAAAGCAAAAAATATCAAAAGAAAAATGAAAAAATTTGCTACAATGATAAACTTGGATCTAAACCAAACGGCAGTTGAAACAACCAATAAACTTTGCCAACACAACCATACATAAAAATCAGGTTGGTCAAATTGAAGAATAATTGCAACACTAAGTGCAGCATAGCCAGTCATTGCATAATAAAAGGTTGCTGTTTTGCTCGACTTTTTTACGTAAAAGAGAATTGCAAATCCAATAAATATTACTGAAGCTAGAAGGTTGTAAACCTGCCCAAGCATTGGATCGGAAAGTATAGTGATAAGTAAAAATAACCCGTAGCTCATAGAGGTAACCACCAAAACGCTTAGTGCTGTTGGTAATGATTCCTCATAATTTTTGTCTGCAAAGTATGCTGAAGTAAAGATCACAAGGTAAACCAGTAAAAATATTAAGTTTATTGGCTGATCTATTTTAAGTTCTAATGGATTTCCAACTAATGGATTATTTATAAACCAGATGAGATGAACAACGAAAGAAGTTACAATTGCAAAGTTGAATAATCCACTCCAGTTAAGTTTAGTTTTAAGATAGGCAGAATGAACAGCCAACAAAGTAATTGTCAAAAATATCAGTATTGAATAATCACCAATCAGTGCAGATAAATATCCAAGCGAAAATCCAAATGCCGTTATGTAAGCTGAGTTCCACTTTAGTCCGGAGAATATCAAAGCCAATGAAATTATGTATATCATAATCAGGATTGGAATGATATTGGTAACAACAGGCATTGTATGGAAGAAGTGCATTCGAAGGACGGCTATATAAATTATAGCAAAACCACTTCCCAAAATCCAACCTGAAATATGCGGTAACTTATTTCTGAGATACAACGATGTGAGAATGGTAACTAATCCAATTAAGAATCCGACTACTACAGGAATTATTTGATTGATCCCCTCAAATGGCAATGTATTTGCAATTAGCCAACCAACAAGGAAAACGAATATTCCTAACTTAGCAAACCAGAACTGACCGATCCGGAATTCAAGTTCTTCGTCTGATTCACTCTTTGTTTTTTTTATAATCGGTTCTGCTTCAATCTCTTCTTCCGTTTGTGCTGCAGGGAGATCCAGAACTGATTCTATTTTTGAAATTCTTGATTCAATCGATTTTAAATATTGAAGAATTTCTTTGTTGGTTGCATCGTTTGAGGATGATTCCATTTCGTAATTCTCTTTTTTAATTCGTTAAGTTTTCTTTTCGACTTTTCTAAGTTTAATATATAATCCTATAACTAAAAGCGTTACAAGTATAGTTGAAATACCCAGCCCGACTCTTCTAAAATAATATTCATCGACAGCTTCTTTACCTGTTATCTCTGCCTTATTTACTATTGTGAATCCTTCGCCAATTTGCTCTTTAAATTTATCTAGGTTAAAAGCATGAATTGTAGTTCTTGATTGAATAAGAACTTGTCTAACATCTTTAAGTGAAAAAGTTGCATCCGAGACGTCCATTCCTTTTTGATTAGCTTCATCAAGAATGGTTTTTGTTTCTGAGTCCTTAGTCTTCAGACTATCAATTAATTTTTTTATTTCACCTGCAACTAAAAATCCTTTAGTATTTTCCTCACTGCTATGACAATTAACACAAACGGCAGGTTTTTGTGTTCCGACCATATCATCGGTTGCTGGTTCGACAAGATGATTTCCATGACAGCTTTCGCATTCCGGGTAATTGTGTTTATCAAAAGCTTTTTTGTGCGGGCTTCCTTCAAATAATTCCATATTTAGTACGTGGCAGGTTCCGCAAACTTTGGATATTGATTCAACACCCGGAGGAACGGCACCGTGATTTCCGTGACAATCATTACAGGATGGAGAACTTAAATCACCTTTTTCGAGTAAAGCAATTCCATGAACACTTTGGACATAATTTTTATACTGATCAGTTGGAATTTTATACTTTGCCATTAATTTTGCATCGCTGTGACAGTTAGCGCAGACCGAAGGAATGTTAGTCGCATAAACCAGTGAACGTGAATCTTTTACTGGTTGAATTTCGTGAGAACCATGACAACTTGCGCATTCAGCTGCATCCGGATTACCTTTTGCATTTAATCCACCATGAACACTTGTTTTATATTTTGCTACCTGGTCAACAGGAAGTGCCGGATTGTATTGTTTCATAAATTCAGCACTACTATGACAGCTTCCACAAAGTTCAACAATTTTTGTTGGATATACTTTTGACAATGGATCTTTAACACCTTTAATATCATGAACACTGTGACAAGTTATACAATCGGCCATTGGTCCCTGGTTATTAAAACTTGGTTGAAAATGAACGGAAGTTTTTAATTTCTCAAATTGATTTGTGGGAAGGTTTGAACCCAATCTTTTCATTTTATCCGCATCAGCATGACAATTTACACACACCTGATATCTATCTGAGCGCGAAGGAATACCAATAAATCCTTTTTCTTTACTCATTGCCACGTCCATATCATCTGAAGTTGCATCTCCACCATGACAGGCAGAACAACTGATTCCTTTTGAATGATGGATATCGGTTTTGTACAGATTTGCTTTTGCTTCATCCATATCGATATGACACTTGAAACATTGATCAACGGTCTGTGAAAGAAGGATCTTCGGATTAAGGATTAGAAGAATAACTGCAACAAAGAAATATTTTAAAATGTTTTTCATATCTGTCTCCTAATCCAAAATGAAACCAAGAATGGTAAAAACAATTATGAATATTATTACGAAGATCCCGACGTAAGTCAACAACCTGTTCTTACTGCCTTTAGCAGTTTTTTTATCCCACACAGGAACTATTGCCCAGAGTGCTATTCCAATTCCAAACAGTAGAACGCCTACCATTTCACCCGGTAAAAAAAGAATTTCGCCCGGAAGAAATTTGAACACCTGGAACATGAACAGGAAATACCATTCCGGTCTGATCCCAACAGGAGCTGATGAAAATGGATCTGCTTTGGTACCAAGTTCCCAGGGAAAGAAAACAGCTAGAATTGCCAAAACATTTATTACAATTAACCATATCAACAATTCGCGCATTGCAAAATTTGGGAAAAAGGGAATTGTTTTCTTTTCCTTTTCAGGTAGCTTAGTATACTCTTCCGGTTCCGCAATTCCTTGTCTTTGAATCATCAGTAAATGAAGAGTTAGAAGAATGATAAATATTCCGGGAAAGATCGCGACGTGAAATCCAAAAAATCTTGAAAGAGTCGCACCTGTAACATCTTCACCACCCCTTAAAAGTTTCAGAATCGGTTCCCCAATCAATGGTACCTGACCGACAATATCAGTTCCAACTTTTGTTGCAAAAAAGGCAAGTTCATTCCAGGGTAGAAGATATCCGCTAAAACCAAATGCCATCGACATTGCCAACAAACCAAAACCAGTATACCATGTTAGTTCTCTTGGTTTTCTGAATCCCTTTAGAAAGTAGACGGAAAACATATGAATGAAAACAGAAAGTACCATTAGATTTGCTGACCAACTGTGCACCGAACGAATTAACCAGCCAAAGCTAACTTTTGTAGATATAAATTTCACACTTTCATATGCAAGATCTTCAGTTCCTTTATAATACATCAACAATAAAATCCCAGAGATAACCTGAACAACAAAAAGCAGTAAAGCTACGCCACCGAAATAGTACCAAATTGTCTCTCGGAATTTCGGAACGGATTTCTTTTTTGCGAATTCCAGTAACCCTGAAAGATTATATCGTTCATCGAGCCAACTTATAATCTTGTTTTTCTTTTTTAGTTTGTCGGGATTCATCAGGTTGCCTCCTGATAAACAATGACTTCGTTATCTTTTATTGTAACGGCATATTTTTGTAAAGGTGCTGGTGGTGGACCGCTTGCCACTCTTCCGTTCAAATCGTATCTACCATTGTGACAGGCACAATAAATTTGTCCATAATCTTTTCTGTATTGAACTATACAATCCAGGTGTGTACAGACAGCACTAAAGGCAATATAATCGCCATTAGTTTTTCTAATCAGGATTACGGGTTTGTTACCAAACTTGATGATTTTTCCACTGTCTTTTTCCATATCATCAACTGCACCCGCTTTAACATTCGATACTTTTACTTCCTCAACTTCGGGCGGTTCTAAGTATTTAAACACTGGAAAAAATAATGCACCCAGCCACGCAATAAACCCAGTTCCAAGAAGTATATTTAAAAAATCACGACGTTTAGGTTTGTTGTTTTGCTGTGGAATATCAGAATGGTTATTCGTCATATTTCTCCCTCGACATTGATGATGTGAAGTAAATCATTACTCGTCACGTACGAATATTTAATCGTAAATTCTGAACGAATAGAGCTCATTTCAGTTACCCCTTTGTAATGTTGCTACTACTAAATAATAACTAGCCTCAATCGTTAGTCTCATAATAGCAATATTATTTTTAAATGTGAAATAACTAATTAGCCAAAATAAATTTACTTTCGTGCATGGCACTCAACGCATATCAAATTTTTTACATCAATTCCAAGATTTTCGGGATGCACAAATTCAATCCCGTTCATTGAAACTAAATTTCTTCCATCACTCGTTGTCTCTGATATTATAGTATGACATAAGTTGCAATCTCTTCTGATCATTTCTCCATCATCAGTAAAATGCTCACCGTCGTGACATCGGAAACAACCAGAGTCATATAAATGCGAGATGTGATTAGGAAATCCTCTCCAGCTTACCTTCATACTCGGGAAAAAATTTCTATCGTATATTTTTTGAATTTCGGAGATTGAACTTGAAATATTATTTTTCTTTTCTTCTGCAATTGAAGGGTAGTTGTCATCATAAAAATCTTTTAAAGTTATTTCAATGCTATCCAATGCATTTTCTTTTGTTGAATAATTTTCTTCCAAAGCATTTACTGCAATACTTTTAATGTAGGGGAGAGTTTCATCTATTTTTCCAAGCGACATTGAAAGGTTTACTGATTTATCTGATGGATGATAAATATGGGAAGGTCTGTTGTGACAATCAATACAATCCATTCTTCTTAAATTTTCTTGTGGTAATTTTGAGAAATCACCTTTATAATTTCTTTTCCTGTAAATCTTTACAGTTCCATCAGATTTTGTTTGTTTGACCCAGGGAATTACATCTCTGATTTCATCTGTATGAATGTATTCAATCTTATTATCAATATTCATATGCCAGTGAATTCCTTCAGCCCTTCCGTACTCACTACTTCCGCCGCCAATCTTCAATAACATGCTTAATGATGATTTAGTATTTTTTTCATCATAGAGATAATAAGTGAATTCTCTTCGAATCGAGCTGAAAAAATGTTGAGGCGAATGACAGGTTTCACAGGTTCCTGCCGCGGGTCTTAAATTATGAACCGGTGTTGGGATGGGTTTTGAATATTTATTAAATAAGACCGAATAAACCTGATAAGCACCGGATATTTTTGCGCGAACAAACCACGCTGCTCCGGATCCGATGTGACAAGTTACACAGCCAACTCTTGAATGAGGTGATGATAGATATGCTGTATATTCAGGTGCCATAACTTTGTGACACATTTCGCCACAAAATTCATCCGAATCTGAAAATTCGTATGCTTTGTAACTCCCAAACGCAGACATAAATAATAGCAAAACTGCCCCCGCAGAAAATAAGGTAATCATTCTTCTTTGCTTTGAATCGTTTAGATCAATTACCATAAATCTTTTTTTGCGTTGAAGACCTTGTTCCAATCTTCGACGTTCTCTTAACATTCCAAAAACTAATAGGAAAATTCCAATCAACAGAAAGACTGGAAGAATAATAAATGTTATTATTCCCATGTATGGTTTTGTGTCGGGGGATAGTAATTCAAGAATAGTTAAGAAAATGATAAGCCCAAAACTTAGTCCCGCTAAACCAGCTCCGGAGAAAGTAATAGGATTATAGACGTACGGTGGAAAAAATCGTCGCATAAAGAAAAAATATTTTTTAAATATTTATAATGATTAAATATAATTATCTATATGCGAAAATCATCGCATAAATAATCCAGATGACAATACTGAATCCAATAGTAAGTGCTGTCCATCCAAAAATTTTTATTCCTTTAAGAACAATAGGAGGGTATTGCTCCACAATATATTTTTCTAATTCTCCCTTTTCTACCATTTCTTTGTATTCGTCGGGTCTATCTAATTTGAATTCGTCAAGAGGAATTCTTCCAGAAAAAATAACGATGTCCATCGGAAATTTTTCAGGACGGAGGTGTGTGTTGAAAAAGTGTACAGTAAAAATAAAACCAGTTGCAAGAAGAGCTTCATCGCTGTGAATAATTGTGGCTACATTTATCATCCACCCGGGAACAAAATTTGTAAAGAACTCAGGAAACCAAAGCGTCATCCCCGTTGAACCAATCACACACATTCCCCAGAATACGGCGAAGTAATCAAACTTTTCCCAATAAGTCCATCTTCCGTATTGAGGTCTCTCACCTTTACCTATAAACCATTTTAGAGAACCAGTAAAATCTTTCCAATCTTTTTTGTTAAAAAGCATTGAATTTTTCCCAATCAAAAGGGATTTCCAATTACCAAATTCTTTTTTCTTCAATCTGAATATATCAACCAGGTGGGTAACAAAAACGATGATCATAATTACAGCAGCAAACCTGTGCCAGTATCCGGCAGATTCGAAACCGCCAAAAAATTTTGATAATACTCTTGCCCATCCTGTATATGAAAACTTTAGACTCATTCCGGTGAGAGAGAGAATTAGAAAACTTATTATCATACAGATGTGAAGTATTCGGTTCAATCGAGTAAATCTTAATACATACTTCTCTTTAAGATTCATTCTTTCTCTTCTCCAGATTTATTTTGGTTCGATTCTGATTCATCATCTTTATTTTCAAGATTATGTAATGCTTTGAGTTTTCTTCTCCATTCCAGCGATCTTGGAAGCCAGAGTAATGTATGAAGTCCTGCAATTACAAAGGTTCCAACTAATAACCCGGTCATTCCCCAGAAAACCCAAAACAAAATTGGATATTTTACCGGATCATGGTGAGTAGCGTGAGTTAAATAACCAGCAAATTGCCTGTTGGCTGATGGATGGCATGTTTTACAAGTTTCAACAACATTCTCTCTGCTTAATCTTGATTTTGGATCGTTTACTGAAAGAATATCGTGAGAACCGTGGCAGTCATAGCACTTCGCTGTTTTAGTATAACCAAGTTGAGAGACTTTGCCATGGTAGGTATCAAAATATGTTTCAGCAATTTGTTCGTGACATCTTCCACACTGTCCCATAATCTCTAATTTAAATCCTTCGGAATCCGCCCTGCGAATAGTATGCGCACTATGACAATTATTACAAACTGGAAGTTCCTTTTCAGTTATAGTTATGAGAGGGGAGTGAACACTTTTATCAAATTGTTCTTGAATTCCGTGATGACATGATCCACAGGTAGAAGAAATATTTGCCGGATTAATACTAGACTCTGGATTAGAATGGGGAAGTTCTCTATGTGCGGTATGGCAGTCAGTGCAGGTTGCTGTTACTGTTAGCCCACTTTTCATCAAGCCTTTTCCGTGAATACTTTCTGTATAATGTTCTATTATATCTTTCTCGGTTCCAGTATATCTGACCGCGGCTTTTTCTCCTTCTCGATGACACGTTGCACAAAGAGCAGGAATGTTAATCGAAAATGTTGGCGATTTCGGATCTAACCTACCCAAAATTCCATGAGTACCGTGACATTCTTTGCAAGTTGGTCCGTTTGGATCTTGCTTAGCTACTAAATTACCATGTGTACTTTTTGCATATTCTAATCCAACTGCTTCATGACAAGCTGAACAATCAACTTTATTTTGAATAGTTTCGCACGGTCTGTGTTTTGAAACATTCACTTCTGAATGACACTGACTGCAAGCAATGTTTGAATGTTTTGAGTGTGTGATTTCACTATCATCAACATATAATGACCTGCCATCTATACTAGAAACTAACTTAGGGTTACTATGACATTCAAGACAGTCCTTATTAGCCATTCCATAATCATAATAAACTTTTCTAATTTCGTGCGGCTGGTGGCAATCAACACAAGCTGGTAAAACGTGTGCCTGCTTTTCCCAGAGTTCTCCACGGATTATTTTTCTGTGCACAGTTTCAATTTCCGCATGACAGACTGAACACGTCTTTGCAATGTTTTCCCTGGAAATTGTTGAACGGGAATCTGTGTGAGGTAAGATCCTGTGAGCCGAATGACACGAAACGCAAGTAGCTGCAACAATTAATCCTTTTGTTAGTAGACCAGCACCATGAATACTTTCAGTATAATTTTCCAGAATTCGATCTTGCGGGATGTGTCTCTGCAATTGCACCGGAGTTCCTTCCCGATGGCATTGGCCGCAAAGAAATGGAATTTTCATTGGCGCTACAGCAGAATTATGATCTTTTACGGGAAGAATATCATGATTACCGTGGCAATCCTGGCAGTACGGAGCTAATGGGTCACCACTTGCATACGCTTTTCCGTGAAGACATTCTGTGTATAGTTTTTGCTCTTCAGAATGACATTCGCCACAATTAACTTTTGAGTATACTTTTGTATGTGGGATGTCTTCAGGATTATAATCTGTGTGACAATCGACGCATTCTAAATCTTCGTGTACAGAACCTGAAAAAGTTTTTAGGTTCACATTTAGTGAGATTGTTTTACCATTTACATTTCCCTTAAACCCAGGGTCATCATGGCAAATTAAACAATCATCTTTCGATTGGGGAAAAATTGTAAACGGTATCAGGCACAGCAGGAGAAAACTTAACAAATTATTTTTCATCTCAGAATGCAACTAACTTTTCTCTTCTTCATCAGAACTTTTATGCTCGGCTGATTTAATTTTTTCTAGTTCAAGAGGATGTTCTTCGGCCATTTCTTCTTCAGTAATTGTTCCTTTCCACCATGCAAGGTTCATTGGATAGGCATCTGGGTTAAATATTACAAAGTAAAAATGCCAGACTACTATAGCGAGAAAAGCCAACCAAGCCTCATAATAATGAACAGTCCGTGCAATATCCCAACCAAGTTTTGTTAGTATGCCCATAAACGTATTATCAAACCACATTATTACACCAGTTGCGGTCATTACAATTGTCCCCCAAATTAAAGCCCAGTATTCAGCTTTTTCAACATAACTAAATCTATCAAGCCTAGGTTTTGTTTTAGAGATTCCAACATTAAACTTAGCAACGTCAATGGCATCCCTAATATCCTGGTATTTTGGCAAAAGATCTTTAATTAATTGTCTGCCCCTCGTAGTAAAAGAGACATAATAAATATGATACAGACTAACTGAGACCATTATTACAGCACAGACCCTATGAAGCAAACTTCTTGCTTCAAAGACATCACTGCTGAGATCGCGAATGTGTGACGCCCACCAGGAATTTGGATAACTCAACATAAATCCTGTCAATACTAAAGTGAGAAAACTTAAGGCTAACGTTATATGTTGAATCCTCTCATTCACAGACATTCTAAGATATAGTGAATGACCGTGTCTGTCTTCTCTGATTAATCCTCGTTGCTTCATCTTTTTGATTTTTGACTTTCTGAAAAAGTCTAAAAGATTATGAATGAACATCAAACCAATCACAGAAAAGATTAATGCAATGTATGCAGAAGCAATAAAGTAAATTATTGGTTCGCTCTCATCTTGCCTCGTTATATGGATTTTACCAATTGTAAAATTTACATTTGCCCCTTTATGACAACCGCCGCATGTTTTTACAAGATTTCCTTTATAAATAGTTGACGTTGAGTCCGAAGAAGGTTTAATATTATGAGCACCATGACAGCTTGCACAATTTGCTACAGCTACTGAGCCCCCTTCAATTGCAAGTCCGTGATAACTATCAGAAAAAGTTTCAAACCGGTTGCTTACAATCCCATATTTGGATGAAAGTTTAAGCGAACTATGACAGGGTGAACAAACTTCCTTCGAAAGATTTTGAAATGCAACGGGAGAATTCGGATCGTTATGCTTTAGTATGTTATGCTCACCATGACAATCAGTGCAAACCGGAGCTTCTTTCACTCCATTGCGTAAGGCAACTCCATGAACACTTTCTTTATACTCTTTTGAAATTTCTTTATGACATTGACCACAAGTGTTCGGGATATTTAATTTGAAAACTTTTGATTTGTCATTCGTTACTTCTCAGTATTTCATGCGAACCATGGCAGTTGACACAGTTAGCTGCTTTACCATTCCCTGAATTCAACTCAGAACCATGGACACTTTTTTCATACATTGAAATAAATCCTGCTGTAGGCGCGGTTCGTGCACGAACTTCTGGTGAATCCAAATGACAGGATAAACAAAGTTTCTCCTGAGAAATTTTTATGTTAACAGTATCTTCCAATTCATGCACACGTGCAATCGGATTTTTATGACAGCTTAAGCAGGTTGGAGCCCCGAGCATTCCTTCTTTAAATGCCTTGTAATGTTCAGATTTCAGGTAATGCAATTTCATCTCAGTATGACACTGTCCACACGAATTAGGAATGTTCTGAGCACTCCATTTGCTTCCTTCCGCGGTTGGATCTTGAGGGTAATGATTGTTATGACAATTTAGACAGTTTACATCTTTTTCTTTTTCTCTTCCGGATGCTTTTAAAATATTTGGGTGGAACAAGTGCTTGACTATCTGTTTTTGATGACAATCTCCACAAGCTTTTGGAGTAAGGTTTTCCGAATGTGGAATTGACTCCGGATCAAAATTAATATGACAGTTTATACATTTTAAGTTAGAATGACTTGCTGAACCAAATTTACTTTCACTTACATAAATTGAAACTTCTTTTCCATCTTTATCCATTGTAAAGGTATCGTCATCATGACACATCAAACAATCTTCATTCGATTGTGCTAATCCTTTCGAGAACAATAAAATAAAAACACCCATAATGAGTATGAGTGTTTTTTTATTAAAATATTTTGAAGTCATTTATAATTTTGCCGATTCGATATTAAATAGAAATTATTTTTTTACTCTGTCTTTAATGATGACAACCATTCAGCTAAAGTATTTAGCTCTGCATCAGATCCTTTGAATTTCATCTTATGATCTTTATCGTTGATTTGAGCTTCTTTTAGGAGAAATGATTTCAAAGTTTGAGCATCGCCAGAATTGCCAGCATTTGATAAATCTACTGCATTATCTTTCTTTGAATTTATATCGTTTGAAGTCATAGTATGACAATTATTACATTTGCTATCAATAAAAATCTGTTTGCCATCCTGACCCTGATCCTGAGGAAACGAAAATGCAAATGCGAACAACGCAACTATTGCTGTTATAAATAAAACGTATAAAAAAGTATCCTTCATTTTTCTTGCCCTTGTTTTTAAGAGTAGTTAAAATTGCTATATAATTAGTTGCTATTTGCTAACAAAGACAATACCACCGAATAACTTCCGTAAAGCTAATTATCACTATATAAATAACGAAAACTTCTCGTTAATGAGAACTTAAAATGCTTTGTATTTGCATAATTTAGAAATAAAACATAGTTAGAAATTAATATTAATAACTTCATTAGTACATAATTTTATATTTCTTAATCAATCTATGTATAGTTCGCCTGTCCAATCCACACTTTTGAGCAGTGTGCGTTATGTTTCCTTTGTTCTCTTTAAGATGATAAGTCAGATACTCCAATTCAAACTTTTCAATGATCGATTCTTTTGCATTCGAATAATCCAATAAGAACAAGTCTGTATCAAATTTTTTACTATTTCCTTTCAGAGGGATGGGCAGGTCAGCGAGCTGAATGATCTTACCTGTGGATAAAATATAGGATCTTCCCACTACATTTCTTAGCTCTCTAATATTTCCTGGCCACGAATGGGCAAGAAGGGCTTGTTCAACTTCCTCACTAAAATGTTTTTCAGAATCATTTTTAGATTCGTAAATCTCTGTTAAAAAGTGATTTGCTAAGGGGATTATATCTTCAATTCTTTCTCTTAACGGTGGAACATCTAAAGTAAAAATGCTCAATCTATAAAATAAATCTTCTCTGAAGTCATTTTGTTCTACTGCAGCTTTAAGGTCTTTATTTGTTGCAGCGATTATTCTAACATCTATATCGATTTCTTCCTTACCACCAATTCGTCTTATTTTTTTCTCTTCAAGCATTCTCAATAATTTTACCTGAAGAGAGGTGCTTAGTTCACCAATCTCGTCGAAAAAAAATGTACCTTGATTTGCAAATTCAAGCAAACCTGGTTTTGTTTTTACTGCACCGGTGAATGCTCCTCTCTCATAACCAAAGAGTTCACTTTCAAAGAGATTTTCCGGCAAAGCACCACAATTAACAGGAATGAAAAGATCAGAAGAACTTTTACTCAATTTATGAATTGCTCTTGCAACTAATTCTTTACCTGTTCCACTTTCTCCGGTAATTAAAACATTCATCCCGGTTGGGGCAACGCTTTTGATCATTTTAATTATTTCTTCCATCTCACTACTTTTATAAATCATTCCATAGAATGATTTGGCACCGTCTGCAGAATCTTTCAGGCTCTCATCAAATGAAGTTGATTTAAGAGCCTTTTCAATTGATTCAAATAATTTTTTGGAAGTGAATGGTTTCTCGATAAAATCAATTGCACCAAGTTTTATTGCCTCAACACTTGCCTCTATTGTTCCATAACCTGAGATAATTATTATTGGTGTTTCAGGAGATTTTTCTTTAAATGATTTTATAATGTCCATACCTGTAAAATCGTTCATCATCAGATCACTAATAACAATATCAAATTTTTCCTTTTGAAAAAGCTCATTGCCCATTCTTGGTTCTTGTGAATAGGTTACATCGTATTCTGGTTTATGGGACATAATTTTTTTAAGGCTTTGCAGCATTTCAATATCATCATCAATAATTAAAATCTTTTTCATAACCTTAAACAGTTCTTTTAAATTCAAGCTGGAATGTTGTCCCTATTCCAAAATTACTCTTACAATTAATACCAATATCGTGAGATCTACAAATATTTTGTACGATGTATAGCCCTAGGCCTGTTCCTTTACCTTGTGGTTTTGAAGTATAAAATGGTGAGAATATTTTGTTCATTGCATCCGATTTAATTCCGGATCCGTTGTCTTTAACGTAGACGGTTAGGGTATTCTCAGTTTCAGATTTTAGGGTTACATCAATTACTCCTTCATCATCTACAGCATCTACCGCATTTAGAAGAAGGTTTGTCATTACCTGCTCAATTTGTAATTCATCAGCAATTATTTCTGAATTTGTCACTTCTGATTTGAAAGCACAGTTTATTTTCTTCTTTTTCATCAAAGGTTGAAGAGCAAGAATACTTCTTGAGATTGTTGTCTCAAGATATATTTTATTTCGTGTCGTAGGAGTTTGTTTGCTATGTCTTAATAAATTTTTAGTGATTTGAGATATTTTGTTGGTTTGGTCAAGTATAGTTTTGAAATCTTCATTATATACTTTTAAATCATTCTGTTTTGATGCTTCCATCTCCAAATAATCAGCTCTTGACATTATCACAGCAGCATGATTATTAACTTCGTGTGCTACCTGAGAAGTAAGTTCGCCAATAGTAGTCAATCTATCTGCTCTCTGTAGTTGTTCGAAATGTAATTCTTCAATTTCTTCTCTTGAGGATTTCAGATTTTTGGTCATCAAATTAAATCGATTAAATACTAATCCTATCTCATCATTATTTTTTGTTGGAATTTCGATATCAAGATTACCTGCTTCCACACTTTTAAATGCACTATTCAAGTCTTTGAGTGGCCTATTTATAAAATATGTAAAAATAATATAGAGGCCTATGCTGAGAATTAATACAACTGCTAAACCGAGAAATATCATATGTATTGAACCTGTAAAAAAGATTGTTTCGGCTTTAGTCAGATCAGTATCCAGATCCAGATAGGCTAAATTTGTTTTTGTGACTCCATGACAGGATTGACATCTGCTTTCATTTACTATTGGTTCTGTTAAAGAGTATGTATCCGCTTTGTTAGTTAATCTCACGGATTTAGATTCAATGTTCGTTAAATTGATATGTCTGGGATCTATATCCTGGAGTTTTTTCCCAATCTCATTTATCCTTGAAGAATATTTTATTAATCCATTTTCATTAAAAATTCTAACATGTTCTACATTATCAAGATTACCCAGAGTGGTTGCGATGTTCTCAATATTCTTTTCTGAACCCTGCATCATTGCATTATATAATTCGTAACGAAGCAATTGTGTTGTAGCATTTAGCATAATTCGGGATCGTTGGTTAAAATTTTCACTGAATTGATGAATCAGAATATAGATGGGAATTCCTGCACTAAGCACAACAAACAATACAGATGTAATAATAAATTTGCTTCTAATTGTCTTAAACATAAAAGCTGATTTATGGAAATGTTTTTATCAGTCAATCATTTATAATCACAAAATTAAACATTTACATTTTGGATTGCTATATAAAAATATGGTTTAAGTCACTTGATTGTCTCACCGTGACTTTAATGTCACAGTTCTCAAGTAATTAATCCACTAAAAACAATTTGTATTTAATCTTAATTACTTAAAATCTTTACTATTCCTGCTGAATTTAAGAGATCTTAAATGTATATCGCTTCTGCAATCCATTTCTCTCACTCTTTCTGTGAATGGTACTTGTCTTGTAATATTCAGCAAGATGAAAATTTTTACGATATCTACTGACAAAGACATAATTAGACTTGTTGATTCATTCGCTTCTGAATTTCAGCACCAGTCTATTATATACAACAAAAGCAAAATTCCCATTGATATTGTCGGTTATGTTTATGAAAAGAATCCATTTGTGATAATTCTTGATGATGATTATGCTACACCAAATGCTGCAGTTGTGATTTCTACAATAAAAAAAATGAAGGAAAATATTAAGATCATTTTTGTCACTTCAGATGTGAGCGTTGAACTTGGGAAAAAAATTAGTCCATTGGGTATAACATACTATGCAATCAAACCTTTGGATAAATATGAATTTGATGAGTTACTAAGCTCAATTTCTAAGAATAAATTAAATACAACTTATAACCAACTTTAAAAGGAGTAAAAATGAAAAAACTAGTACTTCTTTCTTTAAGTTTTTTGTTTATTGGATCCTCACTAACTATGGGGCAAGAACTTATTGTAAAGACATATGGTGTTTCCCCTCGTGATGTAGCCCGGGATACGGTTGAAATGTATTTTGATCGTGCCTACAATGGCTTAATGAATGTAGGGAATGAAACCAAAGTATTTATCATGGGGCAAAGTGATGAAGCGTTGGTCAATCCAAGCTGGACTTTTATGATGAAACCAGCTGGATCAACAGCATTATTTGGAACCACATATGATATGGACGATAATACACAGCTCATAACGTTTATCCCCGATCTTGTAGGAACTTATAAAGTTGAATTTACTGATGGAGCCTCCAGTGCTACAATTACAATAAATTCAGCTGTCTACTTTGGAGTTGAGGGTGGTGTCATTAGCTGTGTCGGTTGCCACAATACTTCAGAATGGGACTACAAGTATGATGAATGGTCAGAAACTGGACACGCAACTATGCTTGAGGAAGGATTAAACGGAATTGCTAGCAATCATTATGGAGAAAATTGTATTAGCTGCCACACGGTGGGTTACGATGCTAACGCAACTAATGATGGCTTTGATGATTTTCCATTCGTATTTCCTGACTCATTGTATCCAGGCGTCTATGATCAGATGATGGCGCTTTATCCGGATGCAATGGCGAGAGCAAACATTCAATGTGAAAGTTGTCATGGTCCTGGCGGAAATCATTATGGAATTATTTCTAATTCTAAAATGGTGGCTCAATTGGAAACCGATAACTGTGCCTGGTGTCACGATTCAGGAACCCATCACGCTTTTCCAGAACAATGGGATCATTCAGGTGACGATGCTACAGAATTTGATGGACGAGGTTTCGAAGGTGGGCACGCTAAAGGATCTTATGTTGAATCTGCTGGTACAAGAGGTGGTTGCTCACCTTGTCACAGTGGTGCGGGATATATTGAATGGGTTAAAGAAGGAAGACCTGTAGATGGTAATGGTTTACCTGCAGCTACCAACGTACTTCCAGAAGCAACAAACATTACTTGCGCTGTATGTCATGATCCTCACAGTGATGCTAATATTCATCAATTAAGATTTGCTGATACTCAACTTGGAGATGGTACACCGGTAACTTTTGAACTTTATGGAACTGGTGCGCAATGCATGGAATGTCACAGAAGCCGTCGTAATGCAGTTGAGTATGCATCTGATCCTGGAAATGCCAGTTCACACTATGGTGCTCACCATGGTCCTCAGGCCGATATGTTAATTGGATCAAATGCACCTGATTATGGTATGACTTTCCCAACCTCGCCCCACGCTATTGCCGGAGGTAATGCTTGTGTTGATTGTCATATGGCTGGCGATCTTGCAGATCCTGAAGGAAACATAAATCTTGTTGGTGGTCATTCATTCAACATGAATGATGCAGAAGGTAATGATAACCTTGAAGCTTGTGCATCCTGTCACGGTTATATTGGTGATTCATTTAAAGATAAAAAATATTATATAAATGGAAATGCTGATCTTGATGGTAATGGAGTTGCAGAAGGTCTACAACTTGAAGTTCACGGATTAATGGAACAACTTTCGGCATTTTTACCTCACGATGAGGATGGAAATGTTTCTATCACAGTTGACAATGCGGACTCATTAGATCTTACCCCGGCAATTATGAGAGGCGGATATGTTTATATATGGATTGAAGAAGACAGAAGTTTTGGAATTCACAATCCTGCATTTACAGTTAGTATGTTAAAAGCAGCCATTGAAGATCTTGGTGGCGTTACTTCTATTGATTTTCCTGATGATGGAATGCCACAGGAGTATCAACTTTCACAGAATTACCCGAATCCATTTAACCCTTCAACAACAATTGAATTTTCTATTCCTCAGGAATCGAATGTTAGGATTGTTGTCTTCGATGCAATTGGAAATCAACTAGATGTAGTCTATGATGCTTTCACTAATGCAGGTAATCATAAGGTTTCATGGACAGCTAGTAACTACGCATCAGGAATTTATTTCTACCGAATGGAAACAGATAATTTTGTAGAAGTGAAAAAAATGTTACTTATGAAATAATTATCTGGATTAAATTTACTCCTTTATATTTAGTAGATAAAAACCAGATATGGGCTATCAGGAATCTGATAGCCCTTTTTTAATTAATTAAATCTGAATATTTAGTTCTTTCATCTTCCGATATAGAGTTGAAAGACCTACCTGCAATTCTTCCGCCGTTTTTTCTTTATTGAATTCGTTGGATTCGAGGGAACGAGTTATGATGTCTTTCTCGTATCGTTTTACTGATTCATCAAGGGAGCCTGATGGAAGAAATTCCGATGGTTCGATCTCGGATTGGAATTGAAGTGGGAGGTGCTTGACATTTATAAAATCTTCATTGCAAAATATTATAGACCTTTCTATAACATTTTCTAATTCTCTGATTTCACCTTTCCACTCATGATTCATTAATGATCGCATTGCATCATTAGAAATACCTTTTAAATTTTTATTCATTTGTTTCCTATACTTATCAAGAAAAAAATCTGCAAGTAGCGGAATATCACTCTCGCGTTCTTTTAATGATGGCAGATGAATATCAACAACATTGAGTCGGTAGAATAAATCTTCTCTGAATTTCCCCTGACTAACATACTCCATTAGATTTCTATTTGTCGATGCTATGAATCTTACGTTTACTGGTAATGTAACAGTAGTTCCAACGGGTGTGTATTCTTTTTCTTGTATTGCTCTAAGAAGTTTGACCTGCAGTTGTGGTGGCATCTCACTAATTTCATCAAGGAATAATGTTCCACCTTCTGCTGCTTTGATAAATCCTTCCTTATCAGTAATAGCTCCGGTAAATGCTCCTTTTTTGTGTCCAAAAAGTTCGCTCTCGATAAGATTTTCTGAGATCGCGCCGCAATTCAGAGCAATGAACGGCTTGTTACTTCTTTTAGAATTAAAATGTAAAGCCCGCGCAACTAATTCTTTGCCAGTCCCGCTATTACCCGAAATTAACACAGTGCTATCTGTATCAGCTACAGCTTTAATCATATCAAATATTTGCATAATTGCCGGACTCTTACCAATGATATTACTGTAGTCATACTCTCGTTGTAATTCTCTGCGTAGAATTCTGTTTTCCAGGTGAAGGTCGCGAACTTCAAAAAGTTTATTAACTTTTATAAGCAGTTCATCAAATTCAACCGGCTTCAGTATGTAGTCACTGGCTCCACTTCGAAGAGCAGCAATTGCAGTTTCCATTGAACCATATGCTGTAATTACAATAGTGTTTGTTTGTAAATTCATTTTTTTTACTTCATCAAGTAGTTCAATTCCTTTCATAAGCGGCATTTCCAGATCAGTAATTACCAGATCATAAGAGGATTCCTTAAGCATTTCAAAAGCAATTTTACCATTTGCTGCTTCATCAACTTCATACTTTTCTTTTCTTAAAATATATGATAGCGATTCCCGGATAATATCTTCATCATCAACTACCAGAATTTTTTCAGCCATTTTTTATTCCTTTTATAATTCAACCGGAAGCTTAATTACAAATGTGGTTCCCAAACCTTTGTTGCTTCGGACTTCTAGATTTCCCTGAAAACTTTTAATGATTCCGTAACTTACCCATAAACCAAGACCGGTGCCTTTTCCAGGTGATTTCGTTGTGAAGAATGGTTCAAAAATTTTATTCAAATTTTCTTCACTTATTCCACTACCGTTGTCAGTAAAAGTTATTACAACTTCATCTACTGAAAATGCGGATTCAATATTGATTTGTTTTGCAATATTTTCATCCTTTATGTCATTGATTGCATCGACAGCATTTAATAATATGTTTACAAATACTTGCTCAAGCTGATCAGCGACGAGCGGAAGGTTTGGTAAATTATCATCAAGCTTTACATTAAAATTAAGTTTCTTAGACTTCGTTCCAACTTTTGTTATATCGATCGCTTCCTTCAAACATTCATTTATATTAACTCTTTGCAGTTCAAAATTTGAGGGTCTCGAAAAATCGACAAGATCACGAATAATTTTTGAAATTCTTGTAACCTGGCTTTTAACTAAATCTAACTTTTCTTTTATAAAAGGTTCATCGGGTACTACGCTGGGCGACCTGAACCAGTGCAGATATTGAAGCAAGAGGATTTCCTACTTCATGTGCAATTCCAGCAGCTAAGGTACCAATGCTTTCCATTTTTTGAGTATGAATTAATTGTTTTTCTAGTGTTCTCTTATCACTTAGATCGCGGTGAATACCAAAGTAACCTGTTACCTTTTCATCTTTATCAAAAATAGGTGAAATTAAAAGTTGTGTGTAAAATGGCTCTCCGTTTTTCTTTCTATCTTCTATTTCCCCAAACCACACATTACCACTGGATATAGTCTGCCACATCTTATCCCAGTATTTTTTGGGCATCTTTCCGCTTCCAAAAATTCTTGGATTTTTGCCGATCAGATCTTTCTTTTTATATCCACTCACTTTTACAAATGCTGGATTGACATATGTAATATTGCCATTCAAATCCGTTATTTGAATAGGATTAAGACTGGTTTCAACAATATCAAAAAACATTTGAAGTTGAACTTCCTTCGATTTTGTTTCTGTAATGTTTTTTACTATTACAATAACATAATCTTTTTTGGTTCCTTCTGCACTTAATTTGTTATATGAAAAAGAAATGTTAACATCAATTTCTTTCTGTCCAATCAGGAACTGGGATTCGATACTTGCAGCTTTACCAAAACTGACGCACTGAAAAAATATATTGTTTACTTCTTCACGGTTGCATAAATCTATGAGATCAAGAAAATTAGATGGAGGAGAATCAGTGTCAGTATTTATTAGTTTAGTGGCCTGCAAATTCAAATTAATAATTTCACCTTGAACATCGAGTAAGAAATACATATCAGGTAATGTATCGAACAGTTCAAATCCGAAAACGGGATTTTCCCTATTTAAAGTTGAAGTCATAGTTTTTTCGACTGCCGATTTTTTATTTGATTTTATTGTCGAACTCATAATTATTTAACAAATATAAAACTAAATGTAACCACTGTCGAGGGTAAATTGATTATGGGACTTGATTAAATCAGTCCTTTTTCTTTCATAAGTTCAGCACAAAGTATTGCTCCTCCTGCAGCACCTCTTACAGTGTTGTGTGACAGTACAGACAAAACTATAGTCGAATATTGTATCTTCCCGAAGTCTTCCGACTGAAACTGCCATTCCTTTATCTATATTACGATGATGTTTCGGCTGAGGGAAAGCATCATCGCTGTTATAGTGAATTGGTTTTAGTGGTGCGAGTGGAAGTTTCAATTTTTGTGGCAGTGATTCAAAGTTATCCCAGGATTTTATTATCTCCTCGATTGAAACTTTCTTTTTGAGATTTACTTGGATGTATTCAGTATGACCATCTGTAACATTAACCCTGTTGCATTGAGCGCTAACTTTAAAATCATTAAATATGATTTTATCCTTGTTTAAAGTTACCAAGTATTTTTTTCGGTTCAATTTCAACTTTAGTTTCTTCTCCTTTGATGAAGGGAATAACATTATCCTCAATATCTAGCTTTACTACCCGAGGATGACCAGCGCCAGATATTGCCTGCATGGTTACCACATTCACTGCTTCCAATCCGAAATTATCTAGCAATGGTTTAAGGCAATCACCATCCCAATTACCGAACAATTTGGATTAGTTACTATACAACCTTCTCCATAGTTCTGAAACATTATCAAAGCAAGATGATCTGGATTTACTTCCGGAATTAAGAGCGGAACATTTTCATCCATCCTATGATTTTTTGAATTTGATATTACCTTATAACCTGATTTTGCAAAGTTCGTTTCAATCTCACCGGCAACTGATGAGTCTAGTCCTGAGAAAACAACTTTTGCTTCTAATTCCGGCTCGCACTTTTGAACAAGAATTTCCAGATGCACTTTTCGGGAGCGAGGAAGGAAGAAACCAATCAACTGCGTCTCTATATTTTTTACCCGCAGATTTATCGGATGCACATAATTCAGTAATCTCAAACCATGGATGATTTGTAAGAAGTTCAATAAACTTTTGTCCAACACTTCCTGTTGCGCCAAGTACAGCAACGGGTATTTTCTCTTGTAATTTATTCAAATCTAATTCACTAAATATTTATTATTTTAATGAGTCTTAAGATAATAAATATTGTTAATCTGATGATATGAAAATAGCTCTAGTTCAATATAGTCCGGTTTGGGAAGACAAAGAGCCTAATAAAAATAAAATACTTTCAATGATCGAAAATGTTGAAGGTGTTGAATTATTTGTGTTTCCGGAAATGACGTTAACGGGCTTCACAATGAGCTCCCGGGAAATGTCAGAAACAATTCAAGGAGAATCATTTAGATTTTTTTCTTCAATAGCGACAAAAAAAAAATCAAACATATTTGCAGGAATTATTGAACGAAGAAATAATCGAATATACAATACGTTGATTCATATAAAACCAGATGGAACTCTTGTTAAACTTTATCGTAAGGTTCATCCATTCTCCTACTCATTCGAGAATAAACATTATAATGCAGGGACTAAACCTGCAATTACAAAAATCAAAAAATGGAAAATAGGATTAACAATTTGTTATGACCTTCGCTTTCCAGAACTTTTTCGAAAATATGGAAAGAAAAAAACTCACTTGATTGTCACGATCGCAAATTGGCCGGATACAAGAATAGAGCATTGGCGAACATTACTGAAAGCAAGAGCAATTGAGAATCAGTGTTATGTTGCCGGAGTAAATAGAGTAGGGGAGGATCCGAAATTAAATTATATTGGTTTTAGCAGTGTATTTGACCCAATGGGGAATGAAATCGTTTCAGTTGAAAATGAAGAGAAAGTTGTTTTAGTAGAAATAGACAAAAATATTGTGAATGAAGTAAGAGAAAAATTTCCGTTTTTGGATGACATTAAGTTGATCTAGAAGTTTATAAACTAATAAAGGATTGAGAATTCATAAATTATGTTTACTGTAAAAAAAAGAATTAATTTCTACGACTGCGATCCTGCAGGCATTCTGTTTTACGCAAAATTATTTGAAATTAATCACTCCATTTATGAAGAACTGATTGACAGTTTCAAATTAGAGACGAACTATTGGAGCAATGATGGATTTGTTGTACCAATAATAAAAACAGATGGAGCTTACTTTAAACCTCTTAAAGCAGGAGATTTAATTTCAATTGATCTTACTGTCACTTTTAAAAAGGAAAACTCATTTGAACTTACCTATGAATGGCTGAATAAAGCGGGAGAGCTTGCAGCAAAAGCACGAACTGTGCACGTTTTTGTAGATAAAAAGAAGTGGACAAAAATTCCTATTCATGATGATATTGTTAAGGGTTTAGAATCGCATCAAAGGGATGTTAATTTATAACGATCGATTAGTTTATCTTTTTGAATCTTTCCTAATTCTGTCTTAGGAAGTTGATCTTCGATAAATATTTTCTTTGGAATTTTAAATCCAGAAATCCTGCCTTTCATAAATTCTTTAATTTCATCCTCAGTAAGAATTTGATTCTCATTTTTTAAGACAATCGAAGCCGCAACTATTTCTCCCCAAACTTTATCCTTCAGAGGGAAAACAGCTGCTTCCTCAATTAGTGGATGATTAACTAAGACATTTTCAACTTCAACAGGGTTTACATTTTCTCCCCCTGTTGAAATAAGATAATTTTTTCTCCCCTCAATAAATAGATAGCCATCATCATCTAAATAACCAATATCACCGGTGTAGTATAAACCATTTTTAATCACGTCATTAGTTTCAGTTGTATTGAGGTAACCCAACATTAAAGAATTTGACAGGATTGCTATTTCACCAATCTCAAATTGTTTTAATTGATCACCATTTTCGTTTGTAATTTGAATTTGGTTTGTTGGAACTGCCCGGCCAACAGAGCTAGGCTTAATAACGGTTTCATCTTTTAATAATGCAGTGACAAACGAGGATGTTTCTGTTGAACCGTAAACAATATTAATCGGCCAACCAAGATCGTAAGCTTTCATTAGCAATTCTTGATTCGAATAACCTCCCCCGATTAGACAATTTTTTAATTCCGGATTTGGAGAGATGTCTTCATCAATAAGTTTTTTTAATTGTGTTGCAACAAGCGAAATAAATGTTGGTTGTAATTTTTTTAATGATGCGCCCAAATTGTTTGTAGATAAAGAATCCGGAATGATTAATGGAATTCCAAAAATTAGTGCTCTTGTAATAATTGAAAATCCTCCGATATGATAAAAAGGAAGACTTGCTAACCATCTGTCGCTCCGAGAATATCTAAGCAGCTGATTACTATTTATTCCACTATTATAGAGACTGTTGAAGGAGAGAATAATTCCCTTGGGTTTATTTGTTGAGCCAGATGTGAAAATTATTACTGCAGGATCATTTGCAGAAAACTCCTCTCTACTAGACAAAGCTTCATCAATATTATTATCAAAAGGATATTCTATTTGGTTACTTGCAGTGCTTCCTAATTTTTGATTACTGTTATTCTGAACTAAAACTGATTTGCAATTTGCCAAGCTCAACCGTTCAACAGTCTCTGATTCATTCATTCTCCAATTAATAGGTACTGGAACAGCAGAAAGCTGCCAGAGTGCTAAAACGTTTACCACATAATCAATTTCATTTTGACCAATAATGCCAATTCTGTCTCCTGAAGAGATATTATGCTTTTTTAGAAATGAAGCATTTGTCAGAACTTTCTGTCTAAGCTGTTCATAGGTGTATATGAGTGAAGAAGTAATTATCGCTTTAGCTGACGGATCCTGACTAAGTAAAAGTAGTTTTTCGGGGTTGAGATTATTCATTGTTAAAATATTTCTATACAACCATCGACAACTGGATACTTTTCAACATCTAAATCTTTTTCAAAATAGTGGGAGACAGCCAATCCATGTGCAGTTTCAGAGTTGCAGGCTGAAGCTGCGATAACAGCATTCGCTCTGCCAACCGATGATTCAAATGATGACGTAACAACAGGCGTGATATTATTTTTTTCTGCGAGTTCAATAATTTCAAATGTTGGAATTAATCCACCAAGCATCATCGGTTTTAGAATTACATAGTCAATTGCATTTCTACTTATAAAACCTTCTGCTGACTCTAGATTTCGTATTGATTCATCAGCAGCAAGAGGGATAGAAGTTCTCTGTTTTAATTCTAAAAACTCCTGTATTGAATTTACTGGTTGTTCTGCATACTCGATTGATAATTTTTCCAACTGACGCAAATATTTTTCGGCTTCCTTGAGTGACCATTTTTCATTCACATCAATTCTAATGTTTATTTTATCACCTACTGCATTTCGAATAGATGCAAGAGTTTTAAAATCATCATCAAAATTATTTTGTCCTGCTTTAATTTTTATTGTTTTAAAACCATCTTCAACAAACTTCAAAGCATAGGAACTAGCTTTTTCAGGTTCAAGAAAACCAATGACTGCATTAACATTTATTTTTCTTTTTAATTTAATGTTTAATAATTGAGATACGGAAGATTCGTACTCGTTACATACAAGATTTATAAGCGCTTGTTCCAAACCGTGTCTCAATGAAGGGGAGGAATTAAATTCTCTCAAAATATTTTTCAAAGATTCTTGAATATTTTCTTTTTCGATCTTCAACTCTATCTTCAGACTATCTAATTGATTTTGAGCTTGCTCATAAGTTTCAGATCCAATTTCGGGAAAGGGTGCAACATCACCGATACCAACTTTGCCTGAAGAACTTTTTAGAGAAATTATAAAACCTCTTCTCTCAGAGATTATACTTTTTGATGTTTCGAAAGGAGTTAATAATCTTAGTTTATATGGTTGATACTTCAAATCGATTATGTTCATAATATCAAACCAATAGATAGAAATAATCCGTAAATACCTGCAAACTTTGCTGAGAGTTCAAGTGTCTTATTCAGTTCCTGACCTTTTAATGTGTAAAGCATTTTGATTAGGATAACTGAAATGGGAATTGTGAGCATTGGTAAGAAGATCCAGAGTTTGTAATTAAAATTTAAATACATAGTGAATGATGTCAAATACGAAATCATAATTAAAAAAATATATTGCCATCTTGAAAATGTTTTGCCTAATATTACCGCTAAAGTTTTTTTATTGGCTTCTCGATCTTCCTCAATATCGCGATAATTATTAACAATAAGAATGTTAGTAATCAAAGCTCCAACAGGAATCGATACTATGAAAGCAAGAATTGAGATCTCCTGTGTGTGAAGGTAGTATGTTGCCATGGTTCCGATGATACCAAAAAAAATGAAAACGAATAGATCCCCTAATCCATTATAAGCAAGTGGAAATGGACCTGCTGTATAAATTATTCCAGCAAAAATTGAAAGGATACCAACCCATAGAATAAGTAACCCGGATGAATAGACGAGATATAAACCTAACAAAAAAGTTAAACCAAAGACCAAAATGATAGCTAATCTCATTTCATTTACTGAAATTAATCCTGTTGCTAAAACTCGTCTTGGACCTTTCCGTTTAATGGTATCCGATCCTTTAAGGTAGTCATAGAGATCATTAGTAAAGTTCGTTCCAATTTGAATTAATATTGAACAAAGAAGTGCTACAATCGAGTAGGGTAAGTAAAACTTCTTCACTGATATGGCAAGTGCTGATCCGACCATCACCGGAACAACAGCTGCGAGTAAAGTTTTTGGTCTGCTTGCAAGAAGCCAGCTTTGAAATTTTGATAATGATTCGGTACTCATAAATAAAATCAACTAAGACAATGGAACACGGATTTGACGGATCAAACGGATTTAAACTGATTTTTTAACCGTTGAGATCAGTTTCCTCCTTATACTATTAAGCGAGCTTAGGAAATTTCTTAAAATCAGGTTTACGTTTTTCAAGATAAGCCTTCTTTCCTTCCTGCGCTTCTTCACTCATATAATAAAGTAGAGTTGCATTACCTGCTAATTCCTGTATCCCTGCTTGGCCATCAAGTTCCGCATTGAATGCAGATTTTAAAACTCTTATTGCCATAGGACTATGCTGTAAAATTTCATTCGCCCATTTTATTCCTTCAGTTTCAAGCTTCTTTACCGTGACGACCGCATTGACTAATCCCATTTCAAGAGCTTCCTTCGCATTATATTGTCTGCAGAGATACCATATTTCTCTCGCTTTTTTTTGTCCAACATTTCTTGCAAGAAAACTTGAACCAAAACCACCATCGAAACTTCCAACTTTGGGTCCTGTTTGTCCAAAGATTGCATTTTCGGCAGCTAAAGTTAAATCGCAAACAACATGAAGCACGTGCCCGCCACCAATTGCATAACCTGCAACGAGTGCAATAACCACTTTAGGAATACTTCTGATCAATTTTTGAAGATCAAGAACATTTAAGCTTTGTGTACCTTTTTTTGATTTGTAACCTTTGTCTCCTCTTATTCTTTGGTCACCACCAGAGCAAAAGGCATACTTTCCATCCTTAGCGGGGCCAGCACCTGTTAGTAAAATTACACCTATGCTTGTATCTTCTCTTGCATCAGAAAAAGCATCATGCATTTCAAGAACAGTCTCAGGTCGAAATGCGTTTCTCACTTCCGGACGGTTAATTGTAATTTTAGCAATACCATCCATTTTCTCATAGATAATATCTGAATACTCTTTGACTTTTTTCCATTTAGAACTCATGGCAATCCTAGTTTACTTAATGATTTATGAAGCAAAAATATTGAAAAAGATATTCAATCAGAACCGACTTAAAAACCCGTTTACTGCTTCAATAAACTTTTTTGGTTCTTCGAGATGTGTATTGTGCCCTGAAGTTGGAATTATTTTATGTTTAGAGGAGCGCATTATTTTCTTGAGATTTTCATTTATCCTGGTGAACTTGTCATCCAACCCACCAGTTATTAATAAAATTGGAATTTTCAGTTTAACCAATTCTGAACCGATATAAGGCATAACTCCAGTCCCAAATCCTCGTAATGTATTAGCCAAACCAATTTTTGTGTTCTTTGTTCTTTCTTCCTTCATAAGTTTTAATTTATTATTGGAAAAGCGTCTTAAGGTTCCAAACAATTCCTGATCTAACCACCTTGTTGCAAAATCTTCCAGATTATTATTTTCAATAAAAGTTGCAAGTTCATCATCACTTATTTTTCTCGATGATCTTTCCTTCTCATTTTTGAATCCTGCTGAAGAACTTTCCAGTATGAGACCTTGAACAAATTCTTGTTTGGCGATGGTAAAATTTAATGCAATTCTTCCACCCATTGAATAACCACATAAAATAATCTCTTTTAATCTGAGGCCATTAAGTACTTGTTCAATTTGATTTACAAGTGATTCCTTTACATAATAATTAATTGAGTTTGGTGAACTGCTTTTGCCGTGTCCGATCAAATCAAGCCCGAGTTTATTAAATCTCTTGTCTATTTTTTGAGCAACATCTTTCCAATCAACGGATGACCCTGTAAAACCGTGAAGAAATAAAATTGATTTATTTGATTGGTTGAATTCAGTCAGATGTTCTAAATTCAATTCTACATTTTCATATTTTATAATCATTTGGAAAACTCTTCGTTTAATTTTTTCTTTACTTTATTAAAGTATCTATTTCGTAATTCAGCGGACCTAATTGCATTTGTCTGAATTTCCAACACTGAAGGAAGATTTTTATTTAAATATTTCTTTAGCTGAGATCTAAGTTTATTTCGACTAGTAATTAACTGGTAATCAATTCCAAATGAACTTACAATACTTGATATATCAAGATTATGCGGAGTGATAAAATATTCCCTGAATTGATTTACTTTTTGTGCGATTGGAAGGGATTCGAAAATTCCTCCACCGTTATTATTGATTACAATGATCGTGATCGGTATTGAATATTTTATTGCAATCATAAGCGAATTCAGATCGTGTAAAAATGAAAGATCACCGGTAATTAAATATAGTTGGCTTATTCCTTAATGCGGTTCCAATTGCTGTGGAAGTAACTCCATCAATTCCACTTGCTCCCCGATTAGAATAAAAAATATTTTTTTTCGATGTTAATCCTTGAAAATTATCAAGGTCCCTTACGGGTAAACTGTTCCCAACAAAAACTTGACTGCCATAGGGAATTAGATTAACAATTTCTGTGATGATTGAAGGTTCATTTGGGAATTTTGCTTTAGCAATAGAATCATTTTTTATATTATTACAAATACTATCTGCTTTTAAAAATTCTTTTAACCAAACAGAACTTTTTCTGCTAATATTATTTGACTTAAAATCTGTTAAAACATATTCGCAAAATATTTTTGGATCAAAAGCTAGTGTTGCTTTCGCGTTCCTTGTTGGATCAAACAAATCTCCATACTGATTTATTACATATTTATCAGCATTTGTTTTGACAAGAAAATTTTCAATTACCGATGAAGTAGGTGTTCTTCCGAATTGGAGAATAACATCAGGATCATGACTTTGAAAAAAATCTTCAGCAGGAAGTATAGAATTGAAATTAGCAATAATATTATTGTCAGATTTAGAAACTCCAAATCTTAAATGGGAAAGTCCATCGGCAAAAATGGGATATTTAATTAATTTAGAGAGTTTTATTATTTGTGAATTTAGTTCACGGTTGTAAGTGATTGGTCCGACAATAATAATTCCTCTCTCGTTTTTTACAATCTGCTCAGTAATTTTATGAACGGCTTTCGACACGCTAAAAGAAGAGCTATTATTAGTTTGAACATATCTTAGTGGTTTTATACCAAGAAGTTTCTTACTGATCTCATCCGTATAAGAGAATGGTTCAAGTGGTTTTCTAAATGGAAAATTAAGATGTACCGGTCCTTTATCCTCTTTATTACTTATCTGGAAAGATTTAATTGCAATTTTTTGTAAATGTCGGAATCCAGTCTCACTGATTGAAGGCAGACCAATATCTCTAAACCAACGAATGTGATTTTTAAAAATGTTTTGCTGATTGATAGTTTGATTAGCTCCTGTGCCAATTAACTCAGGGGGACGATCAGCAGTACAAACTATTAATGGTATTCTTTGCTGATATGACTCGATTATTGCAGGATACAATTCAGCAACAGCTGTTCCCGATGTTGTAACTACCATTGTTGGTTTACCGGATGACATCGCCAAGCCTAACGCAAAAAATGCTGAACTTCTTTCATCAATATTAATGAAGGATTTTATTTTTCTGTTCTTAGCTAAAGTGTAGGTAAGAGGTGTGCTTCTTGAGCCAGGCGAAATGCAAGCGTATCTAACACCAAGTTCAGTTAGCTGGTCTACAAATATTTTTGACCAAAGAGTATTTCTATTAACTTTAATTCTCATCTCCGAACAAAGACAATATTGTATTTAATTTTAAATTAGTTTCTAAATACTCTTCCTGTGGGTCTGATTTTTTCACCAAACCTGCACCAGCAAATGCAGTAACCTGACCGTTCTTTACAAGTGCTGATCTGATTGAGACTGCGAGCTCACAGTTATTTTCAAAATCGAGCAATCCAACTAAACCTGAATATAAACCACGATCATGTGATTCAAGCTTTCTTATTAAACTCAGTGCTTTTTCTTTTGGGACACCACAAACAGCCGGGGTAGGGAAGAGGGAGTCAATCAATTCAAATAAATTTTCTACTGAATTTAACTCAGAAGAAATTTTTGTGATGAGATGTTGAATATTGTCCAGTTTCCTTATTTGCTTTTCTTCAATTACACGAACATCGTTTGAAAAATTAACAAGAACATCCGTTATAAAGTTTGTCACAAATAAATGTTCCTGGTGATTTTTCACACTTGTGCTTAAAAACGTTTCAAATTCGTGATCTGTTTCTGACTTTTTACTACGAGCGGCTGAACCTGCTACAGATTCAACTTCAGCAACATTGTTGGAAACTTTTAAAAACATTTCCGGAGATGAACCAAAAAAAATAGAATTATCTCTTTTAATAAAAAATAAATAACAATTAGGAAAACGATTGTTTAGCTGTCGCAGTAAAAGATCCCAATTTAATTCACCATTTATATTAAAATTATATTTCCGTGATAAAACTAATTTACTGACATCTCCATTTTCAAGATGTTTCAAACTATCATTACAGATGGTCATCCAGCCATTAGAATCATTTAATTTAGATTCTATAGAAGCTTTTAAATTAGTAGAAACTTCCGAGTCACTTTTTAACTCAGATAGCTTTCTAAATAACTAAATAATTTATCAGCATAATATTTCAACATTACTATCATTCTCAACTAAAAACTAAAATAACCGACGAGGTTCTCATCCTCATAAGTCAAAATAATTTCCGGGACATAAATCCTAAGCGAATGGAATTCATCCCAGAGTTGTGATGAATTTATCGGATCAAATTTAACTGAAGAAAAAATGATGAATGCTCCCAGATCATTTTTTTTATTCCAGTTATTTATGAAGTTTTGTTTCCAATAGGTAAAGTTCTGATTAACTTCAACGAATTTTTTTGCATTCTCCAACTGAATTTCCAGTGCAGAATTTAGACCAACGATTAAAGTATTCGTGTTGGCAGTTCGAAATAAAAAAATATCATCATAAATTTGATTTAAACTATTTATCTGAACAAATTCCTTTGATTTTTGAAGTGGGAATGCAAAACTAACCAACTTTGATTCTGAAATCGTGGGAAGAGTATTAAAAAATAATTGGAAGTCAGCAAGGATATTTTCTACATTAATCTTCATTAGAAGTTTATATCATCTTCAATAGTGTCAAGAATTCTCAGGTAGCTTTCATATCGCTCTTGTGATACGGCATTTTCTTCAACCGCTCTGATTACAGCACAACCTGGCTCTTGATGATGAGTACAGGTGTTGAATTTACAATCAGAGATATATTTTTTGAATTCAATAAAATAATGTCCAAGATCAGATTTTCTTATCCCGTATGGATCGATCTCCCGAATACCCGGAGTATCAATTATAAATGTATTTTCTTCAACTTTCTTCATGACTGAAGTAACAGTTGTATGCATTCCTTTGGAAGTAGATGTACTGATTTCACCTATTTTCAAATCAAGTTTTGGAAACATTGCATTTAGTAATGATGATTTTCCAACACCGGAATGTCCCCAAAATAAATTTCTTGAGTTTAATATTTCCTCACTCAAATTATCAATACCTTTACCACTCCTGACACTTGTCAACAAAAAATTGTAACCGATCTCCTGATACAGATTTTCCCATTTTACAGATAAATCTAATTCGTCTAAGTCTACCTTATTCAAGACAATTATAATGTTCAGATAAGAACTCTCAGCAGCAACTAGAAATCTATCCAGAACTCTATTATTAAAATCTGGCTGATGCATACTTGTAACAACCACTACATTATCAATATTGGCCGCAACAACTTGTTCAAGTCTCTCACCTCTATAACTTGCACCACGAACTTTTGGTAGTTTCCTGGAGAGATGATTTTTCCTTTCTTCAATTTTGGTTATGACACCGGAACCATCTTCATTAAAATTAAACTCAACGTAATCACCAACAGCAATAAAATCTGTAAAGTAACAATTTATCTTTTTTTAATTCGTACTCTTTTTTGAACTTTCCCCTAAGTGAACAAATTATCTCTTTATCTTCTTTTTCGGGAATCAGAAAATAATTCTTACTCTCTATTCTTGTAATTATACCTTTAATCTGAATACCTAAATTAAAAATTAGAATCCTAAAAAATATACGGTAAAACAAACATATCAAATAATAATGGATAGAATCTTTCGAAGTGAATTACTTCGTAATCGAAAACTATGAAGTAATGAATTTTAGAGGTAAGAGGATTAAAATTAAAATATAACAGCCAATGTCAATATCATATTATCAACGTGTATATCCTGATAAGTTCTGGAGACGTTTGAGCCATAGTTATCACCGTAATCCTGCCACCAACCGTAAGTGTAAGCAAAATCAATAACAAACTGATTATCAACAACAGCTCCAGCACCTGCTGTAACATACTTTTTATTGAATTCCGATGGATCTCCAACGAAAGGGGATTGGAAATACATAAATCCAGCCCTTCCAAAAACTGGTAGGTTTGGAATTTGTATTTCAGTACCAATATGATAATCTATAGCTGTTGTCATTAAATCATTAATTTGATTTTGAAGTTGAACAATGTAATCATAACTGAAACCATCAGTAAATTCCATCTGGGTATAATCCATAATTTTCATATCTGCGGCTAGAGTAATCATTGCCACACTTGCAGAAGCGCCAAATGAGTATTCGTATGGAGTTCTTATTTCATATTCAACAGGACTGTCAATAGCAGGGTAGAGGGAATAACTAGTTCCCGTACCAAAATAACTTTCTGCGTTGACCAAAAAATTTTCTTTTATATTATAGTAGCTTGGGAATTTAATAGATGCGCCGAATCTGAATTTATCAAGATAGTTATAAAGAATTCCTAATTGAGCTTCCCATCCGGAAAGATTCCAATCAATGATATCATTTAAATAAAAGGATTGAAAATCTCTTGTTGATGCATCGGTAGGATCAAGTGGAAAGTTTATTCCGTAAATATTTCTCGTGTCATCTTCATAATAATCACTATTGCTTTGATAACTACCAGTGAGAATGTTGAAAGTTCCGCCTATAAAAAATCCTTTTGCTGCTTCAAATGAACTTGCAAAAGACCACTTTCCGATTCCACCATCATGGTCAATTGTACCTGATTGATTAAGCATGCCATTTACTCTGGTTGTATCTTTGATATAACTATTTGCTGGTGGAGGGGTTCTGATTTCGTATGCAAGTCCAAGTTTATTTGTCAAAGGTTCTTCTGAATTATATACACCAGTAATATTTTGGATCATCGATGTATTCCCAGAATTGAAACCATAAAAATCCATAACTCTATTAAAATCTTTAGTCTGATTATAACCAATCGCAAAGACCAGGCTTCCTCTAAATGTCGGTACAGGATAAACGACACCAAACTGATTTAAATCTACTGAAGTTTGATTAGCATTTGTTGTGTTACCGAAAAATGTTGTTGAGTTGTAAAATGTATTTAACCCTAACCCTCCAGAAACTTCACCTCGTTTCATAAGTCCAAGTCCGGCCGGATTAAAAAGCACTCCTGCAAAATCATTGCTTAATGAAATAAATGCATTACCCATCCCTAATGCTCGCGCATCTGAATAAAGCCCCGGTTGGCTAAGTAATAGCGCATCGTTGTAATTTTGTGGAAAAGTGTAATTAAAGGTTATGAAGATTACGAGGATTATTGTCAATATTTTCATTATTGCACTCTTGCATTATTCTCTGGTTTTTTAACTGGAGGATAAGTTTTTGTTTCCCCTGAATTTTTACTACCAGCGCCTTGCAAAGGATCTCTTTGTCCATAACTTCCACCATTATCAGGAGTCTTTGATTGCTGATTGCGTGGTGGTGGATTGTTTATTCCAGGTTGGGTAATTGGCTGAACAGGAGGTTGGGGCGGATATGGTCCTTCAATTGGTTGTAGATCGACAATTGGAGGTTCATAGTAGTAAATAACTATTTCTTCACGTACAAGATGTCTCGGGTACTGTTTGGCATCCTATTAAGCCTAAAATTGAAACACCAATAAGCGATAAATATAAAACCCCTTTCATTTTATTATCTCCTTCTGCCGCCTGAATTTTGTGAACCACCGCTTCTTGAAGGTGGCGTGTTCGATCTCGGTGAATTATTTCTGCTTGGAGGTGTATAACTCCTGGGAGAATTGTTATTACTCTTCGGTTGCGAATATGAACGAGGTTGAGTATTATTTCGCTTCGGTGGAGTATACGACCGTGTATTTTTGTTTGGAGTTTGATTACTCTTTGTACTTTTCTTTACATTCGTCTGTCTGGTATTATTGTTGGGTCGTACATTGTTTTTATTATTACGTGTTGAGTTTTGTTTATCAAATAGTTGTTTTGTTTCTTTAGTGATTCTGTTGTTTTGAATTATTCTATCAGAATAATTTCCAAGCTTGTTGCTTGTAGAAATTTTCTTTGAAACATCATTTCTGTTATCAATTCCCAGAGACTTTTTAGTTGTAACTTCTCTATCTAATCCTAACTGTTTATCTCTTCCAATATTGGTTGCACTGTTTAAATCGTTATTGGCAAGATCGTTTCTTTTAGTAGAAGTGATTTTGTCGCTCGTAGTTGTGTTAACAAGATTTCTTGTCAAGTCACCTGTACTGTTTCGAATATCTGCGGAGTTATTGCTAACATTCATTCTATCTACTGTTAAGTCTCTACCAAGCGAGAGATCGTCTCTGCTTCTATCAACTGTACCAGGTACTTGTTGTAACGAAAGGATCTCTTTGATGTACTGGATAATTTCTGCCTCCTGAGTTATTACGTACACGCGTTACATACTCATTTCTTGGATAATATCCGTAACCATTTCCATAATTTGGATAATAACCTCCGTAATATGGATTACAGTAGTATGCGTCATAATAATAGTAACCTGGATAATAACAGTAAGATGGATAGTACCCACCACAACCCCAATATCCATAATAATTTTGGTAATATGGCCAGTATGCATAATAACTTCCCCAACCCCATCCAAATCCAATGCTAAAACTTAATGAAGGGAAATAGTAACCGTAAGGATAATCGTAGTAATAATTATTTATAATAGTTACGGATTCATCAGTCTCCGGATCAATTTCGGAATAATAACTTGTGTCTAATATTTCCCCATCTTCACTGTAATAATCTGATGATTCAGGGCTTTGTTTATAAATTGTTGTTGTTGAATAGGGGACTGGATCAGTGGTAGCAACTTGTGTGTAACATCCCGTTAATGAGTAAATAATTGTGGCCGTCAGAACTGCAATAAATATTTTTTTTCGTTTCATTTTAAACCCTCGATTTTTAATTCTTTAATAATTTAAACAATTATCGAGCCTTGTTAAAGAGTAAAAACGAGTTCAAAAAGAGTATTTTTTCAAGTGTGGCTTATTCAGATTGTATCGATATGTAGACTAGGCTGTATAGAAGTGAATACAGTTATAAATCAGGAACTGAGAAGATTCACTTAAAATATACTTTTCAAATATTCGATTTTAAATGCTCTACCGACCCCATTATTTACACTTGGTTCGTTGTCCAATAAATCTCTTAAATCAAAGCCAACTGTAAATCCCGGACCTGGTGACCAACGCACACCAATGTTTAAATATCCTCTGCCAATTCCGAATCCGGAGTTATTATCATTGAATGCAAAATCGTATTCAGTAACTAACGAAAAACTTGAGCCTAAAGTTTTTTCCACCCCAAGCCTTAGGTCAATATAATTATCATCATTTCCTTCTAACGAATAGTTCGTTTCACCATGTAAACTTAAATAACCCATAAATTCAAAATTCTTACTTACGGCGGCAAAGAAACCAGGAGATTTAATAGCATATCTTTCATCATCTTTAAAATATTGTCCTTTACCTTGAGCGTCGAAACCAACAGTTATTGCTGGTAAATACACTGTTTCATTTAGAAGTCTTGCTCTAAAAGTAATTCCAGGCCAATTATTCCAATCAATATTTCCTGAACCAATAAAATTAGTTCCACCGTATGAGATTCCAATACTTACATTTTCAAAAACTCCAGCTTCGATCCACTGAATTAAAACTCCATTTGGCATAAAATCAGTCGATACTCCAACTACTCCTTTTTCTATTATTCCTGCAGTTGGCATATCTATGATATATCTATACTCATATTTGGCCTTGTCACCTGCCGTACCTTGTCCAAATACGGAAAATGTAATTAAGAAAATCAGAAAAAATATTTTGGAGAGTTTATACATAACACATAAAATTATATATTAAAATTTAATCAGTTGGTATAAGAATTAAAAATTAACCGATGCAACGAAACTTACTAGCAGGTACAAAAATTGAATTTAAAAGGAATCATTTCGTAGTTGGCTGATATATAGCCAACAGTATATCACTTGTTATTCAGAACAGTCAGTAATATATTTTTTGTTAAAATAATTTTGATTATGAAGAAATTTATAGCTCTTTTCTTACTCACAATAATAATAGCTGGTTGCTCGGGATCAGATGTCACAAAGAATGATGAATCTGAACAAACCACAATTGACCCAAATGTACTTAAGCAAAAAGCACTTGATCATTTTGTAAATGGTTCTATTGCTGAATCGAACGGAGACTATTCCTCTGCAATAAAAGAATACAATCAAGCTCTGACTTATGATACCAGTGCTGGAATCTGCTTTGCACTTGCGAAAAGTTATATGTCAGTGAATAAGTTGGGCAACGCATTAAAGTATTCAAAGTTGTCAGTAAAACTTGACTCTGCAAAAACCGAATACAATTTACTTTTAGCTGATGTTTATATTCAAGCGAGAGAAAATGATTCTGCTGCAGTTGTTTTGGAGAAAATTCTGACAATGGATTCAACTGATGTTAATACTTATTACAAACTTGCCAGGGTATATGAAAACAACAGACCGCTTGAAGCCATAAAAATTTACGATAGGTTAATAAATATTATCGGTTTAGATTGGAATGTTTTGCTCAGGGTTGCTGAATTATATGAGAAATTAGGATATAAAGAAAAAGCGGCTGAATCTGTAAGAGGATTATTGGAATTAGATCCTAGCAATGTTGATCTCCAAAAACTTGCGATCGATTTTTACATAAGAAACAGTTATTACGATGAAGCACTTGGAATGATTGATGACATTTTAGAAACGATGCCTGATGACCTGGAAGTAAGAGAAAGACGAGCTCAGATTTTTATTTTTCAAAATAAATGGGATGAAGCATCAAAAGAATTTAAATATATAATTGAAAAACCAGATGTTCCACTTGAATCAAAGATAAATATTGGTGCAACTTATTTTGCTAAATCCTTTTCTGATTCAACTGCGTTACCAGTTGCTAAAGAATTTTTTGAGTTAATCGATGAAGACACTACCTACTGGCAAGTAAAACTGTATTTGGGAGCAATAGCGCTTAGTGAAGGAAATGATTCATTAGCAATAAGTAATTTTAAATACGTAACCGAAAATGCCAGCTGGCATATCGAATCATGGGTTAGTTTAGGAGGATTATATTTTGATAATCAACGCTATGAGGATGCAGAGATAATTATGCGTGAAGCGATTGAGCTTTTCCCAAATGAATTTGCTGTGAATTTGATACTTGGTTTATCGTTAGCTCAACAAAATAAAACTCTGGAATCAAAAGAATATCTGGCACGTGCCGTCGAATTAAATCCTTCAGATGTAAATGCGTTATCAGCATATGGATTTACTCTCAGTCAGCTTCAGGAAAATGAAGAAGCAGTTTTATATCTGAATCGGGCATTATTAGCAGACCCCGACAATGTGAATGTTCTCGGACAATTAGGGCTTCTTTACAATAATATGAATATGATGACAGAAAGCGATAGTCTCTATGAAATTGCTCTGCAAATAGATCCACAAAATGCACTGATTAATAATAACTATGCTTATTCACTTTCTGAAAGAGATCTTCAAATTGATCGTGCATTAGGAATGATTGAGATTGCAATAAATGCTGATTCATCCAACTCGTCATATTTGGATACTTATGGCTGGATATTTTTTAAACTTGGAAAGTACAACGAAGCATTTTACTATATCGAAAAAGCAATTCAGATTGATGGTGATGATAATGCTGTATTGTTAGAGCATCTAGGTGATGTTTTGTATATGCAGGGGAAAAAAGAGGAAGCAATGGATTATTGGCAAAAAGCTTTCGAACTTGATTCATCAAATGAGAAATTAATGAATAAAGTTTCTACAGGTGCAATTTGAAAATTATTCGACCATCATTAATTCTGCTAAGTTTATTACTTGGTCTTTATCGAAGGATGTGTCCCCTCAAAACCAACTGAAGATTATGAACTTCTTCCATCCGAACGATTGATCAATAAGCTTGAAGCAAACAGAAGAAAAATTAAGAATTTTGAAGGTGTTGGCGTATTTGAAATTGAATCAGAGCAGTTTAATAATAGTGCCAACTTTCAGGTTGTTATGCAGAAACCAGATAGCATTTATTTTGCTGTATTAGGACCGTTCGGGATAGAACTAGCTCAAGCACTTGTAACAAAAGAAACTTATATTTTTTACGATGCAATACAAAATACTGCTTACACTGGTAAAGTAAATGATGACATACTCAATAATATTTTTAAAATAAATCTTTCCTTCTCTGATTTACTCGATGCATTTGTAGGCTCAGTCAATTTGACTCCAAATCTTTATAAGCAGCCCAATGAATATTCGGTTCAAGGTGAGCAATATGTCTTGACTTATCTTAATCAGGATAAAGAGATGAAATCTGTTTACAAAGTTGATATTCGCCAACTGGGAATAACCGACTACTCACTAACCTCTTTTGATAAGACGATAAATTTAGAAGGCAAGTATTCAAAGTTTGAACTTATTGAAAATGTTGCCATACCTTTTAGTATTGAGATTTCTAATAAAGTGCAGAACCAGGACGTAAAAATCAGATATAAAAACATCTATGCAAATTCAAAAGGTTTAAAAGTAAAATTTGAATTACCCGATGATGCAGAAATTGTAGAATGGTAGACCATATAAAATATTTTGTCTTAGTTACAATCTCCATTATTGAAATATTCCCCCAGTCCGAAGATATTCAACAAAAAAAATCTGAACTTTCCGAAATTAAAACAGAAATTAATAATCTTGAACAAGAACTTGCTGCCAAATCAGCCACACAAAAAAAATCGTTCGAAGCAGTTGAAAATCTCAACAAACAGAATTATTTAATAAATAAAATTCTTGGTGAGCTCCGTAAAGATATTATTGATAAGGAAAAGCAAATTACCATCGTAGAAAAAAATATTGAAAGGGCAGAATCCGAGATTAGGCTGCTTCAGGAAAATTATGCAAAATACGTTGTGGCTATATATAAGAAAGGCAAATTGAACGAACTGGAAAGTCTATTTGATGCTTCATCTTTGCAGCAGGCAATAATGAGAACTTATTATCTACAAGTATTCGCTGAACAGAGAGAAAGAGATTTAGTGGAGCTAAAAAATAAAGAAGAAGAACTAGTCCAATCTGAAGCTTTACTAAAAAAAGAAAGGAATGAAAAACTAGCACTTGCCAAATCAAGGGATGATGAAAGGAAAAATTTAGTTCAAAAGCTTAAAGAAAAAAAAGCCACACTTAAATCGATAGAGAAAAATAAGAAAGAATTAAAAAAGCTGATTGCAGCTAAAAAAGAATCTCAAGAAAAAATTGAAGGGTTAATTGTTAAATTAGTTGAAGAAGAAAATCAAAGAAAAAAAGAATTGCTAGCTTCGGTTGATAATTCTGGAACTGGAAATAAGATCAGGGATGAAAATGTAAGTTATGAATATGATTTAAGTACGACTTCATTTTCCTCTTTTGCGGAAATGAAGGGTAAAATGACTTGGCCTTTGCATAGAGGTAGAATAATTAGAAGGTTTGGTGAGAATAGGAATAAATCGCTTAATACAGTTACATTGAATTATGGTGTAGATATTAAAGTTGATAAAGATAAAAATATTTATTGTGTTGGTGAGGGAGTAGTAGCTGCTATTGATTGGCTTCCGGGTTATGGGAATGTAATCATTATTTCTCATAAGGATGAGTATAGAACGGTTTATGGACATGTATCAGAAATTTTTATTTCAGAAGGTGATAGAATCAAAGCCGGCACAGTCTTAGCAATGGTTGATGAAGGGATTGATGGTTATGTTCTGCATTTTGAAATCTGGAAAGGTAGAGATAAACAAAATCCAGAAAATTGGTTAGGGAAAAAATAAGAGTTGTTTTGAAAGTTATTAACTTCAATTAATAAATAATTTGAAATTATTTAAAAGAAATCAACTCAAATAATCATCTGATAACTCTGATAAAAAGGGGACAATTTGTTTTCTACACATCCTTTCTTGAAAAATTAGTCTATTTTTTTGTTTTCATTTTTCTGGCCAGAAAATTTTCAGTAACTGAGTATGGATCAATTATATACGTTTTTGTATTTGCAAATATTATAGTCGCATTATTTGAGTTAGGTTTTGGAAATTATTTCCAGAGAAAGACTGCATCGGATAAAATCAATTTAAGTGAAGAGGTTAACTCAGCATTAGCATTTCGAGCCGTTGCATTTTTAATAGTTCTTATATCTGCTATTCTATATTTTCCCAAAGATATCAATTCCATCGTAATGGCAATTATTATAGTCAGTGCGATTTTTATTTTCAGTACAAACTGGATATTGATAAAAATATTTTATGGGCTGGACCAATATCGTTCTGTGTTTTATAGATTTTTGATTAGCAGAGTCGTACTAATAATTGGATTGGTGGCGTTAATTTATTTAAATGTCTCTTTAACGATCATAATGATTTCCTTCCTTCTTTCTGCAATTCTGGAGTTTGGTTTGTTATTCCTGAAGATGCTCCGCATGAAGTTGATAGAATTTAGAATCGATGTGAGAGTAGAAGTATTGAAAAGAATTTTTATTTATTCAGTACCAATGGGATTAAGTGTGTTCTTTGTTATGGTTTATGATAGGATTGATGTACTATTAATTCAAAGAATTATTGGTACTGAAGCTGTCAGCTATTATGCAGTTGCTTATTCTCTCTACAAAATACCCTCTATTTTCATTCCTATAGTTTTAACTCCACTATTTACAGATCTTTCAAGTGAATTTGAATTGAGTAGAAAACTTAATTTATCAAAGTTGAAAAACATCTCTTTGCTCCTATTTGCCTTTGCGATATTTTCAATCATTATAACTTATCTCTTTGCAGATATGATAATCGGATTAACTTATGGAGAGAAATATGTTTCTTCAACAAATTTGTTGATAACGCTTGTTTTAGCTTTACCTTTTTTGTTTTTAAATAATCTGACTGGTGTTACCTTAAATTCAATAAATAAAGAAAAAAATGCATTTTATTACACTTTTATTGGTGCAGGTGTAAATATTTTGCTTAATGTTGTTCTCTTAAGTACGATTGGACTGATGGGAGCTGTTATAACGACAATCGCCTCTGAATTATTAGTATTATTATTACAGTTTAATTACTTAGTGAAATTAAGAATGGAAATTTTTTAGTGAAAATACTTTTTCTTGGAGCTTACAGTGATTCAGATATTGTATTAGCCCCAATAAAAGTAGGACGAGAGTTGTTTAATAATTTTTTTTCACAGAAAATAGATTGTAACTTATTTATGTTATTTTGATGATGGAAGCAAATTCAGCAGGATTCAAAAATTATTCGGATTTGAAAAAGTTAGAGAAAGAGTTTTTCGAAGCGGATTCTTCCCCTTTCTTTTATTTATAATTAAATATAAACCAGACCTTATTCAAATTACAACTCCCGATGCGTTTTACCTCCCGATATTTTTTCTGAAACCTACATTAAAATTCAAAATAGCTTATCTCTCCCACAACATTATCTCTTATTCTTTAAAAAATTTTCTTCAAATAAGTTGCTATCAAAAACTGCGGTTCAGAATCATAGAAAGAATTGTTTTAAAATATTCTGATATTTTAGAAATATTATTGAGAGTAGAAGCAAGATTTTCAACTAGATTTTTAAATGTAAAAAATGAAAAAATTAAAATTGTTGATAATGGAATTAATCCTTTAGGCATTATTAAAAAATATGCAGATATGACGGATACTATAAAGATTATTTTCGTAGGTTCAATAACGCGTAAAGAAAAATCTTTTGAGTTTCTATTAAATGCACTATCAGAAATTGACAATCAAATAATTTTGAGTGTGTATAGCTATCATCAGCAAGTAAAAGGAAATATTAAAATACCAAAAAATGTCAAGTTAATTTTGGGGAAACCTTTAACTGAAATTGAGCTGAGGAAAGAATTTTGTAAAAATGATTTGTTCATTCTACCATCTAAGATTGATTCTTTTCCTCTCTCTTTATTGGAAGCTATGGATACTGGAATTCTTTTTATCTCCTCTGATAGGGTCGGTCTGACTGAAAGATTTCCCGAAGTATTCAAACGATTTGTATATCCATATGGAAATATTGAAAAATGAAAAAATAAGATTCTTGAACTTCACTACCTGGAGAATAATGAAAAGAATATATTATCTGAAGAAATTATAAGTTTCTCTTTAGGATTTAGCTGGAACAAAATAACTTATCAATACTTAAATTTGTTTGATGAGGTTTTAAGAGCGAAGATAAAATAAATATTGTACATACAAATCGTAATTGATAAGAATTTAAAAATTTGGGAATGTGAATGGTTAGTAAGATTTCCATAGTAATGCCTGTTTATAATGAACAGAAATACTTGAAAGAATCGATTGAGAGTATTCTTAGTCAGTATTTAGCAGATTTTGAATTTATCATTCTTGATGATGGATCGACAGACTCCTCAATAAAAATAATTGAATCATATAAAGACTCAAGAATAAGACTAATTAAAGCTGACCATCAGGGTATGGTATCTCACTTTAACAATGGGATAGGTGCTGCAAAATCATCTTTAATTGCAAGGATGGATGCTGATGATATTGCTGAAAAAACAGGCTGGAGGAACAATTATATTTTTTAAAACATAACCCTGATTATGATATCGTAGGCTCAAACGTATTGTTTATTGATGAAGACTCAAAAGTGGTTTGCGAAAAAAAATATCCTGAACATCATAACGAAATTGAATTCATGATGCCGGTTGAGAGTGCTGTATGTCATCCTGCAGTAATGATAAGATCAAATGTTTTCAGCAAGTACGGTCAGTATGAAGAATTATATGGCTATGCTGCGGATCATAAATTGTTTTTAGATTATATATTAAAGGGAGTTAAATTTTATAATCTCCAAAAAATATTACTCAAATATCGAGTTCGTGCATTAAGAGTAGATCAACAAAGAGTTGATAATGCAAATGAATTATCTTATAAGATTGGTGTGGATTATTTAAATTTAATTCATAAAGGAAAATCATCAGAAATGGATGATTATAATTACAATTATAGAATGGGATTAATTGAATACTATAGGGGAGATGTAGCTAAATCAAGAATGTATTATCTGAAGTCTCTTCAAATTTCTAAAAAACATTTTTTTAGGATTGTTAGATTTTTATCGGTTAGTCTGTTAGGTGATAGAGTTATTAAGTATTTGAGAAAAACTAAAATTCTTTCCCGCCTGAGCTTATTTATTAATAAATCTTTCAAAATAGATTTACATCGGATTAAACTAGTTGATGTAGTTGAAAAATAAAATTCTTCATATTGTTCTTGAAGCATCATACAACGGTGCTACAGTCTATGCTACTAGACTTAGCACTCATCTAACTGGATATAATCATGAAATTGTTTCTTGCTTTAATGGAAATGCTTACCGGGAAATATTAAATGAAGGAATTAAATGTGAAAACCTGCTAAGTTCTCACAACATCAGTAATAAATATCTCTTTAAAATATTGGAGGTTAATAAAATATTTAAGAAAAAAATCTTTTAATATAATTCATTATCATCAGGGAGGGGTAGGAATATTACTATTGACATTCTTTTTTAGAAAAAATGCTAGAATCATTCATCACCTGCATTCAGGAAATTTGATAGGTGATAATACAAAGCAGAGTATTTCTACTCTACATCTTATAATCCTAAAATATTTGGTCACAAGAACTCATCAAGTTGCGGTTGCTAAGCACGTATTTGATGAATATTCTAATAACGTTAAAGAGGAACGAAACCTCAAGCTAATCAGAAACAGCCAACCTTTTTCTTTCAAGAAAAAAGAATTTAGAATGAATTCGGTAGGCTTTATCGGAAGATTTACCAAAGAAAAAGGTCTCACAGTTTTAATCGAGATTTCAGCGAAGTTAAAAGAACAAAACCCGGATTTGAAAATTATTTTGATGGGAGAAGAGCTAAAATTTTATAGTAATGTTCTCACAGATGCTAATCCTAAAATTGAATTAATTATGCCATCTTTTAATGTAAAAGAATTTTATACTAGTATCGATCTACTGTTATTTCTCTCGAACGCACCAGAAGGAATGCCTCTAGTAGTGCTGGAAGCTGCTTCATTTGATGTGGGAATTATTGCTTATCCTCTACCTGGTGTAAAAGAAATTCTCGGAAATGATTATCCTCTTTATATAAAAAGTAGTGAAGAGGTTATAAAAAAGTTAAAATTCTACAACTCAGATAAAATTATTTTGGATGAGCTAAGCAATATCCATGAGAGAATTACTAATGAATATTGTTATAAAGAAATGCTAACCGCTATTGATAAGTTTTATTCTCATTGTTTAAATACTTAAAATCTAATGTTAAAGATTCTTCATCTTAATAATATTATTTCTTACACTTCTGGGGTAACGCGATATATTTACCTTGTAATAAAAAACACGAAAAATATTTTTGAACATGAAATCTTTTGTTTGGGAGGGGATGCAATTGAAAGATTTAGAAATCAAAGTATTAAAGTAAATATTATAAATGGAAACGGATTACCTTTAATACCAAAAATTTACCTAACTCTTTTTAGTTACATAAAGAAAAATAATTTCGATATTGTTCACAACCATCATCGATTATTTGACACCGTTATTTCGTTTATTCCCAATAAGAAATTTAAGACTATTACAACTGTTCATAGTAAAGTGTATGGAAGAAAGATGTTTAGCTATCGTGCTGACAAATTAATTTCTTATAGCAGCGCAATAACGAATCATCTTATCCAATATTTTGACAGTCCTCAAGTTAAAATTCAGGTTATGAAGAGCATCATTGATGAATCCGATATAAAATTGGAAATTCAGGAGGAAAAATTGAAAACCCAGCTAGAGGTAAAGCAGGAAAAATTAATAATATTCGTAGGAAGATTCAGCAGGGAGAAGGGAGTGGATATCTTAGTTCAAGCATTTGATGAACTATGCAGATTTAATAAAGACGTTTCATTAATTATGATAGGTGAGGGAGAAGAAGAAAAATTTTTGAGAAATTATTTTTTGAAAAAGCAGTTACCAGCGCTCATACTCAAACCACAGATTAATATTTATGATTACTACAGCATTGCCGACCTTATAGTCCTACCAAGTAGAGTAGATCCTTTCCCATTTGTGATGCTTGAAACAGGGTTAATGAATAAACCGTTTATTGGGAGTGACGTTGATGGGATAGCCGAATTAATAAAACATAAATTTAATGGATTATTATTTCCTAGTGAAAACGTAAATGAATTGGTGAAATCTTTTCAAATGATTCTAAAAGATAAGTTTTTCTCAGAACGAATAGCACAAAACCTACACAATGAAATAATTGAAAAATACACTGCTAAAAAAATCATCCCGAAGTATATAAGCTTCTATAACTCTTTAAAGTAAATTGAATTGGTTTAAACTATATCAAAGATTTGCTTATAAGAAATGAGTTGCTGAAAATTTTAATTTCAATAGTCTATAGAAATAGACCGGGATACCAATCAAATATCTTTTCCAGAGTCTTACAGGTTCAGTTGCAAGTCTGAATATCCATTCGATTCCCATACTCTGAAAAAAAACAGGTGCTCTTTTTTTAGTCCCAAAATAAAACTCAAGAAAATTTCCGACACAGATAATCACGCTGGAAGAAGAAGCATTTGATAGTCCTTCAGCAAAAAATTCCTGCCGGGGAACACCCATACCAATAATGTAAACTTGACAGCGGGAAGTGGCCAATTCAGCAATAATATTTTCGCTCTGATCTTCTTTAAAAAATCCATTGAAATAAGTGACAAGATTTATTCTTTTTTCGCTTGTTTTCTTTCTAATAAATTCTGGATTGAAATTTCCACCAACTAATCCAATAGGAATTTTTTCCTGGATAAGTATATTTATTATTTCCCGATTCATAGCTGTTGCATCTATTCTCTTTACATTCTGTTTTCTAAAATATTTGAAGGCTATAAAAATTCCAAGATCAGCTTGAAAGGCTTCAAACTTATTATCCAGCAGATTTCTGTATTTTTCGTCTTCCCAGTAAACATTGAAACAGTGCTGGTTGAAGTAGGTAAATAATAGATGTTCCCTTTTTTTAATTGAGGCAATGATTCGGTCAACAATTTCTGCGGGGTCTAAAAGTAGTTTATCAAAAATCATTTAGCTGTTTCGAAAAAGATTTCAAATTGTCCACAATTTCTTGCATAACTAGAGCTGCTTTATCGCTAATAAATTAAAATATATCGTAATAAAATTTGAAAAAATATTTTTTATTTTTAGGAGTTATACTTCTGAATATCAGGTTATACAGTGATTAATTGCCTAGAATAATCAATATTATTTACAATATTTATCAAATGAATATTAAAGAATATTATCGCTACGATTATATGTTAAATTTTGAAAAAATGAAATTTGTATTAATCGTATTTTCATGCATTGTCCTGGTAATTTCATCTAATTCTGCTTTGGCTCAAAACAAAATATCCGGAATTACTAATAATGGCTTTAAAGTAAATATTGACATACCCGAATTTAAGTATAGAGATGTTCGAAAAGGAAATTACGTACAAAGAGACTATTATGAATTTACTGACGAATCCTTACCGGGAAGACCAAAATTACCTCATCTGTCAGTTATATTAGCTTTACCACCCGAAAGTAAACCTATATTTAAAATTTCTGATAAAAATTCTCATTTAGAAAAATTTATCTTACCCACTCTGGATCCTAATGTGTATTTAGACGACAAAGGACAGTTGACTTATAATGAACTGGAATTGGATAAGATAGTATCGTCTAGCTCGAAGTCAATAATTATTATAAAAGGTTATTTTTATTTAAGAGGAATCTATTGTGTAGCTTTAGACATTAATCCCTGTATTTATGATGATAAAACAAATAGTCTGGAAATCATCGAACAATTGCAGGTAGATATCAGCTATGGAAATTCTAACTTCATAAATAATAAATCTAATCCGGTCAATCTTTCTGCTTTTGATGACAGTCTTGACGAGATAATTCTTAATAGTAAAATGATTCCCGAATTTAAATCAGTTAGATCTTTGGAGTCCGATTCTTTATATGACTGGATAGATTTCAATTCGAATTATCTAAAAATGGGAGTTGCAAACGACGGTATTTACAGGGTATTTAAACAGGATCTTGAAAGTTTTGGAATTAATACTTCAGCAATAAATCCTAATACATTCAAAATATTTCTGAAAGGTAATCAGATCTCGATTTTTGTTCATGGAGAAGAAGATAATTTTTTTAATGATACTGACTACATAGAATTTTATGGTAATAAAAATTACGCTGGCGGGAATTACAGAGTTGTAAATGAGCATGATAAACCATACTCAGAGTATATCGATAGGTATTCAGATACGACCATTTACTGGTTAACCTGGGATGGAGATCAGGGTCAGAGGGTAGATACCGTAAGTTACAATTCGCCCGGAATTCAAGATACCGTAAATTACTATACAAATATAGAGCATTATGAGCAGAATATTTTTTTTGATTATTATACCAAGTCCGTTGTAACCTGGCAAAATCCTGAATGGATCTACATTGAGAGTTGGGTTTGGGGAATACAGGAAGTAGGCACAATTGATCAGCCGTTTTTTGTTTCAGATCTTGTCAGCAATCAACCTGTAAAAGCTTTTTGGCGCGTTCAAAGCCGTTCAAGTAATTTGCCGGTTGATGATAATGCACATGATCTCGGTCTTAGTATAAACAACAATCCTGCTGTGTACGATTCCGGATTTATGAATAAATATGAACAAAAAATTCTTCTCGCCGAATTTTCATCTGATTTGCTTAATACAGGTCAGAATATTTAAAGACGCACTCGTTTCCGGTTGAGAATGCAAGTCAAAACCAAATTTTTATTGACTGGTATGAAATAGAGTATCCGCGCTATCTCGTCATATTGAACGACTCTTTAAAATTCAAATTTAATCAAACGCTTTCATCTTCGTTAAAAGTATTAAAATTAAACAATGCAATTTCATCGAATTACATATTATACAAGATTTCAGGTAAAAGGCGGTTAACTAGTTTCAGTAGAAATGGTGATGCACTTTTCTTTAACGACACGTTGAACACGGGTGATGAGTTCTTCATAGCTGAAGAAAATAAATTCCATTCACCCAAATTTTACTATAAAAAGCAATTTGAAAATCTAGTCGATCCAAATACTCAGGATGATTATATTCTAATTTCGAATCCACGACTATTCTCTTCTGCTAATTCATATTTAGAATTTATTCAAGAAAATTATTCAGTGAACGCAAAGTATATAAATGTAAATGATATTTATGATCAATTCAATTACGGTTTTTTTTCGCCGGAACCAATAAAAGAATTTTTAAACAAGCTAATCAATATTGGATGGATCCCAAACCATCTTATTTATTTCTTCTTGGAGAAGCGAATTATGATTATCACAATTATAAACAGATCACTCCTTATGTAGACAATATTGTCCCATCGTTCGGTCATCCAGTTTCTGATAACTGGTATGCGATATGGGATTCAGTCTCATTTATCCCTCAAATGTTCGTCGGCAGACTTCCTGCAAAGAACGATGCTGAAGTACTGCATTATTTAAATAAGCATCTAAAATATATTAATGATCCCTATAACGTCTGGAATAAATCATACTTTTTGTTATCGGGTGGTAACACAGAATCCGAAAGAATAATTTGCAAAAATGTTAATGATAATCTGAGGACGAACTATATACAAAATTATCCGACTGGTGGTTATGTTGGTCAATTGTATGCAACAGATCATCCGAGAACTAATTTCGGATCATTTCCTCAGGAATACATTGATAGTGTTTTTAACAATGGCGGTATCATTGTTTCATATGTTGGTCATAGTGGAACAAAGGTTTGGGATAATGGTATTGAAAGTGTGGATGATCTTAAAAATAAATTTAATAAATATCCTCTTATAAATGATTTCGGTTGTTCGACGGGGAAATTTGCAGAATTCGATATTACCTCTTTTTCAGAAGAATTTGTTAATGGACTCGATGGTGATGCCATTGCCTACCTGGGTAATTCTTGTTTAGGCTTTACCTCGACATCTTATACATTTCCTCAACTTTATTTTCAAAAACTCTTAAAAGAAAAAAAGATTACTACTGGGCTGACTCATTTAACTGCTAAAATGAAATTATTGGGGGATTATGGATATTCAGAAACGAATAAACTGTTTATCCTTTGTAATACTTTAATTGGTGACCCCATAGTTAAGCTCAAGATTCCAGAAAAACCTAATCTTGTTATTGAACCGGGTGATATTAAAATTCCTCCGTACCTTGATGATAATCTTGATTCGATAGCTGTTGAGATTTCATATAGGAACCTTGGAATTGTTGACAGCAGTCAATTTAATATAAGAATTGAAGACAGGTGGAGTAACCAATTAGTCTTCGAAACTATTATTAGAGATGATCTGCCTTTAAATGATAAAATTATCAATGTCTATATTCCGGTTAAAAGTAAGAAGGGTGAGCACAATCTGAGAATTGTTCTTGATGATCTAAATGAATTAGATGAATTATATGAGGATGATAATTCTGCTACTGTCCAATTTATAGTTTTAACAACTTCGGTAAGAGCTATTGTAGCAGACACTATAAAAATCTCAAGTGATGAAAAGTTAACCTTTCTTAATTCAGTAAAAAAACCTGCTACCGATTCAATACTGATTAGAATAAGTTCAAATCCTGATTTTATAGGTGAATCAGCTTATAAATTAAAGTTTGATTCTTTAATTACTCCTTTCTCATTTACTAATCTCGTAAGTGGGAAAAGATATTGGTACAAAACAAGTTTTACATCGTCGCCACAAACAATATTTGAAAGAAATTCTTTCATCTTCAGCGACTCGGCTAAATATAATTTTGCTGTTATTGATTCGAACTCTGTAAGTGGATTTCAATTTCAGAGTATGAAATATGAAAATGGAGTAATTAGTCTTAAAGATCGTTACATACCACTAATTATCAGTTCTGCCGGTTTTGAATCTGGAGGATTGGCTAAAATCTCACTGGACGGGATTGATTATACAGAAAATTCACGAGGCTGTGGTCATCATATAGTAATAATTAATGATGCAACTTTTCAATTCGAGGAGTATAGATGGTTTAATAATTGGAATGATCCGAATAATTATCCGGCATATTATAATTATCTGTCATCAATCCCTGAAGGTAAATTGGTGGCCATTGGTATTGGTGGAGATTGTGGTGGATATAATATAAATGATAGTCTTAAAATAATTTTACATAAATTCGGAAGTGTTTATATCGATAGCGTTGGATGGGGATCCTCCTGGATCTTGCTTGGTAAAAAGAATGCCGCTCAAGGAAGTGTTTTTGAAGCATTTTCCAGAACAGGTCCAGTAGAATTTGATACGACTTTTTTCAGTAAGACTCTTTCAGGATGGTTCGAAACAAGTAGAATTAATAATGCTGGTAAATGGAAATCAATGAGCATTGATGTTGATTCAATTGACAATTACAACAATATAAAGATCAAGCCAATTGTTCATAAACCCCAGGTTGACACTCTGAGCGAGTTGTCCTGGAATAATAATGTTATTAACATATCAAGCCTTAATAATCAGAACATAGACGAACTGAGTTTCAATTTTAATGTTGACGCAAATAAAGATGGATCTACTCCGCAAATCAAATCAGTTAAGATCGACTATGATTTAGTCCCCGAACTTGCAACCAACTATCAGGTCGTTTCTACAACTGCTGATTCAGTAACTATAGGGGAAGAGATTGGATTATCATTTTATGTTTACAATGTTGGAGAAAGTAAAGCGGACAGTTTTGATGTTAAAGTGGAAGTTAATAATGAAGACAATTCACGACAAACGGTTTTTTCTCAAAGGATTGATTCTTTGAGCTATGATCAAAAGAAGTTGTTTTATATTTCTTACAACACTTCAGCTGGTAGCGGTTCCAAATCATTTTTAATAAATATTGATCCAGATAATGAAATTAAAGAATTATTTGAAGATAATAACTTTTTTAGCATTCCATTTTTTGTTCAGCCCGATACTACGGTTCCTGAAATCACATTGACATTTGATGGTTATGATATTGTTGATGGTGACTATATATCTCCAAATCCTGAAATCCAAATTGAACTGAATGATGAATCGCTTTTACCAATAACTGATCCTTCTGCAGTAATGGTTTATTTAAATGATGATTTAATTCCACCTGATACTTCAATAATCAGTTATACGTTCTCAAACGAAAATCCAAAAGTTAAAGTAGATTTTGCTCCTATTTTATCTGATGGTGAATATTCATTGAAAGTTTTGTGGAAAAATTCTGAGGGTAATATTGTAGATTCAAGTGGAGTAGAAAAATATTTTCAGATCTCAAATGAAGCGCAACTTCTGTATGTTTATAATTATCCGAATCCAACAAGTGGTGAAACTTATTTTACTTTCAAGCTGACTCAAATCCCTGACAATATTCAAATTAAAATATTTACAATTGCCGGTCGCTTGATTAAAGACATTTATTTGAATGCTTCAGATCTGAGATTTGACTTCAATAAAATTTATTGGGATGGAAGAGACGAAGATGGAGACCCGATTGGAAACGGAGTTTACATTTACAAAGTGATTATGCAGGCTGGAGAAAAATCTCAGGATGTAACTCAGAAACTTGCGATTGTGAAATAGTTCGTTTCCAAAAAAGTTAAAGTGAAATGAGCAAACACGAAAAAATTAATTATCTGGAACTTCCTGCCAAAGATATTGAAGCAGTTAAGAAATTTTTTATAAATGTTTTTGGCTGGAACTTTATAGATTATGGACCGGATTATACAGCATTTTCCGATGGAGTTCTTGATGGCGGTTTTTTCAAATCTGAGTTAATTACTTCAACAGAAAAGGGGAGTGCATTGATTATTTTTTACAGTAGCGAACTAGAGAAAACTCAATCCAAAATTGAAAATGACGGAGGGAAAATTATAAAACCAATTTTCTCTTTTCCAGGAGGAAGACGATTTCATTTCACTGATCCTTGCGGTAATGAATTTGCAGTCTGGTCTGATAAATAAGGGAAAATATTTTGGTTAAGAAAATTGCAATACTCGGTGATTTCAATCCAATCTACAAAACTCACCACGCGTTGAATGACAGTACGAGGCAGGTTAAAAAGTTTTTTGGAAGTGAGATTCAATTTGATTGGATTGCAACTGACATATTCGATTTTAAATCTGCATTTAATAAAATTTACTGCGGACTCTGGCTTGCACCCGGCACTCCTTACAAGAATGATGAAAATGTTATAAGCACAATTAAGTATGCTAGGGAGAACAGTATCCTAACTTTTGGAAACTGCGGTGGCTTTCAGTATATGATCATTGAGTTTGCGAGGAATGTTTGCGGAATTGATAACGCCAATCACGAAGAATCACATCCAGACTCAAAAAATTTAGTTGTCTCAAAATTATCCTGTTCATTAATTGAGCAGAAGGAAAATCTTGAAATAATTGATAATGATTCAATTATTTATCGTAATGTCAAAAAAGAAAAGTTTGTTGGCAGATATTATTGTAATTATGGAATCAACCCAAAATTCATCAATCTATTATCTTCAAACGGACTTAACTTTACTACCAAGTCTGATGATGGACAAATGAGATCGTTTGAAATAAAATCTCACCCGTTTTTCGTTGCAACTTTATTTCAACCCGCACTTACTTCAACAGAGAACGAACCAAACCCTATCATTTTAGAATTTGTAAAGAAATGTTTAGAAAAATAAATAACGTTTATAGATAGATTAACTTCTGGAGGCGAAAGTGAAAATAGACTTTGCAATTGTTTTTGTAAGTGATATGAAACAATCTATCGGTTTTTACAAAAATATTTTAGGCTTGCCTTTAAAATTTGAAACTACTCATTGGACAGAATTTGCAACTGAGGGTGTTACACTCGCGCTTCATAAAAGTGATGTAACCAATTGGGTAAAAGAAGAGCCTAAACCTGAGCCACCGGGAAGATGCAGAACAGGATTTAGTGTCCCAAACATTGGTGAATTCCACAAACGAATGATTGAAAATGGTGTTGAATGCGTTCAGGAACCGAAAGAAGTTTTTGGAGCAATGATTGCACAGTACTTAGACCCCGACGGTATGGTGATTGGTGTTTCTGAAGAGAGGCTAAACAATTAGACAATTAGATTATTAAATATACATATCATATAACATTTAGGAATACTCTTTGGATAAAATAATCTTGAATACTCAACGTCTAACACTTAGGGAAGCAGAACCTTCGGACAAACAATTTTTTTACAGTCTTCTAAATTCACCAAAGTGGATAAAATATATTGGCGACAGGAACATTAAAATTTTAAAAGATGCTGAAGATTATATTAATGATAAACTAATCAATAGTTATAAAACCAACGGCTATGGTTTGTATGTTTATGAGTTAAAAGAATCGCATATCCCGATTGGAATAAGCGGCTTCATCAAAAGAGATTATCTTGATTCCGTAGATATCGGATTTGCATTATTGCCGGAGTATGAACGAAAAGGTTATACGTTTGAAATTTCAGCTGCAGTATTGAAGGACGGGAAACAAACGCTTGGCATAAATAAAGTTGTTGCAATCACAACTAAAGATAACATCGCTTCCCAGGAACTATTAATAAAATTGGGATTTAGTTTTAAATCGTATATAAATGAGCCTGAGACAAATGAAGAACTACTGCTTTATTCAAATGAGAGTTAAATGAGATATAGACATGTTTCAGTTAGCTTTCAATAAAAATTCTTTCAGTTCTTCAACTGAATGAAAGTAATAATCACTCCGTAGCTTTTTAACTTCTTCAATTCCATAACTATCCCAAAGTGCGGATGCGATTTTAACGCTAGCATCTTTAGCTGCTTTAATGTCACTAACAGAATCTCCAATCATTAAAACTCTCTCAGGTTTAACTTTAACTTGTTTACAAATTTCAAAATACCTTCGGGGGATGGTTTATGATTTATAACATCGTCACCGGTCACAATCAAATCGAAGTATTGATCAACTCCTAATTTATTAAGAGTAATTAATGATGCCTGTCTGCCTTTCCCAGTAAATATGCCAAGAGGATAATTCTGATTTCTCAAATATTTCAGAATATCAATTATCCCAGGATAAAGCTCTGCCTTCCAGTGATTTTTACTATAATAGGTGAAATAATCATTTTTCGCTGCTTCAATATTTTCTCCGCATAATTGTTTAATGATATTATTTTCCGGAGGACCAAACATTGCAATAATTTCTTCATCACAAAAGATTTTGTTCAAATATTTTATCTGCAATATGATTGAATGAATCAAAAATTAGTTGATTAGTTGAGGTTAGTGTTCCATCAATGTCAAAAATAAACCCATCAAAGTGTTTAATCATTTATTACCAGAGGAGACATTTAGAAGTGTTTGTTGTCCGTCATAATCAGTGACCAGACAATTGCCGTTAACTTCTATAAGTGAAATTATTGGTGCTATTCCATTCCGAAATAATTTTTCAACTTTATGCTTAGAGTTTATTTTATAGACCCAGCCGTCACTGCATCCAACTAACATTTTGTCATCTAAAATCAATATGTCAGTGATGACTTCATTTTTTGAATTTCCGGGCAGTTCAATCTCAGTTGTAATTTTCCCCAACTTCGCAGATATAGCTGCAATTTTATTTTTTGTAGTCGGAAGGATAAGTTCGTTTTTACTGTTTACTTTTATTAAGCCGTTAGCGTTGATGTTTTTCAAGTTCCATTTGTTTTCTCCTAAGAGCGCATCAACGCAGAACAAATTACCAGATCTATCAATCAGGTAAAGCGAATTATTTTTCGATAAAATATCCGAATCCGATTTCAAGCCACTTTTTGAAACCTGGAATTTCCATATTAGTAATCCATTCATTGCACTCAGACAATAGACTGAATTATCATTATCAAAAAAGAAGATTTTATTATTTGAGGAGACAATTTTGGAAACTATTTTCACATCAGAATCCGTATCGGATAGTTGTTGCGTCCATATTGGGTTGAGAGTATATAAATCATAACAATAAATATTTCCGTATTGAGTCCCAACCAGAACAGCTTTTGTTTTATCCCCACCAACATCAAATTCAACTATCGAAGCACCTGAAGTTATTTTCTCACCGATACCGATTATCTGATACGGATTACCTGTATTTATATTGAGAGTAATTATATCCCCATCTTCAGAAGCAACAAGGAGAATATCGTTATCAATTATTGGAGGGTTACTTATTCTTTTATTAGTTTCAAAGTGCCATTTTTCTTTTCCATCAGAGTTTAAGCATTGTACTATTCCATTCTTATATGCTACAAATATCTTATCACCACGGCATACAGATGATTGGTTAATCGTTTTATCAAAACTATTTAACCATATGATGCTTTCCTTTTGAATAAAACTTGCTGGTCTTTCTGACTCAAGAAGCATTGGTTTACTAAAATTTGAAGTGATAATTTCTGGTTTTATCTTTTTGTTTATCTCATCACTCAAAATCTTTTTGATTATTAAATCATCTTTTTGTGTTGATACTAGCAAATAACCCCACGCATCTCTTCTGTTAAGGTATAAACCTTCATAAGTGGACTTATTTTTATCACTCTTTTCTTCTCTACTCACAAATGAAAATATTTTTTTATTTAGAAATGGTTCAAAGAAGTTGTAGCTATTTACAGAAAATTCAACAGGGTAATACGAAAAAGTTAATATTCTACTTGTCTGCAATCCAGATATATTTTTCTTTAGTGATGTAATAGTTTCCACATCAATATATTTTTCCTCTGGAAAATCAGGGACTAAAGTATTTATGCAAACAAGCGAGTAACCCTTGGTATCAAAAATATTTTCATCGCTGCCCCATATCTGAGAAATTTCTGAACCATTGCCTTCACTCAGAAGATAATCTTTGTCACCTCCAACGACTGAATAGGGGACATTTAATCCATCAAGAATCTCTTGCGCCCAAATAAACTCATCAAACTTTCCATTTGCTGTGATATTCCCAAGTACAACCACCCGATAAATATTCACTCTTTTATTAATATCATTTACAGCATTGATTAAATTTTCCGCATTTGATTCATCGCCAACTTGAGGTTCAGCTATTATTGCTATGGAACTTTCCTGTGCAAAATTGATGTGAATGCAAAGAAGTAGTATTGATAGAAAAATTTTCATGGATACAAATTTAATTATAATGAAAGATAATATGTCAATTTTAATATGCTCTACTGGCTAGTCATCTGATGAAAGCAGATATCTTAAGATCGTCAATAATTAATTACCGAAGGACTTTTCTAAGTTTCTTGATTAAAAAACGCAACATTTATATGTTTGTTACCGTCTAATCGTATTTAATTCCTTAATTTATCACACTAATTCAATATTTGAGAGGTTCACAGTGGATATTGCACAGTTAAATGAGAAAATAAAACAGGAAAGTGCTTTTGTTGATTTACTTTTCTCCGAGATTGGGAAAGTCATTGTTGGTCAAAAGGAAATGGTGGAAAGGTTAGTAGTAGGGCTTTTAGGTAACGGACACATTCTTTTAGAAGGCGTTCCAGGATTAGCAAAGACCCTGGCAATCAAGACACTTGCGGCAGCAATGAAAGCAAAATTTCAAAGGATACAGTTTACACCAGATTTACTTCCTGCTGATTTAATCGGAACACAAATTTACAATCAGAAAGATGGAAATTTTTTCATCAGGAAGGGACCGCTCTTCTCAAACTTTATTCTTGCAGATGAAATTAACCGTGCCCCTGCCAAAGTTCAAAGTGCACTTCTTGAAGCGATGCAGGAAAGACAGGTCACAATTGGAGAGCAAACTTTTAAGCTAGAAGAGCCATTCCTTGTTTTAGCCACACAGAACCCAATCGAACAGGAAGGAACATATCCATTACCTGAAGCACAAGTGGATAGATTTATGTTGAAAATTAAAATAACCTATCCTGACCGCAACGAAGAGCTGCAGATAATGCGGCACAACATTAATGAGACACTGGGAATACCTAATCCTGTTATCACACCTGCAGATATTCTTAAAGGAAGAGATTTAATTCACCAGGTGTACATCGATGAAAAAATAGAAAAGTATATTCTTGATATTGTGTTTGCAACACGAAAGCCCAAAGAATTTGGATTAGCAAACCTTTCTGAGTTAATAAGTTACGGTGCATCACCTAGAGCGACAATAAATCTTGCGCTTGGTGCAAAAGCAATGGCTTTTATTAAAAGAAGAGGTTACGTAATTCCTGAAGATGTTAGAGCAATTTGTTACGATGTTATGAGACACAGAGTTGCCGTGACTTATGAAGCGGAAGCTGAAGAAATTACTTCTGAATCTATCATTAGTGAAATACTGAATAAAGTTGAAGTACCATAATAAATAACTTTTTGTTAAATGTCATTGCGAGGAGTTTGCGACGAAGCAATCTTTTGCAACAATTTTAAAGCTGAGATCACTTCACTTCGTTCGTGATGACAATAAACAGCGATTGAATATATGCTAACTAAAGATTTATTAAAATTAGTCAGACAAATTGAAATTAGAACTAAAGGCCTTGTGAACCAGGTCTTTTCCGGAGAATACCATTCTGTATTTAAAGGTAGAGGAATGGAATTTTCTGAAGTTCGTGAATATCAGTTTGGCGACGATATCAGAAATATTGATTGGAATGTAACTGCGCGGTTTGGTCATCCTTTTGTAAAGATATTTGAAGAGGAAAGAGAACTGACAGTTATTTTAATGGTTGACCTTAGCGGTTCACAAATGTTTGGTTCGCTTTCTAAGACGAAGCAAAGAGTTGCCGCGGAACTTAGTGCAATCCTTGCGTTTTCAGCATTAAAAAATAACGATAAAGTTGGGTTGATTCTTTTTACTGATAAGGTTGAAAAGTTCGTCCCACCAAGAAAAGGAAATTCACACGTATTAAGAATTGTCCGTGAGGTTCTTTCATTCGAACCGGAAGGAAACAAAACCAATCTTCGAACATCACTTGAGTTTATGAACGGAGCAATAAAAAAACGTTCAATAGTTTTTCTACTTTCAGATTTTATGGATGATGGTTATGAGAAAATTCTTCGTGTGGTCGGAAAAAAACACGATTTAATTGGAATAGTTCTGGATGATAGACGTGAATCTGAAATTCCTAAAATGGGTTTGATAAAATTATCAGATGCAGAAACAAATGAAGAACGTTGGGTTGATACAAGTAGTGCACGTGTCCAGAGAGCACTGTCAAAAAGGAAACAAGAAATTCAGGCAAAAAGAAGATCGCTTTTTATTACAAGCCGATTAGATAGTGTTTACGTTCAAGCTGGATCAAATTATATAGCTCCGCTTGTTAATTTTTTTAGAATGCGTGAAAAAAGATGGTAACTGGTGTGTTTAAATATTTTATAATCTCACTTATACTGAGCATTAACTTATTTTCTCAATCTGTAACTGCTTTAGCTTCAGTTGATTCAAGTGATTATCTGGTTGGTGATTTTATCAATTACACACTTGAAATCAGAGCGGATAAAAATATTGTGGTCAGTGTTCCGGTAATCAGAGATAGTTTGAAAAATGTTGAAGTTATAAATGAATTAGCGCCTGTTTCAAAGGAAACAGATAATATTAAGTCAACTACTTACGGATACACAATTTCTTATTACGATTCTGCTTCAATTACTCTTCCCCCCATTCCTGTTAAATATAAAGTGCTGGGAAGCAATGAAGAAAAAGTTATACTTTCTAACCCAGTCAACTTTACAGTTCATACAGTCGCTGTCCAACAGCAGGCTGACATAAAAGATGTGAAGGATCCTCTGACAATTCCACTCGATTGGAAATTCATTCTAATGATTGCGTTCATAGTTTTAGTTCTTCTGATTATTGCATATTACTTTTATCGAAGATACAAAAAGAAGAAAGCTGAACAACCAATTAAAAAGAAAATTATTAGAATCCCTGCACATGTAAGAGCTTTAACTGCATTAAATAATCTTGAAAATGAAAAACTCTGGCAGAAGGGACAAGTAAAAGAATACCATTCAAAAATAACAGGAATCATACGCGGCTATTTTGCAGAGCGATTTAAACTTCCTGCTCTCGAATTAACTACTTCTGAACAAATGATGCAGCTTAGGAAAGTTTCTTCAGCAGAAAATATATTGAATATTGCAAATGACTTTCTGAATAATGCTGACCTTGTAAAGTTTGCGAAGTTTCAACCTCTTCCATCAGTGAATGAAACAATGATGAATCAGGCAAAGGAAATTGTAACTCTAACGATCTCAAATGAGCCGGCACAGGTTGAGGAAGAGGTACAAAATGTTTAATGGAATTACATTTGCATATCCTTGGGTTCTTTATTTATTGGTTATAATTCCGTTAATGATTAGCTGGTATTTATTCAGAGGAATGAAAACCCAGTCCTCGGTTAAGTACTCCTCGTTAAATATTTTTAAAGATGTTCCTTCAACAATCCGTGAAAAATTAAGACATATCCCTTTTGCAGTAAGACTGATTGCGATTGGATTACTAATTATTGCACTCGCACGACCTCAAAGCTTTACCTCCGGCGAAAATGTAACAACTGAAGGAATTGATATCGCAATGGTCCTTGATATTTCGGGAAGTATGCTCGCGGAAGATTTTAAACCAAACAGACTTGAAGCCGCAAAAAATGTGATTGATAATTTTGTGGAAGGCAGAACTTCAGACAGAATTGGATTGGTTGTCTTTTCGCGGGAAGCTTTCACACAATGTCCATTAACTATTGATTATAGCGTGCTTAGAAATTTACTTCTTGATATTCGAAGTGGAATGATTCAGGACGGAACCGCCATTGGAAATGCAATTGCTAACGGAGTAAACAGGCTAAAAGAAAGTGATGCAAAGAGTAGAATAATTATTCTATTAACTGATGGTGTTAACAATGCTGGGGAAGTTGATCCAATCAGTGCTGCTGAAATTGCGAAAGCATTTGGAATTAGAATTTATACTATTGGTGTTGGAACAAGAGGTGAAGCGCCGTATCCCGTGCAAACTCCATTCGGTACACGCTATCAAATGGTACCGGTTGAAATTGATGAAGCAATGCTTACTAAAATTGCAAACATAACCGGTGGCGAGTACTTCCGTGCAACAAACAATCGTGCTCTGGAAGAAATTTATAATAAAATAGATAAGCTTGAGAAGACAAAAATTGAAATTACATCGTATAAAAATGCGAGTGAAAAATATTATAGTTGGCTTTGGGGCGGACTTATTTTGTTAATTGTGGAACTTGGATTATCACGAACAATTTTAAGGAAATTGCCGTAGACGATGTTTAGATTTGCAAATCCTGAATATTTGAATTTACTTTATCTACTGCCAGTGTTGGTTGCACTGTTTTGGTACATAGGCAGAAACAGAAAAAAGCTTTTACAAAACTTTGCTGATAAAGAACTTCACAAAACACTGTTCCCAACCGATAGTAATTTAAAACGGTGGACAAAGTTCGTGCTAATCTTAGTTGCATTATCGTGTCTGGTTTTGGCAGCGGCAAATCCGCAGGTTGGGACTAAAATGCAGGAAGTAAAACAAACTGGCATTGATGTTTTTATTTTACTTGATGTTTCTAATTCAATGATGGCTGAAGATATTAAACCAAACAGACTTGAAAAAGCAAAGTATCAGATTTCAAATTTAATTAATAAACTTCGTGGTGACAGGATTGGTTTAATTATTTTTGCCGGTCAGGCATATGTCCAAATACCATTAACAACTGATTATGCTGCAGCAAATCTTTTCTTATCTGCTGTAGACGTGAACTCAGTACCTTCGCAAGGAACGGCAATTGCTTCTGCAATTAATCTGGCGACCGCATCATTTGATACTTTAAGCACACAGAAAGTTATTATTGCTATAACAGATGGCGAGGATCACGAAGGCGATGTTCAGAAAGCAGTTGAAAGCGCGGTATCGAGAGGTATTAAAATTTATACAATTGGATTAGGCTCGCAAGCCGGTGTCCCTATTCCGGTATACAATAACCGCAATCAATTAGTTGGTTTTAAAAAAGACAGAGAAGGGAATACTGTACTTACAAAACTTGATGCAGAGGTACTAAAGAAAATTGCTATTGATGGAAATGGGAAATATTTTCAAGGGACAAATTATGAGGATCATCTTGATAAGATCTACACCGAATTGTCAGAACTTGAACAAACAGAATTTGGAGTAAAGAAAGTAACTGACTATGAGGATCGTTTTTACTTTTTTCTTATTCCAGCCCTGATTTTATTAATATTTGAGTTTTTTATATCAGAAAAAAAATCACCATTATATGCAAGAATTAATAAGAAGTTAGGATTAGAGCAATGAGAAAATCAGGATTTAGCGTATCAGTTTTTGCGTCAATATTATTTCTGGGCATGACTTTCACATTCGCACAATCGACAAGGTCTTTGGTGAATGATGGAGTGAAGCTTTATAAAGATCAGAAGTTTTCAGATGCAGAAGTTAGTTTTAAAAAAGGTGCTGAGAAGTCACCTGATAATTTTGAGGCTAAATTCAATCTGGGTGATGCATATTACAAACAACAGCGTTACGATGAAGCAATGAAGTCATATCAATCCGCAATGGTGGATGCAAAAAATGATTTAGATAAATCGAAGATTTATTATAATGTTGGAAATTCACTACTTAAATCTCAAAAAGTAAAAGAGAGTGTTGGTGCTTATAAAGAATCCTTAAAACTTAATCCCGATGATCAGCAAGCCAAATACAATCTTTCGTATGCCTTAAATCAGCTTAAAAACAAAAATCAGGATCAGCAGCAGAATCAGGATCAAAATAAAGATCAGAACAAAGACAAGAAAGATCAAAACAAGGACCAACAAAATAAAGATCAACAAAACCAGGATAAGCAGAAAAAAGATCAGCAAAAACAGGATCAAGAAAAACAGCAGCAGCAATCAAAGGAACAAAAAGAACAGGAGTTAACAAAAAAGGAAGCCGAAAAAATCTTGAACGCATTAAAGGAAAATGAAAAAGATTTACAAAAACAATTAAGAAAAATTAAAGGGCAACCAATTAAAACTGAAAAAGATTGGTAATGGATTACGTCAAACGTCAAATGTCAATCATCAAAAAAAGTGTATTGTTAGTTTTAACTTTCTGTTTGACAGTTTTATGGCAGCAAATTATGTTTGCTCAAGAGTTTACAGCATCAGTTAATGAAACAACTGTAGCAGACAATGAAAGATTCCAGGTATCGTTCACGTTTTCGGGATCAAGTATCAACAACCTATCAAAATTTTCTCCACCTACAATTGAAAATTTTTTAATATTATCTGGTCCAAACCAATCTACAAGTATTCAAATTATTAATGGTGCACAGTCTGCTTCACTAACATATAACTATGTGGTTCAGCCAAAAGGATTAGGAAAATTTACTATTGGTTCTGCGAGTATTATGCAAGGTGGTAAAACGTATAAAACTGAACCAATTAAGATTACAGTTGTTAAAGGAGCAGATAAACCAAGACAGCAAAAAAACGACGATCAGATTTCGCAGGAAGAAATCGCTAAAAATCTTTATATCAAAGCATCAGTCGACAAATCAAAAGTTTTTAAAGGTGAACAGGTTACTGTAGTTTATAAGCTTTATACCCGTCTCAGCATTGCATCACAAATGGGGATAAATAAATTACCACAGTATCAGGGATTCTGGGCTGAGGAATTAGAAACACCTAATAATATCAGTTTCCGAACTGAAATGATTAATGGGAAACAATTTCGAGTCGGAGTTTTGAAAAAAGTTGCATTGTTTCCAACACAAACGGGTTCGCTGGAGGTAACCCCTTTTGAATTAACCGTTCCAGTCGAAATACAAAAGCAGCGTGGTAGAAATAGTATTTGGGATGACTTTTTTGGAGACCCATTCGGAAGAACTCAAACTTATGAGTTTAATGCAAAATCAAATGTAGTCAAAGTTGAGGTTCAACCATTACCACAAAATCAACCTGAATCATTTAAAGGAGCTGTTGGAGATTATTCATTTGATGCAAAGCTTAATAACACAACTGTAAAATCTAATGAGCCATTAACTTTAAATATTAAAATATCCGGTTCAGGAAATATTAAATTACTTGAAATGCCGGAAGTTAATCTTCCAAACGGATTTGAAAAGTATGAACCTAAAGTAAATGAACAGATAAACAGATCAGGAAAAATAACAGGCAGCAAAACGGGTGAATTTTTATTCGTTCCACGTGTGGTTGGTAAAAGAGAAATCCCTCCAATTGAATTTTCCTTCTTCGATCCAGATAAAAAGAAATATGTTACTTTAAAGTCGGAGTCATTTAACATTGATATCAAACCTGGAGATAAACAGGCATCAACAGAAGCAGTAGGCAAAGAAGATATAAAAGAACTGGGAACGGACATACGGTTTATAAAAACTTCTTATAACGACATCAGCAAAAAAGAGAATTATATTTTTAATTCAGCTGGATTTTTGATTGCGAGTATTTTACCAATCATTCTTGGTGTGGGGATTATTGGTTGGAAAAGGAGATATGATAAGATCCACGGAAATGTAGTTCTGCTTCGATATCAAAAAGCCCAGAAGGTTGCAAAGAATCGTTTGAAAACTGCGAAGAAATTAATGGACTCACAAAATTATAAAGAGTTTTACACTGAACTTTCAAGCGCCTTGTTCGGTTATTTAGAAGATAAACTTCACATTCCAAAATCTGAATTTACAATTGAGAGAGCTTCTGAAGAATTGAGAAGCTCAAAAATATCTGAAGAGCTTATTTCAAATCTTAAAACCGGTGCTGAAAAATGTGAATTTGTAAGGTTTGCACCTGGAGCTGAAAAATCAACTGCAATGGAAGGCATGTATAATGAAATTGCTGATGTAATTATCAATCTCGAAAAATATATCCTGGTTAAGAAAAATGTTTAATGGCAGAGCTAAATACCAAAGATATTTTTTCTTCTTTTCATTCATATTTCTGGTCGTATTTACTGGAGTCGTATCTGCAATAAATGTCGATGAACAAATGCAGCAGGCAGGTGAGTATTATCGAAATGGTGAGTTTGATAATGCGATTAAAATTTATGAAGAACTAAAACACGATGGTTATGAAGGAACATCTCTTTATTACAATCTGGCAAATTCATATTATAGAATTGGAAAACTTGGTTATTCAATCCTAAACTATGAAAGAGCACTTAAGTTATCTCCCTCAGATGAAGATGTTAAACACAATTTAGCTTTTGCAAATCTAAGTACAATAGATAGAATACAACCGTTGCCAACATTTTTTCTTTTTGAGTGGTGGGAGTCAATCCTTGCTTCCTTGACTGTAAATGGTTGGACGTACCTGGCATACACTTTTTTTATTATTTTGATTTTGATTGGTGTAATATATTTTTTCGCAAAATCAGTCTTCCAACAAAAACTTATACTTTTTTCCGGTTTAGGAATACTTGCTGTTTTCTTAATGGTACTTTCACTTTTGATTGTCAAGATAAACAGAGAAGAAAATCTAATTAGTGGTGTTATAGTTGAGCAATCTACTACAGTTAAAACTTCACCTGATCAGAAAAGTACCGATGCATTTGTAATACACGAAGGATTAAAAGTCAGCCTTGAGGATAAGATCGATAATTGGACTAAAATAAAATTGGCCGATGGTAAAGTCGGGTGGATTGAAAATTCCGCTGTTGAAAAAATATAATTAGTCAATTTCCAGTTAGCTTGTCTACGTTGCTTCCCTAAAACACTTTAGCTATTTTTGTTTCTGTGAAAAGTGCTAAAAAATATAATAATATCAAGCTTGCAATCGGAATTAGTGAAAGTATAATCTCTTTCATTTTTATCCTGCTTTTTATTTGGCTTGGTTACAGCACACGACTAGAAACATATCTTTCAAATTATTTTACCAATCAGTATTCACTCTTCCTTGCATTTTTGTTTGTTTTGGGATTAGCAGGTTCGATACTTTCATTTCCTGTAAATTACTACACAGGGTTTTATCTTGAGCATATATACAATCTTTCAAATCAAACATTTTGGGAATGGATTTCGGAAGGTTTAAAAGCACTGCTTGTGTCTTTGGTGATTGGTGTTCCGATTCTATTGTTATTTTACTTTGCACTTATACAATTTGGTGAAATTTGGTGGCTTCCATTTGCAGTACTAATGTTTTTTATTTCTGTTGTGCTATCACAAATATTCCCGATACTGATTTTCCCGATCTTCTATAAAATCTCACCAATTGAAAATGAAAATTTAAAAGAAAGAATAAGAATTCTTGCATAAAATGCTAAACTTAAGGTTGATAATGTGTATAAATTCAATATGAGCAAGAATACTAAAAAAGCTAATGCAGCGTTTACTGGACTTAGGAAAAACAAAAAGAATCATTCTTGGTGATACATTACTCGATAATTATACCGAAGATGAAATAGAAACTGTGATTGCTCACGAACTTGGTCACTTTAAAAAGAAACATATCATTAAAAATATTACTATTGGAACCGTATCAAGTTTTTTAACGCTTTATTTAATTGCACTACTATATCAAAATTCACTTAGTTGGTTTGGTTTCTCTGGTATTACTCAAGTTGCAGCTTTGCCGTTATTAGCATTGTGGTCAATGTTAATAGGATTAATTCAATCCCCAATAGGAAATATCTTAAGCAGAAAGTTTGAATATGAAGCTGACGAATATGCAGTTGACGAAACCAGAAATCCATTGGCGTTTAAAAATACACTTGATAAAATTAACTGATCAGAATTTGGGGGACAGAGAACCTCATCCTTTTGTTGAATGGTTTTTTTACAGCCATCCTTCAATTAAAAATAGAATAAATGCAATTGAAAGATTTGCGAATGCGAAAAACATTCCTCTTCGGTCCGACCTCACTTTTGAAAGTAAATTATGATTACTACGATAAAGATTTTTTTAATTGTAGTGCATACCTTTATTTGTTCTATTTTTGCAATGATTTTTGCGTTAACTGATAGGAGTCATACTCTTTACTTCAAATTATCAAAATATTTCTCCGGTGGTGTGCTTTGGTTGAGTGGAATAAAACTGGAAATATCTGGTTTGGAGAATTTAGATAAAAATAAAACTTATGTTTTCGTATCAAATCATTCCAGCCAATACGATATTGTTGTTCTTCAAAAAACTATTCCTAATAGAATGGCAATGATATTTAAAAAAGAACTTGCAAAAATTCCATTCTTTGGTTGGCAACTTGCAATGGGACCTTATGTAATGATTGACAGAGAAAACTATGAAAAGGCTCTAAAAAGTATTGAAGAAGCAAAATTAAAAATGCAAAAACAAAATATATCAATCGTGGTTTTTGCTGAAGGAACACGAAGTAAAACTGGTGAAATCCAACCATTTAAACGTGGGGCATTCCGATTAGCAACGCAGGTTGGCTATCCAATTATTCCAACTACAATTGTTGGTTCGAATAAAATAATGCCGAAAGGAACTTATAGATTGAAAAGAGGGACAATTAAAGTGCATTTTGATAAACCAATTCTTTCAGAAGGAGCTAAAACAAGGCAGGAAGAAATTGATTTGATGGATAAAGTAAGAGATGTTATTATTCAAAATCACAAATAACAAGAACCAAGTTACAAATAAATTACAATGACCAATCTTTCAATTTCTAAACTAAAATGGAGATATATGATTTATTATTTTGAATTTGAAAATTATTCGAGATTTGTGATTTGAGTATTGGACATTTCAAATGATTATTGGAATTATACCTGCACGTTTTGCATCAACTCGTTTAATGGGGAAACCGTTAGCGACGATTGGTGATAAAACAATGATTCAACATACCTACGAAAGTGCATCGAAGTCTAAACTTATTGAAAAACTTATCCTGGCAGTTGATGATGAAAAGGTAGCGTCGGTTGCAAGAGGATTTAGTGCGGATGTAATTGAAACTCCAAAAGATATTAAAAGTGGTTCGGACAGGATTGCTTACGTTGCTAAAATTTATAAGGAAGCTGATATCATTGCAAACATTCAGGGAGATGAACCATTTATCCGCGGTGAAATGATTGACCAGGCGATTGAGCCATTGTTATTTGATAAAACTACGGAAGTAACCACACTAATCAAACATATTCAAACATTGAAAGAACTCCGATCACCAGATATTGTTAAAGTAGTTTTTGATTATAACAATTATGCACTTTACTTTTCACGAGCACCCATTCCTTTTACCAGAAGCGCAATTTCTGATTCAGCTGCATTAGATATAACTGATTATTATAAACATATTGGATTATACGTCTACCGAAGAAAAGCATTATTAAAATTTACAAGCCTCAAACAAACCGATCTTGAAAAAACTGAAATGCTCGAACAATTACGAATGCTTGAAAATGAAATTAGAATTAAGGTGGTTGAAACCGAATATGAAAGTATCAGTGTTGATACTCAGGAGGATTTAAAACGAGCAAGAACTTTCTACAAATGGCTCCAAAAAAGAGAAAAAGAAAAATGAAGAGACCAAATAAATTTAACTTAGCTCACCTTCCCACTCCGTTTGAAAAGATTAGATTTCAGAATAAAGAATTTTTAATTAAGAGAGATGATTATACCGGTTCAGATTTTCTGGGGAATAAAGTAAGAAAACTTGAATATTTACTATTTGCGGCAAAAAAGGAAAAGGCTGATATAATTTTTACTTGTGGTGGTGATCAATCAAATCATGCACGCACAACAGCATCGACAGCAGCTAGACTTGGGATTAAAACCAAATTATTTTTATGGGGTAAAGAAAATAAAAATGCTGAAGGAAATCTTTTTCTTGATAAGATGTATGGATCTGATTTTGTTTATCTAAATAAATCTGAATTTTCTAATGTTGATGAGATAATGATGGATGAACGATTAAAGTCAGTGAAAAAGGGCAAAAGAGTTTATGTAATTCCTGCTGGCGGATCTTCAACTTTAGGAATCTGGGGATATATCGATTTTGTTGGGGAGCTAAAAAAACAAATTAATATGCAGTTAATTGATGGAATATTTTCCGCATGCGGATCTGGTGGAACTGCAGCAGGACTTTTAGTCGGAGTTGCATTGAACAAAATAAAAATGAAGGTCTATGCAGTTAACGTTTTATTGCCGAAAGAAGTTATTCGAAAAAAAATACTTCAGCTTGCTGAAGGAGTAGTTCTAGACTATAATTTGAATTGTAAAATTGATGAAAATAATCTGAAAATAATTGATGGCTACTCAACAGAAGGTTATAAGGATATTTCAAAAAGAAAAATGAAACTGATAACTAACTTTGCCAGAGCATCGGGCATTCTTTTAGACCCATATTATACAGGTAAAGCTTTTAGTGCTTACAATGATATTATATTAAAGACGCGAAGAGGGAAAAAGGTTATTTTTCTTCACACTGGTGGTATATTCGGAGCATTTTCTAAACGAAATGAATACCTGAATTTCACTTGATTATGTTTAATGGCCATTGTCTTAAAATTCAATTAACACTATTTTTGAATGTATGGAATGCATCTTTTGTAATATAATAGATCGACAATCGGAAGCTGAGATTATTTTTGAAGACGATGATATTTTAGCCTTCCTCGATATTCAACCTGTTAACTATGGTCATACTCTCGTGATTCCTAAAAAGCATTATGATAATTTTTTAACTGTTCCCAAAGATGAGCTTGAAAAACTCATTCACGCTACTCAATTTATAGCAGGAATTATTAAAAGAAGTTTAAATGCAGATGGTTTTAATGTTATTTCAAATAATGGAAGTCCTGCAGGGCAATCCGTTTATCATTTTCATTTCCATATTATACCACGATTTCAAAATGATTTTACATTGCGACCAGTTGTAAAAAACTATAAAACAGGATCAATGAATGAGTTTGGAAAACAAATTCGTTCTTTCATAAGCAAATACAAGGATATCTATAATGGATAAAAAAATAAGAGGTACTTGTTGCAAAAGCAGGATTAGATGGTCACGACCGTGGTGCGAAAGTAATAGCAGCAGCCTTAAGAGACGCTGGAATGGAAGTGATTTATACGGGCTTACGCCAAACACCAGAAATGATTGTTGAAGCAGCAATTCAGGAAGATGTTGACGTTATTGGAATCAGTATTCTTTCCGGAGCTCATATGACGATTCTACCTAAAATAAAAAAGCTTATGAATGAAAAAGGTTTAGACGATGTTTTATTAACCGGAGGCGGGATTATACCAGAAGAAGATATTAATAAATTGAAAGATATTGGTGTTGGTGAATTATTTACTCCTGGTGCATCTACAAAAAATATAGCTGTTTATATAAATGAATGGAGAAAGAATAATCCGCGAAAAAATTAATTCCCATTAAATTATTTAACAAAAAATCATGGGGTCCCCAATGAAAAAGCTTGTACTTTTATACTTGATATTCATTTCTTTCCTCGGCTATTCTCAGACGCTTATTGAAACCGTTGATCTTCCAGCCGGGACATTTTATAGTTATGGTTATGGAATGGTGTTTAATAGCGGAAAATACTGGCTAAGCTCTTCCTCATCTACTTCCGGGAAGCATATTATCTATGCTGTTAATAGCGATGGAGTCCAGGTAGATTTATTAAACTTTGATCGTCCATGGATTCGAGAATCCCAAGGTTTAGCATTTGATGGAACGGACTTCTGGTATGTTGAGAGAAAAACTTCATTCTGTGATCTGCAAAAAGTATCTTCTACAGGAATTGTTATAGACTCAATTTCAACTAAGGAGTTTTTCGGAAGCAATGGTGCCTATATAGGTGGGGCAGCTTGGGATGGAGATGGACTTTGGATATCCATCTATTATCCGGATGCAAGTGCTGCTTTATATGAGATTAATGTTGCTGCTAGAGCAATTGTGGATACTATTCAAGTTATTGGTTTACAGCCACAAGGCATTACAGTAAAAGGAGATACGTTGTTTTATGTAATGGATGGGTTTCAGGGAGATGATGAGGATATCTACGCGATTGATCTTAATACTAAAAATGAGCTTTTTTCTTTTCACGTTCCTGAAACTCCGGGTACCCGACAAAATCCAAGAGGACTTGCGTGGGATGGGGTTAATTTTTGGTTACTCGCTGAACCAGTCGGTGCGAGTTCAGGGCGACAGTTATTCAAGTATGATTTGGGAGGAAGTGGGACACCGGGGATTACTCTATCTACTTCGACAGTTAATTTTCCAAATACAACCGTTGGAAATACAGGCAATTATAATTTAACTATCTATAGTACCCGGAACTGCTCCACTCTCATTGGATTCGATAACTCTAGCCGGAAATGTATTTTCAATTAATCCACTATCATTTCCCATAAACATTCCTGCCGGAGGTTCACAAGTTGTAACAATTAACTTTACTCCAACGAATTATGCTTATTATCAAGGTCTGTTAAAAATTTATTGCGACGATCCTGTTAATCTTGTAAATGATGTTACACTACTTGGTCAAGGTATATTAAGTGGTGCCCGTATTGGTTTATCGGTAACTTCACATAATTTTGGAACCGTTTGGGTTGGTGAAGATGGGATTGCGTTCTGGAAATTTAATATATTCAATATGGGTGATCAAACCCTTCAAATATCAGATCTTCACTTTAACCTTCCTGAATTTACTTACGATGCTCCAGCGCCTCCATTTCAAATATTTTCGACTGATACGTTGCAGCTCACAGTCTACTTTTATCCTACACAAGTTGGAACATACATGGATACTCTGAACATTTCCAGCAACGATGTCATTAATCCTAATACTAAAATATTTTTTGAAGGAACAGGTACTTTTAATCCATATAATTACGGGTATTCATTTTGGGATTACCAGGTTCCTCCACATCCAAATTCAAGCAGCGCGGAACCGAGAGTGGAAGGACTTAAATATATGAGTGATATTACGGGAGATGGAATTCCAGAAGTGGTCATTTCTACAGAAAATTACTGGACAATGTGTCTTGACGGAGCAGCTTCGGGAGCAAGTTATCCAATATGGACATTTACAACTTATATCAACAACAGCGATGCAGGTTCGATAGGAGCAAATTTTGAATATGGAGTTCAAGATGCAATACAAATTGCAGATGATTTAAATGGTGATGGTGTTAATGATGTTCTTTTAGCAGTAGGGGGTGGGAATGAACATGTTTACGCTTTGAATGGTCGTAACGGACAAATTCTATGGCAATACGGAGACGATATCAATTGGGATCTTGGAGATTTTGAAGCGGTTGATGCAAGACGAGATTTTAATGGTGATAATGTAGTTGACGTATTAGCAATAGCTGATGGAAACCAACAAGGAACCGGTTATAAGCGAGCTTACTTATTTGATGGAACAAATGGAAATATTATCTGGCAACATTTTTATCCTGGTCCAAATCCATCATTTGGAAAAACAATAATTTCTATTGATGATTTAAATGGTGACAATTTGCCGGATGCCGTGATTGCTTATGGTAATAATGGTTCGGCTGATTTAGCTGCCAGAGCGCTCAATGGAACTACTGGGCAAACGTTGTGGACTACTCCAATGGTTTCCAACGAACCAAAAGAACTACTAGAACTTCCTTTACCTGGCGGAGGATCTGACGTTATTGCTGCGGAATATTTTAATAGGATTCACAGATTAAATGGAACTAATGGAAGTGTAGTTTGGACATATCCTCTTGGAGCCTCTGCAGGAGTCATCCAAATGTCTTTGATAAATGATATCAATAGTGATCAGATCCCTGATATTTTGGTTGCATCATTTGCAGGTAATGGATTGAATTGCCTGAGTGGAGCGGATGGTTCTCAGTTATGGGCATGGCAGATGGATTTTCAATTTGGTGTTACTTCTATTCCCGATCTAAACGGAGATGGCGTGGATGATGTTTTAGCCGGTGCTCGTTATGGAAATTTCTATTGCATCAGTGGTCGTGGTGATTCTTTATTTTTTATGCATTCATTCCCTGGTGATTGGGTTTATACAGTAAATAAAATGCCTTCTATTGATGGAAATATAAGCAATGAAATTATTGTCGGTACAAAAAATGGTAAAGTTGTTTGTCTCTCAGGAGGAATACTTGCTGTTCCTGTTGAACTATCAGCATTCAATGGTTATATAGAAAATGGAAAAGTTTTACTTAACTGGTCAACTGCTACTGAAACAAATAATTCCGGATTTGAAATTGAGCGAAAGTCAAACACAACCTGGGAAGAAATTGGATTTGTTACTGGATCAGGAACAATCACAGAACCAAGATCTTATTCATTTGTTGATGAAAATGTATCATCAGAAAAATATTTTTATAGGTTAAAGCAAATTGATTTTAATGGTAATTTTGAATATTCAGATATGGTTGAAATTTCTGTCAATGCTCCAACTGAATATTCGTTAGAGCAAAATTATCCAAACCCTTTTAATCCTTCTACTACAATTTCATACTCAATCAAGGAAAAAGGATTTGTTAATCTTAAAGTATTTGATGTTCTTGGGAATGAGGTTAAGACCTTAGTCAATGAAGAGCAAGAAGCAGGCAAATATCAGTTTGAATTTAATGCAGTTTCATTTGCAAGTGGAATTTATTTCTACAGTTTGCAAGCAGGGGATTTTGTGTCAACGAAAAAAATGATTCTCTTGAAATAGTTAGCAATCAAGATTTAAGAATTGATTTGACATCTTCCAATCTTTCTTCTGGAATTAGAATCTTTTCTTTAGCTGTGGAAGATTGTTTTGAGTTGATGCCCTTTTCCTGAAGAATATCAATAGCTTTGGAAGCTATACTTTCATTTTCAAACTGTAGTTCAATGAGCGGAATCCTATTTACTGAAAGGCTATCTGATAAATTTACCCCACATATTCGACAAGTTTCAGAATCAAATTGTGGGGTGGAATCAAACTCTGATAAATAATCTTCAAACTCCTTCAAGCTCTCATCCAGCATAGTTCAATATCCCCATTTTATTGTATTCCAAATTGACCACTAAATTCATAGATATCCGAATTGGTGTGACTGATAATTTTTATCAGATAGTGATTGGATAGTGGAATCTCAGATGGAATTATCCATTCGAAGTTTCCATTATTTTCGAGATCTTCAATGATGGTGAATTTATATTCACTTTTTCTGTATAACTGTATATCTATTTTGTAAATGGATGGTGCAATCCAATTAATATTTATCGTATCACCCGGATTTTTAATCATTCCAAAAACTGGTTCTGTAACTATAATTTTTGATGCTTCGGTAGGTGGTTCGACAATCGCTACAGGTTGTTGAGAGTCATCACCGAAAATATCTCTGCATCCTGTAAAAAGAAAAATGCTAAATAATAAAATGCACACTATGTTATTCACGAGTCTCATAGATCCTTCATCATGCAAAAGAAGTAATTAAACTTCAAAATATCAAGCCGTCGATAATATTCTTATTTGATTAATTGTGTTTTAATTTTTCAACTCAGGTCTCATTTTCATTCACTTTTCAACTCTTAATATATTAATTTCTTTGATTTTGAGTCAAAAATAAAATTGTTCTATGGCACGTTAATTGGCAAACAATCTTCGCATCATATGTTCTCTCCTTATAACCCCTGCAACTCATCAGTAGTTGAGGGGGTTTTTTATTCCAGGTAACCAGTCAGTGTGACTAAGATGATTTATAAATCTTAAGCCACTTTTTATTTCTACAAATTACTTTACAATTAATTCGATAAAATTCTTCACGAATTTCTACAATAATCTATTAATTACCAACATCTTGCCTTTCTAATGGGGTTCGGTTTAATTATATTTGCTTCCAATTTTTCAGAAAAAAATGGATAAAATGATCGATTTAAAAAATTTAAATCCCGAGCAGCAAAAAGCAGTTGAATTTAAAGGCGGTCCACAGATGATCGTAGCTGGAGCCGGGTCCGGAAAAACTAAGGTAATTACTTACAAAGTAGCTTACTTAATCAAAAAGGGATTAAAACCCGAATCAATTCTCGCACTTACTTTCACTAATAAATCTGCTAACGAAATGAAGGAAAGAATCATTGAGTTAGTGGGTAAAAAAGCTGACGCAATTTGGATGGGAACTTTTCATTCAATATTTGCAAGAATACTTAGAGCAGAAGCTAAACATATTGATTATAAAAATAATTTCTCGATTTATGACACGGAAGATTCCTATTCGCTGGTCAGCAATATTATGACAAATTTCAATATTGAAATCGAAGGGTTAACAGTAAATTCTGTTAGACATAGAATCAGTTATTTAAAAAATCATATGATTATGCCCTCTGATTACAGAAAAAAAATATCAAAAAATATAAAAGAACAAAAGATAGCAGATATTTATGAGGAATATCAGAGCAGACTTGTTGCAAACAATTCCATGGATTTTGAAGATCTTCTTTTAAAGCCAATCCAATTATTCAATTCTAACCAAAAGATACTTGCAAAGTATAAGAGAAAATTTTCATACATGCTCGTTGATGAATTTCAGGATACTAACAAAGCTCAATATGAATTATTAAAACTCCTTATTTCAAGAACTTGTAAAATAACAGTTGTTGGTGATGATGCTCAGAGTATTTACAGTTGGAGGGGTGCAAATCTTGGGAATATGGCTGATTTTAAAAAGGATTTTAAGAAGAATAAAGTATTTAAACTGGAGCAAAACTACCGATCAACAAAAACAATTCTAACTGCCGCTGATTCTGTAATAAAAAATAATAAAGGCCAGGTAAGTAAAACCCTGTGGACAGAAAATAATGATGGGGAACAACTTACACTCATTCGTTGTGCAGATGAAAAAGATGAAGCATTTCAGTTAGCAAAATATATTAAGAAAGAAATCAGCAAAAAGAAACTTTCATACAACGATTTTGCAATTCTTTACAGAACTAACGCGCAAAGCAGAGCATTTGAAGATATCTTTTTCAAAGAGAAAATTCCTTACGTTATTATTGGTGGTGTAGAATTTTACCATAGAAAAGAAGTTAAAGATGTCATTGCATATTTAAGAGTTATCGCAAATCAGAATGATGAAGAAAGTTTGTTAAGAATAATGAACTTTCCGCAAAGAGGAATTGGCAATACGACGGTTACAAGAATGATAGCTTTTGCCAGGAAACACAATTTAACTTTATTTCAAACAATGAATCGTGTTTTTGAAGTTATCGACATTAAAGAAAGAATACAGAAGAATGTTAAAGGATTTAGAGTTCTCCTTGAAAAATATATAAACCTTAAAGATTCTCTTTCCGTTGGTGAACTTTCTTTGGCTCTAATAGATGAATTAGGCCTGGTCAAAATGTTTAAATCTGAAAATGCACCTGAATCAAGATCACGGCTAGAAAATATTAATCAATTGGTCGCAGCTATTTCAGAATATTCAAAAGCAAATAAAACTGCCAAGTTAGATCAGTTTTTAGAAGAAGTTTCTTTAATATCTGCTGTCGATATGAAAGATGATAGTAAAAATGTAGTAACTCTTCTAACAGTTCATAGTGCTAAAGGGCTTGAATTTCCAATCGTTTTTGTTTCGGGATTGGAAGAGGAAATATTTCCTCTTGCTAACCGGTTCAGTGAAGATTCATCGGTGGAGGAAGAACGCAGATTATTTTATGTTGCCGTTACAAGAGCACAGCAAAAAGTTTATCTCTCACACGCCAGAAGTCGTTACCGTTTTGGCGAAGTAGCTTATCAAAGTAGGTCACGCTTCATTGATGAAATTCAATCCTCAACAGTTCAGGAAATTAATGGAGGAATTGGCAGAAAGGCAAATAGAAAAACAAAGAAAGAGCTTTTCTACGAATACTTCAGTTCAGTTGATTACGAAGATTTTGATCAGGATAATAAGGTTGTTAGAATAGGCAGCAGGGTAATGCACGAAAAGTTTGGTCTTGGTAAGGTCACGGATGTCACGGGTGCCGGTGATTCTCTCAAAGCAACAGTTTCATTTGAAGGTAATAATGTTAGGCAGCTTATGCTTAAGTTTGCCCGACTAAAAATACTTCATTGATCTCTTTGAACCTGTCTTTTTATTAAGAATGTGGTTTCGAATAGTTTAAAGGAAAGAACATAATTATGTCAATCACTCCAAAAAAATTAGCAATATTAGTTGGTGGTGGTCCGGCTCCTGGTATAAATAGCGTTATAGGTGCAGCAACGATCAGGGCCGAAGTTGAGGGTATTGAAGTTTTGGGTATAAGGGATGGATTCAAATGGATTATGGAAGGGGACACAAGTCATGTTAGGGAATTAACAATTCAGGGCGTCAGCCGAATCCATTTCAGGGGTGGTTCATATATTGGAATTTCCAGAGCAAACCCAACCAAAAATGATCAACATCTTGAGAATGCTGTCACATCGCTTCTTCGTCTTGACGTTGACAAGTTGATTACAATTGGTGGCGATGATACCGCCTTCAGTGCATTAAAAGTGAATGAAATGGCAGCTGGAAGAATTAAAGTTGTACACGTTCCTAAAACAATTGATAATGATCTCGACCTTCCACATGGTATTCCAACTTTCGGGTTTCAGACTGCAAGACATATTGGAGTTGAAATAGTTAAAAGTCTTATGGTAGACGCCCAAACTACTTCACGCTGGTATTTTATTGTGACTATGGGTAGAAAAGCTGGACATCTTGCTTTGGGTATTGGTAAAGCAACCGGCTCTACATTAACATTGGTTCCGGAAGAATTTCCGGGCGACACAATTAGTCTTGGTCATGTTGTAGATGTGTTAGTTGGTTCAATATTAAAAAGATTAAGTTATGGCAAATCGGATGGAGTTGCCATCTTAGCTGAAGGAATTGTTGAAAGATTAAAAATTGATGATCTTGATGAACTTGTCGATATTGAAAGAGATGCTCATGACAATATTAGAATTGCTGAAATAAATTTTGGTGAAATTCTAAAAATGAAAGTTCAGGAAAAACTTAAAGAGTACGGTATTAAAATAACTATTGTTGCTAAGAATATTGGCTATGAACTCAGATGTGCAGATCCAATTCCTTTTGATATGGAATATACACGCGATCTGGGATTTTCAGCTTCACAATTTATTCTTGATGGTGGAAGTGGTGCGATGATCTCAATTCAGAACGGTCGATTTGTTCCGCTCTACTTCAAGGATATTCTTGATCCTGTTACTAAGAAAACTAAAGTCCGAATGATCGATCCAAGTTCTGAATCTTTTTACATTGCAAGAAAATATATGCTCAGATTAAATAAAACTGATTTTGAAGATCCTCACGAACTTGCAAAACTTGCAGCAACTGCACATCTTTCGATTGATGATTTTAAGAAGAAGTTTTATTATTTGATAGAGAAAGATTTGTTGTATAAGAATATTGAAGATGGAAACATTTCATTTTACACTAATGACAGCAATGTTGCTCACAAAGTATTAGCATCTCCCAAACAAAATGGAGAAGTGATAGACTAATCTATTTTATTTGTCCTCGGTATTTCCCTCCGTTTTTTTATATTCAATATGATCAATTGAAAAATAATCTTTAGTAAGTTTTTTTAGCATTCCTGAAAGTAGAATTATAGATACGAGATTTGGCAGTGTCATAAATCCTAGTGCAGCATCCCCAAATGCCCAAACAGCTTCTAGCTGTGCAATAGCTCCAATAAATACAAACAGTACGTAAATCCATTTATAAGGAACAATTGCCTTTTCCCCGAATAAATAATTTGCCGATCTATCACCATAGTAAGACCAACTAATAGCAGTAGATATTGCAAATAAGAGAACCGCAAGCGTTATGATTTTATCCCCGTAATCAAATAACCAGCTTAAACCTTGTTTAAATGCAAATGAAGTTAAAATACTGCTGTTCATTAATTCGCCTGTAAAGTTGGGGTCAATTCTGGTCACATAAAACTCAGTATGATGCCAGGCACCAGTTACAATAATCACTAATCCTGTTAAAGAACAAATCACAATTGTATCTATAAAAGGACCTAGCATTGCAACTGATCCCTCTCTTATTGCGTATTTCGTTTTGGCAGATGAATGTGCAATTGCAGCGCTGCCCTGACCAGCCTCATTTGAGTACAATCCTCTTTTTACACCCCAAAGCATAGTATTCAACATAACCAGGAAACTTCCACCGACCGCACCGGCAATTTGTGCAGGAGGGTTAAAAGCCATATCGAAGATCAATCCAAAACTGTCAATTAAACTTGGTGAATAATATATGAGAATAAGTGAGGCTGCAAGAACGTAAAATACAGCCATAATTGGAGAAAGATATCCGGCAACTTTTCCTATTCTTCTTATACCCCCGATTATAACTAATCCAACTAATATTGAAATTACTATTCCATTAATTATTTGTTGCAGAGAAAGATCAAATCCACTAAAAATTGTATGCTTAATTGTAAGTAAATGTGTAGGCCCAAGAACTTGTACAACTTCAGAATAAATTTGATCAGAAAGGGTAAAAGATTGAATCGCATTTCCGGTTGCAAAAGAACATATCACAGCAAAGCAGGCAAATGCAACCGCAAGCCATCTCCATTTAACACCTAATCCTTTTTCAACTGTATACATTGGACCGCCTGCTGTATGTCCATTTGGATCGATTTCTCTATATTTTAATGATAAAGAACATTCGGCAAATTTTAATGTTGTTCCAAAAAAAGCAGTAACCCACATCCAGAACATTGCTCCAGGACCACCGTAGTAAAGTGCTGTAGCCACTCCAGCAATATTTCCGATTCCAACTGTTGCCGAGAGAGCAGTAGCAAGTGCACGGAAATGATTCAAATCCCCTTCATCATTTGGATTATCATATTTTCCCATAGTCACTTTTACGCCATGCCAGAAGTATTTTAGTTGTGGGAAACCAAGTAGAAGTGTAACAAAAATTCCTGTACCGACTAATATGATGACCATAAAAGGAACTGAACCGATGGGAGTTTCTGCACTGGGTAAATTTTTAATAAAGTCGAAGTTGCCAGGGAAGGTCCAGACAGTATCAAAAAATGAAAAGCCTGCAAATATTATTACAATAAATATTATACAAAAAAATATTATAGCTAAAGTGGATCTTTTCATTATTACCTTTTTACAATTTGGAAATGATATTCACTCTAATTATGTCTTATCAGAAAAGATTAAAGATATCTTGAAGAATTCCAATTGAATATAAAAATACAAGAAATATTAAAACAGGAGACAAATATTTTAAGAATATTTTCCAGGCACCACTCATTATAGGATGATGATCAATAAACTTTTCTGCTCCTTTACGAAGGTTCGGAATCACTCTATCGAAACCCCAAACCCAGGCAACAAATACTGCTATAAACAAACCTCCCAAAGGCAACAATATATTGGAAGCTAAAAAGTCAACGAGTCCAAAAAAGTCCAATCCGAATATTTTAAAATCAGAAAGAACATTAAATGATAACACGCTTGGAACACCAAGTGCAAAAATTATTGCCGAAAGAACAATTGCTGCATTATGTCTTTTCCAGTTTAACTCATCAACAAAATAAGCCACAACAACTTCAAGAAGTGAAATTGATGAAGTAAGAGCTGCTATCGTTAGTGATATAAAAAAGAGAATCGAAAAGAAGTATCCTCCGGGCATTTTAGTAAATACACCTGGCAGAGTATGAAAAATTAATCCTGGACCAGCATTGGGATCTAAACCTACAGCAAATACTGAAGTAAAAATTGCGGTACCTGCTATAAGTGCAATTAAAGTATCAAGTATTACTATTTGAAGTGCAGCACTTGGAATACTATCCTTCTCAGACATGTAGCTGCCATAAGTAAGCATCGCTCCCATTCCTAAACTAAGTGTAAAAAATGCGTGGCCTAATGCTAGCAAAACCGTACCGGCCGTAATTTTACTCCAATCAGGATTCCATAAAAAATCTAATCCTTTGGCTGCTCCATCCAGGGTAAGACCGCGAATCATTAATATTATTAAGAGAATAAATAGAATCGGCATCATTATTTTGCTGGCACGTTCAATTCCTTTCTGTACCTCCTGAAAATACAATTACCATCGTAAGCACCATAAAAAATGCGAAGTAACCAAAAATCCAGGGGAGGTCAGTAACAAGGGATTGAAAATGATCTGCAGCTGCTACTGGTTCCGGCCATCTAAAAAAGTTTCCATTAATAGCTTCAACGATATAACCGATTGACCAACCAGCAATGATGGCGTAAAAAGAGAGAATTAAAAATCCTGCAATAACACCCATTCCTCCAACTGCAGCCCAAAATTTGGAATGACTTATTTTATAAAATGCGCCTACTGGATTTCTCTGTGTTGTTCTTCCGATAAGTATTTCAGCAATTAATACTGGTAGCCCAATTACAGCAATACATATTAAGTATACCAAAACAAATGAAGCCCCGCCATTCTCGCCTGTTATGTAAGGGAACTTCCAAATATTCCCTAAACCTATTGCTGAACCGGCAGCTGCTAAAATAAAACCTAACTTTGATCCCCAAACTTCCCTGGTTTGCTGCATATATATCCTTGCTAGTTTATGGTTGAAATTGGATATAATAAATATTCTGTAAAATATTGGTTTGGAATATGAGGACTTTAGAGTTTAATTTCAAACATATTTGTGAAAAAGGTTTTATAATTTATTTGAAATTCTATTATTAATTATCAAATATGAATATAAAATTTTATCCATATACCATTAAGCTGAAGGATGAATTCTCTATTTCAGTTGCTTCAAGAACAACCACTCCTGCTGTTATGGTGGAAATCAATCACGAAGGACTAATAGGATATGGTGAAGCTTCATTGCCGCCATATCTGAAAGAAAATCAGCAAAGTGTAATTAATTTTTTGAAAAAATTAAACCTATCGAAATTTCAATTTACTGTCGAATTAGATTCAATACTTGATTATGTCGATAATCTATCCACAGGAGACAACGCTGCGAAAGCTGCTGTGGATATTGCTCTACACGACTTAGTCGGAAAAATAAAAAACGTTCCGCTTTATCAATATCTAAATATTCCAAAGAGTGAAAAAGTATTTACGTCTTATACAATTGGAATATCTGATGAGAAGAGTTTGAACCAAAAAATAACATTAGCGTCAAATTATAAATTTCTAAAAATAAAATTAGGAACTGAGAACGATAAAAAAATTATTGAACAAATAAATTCAATAACTGATCAGAAGTTATTTGTGGATGTAAATCAAGGTTGGAACGACGAACATTTTGCTCTAGATATGATTTACTGGCTTGCAGAGAAGAAAGTTGTTTTAGTAGAACAGCCATTACCCAAAGCCAAGAGGAAAGAAGCTGAATGGCTAAATAATAAAAGCCCATTACCATTAATTGCGGATGAAGCCGTACAAACTCTGAATGATATTGAATTAATTAAAAATGCTTATTCAGGTATAAATATTAAATTGATGAAATGTGGAGGTATAAGACAAGCGTACCGAATGATATTGAAATTGAGAGAATTAAATCTTAAAATTATGATCGGTTGTATGACTGAGACATCGTGTGCTATAACCGCAGCCTCGCACTTAGCTGGTTTAGCTGATTGGGTTGATTTGGATGGAGCAGAGTTAATTTCTAATGATATATTCACTGGTTCTAAAATAGAAAATGGTAAACTCATTATTCCAGAATCTGCTGGTATTGGAGTTGAAAAAATAGCAAATTAAAGGGTTAAGGGCATCTTTTGAGTTATTCATTATTTGGTAAATATGTTTAAATTTCGATTGCTAATAATTAACAGTTAAGGAAAAACAATGGCAAAAAATTACGTTTCAAATAAAGATGAAACTGTAAGAATGTTTGAAAGTGATTTTATGGAATTCTTTTCAAGAGTTCACTACACAGTACCACTATACGTTTATGTACCGGTAATTCTAATTTTAATGTTTCTATCAATTTTTGTTTACAAAATATCAGCACTAAACATATTCGTTCTGTTAATTGGTGGTGTTCTAGCCTGGTCTTTAGCCGAATATGTACTGCACCGATATGTTTTTCATTTTAAAGCTAAAAGTGAGTTTGGCAAAAAAATCCACTTTATGTTTCATGGTGTCCATCATGATTATCCAAGCGACTCTAAAAGACTTGTAATGCCACCTTCTGTAAGTATTCCACTTGCAGTTTTGTTCTTTTTCATATTTAGATTAATTTTTGGTGAATCCATGATGATGCCATTCTTTTCAGGATTTATTTTGGGTTACTTGTTTTATGATATATCACACTATGCAATTCATCATTTTAACATGCATAGTAAGTTTTGGCTTGCAATGAAAAATCATCACATGCTTCATCATTATCAAGATGAGTACAAAAGGGTATGGAGTTAGCTCGCCTTTTTGGGATGTAATTTTTAGAACAACCTTTGAGAAAAAAAATAACTGATTTTTATTTGAATATTTATAAATCAAATTCGTAAGAATAAGTAGCAGTTCTTGATTAATGCAAAGACTTTTTAAAGTCGAATCATAAAATATTTGAATCTAATATTTCTTTCATTTCGTGTACACCTAATCCTCAGAGTTAAACATTTTTTCGTCTTACTATTTTTATCAAACTGCTTTCTTCAGCTTGCATAATTACTACTTTTTTGCTAAATCCAACACACTGTCAGAATTGGTAAAAAATTTGTCCAAATCGGAGAAATTTACTCCGCAAGATTTAATTATACCGATTTAATGATTTATAAAACGCGAATAGATTTTATAAAGAATTATGTGATTGATAGTTCTAAATTTTGAAAATAGGCACCTGTATCTTTCTCGAATTGAATTATTGAGGATATTAAGCATTAAATGAGCGAGTAACATTATTTTTTAAGAAGACAAACTACAAGAAAATAACAAAGGTTAATTCGCTTGAAAATACACTATAATGGCATAATTGTTGAAATATTGCCTTTTCAGGAATAAATAAATTAAGCGATTTTTAATTTGATTTTCCACGATTGATTCTGAATTCGGAGTTAAACAGAATCGCTATTTTATATTGACAAGAAAACAAAATGAACTTTAAAATTTAGTTTTGAAATTATATGTCAGATCAATTTATTAAAAACAATCCGCAACCAATCTACATTTATGAAAAAGAAAGTTTAAGATTTCTTGATGCAAATCAAGCTGCGTTAAATTTGTATGGTTACTCAGTAGATGAATTTTTACAAATGGATATTACGGACCTGTACATCTCTGAGGATATCCAAACCCTTCTGGAATCTTCACAGGATATATTTAAAGACGGTGAATACAGTAAACCATTCAAACATAGGAAGAAGGATGGCAATTATATCTATGTAAGAATCAGTAGAATAGATCACAAACATGAAGAGTCAGAGGCTTTTCTAAGTATACTGGAAGATGTTTCGCATTTATTTGAAACTGAAAAGAAAAACCAGATGTACAAAGCCGCTTTTGATAATACGAATGATATGATTTTTATTACTGATCCGAATGGTACAATTACTTACGTCAATGAATCAGTTTGCAGAGTTCTAGGTGTAACGTCATCCGACTTAATCAACACAGAGATTACTTTAAATTGTGGTGAAGACGATAAAGTTTTTATAAATGATTCAGTTTTTCATTCACACATTAAAGAAACAGTTACTTTTACAATTGAATTAATAACATCTGAAGGTCGGCTACTTGAGAGTGATTTTGTTTCTACACCAGTTTTTGATTCGAATAATCAATTGGAATCATTTGTACTTTTAGCGAAACCTAATGTGCTTCCGAAAGTTTCAGAGAAAAAATTTGAAAACGAAACTGAGGAAAAACCGAGTCAGCAAGAAACAAGAGTTTCCCCAAAAGAGACTGGAGAAACAACCATAACCAGCTCATTTCTTTCAGGATTATTTCACGAAATCCTCACTCCAATGAATGTCATTCTTGGCTTTACCCAGGAATTAGTTGAAAGTATCGATTCGCCATCCCCGGAACAAAAAGAGGCTATTGATATAATTAATCAGAATCGTGTGATGATACTTAGTCTTATGAACACGATTGTTGAATTTTCTGATATTCAATTCAATAAATCTGAAGCTGAACAGTCCGAACTTCAGGTAACAGAGATTATAGAAATCTTTGAAAAAACATTAAATGAAATTACAGGAATAAGAGATCTTGAATTTGGCTATGGAAGAATATCATCTTCACTAAAATTCAATGTTGATAAAAAGAAGTTTTTAAGTTTGCTTAATAATTTATTCCGTTTAATTAGCAGGATAACATCACAGAAAAAATTGTATTTATCCGCTTATCAGGTAGAAGATAATGGTTTTAATATTTCGATTTCTGATGCTTTTGGAAAATCTACTAAACAAGTTGTTGAAACTCTTCGGGCGTTGATAGTTGAAAGACAAGATCCAAAATCATTTGGCATATCAAAATTGACGATCGAAATTATTAATAAACTTTTGGAAACATTAAATGGTCAATTTGTAGTATTAAATGAAAATACCGATAAGCTGGATATTGGATTTAAATTCCCAATAAATCTTGTTGAGAAAGTTGAAGAACCCGAAGTTGAGGAAACTGAAAAAGTTGTTCCAACACAATCAGAAATTCAATTACAGAATCAAATTGAAGAAGAACCTGAGCAAATAAATATGTCGGATGAAATTGAGTTTGTTGAAGAGGATTTTTCAAATACAAATAATGATCTTGAATCTAAGCCCAGCCCGAAAGTTGAAGAAAAACAAACCATCGTCGAAGAAATAAAATCGGAACCAGAAAAATTGGTCATTTCCAATCAAAAAGTGGTCACCGAAGAAAAACCTATACCACCACAAAATAAGAACGGCATTTCTAACTTAAGATGCCTCTATATTGAGGACCAGGTTGACTCTCAAATTCTCTTCAAAGTTCAAATGAAGGACCTTAAGAATATTCAATTTGCTACAAGTTTTGAAGAGGCTTTGCCTTTGCTCGAATCTAACGAGTATGATTTCATCATTATGGATATTAATCTTCAGGGTGAGTACAATGGTCTGGATGCCTTAAAAGTTATTCACCAGATTCCTAGTCTTCAGAAGATACCTATAATAGCTGTTACTGCATATGTTTTACCCGGTGATAAAGAAAAGTTCATCTCCACGGGCTTCACTGATTTCATTTCCAAACCTATATTCCGGGATAAGTTGCTCGAGTCTTTAAAGAAGATTTTCGTTAACTGATTTTTTATCTCCACTAAAAACTTTTTCCCGCCCGATTTTTACCTATTGACTTATTCTTCTCATTAATTTAAATTACCATACAAATGTATGGTATTTAATTATGAAAAAAGATTTAACCAAAATTCAGAAAAACATTCTGGATTATTTAATTGATCAGATAAAAGGAAAGGGAATTCCTCCAACCCTGGCTGAAGTTGCAAATCACTTCAACTACAGGAACCGAGCTACTGTTCAGCAGCACTTAGGTGCAATTGAAAAAAAAGGATTCATAAAAAAGAATCCGAAACTCTCACGTGGCATTGAGCTTACACTTGAGGAGAAATTCTTTGTCCCGAGACCCGTGCTTGGAGAAGTAGCAGCTGGCAATCCTCTTACAATTTATCCTGACGCAATTGATACAATTGAACTGCCCACAATTGCAAGAATGCCGAAGGATTCATTTTTACTTCGGGTAAAAGGAGATAGCTTAAAAGATGCATACATTTTTAATGGTGATATAGTAATTGTAAACCCAAACCTTGAACCAAAGAATGGACAGATTGTAGCTGCTGTTCTCGACGATGCTGCAGTTGTAAAAAGATTCTATAAAAAGAAAAATGAAATAGAACTTATTTCTGAAAATCCTGAGTATAAACCAATTCTTGTTGAGAAAAAAAATACATCATTCAAATTAGTCGGGATTGTTGTGGGAGTTTACAGAAGTATGGAGAAAAAGAAAGCTGTGTGAAGATTTCGTGATGAAAATGTTATACGCGTGGAGTAATTTTATCTTATAAATCACTCATATCTTGAAAAGGGAAAAAATGAAAAAGTGGTCTTTAATAACTGCAATTATATTGGCAAGTAATTTTTATTCAATCGAGAACTTTGCTCAATGTACTGATGGTGGAATTTGTCAGCTTGGTGGACATCTTTTAGAAGAAGAAGCTGGAGAAATGTTTAACATTTCCACTTACTTTAAATATGGTTACAGTGGTAAAGAGGATAGTGTAAAATATTATTCGTTTGTAGTAGATGGATATTACAATGTGCTTGACAAAAGTTCAATTCAACTTATGATTCCGTATAATATTCAATCTGGACCTCTTGGTGATGTTAGCGGAATAGGTGATATAATTGTTAGCTGGAACCAGGGACTTTACACTGATGGAAGCTCTTCTTTTAATGCTTTAGTAGGAATTAAACTTGCAACAGGTGATGATGTAAAAGATAGTCTTCCACAAGTTTATCAAAGCGGATTAGGTACAAACGATTTACTGTTAGGAGTCAATTACACATATAAACAATTTTTAATTGGTGCGGGCTACCAATTGTATGGAGGAAGAAATAACGATACTTACCAGCTTAAGAAAGGTAATGACTTGCTCTTGAGAGCTTCTTATCAGTTTTCATTTGATGATTTTAGCATTATCCCGCAGCTTTTGTACATACAGCCTTTGGCAGAATCAAGTATACTGGACAGCACTTCAACTAATGGAGATACTTATGTCGATGTTAAAGACAGCAATCAACCGCAACTAAATTTTCTAGCATCGCTTGAATATAGATTCAATGATAATTTTGCTTTGATGGGAGATTTTGCGGTTCCATTCATCAAAAGAAAAGTTAATCTGGATGGTTTACAACGAGCTATTACTGCATCGCTTGGTGTGATGTTTTCTTTTAATTGATTTTAAAGTGCTTTAACAATGCCAAAATACTACATCGGAACAGCAGGTTGGTCATACAAAGATTGGGTCCCATCATTTTATCCCAAACAACAGTCAGGGAGGTTTGATTGGCTTCAGTTCTACTCACATTATTTTAATTGTGTAGAAGTAAACTCAACTTACTATGCTTATCTGAGTCCGAAAATAGTTGAAGGCTGGATCAATAAAGTATCTGACAGTGATGAATTTATTTTTCACATTAAACTTCATCAGGATTTTACGCACAAAAGAAAATTTGATGAGCAAAGTGTAAAAGCGGTTAGATACAATCTTGACATTCTTTCAAATGCCGAAAGACTTGGTGGATTACTCATTCAATTTCCATACTCTTTTCCTTATAATAATTCAGCCACACAATACATCCAGGAACTGAAAGATACTTTCCCAAACTACAAATGTTTTGTTGAAGTTAGACATTCATCCTGGCAAAACAAGAAGGCATTTGAATTTTTTAAGGAAACCGATATTACTTTCTGCACAATCGATCAGCCGCAGATTGGACAGGCAATACCGTTCGAGCCAATAATAACAAATGACAGAGCATACATTCGCTTTCACGGAAGGAATGTCGATGCATGGAAGAAATCAATTAATAGTTTTGGAAAAGAACAATCATATGAAGAACGAAGTGAACGATACAAATATCTTTATTCTCCCGGTGAGTTAGTTGAGATTGAACAGAAGATACAATCAATACAATCAAAAGTAAAAGAAGTACACGTTATTATGAACAACCATCCGCAAGGTGATGCAGTAGCCAATGCGTTTGAACTTATTCATTTACTTGAAGAAAAAGATAAAGTTGAAATACCTGAAACGATATTGAAAGCGTATCCAAGATTAGAAGAGTTGTTAGTTAATTAATTTAAAAAATGCGCACAATATTTCACTTAGACCTCGATGCATTCTTCGTTTCAGTTGAAAGGATACTTGACCCTTCACTGAAAGGAAAACCGGTAATCGTAGGCGGCGATCCGAAAATTGGAAGGGGAGTGGTGGCAGCTTGTTCTTACGAAGCACGAGTTTATGGTCTTCACTCTGCTATGCCAATTAGGACAGCTTACAGACTTTGTCCACACGGAATTTACATTCACGGGAGCCACGGCGAATATTCACTTTTCTCAAGAGCTGTAAAAAATATTCTTCAACAATACGCACCGATTGTTCAGCAAGCTTCGATTGATGAATTCTATATGGACTTTACCGGGTGCAGAAATGTTTACGGCTCACTCTTTGCTTTTGCTTCTTTCCTTCAAAAAGAAATCTGGCTAAAACTTTCTCTTCCTTGTTCAATAGGAATTGGCAGTAACAAGACAATTGCAAAGATCGGCTCAGATTGTATGAAGCCGAACGGAATAACTTACATTATCCCCGGAATGGAAAAGGAATTTCTTGCTCCAATGCCTGTTGAAGCGATTCCCGGTGTAGGAAAAGTAACTCTGCAGGATTTTCATTCAAAAGGAATTTACAGAATTGGCGATATAACAAATCTTCCGCAGGATTATTTTGCTGCGGCTTACGGTAAGTATGGAATTGATCTTTACAGGAAAGCTTGTGGAGAAGGAAATGAGTATCTGATTGTAGATAACTATGAACAAAAAAGTATCTCACACGAAAGAACTTTTGCTGATGTAACAAGTAAACAATTTCTTAAAGAAAAATTATTCAAACTAACTGGAAAAGTCTGCCAGGAATTGAGAGATATGGAGTGGCTGGCTTCAACTGTAAATATTAAACTTCGTTACTCTGACTTTAACACATTAACACGTTCAAGGACAATAAAACCAAATGATGATGACCGAACAGTGTTTGAAGTGGCCTGGGATATGTTAATGAAAGCTCATACACGAAGGGTTGCAGTAAGATTGATTGGTGTTGGTTTAAGCAAGTTCTCTAAATTTTCTGAGCAGCAGGAATTGTTTGAATGGGAAGAAATAAAAAGAAAAAAAATGCTTCGAGCAGTAACAAGAATAAGGGATAAATATGGGTATGAGTCAGTTATGTTTGGAAGCGTAGAGAATGATAAAAAATCAAAAATGATGGTAAATCCATTTAGAGCTCAAAGATAATTCTACTCAACCCGGAGGCCATTGCATATGTCTTCCGCCAAGCAGATGGATATGGATGTGATAAACTTCCTGTCCTCCATCATTACCACAATTAAGAACTAGTCTAAATCCATTTTTGTCAATTCCTAAATCTTTTGCTAATTTATTTGCTACATCAAACATCTCACCAAGTAAAGATGCATGTTGTTTACCATTTAAGTCAGTGATCTTAGGTATTTCAATTTTTGGAATGATAAGAATATGAACCGGTGCCTGCGGTTTAATATCCTTGAATGCTAAAACGTTTTCAGATTCAAAAACGATATCAGCAGGAATTTCTTTATTTATTATTTTGGAGAAAATTGTTGCCATATTATTCTCCTTTTTCTATACCGTATTTTTTCATTTTATTGTAAAGATGACTTCTCTGTATAGCGAGCAGCTCAGCAGTTTTGCTGATGTTCCATCCGTTCTCATTTAATTGCTTAAGAATAAAAGCTCTTTCAGCTTTTTCTTTAAATTCCTGGAATGAATTTGAATCATCAATAATGTCATCCATAGAAGCCTGCCCGGGTTTAAGTAAAAATTCAATGTCACTTCTTGCAATTTCTTTTTTATCAATGATGATAATAATTCTCTCAATAATATTTTTTAGTTCACGCACATTTCCGCTCCAACTCATTTCTTGTAAAAGCTTAATAGCGTCGTCCAGAAATTTGACTGGTGGTTTTTTGTGTCTGGTGACAATTTCGTTTGAAAATGACTCTACAAGTATTGGAATATCATCTTTTCTTTCTCGCAGAGGGGGGATAACTATTGGAATAACATTTAACCTATGAAAAAGATCTTCTCTGAAAGAATCTTTCTCAATTTCTTCACCAAGCTCTTTATTAGTTGCGGAAATAATTCTTACGTCAACATCAATTTTTTTTCCACCGCCAACACGTTCTATTTTTCCATCTTCAATTGCTCTAAGCACTTTTGCCTGAGCTTGAGGGCTCATATCCCCAACTTCATCAAGAAATAAAGTGCCCTTGTTTGCTAGTTCAAATTTTCCAATTCTTTGCGTAACTGCACCAGTGAATGAGCCTTTTTCATGTCCGAATAATTCTGATTCAATTAATTCATTTGGAATAGCTGCACAATTTACTTCAATAAATGGTTTGTCTTTCCGCTGACTTTTTTTATGAATTGCTCTTGCAACCAGCTCTTTACCAGTCCCGTTTTCCCCCGTTATAAGTACCCGTGTATCGAGAGGAGCAACTTTCTCTATCAATTCATGAATGCTTAATATTCCCTTGCTTTTTCCTAGTATATTGCCACTTCCCTCAAGTGATTTTTTGATTTCAATATTTTCAGTAAGAAGTTTCACCTGTTCAATAGCATTACGAACACTGATCAGTAGCTTATCTCTATCAATCGGTTTTTCAATGAAGTCAAACGCACCGAGTCTTGTTGCTTTGACAGCATTTTCAACACTACCGTGTGCTGAAATAATAATAACAGAAATTGAAGAAGAGAACTCCTTAACTTTTTTCAAAACTTCAAAGCCGTTCATCTCTGGCATTTGAATATCTAATAATAAGCAACCGGGAGGATTTTCCACTAATATTTTTAATCCCTGAAGCGCCGATGTGGAAAAGTATGCATCATAACCCTCGTAATCGAGGATCATTTTCATACTCTCACAAATTTCCTTTTCGTCGTCTATAATTAATATTTTATTCATAGTGTAATTGAAAAATATCGTCATTGATCTTAATACCATTACTTGTGATGGTAATATTTTTTTATTTATTTCGAGCATATCCCCGAATAGAACACCATACCAGTTTACATCGATGTCTCTGAAGTCAACTTTTGACTGAGCTTTAAAATCTTCTTCAAATGCTTCCACAAAATAACCAAATACATCGGCTAAATTCAATATGTTTTCAGCATAGCCTATGAATGCATTCCCAAAAAAATGAGCTAACTTATCTTTGTCTCCCCCTTGATCATCCGGTGAATCATAAAATAATTTTTTGGGAAGATTTTTATTTTTTATATGTGCTATCGAGTCATTATCAGCTATTAACGGATAGTAAACCCTTGTATTTAGCAAAGGAACTACAAGTGGAACTCGTTGAAAAGGTATAGTTGCAAATGTAAGAGCAAGTAATGCTTCCTGGTAGTCATAATTATAAAACTTAATTGCTCTTATATAAATTGAGTCGACTAAGGTAAGATCCGAGTTAGTGGTTTTTAATTGAACGAAATAATCGGATGCAATGTATTCAGTTATATAATTAACACCTTTTGAAAGATTACTTTGCTGAGGTAAAATTGATGATGTTGTGGCAAGAATCAATAAAATAATATAAAGAGAAATTAATCTATCTCTCATTTATGTTTGAATGACTCCCGGATTAAATCTTGGAATTTCGGGATTATGATTCGCACTTTCTATTCCCATCGAAATGTATTTTCTTGTTTCTGCAGGATCAATTATTTCATCAATCCATAATCGTGCAGCAGCATAATAATGGATTATTTTTTTCATCATAAGCTTTTGAAATTTCATCTAATAATTTCTTTTTTTCCGCTTCAGTTACTTTTTCACCAGCTTTTTCAGCCTGTTTAATTTTTATATCCAGAAGAACACTGTTAGCCTGTGAACCACCCATAACTGATATTTTTGCATTAGGATATGCATATATAAATCTTGGATCATAAGCTTTTCCGCACATCGCATAATTTCCTGCGCCAAAACTGTTGCCAACAATGATTGTGATTTTCGGAACAACTGAATTAGCAACTGCGTTCACCATTTTTGCGCCATCTTTTATTATTCCACCGTGTTCTGCACGGCTGCCAACCATAAAACCAGTTACATCCTGCAAAAAAACCAATGGAATTTTTTTCTGATTGCAGTTCATAATGAATCTTGTTGCTTTATCAGCACTGTCAGAATAAATAACTCCACCAACCTGCATTTCACCAGCACCTTTATCAGTTTCAGTTTTTACAACACTTCGTTGGTTGGCAACAATTCCAACTGCCCAGCCATCGATTCTTGCGTAAGCAGTAATAACCGTTTTACCATACCCGGCTTTGTATTCATCAATTATTGAATCATCAACTATCCTGGCAATTACCTCATACATATCGTATGGTTTAATCGTATCTTCAGGAAGAATTCCATGAATTTCCTTCGTCTCAAACTTTGGAGGCCTTGATTCAATCCTGTCAAATCCAGCAGAATCTCTTTTCCCAAATTTATCAACGAGACTTCTTATCTGAGCAATACATTCTTTATCATCTTTCATTATATAATCTGTCACGCCTGAAATATTTGATTGAACTCTTGCTCCACCCAAACTTTCATTGTCAATTTTTTCACCAATTGCAGCACGAACCAAATGTGAACCAGCAAGGAAAACAGAGCCTTCACCTTCAACAATTAAAGCTTCATCACTCATAATAGGAAGATAGGCACCGCCTGCAACACAAGGACCCATAATAGCAGCAATTTGTGGAATTCCCATTGAAGACATTACAGCATTATTTCTGAATATTCTGCCAAAGTGTTCTTTGTCAGGAAAAATTTCATCCTGAAAGGAAGAAAAACACCAGCACTATCAACCAGATAAATTATAGGGAGATGATTCTCCATTGCTATTTCCTGCGCACGCAAATTTTTCTTTGCTGTGATCGGGAACCATGCACCTGCTTTGACTGTTGCATCATTAGCAACAACCACGCACTGTCTGCCACTGATTTTCCCGATTCCATAAATTGTACCTGAACAAGGGGCACCGCCAAATTCTTCATACATTCCGTACGCTGCGAATGTGCTTAATTCATAAAAGTCTTTTGGATTATCTATTAGAAGATTTATTCTTTCTCTCGCAGGAAGTTTGCCCTTTGCTTTTTGTTTCTCAATGGCTTTTTGTCCGCCCCCAAGTTTTATCTTTTCTTTTTCGGCTGAAAGTTTTCTTAACAATTCTCTCTGGTAGTCAACTCTCTTTAGAAAAGCTTGGTCTTCTTTTACTTGAGTTCCAATGGATTTCATTTTAATAATTCTCTTGCGATTACAATCCTTTGAATTTCAGATGTTCCTTCTCCAATAGTTAACAGCTTTACATCTCTGAAATATTTTTCTACAGGATAATCTTTTGTAAATCCATACCCACCATGAATTTGAACTGCCTCACTTGAGGCTTTTTCCGCAATTTCACTTGCAAAAAGTTTTGCCATTGCCGCTTCTTTTATGTTTGGAAGACCGTCATCTTTCATTTTTGCCGCACGCATAGTCAGCATTCTTGCGGCATCAATATTCGTTTTCATATCAGCAAGTTTAAATTGCGTAGCTTGAAATGAGGAAAGTGGTTTTCCGAACTGGTGTCTCTCCTGAGAATATTTTAACGATTCATTCAAACATCCTTGTGCTAAACCTAAACTAACAGCTGCAATTGATATTCTTCCGCCTTCCAGTATCTGCATTGCATTAATAAATCCCATTCCTTCTTCACCAAGTAAATTTTCAGCTGGTACCTCACAGTTCTCAAAAGTTAATTGAACAGTTTCACTTGCTCTCATTCCAAGTTTGTTTTCTTTTTTACCAACTATTAAACCAGGCATACCTTTTTCAAGTATGAAAGCTGAAATACCCTTTTTGCCTGCATCTTTATTTGTAATTGCCATCACTACAAGAGTTTCACCGGAAGCACCATGGGTTGTAAATGTCTTATTCCCATTCAGAATATATTTGTCACCCTTCTTTTCGGCTATTGATTTTAAACCGGCAGCATCACTCCCTGAAGAAGATTCGGTAAGTCCCCACGCACCAATGGTTTTTCCAGAAACTAAATTTGGTAAATATTTTTTTCTTTGGGCTTCATTACCAAATCTATAAATATGATTAGTGCATAGCCCATTGTGAGCTGCGACTGAAAGAGAAATTGACGGATCTACAATTCCCAATTCCTCAATGATGATTACAAATTCAACGTAACCCAAACCTGCACCGCCATATTCTTCAGGAAAAATAATTCCCATAAAACCAAGTTCACCCAGCTCTTTAAATAATTCAGTTGGGAAATGTTGTGCTTCATCCCATTCCATTACCTTTGGTTTTATTTTTTTCTGGGCAAAGTCCCGAATAGTATCACGGATAAGTATCTGGTTTTCGGTAAGTTCAAGTAAAAAATTGTTGTTTGTAATTTCAGTTGTGTTATTCATAAAATTACCCCACAGAATATTCAGTTAAAAATTTCGATTTACTTTTATTGTTTTTGTTTGATAAAGTTTTCAATAATTTCTTCTGCGATATGATAAGGTGATAAATTGCCGAGAATCACTTTTTCTAATGTTGAATTTAAAGATTTTTCGGCACTTTCGCTCCACAATTGTTCTCTTATCTTGCTCTCAACAATTTCCCTAATTCTATTCTTTACTTGTTTCTCTCTTTTTGCTAGGAATAGATTTTTGGCCATAAAATTTTTATGTCTTTCAATTTCATTAAAAACATCTTGCAAGCCTTTATTTTCTGAGGCAATAGTTTTAATTATACCTGGCATCCACGAGTTTTCATCGTGATCTTTCATCATTAGAGTTGTTTGTAGCGAGGCTACTGCTTGATCTGCCCCGGGTCTGTCACTTTTATTGAGTACAAAAAAATCAGCTATTTCCATTAGTCCGGCTTTCATTGCCTGTACAGAATCTCCTGACTCTGGGACCAAAACTACAATTGTTGTATCAGCAGCTTGCACAATATCTAATTCCGATTGCCCAACTCCAACTGTTTCAAGTATGATATAATCATAACCGGCCGCATCAAGAATATCAGCTGCATCAATCGCTTTTTTACTCAATCCTCCAAGGCTGCCTCTTGTTGCCATACTTCGGATAAAAACACTCTCATCATTACCAATCTCATTCATTCTAATTCTGTCACCAAGCAATGCTCCACCAGTAAAGGGACTAGTTGGATCGACTGCTATTATCCCAACTTTTTTCCCAACTGAACGAAATAATTTAGTGAGTTGATTTGTAATGGTACTTTTTCCGGCACCGGGAGGCCCGGTAATTCCAATCCGATAAGCTTTACCTACGTGAGAGTGAATTAGTTTTAATAGTTCAGAGGCTTCAGAATTGTAATCTTCAACAATAGAGATTGCTCTTGCAACTTTTCGTCTTTCGTTCTTAAATACTTTTTCTACTAAATCTTGATATTGCAAAATATTTTTTACTTATTGGATCTAAATGATTCAAATGTTTTTCTTAATCCTTCTTCAATTTTTATTGAAGGCCTCCATTTGAAATCTTTAAAAAGTTTATCGGAAGTTATAACACTTCTTAATTGTTCACCTTTTGGAGCATGTCCATGTTTTTCTGTCGCTTTTCCTCCAGCAATGGCATTCAGTTTTGTAAATAATTCATTAACACTTGATTCGATTCCAGTACCGACATTATAGATAGTAGATGAGTTTGAATTCAAGGTCATCAAATTTGCTTTAACTACATCCTCGACAAAAACATAGTCCCTTGTTTGTTTACCGTTACCATTAATAATAGGATTTTCGTTTTTGATTAATTTGTTCGCAAATATTGCAACAACACCTGCTTCTCCAAATGGATTCTGTCTTGGCCCGAACACATTTGCATATCGTAATATTGTATGATTAAGACCATATTCATTCTTATAAAAAAATAAATACTTTTCAATGGTCAACTTGGTAATCCCGTAAGGTGAAACTGGATTTGTAGGATGATTTTCATCAGCGGGAAAATATTCCTGTTCTCCATAAATTGCACCACCAGTCGATGCAAACATAAATTTCTTAACACCAGTTTTAATGCAAGCCTGAAGTAAATTAATTGTTCCGAGTATGTTAGTTGTTGCATCAAAGATTGGATCATTTACAGATTTTCTAACGTCAATCTGAGCAGCGTGGTGATTGACCACATCAAATTTCTCTCTTTCAAATAGATCAATCACCGACGGTGATGAAATATCTGATTTTATGAATTTAGCTTTTGGATTAATATTTTTTTCGAATCCGGTAGCAAGGTTATCAAGAACAAATACCTGGTGTCCTTCATCAATAAATGCATCTGCAATTTGGGAAGCAATAAATCCGGCACCGCCTGTTACTAGTATTTTCATTTTAGTTATTATATAATTTGTGTTTATAAATATATTCCATCACTTTTTGTGGAACCAGAAAATTAATAGGTTGTCCTTTTTTAACTCTTTCACGTAGATCTGTGGCACTAATTTCAATACCTCTCGTTTGAACAAAAATTGCCTGGTTATAATATTTATCCTTGAACTGAGGTGGATGCGATGATCGTCTCTTTAAAACTATAACTTTTGCAAGCTTCATTATCTCATCAGGATCTTTCCAAGTATTAAACTCAAAAATATTATCATATCCTATTATAAATTCTAAATCATCATTACTTTTTTTAAGTTCTTTTAATGTATCTATCGTAAAAGATACACCTCCTTTTTCAATTTCTATATTGGAATAATCAAAGAACGATATGCCATCGATTGCGAGTTTGATCATGTTCAATCTATCTTCAGCCGAAGAAGTCTTAATTTCACTTTTGTGTGGTGAGATAAATGCAGGAATAAAAATAATTTTTTCAAGTTTTCTAATTTCCCTGACTGATTGAGCCGTTATCAAATGTCCAAGATGAATGGGATCAAATGTTCCTCCAAAAATTCCAATTTTAGCCATTAAGCAATTCTTTGTATTCTATGAAAAGATCGTTGAAACTCTCGTGAATTTTCTGACTGCAGTATGAGAGACTTTCTTTTTTTGATAGTTCAATATAAAGCTTTTTGATATCTTCAAAATCATTTATAGCTAAAAAGTTTTCGAGAGTATGAATAAAAATATCTTTATTACTAATTGATTTTAAATATGTGTTGTATTTTCTTTCTGCTTGAAATATCTGGTCAATTAAGTTTTGATTGTTTCCTGAAGTGCAAATAAAAACAATCTGATCTCTGACTGACTTACCAATAACAATCGATGGTTCATCAGACTGAATTAAATCGAATACACGAATAATATCATCCTGGGTTAATCCCAATGAATTATAAAACAATAATAATGTTTTGGAAGTATTTCCAGAAGTGTATTTACCATTATTTTGTGAAAATTTCCCCAAGTTTAGTTGATTGTAAAATATTGAATTAGAATTTTGCGGAATTAAATATTTAGGAAGATATTCTTCATCATTTTTATCTAGAAAATAGAAAATCCCAAACTGACTCTTAAGCGTTGAAAGTAATTCAACCCAATTTGAAAAGAGAAGCGTATTTAAATATACCGAATAGTTAATGGATAAATTTTGATATTCTTTTGTCCTGGTCGGATTCAATATGGGGTTATCTGCAATAACAATAATTGAGTTATTGAACTCTGGATTATTCAAGATTAAATCTCAACAATATCTTCATAAGAAACTAAATTATTAAAGGTCATTCCTTTATCCATTTCAAAACTTCCTTCAGAGAGGGTTTAGTCCCGTATGATAGAATCCCTATCCTAAAGACTTTCGCACTGAGTTTAGTAACTACTAATATTGAAATAACTAATATTGATAAAGTTAAAACAATTTCAAGTGGAGCCACAGTTTCAACATTAAGTCTTAGAAGCATTATTGTCGGGGTTGTTAGTGGAAAGTATGAGAAAATTTTTGTAGCTAAGAAATCAGGATTTTGAATTGCCGGCATTGCAATCACAACCGGAAGCATTAAAACTAAACTAAGGTAAGTCGTAATCTGTTGAGCCTCCTGCTCAGTATTGACTGTTGAACCGATACCAACGAATAAGCTGGCATAAAATAAAAATCCGAGGAGGAAGTACAAGAACATCGGTAGAATATTATCAAATGCTGAAGGAGGAACCAAAGATCCGGCGACGAGTCCCATACCGATAATAACCCAAATAAACATTTGCGTTAATCCAAGCAAACTGAGTCCAATAATTTTTCCGGTGAGTAGTTCATCCGGGGTGCTGCTTGAAACCAGCATCTCGATCAATCTGCTGGATTTTTCTTCAATCATACTTCTTACAAGCATCTGACCAGAATAAACCACCATCATCATCAGTAGTAAAATAAAAATTATGGAAACAAAGAAAGTAGTAAGAAAATCACGATCCGAAACTTTTCCACTTTCCTCTATCTTTAACTGGGCAACATTAACCTTATCCTGAAAGTCTTGAAGGAAATTAGTATCAATTCCTTCTTCCTCAAGTTTTTTCTTTAGTCTAATTGAGCTTAACGCATCTTCAAATCTGCCAACTATTTTAAAATTTCCAATGGATTTAGATCTGTATTCTGCATAAACGGAATCATTACCTTTTGGGTATACTATAAGACATCCTTCTATCAGATTTTTTTGGATATTTTTATTAGCTGTTAATTTTAATTGCTTAAAGCTTTTATCCTTCGTCGAAAGATTTACCAGAATATAATTTCTGTTGCCATCAGGTAATGTATATGTTGATAATTCTTTAACCAGATCCTTGAAATAAATACCGGATGTATCAATTACTCCTATTGTTTCTACTTCCGGAGCTTCATCTCTAAAGAGAAGAGAGGGGACTACTGAAAATGAAATAATTATTAATGGAGTAATTATTAAGGAAATTATAAATGCTTTCGTCTTAACTTTTTCCAGATATTCCCACTTGGCTACAGCGATAATCTTTTTCATATCGAGTCTAAATTTTCTTTTATGAGGTCAATAAAAATTTTATTTAGAGTCGGTTCAACAATCGAAAAGTGATTAACATCTATTTTATCAACAAGCCTTTTTAAAAATTCTGAAGGAATAACATCGTCTTTTAACTGCACTTCAGTAAAATTTTTATAATAATCGAACTTAATAATTTCTGAAAATTGAATTAGAGAATCGTTATTTCCATTAAAACTAATCCGAACATTATTCCCACCAAAATTCTTTTTGATTTCAGCAAGTTTCCCGGAACTTACTGTGACACCACGATTAATTAATAAAATATCTTCACATAATTTTTCAGCGAGATCCATTTGGTGAGTGGATAGAATTATCGTTTTCCCTTCTGACAGGAATGACAGGATTAAATCTTTCACTTCCTGCTGATTTATTGGATCAAATCCGGTAAATGGTTCATCAAGAATTAAAAGCTGTGGGTTGTGAAGAATGGCAGCAATCAATTGAACCTTTTGTTGATTTCCTTTTGACAGTTGTTCAATTTTATTCTCTCTTAAATCTGAAATTTTTAATTTCTTCAGCCAAAAATCTGCACGGCTTAAAGCATCTTTTTTATGCAAATTTTTCAATGAAGCAAAGTAAATTAGAACATCAATCACTTTACTTCGCTTATAAAGTCCCCGTTCTTCTGGCAAATAACCAATGACGTTGTAATATTCATTTGTAATTGGATTTCCATTGAAAATAATCTCACCTGAGGTAGGTTTTATAATGTTTAGTATTGTTCTTATAGTGGTTGTTTTGCCAGCTCCATTTGGACCCAATATCCCAAATATTTTTCCTGGATTAACTGTGAAGGATAAATTATCGACCGCGAGTGTTGTATTAAATTTTTTTACCAGGTTATTTACAATGAGCATTTTCAGATTATCAATAATATTTCGAAAGCTTTGTGTTAAAAATAGCAAATAAAAAAAATAACCCTCTATAGATTATTCAATACACAAGATTAATAATACGACATAAACAACCTCTCCAGTATTAAAGTTGATAGGAACGAGAAAAGAAGTAAATTTAGGTTGGATTTAGTCATTCTCTTTAGCTTGTATATCTTTCATTCAATGAATATATTTGCAGTCATTTTTTACTTGAATTCACCAGAAAAATGATTAAAATTAAGGTTTCTAACCTGACAAATGGCAGGTATGATTATAATTTTGAAGGTAAAGCTAACGATTTAAATATTCCTGAGCCGTACGTAGGTAACTTTAATACAAATGTTGCTCTTAATAAATTTGATAGTCAGATTATTCTGGATGCCGAAACAGGAATCCTTGCAAATTTTGTTTGTGACAGATGCGTGAGGGACTTCCAATCTGTTGTTCATAGTAAATTCAGGATGGTTTATCTGTTCAGATTTCGTAAAGATGATTCGGCAGATGAAAAAATAGACGTTGTTTATTTGCATCCAGAGACCGATAAAATTGAATTAGATAAAGATATAAGAGATTTTGCAATCTTAGCTCTTCCAATGAAGAAGCTTTGTACAGAAGATTGCAAAGGACTCTGCTTAAAATGTGGAAAAAATCTTAATGATGGTCCTTGCAATTGTGTTGAGGAAATTGTTGATCCCAGATGGGAAGTATTACAAAAATTGAAAACTAAGAATAATTAAATATAGGTAAGATATAAAATGCCAAATCCAAAACGTAAAATGTCGAAGAGTAGACGAGACAAAAGAAGAACTCATTACAAAGCTACAGCCCCATCAATGGGAGTCTGCTCAAACTGTGGAGAAATAAAACTAACACATCGTGCTTGTCCTTCGTGTGGGTATTATAGTGGACGTTCGATGTTCATACCGAAAAGCTGACACTTCAATAATTTTTAAATGAAAGATTCCGGCAACAACTCTTCACGATGCAGAATCGTAGTTGATGCAATGGGTGGGGACTTTGCTCCTACAAATGCTGTGCTGGGAGCAATTGAAGCCTTAAATGAATTGAAGAGTTTCGACCTGTATCTTGTTGGTCAGGAAAATAAAATTTCGGAAGTATTTTCTGCTAATCAAATTACATTCTCAAAGGATTTCATCATTCCTGCAGATGAAATCATTGATATGGGAGACAGCCCTGCTTCATCTTTGAAGACAAAACCAAATTCTTCAATTGTAGTTGGTGCGAAGTATGTCCGTGATAAAAAAGCGGATGCATTTGTTAGTGCTGGAAATACGGGTGCTATGATGGCGGCTTCAACATTAATAATTGGAAGAATACCTGGTTTAGGTCGACCAACTATCGGTGCAGAAATGCCAAATGTTAATGGCATATGTTACCTATATGATGTCGGCGCTAGTAAGGACTCAAAACCAGTTCATCTTTTTGAATATGCAATTATGGGAACTATTTTTGCAAAAGAGATGGGTGGTGTTCTCAATCCCAAGGTTGGTGTTCTTAGTATGGGTGAAGAAGAAGGTAAAGGGAACGAAGTTACGGAAGCGGCAGCAAAACTTTTACAAGCTTCTAAGTTGAATTTTATTGGTAATGTTGAAGGTCGTGATATTTTGGCAGGCAATGTTGATGTTGTTGTTTGTGATGGTTATGTTGGTAATATAATATTGAAGTTTGGTGAATCTGTTCCAAAGTTGTTGAAACATTTGTTAACTCAGACCGCTAGTAAAAATTTCTTTGATAAACTGTTAATAGGAATTTCAAAAAATTCTCTTAAAAAATCATTAAAGAGTCTGGATTACCAGGAATATGGTGGTGTACCCCTTCTAGGAATAAATGGAATAAGCATTATAGGGCATGGTTCCAGCAGTATTCGTGCAATAAAAAATATGGTAATTAGAGCAAATGAAATGCACCAAAAACAGTTAGTTCAAAAAATGACTAATGCTATTTCAGAATATTCAATTAAAAATTAATAACGGAGAATAATGGCTCAGGATAAAAAATTTAATGCAATGATTTCTGCAGTGGGAATGTATTTTCCAGATAAAGTTTTAGATAATAAATATTTTGAATCAATCGTTGATACAAACGAAGAATGGATATTAACTCGAACAGGAATAAAAGAAAGAAGAATTCTGGAAAACGGTGCCACAAGCGATCTGGCAACAAACGCAGCTCAAGACCTGTTACAAAAACACAATGTCAATCCTGAAGAAATTGATTGTATAATTGTTGCAACAGTTACTCCTGATATGTTTTTTCCTGCAACAGCTTGTCTTGTTCAAAAAAGGATTGGTGCTGTAAATGCCTGGGGATTTGATCTTGAAGCCGCCTGTTCAGGATTTCTTATTTGCTTTTCAAACAGGTTGTGCACTAGTAGAAAGTGGGCAGTATAAAAAGGTATTGGTTATCGGCGCAGATAAAATGAGTGCTATTGTCGATTATACAGATAGAAATAACTGTATCCTATTTGGGGATGGTGGTGCTGCCGTATTAATCGAACCGACAGGAGATAAAAGTTTAGGTTTACAAGATTCACTGCTTCGGGTTGATGGTTCAGGTGAAGATGCATTACATATGAGGGGTGGGGGTAGTCTTAATCCGCCCTCACATAATACTGTGGACAACAAGATGCATTTTTTATTTCAGGATGGGAAAGCAGTTTTTAAAGTAGCTGTAAAAGGGATGGCAGATATATCATATGAAGTTATGAAAAAAAATAATCTAACAGCCGATGATATAGCTTACCTTGTACCACATCAGGCAAATATGAGAATTATTGGTGCTACCGCAGAAAGAATGGGATTAAGTATGGATAAAGTTATGATTAATATTGATAGATACGGGAACACAACAGCTGCGACTATTCCATCTTGCCTTGCAGAATATTATCGAGGATGGAAAAATTAAAAAGGGGGATAAATTGATTCTTGCTGCTTTTGGTGCAGGCTATACCTGGGGTGCGAGTTATATAGTTTGGGCAATTGATTGATGAGTAAAAAGGCATTCATATTTCCGGGACAGGGTTCTCAGTATGTCGGAATGGCAAAAGATCTATTTGAGAATTCTGTTGAAGCGAAGGAAATGATCAAGACAGCAGATGATATTCTGGGAATTAATCTTTCATACATCATGTTCAATGGACCTGAGGAAGAATTAAAACAAACCGAATACACTCAACCTTCTATTTTTCTTCAAAGTGCAGTTCTTTCAAGTATAATTAGAACTATCGATGCCGCTGCTGCTGCAGGGACACTCCCTTGGTGAATATTCTGCGTACGTTGCTTCGGGAGCTGTCCAATTTCATGAAGCAATTAAGTTAGTTAGAGCCCGGGGAGTTGCAATGCAGGAAGCTGGTAATCAGAATAAAGGAACAATGGCTGCTGTAATTGGACTTGAACCAGAAAAAGTGGAAACACTTTGTGCTAATGCCTCCTCGTCCGGAATTGTGCAGTGTGCAAATTTTAATTCACCCGGTCAAATTGTAATCTCTGGTTCTATTGAAGGGGTAAGAGCGGCGATGGATTTGTGTAAGTCTGTCTGGTGCAAAAATGGTAAAGGAACTTGTTGTTAGCGCAGCTTTTCATTCCCCTCTAATGGAATCTTCAAGCGAAAAGTTAAAATCAGAAATTGAAAACACAAATTTTTATGAGCCAAAATTTCCTGTTTATACAAATGTATCTGCAAAACCTGCTGTTGGTATATCGGAAATTAAAAATAAGCTGCACGAACAGATAACTGCACCAGTGCGCTGGGAAGAAACAATTAAAAATATGATCGATGATGGGATTGAGGAATTCTATGAAATTGGACCGGGTAATGTATTGCAAGGTTTGTTAAAACGTATTAATCCTGATGTTAAAAGGTACGGTATTGATAAATTTGAAGATGTGGAGAAATATATTTAATGAACGAAGTTAAAAACGAATCATCGAAAAAATTCACAAAAAAAATTAATGGATGGTATATCGATCCTATAATATTTACTTACAAATTTAAATGCAATTGTCCTGGTGAGTGTTGTGAATATGGAGTCTTCATTGATTACAAAGAATACGAGACAATTCTTTCGATTAAAGATAAAGTGATTGCAAATATGGATGAGACTCAATCGACCGATGTTAGTGAATGGTTCGAAGAGCCGGAAAAAGATGAAGATTTTGAATCGGGCATTGCAGTTGGCACAGAAGTGATTAATGATAAATGCGTATTTCTGGATAAAGATGGATTGTGTACATTGCAGAAGATTGCTTTGAAGGAAGGTAAATACAAATGGCATTATAAGCCTATTTATTGTGTTTTTTTCCCTCTCACTACTTATGAAGGTGCTATAACTATAGATGATGAACATATTGATCGACTACCATCATGTAATGTCGATCCAAATACTCAACTAACAATATTTGAAGCCTGTGAAGAAGAACTTAGACATTTTTTAGGTGAAGAGGGATATCAGGAATTGAAAGATTATCGAGACGAATATCTTAACGAAATTAAAATGGGAGTTAAAGAAGATGTTGCCAAATAAAAAAGCGATTGTAACAGGTGGAACAAGAGGAATTGGAAGAGCAATAGTAAAAGAACTTGCTTCAAAAAGCTGTTGCGGTGTATTGTTCTCTGATGTTGCTTTCATTTATAACAGCTGTGATGAATGTGCAGAAGAACTGCAACAGGAGATTCATAACCCTGCAACCAAAATTTTAGCATATAAAGCTGATGCAACTTCTCTCGACCAGGCTGAAGCTACTGTTCAGGAGGCTATTGAGAAACTTGGTGGAGTAGATATCCTTATTAACAATGCAGGTATTACCAGAGACAATCTTCTGTTAAGAATGACGGAAAAAGATTTTGATGATGTCATTAATGCAAATCTTAAAAGTGTTTTCAATTATACAAAAGCTGTAATAAAACAAATGATTAAACAGCGTTATGGTCGAATTGTAAATATCGCTTCTGTTGTTGGGATCATCGGAAATCCCGGACAATCAAATTATGCTGCTTCAAAAGCTGGTGTAATTGGATTTACGAAATCTATGGCTCGTGAACTTGCTTCAAGAAATATAACGGTAAACGCAGTAGCACCAGGCTATATCGAAACTGATATGACGAGTAAACTTTCAGATGAACAAAGAAAAAAATTAACTGATATGATTCCAATGGGTAGAATGGGAAAACCTGAAGATATTGCAAAGGTCGTTGGTTTTCTATGTAGTCCAGAAGCAGATTATATCACAGGGCAGGTTATTGCTGTAGATGGCGGAATGACGATGTAATTGAGGCATAAATTGTTTGTTAAATAAAGCCTATTTTTCTTAAATTTGAACAATAATTAACTATTAATAGATAGAAATAAACTCTAATCACAAACTAACTTAGGAGAGTCAAAAATGGACGTTGAAGCTAAAGTAAAAGAAATAATTATGGACAAATTAGGTGTTGAAGAATCTCAGATAACACCAACGGCTTCATTTATTAATGATTTGGGTGCCGATTCTTTGGATATCGTTGAACTTGTCATGGGATTTGAGAGTGCTTTCTCAGTATCTGTCCCAGATGAAGATGCAGAAAAAATGGGAACAGTGGGAGACGCAATTAAATATTTAACTGAAAAGCTAGGCTAATATAAAACAGCTTTTCTCATTTTACATTTCCTTCAAGAATTGAGATGAACTCTTTTAATTTCCCGGGAGATTTATATGCATAAAAATAGACGCGTTGTTATAACAGGAATGGGTGTTGTTTCTCCAATTGGTATTGGATTGCAAGAATACTGGCAAGGATTAATCGAAGGGAGAAATGGAGTTGATCTGATAACACATTTCGATACTACTAAATTTGATACAAAATTTGCTGCTGAGGTAAAAAACTTCAATCCTGAAGACTATCTGGATAAAAAAACAGCAAGAAGAATGGATAGGTTTTGCCAGTTTGCTGTGGCAACTTCTGATATGGCAATGAAGGATTCAGGGCTAAATCTGGAAAAGATTGATATGGATCGTTTTGGAGTTATTTATGGAAGTGGAATTGGGGGAATGAAAACACTTCAGGAACAGCATTTTAACTTTTTTAACGGACTCGATCCTCATAAGATCAGTCCTTTTTTTATTCCGATGATGATCTCTGATATTGCTGCAGGTCAAATTTCAATCAAATTTGGATTGAAAGGACCGAACTATGCAACCACATCTGCCTGTGCTACAGCTTCGCACGCAATAGCTGACGCATTTTTCCTTATCCAAAGAGGAAGTGTTGACTTGATGATGTGTGGTGGTTCTGAAGCGGCTATTACAGAAATTTCAATCGGCGGATTCAATTCTATGAGAGCAATATCTACTTGGAATGACAGATATAAAGAAGCATCCCGTCCATTCGATAAAGACAGAAATGGATTTGTTATGGGTGAAGGTGCGGGGACTTTAATCTTAGAAGATTATGAACATGCAAAGAGTCGTGGTGCTAAAATTCGTGGAGAGATTATTGGAGTCGGACTGACCGGAGATGCGCATCACATTACAGCACCAGCTCCGGAGGGTGAAGGTGCTTTTAGATCAATGAGAGAAGCCATCAAGGATGCAGAAATTGATAAAAACGAAATCGACTACATAAATGCTCACGGAACATCTACTGAGCTTAACGATCTTAACGAATCAAAGGCAATAAAAAATCTATTTGGAGATCATGCATATAAAATGGTTATTGACTCTACTAAATCGATGACCGGTCATTTACTTAGGAGCAGCAGGCGGGATAGAAGCGATTGGTACTGTTCTGGCAATTGAAAATAGCATAATACCACCAACAATTAACCTTACTAATCCAGATCCTGAATGTGATTTAAATTATAGCCCTCTTAAACCAACTAAAAAAGAAATAAACTACGCTTTAAGCAACACATTTGGATTTGGCGGGCATAACGCTTCTCTTTTATTTAAAAAGTTCGAGAACTAAAATTGGCTCTAAATATCGCACGACTGTTTAATGCATTTAAACAGAAGAAAAAGGGATTCACCTCAGGGGAAATTCAAAAATCATTTCCACCCGAAAAATTCAAAACACTTGAAAAAATAATTGGAACAACTGTCGACGATAAGAAGATTTATGTTGAAGCTCTTATTCACCGATCTTTCCTGGAAGAAAACAATCAATTCAATTCCTCAAATGAAAGACTTGAGTTTTTAGGGGACTCAGTTTTAAATCTTGTAATTGGAGAACACCTTTTCAACAGATTTCCAGATGAAGAGGAAGGATTTCTTACCAAAGTCAGGGCGAAGATGGTAAACAGGAATGCACTGAGCTTGACAGCAGAACAGTTGAAGCTCGATGAACTTTTAATTCTGAGTAATAATGTACCAAAGTCAGTAGCACATAGTTCTAAATCAATGCTTTCTGATGCACTTGAAGCCTTGATCGGTGCAATATATCTTGATAAAGGACTTGAGACCTGTAATAGGTTTATTCAAAAGAATATTCTTGAGCCTGCATTAAAAAAGGGAGAACATCTTGTTGATGAAAACTATAAAAGCCAGCTACTTGAATTTGCACAAGCAGAAAAACTTGAAATTCCTAATTACCAGATTATAAGTGAAGAAGGGCCACACCACGATAAAACCTTTACTGCGGAAGTAATTATTGAAGGAAAAATTTTGGGAGAAGGGACCGGAAAAAGTAAAAAAGAAGCTGAGCAAAATGCTGCTCAGGTTGCATTAGAAAACATAAAAAAATCTAAATTTGATTTTTGAATCATCATTCACTAAAATTCATTTTCTCCAAATCCAATTGTTTCTCTTGTCCTACTTCAATGATTTGAAGACTTTCATAAAAATTCGTTAAGCACATCACAAACATCCTAAGAAAAATTCACTTATTTCCTTAAATTTGTCACGCAGAAATTTTCTGTTCGTAATACTCACATATAATTCTAAGAAAGATATCAATGCAAGAATTTGATCATCCCGATAAATTTGTAAACAGACACATTGGTCCCTCAACGAATGAGTTAGAAAATATGGCAAAATTCTGTGGGGCGGAATCAGTTAATGATTTGATTAATCAAACAATACCGTCGAATATCCGTTTGAAGGAACATCTATCTTTAACACTTCCAGTCAATGAGCATATTTTTCTTGAAGATTTAAGAAATATTGCAGAGAAAAATAAAGTTTATAAATCATACATAGGAATGGGATATTATCCATCAATCCTTCCGAGTGTAATTCAGAGAAATATACTTGAAAATCCTGGATGGTACACTCAATACACACCTTACCAAGCAGAAATTGCACAAGGAAGACTTGAAGCCTTATTAAACTTTCAAACTGTTATTTCTGATTTAACCGCAATGGAAATTACTAATGCTTCCTTGTTGGATGAAGGAACAGCAGCAGCTGAGGCAATGAGTATGTTTCATTCCCTCAGACCAAAGGAGAAGAAAAATGCAAATGTATTTTTCGTTTCGGAAGAAGTTTATCCTCAAAGTCTTGATGTTCTAAAAACAAGATCGAATCCTCTTGGAATTGAATTGAGAATTGGAAATGCAATGACTGAGGAATTATCTGATGACGTATTTGCAATGCTAGTTCAATATCCTGCTGGTCATGGTGAAGTAAGAGACTATTCTTCAATATTTCAGACAGCAAACTCGAAGAAAATTTTCAAAGTAGTGGCAGCAGATTTATTATGTTTAACATTGTTGATTCCTCCAGGAGAGTTTGGTGCGGATGCTGTCGTTGGCAGTTCACAAAGATTTGGAATACCCATGGGATTTGGTGGTCCACACGCAGCTTATTTTGCTACAAAAGAGGAATACAAAAGAAGTATTCCTGGAAGAATAATTGGCGTTTCAGTTGATGCAGATGGTAACAGAGCTTTAAGAATGGCTTTGCAGACACGTGAGCAACATATCAAACGTGAAAGAGCAACCAGTAATATTTGCACAGCACAGGTTTTGTTAGCAGTTATGGCTGGAATGTATGCAGTTTATCATGGTGCAGAAGGATTAAAAGCAATTGCTCAACGGATAAACAAATTTGCTACGATGCTTGACATTGCTTTATTTCACTTTGGTTTTAATCAATTAAATAAGCACTACTTTGATACTCTACTTATTGAAACTGAAAAAATAACTCTTGAAAAAATTAGAACTGAAGCATTAAAGAGAAAAGTAAACTTTAGATACATAGATGGGACACACATCGGTATTGCAGTAAGCGAAACAGTAGAAGAGAGGGATATCCGGAAGTTGTTAGAAATTTTCGCAACTGTTGCTGGAAACTCTTTCGATGAAAAATTAATAACTGAAATTTCGGCAAAAGCCGATAAGAAGATTAATGGCTTCAACTTAAGAACTTCAGCTTATCTTACGCACCCTGTCTTCAGTATGTATAGAACTGAAACTGAACTGCTAAGGTATATGAAGAAGTTGGAGAATAAAGACTTGTCTCTTGTTCACTCAATGATACCACTTGGGTCCTGCACAATGAAATTGAACGCAACAACAGAAATGATCGCGTTAACCTGGGATGAGTTTGCGCATGTTCATCCGTTTGCTCCGAAAGATCAAACTGAAGGTTACCTTGAAATATTTAAAGAATTGGAAAATGATCTCTCTCAAATTACTGGTTTTGAATCTGTTTCATTGCAGCCAAACTCTGGAGCGCAGGGCGAGTATACTGGTTTGATGGTAATACGAGCTTATCAGCACGATATAGGAGAATCGAACAGGAATGTTGTATTAATTCCATCTTCAGCACACGGGACAAATCCTGCAAGCGCTGTAATGGCAGGGATGAAAGTAGTTGTCGTTAAATGTGATGATAAGGGAAATGTTGATGTCGCAGATTTGAAAACCAAAGCAGATGAGCATAAACAAAATTTATCCGCTTTGATGATAACCTATCCTTCAACACATGGTGTGTTTGAAGCAAGCATTACTGAAATATGTAAAATTGTTCACGAGAATGGTGGATTAGTCTATATGGATGGCGCAAATCTGAATGCTCAGCTTGGGCTGACAAATCCGGGAATAATTGGGGCTGATGTTTGTCATCTTAATCTTCATAAAACATTTTGCATCCCACACGGAGGCGGTGGACCTGGTGCCGGACCGATTGGAGTTGCAAAACATCTTGTTCCTTTTTTACCCGGACATCCCGTTGTTAACATAAATAGAGAAAAGTCAATTACTGCAGTCTCTTCAGCTCCATGGGGAAGCGCACTCATTACAATTATTTCGTATGCCTACATTAAGATGATGGGTGGAGAAGGATTAACTAATGCTTCAAAGACTGCAATTATAAATGCAAATTATATGATGACTAGATTGAAGGAAAATTACAAAGTACTTTATAGTGGATTAAACAATCGAGTTGGGCACGAATTGATATTTGATATGCGTGAATTTAAACACTCTTGCAGCATTGAAGTTGAAGATATTGCAAAGCGGTTGATGGATTACGGATTTCACGCACCAACTGTTTCTTTTCCTGTTCCGGGAACTCTTATGATTGAACCAACAGAAAGCGAATCGAAAGCAGAGATCGATCGTTACTGCGACGCACTATTAGGAATAAGAGAAGAGATAAGGGAGATAGAAGAGGGTAAATTCAGCAAAGATGATAACGTGTTAAAACACTCACCACACACACTTGCTTCAGTTATTTCCAATGATTGGAAATATCCTTATGAAAGGGAGAAGGCTGCATATCCGCTACCATTCACAAGAGATGGTAAATTTTGGCCTTCAGTCAGAAGAGTCGATAATGCTTACGGTGACAGAAATCTGGTTTGTAGCTGTGTACCAATTGACGAATATATTGAGGAGACGGTTAATCAATGAAAAAGATTTTTATCTTGAATGTTTCAGCTCAATGATTAATTTGTTCTTTGATTTCAATCAAAATATATGCTGAGGCATTAGATTACCAGGAAAGAAAAATCTAGTCTGAATTCTCAATTCAAGATGTTTATAATAGAGATTGTATTATTCACTTCATTTATTTCAATTCACATAAAAGCACAAAGTGATACGATTTTCTATCAAGGTGATTACAGAATTGTAATTGATTCAATTAAGATTAAAGGGAATGAAACTACAAAAGATTTTGTAATCTTGAGAGAGCTTACAATAGGAGTTGGTGATACTCTCAATCCAGTAATTGCTTCATATGATAGGGAAAGAATTTACAGCCTCAGAATATTTAATGAGGTAAAGCTGATAGCATATAAATATGAAGATAAAAATTATCTTTTAATTTCTGTGGAAGAAAGTTGGTACATTTATCCTGTACCTCTCTTTATTTTGAAAGATAAAGACTGGAATAAACTATCATATGGATTTGCATTATCCTGGTTAAACTTTAGAGGCAGGAACGAAAGAATAACCGGCTTTGCAACTTTTGGATATGATCCATCCTTCGGCTTCACATATTTCAATCCTAATTTGGCATACAATCAGAATCTAAATTTTCAGACAAATCTGGCTTACACAAATGTTACCAACAGAAGTGTCCAAGCTGAAAATTTATATGGAAGTCAATTTGAACAAGAAACATTCGTTTCAAGATTACAATTCGGAAAAAGATTTGGGAATTATCATTGGTTATACCTGAATACTGGTTTCGATTATATTGAGACACCGTTTTATATTGAAGGAATTAATGCTTCGAACAATAGAATAGACAGAACGCTAATTTCAGGTTTGAGTTATGTGTATGATACACGAGACCTTCGATTGTACGCAACTGAAGGATTATATTCGCAAATAAGTTTTGAATACAAAGGTTTTGGTATCGATGACATCAGTTATTATGTGGCTGATTTGGATTTCAGAGAATATAGAAAAATTGCAGATACATTTACTGCTAAGTGGAGAGTTTCGGTTCGTCATACTGGTGGTGAGTTAGTTCCATACTACGATTATTCCTACATAGGATATAGTAACAGAGTGCGGGGTTATTTTTATGGAGATGAGCAGGAAGGTAATGATAGTTTTATTGGGTCGCTTGAATTTGATTACCCAATCATTAATGAGACAAGAATAGATTTGTATTTCATACCTTTACTTCCACGTTCCCTTCTGTCATACAGATTTTCTCTTATAGGGGAACTATTTGCCGATACCGGTTCTACGAGAGATGAAGGAGAGCCGTGGACAATAAGAAGTTTTGATTCCGGATATGGTACAGGACTTTCATTTCTTATATTGCCATACTTCATTTGCAGAGTTGAGTTTGCAATAAATGACAATGAACGAACAGAATGGATATTTGATCTTGGAGCATCTTTCTGACATAGAATTATATTATACCTCTCCTGAATTTATCGAGAACGAAAAAATTACAATTCAGGGCGAAGAATTTCATCATGCGGTAAATGTAATGAGAAATTCTATAAATGATCCAATTTATATAACAGATGGAGTGGGCAAAATATATAAATGTGAGATTGTTGAAATTGGTAAAAGTAAATTAAGAACTAGAATTACAGATGAATATCAATATGAATGCAATGCCGCAAACATTTGGTTTTGTATTCCGGTATTAAAAAATTCGGACAGATTAAAATTTGCGTTTGAAAAATGTGTTGAATTAGGTATTACGAATTTTATTCTGTTTACATCAAATCGTACTATACCTAAAAAAATAAATTTGGAAAAATACTTAAAAACCACTCTGGCAGCCATGAAACAATCATTGAGAGCATTTCTTCCTAAGATTATTTCCGCTAGTTTCGATGAGATAAATGAATTGTCTAGTGACAAAATTTTATTTGATCAAAAGGTAAAATTCAGATTTACTGGCAACATAGATAATAGAAAATCCACATATTTTCTGTTTGGTCCTGAGGGCGGGTTTGATGAGTCAGAAATTAGTTCGATTGAAAATGAAAAAAAATATTGTCTCTCGAATAACAGGTTACGCAGTGAGACAGCCATAATCAATTGTGCATCGTTATTAAAACTCCCATAAAAAAAACGACCCAGTGTTGGGGTAACACTGGGCGCGGCCCTTTTGCTTCAAAGGGCAGGGGAGAACCCTTTGAAAGGGCCAAATCGTTTTTTTTAATTTTTTTAATTGTTAACAGCTTCTTGGACGGATTTCCACCAATCAGTGCTTACAACATTAAATTTCATTTTTTGTTTCGAATCAAGCAGCGCAACAATTTGTTCGTCTGTTGATTTCATTACTTTATTTTGTGATTCTGCAACTGAACTGCCCATTACTTTACTTAGATCGCTCCTGTATGTTTTCAGCAACTCAGTTACAGAATTTGTTTGTGATTCATTTAGTAAAAGTTTCATCGCAAGGTTTGATGATAGCTCATTTATCTCTTCATCAGTTAATCCTGATTTAAGAGATGATTGTGACCAAGCGGTTGCAAAATAAAAAAATATTGTTAGAATTAATGCTAATTTTTTCATAAAAAATATCTATTGTTTTACATACTCTGTTATTCTATACAACGATAAACTACAACTTGCAAAGCCTATTGTCAATGGGTTTTCAAGATTTAATTTGAAAAGAAATCTTTTTTTGTGATATTCGCACGCAATATTTTATTCAATTAATACTTTTATTTAAAAATTTTATTTTGAGATTGAATACAATAGAAGAAACTGCATTAAAAATCATTAACAGATATTCTCAAATTTTGAAGGATCGAAATTTCATTGTTTCCGATCCTGCAAAAAATGAATATTCTTATCAGGTCTCAGTTAGTGAAAATCAACAAAAAATTTCGTTTCAAGTGTTTTTTGGAAAGAAGGGTAATAAAATTGTTCTCCAAGGGAATAAAGATTTAAAGCTTTACCATAGTGTCAGTGATATCATTTTTGGTGAAAAACTCATTGACATCCAAAAACCAGAATCAGAGCCAGATTATTCATACATCGGAACGGATGAATCTGGTAAGGGTGATTATTTTGGACCACTAGTTATTGCAGGTGTGTATGTTACTTCGGAATCTGCAAATTATCTAAGAGCACTTGGTGTACGAGATAGCAAGGATCTAAGTGATACACAGATCAAGCAAATGGCACTGGAGATAAAAGCTAAAAAGGAAATTATTTATGATGTTATTTTAGTTTCACCGGAAAAATATAATCAATTGTATGAAAAAATGGGTAATCTAAACAGATTAATGGGTTGGGCACATGCTAAAGTAATTGAAAATCTATTAAGCAAATGTGATGCTAAAGAAGTAATCAGCGATAAATTTGGAAATGAAAAATTAATAATCGATGCTTTGCAGCAAAAAGGCAGAGAAATAAATTTAACACAAGTAACCAAAGCCGAAAAATTTACTGCTGTCGCAGCAGCATCAATACTTGCTCGTGAAGCTGTTGTCGATTGGTTTTACTATCAGAGCAAAAAGTTCAAAGTTGAAATACCGAAAGGTTCATCAGCCGAAGTTGAGAGAATTGCAAAGAAAACTTTTAAAGATTATGGTAGTGAAACATTGACTAAATTAGTAAAACGTCACTTTAAAACTTCAAAAAAAATATTTATTAAC
>CAVUWN010000012.1:0-34693 GCA_963745185.1 uncultured Ignavibacteriaceae bacterium
ATTACTGGTAATCCACCTTTCAGTGGGAAAGCTTGGCAAAATGAAGAACAGAAAAAAGATATGAATAATGTTTTTGCTGGGGTTAAAAGTGCAGGTGTTCTCGATTATGTTACTTGCTGGTATATTAAAGCTTCCCAATACATTCAGAATACAAGAATTAAAATCGCATTTGTATCAACAAATTCTATATCACAGGGCGAGCAGGTTAGCATTTTATGGAATGAACTGTTTTCCAAATACAAAATTAAAATCCATTTCACACACAGTACATTTAAATGGTTAAATGAAGCTAGAGGTAAGGCTGGTGTTCACGTGGTAATTATAGGATTTGCCAATTATGATACAAATGAAAAATATCTATTTGAATATGAGGACATTACAAAAGAACCACATTCAAGGAGAGTAATTAACATTAACCCTTATCTTGTTGAAGGAAAGGACTTAGTCATTGGTAAAAGAAGAGAACCAATTTCTAAAGTTCCTTTAATGATAAAAGGAAGTATGCCAAATGATGGGGGTTACTACCTTTTTACAAAAGAAGAAAAAATTGAGTTCTTATATAAAGAGCCAAAAGCAAAAAAATATTTTAGGTTATTTATCGGTGGATATGAGCTAATAAATAATATTGAACGATGGTGTCTCTGGTTGAAAGAAGCAGATCCGACTGAAATTAAAAATTTAAAACTAGTTATCGAACGTATAAACCAAGTGCAGCAAACAAGATTACAAAGTAAAAGGGAAACAACAAAAAAGGATGCGGATACTCCAACATTATTTGGTGAGATAAGACAACCAATTTCTGACTATTTAGCTTTACCAGAAGTATCATCAGAAAGCAGAAAATACATTCCTATTGGTTATATAAGTAAAGATGTAATTGGTAGTAATAAAGTTTATATGATTCCAAAAGCGAATAGATATTTATTTGGTGTATAAATTCCTTAATGCATATGAGTTGGGTAAATCAAGTGTCTGGTAGACTAGAGAGTAGGTTTCAGTATTCAACAGGCATAGTCTATAACAATTTCCCCTGGCCTGTAAATCCGACAGAGAGACAAATAAAAACAGGAGAGGAAAAAGCTCAAAAAGTTTTAGATATAAGAAAAGAATTTCCAGGATAGCAACGCTCGCATTTATACTATCCGCTTACGATGCCTCCGGCATTAGTAAAAGCTCACCAGGAATTAGATAAAGCAGTGGATTTGTGCTACCGCCCCCAACCCTTCCCCAACGAAACAAAACGAATAGAATTTTTATTTGAGCTTTATGAGAAGTATACACAGCCGTTAATGACAAAATCAAAAGGGAAAAAGAAATTAGATTAATAATTTTCATTTATAATATTAAAAGGAGACTGAAATGAACTCAGATATTTGTGAAGCAATCAATAATATGAAATTGATAGAATTCTACTACAATGGTGGAACTGGAACAGTAGAACCACATTGCCACGGTATCACAACTGCTGGAAATGAAGGACTACGTGCATACCAAGTTGATGGATATAGCGAATCTGGAAGAATGGGATGGAAGATGTTTGATTTGGGAAAAGCATCAGATATTACTGTTTTGGAAGAAACTTTTGAAAAACCCCGAGCGGATTATAAAAAGGGGGACAAAGGAATGTCAGAAATTTATTGTGAATTATAAGGTGAGAAATTGGAAAGATAAAGATTCAAATATCCAATTATATAAATTAATTTTTCCAAATTCTGACTTATTAATTCAATTAAATGTAGAAGCATGTTGAACAAATTAAAGATGAATGCATCTTTGTCCTTGACACAAACGTTTTACTTACGCCATATATAATAGGCAAAAAGGTTCTCTCAGAATTCGAGAGAGTATATAAAACTTTAATAGATTCAGATAGATTATTCGTTACCTGGGCAAGCAATAAGAGAGTTTGCAATTAAACAGACCAGAGAAAATCAAAGAGATATATTCCTGCATTTCAAAAAAAACTTAATATTGGTGAAAGTAATTTTATAGATGATTATCCTTTTCTAGAAGGCAATAAAACGTTTGAAGAAATTAAATTAAAACAAGAACATATAAAAAATGGGATTAAAAACCATAAAGCTCTTCTAAAAAGATTATTAGATGAAATAAAAAATTGGAACTGGAATGATCCCGTAAGTAATCTCTATAAGGATTTATTTTCACAAAAGGTTATATATGATCCAGATTTTTCAAGATGCGGATATTAAGGAACAAATGGAGTTTAGAAATAGATATCGAGTACCTCCCGGCTTTAAAGATGGGGCAAAGGAAATTAATGCAGCCGGAGACGTAATTATCTGGTTGACGATATTAAAACTTGCTGAAGAAAAACTACAAACATATTGTATTTGTTTCGCATGATGCAAAGAATGATTGGTTCCATAAATCGGAAAGTCAATCACTTTTCCCTAGATATGAACTTCAATATGAGTTTCAATTGAAAAATCCAAACAAAAGTTTTCATATAATTCAACTTTCCGAATTCTCAAAAATGTTTGACGTTAGTCAGAGTGTAATAGAAGAGATTAAGGAAACGGAATTTGTAAATACCTTATCGGAAGATGAAAGAAAAATTTTATATGCTATTAAATATCAAAGACTTTTAACTTTTAATTATATGAAAATGTTGAGAATTGTCGAGCCATATAGTTTTGGAATAACGACAGCTGGGAATAAAGGCTTAAGAGCCTATCAAATAGATGGATATAGTTTATCCGGTAAGCTAGGTTGGAAAATGTTTGACCTAAAACAAGCTAGTGATTTTAAAATAGACGATCAAACATTCGATGGACCTAGACCTGGATATAATAAAGGTGACAAAGGTATGTCACAGATTTATTGTGAATTATAAGAGGTGTAAAATGAGGCTCTATAGATTTGAAATTGAGAACTTCAGGCGGATTAGAAAAGCTTCTATACGTTTTGGCGACGCTACATTTTTTATCGGCGAAAATAATGTTGGGAAATCAAGTGTTTTTAGAGCATTAGAAAAATTCTTCACAGCTGGAGTAAAATGCGAACAACAGGATTTCTTTACAAAGGATTCTGGTGAAAAATTTGATAAAATTATGATGACAGGAGAATTTATTAATCTTCCTCCTGAATCTATAACATGGCCGGGTTTTAAAGGGCGTGTGCTAATCAAAGAAGCGGATGGAATCAAAGATTATAGAATCTTGTATAGAAAAACTTATTCTCAAAATGGTGATGTGAAAAAAGAAATGAAAATCCATCGAAAGTATCTAAAACAGGAATTTGAAGATTGTCAGACGCTTTCGGATTTTATTAACAAAGGTATTACCGAATTGACTATCCAAGAAATCTTTAAGAATAATGTGCGCGACAGAAGACTTACTGTTCCGCAAAGAAGCAAACTTGATCTAATCGAACAACTTTGGGATTTTGATCTTACAACTGAAGAATGGTTTGAAAATCCGGGGGGAATCGAGGGTAATATAACTATAAAGTTACCCCGGTTTTTACTAATTCCAGCAGAACACAAGATAGATGAAATAACGACGCCAAGGGGTGTACTTCAAAAAATGATGCTTGAAATTTTTAAGGATGTACCAGAATCATCAGAAAACTATAAAGAAGCTCAAAAATATTTGGATTTGTTAAGTAAGGAATTAGATCCAAAGGATGAAGAAAAAGAGTTTGGTAAAATGATGAGGGAAGTGAATACAATAGTAAAGGAGGTATTTGCTGAAACTAGCTTTAATGTTGCAACTGAACTAAGCGACCCAGATAAAGCATTGAATCCATTAGCTTCACTGTTTCTATGTCAAGCAATATTGAAACAACCCCTGATAGACAAGGGATGGGCTCGTATTAGGGCTGCAGTATTTGCTTTATTAAGATATAGAGAAAATTTTCTTGAAAAGAGATCGAAGGGCAGATGAATACATGAGACATTTAATCATTTGTTTCGAGGAACCTGAAATTTATTTACATCCTAATGCTTCAGGAATGATGAGAGATAATATTTATTCTCTTGGCTACTTCTTCCAATTCTCAAATAATTTGCTCTACTCATTCGCCCTACATGATTGATATAAGTAAAGATTTAGATAAAAATACTTATCCGAAACAAGTACTTAAACCTTTTTAGGTTAGAAAAGGATGAAGATGGAATAAACTCATCACATGTATCGACATTCAATGTTACATCGAAGTATGAAGAACTTTTAGAGGATGAAAAAGATTTTATAAAATTTATTCTTAAAGATGGATGATTATGTGTCACGTGTGTTTTTTTCAAAAAAAATACTAGTCGTAGAAGGCGATACAGAGGAAATTGTATTAAGAGAAACAATTAAAAGAATGTCTTCAACTGTGAGAAAACAAATATTTACAAACTATCAGATTATTAAAGCAAGAGGAAAAGCTGCAATAATAGCGTTAGTCAAGTATTTAAAAGCACTTGGTTACAACCTTTGTTGTACATGATAAAGATGTGGTCGATGGCGCAACTAAATTTAATGAGCCAATTAGTGATGTTGTTGGTGGCGAGGTTATCTTGATGTTAGAAATTGGTATATGGAGGATATTTTAGGTTATACAGCACCAACATCGGACAAACCATATACAGCATATAAATATATAAAACAAAACTGGGGTGAGGATTGGAATAAATATTACTCCGAAGTGGAAAGAAATTGTTGAAACTAAAATTTTTAATGAAGAATTTATTCAGGTGCAAAGATGACTCTAATAAAGCTTCACCAAAAACAAACAGGTTAAAATAGATCAACTTGAGATTATAAATGAGGTGGTTTTTAATTACTTCGACAACCTCCCAGTCAATGAAAGAGACGAAAAATTAAATTCGTGCTATTTACATTGGTGGTATTTGCATTAATGGAAGATCGCATCTCAGCTTTCCTTGCCAAAACCACGAATGAATTAGGGACAGAGCTTGAAAGTTTGAAGATGATATTCGAAATGAAAAAGGAATTGTTTTACAAAACAACTATTAAAGGCTCACTTGCAGAAGAAGACATAGCTGAATTCCTCAATAATTATTTTGCAGAAAAAAAATTAAAGACAGAGCTTTCTTAACCGGTAGCACAGCTGGTTCCATTCCAAGAAACAGGACTGGTGATATTGTTTGCGAAATAGATGGTAATCCCGATCTTAAAATAGTTATAGAGTGTAAGTTCGATAAAAGTATGAGACTTGGAGAAATTGAATCAAAAGAAATTTTCACTAGAAAAACAGATACAGCCTGGAGCCAATTAAATAGAAGCACAAGCTAACAGAGAAAGCAGAGTAAGTTTAATAGTCTTTGACAAATCCATTGTCGACAACAGCATTCTAAAGAATTATGAAAATGTTGGTTTCATTCCTGCAGTTGGATTTATCGCTGTAATCGATTCTCAACGAGGAGATTACTCAAATCTTGCAATTGCTTATATGTTAGCAAGAGATATCGCCATTAATGCAAAAGATGTTGAATTAGATAAAGAATTACTTTCAATAATGATCACACGGATAGTAAGAGATATTCAACAGATCAAGTCTATAAAGAATCTTGTGGAAAACAACATCGAGAACAACAAAGCAATTCTTAAGGAATTAGAAAAAGTAATTCTGTTAATGGAATTCAATCAACAATATCTTTCAAAATTTCTAAAAGATGGAAAATTAACTAAGCAGGATTTGCTAGCATTTTATCAGGGTGAAGAAGTGAAGGAAAAGTTTAAACAAATTGAATCTGAAATAAAAAAAATGAATAATACATAAATAATCTTTCGGTTTCATGTTTATGCAAACCTCTTCCTCTTTTAATAATGAGAATCCTATAAATAGAATTCAAGAGTTTTGTACTGCATTACAACAAGAAATTGAAGCAATTCGAAGGGGGCGCGGTGGAAATACTGTAACAATTTACGATGGAAAACTTTTAAAGAGGCTGTCGGATTCTTCATATACCGTTTTAAACTTGAAAACTTCCTAGAAGTACTCGACGATACACCAGCCAAACTTGAAGTAAATGGTGAACCGTATGACTGTAATATCATCTCTGTTGATGGACAAATAATCGAAATAGCTATTACCTCCAACCTGGGAGAGAAAATTCTTTCTGCAATTCTGAAAAACGACACCTCATACCTTCTGGAAAATCTAAAAAAGAAATTTGAAGAGAGTTCGGCTAATCCATCTAAATTTGTTTTAAGTGAGAGAGTTTTTAATGGCCAACGATCTAAAATAAATTCAAAAAATCACAGCTATACTTTGAATGATGCCGATAAGACAGCACCTAATGATTCTCAGATATCTGCAATTGAATCTTCCTTAAATGATTTTCTTTCCATTATCTGGGGTCCCCCTGGAACTGGTAAAACTTTAACAATCGCTAAGGCGATAGAAGAACACCTTAAGCTTGGAAGACGAATTCTTTTAGTATCACACGCAAATAATGCTGTTGATCAAGCTTTAGACAAGGTTGCTGAAGAAATGAGAGACACATTTTACAAGGAGGGGAAATTATTACGGTTAGGCACACCAAAAACTGAAATGCTAACAAAATTTCAAGCAGATAAGCCTTTACTTCTCCTGGAAAATATAGTCGCTCTTTATTCTAAACCGCTTCTGGATAAACATCAGATCTTAAATAAAAAAGTCGGAAATCTGAATTATAAAATTAAAGAAGTAGAGAAATCAATTGGAAGATTATCAGATGCTGGTAAACTATATAGAGAATTTGAAAACGAGAAGGAACGTAGCACACATCTAAAAGCCCAATTGGAGGTGGCAAGAAATCATATCAGCAAAATAATGGACGATATTGATTCCCTTAATACCAAATTAAACATTGCTAATAATTCAAATACATTCCAACGTTTTTTCAAGGGACTTAATCCTCAAAGAATTCGTCAACAAATAAATTATAAGGAAGGGATACTAAAAAATCAACACTTAGAATTAACCGAGCTTAAGAAAACGGTTGCAGATAGTCAGATCAAATATGTTGAAGTTAAAGATAAGCTTGATAAGGTTTTACAAAATCTAAAAATGACGATAAATGAATTCCCTGAATCTATTCAACATAAAAAAAATGAAATCAGTAATTATCAAAAAGAAAAATCTAAAATACTGGACGAGATTAAAAAGATCGATGAAGAAATAGAGAAGTTGAAAACAAAAATAATCAATGAATCTAAAGTAATTGCAACCACGTTAACCAAATCATATATTTCAAGAGAACTAGAATCTCAGGTTTTTGATGTATTGATAGTTGATGAGATTAGTATGGCCCCTATGCCAATGATCTATTGGGCAATATCTAAAGCGACTAAGGGGATTACATTAGTTGGCGATTTCTTTCAACTCCCTCCGATTGTAATATCAAGAGAAGATACAGCTAAGAAGTGGTTAGGACGAAGTATATTTAATGAATTAAAAATAGACTCAATCAATGACGCTTTTGATCAAAAAATAAATTTACTCAACACACAATATCGGATGCATCCTTTTATAGCTAAAATTCCAAATGAAAATATTTATGGTTCAAAATTATTAAATGCACCCAACACTAAGTCAAACATCATTGAAGACGAAATATCAGAGAGCAATTCTGTTTGTTTAATCGATACTTCAGCACATAAAGCCTGGTGTAGTCAGATGTCGAAAGGACGATTTAATTTAATTAACGCATTAGTCTCAATTTCACTTGCAGAGATAATTATAAATGAAAACAACAATACAAGGAAAACTATAGGCATTATTACACCGTATAGAAATCAAGCGAGACTTCTGCTCAGATTAGCGGAGGATAAAAATCTATTAGACAAGAATCTCAGAATTAATACTATTCATAGTTTTCAAGGGGGAGAGGAAACGATAATAATATTTGATTCTGTCGATGCTGAAGGTGCAAAAAGATGGTCATTTATAAACGAGTATGATAATACAGAAAGTGCAAAGTTATTAATAAACGTTGCAATCACAAGGGCTAAATGTAAATTATATGTGATTGCTAATCTTCCATACTTAAGATCTCACTTTAAAACCGATACTATGTTTATGAAGTTGGTAAGTTATATAAATCAAACAGGCATAACAATTAAATCTGATGAAATACTTGATAGTTTTGATGTCAATGATTTTCAAAATCTAATATATCCTCAAGACGAAAATTTAACCTATCAAACTACTGTTGGGAAGAACTTTGATCAAAATGAATTTTGGTCAAGCTTTCCCACGGACATATTACGCGCAAAAGAAGAAGTAATAATTTTTTCACCCTTTGTAACTGAGAACCGGGTTAATAAACTATTGCCATATTTAAGAAAAGTTGTTCAGGCTGGAGTAAAGACTTTTGTAATTACTTTACCTCCAAATCAACATCCTAGATTTTTCGATAGTGGATCTGCCAGAATTGTTAACCAATTAAAAAACGAAGGGATATATGTAAAATTCAGACCAGTTATGCACGAAAAAATAGCAATAATAGATAAAAACATTAAATGGTTTGGAAGTTTAAATATCTTAAGCCATAATGAACGAACAGAATATATGGAACGACTGGAAGGTGAAAAAACAACCGCGGAACTTTATAATAAATTTAATTTAAAGAACTTTCTTTATAACTATACCAAAGCTGGTGACAACTGCCCAAGATGTACCCAGAATAGCACTGAAGGCTATATTATCGTTCAACAAAACAATAAAACTAATCGTTATTTTTATTGTTGTTCAAATCGTGGTTGTAACTGGACGGAAAACATTCGATTAAATGATTAGTAAAAACTTATAAAAGTTCTTAAAATGCCTGAATTTGTTGGTCCATTAGATAATTGGATGATTGAAGAAGACTCTATTTCAACAGTGCTTAATTGCTAATTAATTAGAATCTGGTTAATGTTCATAAAAAAACTATACTCAAAAACTTTTTCCTTAATAGGATAATTTAACTATAAAATAAATATTACTAACGCTATGCAAGATATAAAATGTCCTTTTTGTGAGGTATCTATTAATCCAAATAGTTACATCAGATCAGGGACAAAAAGAGAAACTTATTTCGAATGTGAAAGATGTGGAAATTTCTCAATCAGTGACAAGGCACTTACTAAAATTTCCAATACAAACTTAAAATCTATTTTTAGTTACTGGGTATGCAAAAATCAAAAAGAAGAAAATCATCCTCATCTTAATTCAGAGCTTGTTAACAAAATTCTTAAAGAGGTTAGTCTTCCGGATATAGATGAACAGGTAAATGAATTAATTAAATATATCGGTAATAATTCTTCGTATGGAAAATCAATAAGTATAATGTTAAATACTATAGTTGCCTCAATTGGAAGCCAAGATATAGAAAGCTTACTTTTTGTATTTGATGAATTAAATAGGATTGATTTTATTAAAGTCTTAGATCCGCAGGTGGCTAAGGATTCCTTAATGAACAGACAAGTAAGAATATTAAAATGTCAATTGACAATTCCTGGTTGGGATAGGTATAAAGAATTAAAATCTCAGCAAACGTCAATAAAAGAATACAATTTCCAAAAATACGTGCTTACCTATGATGAGAAGGTTTGGTTAAATGAATTGCTTAAGCAGAACTTTAACAAAGTAGACTTGAAAAAAACTAAGGTAAAGGTCTGGGGTAAGGTTTCTAAGAACTTCGATCCAAGTAAGATTGATTATCGTCTTGCTAGAGATAATCGTTTGACGTTGGTTGGACTTTGGCATATTGATCCTGAAAATAAACTATTTAATTATTCAAAGAGAGTTATTTATGAGGTAAAATCACAGATTTTAAAGAACCAGAAATCAAAAATTATAAATTCAGGTTCATTGAGTCAATCGTTAAAAATCGGTTTGAGAGAAGTGCAAATCACTTTAACACTTTTAAATGATTTAGGTTTCTTTAGTGGAGGTTCTCATCAAAGTGATGTAATAATATTCAATGAAGTTCATTTCTATCAGGATCATACGGGATATGATATGTTTCTATCCTATACAAGTTTCGAAGAATCAATAGAACAATTTTATAATCGTGACATAGGTCAAGAAGTTGGTTCTTCAATCCCTTCTCAAACAAAACTTCAAAAACCAAAAACTAAATCAAAATTAAATCAGGAGGTGTGGAAACAAATAGCTGAAGAGTACGGGATTGATCAAAAAGTTTTTGGCAAGAAAATAAAATTTGTAGATAAAAATACCAAGAAGATAATATTTAGAGATATTGAAGATGCTTATGTTTTGTCTAAAAAAGGTTTTTCCAAACCCTCAATAATTTTGGCAGGGGGGGTTATCGAGGAATTACTGAGGATATATTTATTTAAAAAAGGTCACGAATTTAAAAAAAATAATTTCTCAGAATATGTAAATTTATGTGAAACTAATAATTACTTGAGAATCGGTGCTCGTCGTTTAACTGATTCATCAAGAGATTTTCGTAACCTTGTTCATTTGGAGAGTGAAATAAAAACTAAAACTACACCATCTCAACCGATGGCTTCAAACGTGGTCTCAGCTATTTTTACAATCGTTAATGATTTTTAGTTATGTCTCTAATCTTAATCCGTCCCCTCGTTTTTTTCGACCTTGAAACCACTGGCACAGATATATCAAAAGACAGGATAGTAGAAATAAGCCTCGCTAAACTCTATCCTGATGGGAAAGAAGAAATAAATACATTCCGAATAAATCCCGGTATTCCTATACCTCCAGAAGCATCTGCAGTCCACGGGATTAAAGATGAAGACGTAAAAGACAAACCGACATTTTCTGAGTTATCAGAAATTTTACTCGGCATTCTTTCCAACTCAGATTTATGTGGTTATAATCTTCTTAAATTCGATTTCCCTCTTCTTAGAATGGAATTTGCCCGTAACAACATTGAGTTTAATACTCTCGGTGTAAACCTCATAGATCCAATGCGTATCTTTATGAAAAACGAACCGCGTGATTTAACAGCAGCACTAAAATTTTATTGCAATGAAGATTTAGAACAAGCACACTCAGCGGAAGCAGACACCATAGCAGCCAAAAAAATTCTTCTCGCTCAAATAGAAAAATATGAGGACGTTCCAGGTTCAGTTGAAGCACTTTCAGCCTACTCAACAGAGGGTCAAAAACGCTTTGCTGATATAACTGGTAAACTCAACTATAACGAAAACAATGAGATCGTATTCAGTTTCGGCAAGCATAAGGGTGAAAGAGTAATTGACAATACAGATTACGCTGGCTGGGTTTTAGGGTCAGACTTCCCCGAAGATACCAAACAAATAATACGCACATTATTGCATCAATAGGACAATTCTGAGGACATCCTCAATATCCTTTTGAAAAATATATTTTAACCAACTTACCTTCTGACACTGTAGTCAGTCACTTGGAGAAGATAAACTCTTTATAAACATTTCTTGGAAGAGATACCAGTATTCACTCATTATCAACTCATATATTAAATTACCGACTGATTATTCATCAGTCGTTCATAAACCACTGATCACACATCAGACGGTAGGATAGGGGAGCTTCCTCCCCCAGGATTTATTTGAGTAAAATCATCTTCTTCGTTTCCACAAATTTCCCAGCTTTAATTTGATAAAAATAAATTCCACTTGGCAATGATGAAGCATTGAACTGCAAATTATAGTTACCGACATGTTTTATTTCATTTATAAGAGTTACTACTTCTTGTCCTATGGCATTGTAAATCTTCAAAATAACAAAGCCATTTTCAGGAATGGAATACCTGATTGTTGTTGTAGGGTTAAAAGGATTTGGATAATTCTGTTCTAAACTATATTCACTCGGTAAAACATTTTCAGAATTGTCCGTTGATGTTACCCCGATGCTGAATTCTCCGAAAGCAATTTCACTACCAACATATGCAGCATCAACAGCACGAAGCCTCCATTCGTACACTCCATTCTCAAGTCCGCTTAATGACCATTCTGAAACTGCACTAATATTGCCAGGTTCAGGGAGACGAGTAAGAAATGTATTAGTAACCCCATTCGATTTTCCAATTGGAACATGAGTTCCATTACGAACAATTATAAGATCATAGGTTAATGCTGGAGCCGGTGTATGATCATCAGTTGATGGAATCCAGGAAAGAATTACAGAATTTTCTGTTTGTATCATAGCTGTCAAACCTGTTGGAATAGTTGGCGCTTCATTTAAATCTAAAACATCATTTCTATAAACGTGCATCTGTGCTTCAACCAGACCGTTTCCTCCTGGAACGAAATACTGACCTGCAATAAAATAATCAAGATCACCTTCGCCATCTAAATCAAACCAGGAGAAAGTTCCTCCGCGGCTACCACTTGCTCGTGGTGCAGGTAAAGTGTTTGCTGTGTCAGCTGTAAATATCCCTCCATCGTTTGTGTAGATCCGAGCCCTGCCGTCAATTTGTGATCCGGGATTATAGGTACCGGCAAGTAGAATATCCATATCACCGTCAGAATCGTAATCTGCCCAGGTTGCAGCAGTAAGATCGTACCAACCTTCACAGGGAATACAATCAATTACATCGAACGGAGTGAATGTGTCATTATTGTTCTGATAGATTCGAAGTGCCATGTGAGTATACGTGCTATCTAATTCCTTCACATTACCAACAACAAGAATATCCAGATCGCCATCGCCATCATAATCTCCCCATTGTGCTTCACCATGTTCAACAGTTAATCCGCCCAGAATATCTTCTCCTATGAATGTACCGTTACCTTCATTTCTATAGCGTCGAATGAATCCTTCATCAGTAAGTGGAGCAATGTTTACAAGAAAAAGATCGAGATCCTGATCGCCATCAAAGTCTGCCCATGCACTTTGAGCATGCAAGGTTGCAGCAAAAACCGAATCGGTTTCAGTAAAAATCCAACCGCCAGAGCCATTTGGACCATCGTTACGCATTAAAGCAGTTCGATAAGAAAAAGTATTAAAATCAAAAATTGATGGCAACAAAAGATCATTGTCCCCATCGTTATCGTAATCAGCCCAGGTAATGGAATGAAGATCAAAATCAGCTTGATCATTATCTTCCCAATATCCAGGGAGTTCAGTATCTGTTAACACAAGAGTACCAGCATCATTTCGATAAATTACAGTTTGACCATCTGATCCAATTGCAAGGTCCATGTCGGTGTCACCGTCGGCATCACCCCAGGCTAGATCAGATGAGCCGGCGGAGATTGAACCGAGTGGAACATCAATGTAAGAAAAATCCCATTTCACCGAATCAGCAGATCCATCATTGCGTAAGAGGACGAGCCTATCCTCAACACTTACATTGTACACAACGTAATAACCCAAAACTGCAATATCCAAATCACCATCATTATCATAATCTGCAGGAGCAGTGGTTATTACCCAAAAATCTTCATCTTGCGGTGTGATGAATAATGAATCAAGTGGAGTAACTTCAGTGAAGTTACCGAAAGATCCTCCGGGACCAGGTTGAACAACAACTAAATGTCCGGCAGCATCAGTATCACCATCATCATCTGTTACTGTAAGAGTTACAATGTATGTATTGGCAGTATCATAGGTGTGAGTTGGGTTTTGTTGTGATGAGCTGTTTCCATCACCAAAATTCCATTCCCAGCTGACAATAAATCCATCGGGATCTATACTTGTATCTGTAAAATCAACAGTTAGTCCATTTGCTACAAATTCAAAAGAAGCTGCAGGTGGTTGATTTACCGGTGGTGGTGGTGGTCCGGTGAAATGCTCGATGTAGCCTTGGAAACCAACGGTCCATGCATCGCCACCCTGAACTGCTACAATTGAGGTAAAAGATCCAAAACCCGCCGAACCAATATCCATAACAGACCAACTCTGCCCACCGGTAGCCGAATAGTAAGCAACATCATTTGTAGAACTAACCCAAAGTTCGTTTGCTCCTAAGAGATAGATATCAGTAAAATTATCATCAGTATTTGGAGTTGGCAAAATTTCCCAGGTAATCCCACCATCGTTACTTCTATAAGCCTGACCCCACCATCCAACTGCATAACCAATACTTTCATTATAGAAATCCATATCACCAATTTGAACAGGTGACCACGGAAGTTCGCCTTGAATCCAGGTTACACCGTTGTCCGTGCTGCGATAAAATATTTCACCAACATTAGCAGCCCATATATTAGAACCTTCCACATCAACTGATTTATAACTTCCTAAAAATTCTGTTACTGGTATCCAGGTTGTTCCTCCATCTGTTGTATGATACAAAGCGCCAGTATTAAAACTCTGACCAATTACCCAACCGTCTAGCGATGTTGTGAAATGAATATCTTCTGCGGATGACATACTAGAAGGTTTTCCTAGAGTTGCTGACCAACTAATTCCTCCATCTGTGCTTTTATAGACCTGACCAGTTTCATCGACAAGTGCGGCTTCGTCTGTTCCTATTACTTGTACAGCTTTAAGATTATTTTGTGAAAATCTTTCGTGAATAATCCATTGGGAAAGTCCATCACTTGAGAGAAGTGTACCGTTATCTCCAACAGCAAGTAGGTTCCCATTGCTGAATCGGGCGACATCATGAAGTGATTCACCTGTGCCGCTGGAAATCTGAAACCAGGAAGCACCTGCATTAGTTGTTTTAATTACGAATCCATTTCCGTATCCAAAATAACCTGTTTGAGTATCAGCAAAATATGGCTCTGCACTACTGAAAAAGGTAGGTTGTTGACCTCGTGATATAAACACTTGATCCCAACTTAAACCTGAATCTGATGAGTGAAACATATTTCCCAAAAGATCAGCTGCCACTAAATTTTGTTGATCCGCAATTGCAAACGCATCGATTCCTTCCGGGATTAATTCACCAAGATCGGTCCAGGATTGTCCGCCATCGGTAGTTCGAATAAAGTTGTCATCATAATTTGGAAATATACCGGAACGACCCCAGGCAATACAAATATTATCAGATATCACAAAAAGTTTCGTCTTCAGGCTTGCTGAGGAAACAGAGTTCCATGTAATCCCACCATCTGTTGATCTAATAAAAGTATCATCGACAATTCCAACAGCGACGCTACTTGTTAAAAATGCAACAGCTTTTGCTTCTCCTGAATAAACCTGTGCGAAAGAATTAGCTCCATCTGTTGTTAAAAACAGAGCAGTATCTGCCACACCAAGTCCCACCTGATCATTAATAAAATCAAATGCAGATATTCCATTAGGGGAAGGTACCCAGGAGTTGCCACCATCATAACTGACATAGCGATCAAAGTTTCCTGTTGCAAGCCCGAAACTTGTTGTATAAAATTTCATAAAGTAAGTTGAACCAAGAAAGGGAAGCTGAGTCCATGTTGTTCCACCATCGGTAGTTCGATAATTATCGTTGCCAAACGCCCATCCATTTTGACTATCCAAAAAGAAGAGACCGTTAAAAGCATCGCTTAGGTTTATTGGAAGGTTCAATTGAACCCAGGTATTGCCACCATCATTCGACTCAAATAAAGCACCACCATCATCAAATGAGTTGTCATCCGTTGCAATAAAAACATGATCAGCTGTTGGTGCACCAACACCACGAACATCAAGATAAGTTGGAATGGGGCTTTGAGTATTCCATTGAGCGGTGGCGGTTGAAGTGACAACAATTATTGAAATGAAGAAGACTAAAACGATCTTCGTAAATACATTTTTAGTAAGATAATTCATTCGAAATTCCAGACTATTGTTAAAGATTGTCATGATCTAATTTCCTTTCTATGGATTATTATCTGACAATTAGTGCCAATTGAATAATAATCGTGACATTAATCGCAAAGGATTTAAGTCATTATAATCAAACTGAGGTTTTTGCTTAAAAAAGAGAATAAAGACCAATCTTGTGCCTAATAAATTATCGCTTTTGATGTTACGGTTTTAGTAGCTTTTCAAGCTTTAAAGAATCAATTGTTGAGAATTTCAAATAATTCACCAAACGCAATTCTCGCCAGGGAGAAATGAATTCTATAGATTAAGAAACATCAATAAAGGTGAAATGCTCAATTGGGTTATTTATTTATCAGATCATTTCGTCTTATATGAGATTGGTTCAAACTCAGCAATAATAATCTATACACTAAACTCAACAATAGAATAATTCAGTTATTTATTGACATAATTCTTTCAGCATATATTTTTATAAATTTATGATATAAGTAATTAAAATTTTATGCCGTTAAAATTTACCATCAGAAAAATCCTTCCTTTCGTACTAATCTACACTGTCCTTATAGCTTCCGCTGCAATTCTTCATTTCTATATGCACAGTTCAGGATTGAAATGGACATTGCGTTACCTCGGTATTGCCGGATCCGGATTGATAATTTTATCCTTTGTTTATTCACTCAGAAAAAGAAAAGTCATTAATTTCGGTAAAGCAAAAACCTTACTTCATATTCACGAATTGCTAGCCTGGACTGGCTCCCTATTAATTCTTCTTCACGCAGGATTTGAGTTTGATGCGGTCATTCCGCGTATGGCAGTTTTTGCAATGTTGATTGTAGTTGCGAGTGGTCTTACGGGTAAGTACTTACTTAAGCAGGCAAGAGAAAGCATAAAAGAAAAAAGAATAGAACTAAAAGCAAAAAATCTTTCCGATGATGAAATTGAAAAAGAACTTTTTGCTCTCTCTCTTGTTGCCGATAAAATGCAGATGTGGCGGAATGTTCACATACCATTGACTGTAATCTTTGCTGCATTTGCTCTGCTTCATATAATAACTATACTACTTTTCTGGCGCTGGTGAAGAACGCGACTCTAATATCATTCTTAATTGCATTCACATTCGGACTTGTGGGAATAATTCTTTTTCCTTACTACACAATCAATCCAGGGGTGATGATCGAAGATCATATGCATCTGAAGAATGACTGCCTTTCCTGTCACACACTCGGAGCTGGTGCTCAGACGGATAAGTGCATCAAGTGTCACAAGCTTTCTGAAATTGGATCGAGGTCGGTTGACGGAATTACAAAAGAAACTTTTAATTCTAAATCCAATCTTCTTCATCAATCGATAATTAACATACAATGCTATGACTGCCATACAGAACACAACGGACTTTCGCGGGAGAATGCAACTTTAAGATTCAGACACGACGTACTCTCTGCTGATCTGCAAAGAAAATGCGCTAATTGTCATTCGCCTCAAAAACCTGAAGATGATATTCATAAAATTTTAACAATGAATTGTTCCGAATGCCACAGCACCGAAGCATGGAAACCATCACACTTTAAGCATGAGCTTCTCGGTGACAGAATTAACGATTGCAGAAGCTGTCACGAAAACAAAAAGCCGGGAGATGCTTTACACAGAAGCTTTAGCAAGACCATTCAGTGCGTTCAATGTCATACAACAGATAAATGGAAACCATCAACTTTCGATCACACAAAATATTTCAGGTTCGATGGAAACCATCCTTCCAATTGTACCGACTGCCACGATGTGAATAAAACTTTTAAAACCTATACTTGCTACAATTGCCATGAGCACAGACCTGCCAGGATTGAGAGGGAACATATAAAAGAAGGAATAAGAAACTTCAATAATTGTGTTGAGTGTCATCGTTCCGGTAATGAAAAGGAAGCAGGAGGAAGAGAGGATAAAAAACGCGGCAGGGATAGAAACGATGATTAAAAGATTGTCATAAATAGAGTGAGAAATGTTAAATCAATTGACAGGTGCTTCTGAACAATTAGCGAAGGAAGTTTTTTACTTCCATAGTTTTTCTGTGCTTAAATCACATCAATAAATTCTACTCATTAAGAAGAATCAAAATCTGAATAAAAACCCTCATGCGGAGGGGGACCGAGAGGGTTATGAGTGTGCTACTGTTCGGGCTATTTTGTGAGGAACATTATTTGTTTGCGTAAGAATCGTTCAACTAATTTTACTATTTGAAATCATAATTAATTGTTGATAGCACCATTATCTATCCACTTTGCAATTGAATCGATCACTGCTGCTGAAAGTGGAGTTCTGTTAAATGGCATTCTTGGAGAAACCTCTCCTTTTAATATTTTTATAAGAAGACTATTAGCACTGTTATTTGGTTCAACACGTTTAAATTGTGAAAATAAGACACTTTGCACATTTATAAGATTAGCAAATGAATTGCCTTCTGTTAATAATAATCCTGCCTGATTATTCGTTGCCCCATGGCAACCTGATAATGCACAACTTTGATTAAACACTTTAGTCTGAATATCACTTAATTTGCTAAGTGGCGCAGATGTACCATTAGACCCTGGATCAGGTTCAGTTGGGCTATCGCTGGAACAACTCCAAATAACAATAGAAAGTAGAAGCAAATTTATTGCGAATAATATTCTGTTTTTCATTTCCATCCTAATAATTGTGTTTTCACACATATAGTCCTGCTTAGAAAGGAAAGGTGACATCACTGAATAGTTAGGCTAAGACTCATCTCACAATAAAGAATAAGAATTGCTTGATAAATTAGAGAAATGAGTTATTATCTTCTTGAATTGTATTCGTGAAATAAGGTTCAATATGAACTAATACATCTGAAATGTTGGAGAATTCTTTCATCAATTCATCTTTAACAATATGAGCAATTTCGTGCCCTTTATGAACCGGAAGATTTGCATCAACCAGAACGTGAATATCCACGAAATAATCAAATCCCATTTTTCTTACGAAACATTTATCAATACCCATTACATTTTCAACTTTGACGGCAGCGTTTTTTACTTTTTGGATAACCTGAATTGGTGGTGCTGTATCGAGTAATTCATAAAGTGCTGGTTTAAATATTCTATATGCATTAATAATAATTATAACCGAAGCAAAAAGTGCAGCAAAATCATCCGCTGATTCGAATCCTGTTCCGCCAATCAATGCAATTGAAATTCCAATAAATGCTGCAGCAGATGTAATTGCATCACTCCTATGATGCCAGGCATCGTTTTTCACGGCAACACTATTTACGGTTGTACCTACTTTGATTACAAATCTAAACAAACTCTCTTTGATAATTATAACCAATACTAGTACAATCAATGTAAATGGTGCCGGTGCGTGATGTGGAGTTATTATCTCATAAATACTTTGCACAACGATTATCATAGCTGCTATAAAAATTCCGAAAGCAACGGCGACACCAGCAAAAGGTTCTGCTTTACCATGACCATAAGGATGATCTTCATCTGCAGGTTTGGAAGCAAAGTAAATTCCGGTCAGTACAATCGAAGAAGTGAATATGTCTGTAAGAGACTCAATGCCATCAGCAATGAGTGCATATGAATTACCAATTATACCAGAAAATATTTTTACAGCTGCTAACAAAAAGCTTATTACAATTCCCAATAGGGTGGTTTGTAAACTTTTTTTAACCTTACTTTGATTGCTTAGTATTTTCACTTCAGTAGGGTGGTGATTTTCATTTACAAATTTAGTTAAACATTTATATTTATAACTCTTAATGCAATTATCCCACCAGAGTAGAAAGAAGATCTTTTCCTAAGATTTTAATTCTTTATAACAGATAGATAAATGTCAGATAATTCTGTAATCCATTCCCATAAAAATTATTAAGTGCCATTTGGCAATTAAACTATTCTTATTTAGATTTAATCTTAATAATTATAGAGTTAATAATTTGTTTCACAAAATGGAATCACTCATATGAAATCAGTAGCAATTCTTCTGTTTTTTGTCTTAATCATAACTTTTTCTACCAATTCAAATGCCGACAGAAGATATTTTGGTTGGTCATATACTGCCTACACTTTACCCCAGGGGGCTCTCGAACTGGAGGTTTGGAACACCTGGAGCATCGGAAAGGAAATGGGATATTACTATCAATTTCAACCAAGGTTTGAATTTGAGTACAGGTGTACTTGATAGATTGACAGCTTCGCTTTACTTCAACTTTGATCAAGTCACAACTGATGGTAATTCTTTTCAACCAAAGAGTTTTACTTTCAACTCAACGTCGGTGGAGCTTCGCTACAGGCTCACTGAACAGAATGAGATATTTATTGATCCGGCATTATATTTTGAATTTGCTTACGGTGGTGATGAAATAGAATACGAAGCTAAGGCACTTTTATCAAAAAGAATGAACAACCTGATTACGGTATTAAATATTAATGGTGAAATTGAAAGGGAAGTAATCGAAAGTGAAACAGAATCAAAATTCGAAGTAACTGCAGGAGCTATGTATGAAATTATACCAAGTTTAGCTTTAGGACTTGAGTTCCGTAACCACAGAGAGTACGAAGAAATTTTTGAAGAGGAAGAATATCAGGCATCCTTTTTAGGACCAACTATAAATATTCAAACTAAAAGTTTTTATTTAACGATGAGCTTCTTACCACAGATAAGCGGAAGTCCCGCTACTTCAGGAAATCTTGAATTAATGGGTCATGAGAAATATGAATTCAGAACCATTCTTGGGATTGATCTGTGAGAAAAATAATTTCAATCGCATTCTCAATTATATTTTTAATAGTAATTTTCTCCTGTAGTCAGGGCTATATCGTAAATACAAATACCATTACAAATTATCCAGACGGCAGAAATCTTTATATGTCGAAATGCGGTGGGTGTCATCAGTTATTTAATCCAAATAATTATAGTAAAGAAGAATGGAATAAAATTATGGTGGCTATGCAGGAAAAGTCAAAAATTAATAATCAACAAAAGAATGATATCATTAGCTGGATATTTGAAACAAAACAATTTGAAGATAGTTTAAAGACTATAAATAATTATTGATATAAAGAAAACTATTCAATTATTAATTCAGCAGTCATACCCAGATGACCTATTCCGCAGAAGTGTGAACATCTGATTCCATATTGTCCTTTTTTTGCAGCGTAAAACTCCACAACCTTTATAACGTTCTCATCGAGTGTTACATCAATGCCAAATGCACCGAGGTCAAAACCATGAGTCCCATCAATAGATTTTAGCTTTAATGTGACTAAAGTCCCCTCATGCACACGAATCGTATCTGGAATAAACTCAAAGTCTTTTGCTATTACTTCAATTGTATCCTTAGGAACAGTTTCTCTGTTAACATCAGATGGAATCGCTACGAATTGCTGAGATTCACCGCAGCCAAATAGTAAAATTATTCCCAGTGAATAAATTATTAGAGTCGACCAGTATTTTGCAAATCTTATCATTCAATTAATAGCATTTTCCTGATTCTAGCTGTCGTACCAACTTGAAGCTTATAGAAGTAAACCCCACTGGCAAATTTTGATCCATTAAACCCAACCGTATACACTCCTGTAGGTTTCTGTTCATTTACTAATGTTGCTATTTCATTGCCAAGAATATCATAGATTTTCAATGATATAAATGTTTGTGAAGGAGTCATAAAAGTAATATTCGTACTTGGGTTAAATGGATTAGGATAGTTTTGATATAATACAATATCTTCAGGTAATAATATTTCATCCTGAATATCTAATATTGCAAAGTTTAAATTAATTCCGGTAATTTGATTATTAACTGGATCGATTGTAACCGTTTGACTAATTGCATTATCCAATCCAATTTTTTGAGCTACTAATTCATATGTTCCATAAGGAATATTTGTTACTTTATAATCTCCGAGTTCTTTTCCAAAGTTATATGAATATAATGCTCCGTTATTAATATTTTTTGCTAAAATTGTTATCCCTTCATAATCAGATTCGTCTTGGACTGAATTTGAATAAGTTATAAAACCGCCAATGCTTCCATTGCCATAAGATGAGTCCTGAACCAGAGAAATATTTTTATTGATTATAGTTTGATCAATTAAAACGGAATCAGCGTTTTGCCAATAAACAGAAGCATTTCCCTCCTCATTAAAGTATCCAGGTAACAAATAATTCGAGTAAGCCTGTAAGTAATAATAACTTGGTAATTGTGCATAAACTTTAAATGTTCCGTCTTCTCTAATAAATCCTGCAAAGGAATCTAACGTGTCTAACAAAGCTGAATTAATATTCATTTTGGGTGTGGGAACATGTGTTCCCGTTCTTACAATAATGATTCCTTTATTTGCATTAATTCCTGTTGTTGAATCAATAATCATCCCACTAACAGAATAATTCGTATCTTCAACGGCCAAGAGATTAAAGTCAATTGTTCTGACCATTCCAGAATCAATTGAGACAAATTCTGCAAAGAATGGATCATAAGTGCTATCGTGGAAGACAACATAGTAACCTTGTTTCTCAACCCCCACTGTATAATTTCCTTGAGGTAAAATTTTCGAATAAAATCCTGCACTATTTGTCATCGCAGTGTCAAGCAGATAAATTCCGTTATAAAAGAAATAGACAGTTGCATTATCAACCAAGGTTATACTGTCTCTTACAATTCCGTTTATTTCTCCAAATTCATCTTCGAAAAATCTGATTCTAACTCTGAGTGGTTCGGGGCTTTGTATGCCATCATTGAAGACATAAATTGTATCAGCTGTATCGCTAAGTGTAACTTCATAAAACCCACTTAAAAGAACAGTCATCTTTACTGAATCATCTGGTAAAATAGTGAAAGGTATTTGGAGGTTATTCTCATAGTTAATTATATAAATTGAATCGTTATAGTCAATACTATCAATTGTTAGAATTTCGTCTCCTTTATTTATCAGGAATGCATGATCCACTCGATTGAAGAGGTCTTCAAATTCAATCCGGTTAGGCTTTATATCCAGCTCTGGCTGAGCAAGCGTTAAACCACTTAAAATTAGTAAAAATATGATGATCGCAATTTTCATATGATGGAAACTTTTTTACTTAGTATCAAGTTTAGTAATTTCGTGACAAAAATAAAGCGAGAAAAATATAGACTATCTAAATATTTCAGGTGCTCAACTAGATGAACTCCTGAAAAAATCAAAAGCCGGAGATTCAAAATCATTTTCCAGGCTTTCAGGCTTTGTTAGGGAAATATCCTTCTCATATTACGAGTCAAAATTTAATCAAAAAAGATTATTGAACATTGATGATGCAGAGGACTTAACCCAAAGCGTTTACCTGTCCTTTGCTCAGCAATATCAAAATATTGAAGAAATAGAAAAATGGCTAAGAAGAGTCCTCTTTTTAAATTTTGTTAGGTGGTATAAAACAAATAAGAAAAAAAATACCGCGCAACTAAAAGAAAATATCCCAAATCTTGACGATTCTCTGGAAAATTCAACAATGATTGATGCGGAAATGATATTATCTGTACTTGATACAATGAGTGAAGAGAAACAGGAAATTGTAAAATTGCGCTTTTGGGGAGATTTGAAATTTGCTGAAATTGCTGAAAAGCTGAATAAAAATGAAGCAGCTATTAAAAAGATGTTCTACCGGACTCTTCTTGAGATTAAAGAAAAATTGAAATAAATGTCACGAAACTTATTATGGATATACTAAACGACGGAACAAACAATTCTATTAAATGGTAGCAATGGAAAATATCGACAAAATACTCGAACTTCTTCAAAAAAAATCTTTAACTGAGGCAGAAAGTCAATTATTAAAGGAATTTGCTGAGTCAGATGAAGAGATCAAATCTTTTATTAATATATATGGTGATCTAAATTCATTTCTTGCAGGTTCAAAACATATTCACACTGATTTACTCTCATCATATATTTTATATGAAATGGGGGACGAGCCGGAAAATAAATTAATTTCCATCATCCGGAACAAAATTAAAACACATCTTGATGAGTGTTCAATCTGTAAAGAAGAATATGATTTCTTACTCACAAATTATAATGAAGTTAAAGAACATGTAAACAAAACCGTAATAAGAGAGACTGATGAAAATTATTTGAAAAAGAAAGATTCATCTTTCATTCCGGCATTCTTTAAACAATCAAATTTCAGATATACATTCGCCGCAATTGTTATTTTGATTGCTGGCTATCTTGGATTATTCTCGGTTTCATCACTACTTACTCCATATTATGAACAAAATATTTTTATTCGTGGAGAAGATGAGTCTTACACAACACGGGGAAGAACTTCCGTTTTGTTTCAACAGGGACTTAACTCTATTGAAAATGGTGATTATGAAAAGGCGATTAAATTTTTTAACGAAGATATTCTTGAGAATAAAAATGACAAATCAATATTTTACTCATATTATATTATTGGAATTACTTATCTCAAAGCTGCGGAATCAGATTTTATCGGTCTTTTCAAATCATTCGATAAGCAGGATGTTGAATTAGCCATTTCAAATCTTAGGGAGTCAATTGATAAAAATGATTCGGGCGATTACGACAATCTTAAACTCGATTCATATTATTATATCGGTCGGGCTTATCTTCTGATAGAAGATAATGATTCTGCAAGATCCAGTTTTCAGAAGGTCATAGATGGAAAGGGAAAGTTTGCGATTGATTCAAAAAATTTAATCGGGAAGATGGAGAAGAATTGATAGATGTTTCTGATAAAAGAATTAATTCTGATAACAGTTATTTTAATTCCTGCTTCTCTGGGATTATTTGAGATATCAAAAACATATTTGAATAGTCCGTCATTGGTCCATTCTCAAAATGCTGAAGACAAAAAAAATGATTTTCCTAATTATGATCAAAAATTATCTGAAGAATTTTATCATTACCTTTATCTGATCCAAAATAGCTTCCTCAACAAAGAAGAAATTAAATCCAAAATAAATTCAATTAACTCCAGGTTCGAAAAAGAATATTTATCAGCATTACTGAAAAAGAGAGAAGGCAATTTTGAAGAAGCTTATAATCAATTATTCCTTTTGTTGAATGGCTCACCTAAACAGTTTGATTATTATGAAGATATATCTGCGCTGGGTAAAATTACTGGTAATCTTGATAAGCTATCAAATTGGATAACGGTGAATCAGGATTCTTCAAATTATTATAATCTTTACTTCAAAGGTTTAATTGATAAAGAAAAAGGTTATACAACTAACTCGATTTCGACATTCCAATCTTTAATTACTAGGGGATTTGCATCTAAAGAAATTTATTATCAACTAGCGTATGCTTTAAGATCAGTTGGAAATTATGAGGATGCATTTAATAGTCTGATTTACGCTAAAAAATTATGTGGAAAAGAAGACGCTTTTCTTGCAAAAATCATAAATCTAAAAGGAACATTATATTTTTTATCGGGAGATTATGACAACGCAAAGAAGGAATACGAGTCTTCTTTAGAATTTGCAAAGCAATCAGGGAATACAGTTGAAGAAATAAAATCATTGGCAAATCTTGCAATAATTAAGGACCAATATGGTGAAATCGATGATGCAAGAGTAGGTTTCTTATCTGCAATTAGCCAAGCAAAAAAAATAGAAAATTCAGAATTGCTAGCTTTCCTATACTCGGAATTGGGAGTTTCTTACACGTATACAAATAATCTTATTGAAGCAAGAAATAATTATGAAAACAGTTATTCAATTTACAAGTTGATGAAAAATAATGAGAGGCTGTCCTACCTTTCAGCAAATATAGGTGCGCTCTTTCTACAAATTTCGAATTACAAAGATGCTCTCCAATATTACAATGAAGGACTTAATTATGCTGGCGAAAATAAGCTGGGAAAAATTTTAAATCTTACAGGCATAGCAGATGTTTATTCAAATGAATCAAATTATTCTAAAGCACTTGAATATTATAACAAGGCAAAAGAACTAGCCGATTCAATAAAAGACATTCCTTCGATATTAAAAATTGATGGTGGCATCGGGGCTTTATATTTTAATATTAACCGTCCTCTCATTGCACTTGAATCGTTGAAAAAAGGAGTTGATCTAGCGAATGAGAACCAGTTGCCATTTGAACTTGTAAAACTGTATTCTAATATCGGCACAGTATTTAATTCTATTGATAGTTTAAGTCAGGCTGAGGATTATTTTAACAAAGGACTAAATATAGCTGAAGAAACCGGTGATATTTATAGCGCAATTATTCTTAACACGGAACTCGCTTACAATTATTATGAACAAGATAAATTTTCTGAGGCAGAAAAAACTTTAAGAAAAGAACAAAGCATTACACAACAGTATAACTTAACTCAAGTTTTGGGGCTGCAGGATTTATATTGGGGCAAAATTTATTCGACAAAAAAAGAATATGAAAAAGCCCGTGAGAAACTAAAAAGCGCTTTTCAACTAAGTAGTGAAGCTAATGATCAAAATAATCAGATTGAGGCTAGCTATTGGTTGGCTAAGAGTTTTGTAAATACTAACGATTTTGATCTTGCTGAAAAGTGGTTTGAAATAAGTATCGGTTTAATTGAACGACTTTCCTATCCATTATCATTAAACCAGGAGATTCAGATTACTCATTATTCGGGCTTTACTGAAGTTTATAATTCATTAACAGAATTTTATTTGAACCAGGGAAAGGGTGAACAGGCCTTTCTACTTCTTGAAAGATCCAGGGCAAGAAATACGAGACTAAATCTGGACAAACTCAAATTACTGTCAGATTTAAAAAACGATGAAGTAATCAAAAACTTGATTGATATTCAATGGATGGTTTCTTCAGGTTTGTACAATTCACAAATCACGGATTCTTTAAATCAGGTTTACTCAAAAATTAAAACGGAAATTATTCAGAAGAATAATGATATAGATAGAATATTGAATCCTGAATACACGTTTAGTATAAAGGGATTAAAAGAGAGTCTACGTCCTGATGAATATTATCTTCAGGTATTTCTTGGGAAAAAATTTGTTACTCTTTTTAAATTAAATTCTGAAAAACTCGATGTTAAAACTCTGGACATTAGTCCGGATAGTTTGATGAATTTAATCAGCTCTATTTCTCCTATTTATAAATCCGGAGTAGAAAATCAGGAAATCTATATTAACGAGGACCTGTTTTCTTTCAATGCTTTATCATCTTATAAACTTTATACTAAAGTATTCAAAGATTTTCTGGCTTCAGTCCCGGAGAATTCAACTTTAATTGTAAGTTTTCCCGCTGAGTTGGTAAAGTTGCCAATCGAGTTGCTCGTGACTGAATGGAATGAAGATGAAAGTCCATACTATTATAATAATAAAAAATTTCTGCTGAGAAAGTATGAGTTTGTATATACCCCATCTGTCTCAATCTATTATGCACAAAAAAATAAAAATCAGGAGAATAATGGACATAACCTACTTGTTGGAAATCCCTATGTAGGGAATACAGAATTAACACTAAGTGTTAGAACAGGTTTAATTGATTTAAATCCTTCAGCGCCAAGAAGTATTAAAATGTTTCCATTAAAATTCTCCGAAGATGAAATTAAAAGTATTGATGGTACGATAGATAATAATATTGTTTTATTGTCTTCAGATGCCACCGAGAGTAATTTCAAAAAAAATGCTCCCAATAGTAATATTGTTCATATCTCAAGCCATTCATTTCTAATTAAAGATCAGCCGCTTGTTATGTTTTCGCCGCAAGCAGATGAGAAGGATGATGGATTTCTTGAGTTAGGTGAAATTGTCCAGCTTGGACTCAACAGTGAACTGGTGGTCCTGAGTTCCTGCAGATCAGGTTTGGGAAGAATAGATGCAGCAGAAGGAATTATCGGAATGCAGAAGGCATTTTTTGAGGCTGGCAGTAAAAGTGTACTTGTCACGTTGTGGGATGTAAATGATAAATACACATCTTTTTTTATGAAGATATTTTACAAACAGTTAGCATCTGGAAAATCTAAATCCGAAGCCTTGCAACAGACAAAATTAGAATTCATCCAAAATTATTCTGCAAATCCATTTTACTGGTCAGCTTTTGTTTTATCAGGTAATCCAGCCGCTATTAAGTTGCAGCAAGCTTCTTCATTTTCGATAGTTTATGTGATTGTGATATTATTGTTGATTGCCTTTTCCTACTTTATTATTAAAAAATTTGTTGTGTTTAATCGATAGGAAAGAACTAATTTAACCAACCAAAAATTATTTACCTACTTTGAGATATATCAGACTGACCAGATCACTATTAGTTTAGTCCTTCCTGGTAAATATTCCTTTTTCAAAATTCACTAATTCTACAACTCGAATTCTCATTCAAATTAATATTTGTCGTAATTAACATGTCCCATTATTTGACTTGGGGAAACTATTAAATAAAGTAAAACATAAAAATTATTCATTCAAATGCTTAAAACTAGTAAAACAATAAAAACAATAGGAAATAGGGATAATTGAATGATAGCATCATCTGATTATGCTTTGAAAGAAATAAAAGTAAAGGAGATGCCTTCATTCAATTCCGATCAACTTCGCTTTATGGCATTTAATGGGGATTTTAATGCGGTTTATTCTTTGATGCGGAGAATACCTTCTGATGAAAGGGAAAAAATTTCTGATAAATATATCCTTTTTGAAACAATTACTGGAAGCGTCAATAAATTAAACGAACTGAAGAATAAACAAGAAGATTTTCTTATAAGTAAAGAAAGAAAGTTTTTACTTAATATTTTGGATCAGTTTATTCATGTATGCAAAAGTAATTCAAACTTCCCACGCCACCTATTTTTAAGTATGCTTAAGGTTTGCCAGGAACTAATTCAGTTATCAGAATTTAGTTTGGTAATAGATTACCTGAGAGGAGCATTGAAATGCGGAGCCGAAAAATTTCCCGATATAAAAACTGAAATCCTTTTTCGATTAGCTGACATCTATAACCGACAGGGTGATATAAATACTTCAAGTAAATATGTAAATCAACTAATAAATCATCCATACTTTATAACAGACAGAAACCGGATAAGTGAACTTATTACTAATGTAAGTCAGATATATCTAAAACAAGGAAATGTGGAGAGGTATAAAACACTATTATTTCTTGGACTAAAGTATTTTTATACCAACCCTGATAATCGCAGAAAAATTTACGACCAAATTCGCATTACATATCGCAGTTCTTCGAAACTTTTGGCTAATAGAAATGTAAGCTTGTCAGATCGTTTGCTATACTTTATACATTGGATCTATTTTAAGCTTCCAAATTTTTCGAGGATAAAACTCCAAGTTGTTAATAAATTGGCCTTAAGAACCCTCCTTGCGATAATCTATTTGATGAACTATGTGTTTAAAAAAGATTCAGTGGGTTTTTTCCAGAAAGCAGAAAAAGATTTTGCTGAACAGCTTCAATTCTTAAAGGGAGAAGATTACAATTATGTTTCCAATAAACAACTGGCAAATCAGAAGAATATATTAATAACGCGAGCAATGGGTGGAATTGGAGATCTTCTAATGATGACACCAGGTATTCACGCATTAAAGAAAAAATATCCTAAATCAGAAATCAACCTGGCAATTCCGAAGAGATACTTCGCGATTTTCGAGGAGAATAATGATGTGAAGTTACTTGATATAGAAGGAGATTTTTTCAATCACCTGAAATTTAACAAGTGGTTTAATTTTAGCGATTGTCCGGCTGCGAGAAAAGAAAGTCTTACCGCACCAAAAGTCAAAAAAAGTAGAATTGAAATTTTCTCTTCGGCTTTGAATATAAATTTTCTTTCGAGAATCAATATGTCAAATAAACCGCGATTCTTTTTTACTGAAAAGGAACTTGAATTCGCATCAAATTATTGGAACAATACGGAACTATTTGATAAAACCGTTATTGGTATACAAATACATTCTGATGAAACTTACCGAGATTATCCTTTAATGGAAAAATTAGTTGAAAACATTTCGAAAAAATTTACTGTCATGCTTTTCGACGGTGAAGTAATAGAGGGATTTAACTATGAGAATGTGATCAAGATTCAAAATTTACCATTAAGAAAAGCATTTGCACTAGCTCAGAAGTGTGATGTTATAGTTGCCCCGGACTCATCTTTCATTCATTTTGCTGCTGCCTTCGATATTCCAACAATCGCTCTTTTTGGTCCAATCGATGGCAAAGTAAGAACAAAACACTATCCAAACTGTACCTATTTAACTGCAAAGGAAATATTTGGGTGTTTACCCTGTTGGAGAAATGAAGAGATTCCATGTAAACTAACTGGAATGCGAACAAGTGAATGTATGAAGAAAATACCCGTAAATCTTATAATGAAAGTCTTAGAACAGAAACTGTATGGAGAAAAAAAATATGCATAATACGAGTAAGATATGTGATGCTGCCGATTGGTTTGATCCGGAAGTGCAAATGATAATAGAAAATGAATTGAAGGAACCTGCACGACTTCATAGAAAGCAATGGGAATTCGCAATGATATTCCTGACACTTAAGAAGTTAGGATTACTTGATGAAAGTAAAACCGGACTTTCCGTCGGTGGTGGAAATGAACGGGTTCTTTACTCAATTGCCAAGCATATTAAGAAACTATTTGTAACAGATCTGTATGATGACCACACAAGTTGGGATTGTGCTCGGACACCAGACCCGGATGAATTTATTAAGACTAGTAAACCTTTTCCCGTTGATGATAATAAAATTCAAGCCTTGAAAATGGACATGAGATTTCTTGAGTTTGATGATAACACATTCGATTTCTGTTATTCATCCTGTGCAATTGAACATATTGGTGAACACAAAGATTTTATACAGCACTTTAATGAAGTGAACAGAGTGCTCAAAGATGACGGCATTTATGTTTTAACAACAGAACTTCAATTTGGTGAGCAGACAATTCCGGATCCAAATAATTACATATTTAGTAAAAAGAATCTCAATGAAATAATATTTGACTCAAGTCTTGAGCTTGTCTCAGATGTAAATGTTGAACTTAGCAGAAATGAAATCAATTCCCCATTTCCATCCAATATTAAAAATATGGTTTTTCATGGACATAATTTTATAAATGAAAAATTCCTCAACTATTTTCCGCACACAATTTTGTTACGTGGAAACGTTCCATTCACATCTGTCCTTCTAATATTGAAGAAAAGCACTGGTAAAAGAGAAAAAAATGAAATTTGCTTTTTGAATTACGATAGAACCAATGAATTTCTTTCCGATGGTGTTGAAAATTATAGAAAACTTATTAGTGAAAATAAAATATCGATTTCTCCTTTCTCAAGTCTCCCAAATGGTGTATCCCGATTTTTTCAGGACCACTCAGAATATTTTTCTCGTAACAATAAACAGAATGAATCCGATGACACAATTTTCCATTCCGATTATTATTGGTTAGGAAATGGCAAGAAGCAAGTTGAAATCAATCTTATAATTGAATCAACTTCGATAGAGGAATTAAATATTATTCAATTACGTGTGCATTCCTATCAAACTTATAAATCAGTTGATGTGAATTGCATATACGAAAAAGAAATCAGCGTAACTAAAAATCATCGGGTGAACGAAGTAATCAGATTAGACACAGATGAAAATTTCAATTATGCTTTTTTGTGCAATATTATTTCTGGGAATATATCCTGCAGTTCAATTTCAATTGAAATTTGTTCTGTGCATGAAGACCAATTTAATTCTATTATTACTGCTGAATTTGAAGGAGAAAATAATTTATGACCTTGACTGAATACATCGACAAAAGATCGCTAAGATTTACATGGTATTATTCATTAAGCCAGTTAAAAACAAAATACAGGTATACCTCTTTAGGTTTTTTATGGAATTTTCTTGAACCTGCACTTTATCTAATTATTCTTAGTCTCGTCTTTGCAGTAATAAACAGGATGAATATAAGCGACTATGCTGTCTTTCTGTTTAGTGCCTTAGTTCCGTGGAGATATTTTGAAAAGGTTGTTAACCTTGTAATGGAATCTCTTGTCAATGGGGAATGGTTACTTAAAAAACTTTATGTCTCTCCATTTGCTTTTCCAATCAACAAATTAATAATGTCTAGTTTCGAGTTTCTCTTTTCAATTGTTGTAGCCTTTGTACTTTTTGCTTTTCTTAAAGAGAACTGGACAATCCACCTTTTAATAATTCCACTTGCGATAATTCCATGGGCAGTGTTTGGATCTGGATTGGGACTTATTTGTGCGGTACTATATACTTTTTTCAGAGATTTAAAGCCTCTCGTACAAATGATTCTAACGCTCACATTTTTTACATCTCCTATTTTATTCAGTAGCAGTGCGTTTCCTCCGGATTCTTTTCAGTCGAGAATAATGGATTTCCATCCTATAACTTACTTCGCTGCGCTTTTTCAGAAACCAGTTTATAACGCAGCTTGGCCATCTGAAATAGACTGGATTGTGGCAATTTCAATTGCTTTGGTTTCCCTGATTGTTGGACTTTTTCTAATCAATAAATACAAATCACAATTTTATTATTACTTGTAATATGAATAAGCAGTTGATTTTTCATCTTGAAAATGTTGGGGTTGAATTCGAAAGACATTCTTTGTCGCAAAGAAGTTTGAGAGATACTTTAGGTAGAAAACTAAACAGGTATAAATCAGAAAAAATAGTTGCGCTTAAAAATATTAGTTTGAAAATATACGAAGGCGAACACATTGGTATTATTGGGAAAAATGGAGCCGGAAAATCAACTTTACTACGGGTATTAACCAAAGTAATCATACCTGGCTCAGGCAAAGTTTACGTTGATAATTCAAAACATATTGTCCCTTTATTAGAACTGGGAATTGGTTTTCAACCCGATCTTTCAGGGAGAGAAAATTGTTTTGTTGCCGGAATGTTGATGGGTTATACAAAAAAGGAAATCGAAGATAGAATTGAAAGCATAATAGATTTTGCAGAACTTAGAAATTTTATTGATGAACCAGTAAAAAATTATTCATCGGGTATGTATGCCCGGCTTGCATTTGCACTTGCAACAGATATTAATCCACAGGTATTACTTGTGGATGAAGTCTTTGGGGTGGGGGACGAATTTTTTATGAACAAGTGTATGATCAGAATGCAGGAACTGATGAACAGGGGATTGACTACAATATTTATTTCACATAACCTCGATTTCCTTATCTCCCAATCAAACAGGCTTATTTGGTTCGATGATGGGGAAATTAAACTTGACGGAGATCCTTTCGAAGTGGCTGAGGCATATCGAAACTCTGCAAACAAACTACAACTTGTAGTTTCAGGTAAAAATTAATATGGTGAACTATTATGTTTAAACAAGATCCCTCAAATACAGTCATAATTAATGCAACCAACATTGGTTATAAATTCCACGGAATCGGAGTTTATTCGCTTAATATTTTAACAGAGTTAACTAATTTGAAAACCAATCTGAACTTTATCGTATATCTCAATAAGAGTGCTAAAAGATATATCGATAAAATAAAATTTCCTGAGAACTTCAGATTGAAATGGGTGAGTTCAATAATTTCACCCGATAAAAGATTTAAGGGACATTTGCTTCGTTTGATTTATTCAAATCTTATTTCATTTAAATATCGTAGGTATCTTCAATACAATACCAGTCAATTTGAAATTAATTTCTTTCGGAGTAACCAGATAGTAACAATTCATGACGTTATTCCGCTTCTCTTCAAGAAGTATCACAAGAAACAGTATTTTTATTTCAAGCTGATGTTGAAATATGGTTTGATGAATGCCAAGTACATTCTTACGCCATCATTTCATTCAAAAGAATTGCTTATGAAAATTTATAATCTTCAGTCAAATAGAATTAAAGCCATTTATAATGGTGCTAATACGCTTCGAGCAGATTCAGAGCATTATAGAGAGACCATCAAAGAAAATTATTTACTTTACGTTGGCAGAATAAATAAAATGAAAAATGTTGGTAGATTATTAGCTGCTTACTCAGGAATCCATAAGAAAATTAATCATGATCTGGTAATAATAAGTGATGATAAAGAAGCGCTTGAGCATGAAATAAAAAAAGCAAATCTCAGTGATGAAGTTATTGAGCGAATTATTTTCGAGAGAAAATGTTAGTGAAGAAGTAAAATATGATATTATGAGTAAGGCAAAATTACTTGTGTCACCCACGTTATATGAAGGATTCGGATTACCACCAGTTGAAGCAATGGCGTGTGGCTGTCCGGTTATTGTTTCAAATACATCCTGTATTCCGGAAGTTTGCGGTGACGCTGCAATGTATATTGATCCATACAGCACAGAATCAATTGCTGATGCTATTGTTGAGTTAATTGAGAATGATGATCTGAGAAACAGAAATAATCGAACATGGTTTAAACAGAGTAAAAGAATTTAGATGGAAACATTCTGCACGAGAACACATAAGAGTATTTGAAAATGTTTTGGCATTCAAATCTCTTCCTGTTGAGAAACACGAACTTTTCTTTCAAAAATTTTCAACTGGGATAAGTCCTGCAGGAATTGAAAATTAGAAGACTTCAAAAGGTAAATCAAACTGGAGTTTTGAATCAGTAAATGAGGACAAATTCAAAGTACGATTAATTGAATTTGTGAACAAATATGTGTACAATTTAGGCATAATTAAAAAAGTGTTTGATTTCAGAGATTATTAAAAGAAGGTCAACTATTTTGTAATCAGTCGTAAGGCGGTGCTAAACTTTCAATTAAAAAGCTACAACTATCTCCTGATGCGCCGTTTCAAAATTTTGATAATATTCGATTAATTGATTTTAATCTTATTAAAGATTAATTTGTGTAAAAGTTAAAAGTTCAATGCGAAAAAGAATTTTAAATATTGGAAACCAGAATCGGTTTTTTATGCGGTTTGAACTCCCTTGCTTTTACTGGTTTCACTTTTCAATTACACTAAGATTGATCGAGATCGTTCACTCCTTAATAAAGTCCTTAACAGGTGTGACAATTTATTTCGAAATCAACCGGGACTATTGGAAGCAAAAACGGTTAATTCGAATAGAATTTGTAC
>CAVUWN010000013.1:0-195072 GCA_963745185.1 uncultured Ignavibacteriaceae bacterium
GGCAACGTCGTTATATGCAAAATAAAATGAGATATAAAAATTTAATATTTGGCTTTTTAATTTTAGGATTAATAACGGGTTGTAGAACTAAAATAGAAGTTAAAGTTGATTGGCAACCTTTACTAAATGAGGCGCTAAGTCAAGCAATGGTTGAATGAGAAATTACCTGAAGTGGAAACTCTTTTCAATTCTGATTCAGTTTATGTTTTTCCACAAAAGGCATTCGTTTCAAAAGGCCTAGCCTTTGATTCTGTTTTAGCAAGAGATTTACCAAAGCAAATAGAAAAAGTCAAACTAATAATAATAGATGCAGGTTTTATAAATAGAATAAGTTCAAAGCAGAATATTTCATTTATGATGATTTCCAGAAGTAGCATACAAAATAAAAGCGTCGTGCAATTCCGTACGGAAGATCGATTTCCCAAACAAGAAGATTACATCATTATTGATAAAGGGAAATTGAAAATAATATTTACCTTAATAAAGAATAAATGGATATTAAGTAAAATTCAAAGATATTACGGATAGATGTTTATCAATTGCATATAACCGCTTAAAAAAGTAAAAAGTCAATAGGGCATAAAAATTTAAAGGGACAGAAATCCTTAAAAGTTCTTTGAATTACTGAAATCTTGTTGCCTTAATGATATCATATCAGCTTACCGTTATGGCAGCCAAACCGCTTAAGGGGCTTAGAGTATCCCAGATATATTTAAGGCAAGCGCATTACTTCCCATTCCAGCGCAAAGAGTCAGCTAAGAGCTACTAGTTAGACGTCCGGGCTTGTAATGCGCGGCCACTGAACAGATTTTTTATGTTCTAGCTCAATACCTTTGAATTTATTGTTAAACTCTGATTTATTCTTTAATACGTGATAAACAATGCGTGCAATTTCTTTTGAGATGATGGCTTTGGCGACCTGCTTTTTCTTCTTTCTTAGTTTAGAGTAATGGTATCGTTTAATAACAGGGTAATATTGCAGGGCGTGCACTGCAGCATCAGAGAAGACAATCTTAAGATATCTGTTGCCGTCTTTAGAAGAAACGCTGCTTAGATTTACCACCTGAGTTACGGGCTGAAGGAGTAAGACGACAGTAGGAGAAGAAATTTTTCTCTGATCAGGAAACGATTAATGTCACCAACTTCCAAAAGAATAGTGAAGGCATTCATTTTACCGATGCCGGGAATCCAGAGCATACGTTGTATATCATCGTTAGGGATAAGAGAGGGATAAATAGATTTTTCTAAAGTAAGCATTTGTTCTTTGAGTAATTTAGCCTGGATATCAAACTGCTGATACTGAAGCTTGTAGAATTCATTAAGTAGTGAAGGATCAGTAATGTTAAACTTCTCAAGCATACGATGCATAAAGTTAATGCAGCTTGTTCTTTTAACGGAAAGTCTTAGTCTGGCTCTGAGAGTATCGCGAAGAGTGCGAATATCATTGGATATTTTGTGAGCCTCGGGGATAAAATTAAGGCGAAGGAGCTGAGCAAGGATGTGGGAATCTACTTTATCGGTTTTAACTTTAGCATAAGCAATGGCTTTAACATATTTGGCGTGAGCGAGTTTGAGATTAATACCTTGAGAAGAAAGAAGATCGTTGATCCAGTACCAACCACCGGTAGTTTCAACGGTTGCTATATGTTCCTTACCGATGGAGTTGAAGTAGTTAAGAATATCAAAATTGTTATTGTTTAATTTTGCTTCTTTAATAACTATACCATCACTATCAACTGTAGTGATGTAAGAAAAGAGTTTATGCTGGTCGATACCAGAGTAAAACATAGGACCTCCAAAAAGTTTTTATAAGAGAATCTAAATACTTTTTGGAAATATCCCGCGCCTCAACACCGACCGCCGAATCGGTGTGGCATTTCCCTAGGTTTTTAATATTCGATTTTTCGTTCGGCTTATTGTATGAAGTTTTAGTTCTAATTAATAAACTTGCAAAGTGCACTTGCAAAGAAAAATAAGCACACTTTGCTAAACATTTGGCATTTGTATTCTAATCTGCATTGTTTTTATGGGCGGCGGGTTAGCCGCAACTCCGTTATATTTGCAGTAAATAAACAAATGGGAGATATAAAATGAAGATAATAAAATATTTATTGTTTTTGGTTTTATTTTGTTTATTTCTTTCATCTTGTAAAGATTCTTCTGTAGAACCAGCAACTCAATTCGCTCAAATTTATTTAAAGTATGACTTTGAGAATGAATTAAATACTTTTGATAATACTTTTCAAAAGGATTTAATAATGGATGGAGTTATTAAAATCGAATTCTTTTTAACTGCAGAAGAACAAAATCAAATATTAGAAAAAGCATATTCAATAAATTATTTTTCACTGCCTGATACTTTTAAATATATCCCAGTAAATGGTATAACTCTTATTACAAACCCCAATCCGGGAGAACAAGTATTAAGAATAAAATTTCAACAAAAAGATAAAAAGATAATCTGGACATATCCATTGAATGAAGATAATGTCGAAGCAAATGATTTAATGAAATTAAAGGACTTCATAATATCAATAATTGAATCAAAACCAGAATACAAAAAATTACCTCCTGCTAAAGGTGGATACTTATAATAGAAATGCAAATATAACCCGCGGCTCAAGGCGACAGCGATTTCGCTCTCGGCATTTTATAGATTTTTAGGGTAGTCTTTCCGTGTTTAGTTTCTTGTTCAACGTTGTTCAGCTATGAATTATTTTTTAATTATAAAATTTACTAATTAGTTCGGCATTGCTGTTATGGGCTGCGCCTTAGCCGCAAAGCCGTTATACCACTGAAATATGGAGATGTAAAAAAAATATAGCATCAATAATTCGTTATATTATGTAATGATATAATTAGGAAAATAAAAAATAAACCAATGTTAAAGGAAGATGTATGAATTATAAATCAATTTTATATTTCACCTTATTCATTTCAACATTGATATCTGCACAGCAGAATAGTCTCAGCCAGAATAATAGATATGGAATATTTGTTCGTGAAGTTGTCATTAGAGTTGATCCTCCTGATGTTATGAAATGGGAAGAAGCTGTAAAAAAGATTGTTGCAGCAGCATTAAAATCAAAACCTACAGAACTAGATTGGTTACTATATAAAAGCCAGCCTTATGAGTACTGGGTCATATTATTCGGAGACAAAATTGAAAATATCCCCGGTGACGAACAAATAAATGAAACATTTTTAGGAACTACTGGTGAGCCTGAATATAAGGAAGCGCTGAGCTTGCTTTCGCAAACTAATTTTGAAATTATAAGAGATATTATTTGTCAACAAGATTTAATATGGAGTACAGTAAAGAGTATGTCCACTGAAACAAATCCCAAAGCACGTGTTATAGATTATTGGATGAAACCAGGTGCTGAAGTCGAATTCGATAAACTACAGCAACAATATGTAAATTTTTTGAAGTCAATCGATTACCCCTACCCTGTTGAGAGTTTCGGTCCAAGAATAGGAGCACCGAGAGTTTTTCAAGTTGTCACCTTCCCTGACAACTGGAGTAATTTTTATGGAACTAATGATTTATACGAGTGGGCAGCAAAAATGCATAGGGGAAAAGAGTTAAATGAGATAAATAATCACAGATCTAAGATTATTCTGCGGTCAACTTATTACGATCTCGATTTTATTAAGGAACTCAGTTCACCTTAATTGTAAAATGCTAAAATAAAAATGTGGAATAACAAGTCAATTAACCCGATCGCCTTATGCATTCGGCGGTATTCATATTTTTTGGCGTAATCCTTTCGTCCTAAATTTGCTGTTCAAACTTGTACTCTTAATTGACATTGTTGCAAACCGCACTTGCAAAGAAACCTGCCTGCCGGCAGGCAGGGATAAGCACAGTTTACTGAAACATTTGCAGTTGTGCTTCATTCTGCGTTGCTGTTTCCGTCTTCGTTCCGATAAATCGGAACTTCGCCGGACAAACTGGGCAGCAGCTTAGGCACAACGTCGTTACGTGCATAAGTAAATTTAATGAGGTTCTAATGAATACAAATAAAAATTCAATATCTGCAGTTTTTTATTAAAGAAAAGTTTCTTTTGCAACTGTATCTATTTATCTTCTTATCGAAGAATCAAAAAAATACAATACATTAACAATTAATCTAACCTGCATTTTGATTATAAATAACAGATCTCAGAATTTATTTAGAAGACTAAATTGATAAAAAATAATTTTTTACCAAAAAGAAAATTCTGGAAATATATATCATTTAGAAGATATCTAATATTTGTGTCGGCTATATTCTTCCTATTTTCAGGAATTGGATTTATCATCGATCTGCTTTCAAAAGGTTCATATTCAGAACTGCTGCTTTATATTAATGTATTTTATTCAGGGATTGTTGCAGTATTCTATGTTTATGCTTTTACAAAAAATCTTAAATTTCTTCCTTTTACTATCCTATTTCAGATTGTAGTTGGAATTTACATCTGGAAAGGAGCTGACCAATTACCGCTTTCCGAATTTCCCCAAAGAGCATCTTTTGATGCCTTTGGAATTTTGGTAACACTTGTTATGGGATATATACTGCTTGTTATATTTATAAATAAGGAGGGAATAAAAAATTTTCGGCTTCAGGCTGAAATGAACCTTGCGCAGGAGCTTCACTCGAACCTTGTTCCCAAAATTGAAATTGTTAATAACCGTTTTGAAATATTTGGAATATCTAATCCTACTGATGAAGTCGGCGGCGATTTAATTGATTTTTTCGAAAATGAGACTACACATACTTGTTATATTGCAGATGTATCTGGTCATGGAGTTGCGGCAGGTTCGATGATGGGGATGTTTAAGAGCACGATTCGAGTTTTATTAAACAAAGATGAACCGCTTTGTTCAATTTTAACTGAAACCAGCAAGACAATTTATAATTTAAAAAAGAAAAACATGTTTCTTACGTGTGCATTTTTAAAATTTAATTCAAATTATACGGTGGAATATTCAACAGCTGGTCATCTTCCGGTTTTAAAACTTGCAAATGATTCAAACAATTTTGATGAATTGATAATAAAGCACCTTCCAATAGCGGCGACAAAAGATTTTAATTATACAACAAACAGCACAGTATGCAACAAGAATGATTTATTCATATTACTGACTGATGGAATTACTGAGATGTCAAATAAAAAAGATGAAAACTTTGGAATGGAAAAAGTAAAGCAGATTATTCTTAATAACAGACATGATGAATTGTCCCATATTTATGAAAAAATAAATAATAAGTTAGCTTCATACGGTAAACAAAAAGATGATCAGTCAATTTTATTAATCAGATGTTTATAATTATCATAAATATTATTCTTTAACTAAAGTTATAAATTGAGTTTTGTCATCTTGAACGAAGTGAATATCTAAAAAATTGTATATACTAATCTTGAGATTCTTCCTGCAAAACGGGACATGTTACTTCGTTCAGAATGTCTATCAATAAAAAGTCAAGACATAATAGGTGATATTGAAGCATATAAAAATACGATTGAACAAGTTGAACCTTTTGGTGAAATAAAAGAAGAATAAAAATGCACATTACCAGCAAATCAACACGGACGGCTTCATTTGGTCTTGTTGTTTGCAGTTCAGGTTTGTGCAATAAAAAAGTTTTTAGTAAGTAAATAATATTGTAAATAAAACAAAACATAAACAATAAAAACGTTGCAGCCATTTGTTAGTTGCAATGCCGTTATATAAAAAAAGGTGATCCATTTCCAGACCACCTTTGTATTATTTTCAGTATTGGACTAATGCTGTCTTGATACCTTCCTCGCTTGGCTCAGAAAACTTGACAACCATTTGTTCACTAAGGTGTCTGAGTAGTCCAGACATAGTCGGGCCGTATCGAAGACACCGTTCCAATCGGTTGTCTCGATACTTTCCTCACTACGTTCGGAAAACTCGACAACTAATACTATTTTACATCAAAGCGGTCAAGGTTCATAACTTTATTCCACGCTGCAACAAAGTCTTTCACGAACTTCTTTTTTGCATCATCCTGTGCATAGACTTCCGCAAGTGCACGTAACTGTGAGTTAGAACCAAAGATCAAATCTACTCGTGTGCCTGTCCATTTAACTTTTCCTGTTTTACGATCACGACCTTCAAATGTATCTCCCTTATCAGAAACAGGTTTCCAAACTGTACTCATATCAAGTAAGTTTACAAAGAAGTCGTTTGTGAGTTTACCAACCTGATCTGTAAACACACCATCTTTTGAACCACCATAGTTTGCACCAAGTACACGCATTCCACCAACCAGCACTGTCATCTCAGGTGCATTTAACGTAAGCAGTTGAGCTTTATCAAGAAGCATTTCCTCAGCGGAAACCGTATATGCTTTCTTCCGGTAATTACGAAAACCATCTGCTTCTGGTTCTAACGGTTCGAAAGACTCGACATCAGTCTGAGCCTGTGATGCATCCATACGTCCCGGTGTAAATGGTACTTCAATCTTGTATCCGGCATCTTTAGCTGCTGCTTCAACTGCAGCACATCCACCGAGCACAATCAAATCAGCTAAAGAAATTTTCCTTCCATCTTTTTGTTTACTGTTAAAATCTTTCTGAATACTTTTATATTTTTTCAGAACCTTTTCTAGTTGATCGGGTTGGTTGACTTCCCAATTTTTATGCGGCTCTAATCGAATGCGTGCACCATTCGCTCCACCACGCATATCTGAGCCTCTGAATGTTGATGCAGAAGACCACGCAGTATAAACCAGTTCTGAGATCGTTAATCCTGAACTGAGGATTTTCTTTTTCAGACCGTCCATATCCTTACCCTTAACAAGTTTATGATTAACTTCAGGGATGGGATCCTGCCACATTAAATTTTCTTTTGGGACTTCTGGTCCTAGATAACGATCTTTTGGTCCCATATCACGGTGAGTAAGTTTAAACCAGGCTCTTGCAAAAGCATCTGCAAAAGCTTTCGGATCTTTGTGAAATTTTCTGGAAATTGGTTCGTAGATTGGATCGAATCGCATAGACATATCTGCAGTTGTCATTGTAGGTGGATGTTTTTTTGATGGATCGTGTGCATCAGGAATCATATCTTCGGGTTTAACATCCTTTGCCTGCCATTGCCATGCACCTGCTGGACTTTTGACCTTCTCCCATTCATAACCAAAAAGCATATTGAAGTAACCCATATCCCATTTTGTTGGATTAGGTTTCCACGCACCTTCCAATCCGCTTGTAGTCACATCTGAACCTTTTCCGGATTTAAATTTATTTATCCATCCTAAACCTTGCTCTTCAATTGGTGCTGCTTCCGGTTCGGGACCAACAAATTTTGGATCACCTGCTCCGTGCATTTTACCAAATGTGTGTCCGCCTGCGGTTAGCGCCACAGTTTCTTCATCATTCATCGCCATCCGTTTAAATGTTTCTCGCACGTCAATACCCGAAGAAACTGGATCAGGATTACCATCCGGACCTTCCGGGTTAACGTAAATCAGTCCCATTTGAACTGCAGCTAGGGGATTTTCCAAATCTCTTTCACCTGAGTAGCGGCTTTTAGGTTTGTCACTGGTTGCCAACCACTCTTTTTCAGCACCCCAATAAATATCTTCCTCTGGTTGATAAATGTCTTCACGACCACCACCAAATCCAAAAGTTTTAAATCCCATCGATTCAAGTGCGGCATTACCTGCTAATATGATTAAATCAGCCCAGGAAATTTTATTTCCATATTTCTGCTTGATCGGCCAAAGCAGACGACGGGCTTTATCAAGATTCCCATTGTCAGGCCAACTGTTGATAGGTGCAAATCGTTGGTTGCCTGTTCCACCGCCACCACGACCATCACCCGTACGATAGGTACCTGCGCTGTGCCATGCCATTCTAATAAACAATCCACCATAGTGACCCCAATCTGCAGGCCACCAATCCTGTGAATCGGTCATCAATTCATACAAATCTTTTTTGAGCGCTTTGTAATCAAGCTTATTGAATTCTTTTGCATAGTTAAATTTTTTATCCATTGGGTTGGATGCCGGGTTGTGTTGGTGAAGTATGCCGAGGTTCAACTGGTTTGGCCACCATTCTTTATTTGAAGTTCCCCTACCGAATGAAGTACTGCCGGTTACAGGGCATTTGCTTTCATCACTCATATTAATTCTCCTAATTTTTTTTAAGGTATATAGTTATTTAATTATTCTTTTTGTTATTAAAAGTGCCAATTATCTGAAGCTTTATATCTTTTACTTTAAAGTTGGGAATTTTCTTTTTCTTAAAATAATCTTCAAGCATATCATTCAACTTATCATCAAAAAAATCTTCTATACGTTCCGTGTCCTCACAATACAGATGATGGTGTTTATCCAGGATAGAATCATATCTCATAACATCCTTTTCAGTCTTTACTTTTTTAACAAGACCTTTTTCAACAAACGTTTCAAGAGTTTTGTAGATCGTTCCAACAGCAATGTTAGGATGATTTCTTACAACATATTCTTTAATTTTATCCGCGGTTGGATGATCTTTTAATTTGTTTAAAGCTTTGAGGACAGCGATTCTCTGAGGAGTAACTTTTAAATTACTATCTTTCAAGCCGATGCTATGTTCTTCTCTTTTCATAAATAAAAATTATTAGATAGGAATAATTCCTATCTAACTTAAATATATGTCATAAGAATTTCAAGTTTGAAGTTTTGATCTGAAAATAAATATGTAGTAAAAATATTCTTAAACTAACTCTGGATTATATCTTATCTGAGAAGCTTATTGTTAGATGTAAATTGAATTGCGTGATTGAAAGTTGGGTATTAAGTTATTCATACCTCAACGCCTCAATCGGGTCAAGATTAGCAGCTTTATAAGCAGGATAAGTTCCAAAAATTAACCCAACAATAAAACACATCGAGATACCAATAATTATCCAATCAACAGGAACAGCCATTTGAGCATTCAAAAAACTTCCGGCAAAATTTCCAACTCCTATTCCGATCAATATTCCAGCAGTTCCACCTATTAAGCAAAGTATAATTGCTTCAAACAAAAACTGTATCAGGATGCTTGACCGTCTGGCACCAATTGCTTTCCTGATACCGATTTCCCTTGTTCTCTCAGTAACAGAAACAAGCATAATATTCATAATACCGATACCTGCGGCAAGCAGAGCAACAAGTGAGACAGCGAGTGCTCCTATCTTTATTGGTCCCGTAATATCATTAACCTGGTCTATTAGAGAATCATTACTAAAAATTTCAAAATCATTTTCTTCACCCGGTTCAATTTTTCTAATCAATCTCATGTAGCCAATTGCAGATTCAATTGTTCTTCCATAATCCGCTTGATTATTTGCCATTACTGTTATTTCAACGCTTCCATTTCTTTTCCCGTAAATAGATTGAAAGGTTGTAAGTGGAAGAACAACATAATTATCAACAGTTTGTCCAAAGACATCCGGTTTCTTTTTAAGTATACCGATTACCTTCATTGGATGCCCATCCACTCTGACTATCTGACCAATAGGATCAATATCATACATAATTTTATCCACAACATAGTCGCCAAGAACGCAAACATAATTTGAGTAATCGATATCGTTGCTCCTGAATTCTCTTCCTCTTTCAAGTTCAAGATTTAAAGAAGGATAAACTCCCTGAGTTACACCAACGACCTGTGTGTTGGGATTTGTTTCTCTATTTCCAAATTTGATTACTTTCCCACCAGTTCCCTGGTATGCTCCTACATTTTTAGCATTTTTCATCATTGATTCAAAACGAAAATATTCACTCAGGGTAATATCTTTTCTATTCCTGTACTTCTGTCGTTCCTCGTGACCACCAGTTTGTATTGCAGGCCATTTCTGTATTTGAAAAGTATTTTTACTGAGAAACTGAAATCCTTCATTAATTGTGTTCTGTAGCATTGTAACTATAGTCATAACAACAATGATCGAAAATATTCCCACAACAACCCCAAGTACAGTAAGAAGAGTTCTTAATCGATTTGTTTTTAGTGATTGGAGAGCCAGAAAAAGAAGTTGACTGGATTGCATTTTTGGGAAATCAAGTTATGATTTTAAATCAAAATAAATTACACCCGAAAAATAACTGAAGATTGGATTATTTTGAAATGAAAAAATTATTCGTAGCGAAGAGCTTCGATAGGATCAAGATTTGAAGCTTTATAAGCAGGATACGTTCCGAAAATTAAGCCAACAGTTACACACATTGATATTCCAATAATTACCCAATCATAGGGAATTGCCATTTGTGCGTTAATAAAACTACCCGCAAAATTTCCAATAACAATTCCAATGGCTATACCTGCCAAACCTCCAACAACACAGAGAATTATTGCTTCGATGAGGAATTGGATTAATATGCTTGATTTACGTGCACCGATTGCCTTCCTGATACCAATTTCTCTTGTTCTTTCTGTAACGGAAACAAGCATGATATTCATAATTCCAATTCCAGCCGCAAGAAGTGCAACCAGCGAAACAGCAAGTGCACCGATTTTTATTGGTCCCGTAATATCGTTCACCTGGTTTATCATTGATTCATTGCTGAAAATTGAAAAATCGTCCGGCTCGCCGGCAGGTACTTTTCTGATCTTTCTGAAATGTCCGATAGCAGCTTCTATAACATCATTATAAGATTCACCGCTTGGTGCTGTCACCATTATATTTACACTCTGGTTGTATTTACCATACATTGATTGCCAGGTTGTAATTGGCATTACAATATAATTATCCCTACTATCACCAAACATGGCTGGCTGTCTTTCAAGAACACCAGCAACATCAAAGGGTTTTCCATCCACTCTTATTGATTGTCCAATCGGATTCATATTCGGAAAGATTTTATCAACGATATCCTGACCCAACAGACATACATTATTAGAATATTGAACATCGTTCTCTCTCAATTCCCTGCCATATTCAACTTTCCAGTTGTTAGTTTTAATACCGTCGATTGTCTCACCAGCAACACTTATGTTCGGGTTCGTTTCGTATTTACCAAATTTAATTACCTTACCAAATTGCCATTGTTCTGCACCAACGTATAACGCATCTGTTAGTAATTCTTTAAGTCTGTAGGCTTCATCAATCGTTATATCTTTTCTGTTACGCCAGCTTCTATCCTGCCCGCCACCGTGCTCTTGCATCCTGTCAAACTTTTCAATCTGGAAAGTATTTTTATTAAGTAAAGAGAGACCATTTTCAATACTGCTCTGCAGCATGGTAATGATAGTCATTATCACAATTATTGAAAATATTCCAACCACAACACCAAGAATTGTTAGAGAGGTTCTTAGCTTGTTGTTCACAATTGATCTTATGGCGATATTAAATAGCTGATTGACCTTCATTTATTCATACCTCAATGCTTCAATAGGATCAAGATTGGAAGCTTTATATGCCGGATAAGTACCGAATATTAATCCAACGATCACACACATCGTTATGCCAATCATAACCCAATCGTATGGAATTGCCATCTGTGCACTAAGGAAACTTCCCGCAAAATTTCCAATTGCAATTCCAAGTCCTATTCCGACGCCACCACCAACTATACAAAGGATGACCGCTTCAATAAGAAACTGAATTAGTATGCTTGTCTTTCTTGCACCGATAGCTTTTCTGATTCCTATTTCTCTTGTTCTTTCTGTTACCGATACAAGCATAATATTCATTATACCTACTCCTGCAGCGATCAATGCAACAAGCGAAACTGCCAAGGCTCCTATTTTTATCGGACCTGTAATATCATTTACTTGTGTAATCATAGATTCATTACTAAAAATGTAAAAATCATCAGGTTCACCGGCAGCAACTTTTCTTATTTTTCTAAAATGTCCGATCGCAGCATCAATAACATCATTGTATGATGCATTATCCGGTGCAGTGACAGTTATGTTTACACTTTCATCATACTTGCCATAAATAGACTGCCATGTTGTAATTGGCATGACGATATAATTATCTCTGCTCTCCCCAAACATTGCAGGTTGTACCTGTAGCACTCCTATAACTTTAAGTGGTTTACTATCGACTCTAACTGTTTGTCCAATGGGATTCATATTAGGAAATATTTTCTCAACTACATCCGGACCAAGCAAACAAACATTGGTAGAATAATTAATATCGTTTTCTCTTAGGTCTCTTCCATAATCAACAATCCAATCATTCGTTCTCATCGCGTCAACCGTTGCACCAGCAACGCTTATATTCGGATTAGTTTCTAGGTTCCCAAACTTTACCACCTTACCAAATTGCCACTGCTCTGCTCCGACATATTGTGCTTTAACTAATAATTCTTTCAATCTCGTTGCTTCATCTATTGTAATATCCTTACGATTCCTATCACTTCTATGACTACCCGGTCCTCGCATTGGTTCGTGTTTCTGAATCTGAAAAGTATTTTTATTCAACATAGCCAGTCCATCCTCAATACTATTCTGAAGCATAGTTATGATGGTCATAATGACAATTATAGAAAAGATACCGACTACAACTCCCAGAATAGTCAGCGAAGTTCTTAATTTATTATTAAGGATCGATTGAAATGCTATTGAGAAAAGTTGACTAAATTGCATTTACTCATACCTTAATGATTCAACTGGATCCAGTTTAGCCGCAGTATAAGCAGGTGCAAATCCTGATAGTATCCCCGTCAATGCTGAAACCCCAATAGCAATTATTGCCGCTGATGGCTGGATTGAAGTTGGAAAATATTGATTTAGGATCATACTACCTAAAATAGCAGCAACCAAACCAGCGATACCTCCCAGCAAACAAATTGCAGAAGATTCAAGAAGGAATTGGGTAAGGATTGTTCTACGTTTTGCACCAATTGCTTTCCGAACTCCTATTTCCTTAGTTCTCTCGCGAACCGAGACAAACATAATATTCATAATTCCTATTGCACCAACAAAAAGTGACAATCCAGTTATAAACAGTCCTGCAATTTGAATGACACCAACTACTGAATTATAGTTTGCCATTAAACCTTCCTGCTGATTAATTGAAAAATCATTCTCTTCGTCATACTTTAATCCACGAACTTTCCGCATAACACCTTCAGCTTCAGCTTTGGTTTCTTCAACCATTGCTGGATTGGGTGCACGTACATTTAAGGTTACCGTACCTCTATGCTGCGCAACAAAACTTTTAAATATTGTACCTATAGGTATGAATACCTGGTTATCTGGATTGAATGGACCAAGTATAAAACTTCCCTGTTCAGCAAGTACACCCACAATTTTAAAATTTGAGCCACCTATTTTAATCGTTTTGTCAAGTGCATCGCCGCGAGGAAAAAGTTTTACAGCTACTTCACTGCCAATTACTGCAACCTGTCTTGAAGAATTACTTTCCACTTCGTTATAAAACCGGCCTTGATCAAATGTAAAGTTTGTTGTTTTAACATAGTCTGCGTTAGAGCCATTCAGAAAAACGTTTTCAACCCGTTTTTCACCAAATTTTACTGTCTGTCTTGAGTTGATTACAGGAGCAACTGCAATAGGAAGTCTGGCCAACTGTTTAAATTTTTCATAATCAGCCATATCTATACTTCTTCTATTTCTTAATCTCCACCAATCTTCATTTGAAAACCATGCCCATTTGTCAATGTAAAGTACATCGGAACCTAATGCACTTATTCCATCCTGAAAGGAATTATCAATACCTTTTATAGCAGTAGACATTAAAACTACTACTGTAATTCCAATGAATATGCCAAGCATTGTAAGGGATGTGCGGACTTTATTTGCTCGTAAAGCACGAAATGCAATCAGTAAGCCTTCTTTAAATTCGAAAAGGATATATCTCATAGTTAACTCGCTTTAAAATTTTATAATAAAAATAATATGCTTGCTAATTAAATCAACGTACAAATCAGTACCCGAAAAAGTTGATAACTCTTATCCGATTATTGCATTACTGGATTTTGGCAGTTGTCTTTTTTCTACCAATCCATCCTTTTCGACTAAACCATCTTTTAGTCTGATTATTCTTGCGGCATGTTCTGCAATATATTCTTCGTGAGTTACAAGAATTATTGTATTTCCTTTTTCATGGAGTTCATTAAACAACTGCATTATTTCTTCACCGGTTTTGGAATCCAGGTTTCCTGTTGGTTCATCGGCTAGAATGATTGAAGGGTTGGTGACTAATGCTCTCGCTACAGCAACACGTTGCCTCTGACCTCCTGAAAGTTCGTTTGGTTTATGATCTATTCGATCAGCTAATCCTACATCTATTAATGCCTTTTTGGCTTTCTCTCTTCTCTCTGCAAAAGAAATTCCGGCGTAGATCAAAGGTAGTTCAACATTATGGAGAGCATCAGATCGTGGAAGCAGATTAAATGTTTGAAATACAAATCCAATTTCTTTGTTTCTAATTCTTGCCAAATCATTATCGGTCATTTCGCTCACGTTAACACCGTTGAACTCATATTTCCCTTTGGTGGGTGTATCGAGACAACCAAGCATGTTCATCAAAGTTGATTTACCAGATCCGGAAGGACCCATTATTGCAACGTATTCATTTTTATCAATTCTAATTGATACGTCCCTGAGAGCATGGACTTCTTCGAGACCAACCTGATATATTTTAGCAATGTGTTCTATGTTGATAATATTCATATTTACAGCCGTTGTTTAGTTATCTTTATTTTCTGTCGCTACATCACTTTTGTTACCATGCTTCTCTTCTACCCTCACAATTGATCCATCTTCCAGTTCTCTGGATATCGCCCTATAACTACCTGAAACAACTACGTCTCCTTCTTCAATACCTTTTGTAACTTGTAAATAATTATCATCACTTATTCCGGTCTCAACAACTTTCATTTTCGCATTTCCACCTTCGACTACAAAAACAACTTCTTTTGGTTTCTTTTTGCCCATCATACCAGTCGTCTCACTAGCATCAGGGTTTTCTTTGGTTTTTGTGGAATCTTCTTCAGACATCGGTACATCTGTTCTTGCAGTAACACTTTGAATTGGAACACTTAACACATTAGATACAGTCTCAGTTTCGATATCAGCATTGCAGGACATACCTGGTCTCAAGTTTGGATCAAGATCAAGCATCTTAATTTTTACAGAAAAATTAACAACTTGTTCCTGTGTGCCTAAACCTGCAGCTTTAGCACTGTTACCAATTTCTGTAACAACACCGTGGAATATTTTATCGCCGAACGCATCAACACTAACATTTGCAGTATCCCCGACGGAAACAAGAACTACGTCATTCTCATCAACATCAACAACAGCTTCCATATTACTCAGGTCCGCAACAGTCATAATATTTGTACCCTGACTAAATCCACTACCTAAAACCCTTTCGGCTAGTTCCACATTTAATTGTGTTACAATTCCATCCATTGGAGAATAGATTGTTGTTTTGTAAAGTGTTTCTAGTACTTCTCGAAGTTGTGCTTTGCTTTGTAAAACATTTGCCGCGGCAGCATCATAAGATGCTTTGGCAGTTAAGAAATTGGATTGTGCTGTCTCTAATTCTGAATCGCTGGCTAATGCCTTACTGTGAAGTTCTTTTGTACGGTCGTACTCAAGTTTCACTCTGTTTAATTCCGCATCTCTTATCTGCAGTGAAGCTTCAGAAGATTTTAGATTGGCTTCTAATCTATCTTTCTGCGCCATGTATCGGTCACCTTTTATCCTGATCAGAAGTTGTCCCTTCTTAACAACATCCCCTTCTTTAACTGGTAAACTTATAATCTCACCTGTAACTTCAGGAGTTATTAAAACTTTAAATTCAGGATCAATTGTGCCTGTTGCAGTTACAGTCTGGGTAATATCCCGCTTCTGCACTTTTTCAGTCTGGACGAGGATAATGTTTTCTTTGCCCCCACTTGCAATAACAACAATTATGAGGATTATAACAAGAAGTCCTAATCCACCAAAAATTAAAAGTTTTTTCTTTGATTTTTTTCTTTTACCATTTGCCATTCTTTTTATCTCCTAAAAAGTCTATTGTTCGTAAATCTTGTAGTCTAAAATGCCGAGGTTATACTTTAGTTGCTGACTTAGCACTATGTATGCAAATTGAGTATTCAAAAGATCAGAAAGCGCTGTAGTGTAACGCGAATTTGCGATTAGCACATCAAGAAGTTTTCCTGATCCAAGCGCATATTTTTCTTGCTCGATTTTTAAATTTTCTCTTGCTGCTGAGATGTTTTTTTCACTTACAACTAAACCTTTTTGGGCTGCCTGCAGATCCAGAAAATTTGTTTTAATTTCTTTTTTGATTTGTCTTTCAAGATCGCTTAATTCAATTTCTGAGTTTTGGGATTGCACTTCAGCAATTTGAACACGGTCGCTTACAGACCATCCCTCGAATATTGGAACACGAAGGACTAATCCAAATTGCAATTGTTTATTTTTATCTATTTCATCCACAGTGCTGCCAAACCAGGAATAGCTGCCATTTGCAACCAATGAAGGCCAATGCCCTCCCTGCGCAACTGTGACTCCCTCTTTTGAGCTCTCAAAATTTAACATAGCACTCTTGTAATCATATCTTTGATTAAGCGCATTGGAAACCAATTCACTTAGGTCCTGGTAATCAGCCAGAAGATCAGAATTTAATATTTGAGTATCCATAGTGGTTAATGTATCTGTGAATGCGAATTCTTCGAGTACATCAATTCCCAGATAATAAAGTAAATCCTTTTTTGCTGTCTCAAGTCGATTTTCTGTTCTGATCAGTTCAAGTTCGGCATTACCTTTAGCTACTTCCTGCTGATATACATCCGCCAGAGTGGCTGCGCCAAGTCGGTTTCTTTCCTTTATGGTTTCAAGATTTTTTTCGTTCCACTTCAGGTCATCTTTTTTTACATTGAGAAGCTGGGAGTTATACACCACATCATAATAAAGAGACATTGTCTGATAAACAATATCCTGCTTCAATCTCTCAAGTGTATACTGGGCAGATTCAAGATCATCTTTGCTTTGCGAAACTCTCGCGAGATTCGAAAGACCATCAAATAAAACCCAATCAGTTCCTACACCAACGTTGTATGATCTAAGTTGCTGTGAACCATCGACAACTTGTCCGGTGTTAGGATCAACATATAATCCCTGTTGATCTGTCTTGGTCCATCGCCATCCAGCACTAGCATCTAAAGTGGGTAAAAGATTTCCGTATGCAGATTGCACTCCGGAATGATAACTTTCCAACTGGTTAGTACCTTTAAGTAAAGTTGAATTTTTATTTAAAGCTATATTTATTGATTTCTCAAGAGTCAGCTTCTCTTGAGAAAACATTGAAGCTGATATAAAAACAGGTTAATAAAATAATAAGTGTTAATCGCATTCTGATCTCCAAATTGAATTTTTCCCTTATTAATAAATTAGACAGTTAGATAAATTGCAATGTTACATTGTTTTTTATAAACGTATAAAACCCACGGCAAAAATACATATAATGACCTACTCAAGTCAGCTAACATTATAGACGGTAGAATAACTATATATTCGGTTAATTGTCTCAAGAATTAATCATTATCCATTGATTCTTAAGTTAAGATTTACGGGATAAATCGGCTGCTTGAATACTTAAGTTAATTTATTTTATATTAGTAATAACAATTTTGAGGTGAAAAAGTGCAATCATTATTAAAACATTCCTTCCGGACGATATCGTTAATATTAATTTTATCAATTGCATTATTTTCGTCAGAAGTTTTTGCACAGAATGGATTAAGAATTTATGATGTGCCAGGAGGCAGTGGTGGTAGTTCTAATCAATCCGATAATAGCAATGATGATACTTTTCTTTATGTGATGGGAGGATTGGTAATAGCTGGAATTTTAGTCTATGCTTTAGTAATCAAAAAAGATAAAAAAGCACCAGAAGATTCGACAAAATCTACCGAATCTAAATTGAGAATTTCCGAACTTGATTCATACAATTCACCCAAACAAGAATTACAAAAAGTTAAAGAGAAAATTCCAGTTGATGTTTTTATGGGAATAAGAAATAATGAAGCCGTAATGAATGATAAGACTTATCTGTTAGGTTTTAGAGTTAAGTTATAAGTTTGATTAATTATCAATATACTGATCTTTTATTTTTAACAGATATTTATAAGCTTCATCATAATTATTGGCAATCAAGCCATCAAGTATAGCTTCTTCAATTGCTGTTTTTATCTCACCAACTTTTTTGGAAGGTTTCAAATTACAAACTTCCATAATTACATCACCACCAACTGGTGATTGAAATGCGCGCAGTTGATCTTTTTCTTTTACCTCACGTACTTTATTCATTACAATTTCATAATTATTAAGATACTTAACCACTTTTTCGGGATTCTTACTTGTTATATCTGCACGACACAAAGTAATTAAATCTTCAAGATCTTCATCAGCAGAAACAATTAATCTCCTTATTGCAGAATCGGTAACATCATAACTTACAAGTGCAATAGGTCGTAAATGAAGTCTTACTAATTTTTCCATATAATCTAGCTTGTTCATCGGGAGTTTCATTCGCTTGAAAATAGATTTCATCATTCTCGCTCCAAGCTCTTCGTGACCGTGGAACGTCCATCCAGTTCCTTCTACAAACTTTTTTGTTTTAGGCTTTGCAATATCGTGCACAAGTGCTGCGAATCGAAGCCATACATCATCAGTTTTTTTTGAGATATTATCTACCACTTCAAGAGTGTGATAAAATACATCCTTGTGATGGTAATCTTTTCGTTGTTCAACACCTATCATCAGAGATATTTCAGGAAAGACATATTCCATAACTTTAGTAGATTGCAATAAGTTTAAACCAATTGATGGTTTTGGTGATTTTAAAATTTTCAAAAACTCATCAGTTATTCTTTCCTGAGAAACAATTTCTAACCTTTCTCTCAATTCCTCAGCTGCTCTTAAAGCAGAATCATCAACCGTAAAATTTAATTGGGAGGCAAAACGAAATGCTCTCAGGATTCTAAGAGGATCATCATCAAATGTTATTGTCGGATCAACAGGAGTTTTGATGATTTTATTTTCTATGTCTTTAATCCCGTTAAATTCATCGATAACCTCTCCAAAATTTTCCAATCGAATTGAAGCGGCAAGAGTGTTTATTGTAAAGTCACGTCTCGATATATCATCATAAAAAGTTCCCTCTGAGACTTCAGGGTTTCTGCTAGATTTTCTGTAAGATTCTTTTCTTGCACCAACGAATTCCAGATTTAATCCTTCACAACTAAAGTGTGCTGTTCCAAAATTTTTATATATCACCACATCTTTTACTCCCAAGGAAGATGCCAGGGTTTGTGTGTACTTCATAACATCGCCCACAATTAGGAAATCGATATCTTCATTTTTTCTATCAAGGATCAAATCACGTATGAATCCACCAACAACATAAACATCAACTCCAATTTCATCTGCTAATTCTGAAGCTGCACTTAAAAATTTATAGTTAGATAATCTATTTTTAAGATTCATATTAATTGAGATTCAACTTTGTTTTCTTTAAAATGTTGTCAGCATTTTTCAAGAACCACTCAGTTTTTCTAGAATAATTCTCGATAAGTTTTAGTAAATCCAAATTACCTCGAAATCGTAAAGCGATGATAGCCATCTTTCTCGCCCGAACATAATCGAAATTTTGCAGCATACAATTTGACAATTTATATAAAGCGTAACTACTTAATTCATCTTTAACATCCAGATTATTTACGAAGTTGGATAAAAACATCTGATAACTTTCACCCAGTGATTCACTCAAATCATTCATCAATGGTATGGATGCATAATTATAAGTTTTTGAATTTAGTTTCTTCAATATTTCATATTTGTCATAATCACTTTCCAATACATACTTTTTTAATAAACCATTTTTTAACAACGACATCCTCACGTTGCTAACCAATTCTAATCTTCGATTTGGATTAGCTTTAAGAATAAATAAATAAAGTCCTTTTGCAGTTTCTAAATCATCATTTTTTACATATAGATCAGCAAGACGAAATTTTAAGTCATATTCATAACTTGTTCCCAGAAAAGAATTAATATTTGTTTGAAGTAAATTTATTGCCTTTGATAGTGAGTCTTCATCTTCGTAAATCTTAGAAAGTCCTACTATTGCACTATAACTTTCCGTCCTCGAAATAACGTCCTCAAAAATATATTTAGCTTTTTTTAGATTTTTTGATGAATAAAAATTCCAGGCATCTGAGAGACTTGAAGAAATATATCTTGGGCATATTTTACTGATCAGAGATTTTCGTCCAAAATAGTAATTTGCTTTATATTTAGTTGAATATATGGTGAGTGTGTCTAAAAATATTTCATAATTACTTATCACAGAATCTATGTTTGCTGAAAAAGATTCATTAAAATTACCATTAGCATAGTATTTTTCTACTTTTTCAATTCCATACTGATCTGTTAAATATTTTATGAAAGAACCTGAATATATGTAAGCAAGACTCGATACGCTTCCGAAGAAACTAAAACTATTAAATATTGAATATAAGTTTACCCGAAAATCATTTTTATAAGCCAGGGATGCTAAATAATTTATATTGTTCTCATCATAATATCCATCGGCAGCTTCAGCAACTCCTTCAATCAAAGCCGGATTAAAGCCTGCAGCAAGTTTAAAGATACCAGTTCCAAATCCAGCAGTAAAGCAATGAGCAATTTCATGTTTTGTTGTGCTTTCCCAGGTGTCCGCTGAAACATAAATACTATTCAACCAGGGTTTTGCTACGTCTGCAGCACCTGATCCAAATAAATTTTTCTTTTGATTTCCATTCAAGAAAATAAACGATTTTATCTTTTGGGAAGGTTCAAGTTTGAAAAAATGTGTTAGTTGAGAGTAATAATACTCGTGGCTCAGCACGATGTATTCTAGTTTATCTTTTTCTATACTTTTATCTGAATGAATAATAAAATGTTTAGACTCAATTCTGTTTGAAAGATATTGGTCCAATCTTGATTCTGTTGTAGTATAGCCAAGTGCGGGTGAAATGAAAAAGTAAAAAAGTCCACTTATAATTATTGCTGCAAATGTAAATGATGATCTTTTATTCGATAGAAGTCCACGAGATGTTAAATTTATAGAATAAAGGAGGATCGGTAAAAAGAAAATCAAATTAAAAATTCTATATAAAATAAGTTTGAAGTCCACACTTAATCCTTCATCGTAAATTGTTCCGGGGAAATATGCGAAAAGGGGATTATAAAGATAGACTTGTGGATTAATGTAAATCTCCAAGACTGATATGAATAAAATCAGTAAAAAGATTAATAGAAATGATACTATTCTAAACTTTTTTACTGATACAAAAATAGCTGAACCAAGAGCACTTCCAATTATAAGAGAAGGAAATGTTATAACTAAATAAAAAAGCAGGCCATCAGTAAAGGAGCAAAATCCAAATATAGTTGAGTTTAAAACTGAAATGGCAAATGGTAGGAAGAGCATCCATCTCAATGCTGATAAATAATTTTCTATATTGAATTTTTGATTGTCCTTAACACATGACGTCAAAAATGAGATACTAAATATTCCTGATAAGAAGGATAAAAGCAACGCATTCAATGCAGAAAATTCATATCCGAATACCTTAGTTAAAGGAAGATTGAGAAGAAGAAGATTTATGGTCCCAATTACGATGAGATAAATAAGTAGATAATTATTTTTTTTTAGAACTTTCAACATATTGCGGTTCTAATAATCCTTTGTTGCAACTCTTTGAATATCTGCTCCAAGAGTTTTTAATTTTTCTTCGATTTTTTGATAACCCCTATCCAGATGATAAACTCTTAACACCTCTGTAATTCCTTCAGCAATTAAACCTGCCAAAACCAAACTTGCACTTGCCCGAAGATCGGTTGACATAACTTTTGCACCCTTTAATTTTTTTACTCCTGTAATCAAAGCTGTATTTTGATCCAGTAACAATTTGTGCACCAAGTCTGTTCAATTCAGGTACGTGTTTGAATCGGTCAAAGTAGATTGTGTCAGTGACTCTTGAGACACCATTAACCACTGACATAAGCGCCGTCCATTGTGCCTGCATATCAGTTGGAAACCCGGGGAAAATTGAAGTCGTTACCGATACAGGTTTTAACTCGAAATCTTTTGCATTAATATTCACTTGATTTTTATCTCTCGATATTTTGCAACCGGCATCTTCAAGTTTAAGGAGTACGGCTTCTAAATATTCAGATGATGTTTCTTTTAAGGTTATTTCACTATTTGTAATAGCTGCTGCAGTCAATAATGTTCCTGATTCAATTCTATCTGGAATTGTTGTAATCTCTGCTGAATTTAATTCTGCTACACCTTCAATCTCAATTGAGTTTGTTCCAATGCCATTTATCCTTGCACCCATTTTTGAAAGGAATTCAGCAAGTTGAGTAATTTCAGGTTCGATAGCGGCATTGTTAATCAAAGTTGTTCCTTTTGCCAAAGTAGCAGCCATTAAAGCATTACCCGTCGCACCAACAGATGAAACATCAAAATTAATTTTAGCACCCTTTAATTTTTTTGCTTCAGCAATGATATATCCATCTTTAAAATCTATATCCGCTCCAAGTTTTTTCATCGCTTCAATATGAAGATTTACCGGTCGTGGGCCCCACGCACAACCACCGGGTAAAGAAACTTTCGCATTTCCGAATTTTGCAAGCAATGGTCCAAGAACATAAACGGATGCTCTCATTTTCTTAACGTGTTCATAAGGTGCGCTAAATTCGTTAATACCTGAGCTATCAATTTCTAATACTTCATCTTTAAAATTTATTTCAGCGCCGAGATGCTTTAATAATTTTGACATTGTAAACACATCATTCAACTCTGGTGTGTTTTTTAAAATCGATTTTCCTGAACCCAGAATTGCAGCAGGCATTAAGGCAAGCGAAGAGTTTTTCGAACCACTAATTTTTACGCTTCCGGAGAGCTTTTTTCCGCCCGAGATAACAAATTTATCCATCAAAACCTTGTAATCTTGAAAAATGTTTTTACAAAACTAAGCATAATAAATTGTTTTGAAAGAAATTTTGAAATCACTTTTGCCATCTATAAAAAGACAAAGATTTTTGGTTTTTTAATTTTCTTCACAGAATTGATAAACAATTTGACGAGCAGTATATTTGTAGCCAATTTTCCTAAGAATTTCTCAAAAACATAAACAAAAACTGCGAGAATGGCGGAATTTGGCAGACGCGCTAGACTTAGGATCTAGTACCCGAAAGGTGTCGGGGTTCGAGTCCCCGTTCTCGCACAACTTAATTCAAATAATAATTTAGAGGTCATTTTGGAATTTAAGGTTAATGATATTTCACAATCGGAAAAAGAAGTTGAGGTTACTCTTAGCTATGATGAAATAAAAAACGAGATTGATTCAGAAGTAAAAAAACAATCAAGTAAAATTCAGATCCCTGGTTTCAGAAAAGGTAAAGTACCAAAACAAATTATCAAGCAGAGATATGGTGATGCGCTAGAATATGAAGCATCTGAAAAAGTAGCGAACTCACGATTTTGGCAGCTCGCAAAGGATAATCAATTAAACCCAATTGGTCAGCCGGTTATGACTGATCTCGATTTCCATCCTGAGAAGGAATTCAAGTTTAAAATAAAATACGAAGTTTTACCTGAAATTGAAGTGAAGGATTATACAGGTCAATCAATTGAAGTCCCTGACTTAATTGCAAAATCAGAAGATGTTGAAAAAGAAATTGAAAATATACTAAGATCGAACAGTACTCAAGAAGATACAGATATCGTTGGAGAAGATAACAATTATTTATTGGATGTTGAATTAACCAGAATCGATGAAAACGGACAACCAACCGCAGATAGTAAACCGGAAAAAATGCAAATCGATCTTTCAAATAAAGATGTGCATATCGATATAAAAACAAATGCTAAAGGAAAGAAAGTTGGAGAAAAATTTAAATTTCACTTTCACGATGAGAGAATGGTCCCAAATAAAGAAGGTGTTGAAGAAAAAGTTGTTGAACATTTTGATTACGAAGTTTTAATACGAGGGAATAAAAAAGATCGTTCTTCCTGAATTGTCAGAAGAGATCATTAAGAAAGTAACAAAAGATAAATTGTCAACTGAAGGTGAGTTAAGAAGTGATATAGAAAAAAATATTCAGAATTATTATGATCAGAGGACAGAAGAATTCATCAGAAGCAGACTTATTGGTCTAATCATCTCAAAAAATGATTTTACTCCCCCGTCATTTATGGTTGAGAGTGTGTTAGGAGAAATGGTAAAGAGTGAAGAAGAACGAATGAAAAAACAAGGAATGAAAAAAGTCGACACAAAATATTTAAGAGAATATCTTCAACCTTCAGCATTAAATGAAGTCAAATGGTATCAACTTAAATCTGAAATACAGAAGAAAGAAAATATAGAAGTAACAGATCTGGAACTTGAAGAACTGGCCAAAGCCGATGCTGAAAAGACTGGTTTGCCAATTGATAAATTAATAAATTACTATAAATCTTCTAATCAGGTTGAAAGAATGCTTGATAAAAAGCTCTTTGACTTATTAAAAGAGAAAAATGAAATAAACAAAGTGGACCCTGAAAAACTTTCACAGAAGCAGAAAGAGGAAAAAGAATGAAAGACAAAATAGAAATTTATAATCAACTTGTCCCCTATGTTATTGAACAAACCGGACGTGGTGAACGTGGGATGGATATCTATTCACGCCTTCTTCGCGAAAGAATAATCTTTATCGGTATGCCAATTGATGATCACGTTGCAAGTTTGACAATTGCTCAATTGATATTTCTTGAGGCAGAAGATTCTCAGAAGGATATAAACCTTTACGTTAATTCACCCGGCGGGAGTGTGACAGCAGGAATGGCAATATATGATACGATGCGTTATATAAAACCTGATGTAGCTACAATTTGTGTAGGAATGGCTGCAAGTATGGGAGCAATTCTTTTGGCTGGAGGAGCAAAGGACAAACGTTCTGCACTTCCGCATTCCAAAATAATGATTCACCAGCCCTGGATTGGTGGATTACAGGGACAAACAACTGATATCGAGATACACGCAAAGGAAATGCTTAAAACGAGAGACTCACTTTACAAAATTCTGGCAAATCATACAGGGAAAACTGTTGAACAGATTACAAAAGACTGTGATCGGGATTATTTCTTAACTTCTGAGGAAGCTAAAGAATATAAGCTGATTGATAATGTTCTGGAAACACGCTTACCTTTAGATAAAAAATAATTAAGGGGGATATTTTCCCCCTTCTCTCTCCATTCAAGTCAATAAATAATATTCTTGCATTAACACAAAGTTTGATTTATTTTCAAATTAAAATTATTGCGAACTAATAATTCATAATTATTGTTTATTATTTATTATGATCGGACATAGATTTACAAATTTCATCCCTAATAACCAGGGCAATAATAATTTTGAGGATTTACTCAAAGTCTTTATGCAGCTTGTTACAATTACTTCCGGCGATGTTTCAGAAGCTCTCAACTGGATGAACGAACTTGACAGGGAATACAATTTGACCGGTGAAGAGTATGGAATGGGTGATTTTATTGATGAGATGAAAGATAAAGGTTATATAAAAGAAAACGAGGATGGAAAAATTATTAGCCTTACAGCTAAAAGTGAAATGACTATCAGAAGACAATCACTTGAGGAAATATTTGGTAAGTTGAGAAAGTCAGCAAGAGGAAATCACAGAACTCCTTTTTCCGGACAAGGAGATGAACAGACTTCAGATCGAAGAGAGTATAACTTCGGTGATACCCTTGAACAGATCGATATAACGGATTCCATTAAGAATGCCCAAATAAACCACGGTATTGATGACTTCCAATTAACCGAAAAAGATCTTGAAATTGAAGAGAGAGATTATAAAGCACTCACTTCAACCGTTTTGATGATCGATGTTTCTCATTCGATGGTTCTTTACGGCGAGGACAGGATTACACCAGCTAAAAAAGTAGCAATGGCACTTGCCGAATTAATCACTACTAAATACCCGAAAGACACACTTGATATAATCGCATTCGGTAATGATGCATGGCCGATAGAAATAAAAGATTTGCCTTATCTTAATGTTGGTCCATTTCATACAAATACTGTAGCAGGTTTGCAATTAGCGCACGATATTCTTAGGAGACGAAAAACTAATAACAAACAAATCTTTATGATAACGGATGGGAAACCTACCTGCCTAAAAGTTGGAGCAAAATATTATAGAAACAGTTTCGGTTTGGATAGAAAAATATTAAATAAAACTCTTGATGAAGCAGCTATTTGCCGCAAGCATAACATTGCCGTAACTACATTTATGATTGCGCGTGATCCGTATCTCCAACAGTTCGTGCGAGAGTTTACAAAAATTAATAACGGCAGAGCGTATTATAGTAATCTGACAGGGCTAGGAGATTTCCTTTTTGAGGATTACATTCGAAACAGAAGAAAGAGAGTAAGGTAATAGTAAATTATGAATATTGAATCCATTAAAACACTTGGTGAATTAAAACAAAGTGGTTATAAACCTAAATCAATAAAGGATGAATTAAGAGATAACCTGATAAAGTTTTTAAAAGAAAACAAAAACCCTTTTGAAGGAATTATTGGATTTGAAGACACTGTAATTCCTGATCTTCAGACTGCGGTTCTTTCTCGTCACGATATTTTATTTCTCGGATTAAGAGGTCAGGCAAAAACCAAAATTGCCCGGTTAATGATAAACTTACTGGATGAATATATACCAATTGTTGATGGCTCTGAATTGAACGATGATCCACTAAGTCCTTTATCTGTAACGGTTAAAGAAATTTTAGTTAAGGATGGAGATAGCACCAAAATCGTTTGGGTTCATCGAACAGAAAGATATACTGAAAAACTAGCTACCCCGGATGTTTCCGTTGCTGATTTAATTGGAGATGTTGATCCGATTAAAGCCGCAGCACTGAAACTCCCCTACTCTGATGAAAGAGTAATTCATTTTGGATTAATTCCTCGTTCGCACCGGGGGATATTTGTAATTAATGAATTGCCTGATCTTCAGGCAAGAATTCAGGTCGCACTTTTTAACATTCTACAGGAAAGTGATATCCAAATACGCGGATTTAAAGTCAGACTTCCTCTGGATATTCAATTTATCTTTACTGCAAATCCCGAAGATTATACAAACAGAGGTTCGATTGTTACTCCATTAAAAGATCGAATAGACAGCCAGATACTTACTCATTATCCTAAGAATATTGAGGTATCAAAAAGTATCACTCGACAGGAAGCAAAGCTAACGGACGAACAGATAGAAAAAATATCGCCTGATGAAATATTGCACGATCTTGTTGAACAAATTGCTTTTGAAGCTAGAGGCAGCGAATACATTGATGCTAAGAGTGGTGTATCTGCTCGGCTTTCAATTTCTGCCTATGAAAACCTGATAAGCACAGCTGAACGACGAAGAATTATTAATAACGAAAAAGAGACTCACCTTAGAGTAAGTGATATTTATGGTGTGGTTCCCTCAATTACAGGAAAGATTGAACTTGTATATGAAGGTGAGCAGGAAGGTCCAGCAAAAGTTGCACAAATATTAATCGGAAAAGCGATTCGAAATAATTTTACTCTATACTTCCCCACTCCCGATAGTCTTAAAAAGACTCAGCAGCCTAGTCCTTACCAACCTATAATTGATTGGTTTAAAAAAGGTAATAAAACTGACTTGATGATGAACCTATCCGATAAAGAATACAAAGAGATTCTACAAAAAATTCCACAGCTAGAAAATGTTGCGAAAAAATTCCAACCCTCTATAAATGGAAACTCCAGAATGTTACTGATGGAATTTTTACTATTTGGGCTTTCTGAGTACTCATTGCTGAGCCGCACAAAAATTGAAGATGGAATTCAATTCAGGGATATGTTAAGTTCAATGTTCACAATGCCAGATGTAGACGATTTTGATGATGAGGATGATCAATCGCAGTACAAGCTTTGATTACTTGTCCTGAACTTGTTTCAGGATCTTTAGTTCGTTTTAAGATGCTGAAAAACCTGCCTGTCGGCAGACAGGTTCAGCATAGAGTAGTTCTTTCCCACCTTATTCGATTTATTTATATTTCGATTCATATTTCACAATCGTAATAAGTTAGTTGAAGAAAAAAATTATCCTCATTGGTCCTGCTTATCCTTATCGCGGTGGAAATGCACTTTTTGTAACGCATACTTACGAATCATTAAAGAAGCATTTTGATGTAAAAATATACAATTACAAACTACTTTATCCTTCAATTTTATTTCCTGGAACTACACAATTTGACGAGAGCAAAGGGCAAGTCTTCGATATTCCCAACGAAAGAGTTGTAAATTCAATAAATCCATTCAATTGGTTTAAAGTCGCTGCAATGCTGACCAGAGAAAATGCTGATCTGGTTGTATTTGATTGGTGGCATCCTTTCTTCGGCTTTTGTCACGGAGTTATTTCATTTTTAATCAGTAAAAAGTATAAAAATAAAATTCTTTTTATCACAGAAAATGTTGTATCACACGAAGCAAACGCTTTAGATAAATTTCTAACAAAAATAGGATTGAGTTCTGCTTCAAAGTTTTTAGCGCTTTCTGGAATTGTAGAAAAAGAAATCCAGCAATTTTCTAAAGGTAAAAAAGTTTACAGATCTGAATTACCAGTTTACGATTGCTACAAGCAAGTCGCAGATGAGAATATTAAAAACCTGCGAAAGCAATTTGGATTTGAAGATGATTCACTAGTTCTTTTGTTTTTTGGATATGTCAGGAAATACAAGGGGTTGGATATACTTATTGAAGCTTTCCCAAAAATACTTTCGCATACTAAAAATGCGAAACTGCTGATAGTTGGAGAATTTTATAACAATCCAAAACAATATTTAGAGCTAATCAAAAAGTTAAAGATTGAAGATAGCGTTACAGTCGTAAATCAGTTTGTGCCAAATGAAGAAGTTGCAAAATACTACCAGATTTCTGATGTTGTAATACTTCCCTACCGAAGTGCAACTCAAAGTGGTATTCTAAACGTAGCTTATGGATTTTATAAACCGGTTATTGTAACAGACGTCGGAGGATTGGCAGAATTTGTTGATGAAGGAAAAACCGGATTTGTTGTTAAGACAAATTCTCCTGATGCAATATCTGAAGGAATAGATAAATTTCTTTCAGCAAAAAGCAAAACAAATTTTAAAGAAAACATTTCGAATAGGAATCTTCAAAACAGTTTTAACAATTTGCCCGAAGTTTTTGAAAAGATTTTAGTCGACAAAGAATAAACAAATCTTTACGACCTCACCCTGTTTCCCTCTCCTTACTAAGGAGAGGGATTAAGGGAGAGGTTCTTTATTTCAATAATACCATCTTCTTAATTGAATTAAACTTATCTGTTCTTAATTCATAGATATACATTCCTGTTGCAACATTCCTTGCATTCCATTGATAACTGTATCTTCCTGCTAACAATGATCCGTTAACCAATTCTGCTACCTTCTCACCCAATGCATTGTATATTGATAACTTTACATTGCTTACATCTTCCGGCAATGAGAACTCTATCACTGTGCTTGGGTTAAATGGATTTGGATAGTTCTGCTCTAATGAATATGTCGCTGGGATTAGCTCCCTTGATACCATCAACTTCTCTATTGTTGCATCTCCTATCACTACATCTTCACCTGATTTCACGTTAGTGTTCAATGACTTCCCTGTTACATCCATCAATCTTATATCCATTCCTTCTGCCCTTACTGTCAATGGATATGTCACTCCACTCATATCTATTGTCTGCATTGAACTGTTTATGTCTTCTGCTATCCTGCCACTGTTGTAGCGTATGTCGAACATTCCTGATGGTGGCAATGGCGGTAGTTCATATTGGTTCAGGTCTACTTCTCCCTCTACTGCATACAACGTGAATCTCTTTCCTGTTGCATCTGTCATTACTATCCGTCCCCACTCTTCCTTGAACCATTCTACTGGCTCTGTTCCCTTCGCCAATGCACTTGGTATGTTAATATCTCCATCTCCCGTCAGCTTTATCCAATAAGCTAATCCGGGTTCTAAATTAGTTGTTGTAAAATATCCTCCTGAATATGCATACACAGGACCGTTTATTAATCCAGGGGGAGTTGTGGTCAATGCAGAAGTCAAAACGATTTCCTCATAAGCTCCAATCAAATTCCACCCACCCACTGCTGATATCGGGGCGTGTGATACAATATTTATTAACGGCCATTCATCTCCGGAGTTGTAAACATTTGCACCAAGATGTTTCATCCAGTAACCTTCGCCTGGTGTTGCCGATGTAACCACCTGATATCCACCCACATATTTGAATACATTTGCTGTAGGGTCTTTGCCTGCCCACCAAGTAGGTACATCCTGATTTACAGGATGCAACCCGGGTATTGATACCATATTCCAACCATTACTGACTGAAACAGATAATGAAAATGTGGTTTGCTCAACTATTGAATCTGTCACCGCCTCACTTAAATTTTTATGTACATCCTGTGATTTGAGAAAATAATATGCACTCCCTGTCAGTGGATCTGTATCCACAAATATTGTATCCCATATTTCTGCAAATACTTCTAATGTATCAGGATTTGCCAACGGATCATCTGTTCTATAGATAACATAGTTTAGAAGATCCGGTTCTGTGTTTGCTTGCCATCCAAGATGTACATCGTTTCCGTTTGATTGAGCATAAAAAGCCAAAGGTGCTAGTGGTGCAAGGTTATCTACACTGTGTCCATACATTATATTTGAGCGCCAGTACTCATTTGGGTCTGCAGTTCTTGCGGTTATCCTAAAGTAATAAGTTCCGCTATTATTTGTCATCGAGTCGTTTGGGGTATTAGCAATAAAAGTATAAAGGGGGTTTTGATTAGGTTGAACCGTTCCCGCTTGCCACCAGCTAAATCCATTAACTCCCGGTGGGTTACTCATTTCAATAAGATATTCTGTTATGATATTGTTTTCACCTCTTGCATCGTATCCGCTACGAACAAAATTTACAAACACCTGTCCACCCTGATCAAACGGAACATCTTTAACAGACATTATCCTTGGTTTTATTGGAGGTGAAGATGATAAATACAAATAGGCCCTACCTGCATCAGTTCCACCTCCATCATTTCTTTCTGCTCCAACTAGAACATCACTATATCCGTCCCCATTTACATCTCCCGCAAATGAGACAGAGCTGCCAAACCAATCACCTAAATTCTCTCCATTCATTATTACATCTGCAGTATTATCCATCGATGCTCCCCCAAAATAAATATATGACCTGCCTGTATTTGTGCCACTTGCATCACTATATTGAGCACCGATAATAACGTCTCCGTACCCATCTCCATTTACATCTCCCGCAACTGATACTGAATTACCAAAAATGTCAGAAGCAGATTCCCCTGTTAGGATAATATCTGCTGTGTTATCTACGCTTATGCCTCCAAAAAATATGTAGGCTCTTCCTGCATCTGTTCCACCAGCATCATTGTGGTATGCCCCAACTATCACGTCACTATAATCGTCTCCATTTAAATCTCCAGCTGTTGAGACTGAGTATCCAAAACGATCATCAGCTGCTGCCCCAGTTAATATCACGTCTTCATTGTTATCCATATTTACACCGCCAAAATAAATGTATGCTTGTCCAGCAGAATTTCCGCCAGCGTCATTGTTAGGGGTACCAACAATTACATCATTGTATCCATCACCATTTACGTCTCCTGCTGTGCAAACGGAACTGCCAAAATCATCTCCAGCGGCAGCACCATTTAAGATTACATCTGCTACATTATCCATGCTTGCACCACCAAAATATATGTATGCTCTGCCTGCATCGGTTCCACCAGCGTCATTGTAAGGGGCACCAACAATTACATCACTGTATCCATCACCATTTAAATCTCCTGCTATGGAAACTGAAACACCAAATTGATCACCAGCAGTTTCACCGGTTAAGGTTACATCGGGTATATTATCCATACCTGTCCCACCAAAATAAATGTATGCTCTGCCTGCATTATTTCCACCTGCTTCATTTCTGTTTGCCCCCACTATAATATCATCATAACCATCGCCGTTTACATCTCCGGCTGTGGAAACTGAATATCCAAACCAATCACTAGTAAAAATTTCACCATATAACAATACATCCGCACTGTTATCCATACCAATACCGCCAAAGTAAATATATACATAGCCTCTAAAAGAACTGAAACCATATGCACCTACAATTATGTCAGAATAGCCATCTCCGTTTACATCTCCTGCCGTTGAAACTGAACAACCGAAATAATTATCAGCGGCTCCACCTGTAAAAAACTCATCGGGTATATCATTACCACTTAATGAATTTGTATATAAGTATGCACGACCAGCCCAAATTCCTCCAGCATCGTTGTGGTCCGCCCCTACAATCACATCGGAGTATCCATCTCCGTTTACATCACCAGCTGTGGAGACTGAGATACCGAAATAATCTTCATCATCTTCACCAGTCATTATAACATCAGCGATTTCATCCATCGAGATACCGCCAAAATATATGTATGCTCTGCCTACATCTGTTCCTCCTGCATCATTAAGCCAAGTACCCACAATCACATCACTATAACTATCTCCATTTAAATCACCGACATTGGAAACTGAAGAACCAAAAAGATCGTTAGCAGAAGCACCGTTTAAGATTACGTCTGCAGTGTTATCCATAATAAAACCGCCAAAATATATGTATGCTCTGCCTGCATTTGTTCCACCAGCATCATTCCCTTCTGCCCCTACTATCACATCAGTATAGCCATCACCATTTACATCTTCGGCTGTGGAAACTGAACAACCTAATTGATCTCCAGCAGCACCGGTTATGATTACATCGGGTGTATTATTCATAAACTCACTTCCCCAAAAAATGTATGCCCTGCCCGCATACAGATCCGCCTGCATTATTGAAGTTTGCCCCTACAATAATATCACCATAGCCGTCTCCATTTAGATCTCCCGCTGTGGAAACTGAATATCCAAAAAAATCTCCAGCAGCTTCGCCGGTCAAAATTACATCAGGTGTATGTTCATACTTGCACCGCCAAAATATATGTATGCTCTGCCCGCATCTGTTCCACCAGCATCATTGTGGTCCGCCCCCACGATCACATCACTATAGCCGTCTCCATTTAGATCTCCCGCTGTGGAAACTGAATAACCAAAACGATCTCCATCAGTGAAAAAAACATTTAAGATTAAATCTGCTGTGTTATCCATTGATACACCGCCAAAATATATATAAGCGCTGCCTGCATCAGTTCCACCAGCGTCATTAGTATATGCCCCCACAATCACATCACTGAAACCATCTCCATTTACATCTCCGGCTGTGGAAACTGAATTGCCAAAATGATCACCAATAGCAGCACCATCTAAGATTACATCTGCTATATTATCTACAACATCGTCTCCAAAATATATATATGCCCGCCCGGCAGCAGCACCTGCCGCATCGTTATATGGTGCACCAACAATCAAATCATCATACCCATCTCCGTTTACATCTCCAGCTGATGATACACTGTTACCAAATAGATCTCCGGCAGCTTCTCCAGTAAAAAATCTTTGGGATATTGCCTCTGGTAATGGATCTCCTCCGCCTTTACTTTTTGTAGAATTTAAAATTCCATTTAACTGGTTAGGAGTTATCCCTAGCTCTTTAGCTTTGCTGTTTATATCGAGTAGTGAACTGGTTTCAACTTGCGCAAGAGTTAATTGGGTGAGACTTACGAAAAGAAAATAAAGTGTGAGGACACTCTTAAAAAAACAAGTGAAATTAAAAGGTTGCATATGAACCCCCGCTAAATATTTATGAATAATTTTTTTTTATTAAATCTTAGCCTGGGAAAGCGAGCGGTGCAATAATGAGGTGTAAGCCCTGAAGAGATATTACTGAAATTCTTCCCCAAGGATATATGGTAAAAATTTAAAGTTAATAAACAACATTAATTGTTAAAAGTCAAGAAAAATCTTTCGTAACAGTGGTTACAGTTGACGATTAGCAAATAAAAAAGCCCCGAAAGAATCGGGGCGTTGAATAATCACAATTATTAAATCTACTTATTTAAGCAGTATCATTTTCTTAACCTCTTGAAAATTATTACCATCTATTCCTTTTGCTTTAAGCATATAGAAATAAATTCCACTACTTAATCTCGCACCATCTGAATTATTAGCATTCCATATTACTGAATGATAACCAGCAGATTGTTGTTCATTTATCAGAGATGCAACTTGCTGACCAAGAATATTATAAACTACTAATTCAACATCGGATGCTATAGGTAAAGAGAACTCAATACTAGTACTTGGGTTGAATGGATTAGGATAATTTTGTTTGAGTGAATAAGTTTCAGGAATATTATTGTGCTCACTTTCCGTTTCTGTAACAAGATATAGTTCTTTATACTTAACGATTGATCCATTTGCACCAACAGCATATCCAACTATCCAGTAATTTTCTTCCAATTTAATAAGGTCAATATCAATGTATTTAAGAGAGTCCGATTGTGAATAATCAAGGATATAACTATCTCCTAAATCTTCAGTTTTATAAACTTCCGAACCAGTTACGAAGAAATATTTTCCAGCAATATTTTCAGCAGATGCCGCACTAATTACTTGACCCGGAATTTGTCCTGTCTTTGTAAACCATGTTACTCCGCCATCAGATGTCCAGTTTGCATCTTCACCTGCTGTGACTCCGTTTGATAAATCGGTAAAAGTAATACCGCTATTATTCTGGAAGGTAGTCGTGCTTGCAGTCCAGGTAACTCCACCATCAGTTGTTTTGTAGACTCTCGAATCATTAGTTCCAAACCATCCAATCTGAAGATTTATCCATTTCATTGAATTGCTGATACCTTTTTCGCTCCCATTTTGTGCAAGAGTTGAAATATCATCCCAGGTTGCTGCCACCATCAGTAGTTTTTAAGATTAGCCATTGTCCATTTATCGGGTTTCCTACTGCATATCCGTTCATTTCATCAATCATATCGATAGCATTAAGTACCTGCATCAGGGTCTGTATTTTCATACACTGTACCCCAACTTACACCCAAGGCTACAGTCCTTCTAATTCTTGCCATTCCCGGAGCATTGGAAATTGCAAACGCTTTAGAAGCATCAATCGCAGTCATGCTTGTCACCTTCCACCGGGAGAGCCGATTGTGGTGGTCCAGGTTTGTCCGCCATTAGTTGTTCTTAATGATTTTCCTTCCGCAGTACCAGCCCAGGCAATTAAAGTATCAACTACATCGACAGATAATATAGTAGTCGATGATGGTGAATTCTGACTTAACCATCCTGGTTGTGGTCCAACTTCAATTGTGAAAGGTGCTTCGCTAACATCAGATACTAAGGGATCAGTTAAATCGGAAACCCTAACAAGACAATTGGACGAGACAGTGTTTGGTACAACCCAATCATATTGACTAAATGCATTAGGTGAGTCCCCATCACCAGTAGAATTGCTTTTATTTCTTGAAACACCATCTTCAACTAAAATCCAGTTTGTGCCTCCATCAGTTGAATATTCTATCTTTACAAGATCAACGAAAATTTGATCCCATCTTATTGGATATAACATTCCAACATACAAAACTTCACCACCATTGGGTTGTAAAATTTTTGTAACAGGATTCGTTACTAGCAATTCAAAATTTCTTTCATGTACGGGTGTTCCATTCGGACCCTCAGCAAATATTCTAATTGTATATAAATCATCAGGAACATTATTACCATATACTACTATCTCAACTGAATCTGGGTATGTTGTTAAGGAATCACCTTGTGGAAATTGAAAATCAAAATTTGCAGAAGGTATTGAGACAGCTGAAAACTTCACGGACTTGTCATATAACTTTACCGCAGGTACTATTGCTATTAAGCTCATTGATCCGTCGGGTTTGATTGTATCGGCGGAAGCTGTTGAAATTGTCATTGCGAAATCAGGAAAATATGCAACAAAGCTACTAAAACTTCCGGTTCTGAAATCCGACCATACTGCCATTGAGGTAACATTGTTGGATATTATTGCGTCATAATCTCCCTGATACCGTGGAGTACCACCACCTCCGCAAGTAGAACAATCGATTTTAAATTTTGAAGTTGATAGATTTTGATTTTCAACCCATGTCACACCACCATCATCAGAATAAGAAGCATATACTTCTGCACTATCGCTCGTAGGAACATTTCTGGTATCAAACCATTTTGCATATAACCTACCAGTTTCTTTATCGCACCAGATTGCAGGCATCAATTGATGATTTGCTGTTGTATTTGGATCATCATTTATTACGACAGCAGAAGACCAGGTTGATCCTTGATCAGTTGAATAACGACAGAAAATATCAGGTTTATTTCCATTTCCTACAGGCGTATTGGAAGCATAAGCAAGATACAATCTTCCTCTATAGGCTCCATAACTGTTGTCTGCAGCGATAAATGGATACGGCCGTGTTCTCATATTTTCGACAGAATGTCTACCCCCAACATTAGTTCCAACATAATTAGCAAAAGCCTGAGATGATTTTAATGTAAATGTCGCTCCTCCATCAGTTGAAAGATAAAAATAATAAATTGGTGCAAATGCATTAGAGCCACCATTTGTAACTACATAAACTGCTCCACCTGGCACATCACCACTAATTACATTAGCTCCAACTGCAACCATCATTCCAGGGAGGAACTGTGTGTTAGGACTAAAAGTCGTCTGCCAAGTTGCACCGAAGTCCGTACTTCTTGCAAAGTTCCCAATACCGCCACCAGCAGTCATAACCGTATAAACATAATTAGCATTGGGTCCCGCTGTTTGATCCGCAGCAATCCAATTTTTATCAACACCTGAGATTGAAGTGACGGGGGAAGACCAGGTAGCCCCATTATCGGTAGATACAATTACTTTACACCCTAGAATATTACCTGTTCCGTACATATTTTCATAGTACAAATTACCAAGACTATCGTAAGCTGTTACCGGATCGCCTCTCATCTCAACACCAAAAACAGGAAATTGGTAAAACCAATCGACACCATTATAAGTATAGTGGGTAGCATTTGTATTGAATGCATTAAAATATTCAGTAGGATTGTTTGGATTTGCTGAAATATGTGGTTCTGCAAAATCAATTCCCAGTAAAAAATTATCAAATCCGTCACTCGAAGTTATGATTTCCCTTCCACTTGGTGAATTTATACTTACTGATGGCGGGGGTGATAAATGTACTGTATTATCTATATTTGGATCGTCTTGTGCGTAATTTGATCCTATACATAATATAATTGTTAGAAAAATTATGACTGAGAGGTTGATGGTAAATTTGCCCATACTTTACCCTTTCTATCTTGGAGTTAAAAGGAATATTTAAAAATTTCATTTTAAAATACGCACAGCGTAATTTAAATGAAAACACTTTTATCGGTTTTTCTGTTAAACCGCAAAAGAATTTAATCAGTAATTAAATCTTTATTGAATCAGTATAAATATTCCCCTGAAAAATTAGTAGTTGAGGGATTAAAAGAAACTAATTTCAACATTTTATTTCAGTAGTATCATTTTTTTAGTAGCCTGAAAATCTCTACCGTCAATTCCTGAAGCGTTAAGCTTATAAAGATAAATCCCGCTGGTTAGTTTGTTTCCGGCTGCATCATTTGCATTCCAGCTAATTGAGTGATTCCCCGCGACCATCTGGTCATCAATTAAACTAACAACTTGTTGACCAAGAATATTATAAATTACGAGACTAACATCTGATTCTATAGGCAGTGAAAATTCAATCCTTGTCGTTGGATTAAATGGGTTCGGATAATTCTGAAGTAACGAAAATTTCATCGGATAATTCTGGTCATTAAATTCAAGACTTGTTGGGACTGATCCTATATAAGCTAAGCCTAGTATGTCTGTCATCCCGATGGATCCAATAATTGTTCCTATTCCATTATCAGGATTTATACTTATGAAGTCATTTAGTTCTGATGAACTTCCAATTATTCCATAAAGATTTAAGTTCTCATCAAAAATTAAATCGTTGGTTAATTTATTCAATCCTGTGTGTCCTACAATTGTTGTATCACCGGTTAAGATATTGACTTTAAAAACAGCATCTTTGTTTGGTGGTAGGAATGAACGTGAAGTTGCCCAAAGTTCATTTGTATGGGGATTAAAAGTTATACCTGAATAACTTCCTACAGCATCAACTACAAAGGTTACATCACCGTTGGTCAAATCAATTTTATAGAGTTCTCCATTCACACCAATTCCGTAAAAAACTCCTAATGTATCAAAAGCAATGTCTGCTATTGCAGGAATGTTTACCGGAAATAATTCATATGAATCACCCAATTCTGAATTTACTCTAACGATTTCAGAAATACCTGAAACGGTCGCCAGTCCATATATAATCCCATTCAAGGGATTTATTGCCAATCCTTTTACTTCAGGAAACAATGATTGACCTAGAACTAATCCCGATCCGTTTTGAGGGTTAATGGTTAATATATCTCCATCATTTTGCGGACCTGATGAGGCATAAAAAGTTTTTTCAATTGCAGGAACTATTTGATAACAATTCCCACTCAAAGTAATTCCTTGAAATTCTGGATCGTTAGTTGTAATATCATAGAGAACTGATGAGTTACCTACAACAGTTGGTGAATAGTTGAATTCAATTGTAAGGGAATCATATGAAGCTAATGTATATGGAAATGAAATACTTGTTACAAGATTGTAATCTCCAACTGATGAAGGAATGTTTGATATTAATAAATCGGCATCTCCGTAATTAGCAATGACAGTGTAATGAGTTGAACTTGTAGTCCCTATCTCAACATCTCCAAAATCTATCGAATTTGGTTGAATGAAAACGTGGGCACCGGGATATGGTTCCAGCCTAATCTGTCCTACATAGGTACTCCAATGTTTGTTGCTGCCGCATACTCACTGATTGTCCAGACATCATAGTTATTTGCGGGGTCCAAGTAAATTCCAAAATAGTCTCCCCAACGATTAAGATTACCGCTATGAGTAAGTGCATAACTGCCTTGTCCCTCAGCAATTGGTTTGCTTGGTCCAATCGTAAGATCATTTGCATATTTAGTTGAATAATAAGCACCTATGTATTCATTATCAGCTGAGCGACTAAAAGTAATTGCAGCATTATGATTTTGGTCGATAGTAAGCGTAGGAAATAAATAAAAATAGCCAATGGAACCGAATTCAATATTATCAACAATCGAAGTCGGTGTTTAAATCAATGTTTAAATACTTAATTGATGAATATGCTGAATTGGTTGAGTTTTGTATATCGTGTGCTGCATAAAGAAATCCGTCTCTCATAACAGGTTGCCTAGTCATCCAACCAATAGTTTCTATACATAATCCTCCACCCAGTTGATTTGCCAATGGAGGCGAAGTGTAAGTCTGAACGGGTAATACTTTTCCTTTTATCACGGGAGCAGTTAATGGATTTATTACTTTATAAATAACATAATAATCTGCACTTACCTGCGCACCATTATATACACCATTTGCCCACATAAGCCACCCGCCATCTCCGGGAGTGTAAGAAATACCAGGCTGAATAAAGTCAATTGTATCAGATGCACTTCCCAGCCCGGGTGCGTGTAATTCCCAAATATCAGTATATGTGAGGGGTCCGGCGTTGCTGTTATACAATTCTGCTTTACTAAAGATCCTTATTTTACTATACAGATCGACCGCCGAATTGCAAAATCTTGTATCCAGTTGAAATATAAATAGCTTCTTCATCAAATCCAACATGTGGATAATCCCCCCACGTGTTGCGGAACATTGCCATGAATCTTTGTATCCAAACTATAAACAATACCAGACACCAAGAGGATCATCATCATCAGAATAGGCAATAAGATTTGCTGCTGTCTAGACATTTGAGTTAATTTGCATCATACTAGAACCCATCTGTTGCATAATGGTCATAGATAACCTGAGGATCGCCGCATTCATCAGGCCAGACTGGTGCCCACCATGCAACCGCCGATAATGCTTTTTAAAACATTTCACCATCCTTTACAAAAATTTTAAAAATTGATGGAAAACCATTTACAAATACATGATATGGTTTGGACCCACAGCGATTACGGGTCTGGGGGATATAGCTTGTGCACCGATATTCCCGGAAAATTGTTTACTAAAACTGGTTGTCCAGTTCCTGAATTTAAATATTCCTGCAAATTTTTGTCATCGACATACGTAATTCCGGAAGTTGGGAATTATCCCGATCAAGAATCATATCTTTATTATGATTTTTCCCAGGTTAAGGTTGAGTATTTATTTTTCCTTCTTAATTGGTGATGACGGGAATTAGTAATTCAGGTATAAGTTATCAGTAGTTTGCATTGCCCCACTACAAACACTTCCTTGTGAAGGACCTTTATAGTAGACAGAATCAAGTTGGGAAAATAAATTTTGTGAAGCAACAAATAAAATGAGATGGACCAGAAAGTATTTGTAAATTTTCATATTACACCTACTCAATTAAACAATATTGTAACTAAATTTTTTAAAAGTCTAAAACAAAAAATCCCTCCGAGAAAATACTCATCGAAGGGATTAAAAGAAACTATTTTCAATTTTTTATTTCAGTAGTATCATTTTTTTTATGTCCTGGAAATCTTCGCCTTTTGCTCCTGAAGCGGTTAGCTTATACAGATATATTCCACTAGTTAATTGTTTTCCATTTGTATCTTTTGCATTCCAAATAATTGAATGATTTCCAGCTACAATTTGTTCATCTATTAAACTAGCAACTTGCTGACCAAGTATATTATAAATTACAAGCTTTACATTTGCTTCGGTAGGAAGTGAAAATTCAATCTTGGTACTTGGATTAAATGGATTAGGATAATTCTGCTGTAATAAGTATTCGGATGGAATTGCTCCTCCAGGAAATTCTTCTTCAACCGAAGTTACTCCGGTTTCCTCATAAGCTAACCCTTGAATGTGGTTAAATCCAATATTACCAACAATTGTTCCGACTCCGTTAATCGTGTTAATACTAATGAAATCATTTGTCTCACTTTCTGAACCTATGAGTCCAAATAAATTTCCATTCTCATCAAATACTAAATCATTTGTTAGTTTTCCCAATCCGGTATGACCTACAATGGTTGTATCGCCAGTCGTAATATCAACTTTAAAAATGGCATCTTTATTTGTCCCCACAAAACTTGCAGAAGACGCCCAAAGCTCGTTTGTTAGTGGATTGAAGGCTATACCTGAATAATTACTAACTGCGTCAACAAGCATTGTATATGAACCATCATCTAAATTTATTTTATATAGGACACCATTTCTTGTTATACCATAAAAAATTCCTGTTGTGTCAAATGCAACACCAGCCATTTGTTGCAAATCTAGTGTGAACAGTAGATGTGCGTCTCCTGCTCCAGAATTAACTTTAACAATATCTGCGTCAATAAGTCGTGAAAATAATCCGTAGATAGTACCGCTTATTGGATCAATAGTAATACTCTTTACGCCATCGAATGATGAAGGACCAAGTAATGTTCCCGTACCAGTGCTTTCATTGATTGTCAAAATTTCACCATTATTCTGATCGCCGGATGAAGCATAAAATGTTTTATCCAACGCCGGATAATTTATATAAGATGTGCCCGAAAGATTAAAACCTGAAAAGTTTGGATCATTACAGGATACGGGGTATACTTCTTCAAAATTTCCTAAAGTACCTGGTGTAAATCTGAATTCTAAAGTTAGTGAATCGAATGTTGACATTGTCATTGGGAATGATAAGTTAGATTCTAAATGAAAATCTTCCATACTTGAAGGGATGTTGGTAATTACTAAATCCTGATCTCCATAATTTGCCAGAATGATTGATTTTATGAGACTATTTGATCCCACTTCAACTTCACCAAAATTTACTGTTATCGGATCAGCAAATGCATAGACACCTGCTCTTGGTCCAACCTCAAAATCGCCAATCATCATACTTCCAGCTTTGTGAATATTTCTAATCGAAACAAATGTGTTTTGCAGATTATAGTCTTTACTGTTAGGATTTGTTCCCCAATCAAATCTATTGTTTTGTGAAGCTCCAGGAAATGGATCTCCATAGTCACCACGATTTTGGCCTAGATTCAGATTTCGTAATCCATCTGCTTGTTCAAGATCGACTTTATAATGATCTTCGTTTTGATTACTTCCGACAGCATCGTCAACGTGAAAAATTAGAAAACCAGAATCAAAGAGCTTTGAATCAAATCCAATCTTTTGTCTGTTCTCAATTAAAAAATATTGGTTTCCTATTGAGCCATCTCGCCACATCCTGTAAACAATTTGATTTTCTTCGACATTTGGAACTGAAAGAGAATCTTGATATGAAGTTAAGTTAATGGGTGTTACCCAGCCAAGTTGTGTTTTACACCAGGCACTCATATGCACTGGTGTTTCTGGTGAAGAGCCATCACCTCCCCAGGAACCGCCAGCCATTAAACACCAGTTTCCAAGACCTTCAGAAGAACCATCTGTATCGTATAGATCCGGTAATCCAAAAATATGTCCAAATTCGTGGCAAAAGACACCAATTTCTATCAATGGACCGCTATTATTTAGACCACCACTTCGCTCAGGCATTATTGCGTAAGGACCATCAATAATTACATTAAACCCCGAAACTGGATCCACATCGTTGGTAGTAATCGCTCCACCACTGTACACAGTAAAATCCCATCTGTGTGACCATATATTATAAGCACCTGCTTCAGCTCCTGCACCAGCGTGAACAACAGCTAAAAATCCAATGTGTGGACGATTCTGTGCATCATAATACTGTATATAGTCTGCAAAATTGAGAGTCGGATCAGCAACCGTTATTAACTCAGTCACAAATTTTGGTCCGCCACCACTTCCCCCGGGTGAATAACTTGATATATCACCAGGCAAATTGTACCAACCCTGGGCATCTCCGGTAAAAAATAATTGATTGTAGGAAATTTCAGAATAATAGTCAGTAACTGTTCCAGTTGGGTTAGGTCCATCATAAAGTTGAGCCTGAAATTGTGGCTGGGTATAAAAACCGGCTAAGTCTGTGTACTGTCCCATCAGAGTCAGGGCAAAAACAGTATCTGTTGCGAGGGCAGATTCCTGAAGTTGTCCCTGTGATATTTGTTCTCTTATTTCCTTTCTTTCTCTAAATTTTTCAGCATAATATCCATTGGAATATTCACTTTGAATCATCTGGTGAAATTCTTTGAAGTTAGCAGATGGGATCACACCTTCTTTAGGTGAGACCTGGGCAAAACTAAGTGTTGCATATACGAACGCTAAAATTATGGCTTTCAAAAAAGAAATCTTCATCAATTTATCCTCTCAAAATTCTTAAATGGAAAAATTAAATTAGGTTTAATCTACTTTTATAAAAAAATCCCTCCAATAAAATATTTACCGGAGGGAATAATTTATTCACAGCTTAATTATTACTTCATCAAAATCATTTTCTTAATATCCTGGAAATCTGTACCGTCAATTCCTGAAGCGGTAAGTTTATAAAGATAAATCCCGCTCGTTAGTTTGTTTCCGGCTGCATCTTTTGCATTCCAGCTAATTGAGTGATTCCCCGCGACCATCTCGTCATCAATCAAACTAACAACTTGCTGTCCAAGTATATTATAAATCACAAGCTTTATATTTGCTTCTGTAGGGAGTGAGAAATCAATCCTGGTACTTGGATTAAATGGGTTGGGATAATTTTGTTTTAGTGCATAATCAAATGGAATATAACCGGTATTATTGTTTTCAACGCCTGTTATAGTATGATCAAGATAAGCTAAACCCAATATATTTTTGAAACCGGTTGAACCAATAACAGAACCGGTGCCTATGTTAGTATTTATACTTACAAAATCATTAAACTCCGATGAACTCCCGATTATGCCATATAGATTATAGTTTACGTCAAAAGCGATAGCATTTGTTTGTTTAGCCAAGACCGGTATGACCAATAATAGTTGTATCACCAGTCATTAAATTTACTTTGAATATGGCATCTCTATTAGGCGGAGCAACTGCACGCGATGTTGCCCATAATTCATTTGTAACAGGATTAAAAGTGATACCTAAGTATGATCCAGTAGCATCAGTAATAAAGTTTAAAGTTCCTTGATTGATATCGACAGTATAGATTTCTCCGACTCTTGTAACTCCGTACAGTGTACCTGAAGTGTCAAAAGCTATTCCTGCCATCAAAGGAATATTTAAGGTATGAACAAGATGTGCATCTCCTTCCTGTGCATTTATTTTTACCAGATCAGAGGATCCTGTTCCTGCAACTAAACCATACAATTTTCCATCAATAGGACTAATAGATACGCTGGTAATTTCACTAAAAGATGATAGTCCGATATCAGTTCCAGTGCCAGTTGTTGGATCTATTGTCAATATAGTACCATTGCTTTGTGCGCCCGTAGAAGCATAGAATGTCTGCAATTCAGCTGAAGCAGCATCGTATCCCGTTCCGCTAAGTTCTATTCCAGTAAATTGAGGATCATTTGAAGTGATCGGGTAGACAATATTCACACTACCTTCGGTCGTTGGTGAAAAACTAAATTCTAAGGTGAGAGAATCATAACTTGCCAGAGTCAATGGAAACGATAGATTTGTGTTAAGATTAAAAACATCATAAGTTGATGGTATATCATTTATAATCAGATCGGAGTCTCCATAATTCGCTAAAATGATTTCAGCAGTTTGACTTTCTGTTCCGGTTTCTACCTCATGAAAATCGAATGAGCCTGGAATTAAATAGGCATAAGCTCCTGTATATGGTCCAGGGATTATTTCCCCGACCTGTGTTCCCCAGGTATTGGTTGCAGAAGCAAATTCGGTAAGCATCCACACATTTTTTTCTGTTACTGGATCAAGAAAAATTCCCATATAATCACCCCATCGATTTCGACCTTGTCCAAAATCTACAACGTAATTACCTTGCCCTTCTGCTATTGGAAGACTAGGGTTTAATCCAGGGGGCTCGCCAGCTAATTTTGTAGAAAAATAAGCACCTGCATACTCGGTAGTAGCTGAGCGTGTAAATGTAACGGTCATATTATTATCTTTATCAACTGTTAAACCGGGAAACAAATAATAATAACCTGCATTCCCAAATTCTACATTTTCTACAATTGAGGGAACGCTTAAATCTACTTTTAAGTATTTAACACTGGAGTATGCTGAGTTCGTAGAATTTCTGATATCGTGAACAACATATAAATATCCATCACGTACGATTGGTGCCCTACTTATCCAACCTATTGTTTCCAAACCAGCACCGCCACCTAATTGACCTCCTAGAGGTGGAGTATAATATGTAGGAACTGCAAAAGTTTTACCTTTCAATCCAGGATTTGTCAGAGGATTAGTAATCTTGTATAGAGCATAAAATACTGAAGATTGTGTTGAGCCAATACTTCCACGAGCCCAGAATAACCAAGCCCCATCGCCAGGGGTATAAGAAATCGCCGGGTGTATAACATCCAAAGCTGCTCCACCAGTACCAAGACCAGGGGTTCTTATGTTATAAAGATCGTTATAGCTAACCTGTCCACCGTTGCTAGCGTAAAAATCGGCTTTATTTATAATCCTGACTAAATTGTACTGATAAAACCCCGGGAAAGTTATTTGTCTGGTCATTATATAGAGTGCATCTTCATCAAAAGCCAGTTTCGGATAATCCCCCCAACTTGTCAGTGGCAGTCTGTATAAATACCAAACACCTAGAGGATCATCATCGTCCGAATACGCAATTAAATCAGCAGCAGTCTGTGCGGTACTATTGACCTGCATCCACACTAATACCCATCTACCAGCATAATGATCATATATTACTTGCGGGTCGCCCGATTCTTCGGGATATACGGCCGACCACCAGGCTCCTGCGTTAATATTTTTCAAAAGATTTCCCTGTTTATCAAATATTCTAAAAACACTGTTAACGCAAACGATAATATGATTTGGTCCAACTGCCATAGAAGGATCTGGTGGAATGTAATTTGTCATCGTAAATCCAGGAAATGAATGCAATATAATTTCCTGTCCACTAGCCGGATTAAAATCATTTTCTGTTGAATGATCTTCAACATAAACAGATGGAATTACGGATGAAGGATCATAATCAGGAATGCTTGGATTATAATCTTCATAAATGACTTCTGGTAAAGGTACTACTGTCGGTTCACCACCAATTATTAATTCATCTGTAAAATTATCTGTGTTTTGCATAGCCCCACTTGGTACACTTCCCAACAAGGGCCCTTGATAAAACACCGAATCAAGTTGTGCAAATGAGGTAATATTGAAACAGAAAATTAGAAGAGTGAGTGGTAAAAAAAACTTTTTCATATTTCTATCCTACAAATAATTAAGGTAAAATTTTAGTGAAGTTAATGATTAAGAATATAGTATGCAATTTAAATACATCCCCTAAAGTAAACAATCAATTTGGCAGGATTCTACGTCTAAAGATTACTTGGATTTTTTTGTTTCGTAAGTTTCCAATAAATATTTAGCCAATGCTTTTGCTTCATTGGGTTTTAAGCCAGGATTTGGCATTTGAGGGTAATCCGGATTTACTTTTACAGGATTTCTAATGAAAGCTTCCAATTGTGCTTCTTTGCCAACATATTTTGGTATCACATCTTTGTGTGGAGGACCAACAATTTTTTTATCCCAGCTATGGCAAGCACCACATTTCGCCTGGTATAACTCCGCCGCATTAATTGTCACCGTTTTACCTTCGCCCTTGAGCTCAGCGAAGTATTTATCAAACTCCGCACTAAGCGATGCACTTTGAAACTTTGTAGCAGTAGCCATTGCTTTTTGATCACTGATAATGAATGCGGCTATTGAAAATACCAAAGTAAAAAATAAAAGTGCTGCAGTGGTACCTTTAATCTCTTTGGTCAATAAATACAGGAAGTGATATCCGAGGAACAAAAGAAACAATGATATTATTGCATAGAAAAATACAGTGCCTGTTAGTGAAGTTGATGGCAGTCCAAAAATGTTTAATACTAATAAGACTGGAATAAAAACAGAGATAAAGAGAGTTACTCTTACAATTTTTTGTTTTGCGAAAATTGAATACTCTTCATCCTTTACTCTTTTCTTTTTTTCATCCTCAAGAAAAGTAAATAAGATCATACCTCCGGTTAAAGTAAAAGCAAATAAAATGTAAAAAATAAATCTTGATAATACTTCCGGAGAAAATAATCCGAAAATAAAATTATCAATCTTCCAGGCTGAGTAAAGCGTGGGAATAGTGAGAGCAGTTACAAAAAACCACAAACCAAGGAATAAAAATAAAATCCCAAATAATCCAGCTTTTTTACTTATCCTATGACTCTCTTCGCTTAATATATTTACATCCTCTACAATTCCGGGATCAGATATTTCTTTCTCCGAAAAAGATGTAAAAATTCTGTTAAAGGAAAGTGAATATCTGTAACTATAAATAAATACAAGAGCTGCAGAGACGAACACCAACGCAAATGCAAGGTAATTAAGATTTGAAATTTCAGAATTATGCAGTAGCTGAGAATATATAAGAATTGAAGTCATTATTGGTGCAACTCCAAGAATGAAACCAACACTTTTATTTATTGTTGTTATCTCAGAAATTTCTTTTGCAAGTCGCAGATAAGATTTATCATTTTCCCTTTCACCTTTTCTGCCATAAATTACGGAAAGAACAACCCCGCCAAAAACCATACTAATGAAAGGAATGAATAGAAAAAGTATAATCAACAGCATATAATGCAATAGCTGAATATGCTCTGATGATTGCGGTAAAATAAAATTATTTAGAAATTCCATCAGCTACATCAAAAAATTAATTTATCAATTGAAACAATAAAAACTACAAACAATGCAAAGTAGTTAATGTATTTAAAATTATAATTGAATATTCTGAAATCACTTGTATCAGCTAGCAATCCAAATGCTTTCCATGTTAATAATGATCCGCTTGCAAACAATCCAAGATTAATCCATATATTATTTACGATTCCAAACAAAGGGATAAGCATCCCTGTAACGGCTGTTGCAATAATCCAAACAAATGTAATTCGAGATAACTGTTCCCTATTAAAAACTTCTGTCAAGGTCGGAAATCCTGCCTGCCGATAATCTTTATCAAGTACTAAAAGCAGTAACCAGAAATGTGGTATTTGCCAGATGAAAAAGAAAAATGCAATCACCGCAATCTGTGGATCAACTAAGGAACCTCCAGCAGCAACCCAGCCGATAACCGGTGGAATTGCACCAACCAATGATCCGGGTACAATTGCAAATGGTGTTTTTCTTTTAAGGTATGTATATATAAAATTATACCAAATAAGATTTAATAGTCCAAAACCAGTTGCTAATAAATTCGATCCGAGTACTAAAACGATTGAACCAGATAGAATAAGAATCAGAGCAATTTTGAATGCATTTATTGAGAATATTCTGTTTGAAGGAATTGGTCTTCCCTTCGTACGATCCATCATGATATCAAAATCTTTTTCCTGAAAATGATTAAGAGCAGCAGAACCAAATGCTAATAACAATACTCCCACCAAAACAGGAATTATTTGCAGATCAAATTGACCTGTTGCAGCAATATATCCAAAGGCGGTCGTAACAGTAACGAAAGATGTTATTCTGATTTTAACCAGTTCAGAAAATATTTTTATTCTATTCTTTAAATTCATTTACACTAATTACTCTTTGTCATTTCCACAGGAATACTTGAACTTGTATCACTCATTGTGTTCATCCACTTATTAAACTTTTCTTCAGATAAAACTACTATTTTGGAAGCCATATATGAATGGTTCATCCCGCAGTATTCTGCACAGGCAATATTATATTCTCCAGTTTTTTCAGCAATGAACCATGCGATTCTTTCCCGATTTGGAAAAATATCTTTTTTTAGTCGGAAGGCTGGGACAAAGAATGCATGATTAACATCATTTGAGTGCAGAATAAGTTTAATGGGTTTCTTTACAGGAACATAGAGTGTATCAGTATTCATTCCATTCTCGTATTTAAAACTCCATTTCCACATCTGAGCTGTAACATCAATCGGCATTGCTCCTTCAGGAACATCGACCATCTCCTTATAACCCTGCCAGCCAAACCAAAACATGATCATTACGAGAATGGTTGGTATTCCTGTCCATGTAATTTCTAAAAGAACGTTGCCATGAATGTTTTTACCCTTTGGACTTCTTTTCCTGTTATACTTTATTACAAAAAAGATCATCAGGAATGTGATGAGTACAAGAAAAAAAACGGAGACAACCAATGAGAACATGAATACTCCGTCAACTGAGTTTACAAAATTTGATACACCATCAAACATTCTTTAAATCCTTAATGAAAAGAATAATCAGCGAATAATAAAATAAACGATATCCCAAGAAACAATATCGCAACGAAAACAAAAACTGTGAAAGTTTTTTTCTCACTTCTCAAATGCATAAAGATTGTTAAAACCAGATATGCCTTAACAGCAGCTATGATTAATGCAGTTGCGACAGTAAATCTTCCTATGTCCATGCCTGCAACCGCGACAGTAATGGCAGTAAGTGTCAACAATGCGAGCCAGACAAGGATATAAATTCCATACCCGTGTGAATGTTCGTGGTAATAATCGTGTTTTTCCATTTGCATTCCTTAAGTAATCAGATAGAATAATGGGAAAAGGAAAATCCAGATAATATCAACAAGGTGCCAATATAAGCCGGCGTTTTCCAACCTTGCATAACTTTCATAATTAATAATATCTTTTCTTGTCAATCTCGTCATAACCGCAATCAGGAACATTCCGACAATAACGTGAAGCCCATGTAAGCCCGTCATTACATAATATAATCCAAAGAATAATATTTCTCCTGATCCTTTTGAAAGAAGTTCTTCACTGCCAGGATAAATTCCATGGTGAAATTTTGCAGTCCATTCAAAATACTTATTTACCAGGAAGAAAATTGCAAGCAAAATTGTTATGCTCTGCAAAACTATTGAAAGTGTTTTTTGATTTCTTTGAATAGCAACAATCGAAAGTGCCATGGTCATGCTGCTTGTGAGAAGAACGGCGGTATTAAATGCACCCATTATAATGTTTAGTTCTTTTGCTGCAACATGAAATGCTTCGGGATATTCAAATCTGTATACCGAATAAATTAGAAACATGCCGCCAAATAAAAGAAGTTCCGTGAAAAGGAAGAGCCACATTCCCATACGGGAACCTACATCATCTCTATGAACATGTGCTACTGATGTATGTTCAGTTGAATTCAACCTGCCTCCGTTTCTTCTAGTTTCTCATCATTCATTTTATATTGATACGGATCAGTTTGAATGACCGGAATTTCGTGAAAATTTTCGTGAATTGGTGGAGTTTCTATTTGCCATTCCAAAGTTTCTCCACCCCAAACATTTTTCTCCGTTACAATTTTTCCTTTTTTTATGGATCTATACATATTATAGATCATCAAAAGTAAACCAGCTACAACAATCCATGACCCAATTGTTGATACTAAATGATATGGATGAAACTCAGGTAGATAATCATAATATCTTCTTGGCATACCCAACCAGCCCATTATGAACATTGGGAAATAGAGAACATTAAATCCAACAAACAACATCCAGAAATAAGTTTTTGCTAATTTTCTATTATACATTTTGCCAAACATTTTCGGATACCAGTAATGTAACGCAGCAAAGAAACCAAAGCCAGTTCCACCAAACATCACATAGTGAAAATGAGCAACAATAAAGGAAGTATCGTGAACTTGAATATCAATTGCTAATATCCCCTGCATAACACCCGTCAATCCACCAATAGTAAAAAGAAAAATGAATGCTAGAATAAAAAGCAAAGGAGTTGCCAAATCAATAGAACCTTTATATAGAGTTGCTACCCAATTGAAAACTTTTATTGCACTTGGAATTGCTACAAGCATTGTAAGCAATGAGAACACAAATTGACCAGTATCACTCATGCCAACAGTGAACATATGATGAGCCCAGACTAGAGAGCCAAATAAAGCAATAGCAATACTAGAAAAAGCAATAAACTTATATCCAAAAATTGTCCTTCTTGCAAAAACTGGTATAACTTCTGAAACAATTCCCATCGCAGGAAGAATCATTATATAGACTGCCGGGTGGGAGTATATCCAGAACAAATGCTGATATAAAATTGGATCACCACCAAGAGCGGGATCGAAAATACCAACCCCAAGCCATCTTTCAATTGCAACCAACAATAATGTAATACCAATAATTGGTGTAGCTAAAACTTGGACCCAGGCAGTTGCATAAAAAGACCAAATCGACAATGGCATCTTAAACCACGTCATTCCCGGGGCTTTCAGTCTATGAACTGTTGTTACAAAATTTAACCCGGTTAGAATTGAAGAGAAACCGAGCACGAATGCAGCAAAGAGTGCGAACATTACATTAGTATTGGTCCTTACCGAGTAAGGAATATAGAAAGTCCAACCCGTATCAGCAGGGCCACCGGGAATAAGTATAGCGACAATAGCAAGCAATCCGCCAATCACATAAAGATACCATGACATTAAATTAATTCTCGGGAAGGCTACATCTTTTGCTCCAATCAATATGGGTAAGAAAAAGTTTCCAAATACTGCGGGCAAACCCGGTACAACAAATAAAAATATCATTATAACTCCATGCAGTGTAAAAATGGAGTTATAAGTTTGTGCATCCATTATTGTTCTTCCCGGAGCAATCAATTCTAGACGCATTAAAAATCCGAAAGTAACACCCACAAGAAAGAAAAACGACAATGAAATAAGATATAGAAGTCCAATGCGTTTATGATCAGTAGATAGAATCCAGCCTAATATGCCTGTGTGTTTACCTTTATATTCCAGGTAACTTGGTTCGTGTCCATTTGTTTTAATAGTTGCTGATTCAACAGCCATATATCATCACCTTGCTTTAATAATCTTATTCTTTGGTTTAAACTTAATTACTAGAAAAAATATTCCGGCAAACAATAAAATTGCTGCACCGAAAATTCTGGTAATATTTAGTGCGTATCTGTCACCTTCAGGATCATAACTGAAACAGAATCTTAAAAATCTGGCAACTGTCGGTGTTACTCTGCTTTCTGAAGTTTCAATAATTGCCATTTTAAAATCAAAGGGTAAAATACCGTAACCATGATTCTCAGTATAGCTTGGAAATAAATAGCGACATATTTTACCACTTTTATCCAGGAAAATGAGAGTTCCAGCGTGTCTAAGTTCTGCTCCTTCTCTCTTAAAATAAAATCCGGCTGCATTTGTTACTGCTTTAATGTTTTCAATTGAACCAGTTAAAAATCTCCAACTCTCAGGTGATATTTCTTTATCAAAACCCGAAAGCATTTCTTTCTTTTTTTCTCTGGCTTTTTCAGGATTTTCAAATTTATCAATGCTTATTGCAATCACATTATAATCATACCCCGGTTCCATATCTGATTTGTTCATCACATTCGAAAGTTCAAACATTAATGGATTACAAATTCCCGGACAATTATAATATACAAGTGCAAGGACTGTCGGACCAGTTATCAGCTCTTTCAGCGTAACTTGATTTCCTTCTTCATCATTAAAAGTTACATCTAAAGGAATGGTATTCCCAAGTTTCTCGTCAACACCAATTTCTATTTTATCATTCGAAAACGAGTATGAAATAAACAGCAAGCTAAATAGTATGTTAGTTAGCAAAAATTTCATAGTCTACAACAACTGATTAAGATAGTTGAACAATAAATTTCTATCAGCAGCTGATAAGTTTATAATTTCTGAATTAAATCCATCATAAGTAGAGTTTATCATTACAAATTTAAAAAAAGCATCCGTATTAGCCTTCCAATTATTTGAATTAATAAGCGATGAGAGTGCAAGTTTTTCATTATTTGTAATCTGGTCAAATAGGGTGGCAGTATAATTGTCTCTACTACCCTGAATATTTTTTAATGCATTCTCCAACTTATTTTCTTTATTAATATTTTCAGAAGCAATAATTTTCATTGCTGCTTCAACTGGGATTTGTGCCGGGATTTTCATCCCTGCAGATAGATTGTATAATGAATTTAATGCAGCCAAATCATCATCGGTATCCATAGGTGGATCCTTCATAAACTCGTTTCTAATGTACTGTATTAATGCTATCCTCTCCTTAGGAGTTAAAAAATTATACGATATCATCGCACTGCCTTCAATACCCTCTTCCAGCGTGGAATACATATCACTTAATTTTCTCCCGTTTACCCAACCGTCTGGACTTGTAAAATTTCTTGGTGCAGGATTTAAACCGATCGATGCAGGCCCACCACCAGCACCGGTTTCGTTATGGCAGGACGCACAATTTTTTGTATAAAGTTCTTTCCCTTGTGAAAGCAATTCCTGTGTTGGGTCTTTCAACTTAAATATATCCACCGGAGGAACTGTTCTGGCTTCTTCAACTTTAAGATCTTTCTGAGCAGTAGTATCTGGTACAAAAGCTGGTTCTTCATTTAATGCTACGTTACCAATATTGGTAATATATATTAATCCGATAATTACAATAATAAATAAGATGTAAGGATACAGAATTCCGAACATAGTGCCAGGATTCTGTTTTACTTCGTTTATAAATTCAATTATTTTTTTCTTTATCTCATCCATAAGATTCTAAAGATGGAAATCTAACCCTCTTTGTAATTTTGGATCACCGATTGGAATAATATTTTCTTTTTTTGCTTTCAGATTGAATATCAATATTACAATACCAACTACCGCGATCGGGAAAACAAGATCAATCCAACTAAATGAATATCCTCCAGACAATTGTTCCATCTCCGGCATAACTAGCCAGAATATATCAAACAAATGTGCAAACAATAACCAGACAGAAATAAATTTTAACTTTTTCGGATCCATTTTAGATGGTTGAGAAAGCAGTGTGATGTATGGAACAAGAAACTGAATAACAATTAGTCCTATGGAGAAAATTGCCCAGCTTCCCTGCCACTTCTGGATAAACCAAAAAGTTTCCTCCGGTAAATCGGCATACCATATTAACATAAATTGTGAAAATGCGATGTAACCCCAGAAATTTACAAATGCAAATAACAAAGCACCGAGACTATATAGATGGTCATTAGTCATAGCAGGATGTAAATAACCATGTTCTTTTAATAATACAGTAGCTAGCGTTACAGCAGCTAGTGCAGCCACAACTGTTCCTGCAAAGAAGTAGACACCAAAAATCGTTGAGAACCAATGTGGTTCTACGCTCATGAGCCAATCCATAGCCGATATCGAAATTGTGATTGCAAAGATTGGTATGAAAATAGCAGATAGCCTGATGTTAATAGTAGTTAATTTTTGATTTTTGTTTGAATCCTGTTTTTTAGAATTTCTTGTAAAAAAGAAATAGAAAAGTGACCAAATACCGATGAGAACAAAGACTCTGATAATAAAAAAAGGAACATTTAAATAAGGTGCTTTTGACTGTAACACAGGATCATCAGCAACAGCTTCGTGATGTGACCAATGAAAAAGTTCACCCATATTGAACAATAATGGAATTACCAGGATTGCAAGAAAAGGAACAACCGCAGCAAAAAATTCTACAACTCTGCGTATCGGTACACTCCAGTCAGCTCCAACAGCATATTCAAGCGCTATAAGAAACAAAGCTCCAACACCAATGCTTATCATAAACGCAAAAGCAATAAGATAATTGAATACAGCTCTCGAATGATCAACAAAAAATGCAAGTATTCCCAAAACTACTCCAATTACAAGTAGAACTATTCCAATTTTGGAAATGCTTGAGGGTAAATCTTTTTTCTGGTATGTAACTTCGTTACTCGACATTTAAGATTTACTCCGATTTAACAAATTTAATATCTGAATCTGTAGCATTCTTTGCTCTCTGTAAAACTCTTATATAATTAATTATTGCCCACCTTTCTTCTCTGGTTACTTGAGCAGCATAGGAAGGCATTACATTTTGTCCGTTTGTTATTATATGGTAGATCATTCCATCGCTAAAATTAAGTGCACGTTCTGAATGTAATGTTGGAGGATTTGGAAACTGCCCTGCTAAGCGGCTGTCTCCATCTGCAAAGTTTCCGTGACATGGACTGCAAAATGTTAAAAATTTCCTCTGTCCTAGTTCCAAATTTTCTTTCGTTGGCAAATATGGATTTGTCAATACTTCTTTTGGATCCTTCTCACCAGCATAAGGATAAGGTATATATCCACGAGCTACAGTCCCTTCAACCGGTAATCTCATACCTCTACCATCAGCAAAGAATTCACTTGACGATTGAGGAATTATCTTTGCCTGTTCATCCATCCAGTTGAAAGGTTGAACATACATAAGTTTGTTAAGCATCATATAAGTTCCAAGAGAAACGACTACGGCAACACCAAACAGAAAACCAATAAATCTAGGTTCGAAAATTGGATACGTTTCTTTTTCTGGAAAATAAATTATTTCAACGGAAATTGGTTGTAAAGAATTTAGAAATTCCAAAGTTGATTTTTCATCAAACTTTGGATCAACTGCTTCAATTACGATTCCGTAATGATCAACAGAAACTTTTTTCATATAATCTGTATCATGCAACGCGTGTGAATTTCTTGGTAGGCCAAAGAAGAAGGCAAACATTGCAACAACTGTTGATACAGTAGCCATAATCACAGTAATTTCAAATGTAACTGGAATGAAGGCAGGTAATGAAAAATATGGTTTGCCACCAATTACCATTGGATAATCAACTGACATTGTCCACCACATAGTTAATAGAGCGACTACTACACCAGTTAATCCAAATATCAAGGTTACAATACCAAGTTTGGAAGGTTTAATTTTCATAGCCTTATCAATTCCATGCAAAGGATAAGGTGAATTAACATCCCACTTGGTAAATCCTGAATCAGCAGCTTTTCTGGCTGCTTCAATTATTAAATTCGGATCTTTGAAAAGAGCAACTACTCCAAAAATTTTCTTATCAGCCATTATGATTACCTCCGTGGTGATCAGGCTGTGCCCCATCTGCTACCGCTTTAATTTCAGCAATCGAAACTACAGGAAGTGCTTTGGTAAATAAAATCACAAGAGTAAAAAACAATCCAAAGCTTCCCAATAAAATACCTAAATCAAATACCGTGGGAATGAACATTCCCCAACTTGAAGGTAAGAAATCTCTATGTAATGATGTTACGATGATAACAAACCTTTCGAACCACATACCTACATTCACAAGAATTACAATAACCATCATAACCGGGACTGATCTTCTGATTTTCTTGAACCAGAAAAATTGAGGGATTAAAACATTGCAACTAACCATTGTCCAGTAAGACCAAGCATACGGTCCAAAAGCTCTGTTAATAAAAATAAACTGCTCAATCGGATTACCGCTATACCAGGAAATAAAAAATTCCATTCCATACGAATAACCAACCATCATACCTGTGGCAAGTATAACCTTATTCATCTTTTCAAGATGATCAATGGTAATAATATTTTGAAGGTTGAAAATCTTTCTTACAAATACCAGAACGGTTACTACCATTGCAAATCCTGAAAAAATAGCCCCTGCAACAAAGTAAGGTGGAAAAATAGTTGAATGCCACCCAGGTAAAATTGCAACCGCAAAGTCAAAGCTAACAATCGTATGAACAGAAAGCACCAAAGGAGTTGCAAATCCTGCAAGTATTACATAAGCTTTTTCATAATGCTGCCAATGACGTGAAGAATGTCTCCAACCTAAACTAAAAATAGAATAGATGGTTTTTTTAATTTTCGATGTTGTTCTGTCCCGAAGAGTCGCAAAGTCAGGGATAAGTCCTGTGTACCAAAATACTAACGAAACCGTAAAATAAACTGAGACTGCAAAAACATCCCACACCAGTGGTGAAGTAAAGTTGACCCAAAGTCCGTGCTGATTCGGATAAGGAGTCAAGTAACCAGCAAGCCAGGGGCGTCCAGTATGAATTATAGGAAATATACCAGCACACATAACTGCAAAAATTGTCATCGCTTCTGCAAAGCGTGCAATACCCGTTCTCCATTTTTGTCTTAAAAGAAAAAGTATTGCAGAGATTAATGTACCGGCATGACCAATACCAACCCAGAATACAAAATTTGTTATTCCAAAGCCCCAAGCGACTGGCTGATTGTTTCCCCACATTCCAATTCCATAGTAGAATGTATAGAAAAGACAAACTGCACCGATAAGTAAAGCGCTTCCAGAAATTGATAACGCTATGAAAAATTTCTTATCTGGCTTAGAGTCTAATGGTTTAGCTACAAGTTCTTCAATCTCTGCGAGAGAAAGACGACCTCTGACAACCGGAGCTTCTATTGAATAATCAAGTTCCACTAAACTTCCTCCGAGTCAGTATTTCTGAGTTTTGCAATGTAAGTAACATTAGGCCTAATATTTAATTCTTCAAGAACATAGTACCCTAATTCGTGATTCCGATACTTGTAAAAATCCTCTTCCTTATTATTTATATCACCAAAATGGATTGCATTAGAAGAGCAAGCTTCCTGACAAGCTGTTCGAACATCTGATCCTTTTAATGTTCTTTTTTCTCTTGCCGCTTCAGAACGTGCTTCACTTATTCGCTGAATACAAAAAGTGCATTTCTCCATTACACCACGAGAACGAACTGTTACTTCCGGATTCATCACCAAAGCAAAAACAGGAGCCTCCTGGAATCCGTTTTTAAAGTGATCTCGGAAATTGAAATAATTAAATCTTCTAACTTTATAAGGACAGTTGTTTGAACAATATCTTGTTCCGACGCATCTGTTATAAACCATCTGGTTTAAACCATCAGGACTGTGTTGCGTTGCGGCAACCGGACAAACATTTTCGCACGGCGCATGATCACAATGCTGACAAAGCATAATCTGGTTGCTAACTTTAGGATCTTCAGGATTACCTGAATAATACCTGTCAATTCTTATCCATTGCATTTCTCTACCGCGATCAACTTGTTCTTTTCCAACTACAGGTATATTGTTTTCTACATTACAGGCAATTACACATTCACCACAACCAAGGCATCTGTTCATATCAATGGACATACCCCATTTAAGTCCATTATAAGGAAATGGCGGATAAACACTGAAATCTTTCTGTTCTTCACCTTCATGAATAAAATCAGGATTATCAAGATATTCTTTTACAGTACCTTCTTTAATAATTCCTCTTTTTTCAGGAAGATCCTTTGTAACACCTTCATTGAATGCATAAACTGTTTGCGCTGTTACTAGTTTGTGTGTATCATTAAGAGCGCGTATCATTATACCGGAATAAAGCCAGGGCGTTAATCCGCCATAAGTCATCATCAATTTATTCGCATTAAAACCAACTCCAGTACCAATTGTACCAGATTTTTCTCTGCCATATCCAGTTTCAATAGTTATTGAATTGTCTGCAGCACCTGGTTGAATAAAAACGGGAATCGATAGTTTATTTTTGCCGGTCGATATTTCAACCAGATCATTTGATTTTAGACCTAATTGATTCGCACTTTTTGGAGAGATAGCTGCATAGTTATCCCAAACAATTTTGGAAACGGGGTGTGGAAATTCCTGGAGCCATCCATTGTTGGCAAATCTTCCGTCCCCTACTGCATAACTTTCTTTAATCAATAATGAAAAAGTTTCAGTATCCTTTATTGGTTTTATATTTTGAGCAGCAGAAACTGAGATAGAACCAATACCGAGTCCCTTTTCATTTATCTTAACTATTCCGTCCTGTAGTGCTGCATACCAAAATCTTTTAAATTCTAGATTTATTCCTGTCAAAGGATAAATATTTTTCTCCCAGAAACTCATCAGGTATGTGTGATAGATAGATTCATCGAAAGCTGAGGAGTCTCCAGAGATCCAGTTAAGTAAAATAGCTTCAGATTGTCTGGTATCATATAATGGAGCAATCACGGGCTGTTGAAGCGAATAAATTCCTGACCTTGTTTTCGCATCACCCCAGGATTCAAGTTGGTCATTGATTGGAAGTACAAAATTTGAAGCGTCAGAAGTTTCATTTTCCAATTCAACAAAACTTATTACTGAATCTACTTTTTTCAATGCTTCTGGATATTTCAGATCAGAATGAAAATCATAAACCGGATTTGAGTTTAAATGAATTGCGACAGCAATTTCACCAGAATTCATTCGTGAAGTCAGATTTTTTATTTCTTCCATTGAGGAAAGAAATTGAACAATACTCGGAGCTGATTCAGTATTATAAAGAACATCATTTCCAAGTGCATCATTTAAAATATTAACTGCAATATGAACTTCCTCTGGTTGATGATCGCCAGCATAAACAAATGATTGACCTTTATACTTCAGTAAATCTGAAACTAATTGATTTAACGCATTAGGATTTAAATCATACCTAGCAAATTTATCTAAAGTAAGATCGCCAGTATTTACCGGGATTCCGGCACCTTTTTTATTTAACTCATTAATCACAGCAAGAATTAAATTCAATTGCAAATCAGGACGCAACCTTAGGCGATAGTCAGCCGCCATTCCGGTAACCGTCATATTGCCTTCAACCACATAAAGTCGATTAAACTTTTTATTAATTACATCACGACTTTTTGAGAACAATCTGGTATTCTCAATCTTATTATTTGATTCACCTAAGAAATCAGCGTCAAGAGATAAAATAACTTTTGCTTCGTCCCATTTAATCGTAGGGTATTCGCCAGAGCCATAGCATTTTTTCCAGGCCGAATTTTTCACAGAACTATCAAAGACTTCGTATGAATAAATTTTTGTTGAAGGAAACTTAGAAGTAAAGTCATCAAGAACTTTTTTCATGGAAGGAGAAACTATCTTGCGAGTAATAATGGCAATTTCTTTATTCCCGGCATTCATTAGATCGAATATTATCTCATCGTCTGCACTCTTCCAATTGTAGTCTACAAATCTTCCATTTACTTTTTTTATTGGATTCTTCAATCTGTCCGGATCATAAAGACTCATAATACTTGCCTGACCTTGAGCGCAAATCTTTCCTTTAGAGATAGGATGATCAGGATTGCCGTCAATCTTTATTGGTCTACCTTCTCTGGTCTTTACTAATATTCCACATGCATTTGGGCAGGCTGTGCAAGTTGAAGCATAATAATTTGCTTTTCCGAGTGTAATTTCTTCTGGTTTTTTATTATAAGGAATGATCTCACCCTTATCCCTGTAATCTGAACAAGCCGTTCCTGCAAGAGCGGCGGATGCACCTAAAAGAGCAAGGAACTTCCTTCTGGAAATTGCTGACATTCCTGAAGAATCAAAATCTTCAGAAACACCTTCTTTAAATTCATCCTGATGAGCCTTGAGAAACTCAGGATCACTATACAATTCTTCAAACGACTGCCAATAATTTGGATCAGTATTATTTAATCCATTTATATCTTCAGCCATTCTTCTTTCCTGATTTTTCTCTCTTAACAGCATTTGGATTAATCTTTACTTCAACAACCTGATTTTTATCTGAACTCTTAAGTGATGTGAAGTAATTAAGCGGATTAGCTTTTAGAAACGCTGACCCTATAATACCAGTTGAGAATAATGCTACAAATTTTTTTCTATTCATAAAAATTATTTTATCTATGACAAGCCCAGCAATAATCTGGACCTTTATTAATATTCTTTAACTCGGGAAGTCTTTCGTGAGCATTCCTATGACAGTTTAGACAGCTGCTCATAATAAAAGATTGTACCTGACCCACTTTTTCAGTTTCAGCAATATCACCATGACAGGATACACAATCTATTCCTCGGTTTATATGAACACTATGATTGAAGTACGCATATTCCGGAACTTTATGTACTCTTTTCCAGGGGAGTGCCTTGCCTTCGTTATAGTACTCGGTTAGTTTAATAATTTCTGGTCTGTCTTTCCTGGCAACCGAATGACAATTCATACAGGTTGCAACAGGAGGAACAGTTGCGTGTCTTGATTTCTCTACTCCAATATGACAATACTGACAATCAATTTTCATTTTTCCGGCATGGAGTTTATGCGAATAATTAATTGGCTGATCAGGAGAATAACCTACCCCGTCCCTCTCTGCCTTTGATGCAAAATATGTCAATGCAAAAGCTGACAGAATAACAAATATCGTTACAGGTAATCGGTTTCTGAGAATATAATCGAGGTAAGATTTCTTCATTTATTACCTTCGGAATTACCAGAACATGGTTTTGAAATATTATAATGAAGCACTATTGAAAAAAACCTGGAAACAAGATTTATAAAAAATTCCGAAATTAGTTAGAAAAACAGAAGTGCGGAGGCTAAATTTATCAACACTCTAATGTTGTAGAGCACTTCAATTTTTGGTGTGCTAAAATCACAATTTTATTTATTTAATGCAAATTTTTATTGACCATATTAATTGATAGTAACCAATAATAATATGCAATTCCTACACAACCATCTTTAACAAATTATATACAATAATTGCCGTAATTATTACCAGAAATATATAGACGATAGATTTTTTAATATACAGTTGATCAAGGAACAGATTTAATTTCCATCCCCTCCAGCCACATTTCCTGCATCTATATATTTCTGCAAATGGTATAAGAAGAATTAATTTCTCCCTTGGGCTCCTTGCTCGCGAAATTCTTAAGGAACTCACTTCCGAACATGATGGACACTTAAATCTTCTTAAAAGTTTTTGTGCCATGTTAAAATATATTTATGTAAATATGATCTTAGCTACTGCTACTATGATTAATACGGCAAATGCTTTTTTAACAAGTTGAGCTGAAGATTTCATTACTATTTTAACCCCAATGAAACTTCCGATTATTGCTCCAATTCCTAAGGGAATCGCGGCTTCCGGAATGACAAAACCGATTCCTCCTGAATATGATATAGATCCATTTCCCTGAAGTAAATAAGACGCAGCGGAGCTGATCATTGTCACAGCCGTAATTATCGATGATGTACCAACAGCAATCCTGGCATTTAGAAGGAATAAATATATTAGTGATGGAACATATATAACTCCACCACCCAATCCCGTAAATGCTGAAAGAACACCTGTAAATATTCCCAGCAAAAATAAAAACGGTTCACTTAATGGTTTTGCTAATTTGAATTTTTCATTTTTACTACTCTCAAATATCATTCTTAACGCTACTACAATCATTACCGAAGCAAAGATAAATTCAATTATCCCAGATCTAACTTTTACAACAAAGAATGGAGTTATAAATGCAGAGATTGCTGCACCAATCGCAACTAGTATAGCTGATCTTTGAGAAAAGTTATCTTTTCTGATATGAAGAAAAGCTGAATTCGATGTTGCAAGAGCACCGGCAACTAGAGAAGTTCCGATCGTAAAATAAGCCAGGTTCGTATCCGGAACATTTATGAATGGTAAGAGATAGTATAAGGACGGGACGAAGATTAATCCCCCACCAATCCCGAGCATACCAATTAGGATGCCCGTGAAAAAGCCAACAAGAAGAAATATTGTCAGCAGGGCAAAAAGGCTCAATTAAGATTTAATAATTTATTATAAATATTTTTATCAGCAATAATTCCCAATGCAGCCTGAACTTGAAGGTCAGAATTTAGTTGTTCTTGATGTCTACCTTCTAAACCTAAATACCGGGCTGCCAATTCGGATTTAATCTCACGCATGATTTCATCTCTATAGATTTGCATTTCCTTTTCATACATACCTTTTAAATCAGCTTTAATTTTTGTGAGTTCAATTTTTATTTCTTCTTTATCAGCAGCACTACTTATCAGTTCGTCAATTTCAATTTCAGTTTGAGATTTATATTTGAATCCGGTTGCCCTAAGATAGTCTGTAAAGTCAATAAAAATATTTTCATCAACTACTTTTGAATAATCAGCATCAGGGTTATTAAAGTAGTAATTGTTCGCAAATTTGAAAAACATACCTTTTGCAAGCAACTCTTTTGTTAGCTCACCATTTATTTTGAACTCGACAGTTGTATCGGGTGTTATTCCTCCTCTTGCATACACTTCCCTTTTGTGGTCTGTAAAGAACTTTGGGTCAATTTCTGTTTTTGGAGGAACGACCACGTCATTGTCTTTCGCATAATCTATTCTCTGTATACATCTTCCACTAGGAGTGTAATATTTGGCCGTGGTGATCTTTAACGAAGTATTATAGCTTAAAGGCACGATAGTTTGGACCAAACCTTTTCCGAAAGATTGTGTACCAAGAATTACTGCTCTGTCATTATCCTGTAGTGCGCCAGCAACAATTTCTGAGGCAGAAGCACTTCCACCATTTATTAAAACAATCACGTCGACACCTAATGGCACTACGGGTTCTTCAACTGAAAAATACTTTTTATCACTATTCGCGTCTCTGCCTCTGGTGGAAACAACAAGCTGATTAGGCGGAAGAAACTTATCGCAAACATCTACTGCTATATCAAGCAATCCACCTGGGTTACCCCGAAGATCAATAATAATTGAATTAATTTCCCTGGTCTCCTTCAATTCTTTTATTGATTTTTTAATTTCATCACTGGCTGACCGGCTAAAATTCGATAATTTAATATACGCAGTACCACTATTTTCAGGATAAAATGCGGCGAAGGGAATATTCTTTACCAAAACTTCTTCCCTAACTAAATTAAATGTCAACGTATCTCTCAAATCATTTCTCACAACTCTAAGTTCAACAGTTGTCCCGGGTTCGCCTTTAACAAGGGAGGAAATATCATCAATATTTTCGGTCGATATGGACTCGTTTCCTGCACCAATAATAATGTCACCAATTTGTATTCCCTGTCTTTGAGCTGCATATCCATCCATTACTTCGACAACTGTAACATCGTCACCACGTATTCCAATCGATATTCCAATACCGCCATACTTTCCATTCGTAATTAAATCAATATCCTCAATCTTTTTCTCATCAATAAAAATTGTATAAGGATCAAGCGAAGTCAGCATACCCTGAATGCCAGCTCTTAAAAAATTTTCTGGTTCAATTTCATCTACATAATTAAAAGTGATTTCTTTATAGACTCTTCCAAGCAGATCCAAATTTTTTGCAATTTCAAAATAGATATCACCTTGTCCTGCAATGAATCCCGTAAGAAGTACTGCGATCAATAATAATCCTGGAATCCATAATAATTTCTTTTTCAATTTAACTTTTACCTCCGATCAATTAATTCTATCTCTGATATGATCTGATTTTGAATGGTTTCAATCGTCTGTGTTCCATCAATTACTTTAAATCGTTCCTCTTTCCTGGCAATCTCGAGATAACCATTTCTCACACGATTGTAAAATTCTGTATCAGCAACTTCTATCCTATCCAGTTTAACTTTTGATTTCTTTTTTCTTCTCTCATTTGCGATTCCCACTGGGATGTCAATGAAAAAAGTAAGGTCTGGAATTGTATCTCCTATTGCAAGCTGATGAACCATCTGAACTTTATCCAAATTAATTCCTCTTCCGTAACCTTGATAAGCAGTAGAACTATCATGAAATCGATCCGAAATTACATAAATACCTTTTTCAAGGTAAGGATGAATTTTTTCCCGTACCATTTGTGCACGGCTGGCAGAAAATAAAAATAATTCGGCTTCCGCAAACATTATTTCATTTTTATTATCTAAAAGTATACGTCTTACTTTTTCTGATATTTCTGTTCCACCGGGTTCCCTAAGGATTTCTACCTTTTTATTGTGATCAACCAGATAGTCTTTTAAAAGCTCAATTTGTGTTGATTTTCCTGAAAAATCTATACCTTCGAAAGAGATGAACATGATTTTTTACTTGTTTTTGATTAGAATTTGAAATGTTAATATAGATAAACTTTCTACTGTTTTGAAATGTGTATTTCTTTTAGAAGAGCTTAAAATGAACGAATCACATATCTCAGTCTATCCGGTTTTGAAAACTGGAGTGAAATGTTTTTTGGTAAGACTATTTCCGGGAATATACTGCCTGAGGTATCCTGAACCAAGGTTCTATATTTCACATAAGCATGAAACTGTTCTTCCTTTAATTTTCCGAGAATTTCAATACCACCTCTAACATTTAGACTAATTTTATTTGGGAGCAAAACTACTTCTCTGCCGGAAGGTATATCAGTTACATCAACAGGAATATTTTCAAATTGTTTGTCAACAATTCGCTGGACATCCAAAATGACTTCAATATTATTTGTACTATATTCGAATCCATTAATATTTTCTAGATTTACTTCAGTTTGAACCTTGGTGTCAAGAGAAACCATTTTTTTCTCAGTTGTTTTAATTACTTTCTTTGATCTTAAAAAACTTGACGGTCCTCTAACTACCACAGAATCTGGGTTTATTTCTATATCAGAGGCCAAACCATATCCAGGTTTGAATTCAAGATCCAAACCTGAAACCACAGGGAGTTTCTTCGAAATGATTTTTTCCACATAAAAATTTAATGAATCAGGATACAAATTTATGATATCAACATCAGACAACAGCCAACGATTACTTTCCAGATAATCAAATAAATTAATATGATGCCAGCCAGTATCACCACCAACTGAAACTCTAAATTCTGTTTCCGGACCAACATTAAGAGATACAAGTCTCCATCCCTGGCCCTTGACTCTGAGTTTTATTTCATCAGGTAGTGGAGATCCTGTCGTTTTGCCATCGGGAAAATTAATTAGTTTTAGTTTGACACCGATATTTGTGTAATAAATATCTGAGAGAGATATGGATCCCCAAAGTATTATTGCGAAAATTACTGAAGCAATAAAGATGTTAAGTTTTTTATTCACAAAAAAAGAACCTGAAGCTTTTTAATGAGGCGAATTAAATTTTAAAGAAGTTATTTCAGAAGTGTTTTAAAGAAATCAAGAAGTTCGCCTCTGTTAGCTCTTGAAATTTCTCTACCTTTAATTGGAAAATTTTCTATATCACGTGCAAATCTTCTCAATTGATGAACATTCATTACTTCTAATTCCGACATTGAATGTTTTAATCCACTTTTTGGTTTTCCTTTAGCAGATTGTTCAACATCTAGAGTTACACCCAACGCTTCTTTTTTTAACCTGTCAATTGTAGATGATGAAGACTGTTCGGGCACTGGTTTAGAATCTTCCAAAACTTCTTCTTTTGGTTTAGAAATTTGTCTTGTCCTTCTACCTGCTTTATCATCGTCTCTAGGTTCTTGTTTCTTTCTAGTCTTATCCGCAGAAGCCATTCCATAAATTAGGTCATCAATTTGATCGTCAGGTCTGGGTATAATATGAGTGGAAACCAATTCACCTACTCTTTGTGCTGCTGCAGCGCCAGCATCAATAGCAGATTTTACAGCTGCTGTTTCCCCAACAATAAAAATTGTTACAAGTCCAGCTTGCACTTTTTCTTTACCAAGGAGTTGAACTTGTGCCGCTTTTACCATGGCATCTGCTGCTTCAATCGAAGCTATCAAGCCGCGGGTTTCAACCATACCCAGTGCTCTATCAGCCATAATAATTTCTACTTAGATCTTTTGGGAAGAATCATTTCGACGTCTGAGTGAGGACGAGGTATGACGTGAACTGAAACAAGCTCACCAACTCTTTGTGCTGCGGCAGCACCAGCGTCAGTTGCAGCCTTAACTGCTCCCACATCACCGCGAACCATAACGGTTACATAACCACCACCAATTGTTTCCTTACCAAGTAATTCAACTTTAGCTGCTTTTACCATTGCGTCTGCAGCTTCGATGGAACCCACCAATCCTTTCGTTTCCACCATTCCGAGTGCGTCAAGTGACAATGCTGACATAGAAATGCTCCCAATTAATTGATTTATAGATGAAAAAATAGTTTTTTAGTATGATAATGTCAAACATTTATTTTGATAATTTTTTATATCTTCAGGGTTTAGTTGAATGACTTAATAATCAATATTAAAAGATCATTTTATTTTTTAGAATCCAGATACTCCTGCAGAATTATTGCCGCTGAATGTTGGTCGAGCAAGTCTTTATTTTTTCTTTTTGATTTTTTTGTTACAGACTCAAGAATTTTTTCTTTTGCAATAGCTGATGAAAAGTCTTCATTCCATAATACTACTTCTATTTTCATTTTCAACTCAATTTCATTCTTTAGTTTCAAAACCATTTTAGATAATTCCAACGATGAATTAAATTTTGATGAAGGTAGACCCATTACAGCTTTAATTATATTTTTTTTCCTTATGATATTTGAAAGAGTATTAAAAAAAGTCGAATCGTTTTGCAACGTGGTAAATGGATATGCGAATGTCAGAAGGGGATCACACAATGCAATGCCTATTCTTTTTTCTCCATAATCAATTCCCATAATTCTTATTTCATTCTTAATCTGCTCCAATAATATTAATTACCCTCAAATCTTTCTACTTTATATACACCTTTCAACTTTTTTAATCTATCTATCAGGCTGTTAAGATGCTCCAGATTATTCACATAAACTGTTACAGAACCTTCAAATGTTGAGTCATTGGTATTTATATTAATAGATTTTATGTTAGTGTTTTTATATGAAACAATCGTATGCGCTATATCATTGAGAATTCCTGGACTGTCTTCTCCTTTCATCGTTAAACCTGCCACGAAAAGAGTTCCGTCGGTTCCGGGCCACTGAACTGATACTAATTTGTCTGCATCAATTTTTGAAAGATTGATAAGATTATTGCAAGTCTTTCTATGAATTTTAACACCTTCACCTATCGTGATATATCCGATCACAGGATCACCAGGAATTGGGTTACAGCATTTTGCGTATGAATACATAATGCCGGAGGATTTGCCATCTACAAGGATTCCACCAGCATCCTTACGAGCAATATCTGCAAATTGATCAAATGCTAAAATTTTTTCCTGTTCTTCTCCAGCTTTATTCTCGCTGCTTAAAAGAATTTGATCAAGATTAACATTTCCTTGTGCAATTGCATGGAAGAATTTTGAATTGTTCTCGAATTTATATTTCCTAGCAATCTTAGAAACATCACTTGTAGAAAATGAAAGTTTTAGCTTCTTTAACTTTTTCGTCCAAATTTCTTTTCCGGATTTTACAATTTTTTCATCTTCTTTATTTAACCATTTTCTGATTGCAGATTTTGCTTTTTGCGTTTTGACAAATTTCAACCAGTTTTTATTTGGATGCTGATTTTTTGAAGTAATGATTTCAATCTGATCACCACTATGAAGAGGTGTATCCAGAGGAACAATTTTTCCATTAATTTTTGCTCCAATACATTGATAGCCAACATTGCTGTGTATTTCAAATGCAAAATCAACTGGTGTGGATTCAATTGGCAATCTTCTCAGTTCACCCTTTGGAGTAAAAACATAAATCTCATCCTGATAAAGATTGAGCTTAAAGTCTTCTAAGATTTCTTTTCGTGCTTCATCCTTCCCTGCTCCTTCAAAAATATCTCGTATCCAGTTTAGCCAGGTTTCAAGGTCTTTATCTGTTGTTGTTTTATCCTCTTTATATTTCCAGTGAGCGGCAAGACCACGCTCAGCAATCTCGTGCATCTTCTTTGTTCTGATTTGAACTTCAACAAGTCTTCCTTCCTGACCAACTACAGTCGTATGGATGGATTGGTAATTATTATTTTTTGGAATTGATATGTAGTCTTTGAATCTATCAGGAACCGAGATATACATTTGATTAACGATGCCAAGTGTTGTGTAGCAATCATTCGGGTTATCAGTATCAAGAATAATTCTAAGTGCAAACAAATCATAAATCTCTTCAAACGGCTTACCTCGTTTCATCATTTTACGATAAATGCTGTAGAAATGTTTAGGCCGACCACCCATTTCATATTTCAATTTATATTCGTCCAGTTTTTTCCTTAAAGGATCTGAAAACTTCTTTATATAAGTTTCTCTTTCCTTGCGGGAGCTTTTAACCTTTCCAACTAAGTCTTCATACAACTCACGATTCAAATACTTAAAGGATAAATCTTCCAATTCCCATTTTACTCTGGCAAGTCCAAACCGATTTGCAAAGGGAGCATAAATCTCTAGAGTTTCTTGTGCAATTCTTTTTTGTTTGTCAGGACTCACAAATTCAAGCGTTCTCATATTGTGAAGTCTATCAGCAAATTTGACCAGAATGACTCTGACATCCTTGACCATCGAGAGTAGCATCTTTCGATAGTTTTCTGCTTTAGTGATGTCCTGCCCTTTGAAAATACCGCTTATCTTGGTAACACCATCTACAATTTCAGTGACTTCTTTACCAAATTCTTTCATCATTAAATTCAAATCGAAATCAGTATCTTCAACGACGTCGTGAAGCAGAGTAGCAACAACAGTAATATCATCGAGAGGAAATTCCTCAACAACAATCATTGCTACTTCGTATGGATGGTAAATATATGGTTCGCCGGAAGCTCGAAGGTCGTGTTTATGTGCTTCAAGCGCAAACTTGAATGCTTTTGTTATTAGATCGTCATCAACATTTGATAAGTTTTTATGACAAACAGCAAGAAGATCCGATAACATTTTTTGATCGTTTGGGGTCTCTTTAATCATTATATCAGAAAATAATAAAGCAACATTCTTAAAGTAATTTACTTTATTTTGTTGATATGTTAAAGCCGGGAAAACCTACAAACGGATTTAGTTTTTGCTGGTAAGTTCTTCTTTCAAAATTTTAACTTTTTCAATCCTGTCATTCATTTGCTCCAATTTATCATCAGGGACATCTTTCAGCGATAGAATCTCATCGCAATATTTTATGGCATTTTTTTTATCACCAAACTTTGCATATTGTTGAGCAATTATATGCTTGAGAGTAATTTCATTTATATAATTTCCATTTTTCAGTTCAGGATATGAATTTAGTATTTCTGTATAAAGTTTTATCGATTTTAATGGTTCAGTCTCTTCGTAAGCCCGTGCTAATCCCCATTTGAATGTTCTTGAATCCGGAAACTGTATTAACGCTTTTATTGCAGATCCCAATTGCTTCACTAAATTTTTTCTGATCAATATAAATCCATATAAGTGAATTGACAGCCAGGTATGAATTATAACTAGAGGAATCAATTGCAGTGACTAATAATTCGATTCCAGTGTCTTTAGTATCGTTTGAAAAAGGTAACCAATTGATAAATTCAAGTTTACTGCTCTTCCAGTATTCGAAGGTTCCTATCGCAATATATGCTTCATAAAAATTTTCATCAACTTTTAATATTTCTTCGAATTCAGTAATGGAATTGACTCCAGTAGTAAGTGCTGAAAGCCAATTCGCATTTATAGCTTCGAAGTAAGAAATGTAACCTTCCGCGAGCGAATAAAAGTATTTGTTCCAGATATTAGCTGGATCTAAATCAAGTAGTTCTTCGGATTGGTTTATGGCTAATTCCAAATTTTTTCTGATGTATGATTCATCAAATTCTTCTTTGTAGTCGTACTCTTCAGCTATTTTATTTGCTGCAAGATATATTTTGCCAAGAGGCAAAGAGGGATATTCTTTATCAAGTATATCAAAAATAATTTGAGCAGATCTGTAATCTTGATTTACCACACTTTTAATTCCACTTCGCAAAAGTGAATCTACGGCAGTATTAGGATAGACTTGTGCAGATAGTTCAGAATAAGAGAGAATTACGATGAGGACAAAAAAATATTTAGAGAGTACCAAACGTTCTGTCTCCGGCATCACCTAACCCAGGCAGGATATATCCTTTTTTGTTTAATCGTCTGTCCAGTGCAGCGCTGAAAATTATCAAATCTTGATGATCATCTAGTATTCTTTTAACTCCTTCGGGAGCAGCTAACATGCAAGCAAATACAATATTTTTTGCTTTTCGTTTTTTCAAAAAACTAATCGCCGCTGAAGCACTTCCCCCAGTTGCCAGCATCGGATCAAGTAGTACCACTTTAGCCTTACCAAGATTTTTTGGGGTTTTCAAATAATAACTTTTCGGTTGCAATGTTGTTTCATTTCTTTCGAGACCTACGTGACCCAATTTAGCATCTGGAATGAGCTGTAAAAATCCTTCGACCATGCCAAGTCCAGCTCTAAGCACCGGGACTAAAACAACATCGTGTTTTAACTTATATCCCTTTGTCTTCTCCAGCGGAGTATTAACTTTATATTCCTTTAATGAAAAAGTGGTACTTATCTCAGCTGCAAGTATATTTGATATTCTGGTTACTGCAGCACGGAATGTTTCAGTGTTCGTCTTTTTGTTCCTTAAAATAGTAAGATCCTTTTTGACAAGAGGATGCTTAATAAGAACAAGATTTTTGCGAGTTGATTTTTTATTCAATTATATACTCTTTATTTATTCAAAATTTTTTCCCAGGATTTTAAGCAAGTTAACAAATGGAGATAACGGCGGAGTATAATTATAATTTATTTTAGCAAGAACTGATGCCGGTATTTTCAATTTTATTAAGGCAGAAATCAAATCCGCATAACCAGAAACCTCCTTACCTCCAAGAAATGACGCTCCAATTATTCTCTTGCTATTTACTTCCTCCAATACTTTCCCATAAACGTAATCACTACCAGGCATTATACTCACTAAGTTTCGGGTTTTAGCAAATGATTTATTGAATTTAAAGTTACTTCTTATTGCTTCAGCCTCAGTAAGTCCAACGGATACAATAAACTTATCAAATATTTTTACACTTATATTTTTTACGAATGGCTCATACTTTACGTTCCCACCGGCAGCATTTTCACCGGCAGTGTGTCCCATATCGTATGCGTGTGTTGCAAGTGGAATATACTCTGGTTTACCCGTCAAATAATTAATAAATTCTAAGTTATCACCTGCAGCATAAATAAATCTATCAGAAGTTTTTAAATAATTATCAACTTTAATCGCTCCTGATTTTCCCAGATCAAGTCTAGCGGACCGGGCCAGGAAGCTATTCTGGCTCAAAACCTACTGAAAGTAAAATCAAATCAGTTTCAATAAATTTATCTTTTATTCTTACACCAATGAATTTATCTTGTGTAACTACAGGTTCGATTTCCTTCACATTTCCAGTAAATTCAATTTTATTTTTTAATAATAACTTCAATACCCATCCGAGAACTCAATATCTGCCGCGGGAAGAGGTCTACTTTCCTTATCTATAATTTTAACTTTTATATTTCTATTTACCAACGCTTCTGCAGTTTCAAGTCCAATGAATCCTGATCCAATTATGATCGCTCTTCTTACTTTCTGCTCCTTAATGTATTTATCTATTTGAATCAGATCATTAATATTTTTTAATACAAAAACATTTTGTAGTTGAGTGTCAAATCCCGGTAAAGTTTTTGCTTTCGAACCTGTGGCAAGTATTAGTCTGTCATATTCGTGATTAATGATCTTATCTTCAACTAAATCCTTTACGATTACAATTTTCTTCTTTGGATCGATCTCTTGCACGAAATGCTTTACATAAACTTTAACACCTTTTTCTTCCTGGAAAGACGTCGGGGAGTAAAAAATAATTTTTCTGTAATCTTCAATATCGCCAGACAATACATAAGGCATTTCACAAGTACCGATTGAAACAAACTCACTGGCTTCAAATAAAAGTACATCCGCGTTTGGATTAATACGTTTTGCTTTAGCTACAGCTGCAGGTCCCGCAGCATTTCCTCCCACAACAATTATTTTTACCGGTCGATTCATTTAATCCTGATTTCCCGATTTTGATTTGAAACTGAGTGTCATCGGAACTCCCTTGAAACCCCATTGACTTCGAATAAGTTTTTCGAGATATCTTTTATAATTATCTGCGACGTTTTTAGGATAGTTGCAGAAGAATGCAAAAATTGGATAGTGCATTCCGATCTGTGTAATGTATTTAATTTTTACTTCCTTACCTGAAGGAGTTGTAGGTGGGGGTGATTTTTCAATTTCCGGTAGTAAAAAATCATTCAATTCTTTAGTTGGTATTTTCTTTTTTCTTTCTTCATTGACCTGCTTGCTCAACTCTATCAATTTGAAGATGCGCTGCTTTGTTAACGCTGAAATAAAAATAACTTCAGCATAATCAATAGCTCCCATTTTTTGATATATTGCTTTCTCATAAATTGCTGAAGTGCCTGATTCTTTTTCCACCAAATCCCATTTATTAACCGCAAGTATTAATCCTTTTCTCCATCTTACAACTTCATCAATAATCTTTTGATCTTGTTTTTCTAAACCAATAATCGAATCAAGCAGTACCAACAGCGACATCGCATTCACCTATTGCTTTTAAAGATCTAATGTTTGAATAGAATTCTATGCTTTCCTGAACTTTTTTCTTTTTCCTAAGTCCTGCTGTATCGATTAAAATAATCTCTTCGCCATAATATTTTAGAATTGTATTTATACTATCACGGGTTGTACCCGGGATATCGGTAACAATACTTCTCTCTTCTCCCAGAAGTGAATTCACAAGCGAAGATTTACCAACATTTGGTCTTCCAACAATCGCTATTTTCAGTCTGGGATCTTCCTCAGGAGTTTCTTCATCACTAAATCCTGCAGTAACCTCATCAAGAAGATCGCCAAGATTTCTTCCACTCAATGCCGAAACCGGATATGTTTTTTTTACTCCCAAACTGTAAAACTCAGCAGCCGCTGCATCAAAGTTTGGACTGTCGGCTTTGTTTACAATAAGAAAAAATTCTCTGCCTGAATTTCTAAGTAGGTTTACAATATCTTTATCTATCGGGAGAATACCATCCCGGATATCTACGACAAATAAAATACTGTCAGCTTCACTTATTGCAATTTCAACCTGCTCACGGATCGCAGTTTCAAAAACATCTTCGCTAAGTGGTACATAACCGCCGGTATCAATTACTATAAAATTTTTACCAGCCCAGTCAGCTTCACCATAAATGCGATCACGGGTAACACCGCTAACATCATCAACAATTGCATCTCTTTTGCCAACAAGTCGGTTGAAGAGAGTAGATTTGCCAACATTGGGTCTTCCGACTATTACAACTAAAGGTGTTTTCATTTTCTATAAATATTAAAAGCCCGTCAAATAACGGGCTGAAATATAATTATTTATCTGAGAAGAATTATTTTAATAATATCATCTTCTTAGTTTCTACGTAATTGTTCGCCTGAAGCCGATAGAAATTTACACCACTCGGTAGTGTTGTATTTAGAATGTATAATTTAAAGTAATGATTTGAGAAGGTCGAGAGAACGATAAATACATTATTATAAGATAAGATTTTGACTAGAAGGCCAGAGTGTGATTAAAAGCTAAACTTCATCTTTATTGTGGGTACAAGCTCAGTGCCTGAGGCAAAATTGTAAGGTTCTACTCTAAGGTTAACAGTAAGCTTATCATTAAATCTATTGGCCCCCCAAATCGCTTCTCCGGCTGCAAGCAAATGGTTAATGTAAATTCCAACTATAGCTGTCGAAGCAGTGTTATAATAGTCGTTTGCCTGTCCTCTTTGATCTGAATAGTAAAGAAAATTCGGAGAAATAATTTCTTTATTCGAACCACCAGAAAAATCATTCCAGCCAGGAGAATATTGATGATATTTTCCAATCTGTTCGTAATATTGCTGGTCACCATGTGGCGGCAAATGATGTGAGCCCACTTCAGCGGCGTTAAGTTTACCCCAATCAACTCTTTGCCACGGCGGAATTGTTTCATCATTATTTATTATCATAGAAGGATCACCATCATGATAATCTATTAACCATTGTGCATAATCAACAACACTCCAATGATGATCAGGATTTGAGTAATCGTCAGCATAATTTTGAAAATAAGTCGTTTGGTCATCGCCTTTATTATCATATACAACAGCTGTAGTAACAAGAGCAGCTTCCACTACAACGAATGCGGCTGCAATCCAGTAATCTTCATTATAAATCTGACCAGCGCCTGGAATAACTGCTGATAGTACACCAGCAAGAACCGGTGATTTTTTTGACGGCAAATCATCTGCCATTGGATTACCACTTAGTTCAGAATAGTCATTCATAATAATTTTTGAGTCGGCATATAGACTACCTGTTAATTCAACTTTCTTTTCGATTTCGGATTGACCGAGGACAATTCCAACGGAGAAAATTGAGAATAAAATTGTTATTAAAATATTTTTCTGCTTTTTCAAATTATCACCTGATGCCATTTGGGTTACGAAAATTATTTTTATTATTTACTATTTCAAATCCAAATAGAATTCCTCCATAAAAGTTCCATTCTTTTCCATAAGTTGCAACACCGCCGTCGTACTCCTGCTGAAACTGATCGAATCCATAAGATGCGTTGAAGAAAACTGCTGTCGGGAACAAATAGTACGAATTCATATGTAGACGGATTTCAGCCCCGGCACCTTTCTTAAAATCACTCCATCCCGGAAACTCACCTGTCCAGGCATCACCATAATCAAAATTGAAAGAAAGAAATACTTTGTCGAAGTAAAGAAAACTCCACTGATAATCAATGTTTTTGAAGAGTGGAAACCTGTAGGTAATATCGAACCAGGCGAATTCATTACCACTGATTGAGTAAAATGGATAGGCTTTCATTCCAATCAAACCACCCAGATAAAAATCAAAAAAATCAGGAACTGCTGGACCAAGAATTGTTCCTCCGGCAAGTCTGGTAGCAATAGTCTGTTCATCAAATATTGGATATGAAAATCTTGTATCAAGCAGAAACCGGTTAAAGTCATAATTATTATACAATGGAACAAGTAATCCATCTTCAATTGTGTACTGTCCTTCATCGTTAAACTCGTTCCATTCATAATCATAAACGAAATTTACTTCCATCCCTATAGGATTAATGTTATTGTCCCTGTAACTTTTAAATGCTGCAAAGTTGTAGCTGAATCTCAAATCCCTGCCGATAAAATAAGTATCATCAGTAGTTGGATAAAGATATGGTCCATCAGCTGTTTGAATTATAAAGCTTCCAAGTGTTGCAATGTATCGGCTAAAGATAAATCTGAATTCAAGATTATTATACCTGTTAAATATCCTGTGTCTTGCTGCAAGATCAAATTCAAAAAGATTGTAAGTTACTTCAGTTGGAATTGTCTGGTCATAGCTGACGTTTCCATTAACTGTATCCGCACCAAAATACACATTCACATCTGCTTTCCTGCTTGTACTGTAAAGTTCTGCAGAGAGTTCTGGTTTTAATCCGAGTGCACTTATCAACGGTAGTTTATTTTTGTATTCAAATATGAAAAACAAATCTCTTTCGAATCTTGCATTTATATCTGCACCTGCAAAAATTGCATAGCGGTTTAGCATATCGCTTGAAGAAATATATACTCCGGGTTTTATTCTTTCCCAGAATGTATTGCCAGTATTGTAATTATCAAATCTTATGTATGGAAAAAAAGTAAGACTGGAGAAAGCGCCGCTGTATTTTTCTTCTTTGTAGTCAGGAGTAACATAATCATCATAGTTTCTCAATGCACCAATATTAAACTTATCCATATCTCCATTTGGTTTAGCTTATATCCAAGGGAGGATTTTTTAACCAAACATATTTATCACCAGGAATAACATTCTTGCTCTTGGTCACTGGATATTAAAAATATTTTATAACCTGATGAAGTATACCCGGCATAAGAATATATCACCACTTTCATCAATCGTCGGGCATAAATGCACCACCAATAACATTGGTAAGTTGCTTCTTTTCTTTTGTTGAAAAATTATAAGAATAAATATTGAAGATCCCGGTTTCATCGGATGAATAAATAATATTTCCATTTTTATCAAAAGAAGGATTTCTTTCATCATGTTCAGATTGAAGTAAGAATTCATAATCGCCGCCGGAAGTATTAACTTTTGCAATGTCTCTTGTATTGCATATGAATAATCAAATATTATATATGAATCATCATTTGAGAATTTTGGATTGTAAACCTGTTCACCATTTTCAAAAGATGTAAGATCTTTGAAATTCTTTCCATCAATGTCAATTGTACCCAGATTAGTTGTTCCATCTTTTTGAAATAGAAAAACAATTTTTTCCCATCGTGCGAAACATTTGGTTGATTTGCTCTTAGGTTTTCGGTTAGTCTTATTTCATCATCATTATCAAAATCGTAGATAAATATATCGTGCACATTATACCAATCAGGATTATCTTCAGTTATTTTTGCATAAAGAATTTTATTTTGCCCGGGTATCCAACTATATGTAGAGCGAACACCACCAACCAGTTCTTTTGTTTCTTTTGATTCAATATCATATTCATAAATGCTGGAAGGACTGAAATAATCAGATGATTTATTTGAGACATAATAAATTTTTTTTCCATCCTGGCTGAAAGTTGGATAAAAATTTCCAAAACCTTTATCAGCAATTATATCTCCTTCCACCAAATTTGCACGGACCTTTTCTGTTCGTTTAGTGTAATCTTCGATTAAATAATCCTTTCCACTCTTCATAGACTTTATCTCCACTGATTCCAATAACATCTTCCATCGCCTGATCCATCGTGAAGTTTCCAATTACACCAAGCTGTTTGCTTATCTCTCTAAGTTTATCTTCTCCATATTTTTGAGAGATATACCTGGTTAAAGCAAATCCGGAATTATAAACTGATTCATTGCCGAGACTTGTTTTACCGAACACACCCATTTCGCTCCAGGTTAACATATTACCATCAAGTGCATAACTTCTTAGAATCATATCACGGTGAGTATCCCAATTATCATAATTAAATTCGGTTCTCATATATTGTGCAGTGCCTTCTGCAAACCACGCTGGAACGTTTACTGTAGCGATTGGATAAGAAACGACATAGTTAGGATATCCATAAAGTATGTCAGGTCTTCTTTCCTGCTGATAGTTCAACACCTGTAGAAAAAGTGCCGGAACTGCTCTTGATAGTTTCATCGCGGATTGTATTTGAACCATATGCGTGAATTCGTGGGAGATAACATTTCGTAACCAGTTGTGTGCTCCTCTCAAATCAAAATCTAATGCACTTGTCCAGATTTCAATTTTATTATCGAAAAAGTAAGTTGCTCCGTTTGAGTAATCATCAATATCTTTTATTATGAAATGCACAGTAGAAGGTTCATACTGATATAATGAAGTTATTGGTCCCCATACCTCATCGGCTATTTTACAAACAACTTTGGCGGTACGTTCAGCTCCCTGATGAAAATGAACCTCAACGTGTTCACCTTTAATTGTATACCATTCAAGTTCCGGATGGAAATCAGTGAACTGGGCTAATAATCTCCCGCCTGAAAAAAACAAGAAAGAGATAAAAAATAGTTTTTTCATTAAATATTTTTAGTGAAAATCTCTAATAACAAATTTCAAATCATAAATAAATTTTGATGTTCAATTTTTAACTTATTTGGTTTTGAAATTCGAATTTGGTGATTGTTAGTTGTTTGATATTTGAATCTTGTTATTTGGAAATTAAATTTCAGTGAAACGAATAAGCTACTTAACAACAGCTATTTTTATTATCGCCTGTTCAGTTTGACTATTACTGGTAGCTTCAATCCTGGCGAAATAAATTCCACTCTGAATATTACTGACATCCCAAACGGTTTCGTTATCCACTCCACCCTGCGCTTCATCATTCAATTCAGCTACATAATCACCGGCAAGATCAAATATTTTAATATTTATACTTGCATCTTCCGACACATAGTAACGAATATTCGTAGTACTTTCATATACCGGATTCGGATAATTATAAGCTCTGTTTGTTGGGAAGAATTCATTTATCCTATTTGTATTTGATGCAGCTTCAATAAAGGAAGTGTTCTGCGGATTACCATATTCTTCTAACCAATAAAGCTTTCCCTCAACAGAACTTATTGACCAGGCATATAAAACATTCTGATCATTTATAACTGCCAAATTTGTTACACCATTTGCATTATATATCGAAGGAGTTGCAGTAATTCCTGAACCGCACGAAATAGGAAAACCACTTACTACTTTTCCTGTTCCACCATCAATCGCAAAAATTCTTCCGTCTTTAGTAACGGAGATTATTTCTGAATTACTGTCACCTTCAAAATCTGCTGCAAGTGGGGTGCCAGTAAATCCAATTCCTAGTGGATCAGTGAATGGGAAATTATCTGCCATCACTCCAGTAAAATTGTAAGCTTCAATGTTCAATCCATTATTAACTACAATATAATTTGTCCCATCTTGTTTGAGATCTGTGAGTGCAAAACTTTCAATTAGTTCGGATCCGATAATGAAAATTCAGAAGTTGTTTCACCTGACCCCAATACATAAAATGTTTTTTCATCTGTCAAAACAACGGATAAATAATTCGCCATTACTTTTTGTTAAAGCTAGAAACAATAAATTTTCATTTTCAAATTGAAAACTATTTACTTGATTATTACTGGGAAGCAATTTGAGTTTTGGTGTAAACACTTCTGATCGGTAATAAATGTAAAATAATCTTCATCCACAGCAATTTGTTTTATTGAGATTTGAATCAAATAACATTGAATCTAAAAGAATAGGATTACTTGAACTTTCATAAATCAATATTTTTCCATTTCTCGTCCCAAGTAACATCTGCTCAAGACCTTGTTCATTTTCGAAAATTAAAGAAGGAGATGTTAACAAATCTTGTGTATCATTTATTATAAGCTCAAACGTTCCTGAGGTTGTAGTTCGAGTTTTTAACAGATTACCAATTACTCCATTCGAACGCTGAACATTGTTTTGAACTGTTCCTGACATTTTGAAATTTGAGAACGAATCAACTTCACTGACAGACAAATTCTCATCAATCACATCCAAATCAGAATCAATTAGTGTATAATAATTTGTTTCTCCAAAATCATCTGTCAAAACTGATAGAGAGTTGCTTCTACCTTCTTTGTTCAAATCAAGTGCGAGCAAGGGTTTAATAACAGAATCACCAAACTCTATTGTAAAGCTCATCGTGTTGGCAATGTCTGAGAAATTTTTCATTGTAATTAAACTATTTGCACCGGAGTTGGTAAGAGTATCTGGACGCGTATCTTTATCAAAAAGATCCTCAAACAACTCAGCAGGATTTGATGCATACCAGAAATCTTCCTGCTCACCTTCACCAATTACTTCATCACCAAATATCGTGTAGAATTTTTCACCAATATCCTGAATGCCATCAGCTTCTTCGATATCAACCCCTCGTTGATGTTTATCAGTGTTAACTTTATTATCAGCAATTTTTTGAGCAATAACATTTTCATCAATATGCCATATTAAAATCCATTTCCTGGGACAGCCCAATCAAATTCATCAACATTTATCACTACACCGGAAAGAGAATCAACATCGAAACTGTAATATCCGGTTGTATCTTTAGTGAAGGTTTTTGTAAAAGTAAGCCGTTATTTACATATGTAACGGTTGAGCCATCTTTGTTTGCGTCACGTTGACGGTTTTGAATCAGATAGTATTCAGTTGAATTCAGTGGAACTTTTAGAATAACTGTATCGCCAAGTGCAGCAACAACATCAGTAACAATGTTTACATCTGCATTTTGAATATCTAATGTAACAGCTTCAGCCCATCCTAATTTTATTTTTGACCAGGGTGATGGTTCTGGTGGATAAGTCCCTGCATAGGCAAAAATTCCTTGGCCATCCATCAATCCAAATCTTCCGATTGCACTTAAACCTGTTTCGGTATCAAACAAGTCCGGCAATCCAAGATGACTTCCGATACTTGCACAAAGTAATCCGTTTATTGTAAGTTGAAAGAGAATAGTGCTTGTCAAAGATTCAAGTTCTCTGCTTTCAGTTTCCGGAATGATCACAGTGTTTGTAATATTAAATGAACCGTTTGAAACAGGAATTCCTTCAAACGATTCTCCATAAATTTCTTTGAAGGCTGGATAGCTCAAATAAATAGAAGGAAGATCTCTTTCGTTACCAATACTGCCCGGAAGTGAAACATCTCTTCCAACCCCCGCGTGGAAAATCAGGAACACATCATAATCGCTAAAATTAAATCCAGTATAAATTTGATCAGCAAGACCCCATGCTTCTACCGAAAAATCTGCAAGTGGAGTGAAATCATCTGAGCCAGGAGGAGGAGAATAATTTCTCATTCTATCTGAAACAGAATAGGTATCTGGTAGGACAGTATAATCAATTACTAACTGTCCTTTGGATACTCTTTCAAAATAGTTTTTTACAAATTCAAGATGAGTTTCAAAATAATTTTGATCGTGAGGAAGTGGATCTAAAATATCGTTTCCATAATTCTGTGTATAAATAGATCCGAACTTTCCATTACCAGCAGTGGTACCATCTGCATCCTGTTGAAATTCCACCATTACCGCCAGAATTTTCAATGTGTCAACTGCTGCTGATCCCATTGTATTTGTTAGCGGAAATGGATTAAGCTTACCTACAAAAGATTGGGCAGATATGCTGCCCAATTCAAATAAAATCAGAATGGAAACAAGAAAATATTTCATATCGGAATGTTATATGCCCCTTGGGAAGCCTCTCTCTTGTTCAACTGCGCCCCAACCGATTGCCACTGTAAATCTTAAAGTTTGATCGAGTGGATGATTTTCTGCAATAGAGCTTATATAACTAAAGTCAAACCCGTAAATGTCATATCTTATACCAGCACCGAATGTCATAAACTGTCTGTTTCCATAAGATGGATCTTCATAGAAGTAACCAGCTCTAAGTGCAAAAAGAAAATCGCCAGGTGTTCCATACCAGTATTCTAATCCCATTGAGGTAACAACATCTCTTAGTTCGTTGCTAAAGGTATCGTCTCCCCACGCAGTAAATATGGCTTGATAAAATTGATCAGAATGACCTGAACTATCTCTGCTGACTAAGAGTTTGCTGAAGTCCAGTGTATAAATCAATGAATTAAATTCATCTTTCAATAAATGGAATGCCATTCCTAAACGAAAGTTGGTTGGAATCGGATCAGATTGAGCCTGATCTATATAAGTTATTTTTGGTCCTAGGTTACTAAGATTAGCACCAATGCTAAATCTGTTCTCAGTCACCCATCCAAAAAGATTGAGGTGTTCCGGTCTCCACATTGCTGCAAGGTCAAAACTTACCGTTGTTGCAACTCCTGATCCTTCTTCCTCACCGGTTGGTTGTGTAGAAAGATGACTATGAATTATTCTAAAGTTCATTCCAACTCCCCAATCATGACCAAGCTTTGTTGCATAACCAAGAGTTAATGCGGCATCAAAAGCACTAAAAGTGCCAAGGATTGTAGGATCATTCTCGCCGGTTCTAAAAAACTCACCAAAGTTCATATAAGTAATACTTGAGGTAAGACTTCCACCTATATCTTCCATATAAGTCCTGAAAGACAGGAAGTCATAGAACAGATCTAGATTAAATTGTGGCAGCCAATTACTATGAGTAATACTAACTTCTGTCCCTGATAGAAATGCGATACCAGCAGGATTCCAGAATATAGCAGCAGAGTTATCTGCCAGACCCGCACCTGATTCACCTATAGCACTGAATCGGGAATCCGGGGCAAGTAAAAGGAATGGAACAGCTGCCTCTCCCTGAGCATAAATATTTGCCGGTACAGCCGAAAATAAAAGAATGCCCAAGGAAAAGAAAAGAACCATTTTCATTTTATTTTTCCTCCTGAAAAAATTATTATTTCCACATGTTATCATTATTTCACCTAATAGGATTAAAATATAAGTAAATATTGTTTATTAAAACTATTCAAAAAATTAGCTGTTATTTTATTATCGCCATTTTCCCAATTACACTTTGTGTGAACTCTCCATCAGATGTACTCACAATGAGTTTATAAAGATAAGTGCCATTAGCCATTTGATCACCATCTCCATCTCTGCCATCCCAATAAATTTTCACAAATTTTTCATTAATACTTCTCTCTTCAATCTCCTGAACTTTTCTTCCTGCAATAGTATAGATATTGATTTTTACATCTACCGGTTGAGTTAAATTATGCTGGAATGTAAAAGTTGTATTAGAGTTAAATGGATTTGGATAATTGTAAACATCTCTAACAACCAGTCCATCTGAATTTACAACTGTAAAAAATGATTTTTGATTTGAAAAGTTATTAAAAACGTCCCAGGCTTTTACCTCAATTGTATAATCACCCTCACTCATTTTATTAAACCTATAATTGATTTCTCCTTTTTTGCCACCTGCATCTAATTCACCTATAAAAGACTCTGTAAGATCAATTGGGTTTCCCTGGTCATTATTAAGTATTCCTTCCAATTTATGACCAACTCCTGTGCCGGTTGTATTCAATCCAGTTTCATCAAAAAGGTCAACAATAAGTTTGGGCTCGGGCCCTACTAAGTAAGAATTTTCATAAGAAGCATCATCAAAGAAAATATCGATATCCGGACCTTTGCCATCATTAACAGCTGTGGTATCCGTTCCACCAACAACAATTTTGTTTGTAAAAGCCAGTCCATCTGAAACAAGGTCATAGTAATAAAAAATTATTTTACCATTTTTATTCTCATAAGAAATATCTTTTGGAACAACAAAGTCTGCAACAAACTCACCGTTATTAACTGAAACTCTTCCTCTGAATATAATGCCACCTTGAATTTTCATTGGGTAATTATTTATTTCTTCTAAATATTTTGTTCTTTCTGAATCAAATACTGTCAAAATTCCTTCACCGTTAAAATCGCTCCACTTAGTGCTATCTGGTTTAAGAATAGTTCCTGCAATTTTTGTATTACTGAGAGCTTTTATTTGGATATCGGCATTTAAGAGTTGTCCATTTAATCGAATCGATTGAACCAACATATTGGGGTACATTTAATCTGATAGTTGGATCAGCAAGCAAATGAAACTTTTGAGCATTTACATCGTTGTAATTTTGTTTTGTTTTTAATACGATACCAATTGGGACATTATAATTTAAAGTATCTCTGGGTAATGTTAGTAGATTGGCCATCAAAGAATAGTTCATTGCATTGTTTGAACTTGAGAACACAAGTCGACAAGAATTGAATGTAGCTATCGAACCACCATTTTTCAAGAATAATAAATCTTCCGCCCCGCTCTGTGAATTTGGTTTATCATAGTATCCAAAATCACAAGTTGCTGCACACAAGAAAAAATACTTATCACTCTTTAGTTGAGGAAGAGCAACTGCTCTATCAAAAACAACTTCATGCGTCCAAACATTGGGGTTTCCGTGACCTATATAATTTATTAGCAAAGTTCCTTGATTCATGGCTTTAATTATATCAATATTTACAGCAGGTTTTCTTCTTCCATTACCCGTAATTACCGCAGGGTAATTAGCTAAATATATTTTTTTCAGATCAAAAGATTGTGGAATTATGCTATTGGCAAGATGTTCTGCAGGTGCGGTATATGCTGATCCATCATTTCCTAAAGATGTTAATCCGTCATCGGCAACTAGTGTAATTAGATTACGCCAATTTCCCCTTTCACTGTTTTGCTCATAATAAATTACTTTATCTATATAGGTGTTTGCTTGTTCTGCACTTTTAACACTCAATCTACCAAAAGCTATATCAGGGACTGAATCTTCTCCATCAACTTTTGCAAAGAAATCATCCGAACAATAAGAATCAGCACCATAAATAAGTTTTAACGATTCTTGTGTTTGCCAGGTAGGTATGTAATTATCGCTGTAACCATCCACATTCTTATAATCGTAAGTTCCTTTTCCCATGAACATAAAAAATTCCGGCTTTGACTGCCAGTTGTCATAAGCATACTCTATAAAATCTCTTAATGCAGAGATATCTTGAACACCACAGGAAAATTCATTGTAAATACTATCTACATCAACAACTATTGTAGAGATAGGAACCGGAGCCTGACTCTCGCGGTATTCTTTTAATCTATCTGCAGCACTACGGAAATTTTTATGAGTGATAATTATAAACTTTGCACCATCCTGAATGCCTCTGAGGTCTTGATTATTTACATCAACTGGATTTGAGGGAGATAAATAGCTGCTATTAGCTACAGCAATATACTTTCTGATTGAATCTGCATCTTCTGTCATCTGGAATCTAAAGTCTCCACCACTCGGCCATCCGGATTTCGGATCTACTTTTCTAACATTAGCGTAATCAGAAACATCAAATACATTTATATCTGAAGATGGGAAACTATTTAAATAATATTCAACGATTGCAGAAGTATCTTTGGAAAAAAAGATTAGCTTGTTATCAACAGGTTTTAACTCCTTTTCATAAGTAATCTCAAAGTAATCAATATAGCCTATGGATGAAACTGAAGAAGAATTTATTGTAAATTTCAGAACACTCCGATTATCGGGCAAATTTCCGTTAAATATCCCCGACTTTGTGTAAGCTTTCCCATAAGTGTAATCTTCACCATTATAGCCAGCTAAAGTTCCTGAATATATGGAAGTTGAATTATCTGTTACTGAAAGAATAAAAGGTCCCTGGGAAGCATTCACAAATCTAAAAATATAACTAATGGGGAAATCAGAAATTCTGTTATTCAATTCATTTATATAAGTTCGTGCTGGTTGGTTTTCTGAGAAGTTATCCCCAAAAAATTCTCTTCCTGATTCTGCAAGATTTATTTTATCAACTTCATAATCAACAAAAGCAGTCGTAGAAGTTTGAGTATAATTTTGGTTAGTATTCAAACTTGACTTCGTTTGTATCCTCTTTCCATTTTCGCCGCCGGCTGTAATCCAAAAATAATTTTTAGTAGAAAACGGATGGTTAAATCGTTTAATTGTTTTGGTTGGCGGATCGAAATCTCTGAACTGGCTTCCTCTTCCATAAAAAAGTATATAATCAGATTGATCAAAACTACCATCACTTTCCCCAACAACTAAAATTGCATTTTCAACCAAATCGATTGGACGAGGAACGTAAAGACTTTCAGGTAATACTTTTCCACCGTTATTGTAAATTCTTATTGTTCGGGGGTCAACATTTGAAACATCAAAACCAAATGCTTCAAGACGAGCCCTATCTATTTTATAAATTCCTTCTGTCGGTGCTTCAAATCTAACCCACTTTCCATTAGCCAAAACACTTCCGCCTAATTTTGCTAACCTGTTTCTGGCATTCACCCAATATTTTGCGTTATCATAATTTATTATTGAATATTTTAATAAATCATCATCTACTTTTCTACCTGAGAATTGACCATTCCCATAATTAATCTGAAAAATAATTTTAGAATATAATTTTATCGTATTGGAACTTACATCAAATTTAACGGGAAAGATTCTGATGTCTTGAGTTCCCAAGCCTCTTGCGATTCCATAATCACCAAATGAGACTAACTCCGGATAATCCTGATAGTTATAATACTCGGCTGAAATTTCATAATCATTACCATCTAGAAAGTTTTCTTTTTTCAAAGAAGGTATCGGCATTACTCTTCCGTCAATTTGCGAGTAAATAGAACTTAATATTTCAATTGTATTGCCAAACTCGGAAGGAACACCGATTACAAATTTTCTTTCAGGTATTGCAGGCATTCCTATTGCGATTGATTCATCTATAAATCCAAACGCAATCTCTACGTTTCTGAAATCCTGAACATCTATTTTTTGTATTGAACTATCTAAATATTGTGGTGTGTATTCAATTATGATTGAATTTTGATCTGAGGAAATTATTCTATAATCCTGTTGGGGAAACAGCAGTGCAGAAAACACCAAAATTGAAGAAGCGATTTTGCTAATCATTTTAAGGTAATAGAAAATTACTCAGTTTCGAAATATTTCTTCTAGATACTTAATTAAGTTTGATATCCATTTCCGAATATCAATGATGTAGCAAAACCCTATTATTTCTCCTTTAATTTAATCGAAATTTAGTCAACTATTAGCTTACCAGTCAAGTCATTTCTTCGCTGCTTTTCCAGTCACTTTTTCTAGTATTTCTTTCGATTTTATGTATGTAATTGGAATTGTTGAATCTGTCCAGATTACTTTTTTATCTTGCCCGATCAAGACAACCATCCTTTTATTTGTTCCAAAGATGTTTATAGCATCAAATCGCCTGCTTACTTCTTTTTTCTCATCAGCAAGTAATGGAAATTTTAGATTAAGCTTTGTACAAAAGTTTGCGTGAGATTGAATGGTATCCGCATTTATTCCAACCACTTTTATTCCGTTTAGAATGAATTCATCATAGTTCTCATTATATTCAGTTAACTGTGAAGAACAAACAGGAGTATCATCTTTTGGATAGAATACAAGTAAAACTTTTTTATCCAGATTTTGATAAAGTTCAAACTCTTTCCCATCCATAGTTTTAAGTTTGAAGTTCGGAGCGATATCACCAGCCCTCATAAGCCAATTAACTCTTTATTATTTTTCATTGCATTTATACAGAATTGAATGTGCTCTTCGAGTGGGATACCAATTTCTTCAGCTCCAATTTTAATATCGTCTCTGCTGACAGCCCTAGCAAAAGCTTTATCTTTCATTTTTTTCAGTACCGATTTAACCTCAACTTCTTCGATCGATTTTGAAGGACGAACATAAGTAACTGCAGTTATAAACCCAGCGAGTTCATCACAGGCAAATAAAGTCTTTTCCAACAACGATTCCCTTTTGATGTTTGTATAGTCTGCATGTGACATTATCGCTTTCCTGAATTCTTCCGAGAAACCTTTTTCTTTTAAGATCTCATTTCCCTTAAATGGATGTCCTTCTTCTGTAGGATACATTTCATAATCGAAATCATGAAGCAATGCAACATTTCCCCAAAACCTTTCATCTTCATTATTTTTTATTGCATAAGCTCTCACACAAGTTTCTACTGCAAATGCGTGTTTGATCAGGCTTTCACTTTTGGTGTATTCTTTTAAAATCGAAAAACATGCGTCTCTATCTAGTTCTAAATTTTCCATAATTGTTTTTTTTATTTAGTTATTACCTTGATTGAAAGAAGGACATAAATCACCGACTACGCATTCTAAACATTTGGGTCTCCTCGCAATACAAATCTTTCTTCCGTGATTCATCAAATAGTGACCAAGATTTATCCATTCTTTTCCATTAAAAAGTTCTTTCAGTTTTTCCTCAATTTTTTCTGGATTTTTTGAGTTAACAAAACCCATCAGGTTTGATAATCTAATCACGTGAGTATCGACTGCAATTGCCGGAATTCCAAATGCATTTCCAGCAACTACAGAAGCGGTTTTTCTTCCAACTCCCGGGAGAGAATTAAGAGACTCAAAATCTTTTGGAACTTTTCCATTAAATTTTTCTAAAAGTACTTTGCAACAATTTTTTATACTTCTCGCCTTTTGCCGATAGAATCCAGTTGAAAATATATCTTTTTCAAGTTCACGATTCGTAACCCTTAAATAATCTTCCGGCTTTTTATATTTTTTAAATAAAGATTTTGTAACGAGGTTTACTCTTGCGTCGGTGCATTGTGCAGAAAGTATAGTTGAAATTAATAACTGGAAAGGTGTGCCGAATTCCAAAGCTATCTCAACAACTGGATATTCTTTTTTTAACCGTTTTAGAATTTCATTTGCACGTTCTGTATCAGATCTTCTTTTCATCTTTATTAAACTTTGCATCCTTTATTTTCAATCTCTCAACTGGTACATTTTTCAATATATGAGTCTGCAGAATTTCTTCAACATCATTTAGAGTAACTCCACCGTACCAAACCTGTTCCGGATATATAAGAACGGTTACACCATGCTCGCAAGCATCCAAACAGCCTGCTGCATTTGAACGAATTTGCGCATTAAGCCCTAATTCCTTCAATCTCTTTTTAAATAATGCCCGGATTTCAGGACTATTTTTGTCAGCACAACAACCTTTAGGATGTCCATCAGGTCTTTTGTTTTCACAAACAAAAATATGTTTTTCGAATCTCTTCATAAATATTAAATATTTTTATTGAAATATAACTAACTCCTCTTCATTTTACATTTTCCAGATTAATAAAAAGCGTTATGTTTGGATAGCAAAAATCAGAGAGTTTTATGAAAAGAATAATTTATGTTCTTTTAGTAGTATCTTTCACTCTTTTACTAAGTTGCAGCGAAGATGATCCCACCAATTCATCAGGAATTAAAAAATATCCAACCGGACTTGGAAATGAATGGGAATATACCACTACATTTACACTCACTTTTTATGACAGCAACGGAAATGTTTATGGTAATGATACACTTTTTATCGGAAACACAATTGCGAAAGTGATTGAACAAGATGTTACTTTAGGAAATATTAAAGATCTTGTAGTCATTAGTTCATATGATTTAAATACACCTCAAAACATAAATTATGTCTGGTATAGAAATTCCAGTTCTGGTTTGAATGGGATTGCATATGCAGGTGCAGGAAGTTCACAACCAATTCTTCCCAAAAGTGTCAGCCAAATCAATAACTTCATTATACAAAATCTATTTGAAACAAAATATTAATCCATTGGTTGATATTACGCAAAGAATCTCTTTTGAAGATAGTCTACAATATTATGATCCTGAAAGGAAAGTATTGGTATATCCTTTAGCAGTTGGTAAAATCTGGACACAAACTATCTCTCCGTTTACATTAAAAAGAACTGTATTAGCTAAAACAATTGTCGGAACACCTGCGGGTAGTTTTAACTGTTTTAAAATAAAAACTGAAATAGAAGAATTCCCGAATTCTACATATCGAGGATTTTATAAGTACAGATGTTGCGATTAATTTTAAGGATAACCAGTGTAGATAGCATTGGCACATATAACTGAACTTGGGGATACAATAGGATTTTTCAACTCGACTTCTATTGTCAGAACTAGTCAGGAGAGAATAAACAAGAAGTTCTTAGATTTTGTAGCGCGTGCGGGATTCGAACCCGCGATCTCCGCCTTGAGAGGGCGATGTCCTAAGCCACTAGACGAACGCGCCGGTTTTTATTTCCAATTAACAATGAAAATAAAAAATGGTAGTCAGTAATAATTGTCAATTGGTAATGTTTAAGGAGCTGTCCCGCTAGGACTCGAACCTAGACTCTTCTGATCCAGAGTCAGACGTGTTAACCAGTTACACCACGGGACAAAATTTATTATCCAAATATAGACAGACACCCCTCTATTTACAAAGTAAAAGGCCTTCACTTTCAGCAACGAACGAAAAAATATTTGTTGCTATTAACCCCAAAGGTGTAACTGAATTATATTGATCTGTTAACTCTAAATTCAGTTTTATTTAAATCTATTATTCATTAATATTGATTACAAAAAAAATGATATTAAAAATGAAATTTTACTTAATAACACTTGTATTTTTTATCGGATCGTTAGCATTTCCTCAGAAATATCAATACGAAAATTCCTTTGGTAAATTCATAAGTGCATCTTCATTTTATATTAATTCAGCAGGATTTATTTACGTAACGGATATTAACACCGATGAAGTTTATGCTTTGGATACGCTGGGAAATTTAATGTTGAAAATTGGTGGATTTGGCTGGAGAGAGACAGCATTTGATGATCCAGTAGATGTTTTTGCAGATGCTCTTAAAATTTATGTTTCTGATAAAAACAATAATCGTATCCAAAGACTTGACAAGAATATGAATTTTAACTTCCAGATTTATACAAGGGATAGCGATAATGAAGCAGAGAGGTTTGGTTACCCACTAAGTGCTGTTATGTCAAATCAAGGCGATGTTTTTATACTCGACTCGGAAAATACCAGGATAGTGCAATTCGATTTATTTGGAAATTTTATTAGAAATTTTGGTGGCTATGATTATGGAAATTTCGCACTGCAAAATCCAAGACAGCTAGCTGTTTCAGGAACGAATAATATTTTCGTAATTGATGGAAGTGAAATTATAATTTTTGATCAATACGGGAACAGCATAAACAAAATATCAGGGATTGATAATTATATTAGCATTAGGATTATCTTTGATCGGATGACTTTATCAACCGAACGGAAAATTTATATGGCCAATCTCAGAGCGCCTGAGATAACATTAAAGGAAGTTTTACTTGAAGATTTACCTCTCAATACAAAAATAGTTTCCTCCCTGGTTTATAACAATAAACTTTACCTACTAACAAAAAAAGAAATTTTAGTTTTTAATAGGATTTGAGATAGAAGATTTGTTACACGAACACAAAATCAATTCGCTGAATACTTTTACCCCAAATCTTCGAAGTAATATTTTTTTGAGATTGTTTATACTTACGATCTTAAGTATTTGGATATTGGGATTCATTCATCCCTCTGCTATCTCCCAGAAAAATTCTTTAATTCACTATTCGTTATCAAGAATATATTCAGGTGTATGTCATCAGGAAATTGGCAAATGTTTTATGATCGCTGATGAAAGTATGTTTGTTTGTGCACGATGCACAGGTATATATTTGGGCGCACTTATAGTCGGATTAATCACTTTCAATTATAAGATTCCACATTTTGGATTAAATCTATTATTACTTGCTTTGGTCCCACTATTTATAGATGTATTTTTTACAACTGTTGGGTTCTACACTTACTCAAAGTTTGTTGCACTGTCAACAGGATTAATATTTGGAAGTGTGGTATACTTAATTTTAATAAATGAATTAGAAAATTATTTTTCAATTAAATCCATAAATAGGAATGAATAAAAAATATTTACCAGCATTAGTCTGCGGCTTTGGAGCAGCTGTCCTAACAACAGTTCCAGGTATGGAGGGTATAGCCTGCTGTTTACTAGTACCCGTTGCATCTGGAATTTCAATAGTTCTTTATAAAAAATCACAACTGGGTATATTAAAAATTGATACCGGAACCGGAATTATACTAGGATTATTTACTGCAATTTTTGCAGCACTATTTGCAAGTGGTTTTGAGATTATAATAACTTATCTCACACGAACTAGTGACCTGGTTACATCATTACCACAAGCCGAAAGTGTAATTAAAGATATGAACATCGGTCAGGCAGCTGACGATGCGATGGAATTATTGAAACAGATGGTAGCAGAAATTCAGTCGAAAGGATTCTCATTTTACTTTTCGCTGATAATAACATTAACAAACCTAATTTCGTACTCAATATTTGGTATGATAGGAGGAGTTGTAGCGACAGCAATTATAAACAAGAGAAATATTCGTTCGAATTAATATGATATCTGCATTTATCTTTTTTGCACACTTTATTTTTATTCTGATAATTTTTACGTGGAAATGGCAGACAGATGGAATATCTGGTGCAGTAATGAATGTAAGCTTGATATTAATATTATTCGCAGTTGGTTGGACTATTACAGGAATGATTGCAAAATTTTTTATGGAACCAAATGGACTCGGTTTCTACTATGATCGTGATACGTTTTCGTTAACCCTATTAACTCTAGTGGAAATATTTTTTTACAAAATCTATTATAGGCGATCTATTGCAGACGATAAGGGAACACAATAACCGCTGTCTGTTCAACTTGTCTTTGGCTTGAACTTAAAGCCTCAAATCTCCATTGTCGCAATGAATTAATTGCAGCATTTTCTAACCTGGTATCAGCTTTCATTTTTGGAATAATTGTGCCTACAGTACCATCTGGTAGAATTGTAAATTGAAGTTTAATATTTACTTCCTTTTTTACTCCATCAGGATATTGTGGAAGAATAAAACTATAAATCTTTCTGGTACCTTTTCCTCCCCAATCAATATCAAAACCAAAATTACCATCTACTTCACTATTATTTCCTTCTTCACTGCTTTTTGAATTTGATGTAGTGGTTTCGGTATTTAACTCTGTTCTTTCTTCAGCTATTTCTTTTTCATTGTTAGCTGGTTTAACAACGTTTTCTTTTTCAGTATTAATTGCAACAGGTAATTCCACCTCTTTAACTTCAGGACTCTTCTCCTTGGATTTCTCTTTTTCGCTTGGCTTTGGAACTTCCTTTATTATGTTAATTTTATTTCCTTGTGCTCCCGAAGAACCTGTTTGATCCGAAATACCAAAAGACAGTTCAACGTATTCTGATGGTAAATAATCAAATGACAGATTAATCAATAGCAAAAGAATTATTGCAATAGCATGTAATACAAAGGAAATACTGTAAGATATTCCCGAACTTTTTTTGGAAGACATAGCGTTCCTCCTATGGATTTTCTTTTTCCGTTTCTATTGTGAATTTACCAATGCCCACAGATTTGGCAGCATCAATTACTTTTATTACTATATCGATCTGAACCGTCTTGTCAGCCCTAATGACAAGACTACCCTCATCATTTGCTCCACGTATTTCCGTTAATTTACCGGGCAGCAAATCTATTGTTGTCTGATCGGGACCAGCATAGATAACACCAGCTGAAGTAATTGTAACAATCATTTTTGTTGGTTCAGACAATTCATTTGTCTTTGAACCGGGCAATTTAACCTTTACACCTGTTTGAATAACAAATTGTGATGTCAAAAGAAAAAATATTACCAGCAATAAAACTATATCGGTAAGAGATGAATATGAAAAAATCGTTAAAGGCTGATTTGAAGTAGTGAATTTCATAATTCCACCTTACATCTCAACTTCAATTTCATCATCAAAGTCTATCGAATCACGTGAGCTATCCTGCATTGTATCAACTACATCGTTTGCGACAGTTTCCATGTCAGAAACAAACTTTTTGATTGCGCTTAGAAAATAATTGTAGAATGCGTATGATGGAATACCAACTATTAACCCGAATGCGGTGGTTATTAGCGCTTCCCAAATTCCACCAGCAAGATCACTGGGATTTGCGGCTCCGGCCAGATCTTCGATTCTCATAAAGGCTTGAATCATTCCGGTAACTGTTCCAAGAAAACCAAGCAAAGGTGCAACACCAGCTACTGTTGCCAGAATAGAAAGACCTTTTTCGAGTTTGCTAACTTCCTGTCTTCCCGCATTTTCAATCGCTTCTTTTACCCGTTCGTGTCCTAATCCAAATTTTTTCAATCCCTTTCTAACCATATTACCAATTGGCGACTTTTCCCGTAAACAAAATGAAGCGGCACCACTCATATCTTTGTTCTTTATGAACCCTCTTATCCTGACAAGGAACGCAGGCAGGTTTATTTTAGCTTTTCTGAGAATAAAAAATCTGTCTATGGCAACAGCAAGTGCAATAACTGAACAAAATAAAATCAGCCACATTATCACACCGCCCTTTAGGAAGATTTCAAATAGATTCATAGCTCTCCAAATATTATTTATTATTTAAGATATTTCTCCTGAAACTGTTTTGCAAAATCCTCGGATGTAAAGTCTCCAACATTCAGCCTGTACAACGGTTTTCCATCACGTGTTTGGGTGTCTTCAATAAACGCATTATAACCCAGGTCATAATATTTATCTGCCTCACGATTAGCTACTTCTTCAGAACTATAACTTGCGACATACACTACATAGAAATTTTTGTACAGAAATATACGGCTTATATCCTCATTTTTATTTTCGACCTTAGGCTTCGATTTTTCTTCTGCCGTAGGTACAGTTTTAGTCTCAATTTTTGGTTTTTCATTTAGCTCAGTAACCTTTTTAGTAGTGATCTCTGGTTTAACTTCGGGTTTTGTTTCTTTCTTTATTTCTGTTGTTGAAGAAACGTTTGAAAATATATCATCACTAAAACCAGACATTTCAATTCGGTTCCCCATTTTAGGATATGGATACGAAACAACAACATCATAATCCCTATCGATAACATTTACATTATCAGGAGGTGTAATACCGGTCAGAACACTTTCTGCATTTGCTGTGTTTCCATCACCTTTAATAAAATAAATATAAACGACAATCGCTGCAATTATAATGAATGCAACCGCCGCTACTATCGGCAGATAATTTCTTCTAGCAGTAAACGCTTTCTCATTGGATAATCTTCTTGATGAATATCTGTCATATCTGTTTTTTGATTTGCCAAAATCACCTTTTTGACGGTAAGATTCGGTTTTAGATTTGACTTCTGTGAATTTACTTATACTCTCCGATATATCAGGTTCATCAACAGTTGATTGGTGAACACTGAATTTTACTGTTCCTGAAGTTTTAACTTTGGCTGATTCAGTTTTAGGAGTAGGGTGATGTGCATTAACCGGTTCAAAATCTTTTAACCTTGCAGCCTGCTCACTCCGGCTATTTTTTTCAGTCTCAGCGTTTGATCGAAAATCCGTAGCTTGTTTTTTTGTGTTGCTCTCCGGAATAGGTTTCAATTTTTCTGATTTATCTACCTCTAAAAATTTTTTGCCATAAGTCCAGGGTAGACCATTTTCGTTTGTTTCCTGTTCTGTTTCTTTACTTACTACTTTATCTGGCTGTAGTGTTTCCTTGCCAGGGAATGGTTCTAGTGGTTTCTTTTCAACATTTAAATTCGGTTCTTCTTTTGAATTATTATTTGAACTATTTACTGAAGAAGAACTTCTACGACCTGATTTCACTAGAAAATTCAAATCAAAGGTTAAAGGTATTATAAGTTCTTCAACCAGTTCGCTGTCATAATCTTTTCGCAAACTTGATATAATTACTTCAGCTTTTGTTGCAAATGATTTTATAAGTTGGTTTCTATCATCGTATGGGGCAAAATCTCCCGACTTTAAGCTCTTTTGAAATTCTTTATCATCAACCCAAAGTGTTTTTAAGGTTGGGTATCTTAAGAAACTGTAAATCACTTAAATCACTTTTAATTTTTGTATCCGGAGAATAAAGAACCAGCTGAATTAAATATGATTTTGGTGTAGGTGATTCTGAAGTTTTTTCGATTTGAATTCTACAGTTTCTTTTATGAAAATATCCAAAATTATGGAAATGGAGTAATTCGCCAGGTTTAAGTTTGTTACTCAACCTGTTAACAAATACCTCAAAAAAGAATGAAGAGATTTCGACAGAAACCCCACAGCTTTGAGCTACACTTTTTATTAATTCATCTTTGCTTAACATTTCAATGCTTAATTAATAATTATTCTCTGTTTTCGCAAATTTTGATCAATCGAAGAAGTAATTCGCGCCAACCAATACCTCTATCGGCATTTCCTGGTATCCTTCCCAGGTATCTCGTTTTACATCAAATATATTATTTAGCTCAAAAAACAAACCAAAATTCTTCTGCATTTGGTATGAAACTTTCAATCCTAAGTTAAAAAGACTAGGTAATTTTCTACCTTCATCGTTCTCCAAATCGGCATATCTGTCTGAAATGTAGTTAAATTTTACTTCTCCATTCCAATCTGGCAAAAAATCGTAGCCGTAAATCAAACTAGCCTGGTAGCTTGGATTATACGGGATTTTCTTTGACGCTGAGTTTTCAACACTGAAATAATTTAAGGTACCATAAAAATATCCATAGGGTCCAAGATAGTATAGAAAGTTCATGAAGATATTCCAGCTGACTGCATCTGAAGTTAGCACTTCAAAGAATCCTGATGTATCAGGATTATTATAGTATGGAAGATTTTTAGTATTGAAATATTCCACGCCACCATCAATCTGATAATATTTGTCATACTCATATTTTACAAGAGCTCTTATTTTATTTTTCTTCTTCACAAAAACTCTATTCAAATCCTGCTGATCATAATATTGGTTATCTCTTAAAAAATTACCAGCAGTTTGATTTTCACCAATCGGTGAGTACTCTCCATAAACTATAAGATTCTTAGCAACCTCTGCACTTAAAGATGCATATAACCCATTCAGATACTCAGCATTTGCAGCAGAAAATGTGAATCCACCTTCCAACATTATTTTATTAAAAATTTCGAGAGAGGCTGATGGTCGGAAATAATATGCATCAGTTTTCATCTCTGACAGCGAATCTGTAGTTAAATTCTGGTGTTGATAATTTGCTTTAAGATTTATACTCAAACTTTTCATATTTATTTTGGCGAAAGCATTCGCATATAGCAGAGTTTCATTAAAAGTTTCATCATCGAGATAAGTAAAATCTCCACCACCGTTCAAATCAAAGATAAAATCCTTCATGTAAAGATTTTGAATTGTCACCGAAGCATTACCAATATTAAGATTTCTTTTTCGTTCCGGATCACTAGAGCCGAAAAATCTAAATAAGTTTTTTGAATGGTCAGCATTAATTGCAAACTTTGTTCCGGGCAAAGCACTTAAATCTGTTGGAAGCGTGTAGGCGAAATCCATTGCACCTTCGAGAAATTGCCTTTGACTATTTTCAACATACGAAAGTTGATTGATGCCCCTTACAAAACCGTGCAGCAGTCCATTTTTAAAGGAAAGGTATAATCGAGTTTTCCTTCTGGCAATTCATAGATACCAGCCTTCATCTCCATATATCCTTTTCGATAGTCAGCCGAATCTAAGAGTGAAAATTCTGCTTCAACAGGATTTGAGATTTTCGCAAAATCCAGATAATCAGGTTTATAGGATGGTTTTAAAAATTCATTGGAAACCGTTGAGATAAAGTCAGGACCCATTTTATCAACTCTTCTCACCGAAATATTTTCCTGACCAAAAATCACAAAGTCCGGTAATTCAACGTTAGGATTTTGCTCTTCTTGCGAATAGATAACTATCGATGTTAATAGAAATATTGTTAAAATGTATTTTATCATTTAAGCTTATTTATTTTTTCTCTTGCTTCTTCTCCAAGTTCATTTCCTTTGTGCTTTGTAACAACAACCCTGTACATTTCTTCCGCTTGTCTATTATCATTTAATTTAACATAACAATCACCAAGTAATAGATAGGCTTTTGAAAGCCACGGTTCGTATTGTGAATATACAGTTCGGACTCTCACCAATGCGGAAATTGATTCTGAATATCTGCCCTGTTCAAAAAGTGAAAGACCATAATAATATTGTGTTCTGGCACCAAGGTCATCGGTTCTTTTTTCAGCAACATCCAAAAAATGTTGATCAGCGACTGCATAACGATTTGCCGCCATATCAATTACACCCATTTCAAACTTAGCTCTATCTGCAAAAATAGTTTCGCTGTGATACATTGATAATTCTTCAAAAGTTCCATAGGCTTTCTGAACATCTTCAATTTTAATGTAAGCCATTCCCTTCATATAAAGTACCTCGGGTAGCCTCGGAGAATCTTTTAATATACTGGAAGCTTTTTCCATCACTTCAATTGATGCCTGATAATCCCCTGTTGTTTCGTAGGTCTTGCCTAGTTCAATAACAGAAATTGCTGCTTGTTCTGATTGAGGATAGTTTTCAAATACTTTTGTGAAATAGAAAATTGCTTCATCATCTTCTTTTAGGTTCTGTGAACTTTTACCAAGCCAGTAATACGCTTCAGGAACATATTGGCTGTTTGGATATTTAGCTAAAAATTCCTGGTAGCTTATTTTTGCGTTTTGATAATCTCTTTGGCTGTAATAGATCTCTCCTTTTTTAAAGAAAATCTGATCGGAGAATTTTAAGTTGGGATTTTGACTAATAAATCTATCAATTAAAACTACTGCTTCAGCAGATTTACCCATTGAGACATAACTATACTGCATTCCGTTAATTGCATCAAAAACATATTCAGACGAAGGATATTTCGATATAACATTTCTGTAATTAACAATAGCTGAATCATACATACTAAGGTTAAAGTACGCGTCTCCTATTGAATAATAGATTACCGGTGCAAGGTTAGATTTTGGATAAGCATGTAGTACATATCGATAATCTTTTACTGCTTCCTTAAATTCCCCTTCCTGAAATCTTATAAATCCAATAGTAAAGAGAGAATTTTCGGCATATTGTGATTGTGGAAATTTTTGTTGAAGAGTTCGAAACTCATCAATGGCCTCATTAGTCTCACCAGATTTATACAATGCCTGAGCATATTGGTAGTACGTATAAGGATCATCGGACGAATATTTTCCAGATTTAAATAATTGCTTAAATATTTTGCTCGCAGCTGCAAAATTCTTTGAACCAAAATAGCTGTCTGCTAATCGCAGTTTTGCATCGGTGGTTCTTACATCGTTAGGATAAATTTCAATAAATTCTGAAAACTGGTAAGCGGCATTTGAATAGCTACCAAGGTTAAATTGACAATATCCTTTTGAATACATTACTTGTCTAACAAAAACATCCTCAGTGGATTGAATTGAATTATATCTTAAGAGAGCTTCCTGAAATTTTCCCAGGTTGAAGTAACATTCAGCCATATAAAAATTTACTTTATCAATTTCAAAATTGGGATTTATATTTTCCGCATCTCTGAGATATCCGATGGCATTCTCATACTCTCCAAGATGAAAAAGTGACACCCCCATTCCAAGCATTGCACGCAAGTGTACATTATCTTCTGCTTCTGTAATCCTGATAGCTGGTTCAAAATTTCCTCTGGCTTTTACATAATTTTTCTTTCGTAACTGAATCTCACCAATCATCGTAAACGATTTTGCCCTTGTTACCGGGTCGTCAGATGAAGTTCCATTTATCAGATATTCTTCCGAAAGATCAAGCTTATTTTGATCAAAATAAATCAGACCAATAAGACTTTCAACTAATGGCGATAATGAATTATCCGGATATCGTTTTAAAAAGTTTTCAAAAATCGTTAGAGCCTCCTGCGTGTTACCTGCATATCTTTTTGATTCACCTTTCCAGACAAAAGATTTTATTGCAATCGAATCCTGACCTTCGGAAATTCTGTTAAACACTTCATATGCTTCATTGTATTTTGATTGTTGAAATAAAGACCAGGCTAAACCATATTGTGCATTCCTATAATATTCTGAGTTAGGAAATCGATTTATAATTTCAGAATATCCTGCGGCTGCATCAGCATATTCTTCAACCCGATAGTGTGAATTAGCAAGAAGATATAATGATTCTGCCAGCTCATCTTGTGAGAGATTCTGCAACATAGGATTGCTAAGTTCGAGGATTGAATTGTAGTAATCATTTAAATAAAAATAGCATACACCAATTCGGACTTGTGCCTGAAGTGCAAGTTGACTATCAGGATGATATGTTAAAAGCTGATCATAATATTTCACAGCGTTTTCATAATCATTCATTTTTTCGTAAATGCTTGCTAATGCATATAAAGCATAATCACGAGATTTATTTGTTGATTGATCCTCAATTGCCTGTGTTAAAAATTCGACTGCTTCATCAAGTTTGCCTTCAGCGGAATAAGATTCACCGACCCAGTACATCGCAGTTCCAACATAATCACTGTTTGGATACTGATAGATTAACATAATATGATTTTTTCTGCTGAGTGCATATCTCCCCAAATCATAATAAATCAAACCAAGTGTGAATAAAGATTCTTCCCGAAATTTTGACCAGGTAACATTGTTTACAATAAACTCAAAGCCTGTTGCCGCTTCATCTTTCTTCCTCATTTTAAGAAATGAATTTGCTGAATAGTAACAAGCTGATGCGTACAACTCATCATCAATTCCATAATTGTCAATAATCTTTTGAAATATTTTTTGTGCGTCAACAAAAAGTTGTTTATTGTAAGCATCCATTGCAGTGTTATATTCATCAGCAATGTTTTGCGCCGAGACCAATCCAGCAAAAATGAACGTGAATAAAATGGAAAGGATACAAATTTTATTTATGAATGGACGCATCATATATTGATTTAAGACGAAACTGCCTTTTTAATAGTTTCAGATTAATTTCTAACTAAACAGCCAAAATCTTAGCTTTTATGAGGGTAAATATTGGTTATATGAAGCATAAAGTCAAGCTAAATAATAAAATATGGGAATTCACTTAAAGATATTGTTTAGAATTTAACGGCTTCTCAAATAATACAATGAGATAGTCTTAGTCTTTCTTACTTTTATTTTTTAATTTTGAAACGATAGTTATCGAAAATTTTAACAATGGAGGAACAATGAAATTTACTGGAACTGCTATTCTGGTTATTTTACTCTTTTTTTCACTCCCTTCCTCATCAAATGCGCAATTATTTCAAATTGGGGCAGGTGGTGGGCTGACACAAATTTTAGCACCTGATGCTTATACTAATTCTGTTGGCGATGGCGGTTATGGATTTTCATCTGAATGGAATCTTGGAGTAATTGCAAAACTCGGATTACCTCTTATTCCTATTACACCAAGGGCATATTTTCTATATCATTCATTAACTGGAAGTGGAGAATTAAATCCGATTTATTATGGGGAGTCAAATGTTGAATTTAAACAAACCATCACGGAGATCGGAGTAGGCGCTCAATACAATTTTGTTCCATTGCCAGCAGGATTTGACCCTTATATTGCCCTGGATATTTTTTACAGCAATTTTGGAAAACTGACAGCAAACGGTATGGAAGATACACCTTTTACTTATGATGGAAACAGATTCGGTGCAGGTATTGGATTAGGAACAGAGATTACAATTATCCCAATAATTGACGTTGATGTTTATGCTAGCTATAAAATGTTTAATCTCGTTGGCAAGGAAGATGGTGAAGACACTATATCTGCCTTCACACTTGATGCTTTTATATTACTTAGTTTTCTTTGATTCAATTTGGGGAATGTCTAATAAGACATTCCCTTTTCTTTCCTGTATCTGTTCAAAACTTTCATCCCAAAACTTGAAAAACTTTTCTTTCCCAAGATATTTAGATTTTTAATTACTGTATCAATATCTCTAATCGATGCTTTCGATTTAATTGCTCCATTTATATGAGAGTAAAGTTGCTCTTCAAATTTCATTGCTGAGAGAACTGAAACAATACAAAGTTCACGCTCTTTGAATGATAATCCTTTTCGCCCCAAAACTTTTCCATAACCTTCAAGCACCAGCCACTCAGCTAGCTCAGGAGAAAAGTCACTAATGTTATTAATAAGTTTTTGAAATTTGTATCCATAAACTTTTTTGCAACGTATCTCCCCCATTTGCCGGAAATGATACAGATTCATATCTGCAACTTCAGTCAATTTTTTATTGGGATAATATTCCTTTAATATTTTTTAACGAAGTTAATGTTGAGGGATATCCCGCGAACAAATAATTTTGAAGAAGAGTCTCATAGATCTTAGCAAAGGGAACTCTTTTTGTTTTCGCCTGAAGAATTAGTTCTCTCAATAGACTAAATTTATTGATTGCTGAAGCAGCTGCTATTAGAGGAAGTATATATTTTTTGGAAATTTCTTTTTTCAATTCGATTATTTTTTTGAATAAAAAAACCCTCTTCGTAGAGGGTTTAATAAAGTAATTGAATAAATTTAGTTGAGGAGATCGAGTTGATACTCCGCATTTTTACGATATGTCGGATCAGATTTTGCCTTCGTGAACATTTCCTTAGCCTTATTTGCATCTCCTTTGCCTTTATACGCAATTCCCATATAATAATATGGTCCACCAATAGTAATCTTTGATTTGTATTTTAAAGCATTTTCAGCGGATGAAATACATTTGTCCCACTCACTCAAGTCTGAATACAATTTTGCGAGTGATAAATATGCGGCATCATAGTGATCATTTTCAACAGCTTTATTTAGATTCTCTACTGCTTTCTGAGGGTTACCTTGGGTCTCTTCCTGGTTACCAAGTTTTGTGTAGGCTAGAGATAAATTCTTTTTAACTTTTTTAGAAACGCTTGCATTATTCGTGTTTTCCAAAACTTTTTCGAAGTTACTTATTGCAGCTTGATAATTTCCCATAGAAAAATAAACACCACCCAAAGCATTGTATCCGGCTTCGAAATCACTTTTTAACTTTATGCACTCATCCAACGAAGCTTTAGCACCGTCTAAATCATTCTTTTTTTTCTGAGCAACACCTTTTTGATAATAGATCCGATAATCTTTTTCGATTGCAAGTGCTTGATCGTAACTGCTAATTGCTCCATTGTAGTTTCCAGCCTTCAATTGACTGTTTCCTTCATTATAAAGTTTTCCAGCATCAGGATTCATTTCCTGTGCTATCGAAACGAATGTGAACATTAGTACGAAAAAAAGCAGAATTGGAAAGACTTTGTTTTTGGTCATCATTTATTCCTTTTTTTATTGAATTTGGATTGAGTGCGGAAGGCGGGACTTGAACCCGCACACCAATTAAGGTACTACCCCCTCAAGATAGCGTGTCTACCAAATTCCACCACTTCCGCAAAATAGGTTGGTAAAAATATGCCTGAAGCGTTTGAAAATCAACCTAAAGAAATGGATGGGATTATTTTTCTCTACTCAAGCTTGTATTCTCATTCCTGGTCATGTGGAGGTCTCCGGTCTCTCATAATGAGCTTTCGGATTTCATTTCTAAACTGTTTTTCAAAAATAATCAGTTGCGCAATTTGTTCATAAGAAAGTATATCAGAAAGAGAATTAATAAAATCTACCCTGTTCTTTTCAAATTGCAACTGAAGATTATTGATCTCGTTAATTTTTGTTTTGAGTTCTTCAGTTGTGATAGCTCTACCACTTTTAAGTATCGCATCAAGATTGTCAATATTCATTTTAATATTTTCCTGAATTTTATCTTGCTGCGATTTGTGCTCAGATCGTCGGGCAAAAAAACGTAAGGTGGTTTCCTCATCCATTTGCAGGGTTTCAATTAATTTTATTTTTTCAAGTTCTTCGAATTTTGCACGTAAATCGTCATCCTGCCATTTACCCTTTTGAGCAAATAAATTTGTTGAAAAAAATAAAGCGGTTAAAATTATTAACGTTAATGCTTTCATAAATTAACCTCTCGGGAAAAATTTTTATTTAATATTTCTTGATAAATTTTGTCTGCCTCAGTCTTGCTTAGTTCTTCAACCAGTTCATTATAACCAATATCATAAACTTCCGCTATCTCATTATTTATATTAAGCTCTGATTGCAACAGATTCGTTAGTTCTAGCATCGTCAAGATTTACTGAAATCATATCGTATTCTTCAGTATTTCCATTCAAACTTTGCAGAAGTTCTAATTTCTGATCCTGATTGAGCGATTCAGTAAATACTTCGACTGAATTTATATCTGTATTTTCAAATATAATATTATTGAAAATCGCTATTGATATAATCATCGAAAATATCGCCCCGAAAGCATAGCCCAAATTTCTTTTAATAGTAACAGGTTTCCGAATATTAATATTGTTTCTAAACTCCGGAATGATTGAATCCAAATATGCCTGTTTTAATTTTACATCTTTCAATTCCTTAACTCTATGATTCAATTTCAAATACATTTCAAAATCATTTTTGAGTTTAGATGAATTTTTAAGATCAGATTCAAATTCACTTCTTTCTTCTGGACTCAAATCATTTTCTAAATATTTTATTATTCTCTCATCATTTTTCATTGTCGATCATTTGCTCCTTTATTTTTCTTAAAGCGTGAAAATAATTTGCTTTAAGTGCACCAACAGATTTTCCAGTAATTGATCGATATTTCATCGTACGAAAGATCATCATAATTTCTCATAATAAATACTTCACGTTGTTTAACTGGTAATTTCATCAGGAGTTTTTCCATTTTTCTAAATCAATTCTTTGTATTCAATACCTTCAATAATATTTTCATATCCGTAGTTTTCCATTGATTCATCCGAACTAAAACTTAAGATTCTTCTTAATTTATTTTTCCTTATCAAGTTCAGACTGCGTGTTGCAGTTATTCTATAAATCCAGGTATACAATGATGAACTAAAATTAAATGTATTTAGTTTTTTATGCATCACTAGCAGAACCTGCTGAACGATTTCGTGTGCATCATCGTGATCACCTAGCATTCGTCTCGCATGCCAGTAAATTTTTTCCTGATACCTCCTTGCAAGCAAATTGAATGACTGTTCATTACCAGAAAGGAAATCTTTAATGAGCTCAAAATCTTCAGTTTTTACATTCATTCCGGACTAACAATATTCCTAATTATTTAAACACAAAATTATCGCTAAAGGTTTAAATCTTCCTAATTAAACCAGAATCAATCAATATCTGTCTAAGAGAAAACAATTATATCTAATAATCAACAAGGAGTAAATAATGAAATCTAAAATATCAGTAATTGCCATCATTATTGTCACAGCGCTTATGATTCAAAACCTCTTTGCACAGGAAATGATGAATCATAAAAATAAAGGGGATCGCTTCCCAATGTTTCAAAAGTTAAATCTTACAGAAGAACAACAGGATCAGATTAGCACCATGAGATTAAATCATCAAATGGAAACTGTTGATCTAAAAGCAAATTTCGAAAAGAAAAAACTTGAAATGGCTGAATTAAAAAACAAGGGTAACTATACAAGAGAACAATACATTGCTAAGGTGGAAGCAATTAATTTGGCAAAAAATCAGCTTGCAATTTCAAAAGCCAATTTTCAAATGGATGTATATCAATTATTGGATGATACTCAGAAACAAGAATGGAATAAATTTTCAAATTTTTATGGTGGACAAAGAGATAAACAAGTTATGCGAAAAATGAGAGCTCCAAAAATTGATTAGTAATCTTATTTTTTCTTCTCCACAATTGCCGGCTTAAATAGCCGGTTTTTTTATAAATCTCCTGTTATGGGTCGAAGAATAATTTCTTCGGTTACCAGATTATCCTTTTGCAGATATGCGGAAACTATTATGTGGGCAATGCTCTCAGGATTCATCATTAAATCTGCTTTTTCTTTCCTAATTTCCTGCGACCACATTGATGTTTCTGTAGCTCCGGGGATTACATTTATCACACGAATGTTGTGTTTACGAACTTCTTCTCTAAGCGAATTACTGTAACCGAGTAAACCCATTTTTGAAGCTGCATAAACAGAACTTCTTGTAAATGTTTTATCAACAACTACGGAAAGTAAGTTAATTATTGTACCTGATTCATTTTTTATAAACGTAGAAAGTACAGATTTAATTGAATAAATAGAACCAAGTAGGTTTGTATTAATGATGTCATTTATTTCATTTACAGAATTATCTGAGGCATGTTTAAAAGAAGTAATTCCAGCATTATTTATCAAACAATTTAATTCAAACTCATTAACTATTTTCTTGACAGTTTGATCAACGTTTGTCGAAGAAGCAACATTACAAGGGTAAGGAAAAATATTATCCCCTGTTTTGCCAGCTTCATCTTTTAACCTCTCCAATTCCTGAGATCTTCGTGCTGAGATAAATACATTGCATCCTATTTTTGCAAATTCGAGTGCAATGGCTTTACCAATTCCAGAACTGGCACCTGTTATCCATATTCCGTCTTTTTTAGCCATGTTTATAAATTCTTTTGAGCAATCAGATTTAGAAATTCTGCACGTGTTCTTGGATCATCCTTAAAATCACCATGAACAGCACTTGAAGTTGCTGAAGAATTTTGTTTTTCAACTCCACGCATCATCATACACATATGATGCGCCTCAGAAACAACCGCAACACCTCTTGGTTTAAGATATGCTTCCAGCGTATCCGCAATCTGTTGCGTCATCCGTTCCTGAACCTGAAGTCGGCGCGAAAATACTTCTACAATTCTTGGGATTTTACTCAGACCGATTATTTTTCCATCAGGGATGTAAGCCACATGAACTTTTCCGTAGAATGGCAAAATGTGATGTTCACATAAACTGTAAAAATCTATATTCTTTACCAGAACCATCTCATCATATTTTTCATTAAACAGTGCATCATTCATTACCTCTTCTACATCTTTATGATATCCTGAAGTAAGAAACTCATAAGCATCAGTAACTCTTCTTGGAGTTTCAATTAATCCCTCTCTATTTGGATCTTCCCCAATATTTTTTAACAGGTCAGTGATTAGATTTTTTACTTTATCCTTATTCATTTCATTCTCCTTTGTACTCAAAATAATTATTCTCAGTCTCATATAATTTAACCGAGTATAATTTCCCGCCAGGTATTTTATCCACAAGCTGACCCCATATTGCTATTGTAATATTTTCAGAAGTTGGTATTATTCCATTCATAAATTCTGTATCAATATTCAAATTTTTATGATCCACTTTAGATATGACATACTTATGCAGTATCTCTTTTAATTTTTTAATATCAAGAACAAATCCAGTATCAACGTTTACGTCGCCAACAACTGTAACCTCCAGTGTGTAATTATGACCATGCCAATTTGGATTACTGCATTTACCAAACATTTTAAAATTTTCTTCATCAGAAAACCCAGGTTTGAATAATCTGTGGGCAGCAGCAAAAGTTTCGCGACGAGTTAAGTAAACTTTTTTTGACATTATAATTCTTTTAGAGCTTCCATAACTTCTTGATTATGTTTATCAACTTTTACTTTCGGAAAAATATTACTGATTTTTCCAGATGAATTAATGATAAATGTCGTTCGAACAATTCCCATATACTTTCTTCCATACATACTTTTTTCCTGCCAAACTCCATATTTTTCAATCGTCTCTTTCTTTTCATCACTCAGTAAATCAAAAGGAAGCTTATATTTTTCAGCAAATTTTTTATGCGACTCTACCGAATCAGCACTAATCCCAAGTATTTCCGCTTTCATTTTTCCAAATTTTGGGAACTCATCTCTGAAATTGCAAGCTTCTTTTGTACATCCGGAAGTATCATCTTTTGGATAAAAATATAAAACGATAGGTTTTCCCTTTAGTCCCGAAAGAGAAATTGTTTTACCATCCTGATTTTTCAATTTGAATGCAGGTGCTTTATCCCCAACTTTAAGTGCCATTAGTTATTCTCCATTAAAAAAAGTAATAAGTTTTGATAACAATTTAGGAATGAATATTGTGGAATTCAATTAATGATTGTAAACAATGAATTGTGGTAAATAGTTCAATCTACTTGGAAAGCTAATTGATTAATTCAACAATCCTTCCTGCTTACACCAGTTGTCAAAGCCAGCTTCAAGCTGTTCAAACGAATCGATTGCAAACAAGATTGGTTGAAGATGCCATACATCATATTCCTGCACCACAATTAATTCTGGATTGAATGGTCTAACATCAACCTGGTCCGAAAGTGAATGTTGAACTTCCTTCAATGATGATAAGACACCTGCACCATAAATTCTCCGCCCTTCAGGATTATTTATAAGACCAAATTCAACAGTAAACCAATGAAATGTTTCAAGTTTTGTTCTGTTTTGTCCTTGTGCTTTCATAGCAGCTTCACCAAATTTTTGGTAGAAGGAAGCGAATGCTTTATTGGTTAGTAAAGGCATATGCCCAAATATATCGTGAAATAAATCTGGCGCAGGCGTATAATCAAGTTCATCTTTTCCACGGATATAATCAGTTGATGGAAATACCCTCCTTTTTAACATTTCAAAAAAATTCTGTTCATGAATCAATCCGGGTACTCTTGCTACTTTCCAGCCTGTAGTTTTCAAAAATACATGACTCAACTCTTTGAGAAATGGAATTTTATCATTCGAAAGATTTAAAAGTTCTGTTCCATTCATATATTCTTTACAGGCGCGGTTTGGAAGATATTTCATTTGCCGATCATACAAAAATTTCCACGTTTCCTGATCCGATTCAGGATAGTCAGGATATTTTATTTCATCATGTTCCGGGACAGGACCATCAAGTCTTTGAGGAATGCATCTAGGATCAATTCCCTCCTCTGCAGCCTTTTCATATGCAGAAATACCCTCGTCTGTGGAAGGTTTCTCTTTTTGCTGATCTTTCATTCTACCATCCTGCTGAATTATTTAGAATATTTTTAGGGAAGTTAAAGATTCGAAGTTATAAATTCAATTTAGAATTATATGATATTTACTTCCTCTTGAAGAACAATGCCAAACTTATTAGCTACTTCCTCTTTAATTCGCATAGCAAATTCGAGTATTTCTGCTCCCGTTGCATTTCCATAATTACATACAATAAGAGCATGATCGTTAGATGTACCAACATCTCCAATTCGTTTGCCTTTCCAACCGCATTTTTCAATCAACCAACCAGCAGAAATTTTTATCTTTTCATTTTCTGAAGGGAAGCTTTTTATATCCGGAAATTCTGATTTAAGTTTTTCCAAAATTTCAGAATTGACTTCCGGATTTTTAAAAAAACTTCCGGCATTACCAATTTTTGCAGGATCAGGTAATTTACTCATCCTTATTTCAGCTACTGCTTCCCTAATTTCATTTACGTTTGGATTAACAATTTCTTTTTCTGATAAATAGTCTCTCAAAGCTTTGTAAGTTGCAAATGGTTTATAGCTTTTTGACAACTTAAACTTTACGGAAGTGATGATGACTTGATCCTTTAAATCTTGTTTGAATATACTTGTTCGATAAGAAAATTTACAATCTTCTTTGACGAACGTTTTCTTCTCTCCATTTTGAATAACTACACAATTCAACGACACGAAAGCATCAGCAAGTTCTTGTCCATAAGCTCCGATATTCTGAATAGGAGCAGCGCCAACTGTGCCCGGAATGAGTGTAAGATTTTCTATACCACCATAATTCCTATCGACGCAATATTTAACGAGATCATCCCAAACTTCGCCTGCACCGACTTCAATTAATACTGTCTCATCATCCTCTTCAATAACATTTACACCCGGGATTGAAACTTTAATTATTGTACCATCAAAATCTTTAGTGAATAGAGTATTGCTGCCTCCACCAAGAACAAACTTTCTTTCTTGCTTCACACTGTTGTCTGATAGTAATTGGATTAAATCATCTTCAGTAAAAATTTCGGCGAAAAGTTTTGCTTTGGCGACCACACCAAATGTGTTAAAGTTTTTTAGTGACTGGTTTTCAAGTAAGCGCATTAATTTGCGTAAATGTTTGTTGATAATTGACAAGCGATTTATCTTTGCACAGTCAAATTTAAGAAATGATAATATAATTCTTTGCACAAGTAAATGAAAAGATCGGCCTCAACAAGAAAAAGAATCCACTTTGACCAATCAGGTGTTGTCCCATACAGAAGGAAAAACGGGAAGCTGGAAGTACTTCTTGTAACTTCAATTCGAAAGAAAAAATGGATAATACCAAAGGGTTTTATTGAATACCATATGTCAGCTTTTCAATCTGCAAAGAAAGAAGCATTTGAAGAAGCTGGAATTCGAGGCAGTAATACAACAAGAGTTTTAGGCAGCTATACAGTCAGGAAAAAAGGTAGCGAACTTTTAACAAAAGTTTATTCGATGCGGGTTACTAGGGTCTTTAAAGATTATCCCGAAAAAAATTTACGAAAAAGAAAATGGTTTTCGGTTAGTGATGCCGTAAAGAAAGTTGAAATTGATGAATTGGCAAGTGTAATAAGAAGATTTGGAAGGAAACCAAGAAAAAGAAGATAGGATATTAATCTTCCTCAAGATTAATTTTTATTAATTTATTGCATACCTTTTTGATCAAATAATAATCAAATCCTCTTGATATTAGATAAGCTGATAATTTGTTTTGGAGTACTTTGGTTTCTAAATTTCTTTTTAATAATATATCACATTTTTTTCTTCCAAGTGTCAAAGCATTTTCATAATCAGAATCTATAGATTGTTGGCTAATAATTTCATCTTGAAACGTTTCATCGAAATATCCCTCCACATTTCTGAACTTGTATTTTCATATCCTTGTACAGGTGGAGTTACTCTAACTTTTATTGTTTTGCTTTCTGCACCTTGATACAAATTAACAAGTAAAAAATATTTATTATCAAGATGATTTTTTTGATTGAAGAATCTGCAGTGCCAAAACATATTGTGAGCAGTGTAATTACCATATCCAAGTGTAAGATACTCGACTGTTTGAGGATCGGGCAATGGGTTTTGTGTTGGTATTTCATAGTAACTCTGAATAAAATTACCAGTATAATCCAAATCCATTAAAGTTGTACCAAGTTTGCCTTTTAAGCGCGGAACAAGAGTATCCTTAACTGTAGTATAAAGGGAAAGTGGATTCCCGTTTTCATCAACAAGACACTTTATATAAACCACAGCATCGCAAACACCGGCATCTTGCGAATATGAATTAAACCATTCAAATATAATTCCCTTTGCACCGTGTGCAAGTGCCAGCATTACTATTGATATAAGTTCAGGTGGATCAGGTTTACGCCAGACACACCAGTCATTGTCTAACCGGTAACCAAAAGTTTGAGGCTTAAACCAGAAACTGGAATCGTGGGCACTGGTTCGTTGAAAATTAAACGTGAGCCAATCAAAATCCTGCTTTCGAATAGCAGGCCAATTTGGTGAACAAGGATATATTCCAAGAAGTATTTTTGATGGTTTTGCGATACTATCAAACACAGCTATCTCATCTTCACCGTTTATCTTAAAATCGTGCCACCAAGAAGGATCAAAGTGAATCATCAGAGGCGGTGCCTGAACACTTCTTATAAGCGAATCAACTATATGAATGGGCGTATAGCAATCTATAGAGTAAGGTTCATCAACTCCGACCCAATATATTAAGTTATCCCACTCGGGAAAGCTTTGTGCGTGTACGCAATAATACTGTCTTCTACTTCTTGAGGATTAGCTAAGTACCTACGCCACCCATTATAATCATAAACCTCAGCATAGTCTGTGTAGATAGTACAAAGAGTATCTGTTCTTAACCAATCTACCCAGAATTGTATTCCTGTATATGATTCTGAATCTGTTCGATACAGATATTCTGGTGTGTTCGCCATATTTTCTAATTCTTTAGGTAAAAGAAATTCGTCCGGATATTCTTACGATTCATCTGGATCAATAAACTTAATTTCAGTAAAATCCCCATCTGAATTGAAATCTGATATCTTCTAAAGTTCTTTGTAGAAAAACAGAGTCAATATATTCGTAATCACCTGGCGCATTTGAATAAACAATTTTATATCTGTAAACAACTTTTATTATACAAACATCTTCATTCTGCGAAACTAAAGTATTATTATAATCCAATGCCATTCTAAATCTCGGGGATTGTACATAACATTATGATAGTTTGGATTTGGATACAACCATCTTTTATATCTATTATCCTGACGGTAATGCGGACCATACATAACAGAATCCTTAGGTGATGAGAGATTTTTTGTTGACCAGCATAAAACAGTATCATTACCATCATTCCAGTAGGCTGGTTGACCCCATTTGTGCTTTACGCCCACTCTCGATTGATCAGTTTGGTTTTGTTCAGCTTCCCATTTCGAGTAATAAGCTGTTGTATAGTGATTTATATATTCTGCAGCGTTTCTTGCATTAACGGCTAGCAGGTTATAATTTTCTAGCCGATTTTTTGTGTAATCATCCGCACGCTCAAAAACTGTATTAAATCCCATCGTATTAAAAGCATCCAAGATATTGGGATAATCTTGTAAACGATGGATTGGCGTTCCCACGGGAAATTCATCAGACGAGATTGATTCTTGTGCTATCATTGTAGCACTAAAGAAAAGCAATGCAATAAATATCTTTCTTCCCGGATAAAAAAGGAAATTCAGAAAATGTAGCATTTGTTTCATTTGTTCCTCCCAATATTTATTTGTGAGTGTATGTTATTAACTGTCATTGCGATCCCGACAAAGTCGGGAGAAGCAATCTCAGAACTAAAATTCAAATTTGAGATCACTTCGTCTCGATAAATCGGGACTCGTGATGACAATTCTGTTTTCATTTAACATAAACCATTTTCTTTATGTCTGAAAAAACAGGAATATTGTTTTCATTGCCGACCATTATTTGGTAAATGTAGACTCCAGATGCCAGATTCCGGACTTCGCCGGAATGACCTGCCGCTGCATTATATTCTACTTCGTAGTAGCCTGCTTCTTGTGTTTGATTAACTAAAATAGAAACCAACTCTCCTTTTATATCATATACAAACAGCTTGACATATCCTCGCTCTTTCAGCTTGTAGCCTATCTTTGTTGATGGATTGAATGGATTCGGGTAGTTCTGGTAAAGAATGTAATTGTTCAGAGGTTTCCACTCATCCTCAACTCCTGTAATTAATACTCCGACCTCTTCCGATGGATTTGATTCATTTCCTTGATTATCTACTGCTGTAAGTTTGAAGTAAAGACTTTCAACTTTTGAAGGAATGATCTGGTAGTAAAACGTATCTCTAAATGAACCAACCAATTTTGTTGAATCAATCTGAAAGTTGTTAGTTGTATCTCTGTATAAATTATACTGATTGAAATCTGCTTCGGTGTTATTATTCCATATTAATTCTATTAAGCTGTCAACATTGATTGTTAAATTAACCGGTGGTCGTGGAGGAAGATCAACATAAACATAGCTTTCACCATAAGGTCCTCCGTAAAGACCAATATCACTTCTCGTGCTGTCTTTATCCAGAATAGTTGGGTCACCGGCATCTATTAAAGGTGAATACTTCTGAAGATGAAAATCCAATTCTCCCTGAGTTGTGTCGTCATTGACTACCATTGGATCAACTGAAAAGTTTGTTGTGTCGGGGGTAAAACCAGAATAGTTTACATTATTATTCCAAAGATTGTTGTACTGAAATACAAGATTTTGTGTCCCACCTACATCAACACCAATATTATTTTTAGTAACAACGTTATTTTTGGCAAAATTGTAGCTGGTTATCTCCATCCCAATTGATGAAGAGTTCCCAGTTATATAATTATTTACGATCTGAAGATATTGAGTTCCGTAGTTACCTATCCCTGAATACCCTGTGCCGATAAGAATTAAATTGTTATAAACATATGCAGAATCAGAAGATGATAAAAAAATAGCCCAATTACCATATTTTGTAAATCTAATAACATTATTTTTTATTATTGGTGTGGCACCAAAAGATTTATAAATTCCGTCACCTAAATCCGATTCGATATAATTTGCGTCTATGATAGGTTTGTAGCTATTAGTAAATGCTTCTATATCAATTCCCGCTACTACAGTAGAGGTGGAATTTGGATCTGTATAGATAATGTTATTTAGTACTATAGCATTTGAATTGAATAGTTTAATACCAATTGTAACATTATTAAAAATATTATTACTGATAACTGCATTTGAACCATTCAAAATTCCTTGGTTAGCATTAGAAACTTTATTTTGTATAACTAAACTCGATCCATTTACAACCACTCCTTTCCCCCAAGACGAATTATTGTAAACTATTACATGAAATCCAGTTAATAGTGAGCTATCTGCAGTTTCAACAGATCTATAATTTTGGGATGTAACTAACGCTCTTGTATCGATTATACAACTATCAGTTCCAGCACCAATCAAAGATAAACCATCTATCATCACAACCTGTTCTTGGTAAACACCGTTGGCTACATAAATTGTATCACCAAAGACACAAATATTAATACATTTTTGTATGCTGTCGGCTGCTGTTTCCCAGGTAGTGTAGGGAGGTGTGCTGCTTCCGGTTTTGCTTACGTAACGCACAGTTGCAATTAAGAATGAAGAATGAATAATTAACAATGAGAAGAGTAGGAGGAAGAAATTTCGATGGTATTTTTTGTTATGCTTGTTCATTATTATTCCCAATATTAGTTCATTTTAATCCCGAACCGGTTTCAGGGCAATTTCATAACAAGCAAGATTCTGAAACGAGTTCAGAATGACTATAGTCATTTCACATAAACCATTTTCTTTATGTCCGAAAAAACTGGAATGTTGTTTTCACCATTTACTAGTATTTGATAAATATAAACTCCGCTGCTTAGGACAGGAATGGATTCCTGTCCTACGGAAAAATCTACTTCATAATATCCTGCTTCCTGGGTTTGATTAACCAAAACAGAAACCAACTCTCCTTTTACATCATAAACGTAAAGCTTAACGTATCCCCTTTCTTTCAACTTATAACTTATTCTTGTACTGGGGTTGAACGGATTGGGATAGTTCTGATAAAGTATGTAATTGTTAACAGGTTTCCATTCATTATCGACCGATGTTATCAAGACTCCAACTTCCTCAGACGGATTTGATTCATCCCCTTGATTGTCTACTGCCGTCAGCTTGAAGTAAAGACTTTCTACATTTGAAGGTATGATCTGGTTGTAAAATGTATCCGTAATCGAAGCAACAAGTTTTGTTGAATCAATCTGGAAGTTGTTTGTTGTATCACTGTATAAATTATAATGATTGAAATCGGCTTCTGTATTTTTATTCCAGCTCAATTTAATCAGGGTATCAACATTGACAGTTAAATTAACGGGAGCTTTTGGTGGAAGATCAACATAAACATAACTTTTACCATAAGGTCCTCCGTAAAGCCCTATATCACTTCTTGTACTGTCTTTATCTTGAATGTTTGGATCACCTGCATTTATTAATGGTGAATACTTCTGAAGATGAAAATCAAGTTCTCCATAAGTTGTGTCATCATTTACTACCATCGGATCAACTGAAAAGTTTGTTGTGTCGGGAGTAAAACCAGAATAGTTGACGTTATTATTCCAAAGATTATTGTATTGATATACCAGATTTTGTGTCCCCGAAACTTCAATTCCTCTTACTGTGTTTGGTTATTACATTATTCTTAACAACATCATAGTTACCTATAAACATACCGTGTGTTAAAAAATTACCAATTATATAGTTATTTATTAACTGTAAATATGGAACGCCAACATTAACTATTCCTTCTGATGCAAAGATACTGTCAGCTAAAATCAGATTATTAAAAACTCTTGTTGAATCGGAAGTAGATAAGAAAATACCAACTTGAGCATTTTTTAACTTTATAATATTGTTTTTTATAGTGGGTTTTGCACCAATTGATTTATCTATGCCTTCGCTTTTTGTTTAGATATAATTTGAGTCAATAGTTGGCGTATAATTATTATTAAATGCTGTAATATAAATACCACTTCCAATTGTTTCATTTAAAGTAAAAATCTCATTCTTACTTACAAGTGAATTTGAGTTAACAACGCTTACACCTCTTCTAACACTAAAAAACTGATTTTTAAAAACTTCAATATTTGATGACCAAAGCATAATACCTGAATTAGCATTAGAAAATTTGTTTAAGGTTATAAATCCAGTTTGGCCAATTGCATAAATTCCGTAACCATAATCAAAATTATTAGAAGTACAGAATGTGAAATCCTTTAATAAGACAACTTTCAGCTACTTCAACTGTGTGTAAACCTTGTGGTGGAAAATTTCTGCTGTCCACGATACAGGAATCTGTGCCAGCCCCGATTAAAGATAATCCGGGAATCATGACAACCAGTTCCTGGTAAACTCCGTTGGCAACGTAAATGGTATCACCAAAGACACAAATATTTATGCACTCTTGTATGCTGTCAGCTGCGGTTTCCCACGTAATGTACGGTGGTGTGCTGTTTCCGGTTTTGCTTACGTAACGGACAGTTGCAATTAAGAATGTAGAATGTATAATTAATAATGAAAAGAGAAGAAGGAAAGTTCTGCAGTAATGATTTTTGTTCATAACTTTACCCTGTTTAATTATTCCGTCACTCTGAATGAAGTGAAGAGTCTTAGATTTAGTTATGAGATTCTTCATCCCAATAAATCGGGATTCAGAATGATTAGTCTCAACTTAAGAAATTATTTTGAGAAAGGCGAGAGGATATTTTAAAAAATGAAAATGTCGAATTTCTCTATAAATCATCTTCGGGATTAGCTTTTAATAATTGATTACAAACTTCTTTTATCAGATCGTAGTCAAATCCTTTTGAAAACAAATAGGTTGATAGTTTATTTCTCAAATCTTTTGGTTCTAAATTTCTTTGAAGAATAAATCTCATATTTTTTCTTCCAAGTGTCAAAGCATTTTCATAATCAGAATCTATAGATTGTTGGCTAATAATTTCATCTATTAAGTTTGAATCAATTCCCTTTTTGAACAGCTCGCTTTTAATTCTTTTTAGACTCCATTTTTTTGTTTTAATTTTTTCTGCCATAAATGCTCGAATAAATTCTTTATCATCCAGATAACCATTCTTTTTCAAATCTTCAATTACTTCATCAATCAAGTCTGATTCATAATCTTTATTCCACAATTTTCTTTTTAATTCAGAAGATGAGTGCTGTCTTCTCCCAAGAAGCCTGAACGCTCTTTGTTTAATATGAAAAAGTTTATTCTTCTCGATTAATAACAAAAAACGATCTTCAGAAATATCATCACTTTTCTTCAGATCGCTTTTTAGAAATACCTCAACTGCTAAAAACAGCACCGAGTTGTTATCAAAATAGATTGTTACATCATTTTTTCCTTTTTTAACAATTCTAACAATTCGCATTTCATATTATTTTTATTTTGATTTCTTTAGTTTTTGCTTGTCATCGGTATCTTCTTTCTTTTCAGCACTACCATTTTTAATCATACCAAGTTTCGTTCGAATCTCTTTTTCTAGATTGTTTCTCATTTCACTCATTTCAATTAATTTTTGACGAAATCCTTCTCTACCTTGAATTCTATCTTCTCCATAAGTAAACCATGCGCCGCTCTTTTTAATAAATCCATGATCAACACCGAGATCGATCAAGTCACCGGTTTTACTTATTCCTTCATTATAGAGAATATCAAATTCAACTATTTTGAAAGGAGGGGCAACTTTACTCTTAACGATTTTAACTTTGGTTCTATTACCAATTACATCTTCGCCTTCTTTTATTGCTGCAATTCTTCTTATATCAATTCTAAGCGAAGCATAAAATTTTAAGGCATTTCCTCCTGTAGTGGTTTCCGGGTTTCCAAACATTACACCAATTTTACTTCTTAATTGATTAACAAAAATTACCGATGTTTTAGATTTAGAAATTGCTCCAGTCAATTTCCGAAGTGCCTGTGACATCAATCTTGCCTGAACCGCCATTGTAGCATCGCCCATTTCTCCTTCAATCTCTGAACGTGGAACTAATGCTGCGACCGAATCAACAACAATCACATCAAGAGCATTGCTACGAACTAATGTGTCAGTAATTTCAAGTGCCTGTTCACCAAAATCAGGTTGAGAGATCAAAAGGTTTGCGGTATCGACACCAAGTTTTTTAGCATAATTAACATCGAGAGCGTGTTCGGCATCAATGAAAGCAGCCAACCCACCCATCTTTTGCGCTTCCGCAATTACGTGAAGACAGAGTGTTGTTTTTCCACTTGATTCCGGCCCATATATTTCTGTCACTCTACCACGCGGAATTCCTCCGATTCCAAGTGCATAATCAAGTGAGAGGGCACCCGTAGGGATGGCTTCGATATCGGCTACCACGCCATCACCTAATTTCATTATCGAGCCTTTTCCATAAGTCTTTTCGATTGAAGAAATCGCATCTTCAATTATTTTCATTTTTTGTTCTCTATCAGCTGCCATATCATTCTCCATTATTTTAGTTCATAATTTTTTAAAACTTTATATTCTGATCCGTCCGGTTTAAGGGTACTCTGAATGAGTACAATGTGGTTAGAATTAAAATGAATTGGATCAAATTTATATTCTTTTAAATATTTGAATGAATTTTTCGTCCATTTTATTTTTGATTCTTAGTAGAGTCAGATGCCCTTTAAATTTTCTTTTTTCTGCTTCAATATCAAATTTTGTTAGCCTGATGTTTAACTCCCGAACAAGTTCAAAAAGTTTTTCATCAGTTTCAAAATTACACCAGAGAATTCTTGCCTGATTGTCTCTAAAGAAAAATCCAAATTTTGAAATTGAGCATTTAAATGAGGTGTAATTTTCTACAAATTTAATCTCATTAATAATTTCCGGTAATAATTCTGCTTTTATATCTCCAATAAATTTTAATGTAAGATGAATTTTCTCTTTGGGTTCCCATTTGTATCCTGATAAATTCTTTGTAACCTCAGCGCAGTAGTGAAATATTTTATCTTTTATTTCTTCGGGAATTATTAAGGCAATAAATAATCTAATCATCCAAAGATATTCCGAGGAGCTGTCTTCGAACAAAATCTAGTGCAGCCTGTGCAGTCCTTTCTTTATTTAACAACCGGTCTTCACCAAAATTAAATTTCTTTGCAGTACAAACTTTATCATCGCAGTAACCAATGTAAACAAGCCCAACAGGTTTGTCGGCAGTTGCTCCCGTGGGACCCATAATTCCTGTAGTTGCCAAACCAATGTCTGAGCCACTCGTTGATTTTACTCCCTCAGCCATTTGCATCGCAACTTCCATACTTACAGCACCATGTTCAGCAAGTGTATCTTCATTTACTTGTAACAATTCTACCTTGGCAGCATTACTGTAGCAAATTACTCCACGTTCAAAATATTTACTACTTCCGCTTACATTTGTTAACATATTTCCAAGAAGTCCACCAGTGCAGGATTCGGCAGTTGAAATTTTAAATTCCCTTTCCAGTAACAAACGTGCTACTACAACTTCAAGTTGGTCATCTCCTGTACCATATATAAACCGTCCGGCTTTGCCTCTTATTCTTTGCTCAACTTCAAGTAACTTATTTTGTAATTCTTTTTCATCATCACCCTCGATAGATAATCGAAGTTTGACTCCAAACTGATTTGGCAGGAATGCCAATTTTGTACCTTGTAATAATTCATCCAGGTTTCCCAATTTTTCGTACAATGTTGATTCAGGGATTCCTGTTGTTAAAAGAAATTTTTTCTTCAGAATTTTCTGATCGCTTCCAATAATTTCCTGTAACTTAGGAATGATGGTTAACTCCATCATTGATTCCATTTCGTAAGGAACACCAGGCATTACTGCATAAATTTTAGAATCTTTTTCAATCCACATTCCCGGAGCAGTTCCAAATTGATTGCGAATAGCTTCAGCAATTTTCGGAATTTTAGCCTGATCAGCGTTGACTTCAGTTACTTCTCTTTTCTTCTTTTCGAAAAGTTTTTTTATATCATCTAAAACTTCTTTGTTTTCAACTAATTCAGAGTTGAAGAAATCAACAATTGATTTCCTGGTAATATCATCGTGAGTAGGCCCTAATCCACCTGTAACCAGAATTAGATCGGCCGCATTTGTTGCTAAAGTAAGTTCATCGAGAATTGCAGAATTATCATCGCCAACAACCGAGGTTTTTATAACGGGTACATTTATTTCGAATAATGAGTTACCAATGTGAGCAGCATTTGTATTTAGTGTATTTCCGAGTAAGATTTCATCACCGATCGTAATGATGTAAGCTTTCATATCAATATCTAATTTTATTAAAATTTACCGAGCAAATATACGACAAGATGCATTATTATAAGAGTGTATAATCCTGATATTACATCATCTATCATAATCCCTATGCCTCCCTCCAATCGTTCAAGATTTCTTGCTGGTGGTGGTTTTATGATATCCAAAACACGCCATAATAAGAATGTAGCAACTACAATCAAAATAGTTTTTGGCAATGCTATCAACGAAATCCACATACCAACAATTTCGTCAATCGTACATTCCGAAGGATCTTTTCCGTAAACATTTTCGAATTTTGTGCCTACATAAATTCCATAAGCAGCAAATATTATAGTTAGTGGGACAATGATAAACCATTGTTCAAAACCGGGAATAAAATAAATTATTAATGCAACAAGGCTCCCAACCGTGCCAGAAGCAACGGGGAAATACCCGGAATAGAATCCTGACCCAAGGATTTTTTCAAGAATATTAAGTTTCAATTTTTAATAACTTTTTTATGATTTTCCAATTCCGATAAATATAATGAACACCCGAATGGAAAGTTATTGCTGTGATTAATAATGCAATAATAAATATTAGTTGATCATTTAAAAGTGTAGAAATTAAATTTCTATATGTAGCATTAATTTCAGGAGAGGATTGAGCCACAAAAAGAATCAATAAATAATAAAGAAAAACCATCTGTAGTAAAGTTTTCCATTTAGCGTAATAACTCGTTATGAAAATATAATTTTTCATATCTGCAAATACTCTTAGCAAAGTAATTAATACATCTCTTCCAACTATTATAATTACCATCCACCATGGAATTAATTCAACTACTGCAAATCCAATAAAAGCAACTGAAGTTAAAATTTTATCTGCCAGGGGATCCCAGAATTTCCCCCAGCTTGTTATATAATTGAATTTACGCGCGAGCCAGCCATCATACCAATCGGATAATGCCGCAATAACGTATACAATTACTGATACCTGTTTCATCCATACAACATCTGAAAGAAAAAGTATTAAAAATATCGGCGATAAAATTATTCGAAGAATTGTAAGTTGGTTTGGCAGTGTCATTTATTTTCTGACAGTGGTAAATCCAAATAGAAATAGTATCAAATATATTATTTAAAAGTAATTCTAATAAAAAATATACTAGAAATAAAATTAAATCAGGCTTTGACCCGTAATTTTTTTATAAATGTCTAGATACTTTTCACTTGTTTTATTTATTATATCTTCAGGCAACGTTGGTGGAGGAGGTTGTTTATTAAAATTAATAGAAAGAAGATAATCACGTAAAAATTGTTTATCATAACTTTCCTGTCCCCTACCCACTTCATATTTATCCTGAGGCCAGAACCGGGAGGAATCTGGTGTAAGAACTTCATCAACCAAACAAAGTTTATCGGTCACCTTTCCAAATTCAAATTTAGTGTCAGCTATTATTATTCCTTTCGTCAAGGCAAACTCTGAAGCTTTTTTATAAATTTTAATCGTAGCATCTTTTACAGCTTGGAACGTCTCCTTGTCAATAATCTGCATAGCTTGTTCAGCCGAAATATTTTCATCATGCTCACCTATTTCAGCCTTTGTGGAGGGAGTGAATAGTGGTTCGGGGAATTTCTCTGATTCTTTTAATCCCGCATTTAATTTTATTCCAGAAATTTCACCGGTTTTATTATAATCATTCCAACCTGACCCAGTTATATATCCTCTTACAATACACTCAATTGGAACAACTTTAGCTTTCTTTATCAGCATCGATCTGTTTTTTAAAACTTCTGAATATTCTTTGCATTCATCAGGATATTGATTAACATCAGTAGTAATAAAATGATTTGGTATGATATCTTTTGTAAAGTTAAACCAGAATTCAGATATTTTTGTTAGCACCATTCCTTTGTAAGGAATACCCTGATTCATTATTACATCGAATGCTGAGATCCTATCTGAGGAAACTAGAAGGAGATAATCATCTAATTCATAAATATCTCGTACTTTGCCTTTCGCATAAAGTTTCAAATTTGGAAAGTTTGTATTTATGATAACTTCAGGGTACATGACATTTACCTTATTTTATTTTTTTGAAATATAAACCCAGTTCTTCTTTTATCAAACAGATTTGTCTTGATTAACCAATTTTCTTTAATTCAAAATTCATTTCGTCGTAACCAAGTAGGCTCATTATCGAGCCAATAAAACCTTTTGAATCTATATATGCTTCTAATTTGACAAGACCAATCTTAGGTGTTCTCCATTCATAAAATTTTGTGTGGGTGCCACTTTTCTTTTTCCGAATGTCAATTTGAAATTTGATACATTCAAACTTTCCAGCTTCAGTGTCTAACAATTCCTTACCTAATACTTTTCCGGATACGGAAATTGTGTCAGGTTCATCATCCCCAATTAATTCAACACCCGTCCAGTTCCAAACATCATTCGATTGTAAAGGAAATGGAAATCTAAGATAAGGAGTTCCATAGGTTACTGTAGAACCAGCTGAAATAAACAAAAAAACATCCACCTCCTGATCAAGTTTTGTTAAATAAACGGTATCATTTTCTACATGAATAGTCTGGACAAAAAAGAAATCATCATTCCTTAAATCCAGGATGTAATTGTTACCCTCTTTTTTAATATTAGAATATGCTTCACCAAAACTTGAATTGTATATCAGTTTCAACGAAGAATCGATTGGGAAGTACTCAATATTTATTTCTCTTGGTGTCTTTGCTGAAATTAACTTACCGCGATCCAAAGCACAGAAAATTAATATGGGGATGCTAATTATAACTACTAGTATTAACACAGTGATTTTATTCATTATTTTAAATTGTTAGTTTTATTTTTCCTTGTATTCTAATATATATTTAATGACGCTCTTAGGACTTGCATGCTTTTCATAGTAAGCCTTTGCATTCGCTTCCAAATGCCGTTTATAATTTTGATCATTTAATAATGTTTTAATTGCATTTTCTAACTCCGAATCGTCGGTGATAATATGAATGTTTTCAGAATGAGTCAGCTTTTCAGGTAATTCGTTCAGTATCGGTGTTGAAATAATAGCTTTCCCCATTGCTAAAAATTCACCCAGCTTCCAACCGTGACAGTCAAACACTGCTGGAGTATTAAAAACGAAAGAAGATGATTTAATTTTATTAATATAATCATTTATTGAATATCTATTCAAAAATATAATGTCTTTAAACTCTTCATATTGTGGATGAGAAGAATTGGAATAAAATCCACCTTCAAAATCTATTTGATTATTTATTTTACAAAATTCGATGAATTTTTTCCGTAGAAGATTTGTGCCTTTAATACAATTATCATGTTGCCATAAAGTAGAAATAAAAAAAATATATTGTTTTTCCGATGTATTAGTTTTCTCTCCATCAGTCGAATATTCACCAGTATAATAAGACTCAATTTCAGATCTTTTAAATATAATCCATAATAATCTTTAAAATGTTCTTTGATGGATTCTAACGGTGAAAAATCGCACTTTACTAAATTCCGAAGACAATGATAGGTTGTTTTCCAAAAGCCCCAGATCTTGATTCCAAAACCAGGTGTAATACTTATAATCTTTTGATTTGGAAAATCTTTGCTTAACTCTCGGTTAAAGTTAATCTTTGCATATCGATCACACCAATTATATGCATTTTTTTTAATACTTGTTTTGTCCCTGTAATCTATTATCACTCTTTGGATTTTGTTATCATCAATTAGTACAAAAGCCATATAATGATCAAATGAATGTGAATCGGATTTCCTATTTAATCCTTTAAAATATTTAGCTGAAAAAGAAATATTACTTGCACCAAATACATCTTCTAAACCTTTTATGTAAAAAGATGAATATTTCATTCTATTTGATGGGTCAATAATTACTTTTTGCATGTTACGAAAGGATTTAAATGGTTCCATCTCACATGAATCAGGATAAAAAAAAGAGGCTGTCGGTATCAGCCTCAAGAGATGTGGGCAGAGACGGAATTGAACCGCCGACACATGGATTTTCAGTCCATTGCTCTACCGACTGAGCTATCTGCCCAGAAATTAGCGAGCAAAAATAAGAATAAACTTAATTTTCTCAAAAGATTTATTCTACAGTAACACTCTTGGCCAAGATTTCTCGGTTGATCCACATCCAAACCTTTTTTCACAGCGATGTGATAAGCTAAAAGTTGTAGTGGAATTGAGGTTAATATAGGCGTCAACATTTCGATGGTTTTGGGGATTTTGATTGAATAGTCAACCAGCTCATCCAATTCACCATTACCTTCATCAGTAACTGCGATTATCCTTCCTCCTCTTGCTCTGACTTCTTGTATGTTACTCAAAATCTTTTCATAGGTTGAATCCTTTGGCGCAATGAAAACTACTGGCATATCATCGTCTATTAAAGCAATTGGTCCATGTTTCATCTCAGCAGCTGGATACCCTTCAGCATGTATGTAAGAAATTTCTTTTAGTTTTAGTGCTCCTTCCAGAGCTGCTGGGAAATTATATCCTCTACCCAAATAAAGAAAATTTGGTGAATCTTTAAACTCCTCAGCAAGTGCTTCAATTTCATCATTCAATTTTAATATCTGTTCAATTTTATCAGGTATTTCACTTAATGCATTTACAATTTTTTTACCTTCTAATTGACTTAATCCTTTTCTTCTGCTTATAAGAAGGGTGATCAAAGCTAATACCACAAGCTGAGCAGTGAAGGCTTTAGTAGAAGCTACTCCAATTTCAGGTCCGGCGTGAATGTAAACACCGCTCATGCTTTCACGAGCAATAGTACTACCAACTACATTACAAATTCCAAGTGCCAGTGCCCCTTTATTCTTGGCTTCTTTTAATGCTGCTAAAGTGTCTGCTGTTTCACCGCTTTGTGAAATAAAAAAGATTGAATCTTCACCAGACAAGATTGGATTTCTATACCTGAATTCTGAAGCATATTCAACCTCCACAGGAATTCTGGCATAATGTTCCAACATATACTCACCAACCAATGCCGCATGCCAAGATGTTCCGCAAGCCGAAATTAATATTCTTTTTGAATTTACGAGTCTGTCTATCACATCAACTAATCCACCCAGTTTAGTATCACCTTCATCCAGAAGGAGTCTGCCTCTCATTGAATTGCGGGTTGATTCCGGTTGTTCCATTATCTCCTTAAGCATAAAATGAGCAAACCCACCTTTATCTATTTCATCAATGCTCATATCTATTTCGTGAATTTCTTTTTCAATTTGTTTATCTGCAATAGTCTTTACTATGTAGTGATCTTTATATAATACAGCAAATTCCCCATCATCAAGATAAATTACATTTTTAGTATGAGCAAGAATTGCAGAAACATCAGAAGCAATAAAATTTTCGCCTTCACCTAAACCAATGACTAATGGTGAACCTTTTCTTGCTGCAATTAATTTATCCGGTTCTTTAGAATAGATTACTGCCAGGCCATAAGTTCCGTTTACTTCATTCAATGCCATTTGAACTGATTTGCTCAAATCGTAACCCTTGTTTAGAAAACTGTCAATAAGATGAGCAAAAACCTCTGAATCTGTATCACTCTCAAATTTATATCCTAGTGAAATGAGATTGTTTTTTAACACCTGGAAGTTTTCTATAATTCCATTATGAATTATGAACAATGTCTTATTTGTATTTGTATGAGGGTGGGCATTCTGCTCATTTGGAATGCCGTGTGTTGCCCATCTGGTGTGACCAATTCCGATATTAGAGTTTAAGACTAGCTCATTTACCTTGTCTTCCAGTAAAGAAACTTTTCCTTTATTTTTTATTACTATCGGTGACTCTGTATCAATTATACCAATACCTGCAGAGTCATAACCCCGATATTCTAACCTTTTTAACCCATCAATTAAGATTGGGACTGAGTTTTTAGTTCCTATATAACCTACTATTCCACACATAATATTTTTCTTTTTATTGTTTAATGGAGAGAATAAGTCATTTTTAGTCAACTTTCATACCATCAACACAGGCAAAAAATAGAATCATTTGATAAAACTTATGACCAGATTTGTTTCAATTGTGTCATTAAGAATCATCTTACCTTAGCAAGCTTTTGTGTAATAGTTTTCGTTTGATCAGGAAAAGTAGCTATAACTTTATATATATAAACACCATTTCCAATTTCATCACCATCCTGATCCTTTCCATCCCAATAGATCTTATTAAAATTAGTTATGAGGTCGGCAGGAGTAAGTTCAATATCTCTGATTAATCTACCTGCAATAGTAAAGATCTTTATTTGCAGGTTGGATGGTTTATCCTCACCTCTGAGTATAAATGTAAAGTATGTATTGCTAGAAAATGGATTTGGATAATTATAAACTTCATCGATATCATTCTGAGTATAAACATAAAAAGTGACTCTGTACGACGTCGAATCAAAGAAATTACCTGAAGCATCTTTCGCAAGAATCTCAAGTGTATTTTTCTCAATCGGATTAAGTTTGTGTAATGTATCAGGTAGTGTCGGTGTCCAGGTTATAACAAATGGAGTACCTGGTCCCTCATAATGCCAATCTATATCCGGCTGATAAAATCTTAAGGGATTATTATTGTGAACTATGGTAAAGTAACTTGTATCAAGTGGTAGTGGACTATTATCTTCAAGTTTAATCACTATTTCGGGTGTTGAAGATACAATATCGTTATTAATGATTTGTTGACCATCAAAAGTTACATCAAATAATGGACGAGTGGAATCTCTTGCAACAAAGAAGTTCTTCTCTATAAGGTTGTTAAAATAAAAGTATTCTCGTTTCGTGTTTTCTGCATATGCCGTAACTTTATTACTAAAAAGTAAACCATCAGTATCGAGAGTGTACTCGACAGAATTTGAAACACTATCGGCTGGTACTGAAACAACAGGTTTATATATCAAGCTATCCATTCCATTTAAAAAGAAACTCAAACTCAAAGTATCAGCAGATATGTCACCAAAATTTCTTGCTTTAAAATCAAATGTAACTGGATATCCTTCAAGCAATGAATCTTGTTGAAAAGTAAAATCTTCTCTCTCAACGTAAACATCATTCAAGGGATGATAATCAAAGTGGACACTTCTCAGTTCCATCGGTTCGGTAGTTTGAAAGGTTGAATCAAGCATATTAATTTTTAATCTAAGATAAGGATAGGTATCCGCGTTAATCCCTGAAAGGGATATTGAATCCAGAACATTTACTTGAAGTGTATCCCAGATTTTAGTTGAAGAATTTTGACCAAGAAGGAATGCCGAGTACTCACCTGACGGACTTGGATTAATCAAATCGTAGTCCATACTATTCCACCAGGCAACCGGGCCAACATTATTGGAAGTAACTTCTCCATTTGCATCAACATAATAGCCAGCAAATCGGCCGAACTTTGGAACAACAGTTGAATCGTTATAATGAAATACTGATGAATATATTTTATCGTGTTCCCAATCCCAGCACCAGGCAAAATAATGTTGGAAGTTTGATGTTGGTGGGTCAGTTGCTAAAAATTCTTCCTCAAAGTAAGAATCATTTAATCTGTATCTTCTTATATAATTATTCGAGTAATCAACAGTATAGACGCGTTCACCATGAACAAAAAAGTCTGTAAAACTAGAGCCATAACTCGTACCGAATAATTCAAATTGAGGTCTGACTAACGACCAACCATTTGACGGATCAAAAATTCTAACACTATATTTTGGATTAATTAAAGAATCTACATAGGATAGATTGTAGATGTATTGATCATCTGATGAGAGATACTGTGGACCTTTCGAAATTGTTGTATTATCCCTTATCAAACCTGGTGGAACATCTATTGTATCTATGATTTCTGTTGAAATATTTATCCTAACTAACTTAAATGGATTCCCAATTGCAACGTAAAGATGGCCATCAGAATATGTTATACTGGACATTATGGTATCCCGAAAGCTTGAGAATATCCCATAATATTGTCCTTCAACTGTTCCGTTATTTCCAGTACCATACCGGTAAATCATAGACATTCCATCAGTAACGTATTTTGCATAGAAATAAAAATTCGCTGCGTACAAAAAATGTACCATCGGTTGTGAGAGTTGTTAGATTTAAAGTGTCTGGAACTTGAGGACTTGGTAGAAAATTACCTAAGAAAGTTTTTGAAGATGGCCTTGCAGGAAGTGGGTCGGTATTCAAAACTAAGGAATTCGATTCCTCAGAATAATTCATATTATAAAGAGGAAAAGTATTTAATATTTTTCCGTGAGCATAATAACCATTTTTGGGATTATTCATTATTGAAAAACTTCTCACTGGGCTCCAGTTACCAAAATTTATTCCATCAAAAATTCTTGCTCTCCAGAAATAAATGCCTTGTGGAAGGTTTGGTGAATCCCAATTAACAAAAGTTTTGTTCGGAATTATTTTTCCTGATGTATATAAAGGTGATGAGAAATTTATAGAAGTATCAATTTGAATATAATACTCCAAAGGTTTAGGTATATAGTAGCCTATGTCAGCAAATTTAAATTTTATTTGATTTGAAGTTGAAACAAAACCATCCGTAGGTGTTATAATGTTAGGCTCACTTATGTTAAAGATAATGAACAACGCAGTACCGACATTATCGGAGTGGTCTTCTTCAACTATCATTTCAGTTTCATTCACTTTAGCAGTTAAAGTATATAGTCCTCCCTTTTCCGGTATCCAAGTAAAATAAACTGAATCTTTTATTGCAAAATTCGGTCTTTTAACGTGCCCAATCTCGTATGATGTATCTGCTAATTCCGCAAATAATTCAACTACAACGGAATCATTTGGAAAAACTGTTCCCCAATTTGAAATATTTATTTTTACCAGGATGCTATCACCTAAAAGCGGATCTTCTGGGATTAAAGATATGTCATTCGATTTTATTTGAAAATCAGGATGTTCCGGAAGTGCCAATTTTAGAACCGGGTCACCCAAATAAGTAAGCACATTTAGCTGAAGTCCGTAGAATCCACCTGAAGGAACTCGATTCTTTGAATTAAATATCGCTTTGCCAACAATATAATTTCTGTTTGTAAAAATGTCCTCAAAGAGTTTTTTATTAATTGCTACACCGACACCCCAATAGGTTAAACCTGAACTTCCATAAAAAGCTATACTTCCTTTTCCAGGGACTTTATTAAATTGTTCCCCAAACACATCTTGGTTGTCAAAGTGAGCAGTGTAGCAGGTTACACTTAGCACTAAAGGTAACCTACCCTCATTTTCCAGTAAATATATATCATCATTTGTGAATACTAAATCCCATTGATAACCTCCACCATGACCATAGTAGTTTACCAATGCAGCACCTTTCTTTATTTCCTCCCTTATCTTTGGTCCTTCTCCTTGGTATTGCAGCTGTCTGGGGATGTTAGGATTCGGATAACGGAAAACATAAGATGCAGTAAAGCCTTGAGGAACTACATAGTTGTCACCTAGGAAAAAACTTTCCTCGTTAAAACCGAATTGAAGTTCATCCTGAAGATCTTCTCCTCCACCAAGTAACAGTACATTTTGTTTCCATGGCTTTTGTAGGATCATCAGGATAATCAGTTAGTTTCTGAATTAAGATATTACCTTCTTCAACAGTTTCGATCGAAAGTCTACCAATAGCCAAATCTGGTGCAGCATCATTTCCCTCAACTGCAACAATTAAATTATCACTTGCAGCTTGCCCATAATCAGGTGTAGCAAAATATGGCATTGAAGGAACGAAATTGGGACGACTAGTAGCTAATAATCCTCTATAATCATAACTCATATCACCAACTAAAACAATGTAAGTCGGTGCTGGTGCCGTCCAATTTTCAAAGGCATATTTAACAAAAGCGGGTAAAGCCTGTGGTTCCAACAAACCATAAGTAAATTCATCATAGATCTGCTGAACGTCAACAATTTTTATTCTTGGATTGGGAATATTTTCATCTGGAAAATCATTCTGTCTTAATGCAGCAAGCTGATTTGCAAATCCGTTGAACTTATGATGCTTTATTATAATATAGTCAGCTTCATTCGATAAATTTCTTAGATCAGAAGCAACATCAGCAACTATTGAATCAACCGTCTGATAATATTGGCTTGAGGCCATAAAATAATCGGTTGCTGTCGTCATAGTATCTACAAATTGTTGAAAGCCTCCAGGACTTGGCAAATACATCATTTTGATTTTACTGGGAATGTAAACGCGCATATCATTCCCTTCCCAATCAAATATACCATATCGATTTATCCCAGATTTGTCATAACTTTTAAAATTGTAATATTCACCAAAAGCGGAATTTCCTCTCCAATATTCAAACTCAAACCAATTAATTCTTATTTCATCATCAATCACAGTACAAAGATCTCCTTTTACTTCAACTGATAATTGATTACCTGGGAAAATTGGTATGCTATCAGGTGAAGCGTAGAATCTTTTATTAAACAGAATGTCTCTCTGTCCATCCCAGATTATATTTCCAACATCCTGGTCATTTATTTTGATATAGGCTTTGTGATCGGTTGAACAAAGATAACTAGTGCTCATTCCCTGCATAGCAACTTTAAGACTAACGTAATGTGAGTCTGGTAAAAACCAGTTAGGGAAACTTTCAAAGTATTTACTAAATATGTAAGAAGGTTCTTGATCTCGCGAAGATGCTTTATCCCAAAACCAAAAATCTCTATTCCCATCAGGTGCATGTCCTAACCTTTCATAAAGAGAATCTTTTTCAAAATGCAAAGTTGTGAGATTCGAAAAATATGTGCGTGTTATGTTACTAACGAAAGAAGGAGTAGTATGATATTTTACTCCAGATGAGTCACTTTGATATGAAAACCAATAAACGTTTGATAAATTATAAATGTTTTGTGCACAATACTGTGTTGCTTGAGGAGGGAAACCAACAAACTTTAGATAGTCTCCTTCATTAAAGATTAAATCATTATTGTTGTCAAAAACATCAATTGGCACAGGCACGCCATAATTGAACATCTCCAATTTATCTACTGATGTGTTTGTTCCTAATTGGACTCCTGCAGAAACAAGTTCTTCGTATGTCAATCGATAAACATTTTTTTCTTTAACATAGACTTTGAAATAATTTTTGTTCGGGTTATACCAATAACCACCCTGACCCAAAGGTAAATCACTAGAAACCAGTTTTCCTGTAAAGCCCTTGGCTGTTTCAGGATTTACTACTGATGATTCAATAAATTCATTGGTTGTAGGATCAGTTTGATTGGTAAAGTTGAAATCATTTTTCTCATTGAAATCAACTCTGATGATAACTTTAGAGTTAAATAAAAGGTCTCTGGTCACTGGATTAAATTGATAAGGTGCAACCACAACTGGGATTACTCTGCTGTAGCGAACTATATAACTTTCGTCTAATCTTCCAGAACTGTTTGGGTAAAAACTATTTTGTGAGTAAACATCAACATTAATTTTTTCAAAATCCTGATTTTCAAGATTAGGATCTTCCGCAGGATAAGGAATGATAAATTTATTTTTTAAAGTAGACTGTTTTTGTTCAATGATTCTAACTGTCGGCTCACTATTGAACGGGATTCCAACTAAAACTCTATATTCCGGAACCCAAGGATCACCTGGAGTTCGATAAGAATTATCTTCACCATGAATTATTTGATATGATCTCCCCTCGAATGTTGTATCGCTTACAGAATAGTATTTATTAAAATTAAACTCAACAATCAGATGATCTGTCCCCGATTCCAATACTTTATAAATCTGAGCATATGAATTCAGGACGGCTGAGAAGAAGATAATAAGAAGAAAGAACACAAGACGACTTAAGTTCATTTAGCTCCTCGAAGGTTGAAAATCCAAACGAAACATAGCATTTTGGAAATATCAAGGCAAGTGAAAAAAAATACTATTCCTTTATAAAACTACTCATCCTTTGGAAGAATGGTTAAGGTAAAATTAGTTTACTGGAATCTGAATGAACTGGAGATAATTGAAGAATATTTTATAATTGATTTGGGTTAGAATCCTTTGGTTTCACCCTTTAACATCTGCCAAATTGTTAAAAGTATAATTTGAATGTCAAGCATTATTGACCAGTTTTCTATATACCAAAGATCGTATTTCATTTTGTAGGATCCGCTGTTCATTTTTTTCAACATCAGTTACTTCACCCCTTAAACCATTGATCTGAGCCAACCCGTAACTCCCGGTCTCACAGTATATCTCATTTAATATCTTCAAAAACTTTTTCGTAAACCATCTCAACTCCGATAGGATGAGGTCTGGGTCCAACAACTGACATATCGCCTTTTAAGACATTTATAAACTGTGGTAGCTCATCCAGGTTTGTGTTTTTCAAGAATTTTCCTACCATAGTTACTCTTGGGGGTTTTTCGGTGATTGGTTTAATTGGTCAGATTATTTTTCTTATGTGTAAGTGTTCTGAATTTATAACACTTGAATAGTTTTCGTTTAATTCCGAATCTCTCCTGAATAAAGAAAGCTGGTCCTTTAGAATCAGTTTATTAAGAGACCAACGAATGAAATAAACCATGATAGCACAAACAGAATTATTATTGAGGAAAAAATTACATCAAAGAATCTTTTGAAAATTTTTTCATTGCTTCATTTAATGGTTCATCACGAATGGTAATTACGGGTAAATTACTTATGAACTCAGTTGGTATCTGCCATAAGAATTTAAAATAAGTCCGGTATAAAATGAACATTTACAGCATTCCTGTTACATATTCTAACTAATTCATTACGATTACTAATTAATCAATGTGTAGGGCATAACAACGTCTTCAACATTTTTTCTTTAATTATTTTGTCTGATTCCGTAAAATCACCAATCACATCTTTATGAAAATTATTATTTATATAACCTACAAATCGATATCCAAACTCAGGATTCTTCCTATTACTTCTCTGAATTTTTCACCTACTTCATTAGCACCTATTATCAATAAATTCCTAATAGATATGCCTTTGTTTCTAAGAGTCCTAGGCGCACTTTAAAATAATTATCCTTGTTGTAATTGTAATGAATATCAATAGTCCGTTTATTATTATAAAAATCCTGTGAATAGTTGCTGTTCAATAAGAAATAAGAAAAGAACATTTACTATAGAGATTATCACAGCTAATTTAAAAAGATTATAAATCTGAATTGGAAATGGTCGGATTAAAAAGTCCTTATAAAAACCACTTGAACTTGTATAGAAAAATCAAAAAAAATTAATCATTGGAAACATCAGATAAGGGTGGCAATATTTAGAATTCGGATCTATTGCTGTGAAATAGAACGGCCAAAAGAAAAGAAAGATTAACAAGTACAAAATCAATAATGGTACCTGCTGTGTGATCGAGTTTTGTTTACAATCATTTATGATTACTACGACAAACGGAATTTGCGATGTGGAAAGCAATTTGCGATAAATCATAAATCAATAATATACCGTTCAAAATAAAATAGAAATACTTTCTTTAACTGAAACTAATGAAATTCAAAAAATATTGCTATTCATTTAAGAATTTTGCTGAACTACAATATCAAATATAGAAACTTTTTTAATTTAATAATTTCAGACATTAAATGGAAATAATTAATACTTTTTTCAAGTTACACTGAATAGGCCATAATTGAGTTAATGAAATGAGTCTCAAATACTTATATTCCTCACAGGGATAAAAAATTATTCGAATCAATCGATTCATAATGCTAATAGTAAATGATTATTTTTCAATGTATACAATTTGGTGTTGAAAGATTTCTATTAATTCTTTCTTTATTTCAATTTTAAAATATTTATGCCTAACAATCCAAATAAGATAGATGATAAACTCATCAATAAATCATGTAAATATAAAATTTTTTTATAATTACTAGCTTAGGAATCGGCGGAGCAGAGAAATTACTATGTATTATTTAAAAATCGATAGAAATAAATACAGTTTATACGTTTGTTGCTTCAGAGACAAGCCCGATGATCTGTTAGTTGAGATGAGTGATTACTCTGAGGTTCATAATTTAAAAATTAAAAATAAATTTAATCCACTTATAGTGCCGGATATTTTAAGATAATTAACGAAATAAAGATTCGATATGATTGATATCATTTGTTCCAACCACGAGTATATACGACAATTGCACATATATTTAATAAACGATCTGTGATTATTATCAGAAACATAGTATAGTAAATCCGAAAAAGTATAACGTTCTCATTTTATTCGAAATCATGTGTATCTGGGAATAGAAAAGTCATAGCTATTCCTAATCTGTGAAGGAAAGTCTGATAAAATATGAATTTATTCCGAGAATAAAAGATTTGTGTTGGCGAATTGTATCGACTATGATTCTTTCAGTAAAATCAAAAAAGATGGAGTTTTGACCAATAAATACAAAATAGTCATTGGCATGTTGGGCCGTTAAAAAAAGTTAAGGGTATAAGTACCTGTTATTGTCCTTGAAAGCATTTTTGACAAAGTTTCCCAATGCGAGACTAGAAATTGTTGGAGATGGTCACAAGCGAATGAGCTTAGTGAATTAAGTAAAAATCTTGGAATTAGTAATTCTGTAAAATTTTTTGGTATATTTGCCAACTTAATTCCCTTCTTTAATTAAATGAGCATTTGTGTGATACCATCTACTTTAGAAGGTTTTGGAATCGTACTTTTGGAAGCAATGGCTGTTGGGGTACCAGTGGTAGCATCTGATGTTGATGGTATTAAAGAAGTAATATTCAATGGAGAAAATGGAACCTTGGTTCCTCCAAAAAACCCTGAATCCATAGCTAACGCAATTATCTAATTGATCACAGAGCGCTATTGGTTAAAAGATTAGTTAAGAATGGAAAAAAACGAGCTCTAATGTTTGATGTTCACGAACACGTATCTAAACTCTACTGTTTATATTCAAAATCTTTTAGGAGACGAATCTTACAGATGATAGAAATACTTGAAAATCGGAATTTACTTTCTTAGGAACACAAAAACACTTAATTTATATTGCAAAAAAGATAGACAAATCTGAATTTCAACTCTATATTATTTATTCAACTGATAGAAATAAAAACTTTGTTCAGGAGAATAAAGGAATATTCAATAGAACATATGGATCACCCGATTCGTAGAATGGGGTCCTTCATCCGATATATCAAAATAGTTGGAGGATGAGAAAAATTATTAAGGAGAAGAAATACCAATATAGTGCACTGCCATAGTACTAAAGCGGGTTCTGTAGGACGTGGTGGCGCAGTCAGTCGGCATCCAAACGTGATTTACTCTCCCCATGGTTCTATGTTCTGTGATAGATAGAATTTTCATGAAAACAATTCTTTATTTGAAAATGGAGAAGTATTTGGGTCATCCTACCGGAAAGTAATAGCAGTTTCTGGGTCTGAACGTAGATCTAGCCCTTGAGCATAATATAGTACCTAACAAAAAAATAATCACTCTGTTAAATTCGATTGATCCATCAGACTATGATGATTTTACTTATGTTAATAACATACAAGAGAAGTTAACAAGTGGTTCAGAAATAATCTTAGGTACAGTTGGAAGATTATACTATCAAAAAGATCCAATCACATTAATAAAAAGCTTTAAGATTATTAGTGACAAAGTTCCAAACACCAAGCTTGTGATAGTAGGTGATGGACCACTCGAGCAGGTTTGCATTAAGTTAATTCACGATCTTGGGCTCGATACAAAAATTGAACTTGCTGGTTATCAAAGGAATTCAAAAATTTATTACAAGATGTTTGATATTTTTATGCTTTCATCCCATTACGAGGGCCTTCCTTACTCTCTGCTTGAAGCCATGAGTATGGGAATTCCTGCTGTAGGAACTAATGTTGTTGGAATAAAAGATCTCATATTTAATGGTAGAACAGGATATCTGGCTAAAGAGGGAGATTATAAAGGATTAGCAGTCTCGGTGATAAATTTATTAAGCAATCCTCAATTGTTATCTGAATTTAGTGAGAATGCTAAAAAAATTACAAGAGAAAATTTCAACTTTAAAAATGGCATTAAGGAATATGAAGAATTTTATAGTTCCTTATGCTTCAGCACTCCTTAAAGATTTTTGTTCAAAACATATTCTCATCTCACCCAGCTAACCAAAATATTCATTTAATTATTTTAATCAATTATGTACCATTTCTTTGTACAATATTTTTCGGTTAAAACTTTTATTTGATCGTATACCTCATCCACTGACAGAAAATCCATACATTGCACCCCCGGACAAACAAATTCGGCTCCACCAACTAGACAGTCACTTTTCATCCGCTTTTGCAGAACAAATAAGTTTCTTTTGCGTGTATAATTGATGTTTCTCTGATGAAATAGTATAATTTGGATTAGTTGCCCCATATATTGTAAATGTTGGTCTACCCAAAAAGTTAGCGATGTTAACAGGGCCAGAGTCATTACCAATTAAAAGAGAACAATATTTTATTTGATTTATTAGTTCATCAACTGAATTTGTTTCAATAAAATGGCACCCAGCATAAAAAATTTCATTTTTAATATCGTTGTTGATTTTTCCGGGAGGTGATATAAAATTCACTTCGAAATCTTTTTGTAACCTAAGAGCAAGCTCGAAAAATTTTTTAAAGTTCCATAACTTTTCTCTCCAAGCAGCAAATGGATGTATTATTATTTTACCTTTGGGATTAATAGAATACGAAAAATTTTTTAATTCATTTCTATCCTGAAGATCAATTAAAGGAGAAATCGCATCAAAATAAATGTCCATTAGCTGAGGTTTGTCTCTTAATTCAACGAAGTTATCATATAAAGACCTGAAAATACGTTTGCTTGTCCCAGTTATTTCCCTTGCTCTAAGATTAAATAACAAAGAAGCTGAAGACATTCCACCAATTAAATCAATAATTATTCCGGGCTTAATTCTCTTTATTTTCTTTTTAGTTCTAGATTTAATAATGCGTTGATTAAAAACTAATTCACTGTGTTCCAGTTCAAAATAAGATATGTTATCAAAAGCAAGCTTATAAACGGGCACGGATTCAGGGAAACATACAATAGTAATTTTTTCTCTAAACTTTTTTTGAATTTCTCTTATAGTTGGTATTGTAAATATTGTGTCGCCCAACCGATGTAACGAAATGATTACTAGTGGACCGTCAACATAAGCTAATAATTTGCAAATTGAACGCACAGAAAAAAAAATTACATTTAAAAATCCGTCAATAATAAAATAGAAGAATTTATTCAGTTTAAAAATACTAATTAAGGAAATTTTGGAGACTACTAGCTTCATAATGATTAATTTTGTTTTAAGGTTGATTCGCCTCGAGGAATATTAACATTTACTAGGGGAGTTCGGTAAAAATAAATTAAGCTGCTAAATACTAACCAAAAAGGAAGATCAGTAAAAATACCACCGATATACAATAGACCAATACTATTTAGGAAATTTCTGAATATAACGCTTGTTCCAGCAGCGAATAAACCTATAATGAGATAATAGATATCCGTCCCACAATTTTCATATTTTTTAATTGTCTTAATTCCAATTTGGAAATAAATAATTGGTAATGTCACTATCGTTGCTAGACCCAGAATCCCCATATCTGAAAAAAACACAAGGAAAATATTGTGTGCCAAATTTACTCCATTAGATGCTTCAGCAAAGAATATAAAGACTTGACCAAAAAAGTCATTCAACATAAAAGGATAATAATTATACAATACATTAAGGGTATGCTCCCTAACCAATCCAAACAGCGGATGAGTTACCTTAATTATGTTTACCGCCATCAACCAAAGATAATCTCTTGCGCTGGTGCCTTCTTCTATTCTGAAAAGCTGAGTCACTATTTCATTAAGAGGGTTTATAACAACAAAAAGCAAAACCGCAATCGACATAACAAAAAGTAATTTGTAAAATCTTTTTCTTTGTAACGTAAATAATACTATTGCAGTACTAATTGCGATTCCCAAAAAAGCAGATCGGGACATCGCAAGCATTAATCCAATAATTGAATAAAATAGAATAAACCAGCTTGTCGTTTTAACAATCGACTTTTTCGTGCCCATTATAAAAGTGATAATTAAAGGAAAGGATATGACATAAAAATTGGTAGCTGCTTCCACATTACCTGTTAATGCAGTAATTCTAACTCTTGATGTGGATATCATCGAAACTAAATCATATCCTTCTTCTATGAATATAAAAATAAAAATTGTTGTGAAGATGAAAGCCACAATGACTATAGGGATAAAATAATTTTTTATATCCTCAACATAGTTGATAAATGAATAGAAAATGTATGCAATTATGAAAAATATTACTTGTTTTGCAAGATTCCCAATCCAGCAAATGGATAGTCTGACATAGCTGAGGAAAGTAAAAATGCTATACCATAGAGAAATAAAAAAAATACTACTGATTTTGGTATTCTTTTGTAACTATCAAATTGTAATCCGAATCTTTTGAGAAAAAAATAGCCGAGAATACTAAAATCAACTATCTGAATTCAGATTAATGATGGATTAAATTCCCCTACAAGTGTGAATAATGTTATGAGCACGATTGCAATAATAAATCGCTCGCCATATATTATACTAAATAATAGAGCAACTAAAACAGGAATTGCAAAAATCAAATTAGTGCCTAAAGCAATTGCTGGTAAGCTTATCAGTATTGAAACTGCAAACAGAATGCCTATATTTTCGATTTTAAAGTCTCCAATTTTAATAGATTCTAATATTTTCAAACTTGAATTTTACTAATATATTTTTTGTTAAAAATTAAACAATTTTCAATTTTCTTTTGAGATTTAAATTTTAAACTTCCCGCATGAATATTATCATCGCTTTTTGATTGAGAATAAAGGAGTTCACCGCATAAATAATTATAAAAGTTAATATAATGAGTATTTCAATTAGAATATTATTTATTGAAAAAATATTAATTATGATCCTGACTGACAAGTAACAGATGATACAATTTATGAAATGGATTAAGAAATCTTTCTTAAATAGAGATCGATTTTTAATTTCTAGTTTTCCATTTAGTATAAAAAATGTTGCAAAAAAGAAAAACATATAGCTGATACTAGTACTTAATGCTAATCCATTCTGCTCTAAATTAATTAACAAGAAATTTAGTCCAATTTTAAAGAAGACCACCGACTGTAACCCATAATAAAATTTTTATCTTATTTAGACTGTAAAAAATTTTATTAAATACTGCATAAACTGAATAAAACACTAAACTGATGGAATAATATTTTAAAACACCATAAGTTATTGCTGTACTTTCCGGAACGAATTTCCCTCTTTCAAAAAGAATTCTAATAATTGTGTCTCCATAAAAATAAAAAATGAAGGCTATAGGGATAAAGATGAAAGTATTCACTGAGATGTTCTCATTATATATTTTTTCAACATTTTCCTGAGAATAATTACTTATGGCCTTGCTAATGATCGGGAAAACTGCCGTGGCAAGCGATATTGAAAAAATAGTAATTGGTAAAATCCAAATTATATACGCGTAGTTAAGAGCAGCAATTCCACCAGAGGAAATATCTCCATAAAAGTATCTATCAAAAAGTGAATAGAGTTGACTCAATGATTCAATTATTATTATCGTCAATAAGGATGAGCTTAGCAGGGATCTTGATGGCCATAATTCCCTTCTTATCGATCCCAAATTCAAGTTCACTATTTTCCGAGACATATACATCAAATAACAGAATTGAAAAATTGTGCCAACAACATATCCAATAGGAATGACATAAATTCCTAATTTATCCGTAAATAAAATTAGTAGTGCAATGATTGAAATGTTTAGAAAAAGAATTGAGGTTGCGGGATATTTAAATTCATAAACTGCTTGAAGTAATGCGGAAAAAATTGATATCGCGGCTGAGAACGGAATTGTAATCAAAAAGATTCTAAAGATAATCGTTGCAATATCCTTGTTTTGGGCTGAAGCAAGATGCATATAATAATTGATTATGATATCGCTACCCAGAAAAAAAATAATTGAGATGAAAATCCCGACTCCAAAAAAAATAACAAACGATTGTCTATAAAATTTATTGGCGGAGTCAAAATCTGAAGAATTCAACTTTTGAAATCCGGGCACAAAATAATTCTGCCCTATATACAAAATAATAGTGTTAATAGTAATTGGTAAAACGGCACCAACTAAATACAAATCAAAATCTTTTTCGAGTCCAAAATTATTTGCAAAAATCATTTCACGGATAAACCCGAGTCCCCTACTAAACAGTCCAACAACTGAAATGAAAATAGATGCTCCTACAATCGTGGAAGTAAACTTTTTACTCATAAAATAATCAGAGGGTTTTGAGGATTATTTTATTTTGAAGATGGGAAACTATAGACATTAGATGAGTTGTTTAAAATATTGGATTGTCTTCCTTAATCCTTCTTCTCTTGAAATTTTGGGCATCCAGTTTAACTTTTCTTTGGCTTTTCTTATATCAGGCTGTCGCACTTTTGGATCATTTATTGGCAAATCTTCAAAAACGATTTTACTCTTACTTTGTGTTAAAGCAATAATTTCATTCGCAATATCTATAAGTGGAATTTCTTCCGGGTTTCCAATATTTACAGGTTCATCTTCATCTGACAACAACAATTTAAATAGTCCATCTATTTCATCGCTTATGTAACAAAAACTTCTAGTTTGTGAACCGTCACCATAAACGGTTATAGACTGATTTGTCAATGCTTGCATAATAAAATTAGGAATAGCCCTGCCATCTTTTGCTCTCATCCTGGGACCAAAAGTATTAAAAATTCGTGCAATTCGGGTCTCAACATTATGATACCTGTGATATGCCATTGTTATTGCCTCAGCAAATCGTTTTGCCTCATCATATACACCTCTTGGTCCAATTGGATTAACGTTTCCCCAATATTCTTCAGGCTGAGGATGAATTTCCGGATCGCCGTAAACTTCTGAAGTTGAGGCAATTAATATTCTAGCTTTCTTTTCTTTTGCTAAACCTAGTGCCTTATGTGTTCCTAATGAACCAACTTTCAGAGTTTGAATTGGAAGCTGCAAATAATCAACAGGACTGGCAGGAGATGCAAAATGTAAAATGTAATCTACTTTCCCCTGTATAAATATGTAGTTTGTTATATCATGTTTGATAAATAAGAAATTTTCATTTCCGGCAAGGTGAGATATATTAACAACGTTTCCGGTAATCAGATTATCAATGCAAATTACTCTTAGCCCCTCGCTCAACAACTTATCACAAAGATGTGATCCTAAAAATCCAGCTCCACCAGTAACAACAGCGGTTTTCATAATCAAATACTTGTTTCTTTATTGAAAAATGAAATTTTCTTTTCCCTGAAAATAAAAAATGAAGAAACTATTAGAAAAACAAATATCGAACTGATTGCTGTTGAATAAATTAGTCTGGGCGAAGACTTTTTTTCAGGTGTTATAGCTTCATCCAGAACATCTACAGTTGGAACATCTCTATTTTCCTGGATTCGTTCTTTATAATATTGTTGTTGCAACAAAAGATAAACTTCATTTTTAATTTTAACTGTTCTTAATAACTTGGATAATTGCATACCTATTTCTGGGACATCGCTGAAGGCTACAAGATAATCATCCGAATCAATATTGAATTTATCATATTCTTCTTCAAGTTGATTTAATTTTTTCTTCAAAGCTAATAGTGTTCTATTGTCGGGTCTTGAATTTGGTTCAAGTAATCCTATTTCAATTTCTGTATTAACAATTTCAGCTTTTAATTTTGCAGCACTTTCAATTACCGAAGTCAATTGGTCTGGTAGTGAAACGGTTTTATTTTTTTTCTGGAACTCCATTAATTTAAGTTCTGCTGAATCGAGTTCTACCCTTGTAATCTTTAATTGTTCTTCAATATATTCTCTTCCCCTTTTAGCACGATAAGATATTTTTTCCCGGTTAATACTGTCTAATGCTTCAATAAATGAATTTGATATACTCGCAGCAAGTTTTTTGATTGAATTTAAATCCGAGAAAATCATCGGTATATATTCGGTTGAAACATTTACAGAAAGTGTAATAATTCCTTCTTTTGACAAATCAAGTCCCAAATCTTTTTGAAGTTTTTTTACAGCTTCGGATTCTTTTTCTTCATCATAAAAATCTAACAGATTATTTTTTCTGATAACATATTCTGCAGCCGTTCTACTACGCAAAATCTGAATGTACAGTTGAGAATTACCAGGTGCTAATTTCCCGGTTAAGAAATCGCCTACTCCACTTCCTGAAAGTATAGAACCGAGACCTGAAAGCTGATCAGTTTCTGGTGGTGGAAGAACAGTAATCGGGGCATTATAAGTAATTGGAGAAATCAACAATAAATAAATACACACTACTACAGATGCTCCAATGGTATATTTGAGTATCTTTTTCCAATTAACTAATAAAATATGGATGATATCTTGAAATCTCATTTACATTACCTCGTTGCTACAACTACAGCTGCGGATGCAGCAACAATAGCTGCTACTTGTGCAAGTACAGTTAACACATCTGTGAAAACCGTCCAGAACTTAGGACCTGGTGGGTCTTCCGGAATCCAGATTGTATCACCGGGATTTAATTGTTCAATTTCATCAGCGTCTATCCATTCACCTGTTTTCGCGTTTATTACCCTGACGTCATTTTTCAAAGCTCGCCAGCCAAATCCGCCGGCCAATTGTATATAATCATTTACAGTCAATGTTGAATCAAAAATAACTTTGCCGGGGTTGACTACCTGACCAAGCATTACGATATAGTCCTTTTTTTCAGGGACAACAATATGATCATTCTTTCTTAGAGTGATATTCTCTTTCATATCATCATCCTGAAAGAGCTTTACGAAATCTACAACAACTCTGCCTGAGTGTTGTCTTGATTTTGCTTTAAAATAATCATATTCATCTTCCGTCATATTTTCAATAGATATTATTTTAAGTCTTTCAAATTCCCGATCATCATCTTCAACATCCATTTTTCTCGTAACCGATGCTTCTTCCAATGACGCTGCTGGTAAAAAACCTCCCGCCTCTTCAATTAGTTCTTTTAACGTGGTTTGATTCTGATTAATCTTGTACCATCCTGGGAAACTTACATAACCCTCAATTGTGACATAATGATCAATTAAATATTCAGGAATTTGCCTGATGATTACATGATCTTTATTTTGAAGAATTATATCCATTTGTTCAAACTGATCATAAGAATAATACTCACTAATCTGTGTTTTACCGTCATTTGAGAATCTGACTAGTTCAATTGTGTCCGTCCTGGCTTTATAGGTAAAACCACCCGATAGCTCTATAAGGTCCCGGATGGATTCTCCGGAACGATATTCATAAAGTGCAGGATAAATAATTTCGCCACTAATTCTTATCACTTTATTTATTTTATCAACAAGTACAGCATCACCTTCGAGCAGATAAGGATTATTTGAGATGTCAGCAAACCTAAGATATTTAAGTAGATCGTAACTTTTAAATTCACTATTTCTTGAATAATATTTTAATATTTCTTATATCAGAAGTTTCTTTCAATTCTTTAATTGATGTAATCAAGTCCAAAAGTCTTGAGTTAGCAGGTATAACAAAGACAGAATGTTTTTCCACATCACCAATGAGCGAAACTTTTATCATTCTAAAATCAACAAGTGAAATAAAAATATCGACGTCTTTAAAATATTTTAAAATTGAATCTTTGATTTTAGTTTTTGCGTCAGCTAAAGTCGAATTTGATAAATCTACCCCTCCAACTCTTGGAATATAAATCCATCCCTCCTGATCGATATTTAAATAATTTGATATTTCTTTTACTCCACTTATTGATATGAACAATTTATCGCCGGGACCAACTCTATATTCTTGTGGGTCTATAATGCCATCCGTAGCAACCAATTCGGTTGGAGTAAATTGATTCAAAGAATCCTGAAAAAATCGTTCTGGATAATTTGGTAATTCCTGTGGAAATAATTTGCTAATAAAAAGAAACGTTAAAACAATAACTACTGTTGATTTGAACTTCATTTAGTTTTTTAAGATGTGGAATTAAAATATTCGTGTAAAATAATCAGCATAAACGTAATAGAAAATTAAGAAATAAATGAGCACCATCAAATTTTGAGAGAAACCTTTCTTAGGGTAAATAACGAAACAAGGATTACCAGGTACCTGGACCCGTTAAAAATATAATAAGTAAATATTCAATTTGAATCTGACCTAAAATATTTTTAAAAACTTGAAAATTAGAAACATATTGATATAAGAACCTAACAATCAAAAATGTTAGTCCACCTGATATAACACCAGAAATTAGCCCATTAAGCAATACTGGAATTTTAATAGTTGAAAGTTTTGCACCAACAAGTTTCATTGTTTCAAAATCTATCATTCTAGAGTTTATTATTAATCGAATTGTTGCGTAAACCAGATAGATAGCAATTAAACAAAATACAGCCGTAATTATAAATAAATAAATTTTAACTGTATCAAGATAATTCAATAACTTATATATAAAACCCTCTTTGAACACCACTTCGTCAACTTCTTTTAACCCAGATAATTCATTTATTATTTTGTTTATTGAATCACTGAGAGCATAATTTTCAGAAATACGAACTACAAAAGAAGCAGGTAACGGATTATAGTCCAGTATTTTTTGAAAATCTTCACCGGTTTCTTTGATAAACTGATCCGCTGCTTCAGCTTTAGTAATAAATTTAACTTCGCTTGAGTAATTCTTTTTTTGTAATTCGGTAAGTAAATTTTTCTGGTCTGCTTTACTTGAAAGATCAGTCAGGAATACATTTATTTTTATATTCGATTTTAAGTATGAAGAATAATAATTTGAAAATTTGATTGTTAAAAAACTAAAGAGAATAAGTAAAACGCTTATCGTTAAACTAATAGTCGTAAGGACAAAAGATGTTTTTGCAGAATTGATAGAGCGAATCGCTTCTGAAAAATAGAATAAAATCATTTATTGTTTATTTTAATATTTAAAAATTGGATTCATCAATCCACCTGGTCATATACCACTTCTTTGTAACGGGATCTTGTTCCAAAGAGAGATTCACACGACCATCTATTCTCACAACGTCTGTTGGGTTGAATGTAATATTCAGATTAAACGATCTTACAATGGTAGCGTTAAGAGAATCCACGGTGCTTAAAACAATATTATTCCAAATCAGGTCGAGTCTCTGTGCGCTTTGAAATAAACCATTCGTTGTTCTCATTTCTTCATCTCTACCCCAATTTACATCATAACCCTGTTCATAATCACGGTAAGTAAATGTGAAATCAGGACTAATCAAGTTTCCGTAGATCAACGTATCTTCAAAAGAATATGCGTATTGAAAATTCTGAAACAATCCTTCAATAGTCGTCTGATCGGATATTGGTAATCCGCCACCATCAAGATTTTCATCAAGTTTCGGTGCAAACGGATTTGTGCAAGCATAGATGAAAAATGCAACCGCAAAAAATCTGAGTATCGATTTTATTCTATTGAGAGAATTCATATTTCAATTCACTCCAGCTTTTAACATTTTGCTGTGCAATATCCTCCCAGTAATAAATAACCCATACAGAATTTTGGTCAGTTACCATAATAAACTTGGTACTTCCTCCATAAATTATTGGAACAGAATTCAAAACCGGGACACTTATTGAATATGTGGACGAGTAAATTGCACTATCTCCTTGAACATCATACTCCTCATTTGTAAAACTTACATTTATTGGATTATTTTCAGGTACGGTGATGACCAAATTGTTAAAGTATTGAAATTCTGAACCGATATTCCAATCCTGAGGAAAATAGGGAACGACATTGCTAGACGGCAAAAAGTAGAAATTCCGATCTACCAAAGGTTGACCAGAAGAAAAATTCTTTTTGTAATCGTTCGCATTCTTGTCAATAAATGCATTTTTAATATTATCTATTACATCACTTGGTTCAACGGAACACGATAATTAGATTTTGTTTCACTCGGACTTTCGGGTTCTCTTGATTCAAAAAGATCACAAGACTGCCAAAGCATTAAAGAAGTTATAATCACTATCTTTACAGAAGCATTCATTTTTTTCCAAAAATAATTAATCTTGGTGAAGAATCATGATTAAATTTATTACCATTATAGTCTCCAAATTCTTCGATTATAGTAAAATCCAGCTTTTTTAAAGTAATCTAACATTTCATCATAACTATACAATCGCACAGATTCATAAAATTCCTCAATCGATCCATTTTGTTCAATCATAATATCTTTTATAACTCTGTTCTTATGAATAGACCTGTTCTGTGTAACTCGGTACCCATTTTCCGAAAAAACGCTAGTTGGAATCAAGTTGGCTGTCAAATATTTTTTATTAAAATAATCTATGACAAAATATCCGCCTTTCTCCAGGAAGTGAAAAGCTTTTAATATTACCTGATAATTGTCTTCATCATTATCAAAATAACCAATACTCGTAAAAAGGTTTAAAGTAAGTTTAAATCGCTTGGAGGTTTGGAATTTTAAAATATCAGAAACAATAAAATTTATTTTTACATCATTTTGATTGGCATTTGTTTTTGCATCTGAAATTAATCGCTTACTTAAATCAATAGCAGTTACAGCAAATCCTTTTTTTGCAAAAATAATTGAGTGTCTTCCTGACCCGCAGGCCATATCAAGAATTTTAGAATTTGGCTCAAGCTCAGTGTTATTAATTATTAGTTCTACTAATCTTTCCGCCTCAGTCTCATCCCGATGTCTATATACGCGAAGATAATTTTCTGAATTGAACCAATCTTGATACCAGCTCATAATGAACTTCGGTTTAAAATTGCTCGTCCGATCGTAGCATCATCTGCAAATTCTAGATCGCCACCGATTGGCAATCCTCTAGCAATTCTTGTAACATTCAAATTCAGTGGCTTCAATAATTTTCCAAGATAAAGCGAAGTAGTTTCTCCTTCTGTATCTGGATTCAGTGCAAGTATAACTTCTTTAATATCTTCTGTTTCAAATCTCTTTAATAATTCTTTTATGTGAAGTGAATCCGGTGTAATACCTGACAATGGAGAAAGTACACCACCAAGAACGTGATACAACCCCCTATATTCGTGAGTTTTTTCTATTGCCATTACATCACTTGCTTCTTCCACAACACAAATAACTGATTTCTCCCTCTTATCACTTTGACAGATATTACAAAGCTCCTCTTCGGAAAGATTAAAACATCTTGAACAAAACCTGAGTTTTAGTTTTAAATCTTTGACAGCATTTAGAAGGTTATCGACCTGCTGATCTTCAGATTTTAATAAAAAAATTGCAAGTCGTTGAGCAGTTTTCTTACCAATTCCAGGCAATTTACTTAGCTCATCAATTGCAATTAAAAGGGGTTCAGCAATTTGCACTTTAAAGTCCCGGAATATTCATGCCTGGGGGAAGCATCCCTTTTGTTACTTTTGCCATTTCTTCTTCTGCCAATTTCGAGGCCGAACCAATTGCTTTATTTACGGCTGCAACCACAAGATCTTCCAGAATATCTTTTTCTTCCTTATTTATAACTTGTGGGTCTATTTCTAAAGAAATTATCTCTTTATTACCATTTGCAGTTGCTTTTATCATTCCACCACCTGCTTCTTCGGAAACCGTAAGATTGCCAAGTTCACTCTGTACCCTCTGCATCTCTTCCTGCATTTTCTGAACCTGTTTAAGCATTCCCTGCATTCCGCCTTTCATTAAATCCTCCTGATTAATACAATTAAATAATAATTTTTTTTGCTAATAATTTCTTCAAATATACGACAAATGATTGACTTTATATATGTAATATTCCTAACTTCAACTTCAAAATTAAGAAAGAGGAAATCTAAACTTACCCCGATGAATTCGAAAAAAAGTAATAATCAAAATTCCGCCGAATCGCTTCAAGAAACTAAAATTGTTGAATATCACGACTACTTTTTTACTAGTAAAAATAAGAAGGTAACATTAAAACACTTTGGAGAAAAAACCGCTCTCCTAAACAGTTTTTTCTTTGAGTATTTAAAAGAATACAATATTCCTTCTGCCTTTCTGAAAAAAGAAGGAAGTAAAAAAAATCAATTGTTGAAAGTTGATGAGTTACAATTCCAAATTAAAATCATTAATGCTGCCGATGCCAGAACAGCTAAAATCTTTTCAATGAAAACGGGTACTGCTTTGCAATTGCCAATCATCGAGTATCATTACGGAGATGCCAAAGACTCAGTCATTGGTGAAAGTCATATAATTTCATTTGACCTTTGCTCATATGAAGATTTGAAACTAATAAACAGACTATGCTCAAAACTTAATGCAATTATTAAATCTTTTTTTGAAAGAAGGAACATTTCTCTTGTTGAACTAACGTGCAGGTTTGGTAAATTTGAAGGCAAGATTTTTTTAATTGATGACTTTTCACCTATGAGTATTAAGTTATCGAGTAACAAAGCCGAGGATAAATTACCCGATCCATACAAAATTGAAACTGCAGCACAAATGAATAAGTACTCGGAGTTTCTCTTAAAACTGACCAACGGAGAATAGATGTTCACGAAATATGGTTACACTACTATTGGTGTTGTTGCAGTAATTACGCTCCTGCTTATTACCTTAAGTTTTTTTGTTCAAAACAATCCTGCAAAAGTAATCATACTAATTGTCGCGGCTTTACTTCTTTTTCTAACACTCAATTTTTTTAGAGATCCGGAAAGAAACACTCCACAACAAGATGGAATTGTTGTTGCTCCAGCTGATGGTAAAATAATTGTGATACGTGAGAACATCACTAACTCTTTCGTTGGAGAAAACTGTAATCAGATTTCCATTTTTATGTCACCACTAAATGTTCACGTAAACCGAATCCCAATTAGTGGAAAAGTTGAACATTTAAAATATTATGAAGGAAAATTTATAGCTGCTTTTGAAGACAAAGCTTCTGAAAACAATGAGAGGATGGAAACCGGCTTAGTTACAAAACATGGCAAAATTCTTTTTACGCAGATAGCTGGATTCGTTGCCAGAAGAATTGTAAATGATCTAAAAATCGGAGATAGTGTGATGATTGGGAATAGATATGGTATGATAAAATTCGGAAGTAGGTTCGATATTTTTGTATCAAGTGAATGGATACCAGCAGTTAAGTTGGAAGATAACGTCACCGCAGGTGAAACAATTTTATTCAAGCTGAAAAATTAATGAACCGACCACGTCTGACTCCCTCTGTGATCCCAAATTTATTTACTTCGCTTAATATGTTTTGCGGATTTCTTCTCCATTCTTAGTGCTTCTGAAGGAAATTATATTTACTCTGCCTGGTTAATTATCACTGCAGCTATTTTTGATGCCCTTGATGGTTTGGTCGCTCGATTGACAAATTCATCCAGCGAATTGGGAGTTGAACTTGATTCACTTTCTGACATTGTGAGTTTTGGTGCAGCACCTTCAATTCTTCTTTATAAAACTTTTTTCTATTCGATGAATACGTGGGGAATTATTATAAGTGCATTACCATTGATTGCTGGTGGATTCAGGTTGGCACGTTTTAACGTACAGCTCGTTGGCTTTTCAAAATCATTTTTTCTTGGTCTGCCTATCCCCTCTTCAGCTTTGACTTTGGCATCATTTGTTCTAGCATTTTATGATGATGGCTATCCTAATCCAATATCTGATTTTATAATTCCAATGATTTTAGTATTAGCATTTTTAATGGTCAGCAACATCAGATACGAAACACTACCAAAATTTTCTTTAGAAGGATTTAAAAGAAAAACCTTATCACTTTATATTTTTAATTGTATCTGTCTTGCTTGTAATATTTATGTTTACGCGGGGAATGTTTCTCGTTTTTGTTTTAATGATAGTGATTGGTATGTTTCGGCATATTTACAAACTGATTACATCACCATCAGACAATTAAAGAAATCATTACTACTATGTTCAATGTAAAAGTTCTAATTAAAAGAAGAAAAACAATACTTGATCCGCAAGGGAAAGCTGTTGAAATTGGTGCTAAACATCTTGGGTTAAGTAATATTAAAAATACTAGAATTGATAAGTATATTGAATTCAATGTTGATACAAAGAACAAAAAATCAGCCGAAGATGAAGTAAATGATTATTGTAAAAAACTGCTTGCTAATCCAATCATGGAAGATTATGAATTTACTTTGGAAGAAGTAAAATGAAACGACCGAAATTTGGCGTGGTTGTCTTCCCCGGTTCAAACTGTGATCACGATACTTACTATGTTCTAAGAAAAATTCTTGATTTAGATGTGATATTCCTCTGGCACAAACAAGCAACTTTGGATGACTGCGATATTATTATTCTTCCCGGAGGATTTTCTTATGGTGATTATCTAAGAACAGGTGCAATTTCAAGATTTTCTCCGATTATGAATGAAGTCATCAAGTTTGCAAATAATGGTGGATATGTTTTTGGTATCTGCAATGGCTTTCAAATCTTACTAGAAGCAGGACTCCTTCCCGGCGTAATGATAAAAAATGAATCACTCAACTTTGTCTGTAAGGATATTTACCTCAATATTCAAAATGAAGAATCTGTATTTACAAAGGGTATAAATCATAGCAAGTCGTTAAAGATTCCAATTGCTCACGGTGAAGGCAATTATTTTACTGATGAGAATACTTTGGAAGAACTTGAGGATAACAATCAAATAGTTTTTAAGTATTGTACAAGTGGTGGAGCAATAACTCAGGATGCAAACCCAAACGGATCAATTTCGAATATTGCTGGAATAATGAATAAAAAAGGCAATGTATTGGGTATGATGCCTCATCCTGAGAGGAGTAGTGATTCAGTATTGGGAAAAACAGACGGAAGTCTTATTTTCAATGCGTTAGTTAATAACATTTTAAATTGAGAGGTAAATCATATGTTTGGAAATTTAGGTGCAGGCGAGATAATTCTCATCGTAATTGTAGTTCTTTTACTTTTCGGTGCAAAGAAGATTCCTGAACTTGCTCGCGGGATCGGTAAAGGTATGAGCGAATTCAAAAAAGGCATTAAGGATGTAGAAAATGAAATTAAATCAGCCGATGACGAATCAAAAAAGATTGACGAAAAAAAGTAAGTACTGATTCAAATTTATCCACCTGCCTGTTATCAGGCAGGTTATCACTAATAATTAGAGCCATAATTCCTACCGTATAAATTTATTAATTATCTCACTTAGTTTTTGCTCCTTCATTTAGGACAGGTCTATTCATTTTCTTAAATTTGCAAATCAATTTTTCTAATGCAATTCAAACCAGGGATAAAATTCTATGAGCATTCTTGTTAACAAACAAACACGGCTTGTTGTTCAGGGAATAACAGGCGGTGAAGGATCTTTTCATACACAACAAATGATTGAGTACGGAACTAAGGTTGTTGCCGGCGTTACTCCAGGTAAAGGTGGGTCAAAACATCTAAACGTACCTGTATTCAACACTGTTGCCGAAGCAGTCAAAACCACAAAGGCGAACACATCGGTCATTTTCGTTCCACCAGCATTTGCAGCAGATGCAATTCTTGAATCTGCAAATTCAGGAATTAAAGTTATCATTTGTATAACTGAAGGAATCCCCGCAGCAGATATGATTAAAGTTTATAATTCTGTAAAAGAAAAAGGCGCTGTATTAGTAGGACCAAACTGTCCGGGAGTTATTTCACCGGGTCAGGCTAAGGTTGGAATCATGCCGGGTTTCATTCATAAAAAAGGAAACATTGGAATTGTCTCGAGAAGCGGAACCTTAACTTATGAAGCAGTAAAACAAATTGTAGATGTGGGTCTTGGTCAATCGACTGCTGTTGGAATTGGTGGTGACCCGATTATTGGTTCTAAATTTATTGATATTATTGATCTCTTCAATAAGGATCCCGAAACAAAAGGAATTGTAATGATTGGAGAAATTGGTGGCAGTGCGGAAGAAGAAGCATCGGAATTTATAAAAAGGAATGTGAAGAAACCTGTGGTCGGATTTATTGCAGGTAGAACTGCTCCTCCGGGAAGAAGAATGGGACACGCTGGTGCAATTATTTCTGGTGGTAAAGGAACAGCTGCAGAGAAAATGGCTGCAATGAAGAAGGCTGGAATACACGTAGTTGAAAATCCCGCTGAAATTGGTACTACAATGATGAAAGCATCTGAAGAAAAAGAAAAAAAATACTTCAACAAAAAAAACAGTTAAGCAGACAAAAAAAGCAGTTAAAAAAACTGCAGCAAAAAGAAAGAAAAAATAATTTTATAATGATCATTAAACCTGGCTCGAAATTTCGGGTTTAAGTTTGCTGACATAATATCACAGGAGAACAACTTGAGTAAAACACTAGCAATAATTAAACCTGATGCAGTTCAGAAAGGGTACACAGGTGAAATTATTTCAATGATAATTAAAGCCGGTTTTAAAATTAAAGCAATGAGAATGACACAACTTTCCAAATCATCTGCTGAGGGATTTTACGAAATTCATAAGGAAAGACCATTCTTTAATGATCTAGTGGAGTATATGACTTCCGGACCATGCGTCCCCATCGCCTTGGAGAGAGACAACGCAGTTGAAGAATACAGAAAACTTATTGGAGCAACCGATCCAAAGAAAGCTGCCGAAGGAACTGTTAGGAAATTATATGCAGTTGATATTCAAATGAATGCAGTTCACGGTTCTGACTCAGATGAGAATGCAGAAAAAGAAATATCACATTTTTTCTCACGAGATGAGCGACTAAATAATTACAAAGATTAATAGCTAGACCAAAAAATCTTCGATAAGTAAAACAAATCTACGAGCTTAGAAAAATTTTATTATTAAGGAATACAATGAACAAATTACTATACCCTTATTTTAATGTCGATTGTTATTTTCACATCTTGCCAGCAAGAAAAAAGTGAGGAAGAAAGCAAACCATCAACTGAAATTACTTCTACTTTTGATAGCACTTCTCTGAAAACTACAGCAATTGAAACTCCTGAAGATCAGTCTTTTCTTTTCAGGTATAAATTTTCTCCCGAAGAATCATTTAAGTATAGATTAACTACGATCACAAATACTGAGCAGACCATTATTGCTGATTCAAGCATGTCAGAAGGTATGAATCAAAAACTAATATTTATCATTGATTTTAAAACTCTCAATATTGATCAGGACAGTGTTGCTGAACTTGAATGTACCTTCAGCTCAATAAATCTGAATGCCAAAGCAAGAGGTCAGGAATTTAATTACCAATCAGGAACGAAAATGGATTCAGCCGAAAAGGTTCAATTTGCAGAGTATGAAGCATTAGTAAACAGTCCATTTAATTTAAGAGTAAGTAAGCTTGGTGCAATAATCGATATTTATAAAGCAGATAGAATAATGAACAAATTTCTTTCCTTACGAGATCTATCAGATTCCCTCGATGCTCAACAAAAAATTATGGCAGCGCAGGATTTAACGAACAGATCAATCAAACCCCTACTCACTCAAATATTCCGTGAAATGCCTGAACATAAAATGGCTAAGGATTCTACATGGAGCTGGAAGCGTGATTCGATGCCGATAATGGTTTTTAATGTAGAATTTGAGAATAAGTACAAAGTTGCAAACCTGGAAATGCTTGATGATGATAAACTTGCCGTAATTACTGGTTCTGTAAAAACAAATGTTACCGGTGAACCAAACCATACTGAAAAAGGTGTTAAATATAATTTTGATAAACCCATCTCTACTGCAAACGGAAAGATATATTTCAACATCAATAAGGGGTTAGTACAGAAAAGCAGAGCGGAGACACAAATGCAAAACGCTTATAAAATGGAAATGCCTACACCTGAAGGAGTAAAAAAAGCAAGTGCCAAGGAAATAAATACAAATATAAATGTTGTTGAACTTCTCTAAATCCTATAAATCATAACTTCTTAAGATTAGCAAGCTTAATAGTTTATTTTACATATACCAACTTCGCAAAAGGAATATTTTTCAATATTCCTTTTTTATTTTCACAATAAAATTGAATTTTGGCCGAATTTTCCCTTGAATTAATTGGTTAAGTATTTGATAAACTGACTAATTAAATTATTTAAGGAGACAGTTGTGAAAAAATTATTAGTATTTATTCTTTTGGCTGCTAGGGGCATATTTTGCTTATCAATATCTGATTAAAGAAAAAACTGTACTTGAAATTACGGCTGGTAAATCCATATACTACTCAGCAGTCAATGGATATAAATGCACCTGCAATTTCACCATCAAAATTTGCTTCGATTCAGGGTACGGTTAAAAATGTAAGTGATAAAACTATAAGAAATATTTTATTAAAATATAAATTGAATGCCCAACCAGTTGAAGTACACATTGACCAGCTTGAACCCGGTGAGACAAAAAATTTCACTACAGAGAGAGTGAGAATGACTCACGTTGAAGTTACATTTTTCCTTGAAGATAAGAGTTATGATTTATAATTTTTATCACTTGTCATTCTGAGCGCTGTGAAGAATCTAAAACAAGGTGTAACAGAAATTGAGATTGTAAGATTTTATTTAAAGTGAATTTTTATTTCTCGCAAAACTTTTTCCAGATTTAAAAGCACTTCCTGATTTTCAAATCTGATTACTTTTATTGCTTCTTCTTCAATCTGTCTTGTTCTTTTCTCGTCATCTTTCATCACTTTTTCATCAAAGTGATAATCACCGTCTATTTCAATTGCTATTTTTTCTTCAGGACAATAAAAATCAATAATGAAATTTTTTATGCTTGCTTGTCTTCTGAATTTTCTTCCCTCTAGTTGACCGCTCTTTAAATGCCCCCAAAGAAATGCTTCTGCCTGAGTTGGGTTGTTTCTCAGTTTCTTTCGTTTATCTTTTAGATTTTTTCTATTAAAAGTTTTCATAATTATAAAACAAGCAAAAACTTTTTCCCCTCCTCTCTGAGGAGGGGTCGACTTTAGTCGGGGGTGGTGAAGTAGTTAAACTTATATTACACCACCCCGTCACTTCGTGCCACCCCTCCTCATAAATGAGGAGGGGATAATTTTAATTTTATTTTTTATTAATTATTTAAGCAGTATCATCTTCCCCGAATCTCTAAACACAGGTATCCTGTTTCCGTTGTAGACCTGTATCATATAAAGGTAAACTCCTGTGGCTATGTCTGTGTATCTCTTTCCCATCGGGACTTCAAAACTATTTGCTCTCTGTCTTTCTTCTGCTTGTTGGGTTGAACAATACTTCGTAATATCCTCTCTCCTGCCAATCGTTTACCAATACTCTCACCAACTCTCCTTTTACATCATAGACATACAGCTTTACATATCCTCCTTCTTTTAGTCTGTACGGAATAACCGTACTCGGGTTAAATGGATTCGGGTAATTGCTCATCAGTCTGTATCCGTCATAACCTATTGGTGGATGTTCTGTCATTCCTGTTACCATCACCACTATCTCTTCACTCGGGTAACTCTGGTTTCCCTGGTTATCGAATCCTGTTACCACATAATAGAAGCTTGTCTCCTTGTTTGCTGGTGGAAGGTTATCATAATAGACAGTATCTGGTGTTTCTCCTCTTATCTTTGATGAATCATATATCACTATTGTTGATGTATCCCTGTAAACCCTGTAATGTGAGAAATCTGCTTCTGTGTTCCTGTTCCAGGTAAGCTTAACTATTCCTTCTTCAATTACTGCAGTTAGGTTATGAGGAGGACGCGGAGCCAGATCCTGGTAAGTGTATGTCCATCCGTAAGGACCACCATAAAGCCCAATGTCACTTCTGCTTCCGTCTCTGTCAAGAATAGTTGGGTCACCTGCATCAATAAGTGGTGAATATGCCTGAAGATGAAAATCCAGTTCTCCCTGTGTTGTGTCATCATTTACTATCATCGGGTCAACTGAAAGGTTTGTTGTGTCAGGGTTAATTCCGTTATCATAATTTATATTCATTATTCCAGAAATTATTATATTGAATAACAGGATTAATAGTCCCATACTTACCAATACCAATGTTTGTATTTGTAACAACATTATTTTTTACAACACTGTTTGGCATTAACTATTAATTCCGTGATGGTAGAGGACTTACCCAATTATATAATTATTATTAACTGTCACATTTGAAACATTATTATAATTACTCAATTCCGAAATATCCTGCATTAAGTATTAGATTATTAAATATTTTGACTGTGTCCACCTATGTGCAATACTAATACCTCTATCATACTTTACATTAATAACATTATTTTTTATTATTGGACTTGAACCAATAGATTTATAAATACCATAACCATATACGTTTTCTATATAATTTGAATCAATAATTGGTGTATAATTAGTTGTTAAATGCTTCGATACTAATACCATATAGTCCTTGCTCACATTCATACGTAAATAATATTTTTTCTTACAGATTGAACTTGAATTTGCTAAAATAAATCCCTACTTTTATGTTAAAACAATAATTGTTATATACTTCTAAATTAGATTGCATTTAAATAGATTCCTATGATTAGCATTGGAGAATTTATTTAATGTAATAATTCCATTTTGTGCCTCGTACATAAATACCATAACCATAGATTAAATTATTTGAGATAACGTATGTAGAAACCTTTAAATAGACAAGCTAGTCTTGCATTGTCTATTGTAAAATTATTTGCAGTCGGGAAGTTGTCTGCTATCAACGATACAACTATCCATCCCAGCACCAATAAGCGATAACCCTGGTATCATCACAACTTGTTCCTGGTAAACTCCGTTGGCTACGTAAATTGTATCACCAAAAACACAAATATTAATGCACTTTTGTATGCTGTCTGCTGCTGTTTCCCAGGTTAAATATGGTGGTGTGCTGTTTCCGGTTTTGCTAACGTAACGGACTGTGGCAATTAACAATGAACAATTCACAATTAACAATGTGAAAGTCAAAAGAATTGTTCGACAGTATTTATTATTACTGTTATTCATTACTACTGTGTCATCCCGAATTTATTTTGGGATCTTTAATTCTCCCCAAAGATTTTTAATTACTTGATCCTGAAACCTGCCTTGCCGGCAGGCAGGCAAGTTCAGGATGACAACTTAATTTACTTTCTTCTCCCGCACAACAACGCGCATTCCTTCAACAGCGGTTACGATAATTGGTTTCCCATTTTGTATGTATTCAGAATCTGCAACAACATCAACTCTCCTTCCGTTAAAATCACCTGTTCCTGCTGGTCGAAGCGTTGTTAAGGCTACTCCTTCTAATCCTATTAAATCTGATAATATTAAACGAGAAATATAACCGGCATCTGCCTTTTCTTCTTCGGATAAGATAAATTTCTTAAAGAAATTTGACTTGGGCAAAAATCTTGCAACAATGAAAATTAAAATGAGTGCCGCAAGAAATCCAACAGTAAGTTTTATAATTGCCATCGAAACAATATCAAAATCAATAAATGGATCTGCACCAAGCATCGATAAAAACAGTGAAGCTATTATCAGGATTATACCACTTACACCTGCAATGCCAAACCCCGGGATTACAAAAATTTCAAGCAATAAAAGTCCAAGCCCAACAAGAAACAATAAAATTTCAATTACAGACGCAAGCTGAAGGATATATGAAGAGCCAAAAAAAAGTGCAAGTGCAATGATTCCTGCGGTGCCGGGTAAGCCCCATCCCGGAGATTTGATCTCAGCAATCAGACCAAATATTCCAATCATTATTAATAGTGAAGAGACAATTCCATTATTTAAAAACCGAACTACATCCTCTGCCCAGTTAGATTTCTGATAAATCTTTTCGTCCTTTTGTAAATTGTAAATCGCAAATACTTCATCAAGATTTTCTGCAAGAGTATCAGCAATTCCAAATTTAACAGCTTCCTCAGATGTTAATGTAACAAGTTGTGTTGAATCAACCAGACCGGGAATCACAATTCTTTCATCAACCATTCCCTGTGCAATATCAACAGGTCTCCCGTTTTTCTCAGCAGTCGACCTCATTTCCGACCGCATATAAGATTGATATTTTTCAGCTTGTTTTTGACCCGTTTGATCTACAACAGTTGCCGCACCAATTGGTACTGCCGGGAACCATTACAATTTTCTTACATGATAGCGCAATAAATGCTCCTGCAGAAATAGCGCGGTTATTAATAAAAGCGATTGTTAAAATATTTGAATTGATGATCGCATCCTTTATCTGAGTAGCCGCATCCACTCTTCCACCAAACGTATTGATTTTAAAGATTATTGCGTCAGCATTATCTTTCTCAGCATCTGAAACGACCCTGGCAATGTATGGTGCAAGTCCAAGATCAATTTCTCCATCGATGTAGGCAATATGAACCTTATTTTGAGCAACTAATAAAATTGTCGATGAGATAAATAATAAAATTATGGATTCGAATCGTTTTCATTTTATACCCTGATTCATTATTAATGACTTACGCAAAAATACACAAAGTAAAAATAGATTGATTGGGCTTTATGATAAAAGAGTGGAAACAAAGATCTCAACGGAATTTGTTTAAGTTTTCAGTTATGCCAAATTCCGCTGAGAAAAATATTCTAAAAGAGTTAGATTTTTAATGAATCTACGGTTCTGCTAGTCAGACTTCTTTGATATAACAGTTGTAATGGCTGAACGTTCAATTTTTATTTTCATATTATCAGCAATCTGGAGAAGAGCTGTTTTTTCTTCTAATCCTGATACAATACCGTGGATGCCACCATTAGTTACAACCTTGTCACCCTTTTCGAGATTTGACAGCAGTTTTTCTCTTTCTTTAGATCGTTTTTGCTGAGGTCTGATTATCATGAAATAAAAAATTAAAAAAATTGCACCGAACATAATCAGCGTACTTATCAGACCGCCGCCGCCTTCTCCGCCTTGCGGAGCCATTGCAAATATTAATTGATACACTATTCCTCCATCCCGTTCTCACGGGGATTATTTTTGATTGATATTTTTTTTATAGTTTTATTTTTCCATTCTTTAAAAGAACCATCAAGTATTCTCTCCCTTGCTATTCGTAACAGAGAAATATAAAAATGGAGATTATGAATACTTGCTAACTGCAAAGCTAATAATTCTCCGGCATTAAAGAGATGCCTTAAGTATGCTCTTGAATAGTTTTTGCAGGTATAACAGTCACAATTTTCATCGACTTTTTCAAAATCATCTTTGAATTTTGAATTGGTTAAAGTCAAAACTCCTTCACACTCGTAAATAGAACGCCATGTCTTGCATTTCTGGTTGGCATCACACAATCAAACAAATCAATGCCGCGATCAATGGATTCAAGAATATTTTCAGGTCGACCGACACCCATTAAGTATCTTGGTTTATTTTCCGGCATCAATTCAGTTGTAAAGTCAGTAATATCATACATTACATTAGCAGGCTCACCAACAGCTAAACCACCAATTGCGTAACCATCGAAATTCAATTTTGTAAGATCAGTTGCTGATTTTTCTCTGAGTTCTTTATAAACGCTGCCTTGAATAATTCCAAAAAGAAATTGCTCATGACCATACAATGGTTTAGAATTTTCGAACGCTTCCATATTTAAAACTGCCCATCTGCTTGTTAGGTCAGTTGATTTTTCAGCATATTCAATATCGCAAGGATACGGAGTGCATTCATCAAGAACCATCATTATATCAGAACCAATACTATCGTTGATTCTGAATTACTTTTTCGGGTGAAAAAAAATGCGATGAACCATCCAGATGAGATCTGAACTCAACTCCATCTTCTTTCAACTTCCGCAGATTAGAAAGACTATAAACTTGATAGCCACCACTATCAGTTAAGATAGGTTTTTGCCAGTTCATAAACTTATGCAACCCACCAGCTTTCTCAAGAATCTCGGTTCCGGGTCTTAAATACAGATGATAAGTATTTGAAAGAACAATCTGAGCTTTTATATGCTGTTCAAGAAAATTCTGATCTACAGCTTTAACTGTGCCTTGAGTTCCAACCGGCATAAAAGCTGGTGTTTTTACAATTCCGTGATCTGTTTCAAAATATCCCGCCCTGGCTTTGGAATCTGTGACATTTGACTCAATTGAAAATTTAAGCAATTTGTTACGGTTGGTATTTTTCTAAAATTAAAGTCTACAAATTTAAGGTAATCAGTTGAAGGGCACAACGAAATAAGAATATAATCTGTTGTCGAAACTCAATTTGAAGGAACAACGAGAGTTAGTTTTACTAATTCAATTTTCTGTGCTGCTGCTCTGATAATTTGAATATTAAAATTACCGATGGTAACTATTTCACCTTGATTTGGAATTCTGCCAAGTTGAGTTGTTATGAAACCGGAAAGAGTTTCATAGTCTCCTTCTTCAATGTTCAGGGTGTATTTTTCATTAATATGATCGACTTCAACTTTACCGCTTATGATGTAGTTATCTTTTGCAATTCGTCTGCAAATCGCTTCCTGAATATCAAATTCATCTTCAATTTCTCCGAATAGTTCTTCAAGAATATCTTCTATCGTCACTATACCCGCAGTTCCGCCATGCTCATCAACAACAATTGCAATTGAGTTTCTCTTCTCTAAAAAATCATTTAATACATCAAAACTTTTTTTAGTTTCCGGAATAAAGTTTACTTCTCTTATAATATCCTTAATACTTTTGGGAGATTTAAATAAATCTTTTGCGAGTATTACACCTTTTATATTATCGAGATTGTCTTCATAAACCGGTAGCTTGGAAAATCCTGAATCAATAAAAACTGAATGAACTTCATTTATTTCGCTGGTAATTTCAACTCCAATTATTTCAGTTCGTGGTGTCATTGCCTCATAGACTCTCTGGTCCCCCAACGCAATAACTTTGCTGATCAGCTCACTATCTTTTTTATCAACTATCCCAGCTATTTCACTTTCCTTCACTAATCCTTTAATGTCTTCTTTATCAAAAAGATGATAGATATTATCGGATTTAATACTTGAAGTTTGTACAATTTTATTTGAAATGGCAGAAGTGATTTTCACAAATGGATAAAGTAAGTAGGAAACTACACGCAGAGGAATAGCAGTTAATACTACAGCCCGATCAGCAAGTTCTCTGGCAAAATATTTTGGAAGTATTTCACCAAAAAGTAAAATAATAAGAGATGATACCAAAAGAATAGTAATTTCACTCCACCCGAAAATTGAAGAAAGAAATATCGCACTGAGCGAAGCATATGCAATAATTACAACATTATTTCCAATAAGTATCGTTGAGAAAAAGTTTTGTGGATTGTTGATAAAATATTTTGCATTTAGTGCTGCAATATTTTTTTTTCTCGCCCGCACTTCAATTTTTAGTTTATTGGCAACAACAAATGCAAGCTCAGTTCCGGAAAAGAAAGCACTTAAAAGAACTAATATTATTAAATATAAAATTTTATCATCCATTGTATCACAAAAACTTTTGTCTGTTATTTAAATCAATTTATAAATTATAACCACAGTTGCAAATACATATAGAAGGAAATTAATAATCATTGGCAAATCTGTTGCTAACGTCCTTGTCGTATTCTCGCCTTTCCCACTGATGTATTCTAGATACATGAATCTGAAAATTCCAAAGACTACAAACGGAGTAGTGTAAATGAGTCTTTCAGTATTAAAAATTGATACTGTTCTCGGAGCAACACTGTAAAGTGCATAACAAACTATTACGCCAGTTGCAGCAATCGTTGCCATCTGATCAGTAAAGTTTAACGAATACTGACCTAATACCCTCCTGCTTTGCATTCCTGAATTCTCAGTGACCAGTGCAAGTTCTGACCTTCTTTTCATAACACCAAGAAATAGTGAGATAAACATTGTAGTTAACAGCAACCAACTCGATACAGGCACTTGAATTGCGAATGCGCCTGCTAAAACCCTGATTGAAAACCCTGCAGCAATTGAAAAAATATCCAGGATAACAACATTTTTCAGCCAAAAGGAATAAAGGATATTGAGTACAGACAAAAGTAACAGCCAACACAATAAATTTATAATTGAAATAAGTCAAAGAAATAGAGACTAAAATCAAAAGAAATACAGCGAGAAAAACTGCTGTAGATTTAGAAATTTTACCTGAAGGTAGTGGTCGATTTTTTTTAACAGGATGCGCTCGGTCTGATTCAATATCAACAATATCATTTATTACATATATCGCACTTGAGGCAAAGCAAAAAACAATAAATGCAGATAGTGTTTGAAGGAAGGTAGAATAAATTAAAAAGATGTAGAGAAAATAATAGTGGAACAAAAACAAAAAGGTTTTTTACCCATTGATGAACTCTAATTAGTCGAAGAAAATGTTTTAAGTTCATTAAAAAACAACTACTTCTTCATAAGTGCCAAAAACTTTTCTTAATTCTCCAACCATTTCACCAAGCGTAACTTTGTTATGTGCGGCTTTAACAAATATTGGCATAAGGTTATTTCCGTTTTCACCTGCTGCAAAAATTTCGGCTAAACTTTCCTCAACATCCTGTTGATTGCGGCTTTGTTTTAATTCTGCAAGTCTTTTCTTTTGTGCGATTTCGACTTCCGGTGAAATTGTTAAGATGGGAATTTCAACTTTTTCGTCTTTCTCAATAAACTCATTAACACCAACAATAAACTTTTCTTTCTTTTCAACTTCCTGCTGATATCGATATGCTGCATCAGCAATTTCCTTCTGGAAATAACCCGCTTCAATCGCTGGAATTACTCCACCAATCGCATCTATCTGATCAAAAATTTTATTTGCTTCCGCTTCCATTTTATCTGTCAAAGCTTCTACATAATAACTGCCACCAAGAGGATCGACAGTGTTAATCACGCCGGTTTCATACGCAATGATTTGCTGAGTTCTTAATGCAATTCTGACGGCTTTTTCACTTGGAAGTGCAAGAGTTTCATCCATTGAATTGGTATGCAGTGACTGGGTTCCGCCCAACACGCCAGCTAATGCCTGAAATGCTGTCCTTACAATATTATTTTCTGGCTGCTGAGCTGTTAATGTGCATCCCGCTGTTTGGGTGTGAAATCTCATCCACCATGAGCGAGGATTTTTTGCACCATATTTTTCTTTCATTCTTCGAGCAAAAATTCTTCGGGCTGCACGGTACTTTGCAATCTCTTCAAAGAAATCCAGGTGAGAATTAAAAAAGTATGAAATTCTTGGAGCAAAGGCATCAACATCAAGACCTCTGTCTATACAATCTTCAATGTACGCAAAACCATCAGCAAGTGTGTAAGCAAGTTCCTGAACTGCTGTGGAACCAGCTTCCCTGATATGATAACCGCTAACTGATACAGGATTCCATTGGGGCACTTCATTTGTACAGTATTCAATCATATCGGTTATGATTCGCATAGAAGGCTTAGGAGGATAGATATATTCTTTCTGGGCAATATATTCTTTTAGAATATCGTTCTGGAGAGTACCACGCAATTCTTTGAAATCAATATTTCGCTCTCGTGCAACAGCAAGATACATTGCAAATATCATTGCAGCAGGAGAATTGATAGTCATTGAAGTTGATACTTTGTCAAGAGGAATCTTATCAAACAGAATGTCCATATCTTTTATCGATGAAATTGCAACACCACAAATTCCAACTTCGCCTTCGCTCAATGGTGAATCTGCATCCCAGCCCATAAGTGTTGGAAGATCAAATGCAACTGAAAGACCTGTTTGTCCTCGCTTTAGTAAATAGTGATATCTTTCATTTGTATCTTCAGGGGTTCCAAAACCGGCAAACTGTCTCATCGTCCAGATTTTTCCTCTGTATCCATTTGGATGAATTCCCCTCGTGTAAGGATATTCACCTGGAAATCCGATATCATTCAGGTAATTAATATTTTCAATATCATCCGGCACGTATAATGGTTCAATCTTTTCACCACTGACTGAAGTGAATTTCATTCCGGTGGTTTTCAATGATCTTACTTTCTCATCAAACTCTGATTTTTTTTCAAGATATTTTTTATCAATCATAAACTTTCTTTCTTTTTTATGATAATGAAATTAAAACATTACTAAAGTTAAATTTACGTTCTGCCGAATCTTCTGTCAAACTCGTTTAATGAGATTTTTATAACAATCGGTCGTCCGTGAGGGCAAACATAGGGCATTGAGGTCGCAAAAAGCTGGTCAATCAATAAACGCATTGCTCTCTCATCCAATCTGTCTCCCGCTTTTATTGCTGTTTTACACGAATATGATTTCGCTAAATTATCTTTTTGTTCAAGTTTTTTCTCACGTTCGATTGTTGAATACTCTTCAAGTAACTCAAAAGAGTACTTTCTCCTCATTTCCTTTTTTTACATCGTCAGGAACACCTTCAATTTTAATCGTTTCTTTTGCCAAAAATTTAAGTTGAAAACCTAAACGACTGAGATATGGTTCCAACTCTTTGATTAATTCTAATCTTGCCGGATCAGTTTTAACTTTTTTAGGAAATAATAGTTGTTGTGAAAATGGTATATCAGTTTCCATTCTGTTCAAAGCTTTCTCGTATAAAATTCTTTCATGAGCAACATGTTGATCGATTATCATCAGTCCCGATTTTATTTGAGAAAGGATATATTTATTATGAAGCTGAATTATAAAAGGTGATTCTTCTGATTTTTCTATGTTACCAGGATCAGCTTTCTCATGGTGCATTTCCTTTTGTTCATTTTTAATAAACGGACTTCTATTAAGCTCACCTCCAGATTTTAGAACGACATCATCTGTAATACTCCCGAATAGCAAATCGATTTCAGTGTCAGAATATCTTTTTACTTCGGTTTGATATCTGTCTCTTTTAGGTCTGTCAGAAAAATCACCTTTATTTGTCGGCTGAAATTTATTAACACTAAGTTTTTCTTCAGCTAAATCTGATTCAGTAAATACCATTGAAGGCACGAGATCGTGTGAGCCCAAACTTTTTCTTACTACTGAAAGTACGAAATTATAAACGTCTTTTTCATCATCGAACTTTGCTTCAAGTTTTGATGGATGAATGTTTACATCAATTCTTTCAGGATCAATCTCAAGAAATAAAATGAAGAAGGGATAATCACCTTTTTCCAAGATGTTTTCGTAAGCCTTAAATACCGCATGATTTATACTTTTGTTGATGATATATCTGGAATTAAGAAATAAATATTGCTCACCTTTAGTTTTTCTCAGTAAGCTAGGTTTTCCAACATAGCCAAGAACACTAATAAGTTCGGTCCTTTCTTCTACCTGAATAAAAGCGTCTATCATGTTTTCTCCGAATACCTGACCAACTCTTTCTTGTATTGAGCCCGCTGAATAATCGAATATGGAATCAACGCCATTAAATAATTTAAAAGAAATGGAAGTGTGGCTTAATGCAATCCGATTAAAAGCATCAACAATATGTTTAAATTCAGTAGTGTCAGTTTTAAGAAACTTTCTTCTCGCCGGAACGTTGAAAAAAAGATTTTTTACTGTCACACAAGTTCCTTTAGGAAAAGAACCCTTATCAATCGTTATCTTTCCAGCTTCATCATTTTTAAGAACAGTACCAACTTCTTCCTCTTGCGTTTCACTTCTTATTTCAATTTGAGCAACAGCAGCAATTGAACTCAATGCTTCTCCTCTGAAACCCAAAGTTTTTATTACTTCAAGATCTTCAAATGCTTCAATCTTACTTGTTGCGTGTTTTTGCACACACAAAACAAGATCTTCTTCATCCATTCCAAGTCCATCGTCACACACCTGAATAAAATTTTTACCTGCACGTTTGATGATTACTTCAATATTTTTTGCACCGGCATCGATAGAGTTCTCAATCAATTCCTTAACAACTGATTCCGGTCTTTGAACAACTTCACCGGCGGCAATTTTACTTGCAATGTTCTCAGGTAGTATTTTAATTCGTTTTGACATCTTTTCTATTAAATCTCTTTATTTCAAACTTTTCTCTATCCTCAGAAGAAACAAGTTGCCACTCATCGTAATTTATTTCTGGAAATTTAACATCTCCTCCCGCTTCAAATTTCATGAAGGATAAAATCATTTCATCAGCAAAGGATACTGCTTGTTTATAAATCTGTCCACCGCCAATAATAAATGCTTTTTCTGAATTTTGTGAATCACAATACTTTAATGCGTCTTCAAAGGAAAAACAGATTTTTGTCGCTTCGAAATCGATTTTGTAATCCCGATTTCCTGTTACAATAATATTCTCTCTTCCTTTTAAAGGTTTACCCAAAGTTTCAAAAGTCTTTCGTCCCATAATTATAGGAAAGCCTAATGTAGTGTTCTTAAAATGCTGAAATTCTTCCTTAACATGCCATGGCATTTCACCATTTGATTTACCTATAACTCCATTTTGAGCAATAGCAGAAATTATAATTATCCTCAAACAGCAACCTCAAAATTGATTTTATCGTGAAACTGATAATTCAATAGTTCGAAGTCTTCAAACTTTAATTCATCAATCGATTTGTTTGCAATTTTAAGCTGTGGCAATGGGAGTGGTTCTCTTTTCAATTGCTCTTTCAATCCTTCAAGATGATCATATCTTTCCATTTCGGTTCCTTTATCGCCAATATATATATGTGCATCAACAATCGTATGGGCAAATTGACCAAGACCTAATCCAACTTGCTGAGCAATAACTTGTGTAAGTAATGAATAAGCAGCAAGATTAAAAGGAATTCCTAGGGCAATATCTCCGGATCGTTGAGTGAGATGACAATTTAACTTTCCATCACTGACATTAAATACAAACGTGTAATGGCAAGGTGGAAGTTTACTTGTCGTTGCATTCCCCGGCTCCCACGCAGAAATAACAAGTCTGCGACTATTCGGATTTCTTTTTATTTCGTCAATAACATATTGAATCTGGTCTACTTCCGTAACAACCCAATTTCCATTTTTATCTTTCGTTAGCACTTGGAAAATGTCTCCAATAATTACCATATGCTGTTTCGAGTATACCATTTTCATCAGCCCACGCATCCCAAATTTTGGTGTGCTGCCTGAGATTCCTGATATGATTTTCTCCGGATAAATACCACAGGTACTTCGTGAAGCAAAGATTTCCAATACATTTTTTTTGTTGTGAGTAATGGAAAACCTTCAGTCAAATCAACTTTATAAAAAGCTCCAAAGTAGGATAACGTATCAACACCAGTTCTTGTTTTTTTGCGTACACCGTTATCAATTACGGTCTTAACCAATTCGAGATATTGCTTCATTTTTATAAATATTAAATAGAGAAAATTGATTGATTTTAGTTGAAATTTAGCGAATTTTTATGAAGTGATAAAATGTTAAAAATTCAGGCGTTTACTTACCTCCAGACAAGCCTTTTCAATACCTTTTTTGAAATATAGAATTGACTCAGATTCAGTTTCAAAATAATCACTAATCACTATGGGAATGACGTTCTGGGGAAGTAATTCAGTAGTTTCATCATTCATTTTTCCACATATTAAAAGTATCTTTTTAACTTTCTTAGAAAATAAATTTATCAAATTTTCTGCTCCCTTGCCAAGGCCAGATTGATGGTCGTATGCTCCCTCGCCAGTGATTAAATAGTCAACTGATTCATTTTCTAAAAAGCTTTGAATACCAAGATTATTGCAAATGAACTCTTTCGAATTTAATAATTGGGAATTAAAAAAAATTTGAAAAGCAGCTGGTATACCACCCCCGGCCCCAGATAATTGATTATAAGAAAATTGTAAGTCATTGTTTTTTAATAACTTCAGTATATTACTAAAACCGTCTTCAATCACAGTTAAAGCTTTTTGATTAGCTCCCTTTTGTCTTCCGAATACTTGTATTCCTCCTCCATTCCCCAACAGCGAATTTTTTACATCTACCACAGGAATAATGTCAAATGAAATATTATTCGGTTTATATTTAATACTTCTTACTTTACTATAAATAGCCGGGAGCACACTCAAATTAAATCCCTTATCATCAAACAAATCTAAACCTAATTCTCCCATCATCCCGGTCCCCAGATCAATTGTTGCAGTTCCACCAATACCAAGGAATATCTTGTTTACCACAATTTTGTTCTCCTTTACATCATCGTCAATCTTGACTAACAATTCGCCGAGTCCCTTGGATGATAACTTAAGTGGATTTCGATAATCTGGGGCAACTACCTTTAACCCAAGAATTTCTGCTGATTCTATGTAAATATGATTTGTATCTCTACAGGTACAGTACCGGACATTCAATAGTAGTATTGTCAAAGGGAGTCGAGATTGTATACTTTCTTAACTCACCACCAAAGTAAAATTTGCAAACATTCAAAAACCCATCTCCCCCATCGGATATTGGTTTTACAATTAAATCCTGATTTAGCACGGATAGATTTTGTCTGATCAGTTCTGCTATAGTCACTGAATCTGCACATTCTTTTAAAGCTGTTCGGTGCTATTAATATCCTATTTTTCATCAAAGTATAAAAAATCTATTTAATTATATTTGAGCAGTTATATGAAAAAGCTAATTCAATTCCTCACTTTAAAGATAAAGTATATCATAATCATTTATACTGCTATTCAGTTAACGCTGATTTTCACAACCGAAATATCTTATAAGAGTGACGCTTTATATTATTTTAATCTTGCGCAAACATGTATTGAACACAATGAATTTTATCCTTCCCACCAGAATATTAACGACGATTATATAGTTGCACCTTTATACATTAATACAATTTATATCTTGTTAAATGTCTATAACTCACCTGTAACAATCAGCTTACTAAATCTTTTTATAATTTTACTTCAGATACTACTTTTCTACAAGATTACAAGTAAACTATTTTCAGAGAAGACAGCACAATTGACAATCCTGATATATATTCTTTATTTAAATACACTGGGTTTAATGCTTCAAAATTATACTGAATTATTTTTCTTTTTGCTTATCTCAGGTTCGATCTATTTTTATACACTACAAAAAAATATATTCCTAATTCTCGCTGGGATAACGACGGGATGTGCCATAGCTGTTCGACCAGTGGGTTGGGCACTGCTAGTTGCATTTATAGCTATTCATTTTATTTCAATTTATAAAAACAAAAAAATATTATTTAATTATGTATACCCCTATTTAGGTGTTGTAATTATCATAGTTTTATTTGGTGTTTTCAATAAAATAAATTCTGGTCATTTTGAATTTACTTCTACAACTGGTCCAATAAATTTATTACTCGGTGCTAATGATGATGCAACAGGTGGATTTAACTCTAAAGTTCTTGAAAAAGACAATGTTGGATATATTCAATTTCCAGACTCACTGACTTACATCCAAAAAGAAAAATTTTATAAAGAAGAAGCAATTATCTGGATTAGCGATAATCCGGTTAAATGGCTATTACTAGCTCCAATGAAGTTAATTCATACGTTTGCCTGGGATGATATATCAATTTCAGCATTATTGGGGATGGGTAATACAAATTTTGCAAGAGTAATGAAGATTATTTTACTGGAATTTGATTTTGATAATGCTTTACCTAATACTTCCACAATCTTTAAAATTGTTTATTTATTCATATTAATTTTTCAGCATTTGTTTTATTACTTTTTATTATATGCTATAGTAATGCGTATTTACAAATATTTTAAGAATAAAGATCTTGATGAGATAATAAATCTAATTTTAATTTATTCTTCAATTACTATTCTCATGATAATGATTACAGTTGGTACACCTAGATACAAGTACCCAATATTTATTCTAGCTTTACCTTTTGCTGCTTCTTACCTCGAAATGAAATTTGGAATTGGAAATAAAAGAATTGAAAACTAATTCTCGTTACCGGCAATATTATCCTTTACTGATTGTAATCTTTATTGGATTACTGATAAGACTTTACTTTCAAATAGGTCACATTTTTTCTGATGATGCGTATTACTCCTATATAAGTTATTCATTGGTACGAGGTGACTTTGCTGATAATTATCTTGGCTATCCGGTTTTTCCACTTAGAATCGGTTTTATAGGTTTAACTTCACTGTCAATGATAATATTTGGATCAAATGAATTTGCGACTATAATTCTCCCCTTTCTGTTTTCAATTTTTAATATTGTCCTAACATATAAATTAACTAATCTATTAACGAATGAATCTAAAATCGCACTTAGTGCATCAATTCTCGTAGTATTTTTTCCAACTGATATCATTTTTGCTTCAATTGGTTTTCCGGATTTGATAAATGTCTTCTTTATAAATCTCGGAATATTTTATCTTTTCAAATCTCACTTAATGAAAAATAAAAGTTATGCTTACTTGGGTGGACTTTCATTTTTTCTATCAATGCAATTCAAGGAAAACATTTATTACATTCTTATTCTTCTGATTATACTTTTATTTTATTTTCTTGTAAAGAAAAAGCGATTTATTTTTCAACTCTTAGTAGGAATTTTGTTCATAGTGGTAAATTATTTTATTGAAGGATTTATTTATCTACTTCTCTACAATGAGTTCCTTTATAGAATTATCATTACCAACGTCAACTACTCTTACAGTTATTACGATTTCTTTCCATACACGGCACAAAAATTATCTAATTCAAAAAACTATTTCAGAAATCTGTTTGACCAGATATTTCTAATAAATATAAAATCAATTTTCCTCAGGAGGTTTTATTTATTTCTTCCTATTATAGCAAGTGTTCAGTCTTTTTTCAGTGTGCGAAAAAGAGAATATTCCTTACTCGTGTTTTGGTTTATCGGCACTGCCTTCTTATTAATTACTTTTACTACTTCATTTACTGAATACAAACCACTTGATCTTTCCAGGAGTTGGTACATATATCCATTATTGATGCCAATGGTGATTTTGTCTGCAATATTCATTAATAGATATTCTAGACTAATCAGAAATGGTCTCTTTACTATTTATATTTTGGGAAGCTTAATAATGTGCTTTCAATACCAGGTATTTTTTAACAGTAAAAATTTAGACGAACTAAAATTTTTCATTCGCGAGAATTCAACAAAAATGATTTACACAGATCATTTTACAAAATACAGCGTGGACCTGATTAGAGCTTATGAAGGTGAAAATTCAGAAAGGATATTAGGCAAAGACTTCAATATATCCGGAATCAATTCAGGTAGTTGGATTCTTTACAACAAAAATCATATTGATGAACTAAGGCTGCAACATTTTGAGTTCCCTGATTTTTCAATATTAAAAAGTAGAGATTTCAAAAAAGTGGCTTCATTCAAAGATTTCATTTTTTATGAAAAACTACCATGAATTTTACTCCTCATTCCGTCCAACATTTTTGTAAATTTGTTTTCAATATTTAGTAACAGACTTCTATCAAATGGATATTATAGATTACTCTGAAAAGTGGAAAGATAAATGGGACCAATTTGTGCTGGAATCCAATAATGGCACAATGTTCCATATGCAGAAATTTTTTGACTACCACAAATCTGGGAAATTCCATTTCAATCATCTCATATTTCTTGACAAAGGGAACATCATTGCACTTCTTCCCGGTTCAAGGATTGGTGATTTGTATGAATCTCCAATCGGTGCCAGTTATGGCTCAATAGTAACAAAAGATGTTAAGTTCACTGAAGCAATGGAAATTGTATCGACTCTTCTTGAATATGGAAAACAAGTTGGTATTAATGAATTTTTGCTTACATCCGCGCCACGAGTTTATGAAAGACACCCAAATGAGAATCTTGACTTTGCAATGCTTTGGCAAGGATTCAATTACGATCTTCATTACATATCCAGTGCGATAAAGCTTGAACGGGTGAAGATATTATTTCCAGATTTCAGCAGACTAGTCAGAAGAAACATCGAAAGACTTTGAAGAATGCAGATATCAGAGTTGAAATAAATGATAGATACGATGAATTTTATCCAATACTTGTTGACAATAAAGCACGGCACGATGTTAAACCAACACATTCACTCGAAGATCTTATCAAGTTGATAAAATTATTACCAGAAAACCTAGTTCTATTTATGGTTTATTACAAAGATAAACCAATTGCTGGATCATCAGTTTTTATTTGCAACGAGACTGTTACACTTTGTTTTTACAATATGCTTCTTTATGAATATGAATATTTAAAGCCAATCCATCGGGTGATGTATGAAGTTGTAAAATGGTCAACTGAAAAGGGATATAAGTATGTTGATATCGGTGTATCTCAGGACACCAAAGCAGAAAACCCGATGACACCGAGCATGAACCTGATTGATTTCAAGGAAAAGTTTGATGCAAAAACTGTAATGCGTAACACTTTTCGTAAGAAATTATAATCTCAACTGCTGATCAATGAGCTCAAATAAAAAAGTTCTGATTACATTCCTCGGAAACATCGACTACGATACCCGCTGTAAAAATCTCTACGATACTTTTACTTCAAATGAGTTTGAAGTTGAGTTTCTTGGTTTCGATTGGTTGACAAAAGACTTCATCGAAAAAGATGGAGATATAACAATAAAAAAACTTAAAAAAGGATTTCTATCACTCTCCTTTTACCTGAAGTTTATCTGGAACATAAAATTAAGATTACTCACAACTAAAGCCTCAATTATATTTGCTGAAGATATTTATACTCTACCTTTTGCAATCATTTTTGGCAAACTAAAACGTGCCAAAATATTTTATGATTCCCGGGAACTATTCGGTTATCTAGCAGGATTGAAAGCTAAAAAATTCAAGCAACTTTTCTGGAAATGGGTTGAAAAGGTATTTATTAAGAAAGCTGACTTTGTTATGGTCACAGGACAGATGGATGGTGAATTCCTACAAAAAGAATATGGAATAGATAACTTAATACTACTTAGAAATTTACCTCGTTATTACAAACCTTCAACAAAAGTTGATTTACATTCACAATTACAAATTGAAAAATCGAAAAAAGTCATTCTTTACCAGGGAGTTCTGCTTAAAGGAAGAGGAATAGAAAAAGTTTTTTCTATGTTGAAAGATTTACCGGGTTGTGTTTTTGCAATTGCAGGTGGCGGTGAATTTGAGAAATACTATCAAACTCTTGCCGGACAAATGGGTTTAACCGACCAGGTTTTCTTTATAGGTAAATTTACACAGGAAGAATTACCAAAAGTAACAGCTTCAGCTGATATAGGAGTTGCTTTAATTGAGAACATTAGCACTAGTTATTACTATGCATTACCGAACAAACTTTTCGAATACATAATGGCTGAAATTCCTGTAATTGTAAGCGACTTGCCACAAATGAAAGAAGTTGTTGAGAAATATGATGTAGGATATGCTGTTGAAGTTGATAAGTAAAATGAACTAATATGGCAATAAAAAAATTAACTGAGGACAGCAACTCTTTACCAAAGTAAAAAACAAAACTGCCATATTGCCTCACAGGAATTGAACTGGGAGAAGGAAGTAACCAATCTTTTACAAACGTTAAATTGAATCCGTCATTCTGAATTGCCTGTCGGCAGACAGGTTTATTTCAGAATCTTCAGACCCTGAAACAAAACTGTCGGCAGACAGGTTTATCAGAATTTCCCTAACGACCCTGAAACAAGTTCAGGGTGAAAGTTTCTTTTTATATATACAGATTATATGAACAGGCTTATTTCTGAACAGGTTAAAAAACTTATCCTTCAATTTCCATATCCAGAATGGGAAGAACTGAAGTATCACATAAGTTCTTAAAAAAAGTAGAATTTTATTCCCGAAAGTCTCATACTTAAAACTTTCCAGATCACTTCCTGAATACAAACTCTCAAGTTTCTTTTCATCGAAGGAATGAATATGTGCATTTGCCGGAGTTTTTTGATTGCAGTGTATGCAGAGGTAATAAATTAATTTTTCTTTGTATGGAGTGGTAATAATTAAACTGCCTCCCTTTTTCACAACTCGGAATAATTCCTTTACAAAACTGGCAGGGTCAAAGACGTGCTCGATTATTTCTGATGCGATAACAGTATCAAAAGAATTATCGGTGAAAGGTAGATGAAATGAATCGGCAGTTATTGCAAAATGATTCTCAACAGGATAAAGTTTTTTCAGCTATTGCAGGATTGGTTACCGAAATATCAAGCGAGTAAACCTTTTTCCCTTTTGGAAGAAATTCCTGCGCCACCCATCCTTTACCACAGCCTACATCCAGAATTGAATTAACACTTTTTGGAATTTTTGAAATGATAAATTCTCTTACACGTCTTTCGTCGTGTGCAGTTGCGCCTTTCCGCTCTTCGAAGTAATCAAACTCCACTGCGTCTTTTTTGTAGTGATCTATGTAGTTAAAGTTGTCCAATATTAAATAGATTTCAATTTTAAAATAGGATGAACTCTCTCTAATCTCTCTCATATAAAGAGAGAGACTTATTGTTAGCAAAACGAAATATGAATATGTTTTGTCAGAATTATTTTCTTAGGTCATAATACCTTACAATCCCTTCTCTTTTTAAGAGAAGGGTTGGGATGAGTTAAATTCTTTAAATATTACTAAATAATTTAAATAACCGACTCAATCCAGCATAAAAACTTTGAAAAAATTATGCTCAAAGATATTAAAAAATGCAGGATGTCGCTTATCTAAATTGAATCTTAAAAAGTAATTTATTACGTTTGAACCAACAAAACAGGGATTAGCAGCAATGAAAGCTCTCAAATATTTTACCTGTATTTTTCTTCTAGCATTCTCATCTCGAATCTATTCCCAAATACCAGATACTAGTTGGACAAAAACTTTTGGAGGTCCATTAGCTGATGTTGGTAATTCTGTCAAACAAACAAATGATGGTGGATTTGTTGTTGCAGCAACAACAAGTTCTTTCGGTGCTGGAGGGCAGGATATCTGGTTAATTAAAACCGATGAAAACGGTGATACTCTATGGACAAAGACGTTTGGCGGAACAGGTAATGATAGAACCGCAAATGTTGTTCAAACAAATGATAATGGTTATGCGATTTTTGGGACAACAAACTCCTTTGGAAATGGTGGCGATGATTTTCTATTATGGAAGACAGATTCATTGGGAAATACTGAGTGGTATAAAACTTTTGGAACTGGATTGAATGAAAATGCTATGGAAGGACTTCAAACAATTGATAATGGCTTTATCTTGGTTGGAAATTTTTATTCTTACAGTTACAAAACATGGGTAATTAAGCTTGACAATATGGGAAATGAAATATGGAACAAGGTGTTGATTGTAGGGTCTTCGAGTCTGTTGGGGAAATCTATTCAGCAAACTGTCGATATCGGATTTGCTATTTGCGGTACTTGGGAGTATTGGTACAATGGAAGCCGGGTAGATAATTACTTTCTTTATAGATTAACAGAGAACGGTGATTCGGTATATTATAAATATTATGGTTTTTCCTATTCCGACGCTGGCAATATAATTAGGAACACTAAGGATGGAAACTTAATTATTGGAGGCTCAACAGAGTGTGGCACGAACGATCAACATGCAAAAATAGTTAAAGTTAATTCTTCTGGTAATGTTTTATGGAGTCAATCAATTCCCTCAACTCAAAAACCTGTATATCTGTCTTCAATTGAATCCACATCAGATAGTGGTTTCATTTTAACCGTCGCTTCAACTGGAAATGTTACATCACGAGATTTTCAATTATTAAAAACCAATAATTTAGGTGAATTGGTTTGGTCAAAGATAATCGGAGGTTCAGCATATGATTTCGCATATTCAGTATACCCTACTTCTGATAAAGGTTACATTGTCACTGGAGAAACTAAATCATTTGGTGCTGGCAATTACGATATTTGGCTTTTAAAATTTAAAAGTAATCCTTCTCCTGAAATTCAAACTTCTAAGGACTCATTAATCATCATTTATGATAATTTAAAATTTACTTCAAAGGATAGCTTAGTTATTTACAATACTGGCAACGCAACATTAAATATTGATACTATATATTCTACAAATGCTTCCGGGTTTGTATTGGATGTAGTATTGAATGACACGACAATTCATACTGCAGTTACTTGGCGAAACAACTATTACAATCCATTTCAGATAGAACCAAACGATTCAGCTAAACTTATTTTCACATATCCTTTATGGATACCCAAATCAAATCTAATGAAGGAAACGTGGTCAGATACTGTAGTAATAATTAATAACTCGTTAAATAATGGTTTTATATCAATACCCGCTACAATTGACTTTCCGGTTGGGGTTGGCAATGATATAAATAGTTTACCAACAAAATTTTCATTACATCAAAACTATCCCAACCCTTTTAATCCATCAACCAAAATAATATATGAGATTCCGGAACAAGTCCGGAATGGAATTCGTTTGGTTACGTTAAAAGTTTATGATGTTTTGGGAAACGAAGTTGCCACACTCGTCAACGAAGAAAAACAAGCAGGCACATACGAAGTTGAGTTTGATGCTTCAAATCATTCAAGTGGAATTTACTATTATCAACTTCAAAGCGGCAGTTTTATCGAAACGAAGAAAATGGTTTTCATAAAGTAGAATCCATTCTAATATCCCTTTAATTTTTAATCAATTTAATGTTATGATCTTCTTGTAAAATGGGTATAATAATTGTCCGTTTGGCAATTATTCATAATTAACAAGGAGATACATATGAAGTACACCTTACTCTTTTTAGCTATCGGAATTTCTTTATTGTTAATTCCAAAGAGTATTCCAACACCTAGTCAAAATGGAGCTACGCCGGGATGTGAACCCTGTCATAGTTTACAGGATGGGATGGTATCAGTTTCTGCAACTGATTTGCAAGTACAAGTTACTGTAAGCGGTACATCAGGTAAAGTTGCAGGAGAACTAGTAGATGGTAGCGGAACAGTTGTTTCCGTCGTAAATTCAACTAACTCAAATCCATTTACTCTTACTGCTCCCGGACCGGGAGAGTATAGAATCAATGCAGGTCATAAAAGTCCATTAGTGTGGGATTCATCAATGGTAACTATCAGTCTGACTAATGTAGGAGAGAATGAATCAAATCCTAACAAATTTGAATTATACAATAACTACCCAAATCCATTTAACCCATCTACAACAATCAGATATTCAATTCCCGAAGCTTCGTTTACTTCAATAAAAATTTATGATGCTCTTGGTAATCAGGTTTCTTCATTGGTTAATGAAACCAAAACTGCCGGAACTTATGAGGTAACTTTCGATGCAAAAAATCTCTCAAGCGGAATATATTATTACGAACTTCAAGCCGGTTCATTTACACAAACAAAGAAAATGATTCTGACTAAATAATATTTATAGTTTTAAAGCATCCTGATTGGAGACTAAATCAATTAGGATGCTTAATAATATCTTTGGCTAAGTAATCACTCTTCCTTAAATTTCATCAAACAAAATCAATCACTTGGAGAACATATGAAATTAGCCATCATTACTATTCTGCTATTATCCTTAAACCTTTTTGCACAGGATAGTACAATGAATGTCCGTGATCACGAATTAAAGCTTGGGATGAATATTGATGATGTTTGGGATGCTCTGGCATCCGATTTTAACGTAATTGAAGAAGAGAATGTATTTTATGTATCTGATAATATGAATAATCCCGTTTGCGTTGTTTACTTCAAAAATGAAAAAGTTATAAAAATTATTAAAGATTGGGGAACAACATATAAAACTAATGCTGGACAAGTATTTAAATCGTTATGGAACATTCTTAAGGAACACGAAAAAGATATGAATGATGTTAAAATTGTTCCACAACAGTCATTCACCGGTCAGGGAGATAAATTTAATATTCTTATCTATATCACAGATGACAGATATCTGGATATTTCAATCAAATTTAATGTGACGATTCTGGAAGTACTTGAAGAGAAACAACCTTAGAAACTAAATTGCAGTGAAAATTGATTAGCGTTTCCTAGCCCTAAAGAAAACGGTGTATAGGCATAATCAAAATTTAAGCTCCCCCATTCGATTCCAACTCCAGCTGTAAGGCCTCTTGCTTCATACCCGGTTTGATAACCAACGCGAGCAGCAAAAGTTTTATTGTAAACTGCTTCCGCACCAGTATTAAAGTGAACGTCATCATTATCAAGATATTTTTGGAATTCACCTGTGACAATAAAATCAAGTTTCGAATCTTGCAGTTCGTAATTGTATGCACCACCCAAATGGAAATCCAAAGGCAAGTTTTGATCCAACTTCATAGAGCGCATTCATTGAACCAATATTTCTTATTACTGTAGATGCAGTCAATCCTTTAACAGGTGTAAAATAGTTCAATCCAAAATCAAGTCCGTAACCTGTTGACTGATCGTTTAGAATACCTTCATATAAATATTTAACGGTCATTCCAAAATCAATATCTTTTACCACTGTAAATCCAGAAGATAAACTCATAAAGAAATAGTTTGCGTTAAAGGAGGAAATGGCATCACCTGGTTTATCTCTGACTTCAATATCTTTGACAGACGTTACATTAAATCCCACAGCCCACGGTAAACTGAACATATTCCATTTAATACCACCGACTTCACTCGTTACATCCTGGATCCACTCACTGTGCATAAACATTGCCTGGTTACTTTCAAATGAAACTAATCGTGAGGGATTATAATACAAAGCAGAGAGATCATTTGATACTGATGCACCGGCATCACCCATTGCAATATTTCTTGCTCCGAATCCAAATTTCAGAAATGCCATACCGGTATTACCGGCAGATTGTGCAAATGTAATTGAACTTATTAAATAAAATTGTAAAAAATATTTTTTTCATCATGTTGTCATTCTGAAATTATTTCAGAATATTTTTTTATAAATAATATTGAGATTCTTTCGTCACTCTGTTCCTCAGAATGACAGGTCTCTTTTAAAAATTAAAATTAAGACCAACAATATTTCTTCCACCAGTATATTGTTCGTACTGGTAAGCATACTCAACACCAACAACAAAACCATTAAAAGCTTTGAAATAAGAAAATCCAAGTGACGGACTTATTGGCCAATCAAGATTATCAAGATTAAATTGATCGATACCGCCTCTGAGATACAACTGTTCAAAAATATTGTATTCAACTCCCGCTCGCAAAATATTTGTTTCTGCACTACTGTTTTCAAATTCAATAGCTCCAAGAATTCCTATTTTTTTGTTTCGATAGCTTACACCAATTTTTCTAAGATTAGGAAATTTATCCTCAGACACAATTCCGTTCTGTTCATAAACAGGAGATGTATCCCACTTATATTTACTATTGATATCTGTTATCACGAATGAAATATTAAAATTTTCATTTAATCTATAAAGGGCACCGACATCAAACCCTAAAGAATTCGAATTTATTTCTTCATATAACTTGTAATAATAAAATTTAATGTTAACACCTAAAGAAAGCTTTTCTGAAATTCTGGCCGCAAGTCCCATAAAAAATTGGTTTTCTGACGTTGATAGCTCGCCAGTGGATATTCCGTTATTATCTCTACCATCGATGTTACTAACACCCGAATTTAGAATTCCTGCACTTATACCTGCGGTCGTTCTGGGCTTTCTTGTTTCTGCAACTGAATCTGATGCTGAGTAAAAATCAAATTTTTTGGTATAACTTAAAAAGTTTAGGGCTCTGTCAAGAGATAAAAATGAATACCCAGCGATAAATGAATTATTTTCCTGAAAAGGTGCAACTGCAGGATTGTAATACGAAACTAGTTCACCTTCGATTATTGAAGACATAGCATTGCCAAACCCAATTCCTCTTGGACCAAATCCAATTCTGCTAAATGCGCCGGGACCAACTGCCATTTCACTGAATTTGGGTTGGGCAAAAGCGATTGCGCTTAGTAGAGAAAATAATATGAAGAAATATTTCTGCTTCATTGCATATAAATAATTTTTCCGAAAATTGGAGCATTATCATTTATCTCAACTGAATAAAAATAAACTCCGTTTGGTAACAGGTTACCATTTTCATCTGTTCCATCCCAGAATTCAGGAGGACCGTCAATTGACCGATTACGTGGTGCATTTTGAATGACTGTTTTAATGTAATCCATACTAAAATTATAAATCCTGATTGTTACCGATGCTTCAACGCCACCGGTACTGATATTTAAATTTTAATTGTTCCTGTCTCGGTGAAAACGGATTTGGATAACAGTAAGTTTCGTCGTTTGAGCTTAAAGGTTGAGATGCGAAATAAACTGTCCACTCCCCTACCCAAAAACCTGTTTCAGTTATCTTTGCTAAACCATCATCTGAGCCTAGCCAGATATCCCATCCATTACTGTACTGATATGCCGTTGCACCATAAAATATATTTGTAGTTAGAGCAATTCCTGTTTCACTATCAACAATGTTATTTGGTAAAATCCAGGTATTTCCTTGATTTGATGTTCTTAAAGCACCGGCATCTGTTGCAGCAATTGTATTCGTTCCTTTGAATCCAAAATTATGCGCTCGTTCATCAATTAAATAAACTGACCAGCTGTCACCGCCGTCTGTAGAAGCACTAACACCATAATATTCTGATAAATCTTCTGCTTTCCACGAAGAGGCCCAAACCGTGTTATTGGATTGATTGTAACCAAGAGCAGTAATAAAATTTCCACTGATTGGTTCATCCTGATTCTGATGATTAAATTTTACCCAGCTGATTCCATTGTCGGTTGATTTATTTACACCATTTGCTGTTCCCACATAAAGAGTTGTTGTGTCTGTTGAAATTACAGAGAAAGCCCTGTGATTTAGATTTCCTTCGCTACAAAAACTCCCACCAATTGGAGCAAGACAAAAATCCAAAGTATCATCAGGAGAAATTGAATCCAGATCATCAGGAGGAAGAACAACTCTTTGCCAGGTTTGACCCATATTAGTTGACTTTCTTAGTCCTCCAGCAAAAGATGTTATCCAAACAGTGCCAGGAGTAAATGCTATATCATAAGTCAGATTTTGTTCCCCAACAGTCACAGGCAATGCTTGTAATATGTTGTTCCCATATCTAACTGTAGTTGAGTCAGGATTATCAATAGGTTGTGGGAGTGATGTCCAACTTAAGCCATTATCCGTCGTAAATTTTAATCCAGTTCCTTTGGGAACCGTACCGCCGCCAGTCGCATCAACACTTGTAGCCGTTGCTACCCAGACAACTCCATTATCATAGCCTAATGCAGAAACATTATCAGTCCCGAAAGGAGAAGTTCCATAAAAATTTGTCCAGTTTTCTCCTCTATCAAATGAAACACTTACTCCTCTGCTGGTTCCAAGCCAAACAGTATCACCCAAGGCTATAATATCGAGTATACTATTGCTGACTGGTGTGGATGAGTTAATTTTTGAAAAGTAATTTTTGTCGCTGGGAAGTTTGTATAATTCAGGTTGTATTTGAGCCGAGATTTCGACAACAAAAAGAAATAACAATGAGGAATGATATAAATCTAATCATTGAATAAGCACATAATGATTGATGATATTGCTAAGTGCATTTGCGCGATCTTTAGCCTGGAATTGAAATCTCCAAGTTCCAATCTGTGCGTTTACAGGAAAAGTTAATCGAACCGTAAATATTCCATCATCAGCCGCGACATCTCCATTGCCTGCTGTATCACCGTCATCAAACATCGGGAACTGATAAATTCCCTGACTATTTGAAACCCGATTCCCATCGGGATCATAAGCTTCATAATAGACTGATTCAACATCGTTTAATCCATTACTATCAGCAACTTCAACTGTCATAATAATTGTTTGGCCTGTTTGAATTGTATCAGGCATCATCAAGTTTGAAATGACTGGTGGGACATTATCTTGCCCATTATTAAAATTAAAATTTGATTCAGCAACTTTTTTATCATTATCATTCGTTCCAGTCACAGAAAATGTTACGGTATAAATGTCCATTGGGATTTTGACTTTCTAAAATAAACTCACCTTCATAAATATTATTAGCAACTTTTGTCATAATTATCGGTGAAGAATTCAATTGAGTAAGATCCGAAGCAATGACGTTGAAACTAACACCACTTAATTCACTTCCAGAGACAAAATTGACTCTCGGACTTAGAAGTGAATCTCCAGGTATCTTTAAATCTATACTATCCTTAATACCAGCAATTGAGCTTACCTGGTAATTTTCTGTAGAAGTATCGACTACGTCATCATAGGTTTGTTCACATCCCCAGATTAGAAGAGGAAACAGTAGTAAAATGGATTTTCCCATAGCAGAATAATATTTCGAAACAAGCATTTTCACAAGGTAAAAATTAGGATATTTTTAAACTATTGAGGTAATGATAGCATAATTGGCATTGGAGAAAACGAAATCAAAAATATAAAAAATGAAAGGTAACCAATAAATTTTCTTTTGGGATCCAGTGCAGTTGCTTCAAGTACCGGCGGATGTTTCAACTTAATTACAAAGCGAAGTATAAGTGCCCAAAACAACCAACCCGACCAACCTATTCCATAATTAAGTTCCAGAAAAGTATCTGCAAATCCAATTATTCCAAATACAAACATAATTGAAAAGCAAATCACTGAAATTTTATAATGAATTTTTTCACCAAACATTGAGTATGAAATATGGCCGCCATCCAGCTGTCCAACTGGAATCATATTCATTGAGGTTATGAATAATCCAAACCAGCCTACACACAAATATGGGTAATGATAAATTTCACTCATTGGCGGAAAGAATTGTCCCGGCTTAATAAAAAGCTCCCTCAAAATTGAAAACATTATTGAATCACCGAATACAAGATTTATTCCTTCTTTCCCATAAGTTGGGTCAAGATAATCAGGATGTATATTGAGCAAATATTCTATCCCCGGAACATTTAAGAAACCGTAAATTAAAACTCCGACGCAAATAACAAAACCGGAAATCGGACCAGCCACACCTATATCGAACATAGCTTTCTTTGATTGAATTCGTGTTCGCGTTCTAATGACTGCACCCATCGTTCCAAAATTTATCATATATGGAATTGGAGGAAACGGGATATAGTATGGTAAAGTTGCTTTCACTTTGTGATAAAGTGCCGCGAAATAGTGACCAAATTCGTGAAAAGTTATTATAGCCAGAATTGAAATTGAATATGGTAAACCAGTCAGAAGTTCGCTTAATTCATACGGTCCACCAGAAGCACTAATCCACTGCACACCGGCGATTGTTGTTGTGATAAATGTGATAACAAATAATCCAAGGTGAAGTAAAGGTCTTTCTTTTTTTTGATTCACTTTAGGTGTTGAATATGTGGAATAATAATTTTCTCCGTATGGTTCAGGCATAATGGGCTATCAATCTTGAAAATATAAATTAATAATTAAACGATTCATTTTGTCAATTGGAAAAACAGTCTCGGGACAAGTAGATGATTTAAAGGACCGGGAACTAATTTGATGATCTTGCTCAAATATCTTTCATAGAGAATTACTGGATACATCATAGATTGTTTTATTTCAATCTTCATTTTTAATTTGTAAAATCTTAAATCAAACCAGGAATATTTAAATCTGGTGTTTCGGATAATTTTATCCATTTCAGTTATTGTGTATTCCTTTATGTGCAAACCTAAAGAACTACCTCCGCGCAATTCAGAAGGAGTCCAGAACACGTATCTACCCCCAGGCTTTAAAACGCGATAAACTTCATTCAAATGTATCTTAAAATCATTTTCAGAAATATGTTCAACTAAATCCTGGCTGGTAATGTAATTAAAAGTTCCGTCTTCGAAAGGAAGTTTCCTTGCATCGCCAAATTTGAAATCAACAGGTAAATCAGGTGCATTTTTTTTATGCATCTTCTGCGCTTTTTGAAGTGCAATTTTTGAAATGTCCATCCCAGTTACAATATTTCCTTTTTTTGCCATTGCAATTGCAAGCTTTCCGTTACCAGTTCCGATATCTAAAATTCTGTTACCATTTCCGCATAAATCGATAAATATTTTTGAAAACCATTTCAACTGTTCCGGATATAGACTTTCAGCATTTTCATTCTCCTCAAAAAATTTGTGAATCTTATCATATGCCTCTTGAAAACTTTTCTCAGAAGGATCTGCTATAAGTTGATCTTTAAGTTCGTGTTCAAGTTTTCTTTGAACTTCCTTAATATCATTATTATTTGCATTGGTCATTAATAGTCTCCAAAACTAAAAGAAACTAAAGAAATTGTTATTTCACAATCAACGTTAAATATCAAAGTTAATTCCTACAGTCCAATAATCTTCATTAATTGTATAGAATTCACCGTGCACACTTTTCCCTGAGTAATAAGATGTAAAAATACTGAATCCTCTTGACTCAGGGTGTCCAAATTTAATTCCCGCTGTAAAAATGTTATTACCGAAATAAGTTTCTCCAATACCAGAAAGCTCAAAATCATAGCCAATATAAGGAGTGAAGGATGGAGTGTTTAATTGGACTGCATAATAATCAAATCCTCCTCCATAAATTCCTTTTGTGATATCTGTTGGAACAATATGGATAATGTAAGTCAGACAACCATAAAGGCGGACCCCGTGAAGTTTGTAGTATGCAATAAATTCAAAAAATTCCTTGCTATAAACAAATGGCTGATAATCATTAAGCCAGTTTTGTGTTTTGGAATTATAATATCCATCAACTAAATGTGCACTGATATGACTGAACCTCAGACGAGTTCCCCATTCAGTTTTTTCTGTTTTGAATTTATAGCTGCCATTTATTCCAAATAAGTAATCAATTGTCTCAACCGGGAATTTAAAATCAGCTTCAGCCCGAGCTCTTGTAAAAGTAAAAAAATCGGCGCCGGCAGAAAAAGTATGATTCTCATCAACCCAGTGAATTATATCCTGCGAGGTACCTATATCAATTCTTACTTTTTCAGGTTCAAATAAATATTGAAATCCAGTTTTTGGTTCCAGGAAATGTGCTGCAAAAGGTTGAATGTTTAAGTCGGCAGGAAACCAATCGACTTTAGTTTGTGTGTAAGAATTAAAATTCAACATGAAACAAAATGACTAAGACAAGAATGGATCGCATTATTAACTTTCAGATTTCAGGATGAGTTTCTTTTTAATTTTTTGTTTGATGAGTTTATTGTAACTGTATTTGAATTTAGAAGTCAAGCTGGAGATTGCATAAAGATTTGTAGGAAAAGCAAACGAAGGTTCAAAATAACAATTAACTGTGCAGCCATTACAAAAATCAAATCTTCCTTCATTCTTGATAAAGTATTTAATCTTTTCTGATTTTCTAATCTCATTTATTGGTCGATCAATTTTAATTTTATCATTTGCAAAGTGATAACAAGGAAGAATTATTTCATTATATGGTGAAATAACAATTACCCTGGAAACTGCCTTACAACTTGGATCATCAGTATTATTTCCACCATTTCGTCTAAGCTTCATAAATGCTTTATTAAGATAGACATCCATTTTTCCATCACAATATTCGTCAACATAATTCAATTGCTTCCTGTGACAAACCAGGATTACCAAAGTATGAGAAAACAGGATTAACTAGTAAGACCAGGTCGTGCTTTGCAGCTAATTCGTGCATTCGTGGCAATTTTTTGTAAGTCTCATTAGTAACTGTAAAGAGAATATCAGGAAACTCACCGTGAGATTTTGCAATTTCAATGCTTTTAAAAATTGAGTTGTAGCAATTCACCTTTCTTATCTTATTATGTTCTTCCTCATCAGGAGAATCGAGCGAAAAGTGTAATAAATTAATCTTACCTGCAAGTTTCTCGGCAAACTTTGGATACAATAAAGTATTCGTTGTGATGCTTGTCTGCATTTTCAAGTTGTGAGCAAACTCAGCCATTAAATGGATATCTTTATGAAGAAGAGGTTCACCCCCAGTCAGATCAATAAACTTAACTCCAAGTTTTGCAAGTTGATCAACATTCGATTTGAACTCATTCAGATCAGCATAAGGTGTATCATTAAAATTAGTATGGTCACCAAAATGACAAAACTCACAATAAGCATTGCACCTGTAAGTAACATAATAATTGCAGAGAAGAAGCATCAATAAACTCTATCTTTCCATTTTACATTTTTGTTGAATAGAATCAGTAGCAGGTAATATCAGCACATAAACGATATAATAAAATTCAAACACTAAAAAATATTTTAAATTTTTCTGAAGACCTAATTTTTGATGAATCGGTAATAGTACAAAAAGATCAATCGATATCTTAAAAATTAATAGATACATCCAGATAGCACTGAAAAAAAATGGGGTAAGAATAATGAACAGATTCGTCAAAAAAGACCAACCCATTAAGCCCAAACCAATCGGAGGTGTATCAATTCCACCAACTGCCCATCGCTTTTTTTGGTCTCAATAATTCTTTCAAAGCTTTGAAACAGGTTTAGAAACAACAAGAGCATTTTTATCCAATGGGTAAATCAACCTGTATTTTTTTAATTTTTGAATCGAGATTAGAAGACAGAAAATCCTCGGTTACACTGAATGGCAAATTCTCGAAACCTCCAACTTCTTCGTAAGCCTTTTTTCTAAAAGACATATTATTTCCAATACAACTTACAGCCTTACCCAGATTTATTGTACCGGAAGCAACAAAAAGTAAATAGATAAAATCAATTGCTTGCATACCACTAAAAGCATCATCTACTTTTTGCGAAGTGAATCCATTAACGACACCAACATCATCAAGATAATACGATGCAATGGTTTTTGCCCAATTCGGATTTACAATGACAATCTGCGTCCGTTGTGAGAATAACTTCATTCCTTGCCAATTTAATTCCTGCTGACATCGCCCCTGCTTTTCCTTTCAGTTTTGCATCTTTATTTTCCTGCAGATTAATGACCCGGAAAATTTTTTTACCGTGAATAAAGTTTGAAACAATCTTCAAAGTCTCATCTGTTGAGGCATCATCAACAACTATTATCTCTATTTTATTTTCAGGATATATGAGATCGTTCAACGATTTCAAACACGATAAGATATTTTTCTCTTCGTTTCGGGCAGCTACAACTATGGACACAGTTGGCAGTTGTTCATCATTCAGTTGAGGGAATGTTTTTTTTGCACCTAAAATTAGAACTGTAGAAATTATAAAATATCCGGAGACAAGTATTAAAAAAATTATTGCAAGCAATCTAAAGGCTCTCCGAATTCAAATCCTTTTATTAAGGCTCGTTCAATCGTATAGTTTAAGCTCTCTACAATAATATTCATTGCATTTAATGCTATCGTGAAAAACGACAATTGAATTTTTCTGAAGGTAATTATCAATAGCATAGATTACTCTTTCTAAACTTGTTTTCAAAATCATAAGTCAGCAGATTCCACATAACACATTTCATATCTAATTCATTAAGAAAATTAGTTGTCTTAATAGTGAATCTTCCATGAGGAGGACGGAAATACTTTACAGCAAAATTAAAATTTTCTTTTAACTCCTGATTAAATAATTTTATCCCTTCTGCTGCTTCTATCCTGTTCATTTCAGTCAGCAGCTTATGATTCATCGTATGATTGGCAATTATGTGTCCATCCTCAAGTATTTTATTGTTAAATCAGGATGCTTGGTTATATTATTCCCAACACAAAAAAAGACAGCTTGAATATTATTGGATTGAAGAATATTCAAGAATTTTCGGCGTTGCAGACTCAGTGGGACCATCATCAAAAGTTAGGAGAATTTTACCATTTGTGGTTTCCCAGATGAAGTCATTAAAAATTTTCCTTACTAGAAATGGTGGATGATATTTATGTCTCAAACCCTCTTTGTCTCCAGTAAGTTTAACTTTCATTCTTCAATCGTTAAATATCAAATACTACCAAGAGTGGAGTAATCACCATTCTATTTGTACTATTTCTATTTGCTGATATGTTACTGATTTAATTTCTTGTTTTAATTTAATATCATTAGTCAACTTTATACCACTGAAATTTCAGCTGATAATTCACTTCCAAATTCATCATTAAAAACTTTTATAGATTGAACTGATAAACAAAGCCATTTATTTTTATTTAAAATGTAATTTAGTTCATTAAGGAAAGTGACTAATAATTCTTCCATTGACGAAGCTGATAATTCAATCTCAGTCGAATCATCAGTTTCTAAATTTACTTCACCTGCTACTAAATGCACCCATGCATCCGCACCAACAGAGAATAATTCTTCAATACTGGTCGCCTTTTAATTGAACTGCTATATCTGCTGTATGATCGACTAAATTATAACTTCTACTCATAACCAAAAATTATTTGATTCTTTCTTATAATTTAGCGATGAATTTCTAAATATTAACTTTTATTAATACTAAACTTCGTTAAGTATATTTGCTTCCGATATGCAAAATCTTTCCGAACATCAAAAGGGCTTGTTGTATGTATTGACCGCTCGCTTCTCTGGAGTGCTGGCGGTCTCTTTATAAAATTGATTTCCTTCACGGCAATGCAATTGTCATTTTTTAGATGTTCAATAGCTGCTATTACTTTTGCTCTCCTTTTTAGAAAAAGAATTTTACTCTTGAATAAATTGAGTATTACTAATTCCGTTATTTATGCAATTGTCTTAATTACTTTTGTTATCGCAACCAAAACTACCACTGCAGCAAACGCTATTTTTCTTCAGGCTACAGCTCCGATTTATGTGCTAATATTTGAGCCTATTTTGACGAAAACGAAGTATGAAAGGATAAATGTAATAACTGTTGGGATTTGTGTTTTGGGAATGATCTTATTCTTTGTTGGCAAGCTTGAACCAGGACATCTCGAAGGAAATCTTGTTGCTTTGGTTTCAGGAATTACATTCGCTGCATTTTTCCTCGGGATGAAAAGAAATGATCAGCAATATCAGCAGAGCAGCATTTTCTGGGGAAATATTATCGTCGCAATCGTTTGCATTCCGTTTCCTTGCCTCACTTGAAATGATAACATTTCTCAGATATATGGATGGTAAGTATTTCTTGGTGTGTTCCAGATTGCATTTGCATATGCTTTTTTTGCTTCAGGTTTGAAAAGAGTTATAGCAGTTGAAGCTTCAATAATTTCGATGGTTGAACCAGTTCTTAATCCGGTTTGGGTTTTTATAGGATATGGCGAGACCCCAACAGTAACAGCAATCATCGGAGGGTTGATTATTTTAGGAGCGATTATTGTTAGAAGTCTTATAACAGGAAGACCAATTTTAAAACGAAAGTTTAATTATTAATTAAGGTGCCAATCTAAAGATTTTCCATTTCCCCCTCTGTTTTATGTAACAAATCCTGTCGTGCAATCTGTTCTCTCTTCCCTGCCAGAACTCAAAATAGATTGGAATTAGGATATAACCTCCCCAGTTTGGTGGTAAAGGAATTTTTTTTCCTGAAAATTTTTCCTCAAATTTTTTGTATTGTAATTCCAAATAATTTCTATCGGGAATTATTTTACTTTGCTCAGAAGCCCAAGCTGCAATTCTGCTTTCAATCGGTCGGGTATCAAAATATTTTCGCGATTCAGTTTTTGTAAGCTTCTCAATTTTCCCTTCGATTCTTACCTGTCGTTCAAGTTCAGCCCAATAAAATAAAAGTGATGCTTCAGAATTTTGAGATAGATCATTTCCTTTGTTACTGCTGTAGTTTGTAAAAAATTTAAACCCAAAATTGCTGAATCCCTTCAGTAAAACTACTCTGGCTGAAGATTTTCCTTTTTTATTAGAAGTAGCCAGGATCATTGCATTCTGCTGATAAAGATCAAATTTAACTACGTCATCAAACCACAATTCAAACTGTTTTACCGGAGTATTCCGAACTGTTTCTTCAGATAATTTGTTTAGTTTATATTCACGACGTAAATTTTTAATTGGCGTTTTATGTTGCATATGCTAAGTAACTGAAGTTGAACAAAGATTAGCTATTTATTTATAAAAAACTTTAATAAGTTACTAAAAAGAAATAAAACTCAAGCCATTCCAAATGAAAAGCAAAAATTTAACAAAACAACAGCAAGAAGAAATTGAAAAGTTTGGAGCCAATACATGGTTTATCGAATATCTCTATGAAGAGTTTACCAAAGGTCCTGATAGGGTTCCCGAACAATGGCGTAAATTTTTTAATGACATCTCTAAGAAAGATAGTGGCAATGGTAAAAATATTTCTTTAACCTTCTCCACAGGTACCGCTAATATTGAACTTCCAAAACCCGGGGAAAAGGATGAAGTTCAGGTAATAGCCGGAAGCTCAGAGAAAATTCTTGGTAATATGGTCAGCAGTTTATCGATTCCGGTTGCAACTTCTCAAAGAACTATCCCTGTAAAACTACTTGAAGAAAATAGAACTCTAATCAATAATCATCTAAAGAGATTAAATAAAGGAAAAATTTCTTTTACTCATTTGATAAGTTGGGCAATCCTTAAAGCCGTGAAATCAATGCCGGTAATGAATAATGCGTTTACTGTAATAAATGGGAAACCAAATGTTATAAAACGGAAAGATGTTAATCTTGGCTTAGCGATTGACATCGAAAGAAAAGATGGATCAAGATCTTTAATTGTCCCTAATATTAAGTCAGCAAACAAATTAAACTTTAAAGAATTCTGGAGTTCTTACGAAGATTTGATTTCAAGATCAAGAAAAGGTCAGATTGATCCAAATGAGTTTCTTGGAACCACAATTACTTTAACTAATCCGGGAACACTCGGAACAGTTGCATCTGTACCAAGATTGATGGTTGGTCAAGGAGTGATTATTGCAACTGGTGCAATTCAATACAATGCTGAGTACCAGGCAATGTCGCCAACTACAATTTCCACGCTTGGCGTTAGCAAGGTAATGAACATTACAAGTACTTATGATCACAGAATTATTCAGGGTGCTGAATCGGGTTTATTCCTGAGAGATATCAATGATTTGCTGCTAGGTATGCACGATTTTTACGATGAAATTTTTGATAGCTTATCACTCGCATCAAAACCACTAAGATGGCAAACTGATTATCAGCCTGGAATTTTTGAAACTTCAGGAGGCAACACTGAAGAAATTGTAAAACAAGCAAAAGTTTTACAACTCATTAATCTTTATCGGGTAAGAGGACATTTAATTGCAGATCTCGACCCACTTGGTTCAAAGACACAATACCATGCGGAATTAGATCCATCAAGTTATAACTTAACAATATGGGATCTCGACAGATTTTTTATCACCGGAGGATTTGGCAACCAAAATACTGCAACACTTCGGGAAATATTAAATATTCTCGAAAAGACTTATTGTGATAAAATAGGTGTTGAGTATATGCACATTCAGAATCCTGCCGAAAAAGCATGGCTTCAAAATAAAATGGAACCGGTTAAAAATATTCCATCATTTAATAAGCAAATCAAGAAAAATATTCTTGAGAAGTTAGCCTCCGCTGAATTATTTGAGCATTTTATACACAGCAAATTTGTAGGTCATAAACGATTTTCACTCGAAGGGTCTGAAACATTAATTCCTGTGCTTGATATGATATTAAATCAAGCCGCTGAGGATAATATAAAAGAAGTTATTATGGGAATGGCTCACAGGGGAAGATTAAACGTACTTGCAAATATCATTGGCAAATCTTATGAATCCATTTTTGTTGAGTTTGAAGATATTCAGGATCCTAATTCAATTGCAGGCTCAGGTGATGTAAAATATCATTTGGGTGCAACCGGAAATTACAAAACTCTTTATGGAAAAAACATAAATGTTTCTGTTGCAGCCAATTCAAGTCATCTTGAATGGGTGAATCCTGTTGTTGAAGGAATGGTAAGAGCGAAGCAAACGAGACTTCAGGATAATAAGAGCCACACAAAAGTAATGTCATTACTGATTCACGGTGATGGCGCCTTTGCAGGTCAGGGAATTGTTGCAGAAACATTGAACTTATCGCAGTTAAGTGGATATCGAACTGGTGGAACAATTCACATAATTGTAAATAACCAAATCGGATTTACAACAACACCGGAAGAAGCAAGATCATCACAATATGCCACAGATGTTGCAAAAATGATTCAAGCTCCTATCTTTCATGTTAATGGTGATGATCCTGAAGCAGCTCTTTGGGTGGCTCAAATGGCATTTGAATTCAGACAAATTTTTAAGAAGGATGTTGTAATTGATTTATTCGGATACAGAAGGCACGGTCACAATGAAGGTGATGAACCAGGATTCACTCAGCCAATTATGTATGCAAAGATAAAAGAACATCAATCAGTAAAAGAAATTTATAAACAAAAGTTGGTCTCAGAAGGAATTGTCATCTGAAAATGACGATTGAAAAATATCTCAGATGATTTGCATACTAAAATGAATCTGTCAATTGAAAAAATTCGAAAAGAAAGTAAAAAGTTTGAAGGCGACTTAATTTTAGCAGTCCCGAAGAAGGAAATGGATACTATCCATACTGAGAAGAAAACTTCAATATCAGAAGAAACATTTACAACAATTGTTAAGGGTATAACAAAAATACCTGACAATTTTAATGGTCATCCGAAGTTATCAAAGTTTCTTGAAAATCGTAAAATGATATTGGATGGTTCAGGGAAAGCTGATTGGGCATTTGCAGAAACCATTGCTTTTGGAAGTCTTTTACTTGAAGGTACGCCGGTCAGGTTGAGTGGTCAGGATAGCGTTAGAGGAACTTTTAGTCAGAGACATTTAGCATTCACGGATATTAAAACTGGGGCTGAATACTTTCCTTTGAATAATTTGAGCAATGACCAGGCTAAATTGGAAGCTCTTGATAGTCTTCTCTCCGAAGCCGCAGTATTAGGATTTGAATTCGGTTATAGCGTTGTTGATCCTCTCGCACTTGTGATATGGGAAGCTCAGTTCGGTGACTTTGCTAATGGCGCTCAAATAATTATTGATAACTTTATAGTCTCTTCATTTGAAAAATGGCAGATTCCAAATAATCTTGTTCTACTTTTACCACACGGTTTCGAAGGACAAGGACCTGAACATTCAAGTGCAAGACTTGAGAGATTTTTAATTCTCTGTGCAGAAAACAATATGCAGGTGTGTAATGTCACAACACCTGCACAATACTTTCATTTGTTGAGAAGACAAATTAATTCAAGTGTAAAAATGCCCCTTGTAATCATGACCCCTAAAAGTCTTTTGAGAGCACCAGAAGCGAAATCATCTAAAGATGAATTTCTTAAAGGTAAATTTGAAGAAGTATTAGATGATACAAGTATTAATAGTCACGAAAAAATTAATCAGATTATCCTAACGAGCGGGAAAGTTTATTATGATCTGTTGAAAGTACAGATCCGAAAATAAAATTCAGAATGTCGCTATACTAAGATTGGAACAATTTTACCCTTATCCATCAAAAATAATCAGGAAGTTAATAGGTAAATATTCTTCATTAAAAAATGTTAAATGGGTTCAGGAGGAGCCAAAAAATATGGGTGCCTGGAATTTCCTGTATAATAGATTAACAAATGATTTACCAGAGAATTGTACCTTGGATTATGCAGGAAGACCGGAGAGTGCAAGCCCCGCAGTTGGCTCTTATAAGGTTTCAGTTCAGCAACAAAAAAAACTTGTTAAAGATGCATTTAGCTGAATGAATTACTAGACCTTCGTCAAATTATTAAGTGGAATGAAATTAATTACTTCACCTGAACAATAATTAATTATTCTAGTTAATGTACCATCATCATTATATTTAACCATTTACCTTCAGCTTACCGTTAATGTATGTACCTTCACATTTAACTGAACCATTTTCATAAAACCAGGTCCATTTACCAACTGGTTCATCGTTGTTAAAATCTCCAGTACATTCCAACTGACCATTATTATAAAAATATTTCCAGTTGCCTTCATTTTTATTTTTTTTCATATGTCCTATAACTGCGAAGTTTCCTTCCAAAGTAGACATGACAAATTCACCTTGTCTAATTCCATCCACAACATCGAATTCAACTAATATTTTATTGTCAATTGTATCTTGCATCCTACCGGTGAAAGGTATAGATTCGTTCCATCAGAATAAATTAAATCAGAAATTGATGAACTAATCTTGTATGTGTCAGGAGAAATGATCTTCCAATTAAAAAAGAAGACTACAAGGAGAACAATAATGATAAGAATTTCAATCATTATCACTATTGAAAATAGTTTAACTTTACTCATATGAAATAGCCCTTACCCTCAAATATTACTTGAGTAAATATTTAATGTTAAATTTTTTAGGAAGTATTTTGGGTTTGCCCTAACCCAACAATGACAATTTTAATATTACAAGGATTGTTCCAGTAATTCGTCAGACATTCTTAAAGTAAATATAGAAGTAATTTTTTCTTTGTTTTGTTCTGATACGATGGTCATATTAATTACTGATTATGATACAGTAATATTGTATGAATTTCAAATCAGAACGTCATTAACAATCCATAAGAATAAAATGATTATGATGGCACATTTATTGGCGAATATCTGCCGTCATATTCCAATTGAGGGCAAAATTGAAAAGCTTTGAATTCAAACATCATCGTGGTTTTTTAATATCTTCTGTAAATCTTGAAAAAGCTACTTTTCAAGAGGCAATTGAATTTAAAAGCCTGATTGATGACGAAATAGATCAGGGTTACTCAAATATAATTATTTCACTTAATGGCTGTGATTCTTTTGATTCTGCATTCATTGGAGTTTTAGTAGTTATCTGGAGAAAAGTCCGCACAAAAGGGGGTTCATTAAAAATTGTTAAGTTAGGTAAGTTCGATCATTCGGTATTACACTTAACTGGTGCTATTGAGATTTTTGAAAAGTATGATACCATTCAGCAAGCTTTGGAAAGCTACGCTTCGAAGATTGAGCATTTAAGCAATCCGGTTATCTCTCCACAAAATAATTATTCAGAGAATAATTAAAATTATCTAAGAATCCACTAACAGCATCAGCGAAGGTGCAATTCAAATTAATTTAAAAACGGATCAAAGTTGAAGGATAGGATTCATTGGTGACGTACCTCAACTCCCCCAATGAATTTAAGAGAAAGGGAGAATGAGTCTAGGACTGTCTAGCACCTATAAGTATATACCCTGTAACTAACGTAACAACGCTAAAAATAATTATTCCTGTAAGCATAGCATTCCTAAAATTTTAGTGTAATTGATAAATAAAGATTTATCAAAATGATTTAATTTTAATCTGGGAATATTCGCCCTCATTCCCATTGAAATAGTTTG
>CAVUWN010000014.1:0-14129 GCA_963745185.1 uncultured Ignavibacteriaceae bacterium
AATATTGTCCTTCAACTGTTCCGTTATTTCCAGTACCATACCGGTAAATCATAGACATTCCATCAGTAACGTATTTTGCATAGAAATAAAAATTCGCTGCGTACAAAAATGTACCATCGGTTGTGAGAGTTGTTAGATTTAAAGTGTCTGGAACTTGAGGACTTGGTAGAAAATTACCTAAGAAAGTTTTTGAAGATGGCCTTGCAGGAAGTGGGTCGGTATTCAAAACTAAGGAATTCGATTCCTCAGAATAATTCATATTATAAAGAGGAAAAGTATTTAATATTTTTCCGTGAGCATAATAACCATTTTTGGGATTATTCATTATTGAAAAACTTCTCACTGGGCTCCAGTTACCAAAATTTATTCCATCAAAAATTCTTGCTCTCCAGAAATAAATGCCTTGTGGAAGGTTTGGTGAATCCCAATTAACAAAAGTTTTGTTCGGAATTATTTTTCCTGATGTATATAAAGGTGATGAGAAATTTATAGAAGTATCAATTTGAATATAATACTCCAAAGGTTTAGGTATATAGTAGCCTATGTCAGCAAATTTAAATTTTACTTGATTTGAAGTTGAAACAAAACCATTGAGTAGGTGTTATAATGTTAGGCTCACTTATGTTAAAGATAATGAACAACGCGGTTGCCCTGACATTATCGGAGTGGTCTTCTTCAACTATCATTTCAGTTTCATTCACTTTAGCAGTTAAAGTATATAGTCCTCCCTTTTCCGGTATCCAAGTAAAATAAACTGAATCTTTTATTGCAAAATTCGGTCTTTTAACGTGCCCAATCTCGTATGATGTATCTGCTAATTCCGCAAATAATTCAACTACAACGGAATCATTTGGAAAAACTGTTCCCCAATTTGAAATATTTATTTTTACCAGGATGCTATCACCTAAAAGCGGATCTTCTGGGATTAAAGATATGTCATTCGATTTTATTTTGAAATCAGGATGCTCCGGAAGTGCCAATTTTAGAACCGGGTCACCCAAATAAGTAAGCACATTTAGCTGAAGTCCGTAGAATCCACCTGAAGGAACTGGATTCTTTGAATTAAATATCGCTTTGCCAACAATATAATTTCTGTTTGTAAAAATGTCCTCAAAGAGTTTTTTATTAATTGCTACACCGACACCCCAATAGGTTAAACCTGAACTTCCATAAAAAGCTATACTTCCTTTTCCAGGGACTTTATTAAATTGTTCCCCAAACACATCTTGGTTGTCAAAGTGAGCAGTGTAGCAGGTTACACTTAGCACTAAAGGTAACCTACCCTCATTTTCCAGTAAATATATATCATCATTTGTGAATACTAAATCCCATTGATAACCTCCACCATGACCATAGTAGTTTACCAATGCAGCACCTTTCTTTATTTCCTCCCTTATCTTTGGTCCTTCTCCTTGGTATTGTAGCTGTCTGGGGATGTTAGGATTCGGATAACGGAAAACATAAGATGCAGTAAAGCCTTGAGGAACTACATAGTTGTCACCTAGGAAAAAACTTTCCTCGTTAAAACCGAATTGAAGTTCATCCTGAAGATCTTCTCCTCCACCAAGTAACGGTATTTTTTGTTCCATGGTTTTGTAGGATCATCAGGATAATCAGTTAGTTTCTGATTAATATATTACCTTCTTCAACAGTTTCGATCGAAAGTCTACCAATAGCCAAATCTGGTGCAGCATCATTTCCCTCAACTGCAACAATTAAATTATCACTTGCAGCTTGCCCATAATCAGGTGTAGCAAAATATGGCATTGAAGGAACGAAATTGGGACGACTAGTAGCTAATAATCCTCTATAATCATAACTCATATCACCAACTAAAACAATGTAAGTCGGTGCTGGTGCCGTCCAATTTTCAAAGGCATATTTAACAAAAGCGGGTAAAGCCTGTGGTTCCAACAAACCATAAGTAAATTCATCATAGATCTGCTGAACGTCAACAATTTTTATTCTTGGATTGGGAATATTTTCATCTGGAAAATCATTCTGTCTTAATGCAGCAAGCTGATTTGCAAATCCGTTGAACTTATGATGCTTTATTATAATATAGTCAGCTTCATTCGATAAATTTCTTAGATCAGAAGCAACATCAGCAACTATTGAATCAACCGTCTGATAATATTGGCTTGAGGCCATAAAATAATCGGTTGCTGTCGTCATAGTATCTACAAATTGTTGAAAGCCTCCAGGACTTGGCAAATACATCATTTTGATTTTACTGGGAATGTAAACGCGCATATCATTCCCTTCCCAATCAAATATACCATATCGATTTATCCCAGATTTGTCATAATTTTTAAAATTGTAATATTCACCAAAAGCGGAATTTCCTCTCCAATATTCAAACTCAAACCAATTAATTCTTATTTCATCATCAATCACAGTACAAGATCTCCTTTTACTTCAACTGATAATTGATTACCTGGGAAAATTGGTATGCTATCAGGTGAAGCGTAGAATCTTTTATTAAACAGAATGTCTCTCTGTCCATCCCAGATTATATTTCCAACATCCTGGTCATTTATTTTGATATAGGCTTTGTGATCGGTTGAACAAAGATAACTAGTGCTCATTCCCTGCATAGCAACTTTAAGACTAACGTAATGTGAGTCTGGTAAAAACCAGTTAGGGAAACTTTCAAAGTATTTACTAAATATGTAAGAAGGTTCTTGATCTCGCGAAGATGCTTTATCCCAAAACCAAAAATCTCTATTCCCATCAGGTCATGTCCTAACCTTTCATAAAGAGAATCTTTTTCAAAATGCAAAGTTGTGAGATTCGAAAAATATGTGCGTGTTATGTTACTAACGAAAGAAGGAGTAGTATGATATTTTACTCCAGATGAGTCACTTTGATATGAAAACCAATAAACGTTTGATAAATTATAAATGTTTTGTGCACAATACTGTGTTGCTTGAGGAGGGAAACCAACAAACTTTAGATAGTCTCCTTCATTAAAGATTAAATCATTATTGTTGTCAAAAACATCAATTGGCACAGGCACGCCATAATTGAACATCTCCAATTTATCTACTGATGTGTTTGTTCCTAATTGGACTCCTGCAGAAACAAGTTCTTCGTATGTCAATCGATAAACATTTTTTTCTTTAACATAGACTTTGAAATAATTTTTGTTCGGGTTATACCAATAACCACCCTGACCCAAAGGTAAATCACTAGAAACCAGTTTTCCTGTAAAGCCCTTGGCTGTTTCAGGATTTACTACTGATGATTCAATAAATTCATTGGTTGTAGGATCAGTTTGATTGGTAAAGTTGAAATCATTTTTCTCATTGAAATCAACTCTGATGATAACTTTAGAGTTAAATAAAAGGTCTCTGGTCACTGGATTAAATTGATAAGGTGCAACCACAACTGGGATTACTCTGCTGTAGCGAACCACATAACTTTCGTCTAATTTTCCAGAACTGTTTGGGTAAAAACTATTTTGTGAGTAAACATCAACGTTAATTTTTTCAAATCCTGATTTTCAAGATTAGGATCTTCCGCAGGATAAGGAATGATAAATTTATTTTTTAAAGTAGACTGTTTTTGTTCTATGATTCTAACTGTCGGCTCACTATTGAACGGGATTCCAACTAAAACTCTATATTCCGGAACCCAAGGATCACCTGGAGTTCGATAAGAATTATCTTCACCATGAATTATTTGATATGATCTCCCCTCGAATGTTGTATCGCTTACAGAATAGTATTTATTAAAATTAAACTCAACAATCAGATGATCTGTCCCCGATTCCAATACTTTATAAATCTGAGCATATGAATTCAGGACGGCTGAGAAGAAGATAATAATAAGAAAGAACACAAGACGACTTAAGTTCATTTAGCTCCTCGAAGGTTGAAAATCCAAAACGAAACATAGCATTTTGGAAATATCAAGGCAAGTGAAAAAAAATACTATTCCTTTATAAAACTACTCATCCTTTGGAAGAATGGTTAAGGTAAAATTAGTTTACTGGAATCTAAATGAACTGGGGGTGGATTGAAGAATATTTTATAATTGATTTGGGTTAGAATCCTTTGGTTTCACCCTTTAACATCTGCCAAATTGTTAAAAGTATAATTTGAATGTCAAGCATTATTGACCAGTTTTCTATATACCAAAGATCGTATTTCATTTTTTGTAGGATCCGCTGTTTATTTTTTTCAACATCAGTTACTTCACCCCTTAAACCATTGATCTGAGCCCAACCCGTAACTCCCGGTCTCACAGTATATCTCATTTTAATATCTTCAAAAACTTTTTCGTAAACCATCTCAACTCCGATAGGATGAGGTCTGGGTCCAACAACTGACATATCGCCTTTTAAGACATTTATAAACTGTGGTAGCTCATCCAGGTTTGTCTTCCTCAAGAATTTTCCTACCATAGTTACTCTTGGGTCTTTTTCGGTGATTGGTTGAGAAAATAATCGAATAGTTTTTCTTATGTGTAAGTGTTCTGAATTTATAACACTTGAATGGCTTTCGTTTAATTCCGAATCTCTCCTGAATAAAGAAAGCTGTACCCTTTAGAATCAAGCTTTATTAAGAGACCAACGATTGGAATAAACCATGATAGCACAAACAGAATTATTATTGAGGAAAAAATTACATCAAAGAATCTTTTGACAAATCTTTTCATTGCTTCATTTAATGGTTCATCACGAATGGTAATTACGGGTAAATTACTTACTGTACTCAGTTGGTATCTGCCTGATAAGAATTTAAAATAGTCCGGTATAAAATGAACATTTACAGCATTCCTGTTACATATTCTAACTAATTCATCAAGATTACTGATTAAGTCATTGTGTAAGGCGATAACAACGTCTTCAACATTTTTTTCTTTAATTATTTTGTCTAATTCCGTAAAATCACCAATCACATCTTTATGCAAATTATTATTTATATAACCTACAAATCGATGTCCAAACTCAGGATTCTTTGCTATTACTTCTCTGAATTTTTCACCTACTTCATTAGCACCTATTATCAATAAATTCCTAATAGATATGCCTTTGTTTCTAAGAGTCCTAAGCGCACTTTTAAACTAATTATCCTTGTTGTAATTGTAATGAATATCAATAGTCCGTTTATTATTATAAAAATCCTCGTGAATAGTTGCTGTTTAATAAGAAATAAGAAAAGAACATTTACAATGGTGTTTATCACAGCTAATTTAAAGGTGCCCTAAATATTGAATTGGAAATGGTCGGATTAAAAACTCCTTATAAAAACCACTTGAACTTGTATAGAAAAACCAAAAGAAATTAATAATTGGAAGCATCAGATAAGGGTGGCTATATTTAGAATTCGGATCTATTTGCTGTGAAATAAGAACGGCCAAAAGAAAAGAAAGATTAACAAGTACCAAAATCAATAATGGTACCTGCTGTGTGTATCGAGTTTTTGTTTACAATCATTTATGATTACTACGACAAACGGAATTTGCGATGTGGAAAGCAATTTGCAATAAATTCATAACTCAATAATATGCTTTCAAAATAAAATAGAAATACTTTCTTTAACTGAAACTAATGAAATTTAAAAAAAGATTGCTATTTATTTAAGAATTTTTGCTGAACTACAATATCAAATATAAAACTTTTTTAATTTAATAATATTCAGACATTAAATGGAAATAAATTAATACTTTTTTCAAGTTACACTGAATAGAAGCGATAATTGAGTTAATGAAATGAGTCTCAAATACTTATATTCCTCACAGGGATAAAAAATTATTTGAATCAATCAATTCATAATGCTAATAGTAAATGATTATTTTTCTATGCTATACAATTTGGTGTTGAAGAGATTTCTATTATTTCTTTCTTTATTTCAATTTTAAAATATCTATGCCTAACAATCCAAATAAGATAGATGATAAACTCAGCATCAATAACTCACGTAAATATAAAATTCTTTATATAATTACTAGCTTAGGAATCGGCGGAGCAGAGAAATTACTACTGTATTATTTAAAAAATTTAGATAGAAATAAATACAGTTTATATGTTTGTTGCTTCAGAGACAAGCCCGATGATCTGTTAGTTGAGATGAGTGATTACTCTGAGGTTCATAATTTAAAAATTTAAAAATAAATTTAATCCACTTATAGTGCCGGATATTTTAAGAATAATTAACGAAATAGATCCCGATATTATTCATACTCATTTGTTCCAACCACGAGTATATGCAACAATTGCACATATATTTAATAAACGATCTGTGATTATTACTCAGAAACATAGTATAGTAAATCCGAAAAAGCATAACGTTTTTATTTTATTCGAAATGATGTGTATCTGGATGAATAGAAAAGTCATAGTTTTTTCTGAATCTGTGAAGAAAAGTCTGATGAAATATGAATTTATCACAAGCAATAAAATTTTTGTATTGCCAAATTGTATTGATTATGATTCTTTTAGTAGGGTCAAAAAAATAGATGTTTTTGACCAATAAATACAAAATAGTTATTGGTACAGGTTGGCGTGTAGAAAAAGTTAAGGGTATTAAGTACCTGTTACTGTCCATGAAAGCAGTTTTGACTAAGTTTCCCAATGCGAGACTAGAAATTGTTGGAGATGGTTCACAAGCGATTGAACTTAGTGAATTAAGTAAAATCTTGGAATTAGTAATTCTGTAAAATTTTTTGGTAAATTTGCCAACGTAATTCCCTTCTTTAATGAAATGGACATTTTTGTGCTGCCATCTACTTTAGAAGGTTTTGGAATGGTAACTTTTGGAAGCAATGGCTGTTAGGTACCGGTGGGTAGCATCTGATGTTGATGGTATTAAAGAAGTAATATTCAATGGAGAAAATGGAATCTTGGTTCCTCCAAAAAACCCTGAATCCATAGCTAACGCAATTATTCAATTGATCGAAGATCCGCAATTGGTTAAAAAATTAGTTGAGAATGGAAAAAAACGAGCTCAAATGTTTGATGTTCACGAACACGTATCTAAACTCGACCGTTTATATTCAAATCTTTTAGGAGACAATATTACAGATGATAAAGATTCTCTATATTTTGGAAGCAACTTCCGGAGGAACACAAAAACACGTAATTGATATTGCAAAAAAAGATAGACAAATCTGAATTTCAACTCGATATTATTTATTCAACTGATAGAAATAAAAACTTTGTTCAGGAGAGTAAAGGAATATTCAATAGAACATATGGATTACCGATTCGTAGAAGTGCTTCCTTCACCGATATATCAAATATTTTGAGGATGAGAAAAATTATTAAGGAGAACAAGTACGATACTGGTGCACTTGCCATGAGTATAAAGCGGGTTTTGTAGGACGCCTTGCCGCATTTGTAAGCCGGCATCCAAATGTGATTTACTCTCCCCATGGTTTTATGTTCTGTGATAATAGAATTTTTATGAAAAGATTTCTTTATCTGCAGATGGAAAAATATTTGGGTTATCTTACTCAAAAACTAATAGCTGTTTCAGGTTCTGAACGAGATCTTCGCCCTGGAACATAAAATAGTTCCTAATAAAAAAATAATAACTTTATTTAATTCGATTGATCCTTCAGACTATGATGACTTTTCTTATGTTAATAACATACAGGAGAAGTTAACAAGTGGTTCACAAATAATCTTAGGTACGGTTGGAAGATTATATTATCAAAAAGACCCAGTCACACTAATAAAAAGCTTTAAGATTATTAATGATAAATTTCCAAACACCAAACTTGTGATAGTAGGTGATGGACCATTAGAGCAGGTTTGTATTAAGTTAATTCACGATCTTGGACTTGACACAAAAATTGAACTTGCTGGTTATCAAAGGAATTCAAAAGTTTATTATAAGATGTTTGATATTTTTATGCTTTCATCTCATTATGAAGGTCTTCCATACTCTCTGCTTGAAGCAATGAGTATGGGAATTCCAGCTGTTGGAACTAATGTGGTTGGAATAAAAGATCTCATTTTTAATGGAAGAACGGGATATCTGGCTGAAGAAGGAGATTTTAAAGGATTAGCTGTATCGGTTATAAATTTATTAAGCAATCCTCAATTGTTATCTGAATTTAGCGAGAATGCTAAAAAAATTACTAGAGAAAATTTCAACTTTAACAATGGCATTAGAGAATATGAAGAATTTTATAGTTCCTTATGCTTTATTACCACATAAAGACTTCTACTTTTAAAGATACTTCCACCCTCACTCGGGAACAAATTATTAATTATTTTATCCATTTTTACTATTTCTTGGTCCAATCTTTTCAGCTAAAACTTTTATTTGATTGTATACCTCATTCACGGACAGAAAATCCATACATTGCATCCCAGGACAAACAAATTCGGCTCCACCAACAAGACAGATTATTTTTCATCTACTTGCGCAGAACAAGTAAGTTTCATTTGTGTGTATACTTGATGTCTCTCAGTTGAAATAGAATAATTAGGATTAGTTGCCCCATATATTGTAAATGTTGGTCTACCCAAAAAGTTAGCAATGTTAACAGGTCCAGAGTCATTACCAATAAAAAGCGAACAATCTTTTATTTGATTTATCAGGTCATCTACAGAATTTGTTTCAATAATATGGCACCCGGCATAAAATAATTCATTTTTAATATCATTGCTGATTTTTCCGGGAGGTGATATAAAGTTTACTTCAAATTTTTTTTGTAACCTAAGAGCAAGCTCAAAAAATTTTTTAAAGTTCCATAACTTTTCTCTCCAAGCAGCAAATGGATGTATTATTATTTTACCTTTTGGATTAAGAGAATACGAAAATTTTTTTAATTCATTTCTATCAGTTAGATCAACTAAAGGAGAAATCGCATCAAAATAAATGTCCATTAGCTGGGGTTTCTTTCTAATTCAACGAAGTTATCATATAAAGATCTGAAAATACGTTTACTTGTCCCCGATATTTGCCTGGCTCTAAGATTAAACAATAGGGAGGCTGAAGACATTCCACCAATTAAATCAATAATTATTCCAGGTTTAATTCTCTTTAATTTCTTTTTCATTCTAGATTTAACAATGCGATGGTTAATAACTAATTCACTGTGTTCCAGTTCAAAATAAGCAGTGTTATGAAAAGCAATTTGTAAATGGGTACGGATTTAGGGAAACATACAATAGTAATTTTTTCTCTAAACTTTTTTTGAATTTCTTTTATTGTTAGTATTGTAAATATTGTATAGCCCAACCAATATAACGAAATGATTACCAGTGGACAGTCAACATAAGCTAATAATTTGCAAATTGAACACACGAAAAAAAAATTACATTTAAAAATGAGTCTAATAAAATAGAAGAATTTATTAAGGTTGAAACTGTGATTAAGAAATCTTGGAAATTAACACTTCATAATGATCATTTTGTTTATGGTTCATTCACCCCGAAGAAAATTAGCTTTTACAATGGAGTTCGGTAAAAATAAATTAAACTGTTGAAGACTAACCAAAAAGGAAGGTCAGTAAATATACCACCGATATACAATAGGCCAATACTATTTAAGAAATTTCTGAATATAACGCTTGTCCCTGCAGCGAATTAACCTGTAATGAGGTAATAGATAACCCCTACTATTTTCATATTTTTTAATGTCTTAAGTACACATTTGGAAATAAATAATTGGTAATGTCACTATCGTTGCTAGACCAAGAATCCCCATATAAAAAAAATACAAGGAAAATATTGTGTACCAATCTTACTCCATTAGAAGCTTCAGCAAAGAATACAAAGACTTGGCCAAAAAAGTCATTTAACATAAAAGGATAATAATTATACAATACATAAGGATATGCTCCAGGACCCAATCCAAACAGCCGATGGTCCATAATTATTCTACTACCATCAACCAAAGATAACTCTCCTGCATAGTTTGCCTTCTTCTATTCTAAAAAGCTGAGTCACTATTTCATTAAGTGGATTTATGACTACAAAAAGCAAAACCACAAACGACATAACAAAAAGTAATTGGTAAAGTCTTTTCATTTTAGTATAAAACATTCTATTGCAGTCCTAATTGATTCCAAAAAAGCAGATGGGACATCGCAAGCATTAATCCAATAATTGAATAAATAAAATATGCCAGTTATTATTTTAACAATGACTTTTACGTGCTCATTATTAAAGTGATGATTAAGGGAAAGGATATGACATAAAAATTGGTTGCTGCTCCTACGTTACCTTTTAATGCAGTAATTCTAATTCTTGATGTGGATATCATCGAAACTAAATCATATCCTTCTTCTCTGAATATAAAGATGAAAATTGTTGTGAAAATGAAAGCCACAATGGCTATAGGGATAAAATAATTTTTTATATCCCTCAACATCGTTGATAAGTGAATAGAAAATGTATGCAATAATGAAAAATATTTCCTGCTTTGCAAAGATTCCCAATACAGCAAATGGATAATCTGACATAGTTGAGGAAATTAAAAATGCGATTCCATAGAGAAATAAAAAGAATACTACTGATTTTGGTATTCTTTTATAACTATTAAATTCTAATCCGAATCTTTTAAGAAAAAAATATCCGGAATAATAAAATGGACTATTTGGATCACAAATCTTAAGGCTGGATTAAATTCCCCTACAAGTGTGAATAATGTTATGAGCACGATTGCAATAACAAATCGCTCGCCATATATTATACTAAATAATTGAGCAACTAAAACCGGGAACTGCAAAAATAGATTAGTGCCTAAAGCAATTGCCGGTAAGCTTATCAGTATTGAAACTGCAAACAGAATGCCTATACTTTTCTATTTAAAAGTCTGCAACTTTAATAGATTCTAATATTTTCAAACTTAAATTTTACTAATATATTTTTTGTTAAAAATTAAACAATTTTCAATTTTCTTTTGAGATTTAAATTTTTAACCACTCACATGAATATTATCATCGCTTTTTGATTGAAATAAAGGAGTTCACCGCATAAATAATTATAAAAGTTAATATAATGAGTATTTCAATTAGAATATTATTTATTGAAAAAATATTAATTATGATCCTGACTGACAAGTAACAGATGATACAATTTATGAAATGGATTAAGAAATCTTTCTTAAATAGAGATCGATTTTTAATTTCTAGTTTTCCATTTAGTATAAAAAATGTTGCAAAAAAGAAAAACATATAGCTGATACTAGTACTTAATGCTAATCCATTCTGCTCTAAATTAATTAACAAGAAATTTGGTACCAATTTTAAAGAAAGACCACCGACTGTAACCCATAATAAAATTTTTATCTTATTTAGACTGTAAAAAATTTTATTAAATACTGCATAAACTGAATAAAACACTAAACTGATGGAATAATATTTTAAAACACCATAAGTTATTGCTGTACTTTCCGGAACGAATTTCCCTCTTTCAAAAAGAATTCTAATAATTGTGTCTCCATAAAAATAAAAAATGAAGGCTATAGGGATAAAGATGAAAGTATTCACTGAGATGTTCTCATTATATATTTTTTCAACATTTTCCTGAGAATAATTACTTATGGCCTTGCTAATGATCGGGAAAACTGCCGTGGCAAGCGATATTGAAAAAATAGTAATTGGTAAAATCCAAATTATATACGCGTAGTTAAGAGCAGCAATTCCACCAGAGGAAATATCTCCATAAAAGTATCTATCAAAAAGTGAATAGAGTTGACTCAATGATTCAATTATTATTATCGTCAATAAGGATGAGCTTAGCAGGGATCTTGATGGCCATAATTCCCTTCTTATCGATCCCAAATTCAAGTTCACTATTTTCCGAGACATATACATCAAATAACAGAATTGAAAAATTGTGCCAACAACATATCCAATAGGAATGACATAAATTCCTAATTTATCCGTAAATAAAATTAGTAGTGCAATGATTGAAATGTTTAGAAAAAGAATTGAGGTTGCGGGATATTTAAATTCATAAACTGCTTGAAGTAATGCGGAAAAAATTGATATCGCGGCTGAGAACGGAATTGTAATCAAAAAGATTCTAAAGATAATCGTTGCAATATCCTTGTTTTGGGCTGAAGCAAGATGCATATAATAATTGATTATGATATCGCTACCCAGAAAAAAAATAATTGAGATGAAAATCCCGACTCCAAAAAAAATAACAAACGATTGTCGATAAAATTTATTGGCAGCATCAGAATCTGAAGAATGCAGCTTTTGAAATCCTGGCACAAAATAATTCTGACCTATATAAAGAATAATAGAGTTAATAGTAATTGGCAAAACTGCACCAACTAAGTACAAATCAAAATCCTTTTCGAGTCCAAAATTATTCGCATAAATCATTTCTCGGATAAAACCAAGTCCCCTGCTAAAAAGTCCAACCACGGAAATAAAAATTGAGGCTCCCGCAATTGTGGAAGTAAATTTTTGACTCATAAAATAATCAGATGGTTTTGAGAAATTATTTTTTTTTGCTGGTGGGAAACTTCAAACATTAAATTAGTTGTTTAAAGTATTGGATTGTCCGTTTCAATCCTTCTTCTCTTGAGATCTTAGGTAACCAGTTTAACTTTTCCTTTGCTTTTCTTATATCTGGTTGCCGAACTTTCGGATCATTAACTGGTAGTTCTTCAAAAACGATTTTACTATCACTTTGTGTTAATGCAATAATCTCTTTAGCTATCTCCAGAAGTGGAATTTCTTCAGGATTACCAATGTTCACCGGTTCGTCTTCATCAGATAAAAGCAATTTATACAAACCATCTATTTCATCACTTATGTAACAAAAACTTCTTGTCTGAGAACCATCACCATAAACTGTGATAGATTGATTGGTTAGTGCCTGCATAATAAAATTGGGAATGGCTCTTCCATCTTTGGCTCGCATCCTCGGACCAAAAGTATTAAATATTCTTGCAATCCGTGTTTCTACATTATGATATCTGTGATAAGCCATCGTAATAGCTTCGGCAAACCTTTTCGCTTCATCATATACACCTCTTGGTCCAATTGGATTTACGTTTCCCCAATAATCTTCGGGTTGTGGATGAATCTCAGGATCACCATACACTTCAGAAGTTGAAGCAATTAATATTCTGGCTTTCTTTTCTTTTGCCAAGCCTAGCGTCTTGTGCGTTCCGAGTGACCCAACTTTTAGAGTTTGAATAGGAAGTTGCAAATAATCAACAGGACTCGCGGGAGATGCAAAGTGTAAGATGTAATCTACTTTGCCCTGGATAAAAATATAATTCGTGATATCCTGTTTAATAAATGAGAAGTTTTCGTTCCCTGCAAGATGAGAAATATTAGAAACATTTCCAGTAATCAGATTATCAATGCAAATTACTTTTAATCCTTCAGCCAAAAGTTTATCACAAAGATGAGAACCTAAAAAACCAGATCCACCGGTAACAACAGCAGTTTTCATATTTAATTGATCGTGTCCTTTTTAAAGTATGAAATTTTCTTCTCTCTGAAAACAAAGAATGATGAAACTAGTAATAGAACAAATAATGAACTGAGAGTTGTTGAATAAATTATTCGGGGTGAAGCTTTTTTTGCTGGTGGGATTGCTTCATCTAGAACATCAATAGTGGGAACATCTCTGTTTTCCTGAATTCGTTCCTTATAATATTGCTGTTGCAAGAGTAGGTAAACCTCATTTTTAATTTTTACTGTTCTTAATAACTTTGATAATTTCATACCTAATTCCGGTACGTTGCTGAAAGCCACAAGATAGTCGTCTGAGTCTATATCAAACTTGTCATATTCTTCATTTAGCTGATTTAACTTTTTCTTTAGTGCTAATAATGTTTTATTATCTGGTTTAGAGTTTGGTTCGAGCAATCCTATCTCAATTTCAGTACTTACAATTTCAGCTTTTAACTTTGCAGCGCTTTCAATTGCAGAAGTCAATTGATCAGGTAGAGAAATGGTTTTATTTTCCTTTTGAAACTTCATTAATTTTACCTCAGCCGTGTCTAGTTCTATCTTTGTTATCTTTAGTTGTTCTTCAATATATTCTCTTCCCTTTTTCGCACGATAGGAAATTTTTTCTCGATTAATGCTATCTAATGCTTCTATAAAAGAATTTGAAATTCTAGCTGAAAGTTTTTTTATAGAATTAATATCAGAAAAAATCATCGGGAGATAACCTGAAGAAACATTCACAT
>CAVUWN010000015.1:0-8230 GCA_963745185.1 uncultured Ignavibacteriaceae bacterium
CTTTCTTCTCACACAAGTTACGTATGATCATTAAATCCGGCGCTTCGCCAAAATTATTAAGCGAAGAGTAATATAAATTTTCAAAGTCAATAAAAACTGCAATTGTATTTTGTGATTGTCTTTCAGTCTGATCTTTCAATTCTTTTTTCCTTTTAAGGTTTATTCAAATTCTAATTTAAAACTTACCAACAATTGAAGTTTGATCAAATTGCTGATAGATAGATTAATTTAAATAACTAAATGCCGGGAGAGGATCGTCTAATGAAGTATTACTAATTTGCTTTCTCATTTTATTGTTTTTTAAAATGTCAAATTTAAAATTGATGGTATAATGACTATTGAGCATAAGTGAAATTTTTCAGGACTGAATTGATTTCAATTTAACAAATTGATTTGTTATTTAATAACGACGATTTAATTTATAACTGCGTAAATAATTTTTTATCACAATAAGATTTAAAGTGAAGGATTTCTTTAAATGACCGAAGAAGAATTAAAGAAACAACTTAAGTATACGTTGGGCTTATCAGGCGAAACTGAGTGGCTTGAATTTAAGGAAGCAAAAACAAATTACAACTTCGATAGCATAGGAAAATACTTTTCAGCTCTAAGTAATGAAGCAAAATTAAAAAATAAATCATATGGCTGGTTGATTTTTGGGGTGGATAAATTTCATCAAGTTGTAGGGACGAATTATCGTGAAGATAGGAAATCACTCGATAGTTTGAAGCACGAAATAGCAAACCATACAAACAATCATATAACTTTTATAGAAGCATATGAAGTTTTGTCGGACAATAAGAGAGTCGTTTTATTTCAAATACCTGCTGCTCAACCTGGCAATCCTACTTCTTGGAAAGGACACTATTATGGAAGAGATGGCGAATCACTAGTTGCCTTGAATAACCAAGAATATGACCAAATAAGAAACCAATCTATCCTCGTTGACTGGTCAGCCGAAATTTGTGAAGGAGCTAACCTTTCTGATTTAGATGAAAATGCTATATTCAAAGCTAAGTATGAATATGGATTGAAAAATCCTAGATTAAAATCTGATATTAATTCCTGGGACAATGAGACTTTTTTAAAGAAGGTCAAAGTTACTCGTGAAGCGCAAATTACACGTGCTGCAATCCTTCTATTAGGCAAACCCTCAGCCTCCGTTTTCCTTTCTCCATCAGTTGCTAAAATATCGTGGATATTGAAAGATGACAAAAATATAGAGCAAGACTATACACACTTTCAGCCACCTTTAATTTTAACAACTGATCATGCGCTTGACAAAATACGTAATTTAAAATATCGTTACTTACCTGATAATACGCTCTTTCCAATTGAGTTGGCTAAATATGAACCATACGTTATTAGAGAAGCACTTCACAACTGTATAGCTCATCAAGATTACTCACTAAACTCGCGTATCACATTAGTTGAATATCCAGAAGAATTAGTTTTCACAAATGCTGGTAGTTTCCTTCCGGGTACTATAGAAAACGTTATTGCACAAGATTCTCCTCCAATATACTATCGTAATCAATTTTTGGCTGATGCAATGGTTCAGTTTAATATGATTGATACCGTTGGGGGAGGGATAAAAAAAATGTATACTTTGCAAAAACAACGCTCATTTCCACTTCCATCCTACGACCTATCAAACTCTAATCAGGTAACAGTAAGCATTATTGGTAAAGTTATTAATGAAAATTATACACGAATACTTATAAAAAACACTGATTTAGATTTGCCAACTGTAATCTTATTAGACAAAGTTCAAAAGAAAATAAAGATTCCTAAAACAGAAGCACAAGTATTAAGAAATAAAGGGTTAATTGACGGTAGGTTTCCAAACATATTTGTTTCGTCATCAATTGCAGCTATTACCAACGATAAGTCTGGTTATATAAAATATAAAGCCTTTGATAAGCAATACTACAAGGATCTCATTATTAATTTTATTAAGAAATATAAATCAGCAAGTCGTAAAGAAATTACAAATTTATTATTAAACAAGCTATCTGAGTCTTTATCTGATAAACAGAAACATAGTAAAATAAAAAATTTAATCTATGAAATGTCTCATAAAGACAAATCAATTAAAAATGTTGGGACAAATCGCTCCCCAAAATGGATCTTAAATCGTATTGATCAATAGCAATTGTTAGACATTTTTTAGCCAATCTTAGCCAATCTCTTAGCCATTCCAAAACTACAAGTTATTATTAAATAATAATTTACAATTGACTAACTTTCTTCATAAAAACCCTCTCCACTTTTTCGGTGAAGAGGGTTATAATGGCAATCAAATAATTCTCTATTGAATTTTCACTCTCACACCTTCTGAATGACTTGCAAACTCAGGTGCATACATACATTGAATTGTTGTGATACCGTTTGAAAAATCTCCTTTGAATGTTACTCGCAAAGGATACTCAAACACATACGTTCCTTTGTTCAGTCTATCCATAAAGAAGTTTGTAGCAACATCACGTGTGTTCTCATAATACCACAAACCATCCTGGTATTTGTGTTGGGAGAGAACATTTATCGGTTCAAATCCTGCTGCTCGCATATCTTTCAAATGAACGAATTCCATATCTCGGTCAACACGGATTTCAATTCTAACTTTTATAATATCTCCCGGTTTTAGTTTTGTGTCCTTGGTAACCGGAGTAATTTTCTTTCCTGTCGGTGAATCCAATTCAAGGAATAGTTTTTTATTTATCTTCAACGGAGTTTCAGCAAATGTAATTTTATCAAGCTGTTCGTAATACTGCCAGTAGAGTGACCCCCACGCAACAACATTATTGTTATTCGTTACAGTTACTTCACCCATTTCAGGTTTTATTTCATCACCTTTCCAGGAAGTTTTGAAATATCCTGTTCCTGCTTCAATATGAATATCAGGATTGTTCAGAAGATCAAGCATTTGTCCGCCGATTTTGATGTCAGGCATTTTGGTATCAGCTAACCAATCACTTCCTCTCAATAGAAGTGCGTAACAAGCTTCTGCAGTTGCTTTGGTTGTTTTCCAATCCTGAACCTGTTTTTGTTTCAGCAGCCAAACTTTCATCAGGTCAACCGATTCCTGGTCTTTCACAATTTCATCAACAGCTTCAATCAATAAAGCCTGAGTTTCAATTGGAGCCTGGTACCACCACCATCCCCATTCTTCTTTGAAGTACATTCCCATTTCATCATTGAACACCGCATTTTCAATAATTGATTTTATTATTGCTTTGGCAGTCTTCGCATCATACATTCTGTAAAGAGCAAGTGCGATCATTCCCTGCATATATTTGTTATTGCTCAACCAGTATTTCTGTGCTTGTCCTTTCCAGTAATCAAAAGCTTCTTTGTGTTTATCATCAACAGGAATATCAAGATAGTAGCTTCTTCCATAAAGATACTGTGCCTGGATATAACCGATATTCTTTTGATTTAGAACTCCATGCTTCTTAATCCATTCATAATCTTCAAGCATTCTATCATCTGTATAAAGAACGGCTCTCTGTAATATATTCCAGATTTCAGCATTTTCTCTGATGTCTTTTATTCCAAGTCTTTCAAGATGGCCCATTCCAACAACAATGTATTGAGTTATGAAACGATTTTCAGGAAGTCCCGGGAACCACGGCCATCCGCCGTTTGAATATTGCATCTCTTTTATTTTCTGTTCTGCACGATTAAGCTCATTTGCCATTCTTGTTAAATCGAAAAGCAAGCCGACTCTGCGTTTCCTTTCTGTTTCATCCTGTGCATCAAGAACCCACGGGGTTTCTTCAAGAAGTGCAGACTTCAATTCCTGGTTCTTCTCAAGATTTGAAATTAGAGCATCTTTATCAACTTCCTTCCAGGTATCAAAAATCTTTTTGATCTTCGGACTTGAGTTTGCAATGTGTGTTGCTATGCTGTTTGCATAAAACCTGTTGAACACCTGCTCAACACATTCGTAAGGATATTCCATCATATAAGGCAATGCCTGAATTGCATACCACGCAGGATTCGCTGTGAACTCAAGTGTAAGATTATAATTCTTCAAAGTAGAAGAACTATTTTCCATCAACTTTTTCAGAAGGAAAGTTTTTGTTTCGTGTCCTTTTACTGGAAGCGGAAGAGTTTCAGTAACGAGCATCCTGTTTGTTAAAATAGGAAGAGCATTTTCTTCACCATCAGAAAACTTTCCTGATTTTGCGATCACTCTGTAAACAATTGCATCAACCTGTCCGAGAGGAACTTTTAGTCTCCAGCTTAATCCTTCACTCATTCCTTTTTCTGCTGTGAATGATTTTACGTTATCTGCATTTTCAAATAATGCATCAACAGGTTTCATTGTGAATGCATTAAACAATTGCAAAGTTGCAGAACCTGAAAGTGAGCTATCAGAAAGGTTGCTGACTTTTGCAGTGAAATAAATTTCATCACCTTCTCGTAAAAACCTAGGAGGATTCGGCATAATCATCAAATCTTTTTGAGTAACAGTTTCATTGTAAACAATTGCACTCTTCAAATCTTTTGTGAGAGCAAAGCCCATAAATTTCCATCGAGTCAATGCTTCCGGAACCGTGAAGGAAATTATTATTTCACCTTTTTCATTTGTTCTTAATTCAGGAAAGAAGAAAGCAGTTTCATTCAAATTTTTTCTAATTGAAACACCTTCGAATGATTGCTCAGGTTGCGTGCTTTGATTCAACACGGAATTATCTTCATCTTTACTTCCTTTTTTACCATTGGTCGTCTTCATCAATTCATTACCAGCTTCTTTTTCTTCCATTACAACCCCTGACTGAAGAGAAGCCATATCCTCTACTGATCTTGTTGGCATCATATCCATCCTTCCACCTTTATAATAAACTCCATCGCTATATCCATAACCATAAAAATTAAATCCAAAATTGTTGATGTATGGATAGTACATAGTGGGTGGATAAACGTAATTGTTCCATCCTTCATCATAAAAGCGCGAGCTGATTGAAGTAAAGTTATTATCCGCAGTCCAGTTATATTTTGAGTAGAAATACGGATAGATGCTAAAGTTCCAGTAGTTTGCAGCAAAGGCATCCAGAGAAGCATCGTACATCGAGGCAAGCATTTCGGCTGCTATTTCATCTCCGTTTGGCCCGGATATTTTTAGCTTCCACTCTTCATTCGCTCCAGGAAGAAGTTTACTCCGAAATGTTTCAAAAGATATTTGAAGTTGTTTATTCGACCACGGGACGGAAATCACCTTTGTAACCAGGTGTGATTCATTGTTCACGACGAATGCAATATGAGCAACAACATTACCTCTGTATTCAGCTTTAATTGGTATGTCAATTTTCTTCTGCTCATCATCAAGATTAATCCATTCTTTTGCGATTACTTTTCCATCATACTCAAGTTCATAAAGAGCTGTAACATCATTCTCTGCCGAACCGATGTACAGAGTTGCAGTTTCACCGGGTTCATAATTTTTTTGATTCATATAAACCCAGCTTGCTTCGTTCAGAGGGGTTTTATCTGATTCTGGATCAAACAAAGTAAAATATTTTGTTAGCTCAACCGGAGTTCCGTTTTTGTCTTTTGTTTTTAGAGTAGCAACATATTTGCCTGCTTCCCATTCCGGCTGATCTTTAAAAGTAAAAAAAGAACTATCCGTTGTTGTGAAACTTGTGTTAAATACTTTTCTTTCTTTTTCCCAGGTAAAGAATTCATTTTCATCATCATAAATATCGTGCTGAAAGAGTTTATAGAATTCATCTTTGCTCATAATAAATTTATCAGGCTTTGACCAAAGTCTGTCTCGGAAAATTCTCTCAGGAGTTTTCAGCTTGTATATTTCAATTGATACCTGTGCTGGTTCAAATTGACTGTTAAGATTTGTTGTTGATACCAGATATTTATCTAATACATATGAATTGATTATTTCCGGTAAGTTCATATTTGCAATCAATGCAACATAGCCTGCACTTACGTAAGTCTGAGCAGAATGGGTTTCGCCTGTTACATCGATTACATCAGAATAAACTGTATAGCTGAATACCGGTTTGGTTTCTTTTGGCATCGATAGATCAGGCACCAAATCAAATTCAACTTTAAATTTTCCATCTTTGTCTGTAGTTGTAACACCATTTGTAATTTCCATTTCGTTGTATCTTCCCCAGAACCAGTTATAATACCATCTCCATCTGTAATCGTAGTAAGGGAAATAAACAGTTCGCACAACTCTGTATTTTACATCGACGTCATTCAGGTTAGCGCCGGAATATGTTTTGGCAAACCCTTCAACTGTTACTTTGTCATTTAATGAATAACTGCCTTTGATCGGATCAAACTTTACTTCAAACTTTGGGCGTTTGTATTCTTCAACTCTGAAGTATTGAGAACCGTATTCATTTGCAATTAAATATTGTCCACCGATTTTACCAGCCGGGATTGTGAACTTTCCATTGAATGTTCCGAATTCATTTGTTGTAAAAGTAGCATCAGCAATTTTCTGATGGTTCGCATCATAAAATATTACAGTGGTTTTCTTATCGGAGACAATGTTATTATCTTTTTTACCATCTGTATCGATTACCAAACCCTTGAAGTAAACGATTTGTCCAGGTCTGTAAATTGCCCTGTCAAGATAAAAGAAGGTTGTGGTTCGTCGTGTAGTATTTTGATTGTATGCGTATGAGTAGAAGTTCTGTGACTCAAATTCATCATCACCGTTTATAAAAGTCATTTTGTAAGTATTGTACGTATTATCATCCTTTACAAATTGAAAAGCACCGTCGTCGGAAGTTTTTCCACTTTTAATTTTAAAGAATTGATACTCTCTTGCGTCTTGCACATATTTTTGTCCCCAGATTTCAACATCAATATTCGAAAATGGCTGACCTGATTTTCTGTTCAATGCATAAAACAAAACTTTATTTTCACCAGTATCTTTTCTGATGTAACTGATATTTGTAATCCAGGTTTTGCTATAGCCAACTGCATTTTTTTCGTAAGTAAAATCAGAATCAGTTCCAACAAGAATTAAATATTGCCCAACAGATAGCGAAGGTATTTTTATTTCAACACTGTGGCTCTGGTAATCTTTATCGTCCGGAAGATCCACCGACCATTCATGAATTGCTTTTTGTGATGCATATCGTTGTGCAAGCTTTTGTGCATCCAGTTTATTCTTTGTCTGATCTAACGATTCTGTCCACGGAATTACTCGCAAATAAATTTTATTTACATTCTTATACGTAACTAACGCACGAAAAGACTCTTCTGGTAAATTTCCATACTCTGTCTGAACACTCAGACTTTTTTGTAGAATTTGATTCTGAAGCCATAGGCATTGACCACCACCGTAAGTATCGGGAAATCGTTCAATTGCTGTGTTGCAAATTTCAAGTGCTTTCTTGATTTTCCATTTATAATCATCTGAACCATTGGGATCGTATTTAGTACCTTCGCTGTAGTAATATTGTGCTTTGTTGAATGAGATTAGAGAAGAATAAGGAACAGTGCTGAATTTCTTTTCCATTTTGATGATGGCTTCGATGTACAGCTTGTCTTTTTCGGAATTTACACTTTGATTTCTTACATAATTTACTCTTGCGAGATCGACATCAATCAAAGCATCTTTTTCTTTATCATCAAGATGAAAAGCAATTAACTGTTGATATAGTTGGATTGCATAAAATTTTAATGCTAGAGAATCTTTGGTTTCATATTTTATTTCTACAAAATCATCTGCAGGAAAAAAATCCCTCTTGCTCTTTAATTCAAATTTGTAAACAGGTTGTGTCACAGATGCTTCATCATTCACAAAAAATTGGAGTGCCTGGTGTGCAAGAAGATCATATAAAGTTGGACGGAGATAAGCATAATCAGTTGTCCCGTATACCAGAATATCTTCAAATTCTTTCAGAGGAATTTTCTTCAATTTATCGCTTTGCTCAAGTGATGCTTGATAATATTTTACTATTTCCCTGATTAGTCTCGATAAGTCCCAGGTTTGAAAGTCTTCATTATCAAAATTTACGGTTTCGGTTCGCTGTTGAAATCTCCATCGGTTGTTCTGGTAATATTGCCAGTAAACATTTGCCAGAATTGATTCAAGAATTGCATTCGCTGGAAATGAGGCTGCATCAATTTCAGCTTTTACATCATTAACAATTTTAACGTGACTATCTTCTTCAATATAATTTCCGTATTTCAACTTGTAGAAAACCGATTTGATAAACTGCGGTTGATTATTATCCTTTTTCGA
>CAVUWN010000016.1:0-4895 GCA_963745185.1 uncultured Ignavibacteriaceae bacterium
ATAAGTGGGTGTGGGGTGTATTAGGTAAACTTCCCGCTTGATTTATTTGCAAACTATCTTCCTAAAAAAATCTGCTGATTCATTCATTAAGAGAAAACATCCCTGGATTTTTTCCGGTGCTGTTGAAAAAGTTGAGGGAAATCCTTCTAGTGGAGAAACCGTTCAAATCTTAACTTCGAACAATGCTACTGTTGGTTTCGGAAGTTATTCCCCTGCATCGCAAATCAGAGTAAGAATTTTGTCTTTTAGCCCCGATGAAAAAATTGATTCGGATTTTTTTAAGAGGAAAATATTAATTTCTTCGGAAGCAAGAAAAAAAAATATTGACACATCACAAACAAACGCTTACAGAATTATAAATGCAGAGAGTGATGGGCTTCCGGGATTAATCGTTGATCAATATTCAGAATTTCTCGTCTGTCAGTTTCTTTCTTCCGGATCAGAGTTTAATAAAAATATTATTGTTGAAATTCTTAATGAAAAATTTAAGCCCAAAGGAATATTTGAAAGATCGGATGTTGAAGTAAGAATTAAGGAAAATCTTCAACCAGAAAAAGGATTGTTAAAAGGGATTGTTTCTGATGATTTAGTTGAAGTGAAAGAAAACGGACTAAGGTTTTTAGTTGATATTAAAAAAGGACATAAAACCGGCTTTTATCTTGATCAGCGAGATAATAGAAAGCTTATTTCTGAATTTTCAAAAGGGAAAAGTGTTTTGAACTGTTTTTCCTATACAGGTGGATTTTCGGTTTATGCACTTGCCGCCGGTGCAGAAAAAATTACTCAAGTGGAGGCATCAGGCTCTGCAATTGAGATATCCAATCAAATCTTCGAATTAAATAATCTCAGTTCATCATCGGTTGAAAATATTAATGGAGATGTATTCGAAGTCCTTCGAAAATTTCGCGATGAAAGAAAAACATTCGACCTGATTATTTTAGACCCGCCTAAATTTGCAGAGTCAGCTTCTCAAATATCAAAAGCAAGCAGGGGATACAAGGATATTAATTTACTTGCAATCAAGCTGCTTAATCCTGGAGGAATACTATTTACATTTTCCTGTTCAGGACATATTTCACAAGAACTATTTCAGAAAATAATTGCAGGTGCTGCACTTGATTCAGGAAGAGAAGTGAAAATTATTAAACAGTTGACGCAATCTGCAGATCATCCTGTAGCACTGAACTTTCCGGAAGGACTTTACCTGAAAGGATTGGTTTGTTCTGTAGACTAAAAAAGCCTATGGCTCTTACTTCACAACCATCATCTTTTTAGTTGATACAAAATTACCAGAGTGGAGCCGATAAACATACATTCCACTGGCAATGTTGCTTCCGTTGAACTTTACCTCTTTATAACCAGCTTCTTGTTCCTCGTTAACTAATGTTGCAACTTCACTTCCCAAAATATCATAAACCTTCAATGTAACTTTTGCATCTTGCGGTAGCTGATACTGTATCGTTGTTGTTGGGTTGAACGGGTTTGGGAAGTTCTGCTCAAGCTTGAATTCTTTTGGTCCTGTGTAGCTGAAGATAAATTGCTTTGTCATCATTATTCCATCCTGGCTGCTAATTACAAAATCAATTGTGTCTTTTTTGTTAATTGAAACATTCCTCTTCTTCTTCTTTACTAAAGTTAAGTGATGAAGATTTTCTGGTGAGGAGAACATTTACATTTGTTGCAGGATCTGTTTCCGATACATTCGCCACCGTTAGCTTTATCTCGTTTCCTTTCGTGCCGGGCTGGACTTTGTAAATGGTTTGTGAAAACGATTGAAATGTTATTGCCGATGCGATAAATAATATTTTTATTTTCATTTTGTTTCTCCACATCTATGTCGTCCCTTACGGGACTTTGATGTTTTTTTGTTTTTCATTTTTCTACAAACATTTCGCTCCTACGGAGCTTGTATACTCTATTCTAACTACTAACTTCTAACTACTCAATACCCTTAAAACGCAGAGCTTAGTTTTACTTTTACACCAATTCCCACATCTACATCTTTACCAATGAATGCTCCTTCTACTTCACTATTCTGTCTTAGCCACAAGGTTCCGTTAGGTACGTAAAAGTTTGCTTTTACTTTGTTGCTTATTCCTATCTTTGCTGCTTTTGGTGTTGCACCCAGATTGCCGTTATTGCCGTTTATTCCTTCTACATAAAACACTATTTCATCTGCACTTACTATTGTTGTGTCCTCCGGACCAATGTAACTTCCCTGTCCTGAATCAAACTTGTCTTTTATTCTTACTTCACTCTCTGATTGGAAGAGAATTTGGTTATCGTCTCCTGCTGTTAATTTGTTTATATGATACTCACCTCCTGTAAATATCAGCCTGCCGTTTTTCTTTACCTGTATCTCATTATAAGCACCGGGTGTTAGTGTGTATTCTCCGTTTTGGGGTACAACTATGTTTTCTATTCCCGGTGTTGATGTGTGAAACTCCGGTAAAGTTGTGAACAATGGTAGCTCCAAAGGTGTATTTAGTGTTCCGGTTATCGTTCCATTGTTATCAATTTCGTTGTAATAAACATCTGCATTTACTGTTGCGTTTTGTTTTACTTTTATTCTGTTTGCTTTAATTGTGTAACCTGCAGGAGTTTCTGTGCTAATGCCTACTGAAAGCTCAACTCCTGAATCCATAAAAGGCGGCTGACTAATTTCATTTACACCGATGTTACCAGACAGTATCTCCGAGTTTTGCTCGAGCCAAACTCCGTGTGCTGCAAAAACAGAATATGTGCTTATTCCTTCTGTTGATGGAATCTCCGGTAGCCTGTCTAAAATGTATTGCGCATTCCAGTAGAGAAATTTCCAGCCCTCGAGAGTTACAAAACGCGGATCTGTGTTTAGTGAGTCTGCATAAACATTATCCACACTATCCTGAAATGATTTAACCTGCACTCTGCAAGCAAGTGAATCACCACTTTGTAAATTGGTTTTTGCTGATTGGAGAATTGATTGAAGATCCTCCTTGAATAGTAGATCACTCACCCATTCAAAATTAAAACATTGAACTAGTGATGAAGATAAACTATCAATAACAGATTCGATTGAAATTGTGCTGTCGGGTGGTGGAGGGATATAATTATTTAGAGAATTTATAGTCAATCTTTTTACAAGTGAGTCTGTTTCTTGTATTATATAGTCACTTACATATTTAAAATCTGATGCAGTACCAAATCTATATAGTAGAAAATCTATAATTTGAGAACGAATTGCTGATTCTTCTTCTTGATATAATCTAATTCGTAAAGTTGCATTAACAATCGGTTCATTAGGTAAAAATTGTGCTATAATCGAGGAACGAATAGCTGGGCTTTCATCGTTCTCACATGCACTTAATAATAATGGCAACTCTTCGTCGCCAAATAGAAAAATCAGATTAACCATAGAATTTAATCTATCAATTTCTGAAGTAGCATTAATCGAAGCATAAATAAGCTCATTCTTTGCAAGTTCAGCATAAGAAGGAACATATCTTATGATTTGTGGTAGTAAATCTATTGCCCAAATATTAACATCGGGCTTATCCTGCTGAATTAAGTCAAAGACATATCCAACAGTAGAATAATTTTGTAATTCAAAAAGTATTTTAGTGGCTCTAACTTTCAAATCTAAAACAAACGATGTAAATTCAGGTTTCCCAAGAGAGATTGCATCCAAAGTATCTAAATAAGATAGTGCATATTCCTCAGTAGCGCTAGAATTTAATGCTAATAGTGCTTGTAAATATTCTATCTGAATTGATCTGTTATCTCGCCATATTTTACTTTTTAAACTATCTTCAGCTTCTAAGATTTGATATTCTACTATTGCTTCAAGTGCAGCACTTCTAACATTTAGACTGTTATCATTTAATGCTAAAATAATTCTTTCTTTTTCTTCTTGTGTGAGTATTTGTGCTTTTAATGAAGTTAAACACAATAAAGTGATAAAAAGTATAACTAAATATTTCATTTTATTTCCTTAATAATTTAGTTGGCTGAATTAAAATTAATTTCCTCCAAGCGTCTCTAAAATTTTCTCGTAAATCAATTCCTCAAATATTTTACTTCTTTTATAGTTACAATCATCAGCATCTCTGAACATTTGCAAATTATATTGGTAAAGGTTTATTTCTAATTGAACATGGGGATTCCATTGAGCTAAAATTTCACTCACACTATATTCTACCCCATCCAATGAAAATGTATTTTTCAAAAATCTATCATGCCTTTTTTTAAGTTTTTCAATAAATTCTGCCATAACATATTCGTATTCGGTTTTTGCTCGACTCCTCGAATTTTGTGAATTTGAAAATAGCTCGCCACATTCTTTTGCTAATGACAATGATTCATTAAAGGTCAATATTTCATCGTAAGTTTCATTTAGAAACTCATCATCTAAAGTTTTATTTACAAAATACGTAAATGTCCATTCGTGAACTTCTTCATGATTCTTAATTGCGCTTTCAATAATAAAAGATCCATCGCTTACGGCACCACGATAATATCTTTTTTGATCTTCAAAGTCATTTAATGCTTGACATACTTTTTCATCTGGAATTTTATTGAGAAGATCTATAGTCGCATTCTTTATTAATACATGTCTTTCTAAGTTGGAATAACATAAATCCTCGATAACTCTCAACCTAAAACCTGCACCGTTATTTACTTTAAATTTCCAAATTCTCTCATCTTCATCAAAGCAGGCAAAGACATCAAAAGGTACAAGAAGTTCATCTTTGATATCATCAAGGATATTATCAAATAGAGGTCGAAAGAATGCCCCAGTAAATGCATCTGCAATTGGATCGCAAAGCTCTAGATTTGGATAGTCGATTGTCAAGTGTTTTTCCAAAGTGATTGGCGGTGGTACAATTGAAAAATATTCATCACAGCTATAAGTCTCA
>CAVUWN010000017.1:0-12913 GCA_963745185.1 uncultured Ignavibacteriaceae bacterium
TTTGTCATAATTAATATCGTAAAGATCAAGTCCTCCAGCATAGTCAGAAGCAACATTAATTATTCTGGAATAGCTGGACTTTTCCAAAAGATCAATTAACAGCTTGGTCAAATAGTGATGACCAAGAACATTGATTGCAAAAGTCAATTCAACTCCTGCATCGTTTAATTTTTTAGTTCGGGATGTGATCCCGGCATTGTTAATCAGAACATCAAGTCTTGATTCTTCATTCTTGAAAGAAGTGACGAATTTGTTTATCGAATCAACCGAAGCAAGATCTAATTCTAACACAAAAACGTTTTCGTTATTAGTTTCTTTTACTATTTCTTTTTTCACCTCATTGGCAGAATCAAGCGATCTGCAAGCCATATATACTTTTGCGCCTAGCTTTGCAATTTCTTTTGCTGCTTCTTTCCCAATTCCACGGTTAGCTCCGGTTATAATTATTACTTTATCTTTCATTAATCACTCCTTATTAAAACTTATAATATTTTTTGCCATACCATCAAACACAAAATAGTGAAATGGTAAAACCGTGTACCAATACAACCTTCCAAACAATCCTTTCGGTCGGAAGGTAGCTGTTTGCTGCAAATATTTTTTTTGATTGTTTTCAACAACATTAAATTCAAGCCAGGCTTCACCGGGTAATTTCATCTCTGCATAAAGAAGCATTCTTTTTTTTGGTTTATCTGCAGCGAGCACTCTCCAGAAATCCGAAGTGTCACCGGAATTTATTTCATTTTTGTTTGTCCTGCCTCTTCTAAGACCAACACCGCCAAAGAGTTTATCCAAAAAACCACGAAATTCCCAAAGCCAGTCGGCGTAATACCAGCCTCGTTCGCCTCCAATTGACCAAGAGATCATTAATAACCTGTTCTACACTATTCTTAATTTCCTTTTCTCTTTTGTCGTTGAAACATCCGTAAACAGGAATGTTTATATGTTCAAGAAGATTGTAGTCTTGATGCTAGAGACCAGCGAATTTTTCCATTTCGAAATCTTGTTGTTTTATTCAATTCTGGTAAGAGCCAGGTTGACGGCTTCTTTGTAAGAGATTGAGTTTATATTTAATAGTTTTTGCAAATCATTAGGTCTTCCTATGACTTCAATTTTGATGCTGTCGACAAGATTCACCGCAAGTTTGTAGGAAGTAGACGTTACAAAATACAACCAGTATGAAGATAAGCGTGGAGTCATAACAGGCACGCTGAGTATTAATCTTTCAACCCTCGCACTTCGGCAAATTGTAAAAGCATTTCTTTGTAGGTTAAAATATCCGGCCCACCAACATCAAAAGAGCGGTTGTATAATTCCTCTCTCAACAAAACCCCGGTTAAATATTGAATGATATCCCTGACAGCAATAGGATGATGTTTAGTGTTAAGCCACTTTGGTGTAATCATAACAGGAAGTTTTTCAACAAGGTCTCTTATGATTTCAAATGATGCACTTCCGGAACCAACAATTATTCCTGCACGGAGTGTTGTTACCGGTATTCCAGATTCAGATAGAATTTTTTCTACATTTTTTCTTGAAGCAAGATGCTTAGAAAGTTTCTCTTCATTTGTAATCCCGCTAAGATAAATTATCTGCTTTACATTAGTCTTCTTAATTAGATTGATAAAGTTTTTAGCAGAAGTTTCTTCCAGCTTTGAAAAATCAGAGACATTAGCACTCATCGAATGGATAAGATAGTAGGCGGCATCGATATCTTTTATAAAATCATTTTCTGCTGGATCTTTTAGGAAATCAATTTCAAAGACAGAAACTTTTCCGTTGCCATTTAATATGGTTGGATGAAATCTGTTCTTATCCCTTACGCAGCATATGACATCATGCCCCTGCTCGATTAAAGCGGGGAGTAATCTCTTGCCTATGTAGCCTGTTGCCCCGGTTAATAATGTTTTCATTTTTCTAATCTTTTAGTTTATAACAATACTAACCTTATAATAATTCATAAAAAAGAAATTGACTTTTTGCTATCAATATAATATCATTACAATATCAATAATTTTAAGGACAGTAAAATGGATAAAATAGCTGAAAAACAAGCAAACAAGACAAACGGTTTCTTAATGCTTTTCATATTGTTGGGATTAATTGCTTTAGAAGTCTATTTATTTTTGGGATTAGTTATAACTAAAAACACACAAATTCTCTGGGTTTTTATTCCACTTATATTTATAATAATAGTTGTATTGAGTGGTTTCATAGTTGTCCAACCAAACGAATCGCGAGTTCTAATATTTTTTGGAAAATATATTGGCACTGTCCGCAACTCGGGGTTTTGGTGGGTTAATCCTTTTACTATAAAAAGAAAAGTATCACTAAGAATACGAAATTTTAATAGCGATAAGATTAAAGTAAACGATTTGCATGGCAACCCGATTGAAATAGGTGCAGTTGTGGTTTGGAAAGTAATCGATTCAGCTAAAGCTGTTTTTGATGTTGAGAATTATGAAGAGTTTGTCGACATACAAAGCGAGACAGCAATTCGTTCACTCGCTTCCGAATATCCTTATGATACTGATGATGAAAGTAAAGCTTCTTTACGAGGGACTCCACAGGAAATTGCAGATAATTTAAAAGGTCAACTTGAAAAAAGACTTGAGGTTGCCGGCGTGGACATCATCGAATCAAGGATAAGCCACCTTGCATATGCTCAGGAAATTGCACAAGCAATGTTAAGAAGACAACAAGCGGAGGCTATCATTGCAGCAAGACAAAAAATTGTGGAAGGTGCTGTTGGAATGGTAGAGATGGCTTTGAAATCACTTAGTGAACAGAAAATTGTTACACTTGATGAAGATAAAAAAGCAACAATGGTAAACAACTTAATGGTTGCACTTGTTTCTGAAAATGATGTACAGCCAATTATAAACACGGGAACTTTGTATCAATAATTAATAAATATTGTGGATACGATTTTGACAAATATAGTTGGAGAAACATTAACATTTAACCAGCCTTCGCTTATTAAACGCCAGTTCGAATTGATTTCATCTAAAGCTGTTTTGGCCACAATGGTTTTTCCAAAACTTTTTAGTTCCCGGGTTGTGGTTGAAGGATTTGATGGTAAGTGGGAATTTAAATCACTGAGTATTTGGCAAAGAGAATTCGGGATATTTAAGTATGGCTACCAAATGCCTTTTGCAAAATATATTTCGAATTTCTGGCGGACAAAGGGAACATTGGAGTTACCAAAAGGTGCGAGGCTTTATTGTAAATCTGTCAAATTTAAAAAGCCCTTTGAAGTCTTTTCTTCAGAAGGGAGCCTCGTACTTTCGTATTCAAACAGGTTCGCTCTTATGGGCAGAACATCAGTAACTATTGAGAAGAGATCAGAACTTCTGGATAAATATCCATGGGTCATCTTACTGGGCTGGTACATTATTGTGCAAAACAGAAAAGGTCGGGCAAGTGCTGCAGGTTAAAATATATTTTTGTGAAATTAAGTAGATATTATGGCTGAAAAGAAAAAATTTTTATTGCGAATTGATGAAAATTTACATGCCGCTCTTGAAAAGTGGGCGGCTGAGGATTTGAGAAGTATTAACGCGCAAATAGAATTTTTATTGACAAAAGCAGTTAAGGATGCAAATCGGATGAAACAAACAAACCCGGATGAATCATCATCAAATCAACCTTCGTAACCCGAGGTAAACTAACTATTATTTGTAATTGAAGACTAAAAGGAAAAACAGAAATGATAAATCGCTGCCCCTGGCCTTCTGACGATATGCTAATGATCAAATATCATGATAAGGAATGGGGGGTTCCTTTGCACAACGACAGAAAACTTTTTGAGTTTTTAATCCTTGAAGGATTTCAGGCAGGTCTGAGTTGGAGAACGATTCTTCATAAAAGAGAAAACTTTAGAAAAGCATTTGTCAACTTTGATTTTAATAAAGTTGTTAAGTATGATACTAGAAATGTAAAATCACTTTTAAAAGATGAAGGAATAATCCGCAATAAACTTAAGATCGAGAGTGCGATTGCAAATGCAAAAGCATTTCTACAAGTAAGAAAAGAATTTGGAACATTTAATAAATATATCTGGAGATTTGTAGACGGAAAGCCGATACAAAACAAATTTAAATCCTTAAAACAAATTCCAGCCAAGACAAAACTTTCAGACAAAATCAGCGAAGATCTTAGAAAGCGCGGGTTCAAATTTGTCGGCTCAACAATTGTCTATGCACACATGCAAGCTACGGGAATGGTGAATGACCATATTACAGGTTGTTTCAGAAATAACGAAATTAAAAGTGCTAATTAGCGGGTCATTTAGAAACTGATTAATGGATTGAAAATGAAATTTCAGAGCAATGTATAAATATATTATTGCATTAAATAATTTTTATTTTATATTATAAAAATAGCAAAGTTAGTTTTTTCGGGCAGAGTCAATTTAAATCACATTTCTAAACAAACAAAGGGAGCCAGTATGAATAAATTGTTTCAAACAAAGCTTGTTTTTCTCACCCTATTATTTTCTGCTTTGGTTTTTCCTCAACAGAGTTCTTTTGAAGATTTAATCTTAGCCAAAGAAACCAATCCTCAAATGTATATGGAGGCAAAGAAATTTGCGATAAATCAGGAATTACCCGTTAGCATAAAACTTCCAGATAATACTTTAATCGATGTCATCAAAATAGATAACGGGGAAGTATTGTATAGTGTTATTAAAAATGTAGCACACCCTTTTTCAGACGGTGAAATTTTATCTTTTCATCAGATAGTTCAAACATATGACATTTCAAATGCCGAAATCTATTGGGGAAAAGATTTGGCGAACAATACACAAAATGGCATTACATCAGAAACAAAATTGTTGCTTATTCCAGATTGGACCAACGACAATGTTCTGGCTTTTGATCCAACCACAGGGGACCTTGTAAACGCAAACTATATTCCGTCAAATCCCGGAAACCTTGCTTCACCAAAACATGCACTACTTAATCCCGCAGGATTCGTTAGTGTTTCAGACCAAATTACTGATCTTGTTCAGAAATTTGATACGGCCGGAAATTATATTGGAATTTTTGCACCAGCTGGAGGAGTAAATAATAACATTCTGGATAATATTCGTGGACATGGTTACAGACCAAATGGAAACCTGGTCGTGACTGTTGGTAGTGGCGCTAATGCAAACGGGATTCCGGAGTTTGATGCGGGCGGCAATTTTTTAGGCAATTTTATAGCAAATGGTGCTGGAGGTCTCAACAGTCCTTTTGACATTCTTTTCAGAACTAATGACGTTCTTGTTACGGCGTCATCCAGTGACGCTGCACACAGGTATGACTTAAGTGGAAATTATATCGACAACCTAATTTCAGGAGTTAATTTTCCTCAAGACATAGTTGAGCTTCCAAATGGTAACCTTGCGCTTGCAGTTTTTTCAACTCCATCCGGACTAGGAATCTATACTGCAAATGGAAATCAATTACATTTCTTTACAGCAGTTACAGGATTGAGAAGCGTATATTTACTCCCCGGAGGAACATATTTAGTAACAAATGGGGCTGGTCTGCATGAAATTGACAGCACAAATGGAAACCTGATAAGGACGATTTACTCAGCATCAAACTTACAATATATTTCATTAGTAGATTACTCAACTATTCCAGTTGAACTAACGTCTTTTTTTGCAAATGTAAGTGGAAGAAATATTGAGCTAAGCTGGTCGACAGCTACAGAAACCAACAACCAGGGATTTGAAATTGAAAAAAGTCAAGACAACATTATTTTTGAACAAGTTGGGTTTGTTCCTGGTTTCGGCACCACAACAGAAACAAAAAGCTATAGCTACACAGATCAAGTCATCGGCAGCGGAAAATATTATTACCGTTTGAAACAAATTGATTTTGACGGAAGCTTTAATTACTCGGGAGCGATTGAAATTGATATTGCATTACCGGCGGAATTTTCTCTTGAGCAAAATTATCCGAATCCGTTCAACCCATCAACATCAATTCAGTTTTCATTACCGGTTGATGCACAGGTTACAATTAATATCTATAACCTGGTTGGTGAAAAAGTTGCAGAAGCTGTGAGCGGCAATTTCGCTGCAGGGTTGAACAAGGTAACATTTAATGCCAGCCAATTAACCAGCGGTATTTATTTTTACAGACTGGATGCAGCTGGAATAAATGGTAAAACTTTCTCGGATGTTAGAAAGATGTCTTTGCTGAAATAAGCAGAAGCTAATTTTTGAATATTAAAAGCGTCACACAATGTGGCGCTTTTTTTGTTTGGTTCGAATAATGAGAAAAAATAAATTCGTTTATGGCTACAAAGATGATTGAATATGAAGAAAATAATATTAATTAGCTTTCTACTTGCCGGGGTTAATTACGCTCAATCTTTCGAGTGGTGCCTAGATTCGCTATATAGTGAAAACTATGTGACAAAGTGTGAAGCAATTAACTGTGTGAATGAATTTGAACCAGAAGGGGCAATTGAAGTTTTATTAGAATTAATTGAACAACAACAGCCTTACTTACAAACCAGATTTTTAAGGTACTTTGTATAATCTTGGTTATGAGGATGTAAGTAACCAAGCATACGAACTAATTTCCAGGGCAGACGAGTTTGCAAATGATCCTGAATACCCTTCGGATCCCTTGGAGGCAAAAGTCCTTGCAACTGCGATTTTAATTTATAAAGAGGATTATTCTACTGTAGAATATGTGTTTGAACTACTCAATCAAGGTGAAATCTCAACCGATAAAATGTTAGCAATTCACTTATTGCATTATATTATGGAAAATGTCCCGAGTTATAGGCAAGAAGCAAAAAATATTTTATTGGGCGCTCTTAATATTGAGGATGAAGATATACGATATTATTCCCTGTTATATTTGGCTGAAGGATTTGGTGAAGAAATGAATGAAGAGCTAGTAGAAAATTTTGTAAACAGCGATGATTTACCCACAAAGATGATGGTCTTTAAATATCTTTGTCTTAATAATTACAACGAATTAAATTCACTATTAAAGCAACAACTTGAATTAGAAGAAGAAATGAGTTTAAGAGTAGACATTGCTGATTCTTTATTATTCAGATTTGGAGAACCATCCGATCTAAAAGCGATTATTGATCATCAACCGAACGATCCGGATGAGACAGCCAAATCACTTATGGCCTTTTCTATCGATAAATTCATCCCACCAAAACCAGATACTTTAAATTGGTTAGAATTGACAACAAAACTAATTTCCTATACAGATGAACTCTATCAATATGGCTGGATACAAAATGAGGAAATACGGGATTATTATGTACAACAACTGAATGCTGTAAATGAAGCACTTGTAAATAATGAAATAGAAGAAGCCTGCGCAACCATCAATAATCAAATACTGCCTCAATCAGAACAAGATTTGAAAGAACAGTTAATTACCACCGAGGGTTATAAATTCCTTCACTACTACACTATTTATATCAAGGAAGAGATAGAATCAGAATTTGGCTCTTGTCTTGAATAATTTGATTGAGACTAACCCAATTTAGCCCACCTTATAAGAATTAAAATTCACATCTACGGAACATATTTTCCGCTCAACACAATTTTTTATCTGGATCAAGAAAAGAATCTTATTTTTACCATCAATTAGCTATATTTTGATCATTATCAATTGTAACACTAGCTGATAAACTGTTGTCTTAAGTTTATACTTCAAGGGAAAAGAAAAAGGAATTTATATGGGCTTAAATAAAAAAACTCTGATCAGGCTTGGGTCTGTTGCAGGAATTTTAATCCTCGGATTTTTCATAATGTTTGTTCTGGCATCAACTGAGAAGCACAGCAACAAGAGAGATGTGGAGCCGGAGGTACGATTGGTTGAAACACAATTCGTAAACTTTGAAGACCTTGGTATCGAAATAGAGGGTAACGGTGTTATTGAATCAAAGAAAACTTTAAACGTAATCTCTGAAGCTAATGGTCCCGTGTTGTTTGCAAAAAACGATCTGAAAGACGGAACGTTTGTAAAAAACGGGGAACTGATTCTGGAGATAGATTCGCGAGAAGTTGAAAATGATCTTTACACTATGCGTTCAGAATTTATTAATTCTCTTGCACTTGTTCTTCCTGAAATCAAAATTGAAGATCCCGAATCGTATGGCAAATGGTCTAATTACTTTTATAATCTTGACATCCACGAAACCATTCCGGAACTACCGGCTATTTCCGGTTCACAAGAAAAAATAAAACTTAGTACCAGAAGTGTTTTTAGCAAATATTATTCTGTTAAAAACCAGGAAATTCTTTTATCGAAATACAAAATATCTGCACCTTTCACAGGCTATATTAAATCAAATGGAATTGTTGAAGGAAGCTTTGTATCGAAAGGCTCTCACCTGTTTACTTTAAGCGATGCAGTTAATGTTGAAATTGCGGTTCCTCTTCTCATCGATGAAGTTAATCTCATAAATTTTTCCACGCCTCCGATAGTAAAAATATTTCCTGACAATCACGAAGGGGAAGTCATCTATGGAAAGATTTATAGGAAAGAAACCTTGTTAAACAGAAATTCACAAACACTGAACGCTTATGTTTCTTTTACAAATGGAAATTTGAATTCGTTCTTTCTCCCTGGCAACTATGTTAAGGTAAAAATTGAAGGAAGATTATTTGAGAACGTTGCCAAAATTCCAAGGCACGTAGTTGATAATGAGCAATTCGTTTACACGATGGAAGATGGCAAGCTTGCACGAAGAAAAGTTGAACTCGTTGCAATCCAGGGAAATGACGCTGTTATTAAATATACTGGCAATGACGATATGAATATAATTACGACGATTCTGCAAAAGCCCTTGATTGGAATGCCTGTAAAATCAGCGAATGAATCAATTGAGTTAAATGAGGAAGTTCCGGATTTAAATAATTCCGAGGGTCTTTCAAAAGCAAACTAAGTTTATTTTATTACAAAAGATTTTTTATGGCTGAAAAATTTATACAATACTTTATCAAGCATCGGGTTGTAACTAATTGGGTAATGATTATCATTAGCATTGCCGGGGTTTTTGCTCTTTTAAATATGAATAAAAGGATCGATCCAAAATTAGAACTTGAGGAAGTAAACGTTGAAATACCTTTCCCGGGTGCATCTGCAGTTGAGGTTGAAGAGGGAATCGTTATCAAAATTGAAGAAGCTCTCCGTGGGATGGAAGGCATTGAAAAAATTCGTTCTACCTCTGCAGACAATTGGGGAAGCATAAATGTTGAAATATCTGAAGGCTTCGATATGAATAAAGCCATCCAGGATATTAAAAATGCTGTTAACTCGATCAACTCATACCCGACCGAAGCTGAAAAACCAATCGTTATGCAAGAGACAATGTGGAACCGTGCGATAATGATCAGCATTTATGGACCAGACGATCTCTTCACTTTGAAGAAGATAGTCGAAGAGTTTAGAGATGAGTTGCTCAAAACGGGAAAGATGTCAAACATTTCGTGGTGGGGAATACCCGAAAGAGAATTCTCAATTGAAATTTCTCCCGAAGATTTGATTCGCTACAAATTGACCGTTGGTGATATTGCAGATGCTGTAAGGAACTCAAGTCTTAACCTTTCATCTGGTTCGGTTTTAACTGACCAGCAGGAAATTCTTATCCGAACGTACGAGAAAAAGTATGAAGCAGTAGATTTTGAAACAATTGAAGTTGTTTCTTCAATTGATGGCAGAAAAATTTTGCTTAGAGATATTTGTTCTGTTCAGGAACAATGGCCGGAGAACAGGTTGTATTCAGAATACAACGGCAAACGATCGGTTGGGTTTAATGTTTTCTATAACAATAACGAAGATGTTATCGATATAGTTGAGACAGTTGAAGATAAGATGGAAGACTTTAAAGCTAAATATGCCGGACTTGTTGAATTTAAAACATTCATTAAACAAACTACCGAACTGGAAGAAAGAATTGATCTAATGACACAGAACGGTCTTCTTGGTCTTCTGTTGGTAATAGTATTGCTTGGTTTTTTCCTAAATACTAGACTCGCATTATGGGTTGCAGTTGGGATCCCGATTTCCTTACTCGGGATGTTCTTTGTTTTGTGGGCCATGGATATCACAATAAACGAAATGAGTTTGTTCGGAATTATTCTGGTAATCGGAATTCTGGTTGATGATGGAATCATTATTGGCGAGAGCATTTATTCTCAATGGGAAAAACATGGCAGGAAACCACTTCGGGCTGCAATAGACGGAACAATGGAGGTTATAAAACCGGTAACGATTTCTGTTGTAACAACAATGGTAGCTTTCGTGCCTTATTTTTTCTTTTATGGTATGCTGGGCAAACACGTCTGGCAGATTGCGGCAGTTGTAATTATTTCCCTTGCTTTTTCACTTATTGAAGCAATGTTGATCCTTCCTGCACATATTGCCCACTCAAAAGCATTAGTACAAGATGATCGCGATACGTCGTTAATAAGACTCAGAAAAAAAATTAACAAAGTTCTGAACTGGTTTGTAAATAGTTTTTATAGAAAACTCCTGTCATTTTCATTAAAGAACAGGTGGGCAGTCACAGCAACCTTACTTGCTTTTATATTAATTATTGTAGGACTCTTTGCTGGCTCGCATATTCGTGCACAATTCTTTCCTGAAATTGAACCGCCTTATGCAAGAATTCAGGTAGAAATGCCTGCCGGAACTTCTGCTGAAGTTGCAAATAAAATAAGATACAAACTGATTGATAAGGCACAGGCTTTTGCCGAAGAATGGGAAGATCAAGGCAGAACTTATCCAATAACAAACTTCACTTCATGGATGAACGGTGGGACGCTTAATATTTTTATTGTGCTTCCTTCCTCTGCAGAACGTGATTATTCAATTGGTGAATTTTCTCAGGCTTTGGGAGACTATATCGGTTCTGTGCCGGAAGCTGAGGGAGTTACAATCGGTGGCTGGAACTTTGGCGGAAGACCAATATCTGTACGCTTTTCAAGTACAGATTACAATCAGTTATTCAAAGCTAAAGAATTATTAAAAACAGAGCTTAAAAAAATTGATGGTGTTAAAGATATACAGGATGATACGCCGCTTGGCAATAATGAATTTATAGTTCAATTAAAACCAAAAGGAAAAGCGCTTGGCTTTACTGTTCGTGATTTAACTACACAATTAAGACAGGGATTTTATGGTCAGGAAGTAATGAGGCTCCAGAGAGGGCGTGACGAATTAAAAGTTTGGGTGCGATTCACAAAAGAGGACAGAATATCCATAAGCCAGATCGAAAATTTGAAAATAAGAACGCCCTCGGGTGAATATGTTCCATTTAAAGAAGTTGCTACTTTCAAAATAGAAAGAGGCTTAAGAAGAATCAGACACGAAGACGGGGAAAGATCTGTTACAGTGTTTGCTGACCTCGATTACACAAAAAATGATCAGGCAGTTGTACTTGAAGAGCTTGAGGCCAACACTATTCCTTTCGTACTTTCGCAGGTTGAAGGAGTAACAAGAGAACTCGGAGGGCAGGCAGAGTAAGTTGATAAAATGCTTCATTCAATTTATTTCTCAATGGCCATTGCTATGTTTATAATTTTCACAATTCTCATGTTCCTGTTGAAATCGTATATGCAGACTCTTTTAGTAATGGGACTTATTCCACTAGGAATAATAGGTGCTGTTCTTGGTCATCTTGTAATGGATATACCGGTTTCTATTCTTTCATTTCTTGGTATTGTTGCTCTTGCCGGAATTATTGTTAATGATTCAGTTGTTTTGATACATAAATATAATAACTTGATTCAGAAAGGACTTGATGTTCCAGATGCTTTGCTCGAAGCCGGTATGGCAAGGTTTAGACCTATACTACTAACAACCATTACTACGGTTGCCGGGCTTGCTCCAATAATTCTATTAAGAAGTGAACAAGGACAATTTCTTGTACCAATGGCAGTGTCAGTTGCGGCAGGATTAGTCTTTGGAACCTTTATTACCTTACTACTTCTTCCTTCTGCCTTATACGTGATTAGTGATTTAAAAATGATATTTAAGAAAAATAAAAGCAGAAGAGAATTAGAACCAGCATACCACCAGTTGCAGGATAATAATTAAAATATGCATTAGTGGTTATAAAGCTAATAGCAAGGGCAATTGATAAAACACATTAAAGCAATTTTTTTACCAGCCATCTATGAAGGGGAAGCATATCCTTAAATATTTTAAAAATAAAATTTACTGCTTTTCCCTCATCGACCTTTTTAAAATCATCACTCTCAAACCAGGCATAAATTCCTTCGAATAAAAGATATCCCGGATACTTAATATTCGGATCATAACCTTTTGGAGTTTTTTTGAATTTTTGTCCGCCAATGGAGAAGCCCTTCTTTTCGAGTGATCGAACAATTTGATGTAATTCTTTTGATGAAGCAGTAGTTGAAACAACATCACGGTATTTTTTTAGTAAATGAGGAGGGAACATGTACATACCAAGACCCACTCCAAAATATTTGGGTTCAAGATGAAAATAAAAACCGCTGGCTTCCATTTTTTTTACTTTACCATTCCAGAAGTATAAACCGGCGTTAGTCTTATACGGAGTTTTATCTTTGCTGAATCGAACATCCCTGTGTAATCGGAAAATTGATTTATCGATTTTTGGAATTGCAACGATGTCTGGATCAAGGTCGTGTAACTTATCTCCCATATCAACAACAAAATGAAAACATGGTTCCAGAAAATCGGAGTTGTATTTGTCCCGATTTGCTTCAAACCATTCGCGCGTATTATTCCTTGATAGCTTCTTTAAGAACGATATTGTTTTTTTAGGAAAGTCATTTGACCCGGCACTCATCTATGCTCCTTAGAAAGTATTAACTTAAAAATAAAAACACCTGAGTAAATATGAAAGAAATAAACCATCTCAATTGCCACATATTAAAAATGGGTTT
>CAVUWN010000018.1:0-4384 GCA_963745185.1 uncultured Ignavibacteriaceae bacterium
AGATTTGAATGAATATACATTCCCCATATTGCACTTATCACACCTTTATATGCAATTACTTCCGGCGGAGAACCAAGTAAAACAATTGGTAGAAATTCAATGGTCTGATTTATTAAAATTTCCACTGCATGTGAACGAGAACCGGAAAGCCAGTCAACTTTCTTTGGTGAATGATGTGCTTCGTGAATCCGCCATAAATATTTATTGTTGTGCTGCCATCGGTGCATCCAGTAAATATAAAGATCGTGAGTAACTAAAAAGAAAAGCAACTGAATCCAAATCGGACATCTCTAAATAGTTGTAATCTGGATAGTCCTGTGGTAGAATCAATTAAATTAATTACGTAAGTGAAATATTAAAATTCCCAGAATATAACTTTGTGCGATTGTATAAAGAGCAAGGTCATCAAAAAAACCTTCACGTAAAACTTTTTGACCCTTTGTGTAAGGCCAGATTCGTTCAGCAATAACGAAAAATACAGCAGCTCCGACAATTGCTAAAGTTGAATAGGACCTCTGCATTTGACATATTTGAAAAGTAACTCTCAATCCAGCTAATGATACCTGTGAAAACATTGTTCATACAAATACAATTCTTACTGTACTTTTCTTAATTTTTTTTTGAAGCTCAATTCGCTATCATATACACGTTTAATCCCATCACCCAAAGCAGCCTCGATATCACGTATGTTCCTGACAAGTCTATGGAATCCATCAACCTCTATTGAAGCTGCCTGATCGCTACCCCACATAGCACGATCAAGTGTAATGTGCCTTTCCACGAAACAGGCGCCTAATGCAATAGCCGCCAAGGTTGGTGATAACCCGGTTTCGTGACCTGAATAGCCAATTGGAATGGAAGGATATTTTTCTCTCAATTTTGTAATCATCTTTAAGTTTAACTCTTCATTTGGACATGGGTATGATGAAGTTGAATGAGCGAGTAGAATATTTTTACCATCAAATATTTTTTCTGTTTCTTCTATCTCTTCAAGCGTGGACATTCCTGTTGAGATTATAATCGGTTTATTTAATGATTTATGTTTTAGCTGCAGGTTGGTGTCAGTTAAAGCAGCAGAAGCAGTTTTATAAATAGGCACATCAAATTGCCCGATGAATTCAACAGCTACTTCATCCCAACAGGAAGCAAACCAGATAATATTATTTTCCTTACAGTATTTATCAATCGCCGCATAATCATCTTTTGTGAACTCAACTACATGACGATAATCAATGTAAGTCATTCGTCCCCATGGCGTTTCTCTTTCAACATACCATTGATCTTTTGGTACACAGATCTCAGGAGTTCTCTTTTGAAATTTTACAGCATCACAACCCGCAGCTTTCGCCGCTTCAATTAATTTCTTTGCTATATCGAGAGAACCATTGTGATTAATTCCAATTTCTGCGATGATAAAAACAGGGTAACCATCACCAATAAAACCTTTTGAATAATTTATCTCCCTATTCATTTATTCCTCCGAAGTTATATCTTATTTAACGGAATCCGGTTTGTATTGAAATGCCAAAATTAATTCTGCAAGTTCCCTGAAAGCACCGAAACCTGCTCTGTTTTCACAAACATAATCGCAAATCTCTTTGATAAAATTCATTCCATCTGCTGGTGTTACTTTGAAGCCAATCATTTTCATCAATTCATAATCGTTTGAATCGTCTCCGATGAAAGCGATTTGCTCGGGTTTGACATTATTCTTTTTCATTATTTCGGCAAGCAAATCTTCTTTTTTCTTAACACCAAGGTAGTACTCTTTAATATTTAATTTTTCTGCACGTGCTTTGACAGAACCAGATTCTTCACCGGTAATTATTATAGTTTCTATTCCTGCGTATTTTCTTAATCGTTCAACACCCATTCCGTCACGAATTGAAAACCTTTTAAACTCTTCTCCCTTTGAAGAATAATAAACACCGGTATCTGTTAAAACTCCATCATTATCTGTAAGAACAACTTTTATCTTTTCGAGTTTTTCTTTTAGATGAAGATTTTTTTGCTTTAATTTAATGTCAATTACCATGCGGTCCATCCTCCATCAATAGAATTTATGCTGAACTTGTTTCAGCATCTTTAGCAACCTGAAAATAGATTCCGAATCAAGTTCGGAATGACAAACAATAATTACCATGCGGTCCATCCTCCATCCACGATTAGATTTGCACCTGTCATATAACTTGAAGCATCACTGGCAAGGTATACAAGAGCTCCTTTATAATCCGTTGGTTGAGCCATTCGACCAAGCGGTGTTTTTGCAGAATAATTCTTGACAAAGAATTTATCTTGATTATCCTGCACTCCTCCAGGAGAAAGCGTATTAACTCTGACACCTTTATTTCCCCAGTAAGCAGCTAGAAATCTTGTAAAAGAAATTATAGCTCCTTTTGTTACAGGATAGGCTGCAGATTTATAAAATGTTTGTTCGCCTCTTTCATTTTTATAAATCGATTGATCCGGCGCAACAATTCCATACGTTGATGCTATATTAATTATGCTTCCATTACTTTTTTCGGTCATCTCAGTACCTAAAACCTGCGAGCAAATAAACATTCCTGTAACATTAACATCAAGAGATTTTCTGAACATTTCAACTGGATAATTTTCAAATTTAGATTCTTCCAGTACTGAGGATGGATCTTCAAATTTATCGTTGATAGCTGCGTTGTTGATAAGGATGTCAATCTTTCCATAATTGCTTAATATTTTATCTCTTAAATCTCTTACAGATTTTTTACTCGTAATATCAGCAGAAATTCCAAGAGACAATTCAGGAAGAGTAGAAGCAAACTTAGCACATTCGTTTTCATTCAAATCACACACAATTACACTCGCACCTGCTTCTGCCAAGAGCATGGCAATGATGTTTACCGATCAGTCCAAGTGCCCCGGTTACAACTGCAACTTTTTCCTTTAGAGAAAATAGTTCTGATATTTTATTTTCTTTTGACAATTTATTTCTTCTTTGGTTTAGTATTAAAGTTACTTACTTTTCTGAAAACCTGTTCGACAGGCTCACCCTTTAAATATCCCAGTACATTCTTTTCCTCGACCGCATTTTTCAAGATTGGGAGTACATCTTTATAAACTTTCAATGTATACTCTACATCTTCATCGGTATGTGAAAAACTCATATTATGAAAACCACCCCAGAGAATTCCGCGTTTTATCATTTCCTGTTGAACGAGTGATTTCATTTCTAATGGATTTCCCACAGAAGCATCAAACGTAATTAGTGAACGACATTCATAACCAATACATTTTGTGTAAGGTATATTTAATTCATCAGCGATTTTATTGTAACCCTCTTTTAATTTTTTACCTTGCTTTGCCAGGTAATCAGGAACACTTTTTTCTATCAACTCATTGATTGTGGCTTTGGCAGCAGCCAGAGATAATGCTTCGCCTCCAAAGGTAGTAAAGAAAAAAACGTCCTTTTCCAGAACACTCATAACATCTTTTCTACCCACAAGAATTCCAATCGGCATTCCGTTAGCAACCGCTTTTGAGAAAGTGGTCAAATCGGCTTTCACTCCAAAATATTCCTGGGCACCTCCAAGTGCAATTCTAAAACCTGTCCACATTTCATCAAATATTAATAGTGTTTCATTTTTGTCACAGACTTCTCTCAACTTCTGAAGAAAATTATCTTTTGGTGCTTCGAATACAAATGGTTCTAATATGACGGCGGCGGTGTCCTCATCAATTGAATCAATTACCGATTGGATATCATTATAATTAAAAGTAAAAGTTAAATCCTGAGTAGTTTTTGGAATTCCCGCATTTCGGTCGGTTATTGAGATGTACCAATCGTGCCAACCATGATATCCACAACATAAAACCTTATCTCTCTTCGTATAAGCGCGTGCTACTCTAACAGCAGCAGAAGTAACATCAGCACCTGATTTACTAAATCTAATTGATTCTGCATTTGGAATTATTTTATTCAATATTTCAGCGACTTCAACTTCCAGTGGATGCATCAATGAAAACGTGATACCATCTTCAAGTTGCCTTTTAATTGCTTCATCAACTTTGTCATAAGCATAACCCAATGAAAGAGGACCGATAGCCATATTAAAATCAATGAATTCATTCCCATCAACATCCCACACGTGAGACCCTTTCCCCCTTACTAAATATTTTGGTGCAATCCCTTTTATATTTTGCTGCGGACCTTTTGCCAGTGTCTGTGTTGTACAAGGAATAAGTTCAAGAGCTTTTTCATAAAGCTCATCAGAGTTTTTTATTGAGGGATAATCTTTGTTGAAATCAATTTTATTTGGCATAAGGTATTAAATATTTTTTGTGTGTTCAGGAGAAATCGTTTTCAATTCGTTTATATGATTGCGATACCAATTCACTCCAGCATACA
>CAVUWN010000019.1:0-357037 GCA_963745185.1 uncultured Ignavibacteriaceae bacterium
GAAATGCTTCTTGATAAAGCTCAACTGCTTACGTTAAATGCACCTGAGATGACAGTGCTGGTTGGTGGAATGCGTGTACTTGGCGCAAACTATGGTGCTTCAAAAGATGGTGTGTTTACTGATCGGGTTGGTAAACTCACAAACGACTTCTTTGTAAACTTACTTGATATGAGTACAGTTTGGAAACCTGTTTCTGATAAGGGAGATACCTTTGAAGGAAGAGATCGTAAAACAGGAAAAGTTAAATGGACAGGAACACGAGTTGACCTGATCTTCGGATCAAACTCGCAGTTGCGCGCAGTTGCAGAAGTATATGCACAGAGTGATGCAAAAAAGAAGTTCGTCAAAGACTTCGTTGCAGCTGGAACAAAGTTATGAATCTTGATAGATTTGATCTTAGTATTGATCTGGATTAAAAAAAAAAAAAAAAAAAAAAAAAAAAAAAAAAAAAAAAAAAAAAAAAAAAAAAAAAAAAAAAAAAAAAAAAAAAAAAAAAAAAAAAAAAAAAAAAAAAAAAAAAAGGAATAATCAAGAAAATTTAATTGAACAAATTAAGAAGGTGGTCTGGAAATGGATCACCTTTTTTTATATAACGGCATTGCAACTAACAAATGGCTGCAACGTTTTTATTGTTTATGTTTTGTTTTATTTACAATATTATTTACTTACTAAAAACTTTTTTATTGCACAAACCTGAACTGCAAACAACAAGACCAAATGAAGCCGTCCGTGTTGATTTGCTGGTAATGTGCATTTTTATTCTTCTTTTATTTCACCAAAAGGTTCAACTTGTTCAATCGTATTTTTCTATGCTTCAATATCACTTATTATATCTTGACTTTTTATTAATAGACATTCTGAACGAAGTAACCTGTCCCGTTTTGCAGGAAGAATCTCAAGATTAGTATATACAATTTTTTAGATATTCACTTCGTTCAAGATGACAAAACTCAATTTATAACTTTAGTTAAAAAATAATACTTATGATAATTATAAACATCTGATTAATAAAATTGACTGATCATCTTTTTGTTTACCGTATGAAGCTAACTTATTATTTATTTTTTCATAAATATGGGACAATTCATCATGTCTGTTATTAAGAATAATCTGTTTTACTTTTTCCATTCCAAAGTTTTCATCTTTTTTATTTGACGTCTCTGTAATTCCATCAGTCAGTAATATGAATAAATCATTCTTGTTACATACTGTGCTGTTTGTTGTATAATTAAAATCTTTTGTCGCCGCAATTGGAAGGTGCTTTATTATCAATTCATCAAAATTGTTTGAATCATTTGCAAGTTTTAAAATCGGAAGATGACCTGCTGTTGAATATTCCACAGTATAATTTGAATTAAATTTTAAAAAAGCACACGTAAGAAACATGTTTTTCTTTTTAAATTGTAAATTGTCTTGCTGGTTTCAGTTAAAATTGAACAAAGCGGTTCATCTTTGTTTAATAAAACTCGAATCGTGCTCTTAAACATCCCCATCATCGAACCTGCCGCAACTCCATGACCTGATACATCTGCAATATAACAAGTATGTGTAGTCTCATTTTCGAAAAAGTCAATTAAATCGCCGCCGACTTCATCAGTAGGATTAGATATTCCAAATATTTCAAAACGGTTATTAACAATTTCAATTTTCGGAACAAGGTTCGAATGAAGCTCCTGCGCAAGGTTCATTTCAGCCTGAAGCCGTAAATTTTTTATTCCCTCCTTATTTATAAATATAACAAGCAGTATATATCCCAGAACCATTGTTACTAAAATTCCAAAGGCATCAAAAGATGCTCTTTGGGGAAATTCGGTAAGCAGTAATTGGTTAGCTCCTTTCCAGATGTAAATTCCAACTACAATCTGAAATAGGATAGTAAAAGGAAGAAATTTAAGATTTCTTGTAAAACTATAAACGTAGAATACTGCAACAATCCCCGAATAAAATACATTTATAAAAAGCAGCAGTTCTGAATATGAACCTCCTGAAAGCAGATCGATGATAAATCCAATTCCTGAAAATAAGAAGAATATCGCCGAGACAAATATTAGATATCTTCTAAATGGTATATATTTCCAGAATTTGCTTTTTGGTAATAAATTATTTTTTATCAATTTAGTCTTCTAAATAAATTCTGAGATCCGCTATTTATAATTAAAATGCAGGTTAGATTGATTGTTAATATATTGTATTTTTTTGATTCTTCGATAAGAAGATAAATAAATACAGTTGCAAAAGAAACTTTTCTTTAATAAAAAACTGCAGATATTGAATTTTTATTTGTATTCATAAGAACCTCTTTAAATTTACTTATGCACATAACGACGTTGTGCCTAAGCCGCTGCCCAGTTTGTCCGGCGAAGTTCCGATTTATCGGAACGAAGACGGAAACAGCAACGCAGAATGAAGCACAACTGCAAATGTTTCAGTAAACTGTGCTTATCCCTGCCTGCCGGCAGGCAGGTTTCTTTGCAAGCACAGTTTACAAGTTATTTAATTAGAATGAACACCTTTAGTAGCAAACTTTTTACGTAACAGTTAACCCCAAAACTTAAAAATGCCGAGTGCGATCTCGCATTCAGCTTGAGGCACGTGTTAGGTGTTTTATTTCTCTCCGTAATTGTATTTTATAATATTATCCTTTTTATAAACTAACGAAGTATCTTTTCTTACTTTTTCATAGTCTCTGTACAAGTCTTTACCTGTTTCTGCATCAGTTGAATCAATAAAATAAAATCCAGTTTCATTTATTAATACTAATTTATTATTAATAAATTTATAAGTTTCACTAAAACTGCTTGGTCGTCCTCCGCTGAAGCTACTTCTATAACTAAATATTTGCTCTTTAACTGTATCTATTGTACAGTTCATCCCAACTAAGTCTGATATTTCTTCGTTATACTCATATTTATTATTTGATTTGTTAAAAAGTAGTATTGTATAAACATCATTTATACCTTCCCAGCCACTAAAACTTTTAAATCATTATAACCATCGAAATTTATATCTGTAAGATTATATATTTCTTTTACTAAACCATTTATTTTTTCCATAGAACTAATGGATAATGTATCAGATTTTAAAGTGTCTAGAATTATAAAGTTGTATAATGTATAACGGTAATCGTTATTAACATATAGATCGATATTTTGAACTTTTAATTGATAATTTGAAAGATTCTTATTGATTATCCCTTTAACAAAAAATTCTTGTTTTATTAAAGAAGTATCATTCTTGGATTGACTGAATGAGACGCAAAACAATATGATCCAAATAAAAACTAATTTCCAAAATATTTTCATATTTACCACATAACGACGTTGCCGATAAGCCGAAGCTGAATGGTTTACGGCGACAATAAATTGATTAACTAAAAATGTTATTTAATAAGAACATAAATAAAAAATTTATTAACCACGAATTGCAAATAATCAGACCAGTTGAAGCTTTCGGCTTGATTTGCTGGATATTTCCAAAAAGTATTTAGATTCTCTTATAAAAACTTTTTGGAGGTCCTATGTTTTACTCTGGTATCGACCAGCATAAACTCTTTTCTTACATCACTACAGTTGATAGTGATGGTATAGTTATTAAAGAAGCAAAATTAAACAATAACAATTTTGATATTCTTAACTACTTCAACTCCATCGGTAAGGAACATATAGCAACCGTTGAAACTACCGGTGGTTGGTACTGGATCAACGATCTTCTTTCTTCTCAAGGTATTAATCTCAAACTCGCTCACGCCAAATATGTTAAAGCCATTGCTTATGCTAAAGTTAAAACCGATAAAGTAGATTCCCACATCCTTGCTCAGCTCCTTCGCCTTAATTTTATCCCCGAGGCTCACAAAATATCCAATGATATTCGCACTCTTCGCGATACTCTCAGAGCCAGATTAAGACTTTCCGTTAAAAGAACAAGCTGCATTAACTTTATGCATCGTATGCTTGAGAAGTTTAACATTACTGATCCTTCACTACTTAATGAATTCTACAAGCTTCAGTATCAGCAGTTTGATATCCAGGCTAAATTACTCAAAGAACAAATGCTTACTTTAGAAAAATCTCTTTATCCCTCTCTTATCCCCAACGATGATATTCAACGTCTGCTCTGGATTCCAGGTATAGGGAAGATGAATGCGTTCACTATCCTTTTGGAAGTTGACGATATAAATCGTTTTGCAGATGTTAAAAATTTCTTTTCTTACTGCCGCCTTGTTCCTTCTGCTCGTAATTCAGGTGGTAAATCAAAGCAGCGTTCTTCTAAGGACGGGAACAAATATCTCAAGGTTGCTTTCTCTGATGCTGCTGTTCACGCTGTCCAATACTATCCGGTAATCCGTAAATACCACAACTCATTGTTGAGAAAGAAAAACAAACAAATAGCTAAGACTATCATCGCAAAGGAAATAGCCAGTATTGTCTATTTTGTTCTTAAATATAAAACCAACTACAACAATATTTTCAAGGGTAAAGAATTAGAACATACTAAGTCTTTACAATGGCCGCGCATTACAAGCCCGTACGCATAACTGGTTCATCCTTGTGCTTTGAGCCGCTGCGCTGGATTGGGAAGTAATGCGCTTGCCTGTTAAATATCTGGAATAGTTCCATTAAATGGAACAGTCTCGCTATCAGTGGGACAAGTCCCAAAAGAGGTTTGGTTGCCATTTACAGCCTTACTGATATCACGGCACCTACCTACCGGTAGGCAGGTTGATTGTTGTTTAAGTTAAAGACAGTAAATCAAAGAACTTTTTTGCTAAATTTTATTGACAGGGATTTTTATTTTCTTTCTGAACCTATTGACTTTTTACTTATTAAAGAGGTTATGTGGTTTTTTTACTCATCTTGATACTGGACATTGGTTATTTTCATTTTCCCATCAATTAATTTTTGGGTCGTAACCTTAATTCGCCATTTATCATCAGTAACTTCTTGTTCAGCATTAGTTTCTTCAATCAATACTAAATCATTTCCTTCAATTCTATACACCGAACTAGTAAAACACATTCCGCCACATCCACCGCGACAAGTCGAGCTTATAGTTTTTTTTGTAGAATCCAAGTCCACTTCACAAGCAAGCAATCCCGAAAATTCATTATTTAGTTCATATTGATTTTTTTGAGGATTAAAAATCCAGTAATCGAATTGCGCTTGTCCTATTGCATCTCGTGACATTACTAAACTTATATCTTTAAAACCATCAAAATTAAAATCAGCAATTTGAATTTTCTCCCAAAAATTAAAAGTATCAGATGTATCTATAATTTCTTGGAATAAAGAGCTGTCGCCCATATTGAGTAATTTTATATTGTAAATACTAATTTTTTCATCATCTTTCTTTGTTCCATATATATGAAATCTTCCTACTAATGAAGGCAAGGCACCGTGAATATTAAATGCATAAGTAGAATCATAAATAATAATATCATCAATATTCTGGGATAATGATCTTTGTGTCAAAATTAAATGTTAGAATAAATAGAATTATGATTTTGGGGGATTTCATCTTTTACCACATAACGGCCTTGCGCCTAACCCGCCGCCCATTACAAGGAAGCCAAGTAAAACACAAAAGCCGGTGATTAAGCCGTAGGTGCTTATCTTGAGTCAGCAAAGCACCGAAGGCAAGTTAATTAATTAGAATGAACACTTAGAACAAAATCTTTAACTAAAATAAAACGCCAAAAATTATAAAACCACCGAACTAAAAAGGCGGTCGGCGTTGAGGCGCTTGTTATACAAACTTTAAAAAACTAATTAGCATTAATTATTGGTAAAGATTGGGGTTCTTTTAAATTTAACTTTGAAACTTCGTTAAGAAATCTATTCCACCATCCTTTACCATTTCTTTTAATTAAATTTTTGACGACTTCATCGTTATATTCTTCACGACCATATACATCTGTGCACGCACCTTTTATGAAATGAAAACCAAAAGTATTTGCAATGCTATCAACTTGGGGGTTAATAAATGTTAGCATACCACCATGAATAATTAAAATATAACCATTGGCAATATCTTCTCTTGCTTCTTTTCTGCTTTGATTACCTCTTGAATACCTTTCTGCAATAAATGGTTTGTTCAATATTATTAAATCATCTTTGTTAAAATCTTTTTCTTGCGTTGTATCATTTGGTAAATATTCCCTTATCTGCGGATAGGATGTTATATATAATTTTGCTTTAACAGGTACATTATCATTTCCATATTTACATGGTGTAAACTTTAATTTTAGAAATTCTTTTTTTATAATCGTATCATCATAATGTAGAATAAGACTATCTCTAACATATAATTGACTTACATTGCCATTTTCATCAATAACAAAAGCTATTATTGAAGTCCAATAATAATCTGCATACCATTGCAATTGCATTTGATCATATTTGATCTTATTCAGATAAAATGAAAAGTCTTCTAGCGGTCTTGGAAGAATATGAGTATTTGGACTTTTATCTATTACGAAAGAATCTATTTGAACGTATCTTGTTACAATAATCCTGTCCGTATTTGAGCTATCGCTAAAAATACAACCAGTTAATATTTTTAGCGTATCTAAATCTTGCGAAAATACTTGAGAGGTTAATAGTAAGAAATATAATAGTGTTTTTCTCATAGATTATTTTTTAGTTTGTATAACTATTACTTATACTGCACAGAATTATTGGTTAAAGAACGTAGATATGCGTGCAGCTGCATATCTACGTTCCAATATCTTTGTTTTTTGTTCATAAAGTAATTATTTAAAAATATCCTTTGCATATCTATCATCCTAATACTATTCAGTCTAACGGACTCTTAACTCCTAATCCTCTATTTAACACGTGAGTGTAAATCATCGTAGTTTTTACTGAGTTATGTCCAAGTAAATTTAAATTCTTAATAAATAAATCAGCCGTTTTTTGAAATGCCGCAAGAATAGTATTCGTGTAGAAGTAATGAAGATATGTACGTAACTCAATCATCTTTCCCCGAAATAAGTATTAACTTATTGCAAACTTAATTCTATACTCAGCTAAAATCAACAATTTTGTCAGATCATTCGTGGTCACTTTAAGCTCATACGCCCAATATGGACTTGATATAAGCAGTTCTTAAATTTACATTTCACAATCAAAAACCTTATTTCCCTTTTGAAATTAAGCAGTTTCTTAATCATAATAATTCTCCTTCTCACTCCTTCATTCACGGGGATATTCGCACAGAATCAATACAATACTTTTACGATAACGGATACTATTCCAATAAACTTTAATAACTCGTATAGTATCTCCAGCGTTTCAATAATTCCTTTTTCAGAAAAAATCACACTTAGAGAAGAACTAATAAAACCAGTTACAGATTATAACTTTGATTATTTGACTGCAACATTTACACTATCTGATTCTTTACCGTATTCAATTTTCGATACTCTGTTTGTTACTTATGAAACAATAAATCTTGGACTAAAAAAAGAATACAAAAAGAGAAGTCTCGTTATTAAGTATGATGAAAAACTCGGAGATACAGTCCAGGTAGTACAAAATGAAGGAGGTGGATTTACACCGGAATCTATTTTTGGTCCAGGGTTACAAAAAAGCGGAACATTAATTAGAGGATTCACCGTTGGTACAACAAAGGATTTTTCATTAAGCAGTGGATTGAGATTACAACTCTCCGGAAATTTGACTGATGACATAGAAGTGGTTGCAGCTTTGACTGACCAGAATACACCAATACAACCTGAAGGTAACACTGAAAGTCTTCAGGAAATAGATAAGGTATTTATTCAGATTAAACATAGGAATGCAACGGGAACTTTTGGTGATTACAATTTGAACAACAGGAATGGTGAGTTTGGAGTTATCAATAGAAAACTCCAGGGATTGATGGGTACAGTTAACTTCGAACCTCACCAGGGATATATTGCCATTGCTGCGTCGCGAGGAAAGTTTAACACAAATACATTTAATGGTCAGGATGGGATCCAGGGACCGTATGTATTAGCTGGAGAAAGTGGTGAAAAAGATATTGTAGTTCTTGCGGGAACTGAAAGAGTATTCCTGGATGGAATGGAAATGGTGCGAGGTGAAATAAATGATTATATAATTGACTATTCCACCGCACGGATTACTTTCAATCCAAAAAGATTAATAACAAACGCAAGCAGAATTTCTGTTGACTTCGAGTATTCTGCACGCAAATATTCACGTAATTTTTTTGGTTCAGCAGCTAATACAATTTTATTTGGTGAAAATTATAAAATAGCCGCTCAGTATTTGCAAGAAGGCGATGATCCCGATGCTCCAATCGATTTTACACTTACTGAAGAAGACAAATTAATAATTGCAAATGCCGGAGACGATCCACTTAAAGCTACTAAGTCCGGTGTTCAAGTAGTTGTGCCTGATTCACTTGGAATTATTAAAGGAATTTATCAGGCAGTTGATACTCTAATAAACAACGAACCTTTTACATATTATGTTTACAACCCGGGTGACTCGCTTTCAAAGTATATCGTTACATTCAGTTATGTTGGTGAGGGAAATGGTGATTACATCCGTCAAGCTTTAGGACAATTTTTCTTCGTCGGAATTAAAAAGGGTGGGTATCTGCCTATAATTTTCTTGCCTCTACCTGAATTAAAACAGATTGGCAATATCACAGCCACATTAAATCCATTTGAGAATGTTCAATTGGATTTAGAGTATGCAGGAAGTTTATGGGATAAAAATAGGCTATCATCTTTAGATGACCAGAATAATTTTGGCTCAGCGGGAAATCTTTATTTAAAAGTTATTCCTAGTAAAGTTGATCTAGGTTTGTTGAGTCTAGGGAAAATCGGATTTTCATATCATGAAAGATTTATTGATAAAAGATTTACAACTGCAGAAAGATTTAATGTTGTTGAGTTCGATCGTATTTACAATACAGAAGGATCATCACAAAGCGAGGGTGAAAATTTTAGAGAAGGAAAATTGAATCTTATTCCAATAGAAGAAATGAATATAATAGGTGGGATTGCCTCTCTAAAACGTGGTGATACTTTCCAATCAAACAGGTATAATGGTTTGCTAACTCTTTCCAACAGACGAAACTATAGCCTTACGTATGATCTTGATTACGTAAAAACGAAAAATATTAATATTGATACTAAATGGTTGCGTCAGTCGGGTGATGCAAACTATATTTTATGGGATCTACTCAAACCAGGTTTCAGCCTGCTGGCAGAAAACAAAAGACAGGATAGAAACAATAGTGACTCACTGATTACCGGAAGTTTTGAATATATTGAATTGGTCCCATACCTGCAGCTTTTAGAAATTAACGGATTAACCATAACAGGAAGATATTCTAGAAGAGATGATTATCTGCCGTTGAATGGACTAATGCAAAAGGAGTCAGTATCCAAAGCTCAGATTTATGATTTGACTTACCGGGGTATTGAAGAATTTTCTACATTACTCAATCTAACGATTAGAAATAAATTTTATTCAGAATCATTTAAACAACTTGGATTCTTAAATTCTGAACAATTGCTAATCCGATCACAATCCAACTTCAAATTTTGGGAACGAATTATTGATGGATATTTATACTATGAAGTCACGACAGAAAAACAAGCACGTCTCGAAAAAGTATTTGTAAGAGTAGAACAGGGGACAGGTAATTATAAATATCTTGGAGACTTAAACAATAATGGTATTGCAGACGAAAATGAATTTGAACTAACGGTTTACGATGGTGACTATGTCCTGGTAACAATTCCTTCCGATGAGTTATTCCCGGTAATAAATTTAAAAACCAACACACGTTGGAAGATTCGATATGCTGATATTTTTGATCACAATTCTTTGATTGGAACAATTCTGGAGCCAATTTCAACTGAAACAGTTTGGCGGATTGAAGAAATCACAAAGGAAACAGATCTTTCTAAAATTTATTTTCTTCAGCTAAAATATTTTCAACAGGAAGGCACAACAATTCGTGGATCAAACTATGTTCAGAATGATATGTATATAAATGAAAATAGACAGGATCTTTCATTTCGTTTCAGGTACACTCAGAGAATTGGGATGAGTGAATACAATACAGGTGTTGAGAATAGTTATAACAGAGAAAGAAGTTTAAGACTTCGGTTTAGATTGATTCGGGAAGTTAGTAATCAAACTGATATTGTAAACTTCACTGATAATTTAACCTCACCGCAACAGTCTGGCAGGAACAGACAGATAGTTGATAATAATTTAACGACAGATTTCTCCTATCGTCCGATAAACATTATTGAGGTTGGTCTAAAACTTAAAGTAGGGAAGAGTGAAGATTCATTCCCGGACATCAAAACTGTAATTGACCTGAATTCACAGGCAATGCGGTTTACACTTTCATTTGCTCAGACCGGAAGATTAAAAATAGAATTTGAACGAGCCGAACTGATTTCAAATACTCTGGAAAATATTATTCCATTTGAAATGTTGAACGGAAACCAGATAGGTAAAAACTATTTTTGGAGAACAAATTTTGATTATAGAGTTGCTTCATTTCTGCAAACAACCGTTGGCTATGAAGGAAGATGGCAGGGAGTTGGAAGAGTTGTTCATACAGCCAGGGCTGAAGCAAGAGCTTATTTCTAATTTAGAATTTACAATGAACAATAAAATGAACTTGATTTTTAAAACATAATTAAATTTAAAAACTAAAATGAACATCATTTCAAATTTAATTGAAGCACACATTTTCAGAGAAACAGAAAAAGGTATTGAGTTTCTATTGTTGAAAAGGGCGGAAAGTCAACATTATCCAGGTTTATGGCAAATGGTAACGGGAAAAATTAAAACGAATGAGAAAGCTTACCAAACTGCCATAAGGGAAATAAAGGAGGAAACGAGTTTGGTTCCGACTCAGCTTTGGGTTGCTCCAACTGTGAATTCGTTTTATGAACCAAAAGAAGAATATATTTGTCTCATTCCTGTTTTTGCAGCCAGAGTTGAGGATGATAAAATTCAATTAAGTGATGAGCACACCGAATATCAGTGGGTGAACAGAGAGTCTGCACAAAAATTGCTGGCTTGGGAGGGTCAAAGAAAAGCGGTACAAATAATTGAAGATTATTTTCTAAATGAAAAAAGCTTCTTTCATTTTGTTGAAATAAAAATTTAGAAATCACAATTCTCATGCAACAAGATATCAATCACCATTTTAAAATAATTAAAATTAACTATGTGAAAATTGGAATTTATTTGGGATTTGTAATTTAATTTTTTGGTGCTTCAACTCTGGTTTATTGTGCATTCAATCTACTTTTAAGTATTTTTACGTAAAATTTTAATCATTTTTAAAGATAGAATATTGAGTTTACTAATTGTTGGTTCCGTTGGCTTAGATACAGTCGAAACCCCTTTTGATAAAACTGAAGACGCGCTCGGCGGTTCTTCTACCTACATTTCTCTTGCAGCAAGCTATTTTTCAGCACCTATTGTATTGATTGGCGTAGTCGGCAGCGATTTTCCAAAACAATATATCGAACTATTAGAAAATCACAATATAGACCTGGATGGTTTACAAATAATTGAGGGAGAAAAAACTTTTCGATGGGGTGGAAAATATCATTATGATCTAAATGTACGCGATACTCTTTTCACAGAATTAAACGTATTTGAGAAATTTAATCCAATTATTCCGGAAAAATTTAGAAAGTCAAAATACGTTTGTCTAGGGAATATTGGTCCTGACCTGCAGATAAAAGTTCTCGATCAGATAATTGATCCTCAATTTGTTGTATGTGATACCATGAACTTATGGATCAACATTATGAAACAGGATTTGTTAAAATTAATAAAAAGAGTTAATGTTTTTATTCTAAATGATTCTGAAGCAAGATTATTAACCGAAGAACCAAACCTTATCAAAGCTGCAAAAATAATTCGCGAAATGGGTCCGGAAATTTTAATTATAAAAAAAGGGGAACACGGTGCACTTCTTTTTACAGGCGATACAATTTTTTCAGCACCTGCTTATCCCATGGAAATAATTTTTGATCCAACCGGTGCCGGCGATTCTTTCGCTGGTGGATTTACAGGTTACCTGCATCAAACGCGAGATCTCAGTCCGGAAAATATTAAGCGTGCGGTAATTTATGGAAGCACAATGGCATCATTCTGTGTGGAAAAATTTAGCACAAAGGGATTAGAGGATCTTTCCTATTTACAGATTCAGGACAGGTTCAGAGAATTTAAAAAAATATCACACTTCGATGAGTCAGTCTGATTATTTCTCCTTAAAATTTGAAAATCAAAAACTGATTTACCTGGATCAAACCAAACTACCGCTTGAAGAAATCTATATTGAAACAGGGGACTACGAAAGAATTGCAGAAGCTATTGAGCGACTTGAAATAAGAGGAGCTCCGCTTATCGGAATAGCTGCGGCTTATGCATTGGCGCTTTCCCTAAAAGACATTGATACTGGTATCGAAAATCGATTTAACAAAGCTTATAAACGATTAGCGGAAACCAGACCAACTGCAGTTAATTTATTCAGAGCACTTAATGATTTAAAAGAAGAATTCGAAAAATTAACTGATACGACCAAGGTTTATGAAACTCTTTTGTTAAAAGCCAAAGAAATTCATAAAATGGATGAGGAGTATTGTAGTAAGATTGGGCGTAATGGATTAAGTATTTTTAAACAAAAATCAAATGTCCTCACACATTGTAATACAGGTAAACTTGCCACGGGTGGGATAGGGACAGCTTTTGGAATAATCAGGACTGCTTTTGAAAATGGTTTAGTTAATCATGTTTTTGCGGATGAAACAAGACCACTTAATCAAGGTTTACGATTAACAGCATTTGAACTCAATAAGATTGGAATTCCCTTTACGCTCCAGACTGATTCCTCGGCTGCAGAGTTAATGAAACAGGGAAAGGTTGACCTTGTAATCACCGGTGCGGATCGAATAGCACTAAACGGTGATTCGGCAAATAAAATTGGAACATATAACGTCGCGATACTAGCTAATTATCATAAAATACCTTTTTACATTGCTGCACCTTCTACAACAATCGACAGATCAATCGCTACGGGCAATGAGATCGTGATTGAATATAGAAATAAAAAAGAATTATTTTTTATCGGCTCAAATCAGCTAACTCCTGAGAATTATGAGGCATTCACACCTGCATTTGATGTTACTCCTGCTCATCTGATTTCAGGAATCATTACTGAAGAAGGTGTATATACTTTCCCCTATAATTTTATCCAATGAGTGAAATTATTAAAACTGAAGCTGTGGTTGTTAGTAAAATGAACTATGGTGATTCAAGTAGTATTGCTTCAATCTTCACTGAAGATTTAGGAAAAATTAGTGTAATAGTTAAAGGAGCGCGCTCTGCAAAATCAAAATATGGAAAGATAGTTGACCCACTAAATTATTTATCAGTTGTTCTTTATAAAAAGGAATCAAGAGAAGTTCAGCTTTTATCAGGCGCAGATATAATTGAACATTTTCCTGAACTAAAAGAAAAATTGACTAGTTTGAGTTTTGCATATGGTATCCTTGAGCTTATTAAAAAATTATTGGCAGAGCACGAGGTGAATAAAAAATTATTCAAAGGCGTTATAAAGATTCTACTAAGATTGAATGCCCACCAAGAACAGCCTGAAGTAACATTTGGCAGATTCCTATTTTTTTTCTTAAAAGAAACAGGTTACGAAATTCAAATCGATTCTTGCTCAATTTGCGGTAAGAGAATTAATACCGAAAATGCATACTATAATATCGATAAAGGTGTGATATGTGGCGATTGCAGTCAATCAGCGGTTGATATTTATAAATTAAATGCGGAACTTTTAATGTATCTGAATTGTCTAAAAAAAGGTGAATCTGCTGATAATTTCAGTAATCTAATAATGCAGAAAGCCATAATATTTATGGAAGATCATCTGAAATATCACATTCCCGATTTTAAAGGAATAAGTTCATTAAAATTATTTAATTGAGGTACTGTTAGATATTTGATACTATCCTGAGCTTAAATTCAGGTAAATTATAATTTGTTAAAAAATGGAGTGCTAAAATGAAATTTAAAGGAATCGTTGGAGCAGTGTCTCTAATAATTATTGGGATCGTTTTCGGAGCGATATTAGTTTCCGGATTTGGTCTTGTGCGACCAAGCTTAGCTGATTTGAATTTAGGAGCAACTGAACCACCAGTAAAATTAGATGCAGATGCTTCTTCATTTAGTCAGGCTTTTATTGAAGTCGCTGAGAAAGTAACGCCTGCAATAGTACAAATATCAGTAGTTTCGGAAAGGGAAAACCCACACAGCGATTGGTTTTTCTTCCCATTCAAAGATATGCCAAAAGAGCAGAGAGGTTCCGGAAGCGGAATCATAATTTCTCCAGATGGTTATATAGTTACAAATAATCACGTTGTTGAAAATGCAAGTAAAGTTTCGGTTGGACTTTCTGATAAAAGACAATTCGATGCTACAGTTGTTGGAACTGATCCTCTTACAGATCTTGCCGTGGTTAAAATTGATGCAAAAAATCTTCCCGTTGCATTTCTTGGAAACTCAGATAATTTAAAAGTCGGTCAGTGGGTAATGGCAATTGGTAACCCACTTTCTTTAGCTTCGACAGTTACCGCAGGAATTGTAAGTGCAATTGGCAGAGGTCAGCTTGGTCTGATTAGAGACAGTTATGGAGTTGAAAACTTTATACAAACTGATGCCGCAATTAATCCAGGAAACAGTGGCGGAGCTTTAGTCGATCTTTCCGGATCAGTAATTGGTATAAATTCAGCAATTGCGTCGGGAGGTGGTGGAACTTATATCGGTTATGGTTTTGCTATTCCGGTCAATCTTGCCAAAGCAGTGGCACAAGATTTAATTGCGCACGGAAAGGTAAGCAGAGGTTATATAGGAATTAACATTGGTGAAGTAGATAATGCGATTGCAAAATCTCTTGGTATGGATAAACCAAAAGGAATAATTATCCAGGGAATCGTCGAAGATGGAGCTGCATCGAAATCTGATTTGCGAGCAGGAGATATAATACTAGATATCAATGGTCGCGAGGTTAACAAACCAAATGAACTGCAAAGTTACGTAGCTGCCTTAACCGCAGGAACGACTGTTACCCTGACGATCTACAGAGATGGTGAAACTCTTGAAAGAAAAGTTACACTTAAAGCTCGTGATGAGAGCACAAAGACTGAACCGGTATCCAATAATGGCAGCTCGGATGAAAAAAGTGAATCGAGTTCAACATCAGCCAGCTTTGATAATATAGGTTTGACCGTGAAAAATCTTTCTGCAAACGATAAGTCAGAATTCGATCTTAAATCTGGTGTATTAATTACTGATGTAAAACCTTTCAGTAAAGCGGAAGATCAAAGATTGTTTGCCGGTCTGGTTATCACAGAGGCGAATAAAGAAAAAGTTGATAATGTTGAGGATTTCAGGAATATAGTTAATGAAAAGAAAGGTTCTGCATTGTTACTTAAGGTGGTTGATAAAGATGGAAATAATAGGTTTGTTGGAATAGAAATTCCTGAATAATCCAGTTTAATTAACTTAATTCAAATGACGCCCGCTTAAGCGGGCGTTTTTTTATATTTGAATCTAAATTTTAAGATTAAATTTTATGATAAGATATTTAACCGCTGGTGAATCGCACGGAAAAGCCTTAGTAACAATCGTGGAAGGATTCCCATCAAATCTGCAGATCAATTCAGAATATATTAATTATCATTTGAGACGAAGACAGTTGGGTTATGGTCGAAGCACTAGAATGAAAATTGAGTCTGATAAGGTACAAATACAAAGTGGAATACGTTTCGGCAAAACTTTAGGTTCTCCAATATCTTTTTTAATTGAGAATAAAGATTGGGCAAACTGGCAAGATACTATGATGGTTGACAAACAATCGTCCGAGCCAGAAAAAGTAACTATTCCACGTCCTGGGCATGCTGACCTTGTTGGAGTTTCAAAATATAATTTTAATGATATCAGAAATTCAATTGAAAGGTCAAGTGCAAGAGAAACTGCGGCTCGAGTTGCTGCAGGAACGATTGCAAGAAAATTTCTAGAACATTTTGGAATTCTTATTGGAAGTTTTGTAGAGAGCATTGGTGGAATTTATTCAAATCAGGATTATTACAAACAGCTTTTGCAGAATAAAAAATTATCTGGATCATCTGGATGGAAAATTTCAGCCAAAGCGGATAAAAGCTCAGTTCGTGTTATTGATCCAGCACAGGAAAAGAAAATTATTGATAAAATAAAAATAGCTAAGAAGAGAGGCGATACTTTAGGAGGATCATTTGTAACAATAGCTACAGGTGTTCCAGTGGGACTCGGAAGTTTTATGCAATATGATAGGAAGTTAGATGCTGAAATTGCCTTCCACTTGATGTCAATTAACGCTGTTAAAGGAGTTGAAATTGGATCCGGATTTTCATCAACAGAAGAGTTTGGTTCCGAAATTCAAGACGAAATAATTATGGATAAAAATGGCTTTTCCAGGAAATCAAATAATGCGGGTGGAATAGAGGGTGGAATTTCAAATGGTTTACCGATTTTAGTAAGATCGGCAATGAAACCAATATCTACTTTAGCCAAACCTCTTCAGACGATTAACTTGAGCAAAATGAAAAAAGTATCATCCAGATATGAACGAAGCGATATAACTGCAGTTCCTGCTTGTGCTGTAATCTCAGAAAGTACACTTGCCTGGGTTCTGGCAAAACATTTTCTAATAAAATTTGGCGGGGATTCATTGGAGGAAACGACAGATAATTTCAAATCATTTACAAAAAATTACATGACAAGAATTCGTAAAGGATTTAAACAATAGAATGCTGAAAGTTCAGGTTTTTACGTTTAATGTATTTTCAGAAAATACTATAATATTATGGGATGAAGATTCGAAAGAATCTGCTATTATTGATCCTGGAACATCATCCGTAGAAGAAGAAAATATTTTAACCGATTTTATTGAATCCAAAAAATTAAAAGTAAAATATCTTATTAACACTCATTGTCATATAGATCATATTCTTGGTGTTAAATTTGTGAAAGAAAAATTTAGTCCAGTTTACTATGCCCCAGAAAAAGATATCCCGTTACTTGAACATGCACAGCAGCAGGCCATGATGTTTAACATCACACTTGATAAACCACCGCTACCCGATAAATTGATAACTGAAGAAACGAAACTCTCACTTGGAAATTCTGAAATGAATTTTTTGTTCACTCCTGGTCATACACCGGGAGAGTTTTGCATATATTTTGAAAGCGAAAAAATCTGCATTACAGGCGACGTACTTTTTAATGATGGTATCGGAAGAACAGACTTGTGGGGTGGAGATTATGATACGTTAATTAATTCAATCGAAACAAAATTATTAACTCTTCCTGATGATGTTATAATTTATCCGGGACATGGTGAATCCAGCAACATTGGTTTTGAAAAACAACATAATTCATTTTTAGTTTAGTGATTTTCCTAAAATTTTATTTCTGTGAGGTAAATTTTGAAAGATAATATTGATAGGCTGTCAAAACTTAAAGAACAAGCTAAGTTAGGTGGTGGCGAGGAAAGAATTAAAAGTCAACACGATAAAGGCAAATTAACTGCTCGTGAAAGAATTGAATTACTTGTTGATGAAGGTAGTTTTGAAGAAGTTGATATGTTTGTTAAACATCGAACCAAAGATTTTGGACTGGAAAAACAAAATTATCCTGGTGATGGAGTAGTAACGGGTTTTGCTAAAGTAGATGGAAGACCCATTGCATTGTTCAGTCAGGACTTTACTGTATTTGGTGGTTCTCTTTCAGAAGCACATGCAGAGAAAATTGTAAAAGTTATGAGAATGGCAATGAAAGCAGGAATACCTGTAATTGGATTGAATGATTCAGGTGGTGCGAGAATTCAAGAAGGTGTGGTGAGTTTGGGTGGGTATGCAGACATTTTTCTTTTAAATACACTTGCCTCCGGTGTTGTCCCTCAAATATCTGTCGTGCTTGGACCTTGTGCTGGCGGTGCTGTTTACTCACCAGCTATTACTGATTTTGTTTTTATGGTTAAAAACACAAGCTACATGTTTGTTACCGGCCCAAACGTTGTCAAAACAGTAACACACGAGGATGTAAGCTTCGAAGAACTTGGTGGAGCCGAAACTCATGCGAGTAAAAGTGGAGTCGCTCATTTCATAGCAGAAAATGAAATTGAAACTTTACTAAATGTTAGAAAACTTTTAGGTTTTATTCCCTTGAACTATAGGGATAAAAGTCCGGTAAAACAATTTGATACAAATAAACTAATTCCTGAACCGAAACTTGATGATATTATACCGGATAATCCTAACAAACCCTACGATATGAAAGAGGTTATAAATCTGCTTGCTGACGATCAAGATTTTTTTGAAGTTCATCAACATTATGCTGAAAACATTATTTGTGGTTTCTGCAGAATCGGAGGAATGTCGGTTGGTGTTATTGCAAACCAACCACAAGTTCTTGCTGGTGTATTGGATATAAATGCTTCAACAAAGGCAGCAAGGTTTGTAAGATTCTGTGATGCCTTCAATATTCCTATGTTGGTTCTTGTTGATGTTCCGGGTTTTTTACCGGGTACTGAACAAGAGTGGAATGGTATAATCAGGCATGGCGCAAAATTATTATTTGCATTTAGTGAAGCAACAGTTCCGAAAGTTACAGTGATTACAAGAAAAGCTTACGGTGGTGCTTATGATGTTATGAACTCAAAACACATTCGAGGAGACTTTAATTTTGCCTGGCCATCGGCAGAAATAGCGGTGATGGGGCCAAAGGGAGCCGTTGAGATCATTTTCAAAAAAGACATTGCGAAGGCAATGGATCCTGAGAAAGAAATTGAAAAGAAATTATCCGAATACATTGAAAAATTTGCCAACCCTTACATAACTGCTGAAAGGGGTTATGTTGATGATGTTATTATTCCGCGGGAAACGAAACAAAAACTAATTAATGCTTTTGAACTTCTTCGCACAAAAGTTGATGTAAATCCAAAGAAGAAACACGGAAATATCCCTTTATAAAATGATAACTTAATGTTATCAGATAAGTTATGGGATGTATTTAATTATTTACTTGATAAAAGAATTATTAAATACTAAATTTGACAAATGAATTTTTAACCTGGAGATAACTTATGAGGCTTAATTTTCTTAAGCTACCAATACTGTTCATTATCCTTACAATTATTTACTCCTGCAGTAGCAGCGATGAAATTAGTAAGAATGACAGCTCCTCAAATCAAAAAGGAAATGTTGTTGCCGAGATGCTTGAACAGGCAAGACAATTCTATTTAACCGCACTTGAAAAACAAAAAGACGGAGAAGTTGAAAATGCTGTGCAGAATTACGAATCTGCATTAAGAATAATTAATAATCTCAGTTATTATCCTGGTGTGGATAATAATGAAGCGTATATCGAACTTGAAACTTCTATAATTGAAGATTATAAAGGTTATGTAGATGGATTACCGGAACTACCTCCTGGAGTTTCTTTAGCTGCATACGAGGAGTGGATGAAAGGCTATGTATCAGAAATAGAGATGTCTGATGATCTTAAGGAAGAAAGAGAAATTATTCCTGCCGACATTCCTTTGGAAGTAAATGGATATGTTGACCAGTACCTCACTTATTTTACCGGTAGAGGTGAAAGTTCAATGCGTTTATGGCTTGAAAGATCTGGAAAATATTTTCCAATGATGACAAGTATTTTTGTTGCTGAAGGATTGCCTAAACAATTGATTTATTTAAGTATGATGGAAAGTGGTCTAAATCCAACTGCAAGATCGTGGGCAAGAGCAGTTGGTCTTTGGCAATTTATAAAATCAACAGGAAATCTTTATGGTCTTGATGGTAATTTTTATTATGATGAAAGAAGAGATCCGGTTAAAGCAACTGTGGCAGCTGCAGAACATTTAAAAGATTTATACGCAAATTTAGGTGACTGGTATTTAGCACTTGCTGCATATAATTGTGGTGAAGGTCGCGTGAGACGTGCAATTCAAAAATCAGGCTCTGAGGACTTTTGGACTTTACGAAGATATCTTCCAAGACAAACAAGAAACTATGTCCCTCAATATATAGCTGTCTGCATAATTGCAATGGACCCTGTTGCTTATGGTTTTTCAGATATCAATTATCAAACTCCGTATTCCTTCGATACTTACAATGTTCCTGGAGCTGTTGATCTTGGATATCTGGCTACAATTTCCGGAACCGATCTCGAGACTTTACAGGATATGAATCCAGAACTCACACAGTTAAGTACGCCTCCTGATTATACGGATGGCTATCCACTAAAAATTCCTAAAGGATCGATGGAACAATTTGCTGCAGAAATGCAAAACATTCCGGAATCTGCACGCAGGACATTTTTAGTGCATGAAGTTAGAAGAGGTGAAAATCTGACCAAAATTGCGAAAAAGTATGGAGTTACAATTTACGATCTAGCTGATGCGAATAACATCTCAACAAAATCAAAATTATATGTTGGTGTTCCGTTGAGGATACCAGTATTGGTTAATCCTAATGAGAATGATTATTCTTCTAACACTGATATAAGTGTTGCACAGGATAATGGTAACAGAACAGATGAAGATTATGTTTCTCCTTATCTTTCACTTAACGGAGATTCAAATGGAGTGGAAATTGTAGCAGTGAGCGAAACTGATAATTCAGTTACGGAAAATGATGATGGACAAGCTGATGAGATATTGGTTTCAGAAACTATTACTGATGAAAAAGAATCTATCGGAACTGTTGAAACGATTGTACCTGATGGTTATGTGTCAGTAACCTACAGGGTTAAAAAAGATGATAGTCTACTTGGGATTGCAGACTTGTTTAGTGCCAGAGTTAGTGATGTCAGAAACTGGAATAACATTCCTTATACTTCGTCAATCAGAGTTGGTCAGCAGTTAACAATATACGTTCCTGAGGACCGACAGGGATACTATGCAAGTCTCGATAAAGATACGGAGATCGAGGAAAAAGCACCTAAAGATTATGATAATTCAAACAAGCCATCTTATATTTATCATACTATCAACCGAGGCGAAAATTTAGGATTGATTGCAACTCAGTATGGCGTCAGCATCGCAGCTATAAAAGAATGGAACGGATTGAGAAATAATAAAATTATTGCTGGCAAAAAGTTAAAGATTTATACCGATGAAAATTATTCACCATCAATGGATGAAATAGCAAGCAATAATACAAAAGGTAGTCTGTATTATTATAAAGTGAGAAAAGGCGATACAATTAGTGAGATTGCAGAGAGATATCATATATCGACCTCTGAATTGCGTAACTGGAACAATTTGAAGAGCAATAGAATTAATTATGGACAAACATTAAAAATATTTACCAGCGGTGCAACGGATTCGTATGTTGAGAGTACAACTTCATCAACAGGTAATGTCAATTATCATAAAATAAAAAAAGGAGAAACTTTAGGTGGAATCGCCGAGACTTATAAAGTTTCCGCTTCGAACATAAGGAAATGGAATAACATTACTGGCAATACAATAATTGCGGGAAAAACTCTCAAAATTTATTCTGATTCATCACCGGATTTAGATAAAGATGTTGATTCGCGTTCAACGGAACTTACCAGTGAATCAATTACTCATCAAATCCAACCTGGTGAAACTATAATTGGAATTTCCGAATCTTACGGTGTTTCGATTGATGATATTAAAAGATGGAATAATCTAAGTAGCAGTAAAATAATTGCAGGAAAAACTCTTATTCTTTACACGAATGGAGGTAATGATAATAAATCTAACACTATGGTTGCTGAGACTAAGAGCAATGCAAAGACCCATAAAGTAAAAAGAGGTGAAACAATTAGTGGTATTGCTGAAAAATATCATGTTTCTATAGCAAGTCTCAAAAAGCTGAATGATATGACCGATAACAAAATTATAATCGGAGAAGAATTACAAATTCCGCAATCAAGTGTTGATTCAAATCAACTTACTGATGATGGGTATCATATAGTTGAAAATGGTGAAACGCTGTATTCTATTGCAATTAAATATCATACATCGGTACAGAAAATCAAGAAGATTAATAATCTCTCAAGCAGTAAGATTATAATTGGTCAGAAGCTAAAAGTAAGTTGACAGAATTCAGTTGATTGATTAGTTTTACAAAGTAATTATTTAGTTCTTACATTTATTTAACTTTAAGCCGTTAGGGGTGTTCTCCCGAACCGATGGGATAACTGAGATAATACCCTAACACCTGATCTGGGTAATGCCAGCGTAGGGAAACGGGCTAAGAACCTTTCCGACACCCATTAAAATTCATTAAGATTTTAGCCGTTTCTTCAAACGGCTTTTTCATTTTAAAAATTTGGTTCGATATGAAAGTCTTAATCATCTTAATATTCATCCTGAACTATTTAACATTTGCACAAAATTTAACAATACTAGGCAGAGTGATTGATGCTAGCAATGCGTCACCTTTAGTTAAAGCGAACGTACAGATATCCAGTCAAATTGGAACGTTTACCGATGCTCAAGGTAGGTTTGTTCTTTCATCTGAAATAAATGACACACTAACTATATCTTACGTAGGTTATAAATCAGCAAAATTCTCAATCGAAAAATTATTATCAATTTCTGAAGTAAGTCCTTCTGGTGATAGTATAAAATACACTTTCCAATTAAATGAAGAAATTATTGCTTCACAAACAGTCTTTGTTGAAGCGACAATTGGGAAAAAAGGTATTACTCCATTGGCATTTGATCAGATAAAAAGGAAGGAAATTGAAAAGACTTACACAGTTTATGATATACCAAAATATTTGAGTGAACTACCTTCCACTACATTTTTTTCAGAGAGTGGCAACGGCATTGGATATAATTATTTAAGTATTCGCGGTTTCGATCAGAGAAGAATTTCCGTTTCAATAAATGGCATTCCGCAAAATGATCCTGAAGACAACAATGTTTATTGGCTGGATTTTCCGGATTTGCTCTCAAGTACTGAACTTATCCAGGTTCAGCGAGGTGCGGGCTCAGGTGTATTTGGGTATCCTGCAATCGGTGGTTCAATCAACATCATTACATCATCATTTTCAAACGAACCAATGATAAACCTTTCATTAGCATACGGTGATTATGTTACAAGAAAATATTCGGCTTCATATTCAAGCGGTTTGATAGATAATAAATATTCTATTTATGCTAAACTTGGACAGATACTGAGTTCGGGATATAAAGAACAAACCTGGGTAAATTTCCGAAGCTATTTTCTTTCTGCTGTCAGATACGACAAAAATTTAACAACTCAAATCAATTTTTATGGTGGACCTATATCAGATGGACTAGGTTATACAGGTATTGCAAAATTCGCTGTGAAAGACGAAAATCAGAGACGAGCAAATTATTCCTACTGGGAAGCTGATTCTTCAGGATATACTTACACACTTCAGAGACGACCAGAAGAAATTGAAAATTTTTCTCAGCCACATTTTGAGCTACTTAATGACTGGCAGATCTCAGATAAATTCAAAATGAACTCGGCACTATTTTTAATTTTGGGAGATGGATATTTTGATTACGGTGGATCCTGGGCAATACCTGCTTATGGTTATGATGATTATTTCAGGTTGAAGCAGAATGGATTTGATTCAAGTTATATTCCCATGAACGCATTAATTCACGCGCAGGTAGATAATAAGCAATTTGGCTGGATACCAAGATTCAGCCTTGAACACAAAAATGGGACATTGTTTTTTGGTGCAGAGTTGAGAAAACATCATTCAAATCATTGGGGAAGTATTGGTTATGCTGAAATTTTACCTCCCGGTGTTACACCGGAATACAGGTATTATTCTTATGAAGGAGCAAAAAATATTTACAGCTTATTTGTGAATGAAACTTATCGATTTAATGAGTATTGGAACTTACTGGGTGAAATTCAGTTCTCTTATCACGAGTACAGATTATATAATGAAGAATATGTGGGAAATGATTTTACAATTAGTGATTTATTCTTCAATCCGCGAATTGGAATAAATTATAAACCTACCGAACCGCTGAATTTTTATTTTTCATTTGCCAGAGTTTCAAGAGAACCCCGATTAAAAGAATATTATGATGCCGCTGAATCGAGTGGAGGAGAAATTCCTCAATTCAAAGTGAACCCTGATGGGTCATACAATTTTAGTGAGCCATTGGTTCAGCCGGAAACAATGAATGATTTCGAACTAGGGGCATCATTAATTGAAAAAAATTATTCAATGACATTGAATTTATTTTATATGTTATTCGATAATGAAATTGTAAAGGATGGTCAGGTCGATAGATTTGGACAGCCAACAACAGGCAACGTAGATAAAACTATTCACCTTGGAACTGAGCTTTCTGCAATCTTCAAATTGTGGAAGGATCGAATAGAAATATTTGGTAACACTTCATTAAGTAAGAATACGATCGATAAGGGAAAATACTTTCTTGATTCTACAAATTATATTGATCTTAGCGGAAACAGGATTACTGGTTTCCCCGATTTTCTTGCTAATATTGGAATAACTTTTCAGCAATCAGGTTTTTATTTAAGATACACCGGAAAATTTGTTGGAGATTTTTATTCAGATAATTACGATGAAAGTTTAGACTATTACTTAATATATTTTCCTGGGTTTGTTGAGTATTCTGATAATCTAAACGAAGGATATTTTGTATCAGATATTTTTGCAAGTTATGAATTCAAAGTATTCAATACTTTATCACCCTGGCGAATTTATGGTCAAATAAATAATTTATTTGATGAACTGTATTCGGCAAATGCAATAGGCAAAGAATTTTTCCCGGCTGCTGAGAGAAATTGGTTAGCTGGAATACAGGTTGGGTTATAGTACAAACCGTCATTCTGAGGGAATGGAATGACCAAAGAATCTCTGAGATTCTTCGCTTTGCTCAGAATGACAATGACAGGAAAACTAAATGAAAAAATGCATCATACTCGCAAATGGTAAATCTCCAAAGAAAAGTGTAATCACTTTTTTCCGGAAGTTGAGCTATAATACACTCATTTGTGCTGATGGAGGTGCAAATTCAGCACTGAAGATGAATTTAGTCCCGGATGTCATTATTGGTGATCTCGATTCAATTTCTGCTAATGCAATTAAAGAATTTAAGTCTGTTACTAAAATCATTCGACTTAAAAGACAGAATGATACTGATGTTGAAAAATGCTTGAAGTATGCAATTAAAAATAATTTTAATGAAGCAATATTAGTTGGAGTAACCGGAAACAGACTTGATCATACATTTTGCAATCTTGGAATTGTGAAAAAGTTTTCTCCAAAGATTGAAATCTCGCTGGTTGCTGAAAATTCTTACCTAAAATCTTATAAAGGAAAAGCAATACTTAAAACTCACTCTGGCGAAACAATTTCAATTTATGGATTGGATCAGAAAACAAAAATTACTTCAAGTGGTCTGAAAGTATAAATTGAATAATGTGTCTTTACCTTTCGGAGAAAAAGAAAGCACTAGCAACGTGGCCACAAGTGATTTTGTAAAACTAAACATTAACGGTGGTAGCATATTTGTTATCCGCGATGTAAAACTCATGATGAAGTATGATCTCTTTTAGCTTGTGGGATATTTTAATCATCATCTTCTTTTTTGTTTCAATTCTTTTTATTGGATTTTATACAGGGCGAAAGACAAAAGAAGATGCAAATGATTATCTACTTTCTGACAGAAAACTCGGCTTATTACTATTCATAGCTGTAAATGTATCTACCTGGTATGGCGGAATACTTGGAGTTGGGGAGTTCACTTATCGTTATGGAATAGTTAGCTGGTTCACACAAGGATTTCCTTATTACATTTTTGCATTCTTGTTTGCAATATTTTTCGCTAAAAAAATACGTGAAGCATCTCTATTCACTATTCCCGATAAGCTAACAGAAGTATACGGAAAAAATGTTGGTCTCATTGCAGCGATTATAGTTTTTGTGCTTGTCTCACCTGCACCTTATCTGTTAATGACGGGAAATCTTCTTTCACTTATATTCGGAATTAATATTATTCCTGCACTTATCATCTCACTTCTGTTGTCGTTGATATATTTGGTTAAAGGAGGATTTCGCTCAAATGTTTATGTTGATGTGTTTCAGTTTTTTGTAATGTTTGCAGGATTTATTTTGATAGTAATTTTTGCAGGGATGAAATTCGGAACAATTGATTTTCTGTTATCATCAGTCCCAGAAACTCATCTTGAATTAACAGGAGGGATGTCTCCAACATTTCTGATAGTTTGGTTTCTAATTGCATTATGGACATTTGCAGATCCTGGCTTTCATCAAAGATCCTATGCTGCTAAAACCGGAGATATTGCTAAATGGGGAATAATTATCTCAATATTCTTTTGGGCACTTATTTGATTTTCTAACAACAACTACAGGAATTATTTGCAAAAGGAGTGTTGCCCGATCTCAACAATCCAGTTCTTGCATTTCCACTATTTGCTGAGCAAGTTCTTCCATCAGGAATTAAAGGAATATTCTATGCTGCATTGTTTGCAACTATTCTTTCAACGCAAATCAGCTTCCTCTTTTTAAGCGGAACAACTATTGGTCGTGATTTTATTTTTAGAATTGGAAATGAAGAAAAAGAATCTAATCTAAAAAAGTATACTGTAATTGGATTATTATTATCTGGCATAGTAGCTGTTCTTCTTGCATACTTAATTCCATCAGTGATTGAGATTTGGTATACAATAGGCTCACTTTTTATCCCTGGAATTATTTTACCGGTTGTGAGTGCTTACTATCCGAAACTTAGAGTATCGAATAAATTTATTTTGGTTGAGATGGTTTTTGCTTTTCTATCAAGCACATTCTGGTATTTTGTAAGAAGTGAATTTATCTTATCAAATGTATTAACTGAAATAGAACCGATGATTGTGGGATTATTATTTGCAGTTATAATTCATTTAGTCGGAATTTTAAAGAGAAAAGGAATGCCAATTTAACGATCTAAGCTATGGAAGAGAAGTTGCAACACTGATTAACGAAGAAAAACCTGCTGGAGAATATGAGGTTGAGTATGACGGAAATGGACTAACAACCGGGATTTATTTTTATCAATTAAGAGCAGGGGACTTAATTGAAACTAAAAAAATGGTTTTGCTTAAATAGTTCTTAAGTCTTATTGCTCGATTCTTTTTTATTCTTTAATAAAGATAAAACAATCGATCCAGTAAGTAATGTAAGAATAATAATTAATGAGTACTCAGTTGGAATATGATAAATATCTGCTAACAACATTTTCAAACCAACGTAAAATAATATTAATGCTACTCCATATTTGAGATAAGCGAAGATTTCAGAAAGTGCAGCTAAAGCAAAATAAAGTGCCCGGAGTCCAAGAATAGCAAAAATGTTTGACGAAATAATAATAAATGTGTCTTTTGTGATTGCAATGATTGCAGGTATTGAGTCTACCGCAAAAACTATGTCCGATGATTCAATCAAAAGAAAAGTAATAAAAATCGTTGTTGCAAATTTTTTCCCTCCCTTGGTAATAAAGAATTTCTTTCCCTGATAATCGGTATCGAGATTCATATATTTTTTAGCAAGCCGGACAAGCCAGTTATGTTCAACATCAATTTTCTGCTCACCACCAAATGCCATTTTATATGCAGCATACAATAAGATTAAACCAAATACATATATTATAGGTTCGAAGAGATTAACTAAACCAACTCCTGCAACAATAAATACGATCCTAAAAACTATTGCACTTAATATTCCCCATTTTAATACGTGTGGTTGGTTTTCCGGTTTTACACGCATTACTTCGAAGATGAGCAAGAATACGAAAAGATTATCAAAAGAAAGTGTTCTTTCAATAATATAACCTGTAAGGAATTCAACTGCACGATCCTTACCCAAATCATAGTAAATGAAAACATTGAAAATTAAGGCGGCTATAGTCCAGATAGTACTCCATATCAAACTGGACTTTAATGATATCTTTTCCCCTTTTCGTTCGCTTACGTAAAGATCAATAAAAAACAGGATGGCAAATATTACCCAGAATACTATCCAATCAAATAATTGACGTTCCACTCTTTATCAATCACTATGGAAGAAGAATTGCTGCAGCTATAACAGTAGTCCAGAGACCGTTTTTATCACCTTGAGCTGATTGAGTTATATTAAAAGTCTTAACAATTTTACCTGACATTTTATAAATATCTTCTCTTTCATTCCAATCCGTATCAGAACTAAATTCAACACCGAGAGTGGTAGCGAGCATTGTAGCTGCCAGATCTTCAGCATATTCGCCGGCTACTTTTTCAGTTTGACCATAAGGATGATGTTCGGATAAATATCCATATGCGTTTTTATCGGTTGGCAAAGCAACGCCTAGTGATGCTGCTACTAATCGATTAGGTTCGTTCGTAGAATTCCTGGCAATTACAGCGTGAACTATTTGACCTGGTTCGATTTCTTTCACTCCTTCGTCAATAGTAACTCTTTTGCAATTAACAGGAAAAATGCTACTCACTGAAACAAGATTGCACATTTCAATTCGTGCTGATCTGAGTGATAATTCAAACGAAGTTAAATATTCTTTACTTCTTCCAACGCCTTTTGTGAAAAAGATTTTTGTAGGTCTGTACAATTGAATTCCCTCCTGAAATTACTTAACAAATTTAATAAATTTTCTTTTACCAACTTTCAAAACCATCCCATCGGAGAGCTTAACGTTCGAATTAAAATCTGTTAATTTATTCCCATCAATTGAAACCCCACCTTGAGTAACAAGTCTTCTGGCTTCACCCTTCGATGGAGCAAAATTTACTTTGAGAATCAGATCTAATATATTGAATTCTGAATTATTGTCATCAATCTTAAATTCTTCAATTTCATCCGGTATTTCTTTCTTGATAAATATTTTATCAAATTCTTCTTCCGCTTGAATAGCTGCTTCTTCACTATGATACATTCTAACCAAAGTGCGTGCAAGCTTTCTTTTGATATCTCTGGGATTTACATTTGAATCTTCAAGCTGATGTTTCACTCCTTTTAATTCTGAGGCAGAAATATCAGAAGCAAGTTCATAGTAGATATATATTAAACTATCGGGAATGGAAAGCGTTTTCCCAAATATTTCTTTTGGAGATTCAGAAATCCCTATATAGTTATCGTATGATTTGCTCATCTTTTCAACCCCGTCAGTTCCAACTAATAGCGGCATAGTTAGAATAACTTGCGGCTCCTGCCCATGTTCTCGTTGAATATCTCTACCAACAAGAAGATTAAATTTCTGATCTGTTCCCCCCAACTCCACATCACTTTTTATTGCAACGGAATCCATAGCTTGGGCAAGAGGGTAGAGAAGTTCGTGAATACTAATTGGCTCACGGGCTTTAAATCGTTTTGTGAAGTCATCACGTTCAAGCATTCTTGCAACCGTATATTTTGCTGCAAGTTTAATGACCTCTTCAAAACTCATTTTGCCAAGCCATTCTGAGTTGTAAACTATTTTTGTTTTTTCTCCATCCAGAATCTTTGATGCTTGTTGAAAATAACTTTCACCGTGTTCTCTCGTTTCTTTTAAATTAAGTGCAGGACGTGTCACACTTCTTCCAGATGGATCGCCGATCATTCCTGTAAAGTCCCCGACAATAAGTATTGCTTGGTGTCCAAGAGATTGAAATTGTGCAAGCTTTCTCAATACAATTGAATGTCCAATGTGTAAGTCCGGGCGTGAAGGATCGCAGCCCAGTTTAATATTTAGCGGAACACCATCATTTGAAGAGTGTTCAAGTTTTTTTAATAATTCCTCTTCAGGAATAATTTCAGTGGCGCCTCTTTTAATCAGGTCCATCTGCTCGTTAATTGGGGGAAATTTAAGTTTTGACATCAGTATTTTATTCTTCGTTCCTGTTCTCTCTGGAAATCTTTTTTAGCAATATCTCTTCGTTTATCGTAGACTTTTTTACCTTTAGCGAGTGCTATTTCAACCTTTACTTTGCCCTTCTTAAAATATAATCTTAGAGGAATCAAAGTTAATCCTTTTTCTTTCGTTTTGCCAATAAGTTTTCTTATTTCGCTCCTGTTTAGTAACAACTTCCTTTCTCTTTTCGGCTCGTGATTATTGATGTTCCCCTGGGTGTATTCGTTTATGTGAACATTCACAAGCCAGACTTCATTCTTTTCTAATTTTGCATATCCATCAACAAGACTTGCTTTGCCTTGTCTTAGTGCTTTTACTTCAGTACCCACAAGAACAATCCCTGCTTCGAATGTCTGCAGGATTGCATACTCGTGTCGAGCTTTTCGATTGACAGCTATATTTTTTTCTTTGTCTTCAGTTTTCATAATTAAAAATCAAACACAAAAATCCCCTTAAAAGAAGTTAAATGCAACTGAGGTAAATTTTTTTAGATTTGGTAACAGTTCTGGCTAAATTTATAGTGAAATGATTAAGATGATAAACAAGAAATAGTTAAAATAAAAAAGGCAGCCACCCTGACTGCCTTTAACATTGAAGAGAGGAAATGACTTCTATTCAGTGCATTCAGTATCTTCTAAATTTTCATTCCAGCAATGGAAATTAGAATCTCCAAAATAAGCTACGTCCATTACTCTTCCGAACTTAGATTCATAGTTCCATTTTATGTCAGATAGATTGTTTATATCCGAATTAAATATCTGGTAAAATCTGTTAAAAGGAACTTCGTTTGTTTTACCATAAAAAATATAACTACCATTGTGTTCAACTGTCGGTGAGATAAGTGTGTATTTGATGCTTGCAGTTCCTTCTTGAACATCTCGTTCCCATTCGATAGAAAGAAAAGGTGACGGTAGTTCAGGATTTTTATTAACAGTCCAGTTGCCTTCGGTGGCCTGGAGATTTGAGAATCCCGAAAACCATTCTATATCCGTATACGATCCGGATTTTGAGAGCAACATTTTCCAGTCAGCACCATATGATAAACTCGTTCCATACAGTTTTGCAGTATACATTTCTTCATTATAAGTAATACTATATTTCCATAACCAGCTTCCATCCTGTTGTTGAACCGGTTGATGATTAAAAGCTTCTACAAAAGCAGCGGCAGGGACAGCGAGCGTGACATATAAAACAGAATTCCAGTAGTGAACGTTTCCTGCAGCCCATGACCAATTTCCTTTAGTTACAACAGGATTTTCTAAATTAGTTGTTGAAGTGTCCGGGAATTCATCAAAATTTATCATAAGACTTGACTGTGGCGGAATTGTTGGAGCCTCGTCTTGTGGGTTTGTTGTTTTGTCATCTTCACAGGATACAATAAATCCGATGGCCGCTATTGTACAAAAAATCGGAAGGATTTTTATAAATCGCATCATATGTTCTTCCTTAAATTATTATCCAATTGAATAGCAAATCTTGACAATAATTATGCCTCAAGTATTATATTGTAGAGAAAGGTAGAATTAGGGAAGAGAATTTGAAATGGTAAAAAAGTCTTTCAAAATTACAGCCCTTTGGCTATTTTAACTCCTAATTTTAGGATTAAAATTGTTATTCAACCACTTGTATTTCAACAGATTAAAGTCCGTAATTATAATCGTCCTTCTCAACCTTCCAGGTTTTACCCAGGATTTTTCAATTAACAAAATTGAACCGCCAAACTGGTGGGTAGGAATGAAATTGGACACATTGCAATTGATGGTTTATGGAGACGATTTAGAAAATGTTGGTGTTCGTTCAGTAAATGATGGGTTAAAAGTTTTAGGAATACAGTTCATTCAAAATCCATCATATTTATTTATTAACATTAAAATTTCTGAAAAACTTATTGATGGTGACTACGATTTAATTTTTTACAAGTATGGAATTGAAAAAGTGATCCCTTATCAAATTTTGGAAAGAGAGGTTCGGGAAGATATTCATCAAGGATTTTGCAATGAGGATGTAATCTACCTGATATTTGCTGATCGTTTTTGTGATGGCAATCCACTTAACAATACGATGGAATATTCAAAAGATAAGTTTACTTCTGAAGATATAAATGGCAGAAAAGGCGGAGATATTGATGGAATAATTTCCAAACTCGATTATTTAGAAGAACTTGGTATCACAACCATCTGGATCACACCGTTGCTTGAAAATGATATGTCGATGAGTTACCATGGTTATGCAGCAACTGATCTCTATAAAATCGATCCAAGATTTGGAAACAATGAACTTTACAAAAATTTGGTTGAAGAAGCACATAAACGAGGATTGAAAATAATTCTTGATCACGTTAGTAACCATATTGGAATTAATCATCCCTGGGTAAGTAATCCTCCTACAAAGGACTGGTTTCATGGAACCCAGTCTGATCATTTAGCTGTATCTCACGACAAAATAGCATGTGCACGATATTCATGGTGATAGCGTTGTAGTCAGGTCGGTCCAGAAAGGATGGTTTACTGATTTTATGCCGGATTTAAATCAAGAAAATCCATTTCTAACAAGATATTTGATACAAAATACAATTTGGTGGATTGAGTATTCAGGTTTAGATGGAATCCGCGAGGATACTTATCCATACGCCGATCAAAAATATTTATCGGAATGGGCTGAATCAATATTTAATGAATATCCAAACTTTAATATTGTCGGCGAAATCTGGCAAGGAATTCCTTCAATTGTATCGAGTTACCAAACCAATTCACCAATTCGGAAAATTAGTTATGATTCGAACCTTCCCGCTGTTACTGATTTTGCGTTATCTGATGCAATCCGTGATTATCTCAGTGGAAAAGAAGGAATATATAAAGTTTATGAAACACTTGCACAGGATATGGTTTACTCTGACTCAGATAACCTTCTTGTATTTGTGGATAATCACGATTTAGCTCGTGCTATGTTATTAGCTGATGGAAATGTTGATAGGGTAAAAATTGCACTCAACTTAGTACGATTCACCAGGGGAATACCCGAAATATTTTACGGAACAGAAATCGGAATGATAGGTGGGAAAAAGGACGGAGAATTAAGACAACCCTTTCCCGGTGGTTTTCCCCCTGCAGAAAGAGATGCTTTTACAGAGCATGGAAGAACTGAAACAGAGAATGATATTTACGATTATCTGCATGAACTTTTAAATTTACGAAATGAATATCCTGTCCTTTCACAAGGGAAACTGCGACACATTTATCCTGAAAATAATCTTTACATACTTGAAAAATTTTATGAAGATGAAATTGCTGTGGTTATAATTAATTCAAGTGATGAAGATTTTGATCTGGAATATTCAATGGTTAAAAAATATCTCCCGGAAGCAGAAACATTATTAAATCTTAAAACGAATGAAGAATTTAATTTAAACGAACAGACCCGCATGAAAATTAATAAAATGAGTGCTGAAATATTTTTGGTGAATAAATCAACCTTCGACTCTAACAAAAAATAATTTTATTCTGAGGAAATTATATGCTGGAAATTCAGAAAAAGTTAACAAATACTTTTTATTCAATTCTTGCTTTACCTTCAACAGCAATGGGTTTTGCGTTGTCAATCCAGATTGCTGCATTAAGTTGGATATTGAATTCACAGTATGGATTGGACATACATGAAATTGGATTAGTTTGGGCTGCCGGACCACTTGCAGGAATTTTTGGGCAAGTAATAGTAGGATTTATCAGCGATAAAGTTTGGTTTTGGGGTGGAAGACGAAGACCTTTCATTCTAATTGGTGGAACACTCGCAGCCCTAATGTTAATTGCACTTCCAAATATTGGAAAATTGAATGAACTTTTTGGAATTGGTAGTTTGATGGCAGTTGCTATTGTCGTAGCACTAACTCTTGACCTGGCGATAAACATCAGCTTTAATCCAACAAGATCCATAATAGCCGATGTAACTCCGGATGGCGTTCCGAGAACAAAAGGCTACACCTGGATGCAGACGATTTCGGGTTTCTGGGGAGTAATGGCTTATGCAATTGGGGCAATCTTTGGAAATTATTTTCTCATATATCTTGGAGCAATTATAGTTCTAGCTTTTTCTTTTATACCACCATTCTTTATTAAAGAAAGTAAAGAACTGACGGAGGCGGAAAAAGAAACTGTCATAACAGAAAAAAAATCTAAAATTACCCAGTGGGGTGAGTTGTTCAAGCTATATTTCGCTCATGCTCTTTCGTGGATCGGCGTTCAAACTATGTTCGTTTATATAATTGCTTTCATCCAGCAAAAATTAAATCCTGTTGACCAAACAGAAACTGGACAGATTATTGCAATTTCATTTCTTGTATTAAATGCAGTTGGATTTATATTACCTGCTTTTGTGCTTGAACCAATCACAGAAAAAATTGGAAGGGTAAAAACTCATTTAATTTGTGTTGCCATTATGGCTGTTGGCTATTTTGGAATTGTTTTCATTGGAACATCATCAATAATACTTTACATATTAATGGCGGTTTGTGGAATTGGATGGGCAGCAATTGTTAGTTTACCATTCGCAATTATGTCTGAAAAAGTTGATGAAAGTAGAATGGGATTTTTTATGGGCATATTCAATCTTTCAGTTGTGCTTCCACAGTTGATTGTAAGTTTAGTCCTGGGTTACTTTATCCAGGAAGCACAAGATAAAAATTTAATCTTCATAATTAGTGGAACTACACTTACTATTTCTGCAATACTTTGGTTACTGGTAAAAGAGAAGCGAACACTGAAAGTTTAACAACAGATTAAAATTTGTTATCTCCTCGATTGCGACTCTACACTGAACCAATTTACCTATTACCTAATTTCAATAGCAAAATAATTTTTACCATTTCATTCATTAAAACGGTTAAAAATGTACAATTATCTAAACATTTATTGGTATCATTTCTGTAGGTACTAAAGCATTTATAATCAAGTATTGAGGAGACTATATGAGTAATTTCCATAAAAGCATAAAGACTATTTTTCTATTATTATTTTTAATTTCCTCAGGACAAGCATTTGCACAACAGGCATCAATTTGGGATCAGTTTCCTTCAGAGATAAAGGAGACGAATTCATTTAAACGATTCGAATGGTTTTACAGGCAGAGAGCATTTCCGTACGACACCGTTTCCTCGTACACTTATTTATCAGAGTATAAAAAAGAAATACAAAAAATGAGTGAGCAAGGGGAAAGCGCGATGAGTGATTTACAGTGGAACCAGGTTGGACCAAGTGGCATAATATCCGGTTTTCCATCTCACTGGGGACAAATGAGCGGTAGAGTTCGCGCAATTGCTGTTCATCCTACTGATCCTAATACAGTTTACATTGGCGCTGCAGCCGGTGGAATCTGGAAAACAACAAACGGTGGAGTAAGCTGGATTAATTTAACAGATAATCTTCCCACTCTATCGTATGGTGCAATAGCAATAGATCCAAACAATCCGAATAATGTCTATGCTGGTGCTGGCGAGATTCTTTACAACTTTAGCACGGTGGTTTATAGTGGACAAGGGCTTTATAAATCAACGGATGCAGGAAATACGTGGACTCAGATAACAAATGGATTCGGTAATATTACAAACTTTGGTGATCTTGAAGTAAGTCCGCATAACTCAAATACAATCTTTGCTGCTTTAGGTAGTGGATATTATTATAACGGAAACCTATCCAATGAAGGAATTTGGCGAAGTACCGATGGAGGAATTAACTGGACAAAAACTTTATTTGTTGTAGATGCATTCGATGTTATCGTACATCCTACAAATGCCGCTCAAGTTTATGCAGCTTGTGGAGGAGGAGTAACAAGTAGTGGTTTTTATATTTCGTTTGATGCCGGAGCTACCTGGTCACAGAGTAATACAGGGTTGCCTGCAGCCAATACAATTTTAAGAATGCAGATTTCGATATCGAATTCAACGCCCTCTACAATTTACGGATTAGTTTACGACAACTCGGGCACACCAAAAGCTTACAAATCAACTAATGGGGGTTTATCGTGGAGTCAAATATCAGCCGGAATACAACTTGGTGGAAATTATGGTAGTGGTTGGGTTGATCAGGGTGGTTATGATCTTTGTATTGCTGTTAATCCAACAAATGCCAATCAGGTTTTTATCGGAAATGTAGAACTTCATCAATCCACGAATGGATCAACATTTTCTCCTAAAAGAATCAGCGGAGGATCAACAGCATGGGATTGTCCGACTCACACTGATTTGCATAGAATCGTTTTTGCCCCATCAAATAGTAATGTAGTTTACATTGGTTGCGATGGCGGAATTTATAGGTCTACAGATGCAGGTAACAATTGGAATTCTGCAAATAATGGTATTGAAACTATTCAATTTTATAGATTAGCCTCGCATCCTACAAATCACGATACCCTTCTTGGAGGTGCACAGGATAATGGTAACTTCAGAACTTTAAATGGAGGATCGACAGCCTGGGATTTTGTTTCAACAGGTGATGGAATGGAATGTTTTTATGATCATACAAATCCAACCACAGTATATTTTTCAACACAAAATGGAAGTTTACATAAAAGTACGAACAGCGGTACAACAAATACGTGGCTGGGCAGTGTTAATGGTAATTGGTTAACTCCGTTTTTTATGCATCCACAAAACAATCAATGGCTCTACACCGCAAACAATAGTGTTCTTCGATCTACAAATGGCGGCTCGTCGTTTACGGTTATAGCAAATAATGTCTCTCCTTCAGATAAAATAAATACGATGAGCCAAAGTGCCGGAAATCCTATTTTGATGATTTTAGCAGGGAGCGGTTGGTACACAAGTAATCCCGTTATTAAAAGATCAACGGACGGAGGATTCACGTGGTTGGATATTACGGGCAATGTTCCGGGAGCACCAAGATATGTATCACGAGTATTAGCATCTCCAGTGATTTCGAATACTATGTTTGTTGTTCGATCAGGTTTTTCACCCGGAAATAAAGTTTATATGTCCACTAATCAGGGTGTGACCTGGACTAATATTTCAGGTGACCTACCTGATGTACCTCACAACGATATTTTTGTTGACCCCATGTATACGAACCACTATTACGTTGCAAATGATTTTGGTGTTTACAGAACGACTAATGGAGGAACCTCGTGGCAGAGAGAAGGAAATGGAATGCCTTTCGTACCTGCAATGGATTTTAGTTATTCTGTTTCCGGCGGAAAACGGTATCTGAGGGTTGGAACTCATGGACGTTCTGCTTTTGAAACCGATCTCGATAATATCGTTCCGGTAGAACTAACAAGCTTTACTGCCGAGGTTTCAAATGGAAATGTTGAATTGAAATGGGCAACAGCTACCGAATTAAATAACAACGGATTCGATGTCGAACGTAGTATTAATAATAATCCATTTGAATCTATTTCATTTATCCCTGGTTCCGGAACTACGACCGAAACACACCAATATTTTTATACGGATGAAAATATTTCCGGATTCTTAAAATATCGGTTAAAGCAGATTGATTTCGATGGACACTTCGAGTATTCACAGATAGTCTCTGTAAACTCACTAGCAAATTTATCATTTGAGCTTAAGCAAAATTATCCGAATCCATTCAATCCGATAACAAACATTTCATACATCCTTCCGGCAGAGAGTAAAGTAACGTTGACCATATATAATTCTCTTGGAGAAACAATTGAAGTCCTCGTGAACGAACTTCAGCAGGAAGGAAAATATGAGGCGGTTTGGAATGCAGAGGACTATCCATCCGGAGTTTTCTTCTATACAATTGATGTGGTACCGGTTAATGGAAAGCAGCCAGTTAGAGAAAGCAAGAAAATGATTTTAATTAAGTAGAGTTTTGAAATCTGAATGCAATAGAGCCCCGTTTTATATAATAATAAGTCGGGGCTTCTTTCTACTAAGGGAATGACTTGATTATCTTACAACCATATTTATTTTAAATTGAAAATAACTTAATGCATTTTCTTCTTTTAACAGTAATATGTTCAACCAGTATTGCATTAATATTAAAGTACAGTGACACTAAAAAGGGTGAACCAATTGTACTCCTCGCTGGTAATTATCTTATAGCGACTGTAACAGCTTTAATTTTATTAATTTCTAATGAAACGAGAATATTCACTTTTCAAACATTCATATTTGGATCAGCACTTGGTCTATTATTCGTTTTGTCATTTTTCGCATATGCAAAAGCGATAAGTTTTGCCGGAACTGGCCTTGCAACGACAAGTTCAAGATTATCAGTAATCATTCCCATAATACTTTCAATCATAATCTTTAATGAACAACCAAAGGTAATTCACGTTGTTGGATTTGTTTTTACTTTAATGACATTTATTCTTTTTTATTTGTCAGTCAAAGGGAATCATAAAGAGGGTGAAGGTATCTTAAAATATTTATTTCTACTTGCAGTTTTTGTTGGTATTGGAATTAATGATTTTGCGATGAAACTTTTCAAAGGATGGAGAACCGAGTCAGAAGAACCATACTTTGTCTTATTCATTTTTGCTTCCGCGTTTATCTACTCGATAATTTATATCATTCTTAAGAAAATTAAAATAAACCGACATACAGCTACTTGGGGATTGGTACTTGGGATACCAAATGTATTCAGTACAATATTTCTTTTAGCTGCGTTAGCAATTCTTCCCGCAATATTAGTCTATCCATTGATGAATGTTGGAATAATAATTCTTACCACAGCTTTGGCTTTTATTATTTGGAAAGAAAAATTAAACCGATGGGGAATTTTTGCTCTCGTCAGTGGCTCGATAGCAATTTTGCTTTTAAGTCTTGGGGGATAACTAACTGGAAATGTTTTTTATAGTCTTATAATTCTTTTTAACGATATGTCTATGATTTAAGTAAGGGCAAGATTTGGGTTCGGATTTATCACCACTCGCTGGACATTTCATTTCACCATTTAAATATGGACACTCAGATTCAGTCTTACCTAATTTTTCTTCTAGATATGGACAATTAGTTTCTGATTTATTTTTTAGGTAAGGGCATTCATTGTCAGGTCTGGCATCAGCTAATGAAGAGAGATATATTCCGCCGAAAGCAAGACTAATAATCGCCGTAAATAAAAAAACAACTAATATTTTCTTCATCTTAACCTCTTTTATAATTTATAACAACGTTACTAATTAAAAGTTCAAAATCAAAACCTTAAAGATTTTTCATTGGTATTAATTTACATCATCAACAAACATCACCATAACACCTGCAACGATCATCGAAATACCACCTAAAACTAATGCATAAATTGCTTCACCGGCAAAAACATTTCTGACAAAAAATCCAAGAATACTGGCCGCAGTTATCTGAGGAATAACAATAAAGAAATTAAATATTCCCATATAAACTCCCATCTTTTCCACCGGTAATGAACCTGTAAGTATAGCATAAGGCATTGCAAGAATTGAAGCCCATGCAAGTCCAATTCCTAATTCAGAAACCAATAGCAAATTTGGATCCTTAATCATATAAAATGAGGCTAAACTTATTCCTCCAATTACCAGACTAATCAGATGAACAGTTTTTCGGCTAGTCAGTTTTGCAAGCCAGATCAGAATGAAAGCCATTATTGCAGCAAATCCATTGTATACTGACATTAGTACACCGACCCAGTCAGCACCTTCGTTATACAATGAACTGGCTGTATCTTTGGCCCCGTAAATATGATGAGTAACAGCTGGCGTTGTGTAAATCCACATAGCAAAAAGTGCAAACCACGAAAAGAACTGAACGACCGCAAGCTGTTTCATGGTTTTCGGCATATTATATAGATCATTTAGAACAACAATAAAACCACTTTCTGATTTGTTATTCTTAACAAGATAGCCGGCAACTAATTGCATAACGCCAAATAAAGCTCCACCAACAAACAGAACATATAATCCATAATCGATTTCGTTCAGACTCACTGATATTATTACGGTTATAAGAATTCCAGATATCAACCAGATTGAACCGTCTTTTAAAAGTTTTGAAGCAGAAATGCCCTCTAGTTTTTGATTATCGCCGTGACCAGATTTTTGTTTATCAGATTCCGAAAAATTCTTTAATTCCTCTGATGAATATTCTTTTGTGCTGAACACAGTCCATAGTACTGCAAGCAGAAATACAATTGCTCCAAAATAAAAAGAGAACTTAACTGACGATGGTATTTCACCTTCAGGTGCAACGTTTGAGATTCCAAACCAGTTCGTCATCATATAGGGTAGTGCTGAAGCTATCACTGCCCCTGTTCCAATAAAAAAACTTTGCATCGCAAATCCGGTTGTTCTTTGTTCGGAAGGAAGCATATCACCCACAAATGCTCTAAATGGTTCCATAGAAATATTTATTGATGCATCCATCATCCAGAGCATTCCGGCAGCTATCCAGAGCGAGGGAGAGTTTGGCATAAATATAATAGCAAGTGATGCAAGGATGGCGCCAACTAAAAAATAAGGTCTTCTCCGACCAAGTTTATTCCAGGTTTTATCACTCATGTGTCCTATGATGGGTTGAACGATTAACCCAGTTACCGGAGCCGCAATCCATAGGATTGGTATGTTATCAATACTTGCTCCCAAAGTTTCGAAGATTCTACTTACATTTGCATTTTGAAGTGCAAAACCAAATTGAATACCGAGAAATCCAAAACTCATATTCCAGATTTGCCAAAAGGATAGACGAGGTTTTTGCATATTAAATTCCATGAAAATATTAAGTGGTTCTAATTTTTTATAGATAGAAAAATACAATGAAATTAGATGATATAATAAAGTTAGTTGAAGAAAACCCGTACTCAGCTTTTTTCTATACTCCATCACTGTATAAAAAGGCTCTATCATTTCTGTTTATAAAACCTGTAGAAATATTTTCCGTTTACAAAAAACAGGATCTGGATTTTACGTTCAAGCAGATTCAGAGATTAATTGATAAAGGATATTTCGGTTACTCATTGATTAATTATGAAGCAGGATTTTTGTTTGAAGATAAATTAGCAGAACTGCAAAAGAATGATGAGAAATTAATTCAGTTTTTCTTTTTTGAAAAAGATGCAGTTAAGCGATTCAAATCATCCAAAATTATTTTTGATAATTATTCTAATGATTATTCTATTGCAGATTTTAAGTTAAATCGAAATGAAAATCAATTCGTTAAGGATATTTTCAAAATAAAAAAATTTATTAAAGCGGGAGATACATATCAGGTCAACTATACAGTGCAGAGTGAGTTTAATTTTCAAGGTTCATATAGTTCATTTTTTCAAAAACTTCTTTTTAATCAGTCTGCCAGATATTCAGCATTTATTAACAACGATAAGAATTATATAATCTCTTTGTCTCCAGAATTGTTTTTCCACCAAAAAGGAAAAAATATTGTTTCGCAGCCAATGAAAGGAACTATAAGGAGGGGTAGCACAGGAAATATAGATAAAATATCGGAGAATGAATTAAAAACTAGTGAAAAAAATCTTGCTGAAAACGTAATGATTGTCGATCTGATTAGAAATGACCTCGGAAGAATTTGTAAATATGGGAGTGTGAAAGCTCCGAAGTTATTTCGAATCGAAAAATATGAATCATTATTTCAAATGGTAAGTAAAGTTAAAGGAAAACTTAGAAAGAATACAACAATCCTAGATATTTTGAGCAATATTTTTCCCTGTGGCTCTATATCCGGTGCTCCTAAAATCCGAACAATGGAGATAATTAATGAAATAGAAAAAAGAGAAAGAGGGATTTATACAGGTTCAATTGGTTTAATAACTCCGGATGAAATAAAACTGAATGTGGCGATTCGAACAATCTCAATTGACAAGAAAAGTAAATTTGGTAGAATGGGTTTAGGCTCGGGTATAGTTTGGGACAGCGATCCCAAAAACGAATACGAAGAAGTAATTCTTAAAAGTAAATTTTTAACCGAGCCTATGGATTATTTTGAAGTATTTGAAACTATGAGATATGAAAATGGAGAGTTTAAGTTTCTTCAACAACATCTCGAGAGGATAAAATCAGCAGCTGACCATTTCTTATTCAAATTTAACGTAACGAAAATACAAAAAAAGATTGACCGCGCTTTAAATGATCTCGATAATAAAAAAACATTCCGATTTAGATTATCGCTGAACAAATGGGGAAAAATTAAAACTGAAATATCAAATTTTCGAATACAAAATAAAGAAATATCAGTTATCATTTCACAAAATAAAATTAACTCGACTGACAAGTTTCGACAATTTAAAACCACTAACCGGAAAATGTACGATGACGAATATTCTAATTTTAACAAAAAAGGATTTTATGAATTTCTGTATTTAAATGAAAAAGATGAATTGGCAGAGGGAAGTCGAACAAATATTTTTTTTAGGAAAGATAATTCATGGTTTACACCCACTTTAGAATCGGGAGCTTTACCTGGCATATACCGAAAATACTTCATTCAAAAAGAAATCAATGTAGCTGAAAAAAATACTAAAATAGTTGACCTGGTCAATGCAGATGAAATTGTTCTAACTAATGCTTTAATAGGTGAGGTGAAAGTGCAAAAACTATTTATTTCTCCGAATGAATTTATTTCATTTTAGTAATAACCGCTTTCAAAAATAAGGGAATTGAGTATTAATTTTAATAATTTGGTGCATTCGTAATTCATATTTTCAAATAATTTAAATGAATCGCTCAAACGATACTACATCAAGAAGAAAAAAAGAACATTTAGAACTAAGTTTAAATTCTGATGTTTCATTTAAATCAAAATCAAATGGTTTTGAATATTATGACTTTATTCACGATGCTGCAACAGAAGTCGAACTTGATAAAATTAATTTCGATACAAAGTTCTTTAAAAAGAAAATTAATTATCCTTTCATTGTCTCCTGTATGACTGGAGGAACTGAAGAAGCAGAGAACATTAATGCAAAACTTGCGATTGCTGCTGAAGAATTGAAAATACCGATAGGAGTTGGTAGCCAAAGACAAGCACTTGAAAATAAAAAATTCAGAAATACTTATGATATAATTAGAAAAAATGCTAAATCAGTTCCCGTTCTTGGAAACCTTGGTGCTGCAGAATTGGTTAGACTAAAATCCTTTGATCCAATTAAATTGTTAATAGATCTTCTTGAAGCAGATGTTTTTGTAATACATCTTAATCCGTTGCAAGAATTAATTCAGAAAGAAGGAACTCCAAATTTCAAAGGCTTGTTAAAAAGTCTGCAACAACTAATTAAAGAGATCAATGTACCAGTAATAATTAAAGAGATTGGAGCAGGCATTTCTGCAAATGCTGCAGTTAAATTATTAGGTATCGGAGTGAAAGGAATTGATGTAGCGGGTGCAGGTGGAACTAGCTGGGCTGCAATTGAAATTCTACGAAATAAATCAAATACTAATGATTATTTTTGGGATTGGGGATTACCAACTTCATTTTGTTTGAAAGAAAATATGAAATTAAAAAAAGATTATAAATTTGTACTCATTGGTTCTGGGGGGATTAATTCTGCCATTGATGCTGCGAAAGCTTTAGCGTTAGGTGCGGACTATGTTGCTTCTGCAAGAACAATTTTGAAGGAGTTGGATAAGAATGGATTAGAGGGTGTAAAATCTTTGATAACAGATTGGTTTGAAACGATTAAAAAAATAATGTTCCTAACAGGCTCGAATTCATTAAAAGAATTAAGAAAAAATAAAATATTGAGAAGAGAACTTCTTTATTGAGGAATCATTTGAATTATATTTCATTATACGAAGCAGAGAGAAAGAAAATTAATAAAATTCTTTCCACTGCTTTGAAAAAAAGAAAACCTGAATCTTTATATGAACCAGGTTCGTATATTCTGAATAGTGGAGGTAAAAGACTCAGACCATTATTGGTATTACTTTCTGCGAAAGCTATAGGTGGCAAGTTTAGAAATGCATACAATGCTGCTGCTGCTGTTGAAATGTTACACAACTTTACCCTTGTGCATGATGATATAATGGATAATGCAGAAAAGAGAAGAGGACGGTTGACACTCCACAAGAAATATAATCACAATACGGCTATCCTGACCGGAGACAGCTTACTTTCAATTGCTTATGAGTATTTATTAAAAGACTGTAATGGAAATTCTAAACAAGTGATAAATGCTTTTACGCGTGGTTTGATTGAAGTTTGTGAAGGTCAAAGTCTTGACACAGATTTTGAGCAAAGGAAAAATGTTACCATCTCAGAATATCTTCTAATGATCAAAAAGAAAACAGCTGCTATGGCAGAGATGTGTTGTAAAATTGGAGCATTTCTTGGTGGTGGAAGTAAATCTCAAGTTAATGCGTTAGGAAATTATGGCAAGAATCTAGGAATTGCATTCCAAATTCAGGATGACTTGCTTGATATTTCTGCAGATGAAAAGAAATTTGGAAAAACAATTGGTGGTGATCTTGTTGAAGGTAAAAAAACATTTTTGTTCCTTGAAGCACTTGAAAAATCAAAAGGCGAAAATAGAAAAAAACTATTGAAGGTAATTGAACGAAAGGGAATTAGAAGAAACCAAGTGAAGACTTATAAACTGATTTATGAAGAACTTGGTGTTCTCAATGATGCAAGAAAGAAAATACAATATTATACCGATAAAGCGTTAAGATCGATAAATTTGCTCGATGAAAAAAATAAAAATATATTTATATGGCTTGCTGATTCCTTAATTCACCGAACAAGTTGATGATCGAAAAAACAGTTAAAATAATTAATAAGGCAGGTTTGCATACACGACCTGCTGCAACTGTAGTTAAAATGGCAGCAAAATATAAATGTGAATTTTTTATTTCGCGCGATGGTATGAGCATTAATGGAAAAAGTATTATAGGAGTAATGACTCTCGCCGCTGAAGAAGGTGCTGAATTAATTTTGTCTTTCAACGGAGAGGATGAGGACAAAGCAGCCGAAGAAATTGTGAATTATTTTGAAAGAGGTTTTGACGAACTTTGAAATCATTCAAAGAAATATATAGTTTATCTGAGAATAAAATTTCCGGGATAGGAGCTGCACCCGGAATTATTATTGGTGAAGCATATCTATTTACCAAAGAGAAACTTCAAATTAGTAAAGCTAATATAGTTGACATTGAAAAAGCTAAAAGAGAATTAAATGAAGCAATAATAAAATCAAAAAAAGAACTTAATAAAGTATTTTCAGTAGCACGTGAAAAAATGGATGAAACACGTGCTGCTATTTTTGAAGCACAGTTAATGATTCTTGATGATCCTATTTTACTTGATGAGATAAACAAGAGAGTTGAAGCCGAACGAAAATCTCCCGAATACATTATTGATGATGAAATATCAAAATACCAGAGCAAAATGATTCTTTCTCACGAAGGATATATGAAAGAACGTGCTCAGGATATTGAGGATATAAAACAAAGAATTATTAGAAATCTCCAGAAGAAAAGATGGGAATCAAAAATAGATCATAATGTAATTGTTGTTAGTGACTCATTAACCCCAGCTGATACAATTTTACTTTCGAGAAATAAAGTTCTTGCTTTTGTGACTGACCACGGTGGATTAACTTCGCACGCAGCAATCATTTCCCGTTCACTTAATATTCCTGCAGTCGTTGGTACCCATAATTCAACAGCATTAATAAAAGATGGTGATGAAATTATAGTTGATGGATTTTACGGTTACATCATAATTAAACCTTCAAATGAGCAAAAAGAATTTTTCATTGAAAAACGAAAACGACTTCTTGAATTACAAAAAGATCTTGAAGAACTTAAAGATGAAAAGGCTGTTACTAAAGATGGGAGAGAAATAAAACTTTCAGCGAATGTTGATGTTTCCGGTGAGATCGATGTAGTAGTTACAAGTGGTTCCGACGGAATTGGTCTTTATAGATCAGAGCAGATACTCAATGAACTTGGAGAATTTCCTTCCGAAGAAGAGCAGACTGAAATTTATTCAAAACTTGCTTCCAGAATTTATCCTCACTCGATTACAATCCGTGTTTTTGATATCGGAGGTGATAAATTTAGATTTCTGGATTTTGCAGAACCAAATCCATTCCTCGGATTAAGAGGTATTAGATTGCTTCTTGAAAATCCTGCACTTTTCAAAACTCAAATTCGTGCTATACTTAAGGCAAGCACAAATAAAAATATAAAAATAATGATTCCGATGGTTAGCACTTTGAAGGAGATTCGGGAATCAAAACGAATAATTGAAGAATGTAAAAGTGATTTAAAAAAGGAAAATATTAATTTTGATCAGGATGTTGAAGTTGGGATAATGATTGAAGTTCCTTCTGCAGCTGTGATGGCGGGAGATTTTTCGAATGAAGTTGATTTCGTTAGTATTGGTACAAATGATCTGGTGCAGTATTTAATGGCTGTGGATAGGGGTAACGACCTTGTAGCAGAACTTTATCAGGAATTCAGTCCGGTCGTTATTAATACATTAAAACATATTGTTGATGAAACAAAGAAATCAAAAAAACAATTAAGTCTTTGTGGAGAAATGGCTGCAGATACTCTTGCGATGCCGCTCTTAGTTGGACTTGGTTTTGAGAATCTGAGTCTTTCACCTGCTACTATTCCTTATGCAAAAAGAATTATAAGAAGTTTTGAGTTTAAAAAGCTAAAAAACTAGCAGCTCAATGTCTAAAAATGCAAAGTGAGGAAGAAGTTAAGGCAGTTATTGAAGACTTCTTTATTAAAAATAATATTATAAGAACAAGACAAATTATCTAAGCAGAATGAATATAAAAGAATTAATTAAAAAGTACGATACACAAAATCAATTTGATGTTTTGAAGAATACTTATAAACAAGTATCGTATGCATGGGAAAATAAAATTGATTTATCCTCTCTAAAAGAAAAACAGTTTGCCTCAATAATATTCTGCGGTTTGGGTGGCTCTGCTATAAGTGGTGATTTACTTTGCGACTATTTATCAGATGAACTTAAGTTACCTTTTAATATAGTTCGAGGGTATAACCTGCCGGCTTATGCCAACAGTACATCTTTTGTAATCATCTCATCTTATTCTGGAAATACTGAAGAGACAATTTCGTGCCTTCAACAAGCAATAACCAAAAAATGTAAAATTGTTGTCATTACTTCAGGTGGAAAAATTCTTGAGATAGCTTCATCAAAAAAAATACCGATCGTAAAACTGGAAGGCGGTTTCCAGCCAAGATATGCACTTGGACAAGGATTTTTTTCTTTATTAAAATTGATGCAGGAATTTAATTACGCTAACGAAGACGAGAATGTAAAAACTATAAATATTCTCTGGCAAAAAAAGGCAGATGAGTATTCCAGAGAAGATAACAATCCATTGAGAATGGCAAGTGAATTAGTTGGCTTTATTCCGGTTATCTATTCATCAGAATACTTTTCATCATCCGGTTACAGATTTAAATGCCAATTAAATGAGAATTCGAAATTGCAGGCATTTTATAATTCACTCCCGGAAATGAATCACAATGAAATCATCGGTTGGGAATCCTACAAAGAAAAACAATTCTTTACTAAAGTAATTTATTTGATTGATAAAGAATTTCATCCTCAAAATTTAAAACGTTTCGAAATCCTTAGAGAAATGCTTAATGAACAAAAAGTTGAAGTTCTTATCATGAGCAGTGATCAAGCCAATAAAAAGGTACGAATTATGGATTTGATTTTTTTATTTGATTGGATAACTTTTTACACATCGATACTACGTAGATTCGATCCTTCGGAGATTGATTTTATTCATAGGATGAAAAAGCTGCTCACATAGATTTGGCCTCCGGATGTTAAAATAAATATTAAAAATTTTATCCGGTTTTATGCTCTCTTTTGGTACCAGAATTAAACAAATTACTTTTCACTTACTTTTATTGACACTTCTAATAAGTGATCTCACTTCAGCTCAATTTTTATACTTTGGTCGGAATAAAGTTCAATACGAAGAATTTGATTGGAAAATTTTGTCTACTGAACACTTTGATATCTATTACTATAATCAAATGGAATACGTTGCAAAGATAGGCGCAGAATATGCAGAAGAAATGTATTCTGAATTAAAAGTCAGGATGAATCATATCGTAACCCGAAGAATTCCACTTATCTTTTATAATACCAGTAACGATTTTCAACAAACGAATACGACACCCGGATTGATCCCCGAAGGTGTAGGGGGCTTCTTTGAATTTTTAAAGGAAGAGTTGTGCTTCCGAGCGATGGCTCGTTGCAAGATTTTAGACATGTAATCAGACACGAACTTGTTCACGTGTTTATGACAAATAAAGTATACCGAATTCTGAAAGACCACAGAATACCGACTAATAAAATGCCACCTCTCTGGTTTGTTGAAGGATTAGCTGAATTCTACTCAACAGGTTGGGACGATCAGGCAGAAATGTTAATGAGAGATGCAGTGATAAATAATTATTTCGTAACTCTTGAAAATATCTATGTGATTTATGGTACTTTTTTTATGTATAAAGAAGGTCAGAATTTTCTTGAATTTGCATCTGAGAAATATGGTGAAACAAAAGTCGGATTACTTATCGATAATTTCTGGATGTATGATAATTTTAATCAAGTTTTAGAGACAACTTTTAAACAATCCTTTGAACAAATAAATGCAGAATGGAGCTATTGGCTAAGAAAAAAATATTTTCCACTAATGGAAACAAGCTATCCGACTGAATTTGGTTCACGACAAATAACTGAAGAGGGTTTTAATTTTTCACCAGTTTATTATAATGATAAAAGTGGTAACTATCTTTATTTTGTTGCTAACAGAGATGGTTATTCATCTTTGTATAGAATTAAATTATCACCTGAATTTATTGCTATAGATTCTCCTGAATTAATTCTTCGTGGTGAACAGACTGAAGAGTTTGAAGCTTTTCATCTTTTCCAATCCGCAATTGATATTTCAAAAGATGGAATAATCGTCTTTAATACAAAGATGGGAGGGAATGATGCTATTCATTTTTATTCTGTTTCCGAAGATAGGATTGTCAGAACATATCAAAATTATGAACTACTTTTTATAACTTCTCCAAAATTTTCGGAGGATGGAAATCGAATTGTTTTTAATGCAGTTGACAGAAAAGGATATAGTGACATTTATATTTATGATCTGTCTAAAAACAAACTGTTTAGAATTACAAACGACTATTATGATGATAAAGATCCGGTATTTGGTTTAAATGATCAGCAAATAATTTTTTCATCAGATCGAACTGGCGGAACATATCAGAAGAAATACAATTTGTTCTCTATAAATCTCAATGATTATAAAATTGAGTACATCACAAATATGAATGCTAATAATCATTCTCCGGAAATTTCACTGCAAAAAAATTCATTATTATTTACATCGGATTTAAATGGTGTGAAAAATCTTTACGAATTACAAATCGATAATGGAACTTTCGGCACCAAAGTTCATAAAATATCCGAATTTATTTCCAGTGTTTTCAATCCCCGATATATTGACTCAACAAGAATAACATTCTCCGGTTTCGAAAATTATTCCTTCAATCTTTATATCTACGATCATAAAAATGAAACGAATGATTCACTTTATAACATAGTTATGGATATGAACGTACCTAAGTCAAATCTGGTATGCAAAATCAATTGAAGTCCCTTCCGAGAAACAATCGTTAGTTTATGAGAAAGAATATTCGCTTGATTTTGCTCAAAGTGTGGTAGCTACCGATCCGATTTTTGGAACAAGAGGAGGTGCAATATTATCAATAAGTGATCTTATGGGTGATGACAGATATACATTTTTGATTTATAATAATGCAACTGTTCAAAGTGAAATTCTAAATAGTTTTAATGTTGTCATTCAGAAATTAAACTTTGCTAAAAGAGTAAATTATGGGTTCGGTATATTTCATTTAAGCGGTGAAGTGTATGACTACACTGATCCAGATGAATATTATTATGAAAGAAGTTTTGGTGGCTCTTTTCTTTTAAGTTATCCAATCTCAAAATTTCAAAGACTTGAAACTACAGTTACACTTAGGAATTCAAGTAAAGAAGTCATTTCAAATTTCATTGAGAGGGAAGCAACATTAGTTACAAATACAGTTGGATGGGTAATGGATAATTCAATTTGGGGATTTACAGGCCCGATAGACGGTATGCGGGCAGCAATTTATTTCGGATACACTACTGATATCAAATATAGCAATGTAAACTATTTTTCAGTCATTGCAGATTACAGACATTACCAAAGATTAGCACTAACCACACTTGTTGCCTTCCGGGCTGCGCTATTTTATAATCAAGGAAAAGAAGCAAAATTATATTTCATCGGTGGTAGTTGGGACTTAAGAGGCTGGCCGCGATTTGGAATTCGTGGTCAAAAAATATGGTTAACCTCTGTTGAGTTTCGTTTTCCACTTATCGAACAGATTGGAATTAGATTTCCTTTTTTTAGGTTAGGTTTCCCTGGAATTCGTGGTGCAATTTTCTATGATATGGGTGGAGCATGGAACAATAATTACAAAGAAACTCTTGGTTCAATCGGTTTTGGTTTCAGATTTAATCTATTTGGTGTACTTACTCTTCGTTATGATATGGGAAAAAGAATCGAAAAAGGTTTTACGGAATTTCAGGAAGGTTTGTTTTATCAATTCTTTTTTGGATGGGATTTTTGAAATACAAAATATTAATAATCGTAGTCACGATTTTAATTGGTGGATGCACCAGATCGGTTATAAAATACTCTGCAAAGTTGGATGAACATCCTTACCAGATGTTTGGAAAAATTCCTTCAAGAGAATTTTTTTGTACCTGAGGTTTTTTCTGACTCTTTATCTCTTAAGTGGGAGAATGAAATGTATGGCAGTTTCCTAAATTCATCTGTTTCAGTTTATAGTGATCTTGTATTCATAAATGATCTGGCGGGCAGAGTCTTTTGTTATCAGTTTGACACAGGTAAAGAAATAGGAAAAGTTAAATATAGCGGTGGTAGTGTCTTTTCAACACCAATACCTTATAAAAATATAATTGTTTTTCCTGTTGCTATGGAGAATGACAATCTTACAGATTTAATATATTATGATTATAAGGAAGGAAAAGAAATTAATGATATTGAATTACCAGGTAGAGCTTTAACACAAATGATCGCTGACAGCAACCGTATTTATTTTACAACAGAAATTGGTTCAGCATTTAAATTTACTTCAAGAGGCAGAAAAATTTGGGAAACTCATACAAGGGTACCAACCCGATCTTCTCCGGTGCTAGTTGATAGTTTACTGATTTTTGGAAATGATAAAGGTGAGATCATTGCACTGGATTCGCAAAGTGGTGATTCTGTTTATACAAAAAAGATTGGTGGTCAATTTAATTCCGGGCTAACTGTTTCAGATAGTTTGATTTTTGTAGGAAATAATAATGGAACTTTATATGCTTTAAAAATCTTAACAGCGGAAATAGTGTGGCAATTCGATTCGAAAGAAAGAATACTGATGAATCCTGCAATTGATGATAAAAATGTTTATTTCGGAAATTTGAAGGGTAATTTCTTTTCGTTAAATAAGTCCGATGGAAAACTAAACTGGGAAATAAAATTCCCGGGCCTTTTGGATACCACACCATTAGTAACAGAAAATATGATTCTGTTACCGGATATTTTATTTGCGGTGCATATGATCGATAAAAGAGATGGTAAAATAATAAAGTCAATATCACTTGAAGGAAGGGCTAAACTTACACCTGTAATTCACAACAATGTTTTATTTATCGGGTTTGATGATGGAGTAATCAGAGCTTATGAATTTATCGATTAAAATACAGTTACTTGTTTTAACTCTCGTAATCTTCTTTAATGCATATGCGCAGGATGATAAATCCACGATTACAATTCAAACAAATGTTGATTCTGCGGCATTATTCATTGATGAAAATTTTATAGGAGTCGCAAGCAAATTCCAAATTGAAGAGAAAATAGGTATTCATTCACTTTTACTAATTGATAATTTAAAAAGATGGAATGCAGAAACAATTGAAGATACAATAGTAATAAAAGACACAATGGAATTATTTCTTAGTTATAGTTTTAAATCTCAGACAATACTTAACACGAATCCGCAAGACGTACGGGTTTATGAAAATGATTCACTTATAGGCTTCACCCCAATTTTACTTGAATCAGGATTTAAAAATCTTACTTTGGAAAAACCAGACTACACTAGTTTGATTGTGACGTCGGAAGAAATCAATAAAGGTCAAATCCCTGAATTGCGATTTGATGGAGAGGCTCCGAATAAGGAATTTTATGGATCGACGCTCTTTACAGTTTTACTGGGTACTGCAATTGCTCTTGGTGCAGCCACAGCGTATTATAAGCTTGAAGCAGATGATTTATATGAAAAATATAAAATTACTGGCGATCCTGGATTAGTTGATAACATAGATCATTATGATGGCCAAAGTGCTGGAACTTTTATAGCTATGGAAATTTGTGTCGGTACACTTATTTACTTTTTTCTCACCAATTAATTTATACCGTTTTAATAAATTAGAAAAGTATTTCCTAAATTTATTAAATGATAACAGTACTAGAATCAATAAAATTATCTACAGATTATCTTGCTGGTAAAGGAATTGAATCTCCAAGAATGAATGCAGAATTGTTACTAGCAGAAATTATTGGATGCAAGAGACTTGAGCTATATCTGTCATTTGATAAGCCTTTAAAAGAGGTGGAATTACAAAAATATCGGGAGTTTATAAAAAGAAGGGGGAAACTTTGAACCACTTCAATATATTTTGGGAAGAGTTGAATTTTATGGATTAGATTTTATGGTAAATCCATCGGTGCTGATTCCACGACCGGAAACTGGAATTTTAGTCGAATGTATAATCGGTCAATTAAATAATCAGAACGATCAGACTATTCTCGATATTGGTTGTGGAAGTGCTAATATTGCCGTTGCTCTTGCTTCAAATATTGAGAAGGTCGAACTTGTTGCTACTGATATCAGTGAACAATCAATAGAACTCTCAAAACGTAATGCTGAAATAAATAATGTATCGGAGAAGATCGATTTTATTTGTCATAATATTTTAAAAGATGATATAAACATTTTTCCTATGTTTGATGTTATAGTATCAAATCCGCCTTATGTCTCAAGGGAAAGCTTTTCAACTCTTCAAAAAGAAATAAGAGAGTTTGAACCAAGAGCAGCTGTGACGGATGAAAATGACGGCTTTACATTTTATAAAGTGATCGCAAATAAAGCTTTATCGAAATTAAAAAAGAAGGGTAAACTTTTTTTTGAAATAGGGGAAAATCAGAGCGAGAAAGTAATATGGATAATGGAGAAAAATCAATTTATTGATGTTCGTGTTATCAAGGATTATCAAAATCTTGATCGAATTGTATACGGAGAAATAAGATGAGAGCAATCGTTCAACGAGTCAATTTTGCTTCAGTAAAAATTCCAGAGCAAAACTATCATCAGGAAATAGGGAAAGGTTTATTAATACTTCTAGGAATAAAATCAGGTGACAGTGAAAAAGAGGTAGTCTTTGTAGCCGATAAGTGCGTAAACCTTAGAATTTTTGAAGATGCAGATGACAAAATGAACATTTCAATAAAAGATATTAGTGGAGAAATTCTAATAATTTCACAATTCACGTTGTATGGTGAAACTTTGAAAGGGAATAGACCGAATTTTACAAATGCAGCAAAACCTGATGAAGCTATTCCACTTTATAATAAATTTATTTCAAGGATGAAGATTAACCTGGGAGAAAATAAAGTTAAGGAAGGAATTTTTGGGGCGATGATGGATATAGAATCTGTCAATTATGGTCCTGTCACAGTTATAGTAGAATCAAAAGAATAATAAGTATGAATAATGTTCTGATGGTATTTCTGGATGGAGTCGGGATCGGAAAAAGGGATTACCAATTCAATCCATTTTTTAAATATGGTTTTAAAACATATGAACAAATATTTGGAGAGATACCTTCGCTTGATAAAATGAGATTGGTGAACGGACAAAAATTTCTTTTTCCAACCGATGCAAATTTAGGTGTCGAAGGTTTGCCACAAAGCGGAACGGGACAAGCATCTCTTTTTTGTGGATTCAATGCTCCAAAGTTTGTTGGAAAACATTATGGACCATTTCCTTATACAACCACGATTCCCAAATTACAAAAAGATAGTTTACTAGTTTATTATAAAGAAAAATTTAATAGTAGTTATTTCGCAAACGCATATCCAAAAGTTTTTTTTGATTATGTTAATTCCGGAAGATCACGACTTAGCGTTACTTCGTTAACCTGTCGTTTGTCCGGAATCAGATTGAATAGAGTTACTGATGTTAGAAAAGGTAAGGCATTAACTGCGGAAATCACAAATGAAAGATGGAATCAGCGACTTGGTTATAAATTGAAAATAATTAAGCCGAAATCTGCTGCTCGAAGACTATTGGGAATATCCAATAATTATAAATTTACTCTTTATGAATATTATTTGACTGATCATCTTGGTCATTTAAGACTCGCGAATGAATTTGAAAAATTATTTTCAGAGTTGGATGAATTTCTATTCACATTGTTGAATGAAGTTGATTCAAACAGAATGACTCTCATAATATGTTCTGATCATGGGAACATTGAGGATATATCTGTAAAAACTCACACAAGAAATCCATCATTGACTATTACAGCAGGAAAATCGGCTAATCAAATTGCAGAAGGGGTTACGGATATAAGCCAGATTAAAAATGCAATCATTAAATATTGTAAATGAAAGATTATCCAATAATTAAAGTGGCAATACTATTCTGTGCAGGTATTTTATCCGCACAATTTATAGAAATAGGAATCTTATTTCTAATACTATCCTTCGCTGGTTTGATATTATTGATTCCTTTCCATAAAAGTATTGGTGACAAAACTCATTTTTCGATATTGACTTTTGTGTTAAGTGCGATAATAATTTTTTCTGCAGGGAATGTATTAGCCGGAATGAATAAAATCTCTTTTAGTCCATTTGCCACCAAATTGGATCTGGAAAAAAACACTACAGCCGTTGGCGAAATAGTAAAGATTGATTTAAAGAGAGATAACGAGCTAACATTTTATTTGGCAACTGATTCAATTTATTCCGAAGAATTTTTAATTAAAGATAAATTAAACCTCCTTTGTAAAGTTAAACTTAGTAATAGATCAATTATTAAATTATCACACAAGTTAAAACCTGGGAATAGTATTAAAGTTACTGGTTTCTATCACAAAGGAAGAGAGAAACGAAATCCTGGTGAGTTTGACTATGATGCATATTTAAAATCTAAAGAAATTTTAGGCATAATAAATATCAACAAATTAACTGATATAACTGTTCTAAATTCTAATGCTAATTATTTTTCAAACTTAATATATCAATCAAGAGTAGCGATTGATGATCAGATAAAAAATTATTATCCACCTGAATCAGCAGCATTACTTCGCGGATTGTTGTTGGCAGACAGGGGTGAAATAGATTATCAAACAAAGACTCAATTTATAAACGCCGGTGTTGTTCATGTTCTGGCAGTTTCAGGTCTGCATGTTGGTTATATTATTTTGATTTTTCTTTTTCTCTTTGGAAGATTTAATATTTATCTCCGTTCAATACTGACTGGTGTAGGATTAATCTGTTTTATGCTGATTACCGGGGTACCACCCTCTGTTTTCAGAGCGACAGTTATGGCAATCGTTTTACTAATTGCGATTCTTTCTAATAGAAGTACTAATCTCATCAATTCTATTTCGATTGCGGCTGTTATCATTTTGATTATAAATCCGAATGAAATTTATAACCCGGGATTTCAATTGTCTTTTGCTGCAGTTCTGGCAATCGGGATTTTTCTTCCTTATTTGAATACACTAATAGAGAAGTGGCAAGTTAAAAATCAATTTTTGAGATACTTGATTTTATTCATTGCGGTTTCTTTGAGTGCCCAGATTGGTACGCTGCCGTTCACACTGTTATACTTTAATAAGTTTTCCATCATTGCGTTATTTACAAATCTGATTGTGATACCAGCTATCGGATTTATTATCGGAGCAGCTATCGCTACTTTAGCGTCTTCAGTTATCCTTCCGTTTGTGGCAATATATTTTGCTGCAGCAAATGATCTTCTTGTTTCATTTGTTTTGTCAATAATTAAATTTTCAAGTAATCTCTCATTTGCATTCATCAGCATCAATAACTATTCTCTGTTCGATTTAATCATATTTTATTTCTTCCTCATCTTCTTGCTTTATTTTATTCCAAGATTTGAAACTGTAAAAACAAAAGTGATTTTATTGATCTTAATTTTTGCAAATACTTTTATTTACTCATCAGTGGATGACAAAGACTTATTACCGAATAATTATCTTAGTGTTCTAATGATTGACGTTGGGCAGGGAGATTCTTTTTTAATTAAATTTCCAAATGGTAAAACAGCCCTTGTGGATGCAGGTAATGCAACCACTTCGTTCGATAATGGTGATAGAGTAATTATTCCCTTATTGAATTATCTCGGAGTCGAAAAAATCGATTATGGAATTGTCAGTCACATTGATTCAGACCATTACGGCGGATTTGTTTCATTAGTATTACAAGGATTTATATCAGAAATATATAAACCTGAATTAGATACATCCCTAAGCAAAGATAAAAGGTTCGAGAAATTTATTAAGGAAGAAGAGCTGCCGATAAAATACTTTAAAGAACAAAAATTGGTGGTTGGTAATGCTGTACTATATTTTTTGAATGATGAAAACCTTGAAAGAAAATCGGGTGGATCGACAAATGACAAAAGCGGAGTATTTAAATTGGATTTTGGAAAAACAAGGTTTCTTTTTACAGGAGATTTAGAAAAAAAGATGGAAAAGTTTTATTTAAAAAAGTATAGTAATTTTCTTAACTCAGATGTATTAAAAGTTGGGCATCATGGAAGTAAAACCAGTTCTTCTGAAGAGTTTCTAGAATATGTAACACCCAAAATAAGTTTGATCAGTGCCGGATATAAAAATAAATTTGGTCATCCCGTTCAGGAAGTTTTGGATAGATTGAAAAATATGGATTCTAAAATTTTCAGAAGTGATCTTCAAAAAGCAATACTACTAAGATCTGATGGTGATGGAATAAAAATTATTAATTGGTAATTAATTAACAAACAAATTGAGAAATAATTATGAGTGAAACTAGTATTCAAGTTGGTATTATTATGGGAAGTGATTCCGATATGCCAATAATGGAAGATGCAATTAAAATTCTAAATGAATTTGGTATTGGTTATGAAGTGAAAGTACTTTCTGCACATCGTACACCTAATCAACACGCAGAATATTCGCGAACTGCAGTTAGCAGGGGACTAAAAGTCATTATTGCTGCTGCAGGTGGTGCAGCACATTTGCCAGGAGTTACTGCCGCACAAACAACACTACCAGTCATAGGTGTTCCTATCAAAGGGAAATCTTTAGAGGGAATGGATTCATTACTTTCGATTGTTCAGATGCCACCTGGAATTCCAGTTGCAACGGTTGCAATAAACGGAGCAAAGAATGCTGCACTTTTAGCAGTAAGCATATTAAGTATTGCCAATTCTAACATCTCCAAAAAGCTAATTGAATACAAGAAAAAAATGGAAGCAGATTCTTTAGCTAAGAATGATAAGATTAAACTATGATTACTAAATTATTTGGTAAGGTTATTGATTAGTGAATATATGATTATTAACAATATTAACAAATAATTTATTGCTTGAGGGATTTGCAATAAAAGTTAATTTTTCTTAATGTTGACTGTATTCTTTTTGAAGCAATATAATATCTGTGTCAACTCCATTCAAATTAGGGAATAGTTTTAAGTTTATGAATTCGTTCATATTTCTTCAACTAAACAACATATCTTCAATCATTTTCAGGAGGGTCATTTCATGAAAAATCTTTTCAAAACTTTTATTATTCTTTTCACTTTATTTTGGTGTATTACCTTAGTAGCACAAGATGTAGTGGATAGAAGTCCTAACACCTCACCTAAAATCCCTACATCTAATAATGTCGTAGCGATGTGGGATGTATTACTACAATTTGATGCAAATGCTCTAACTGGTGCAGCCGGAAATGCTGGCTGCGAGTGGGATGGAACTTATTTTTATTCTACACGATGGGCGACGAACCTTATACATAAATACAATGCAACTGGCACAACAATGCTTGAAGAATTCTCAATTCCAGGCGTTTCAGGATTGAGAGATCTTGCATTTGACGGTACGTATATGTATGGTGGTGCAGCATCAAACACCATATACCAGATGGACTTTGTTACAAAAACCTTGATTGGTACAATTACTTCACCAGTACCAGTTCGATTTATTGCATATGATGAAGGTTCAGATGCATTCTGGGTTGGTGATTGGGCCTCTCCTCCTACATTGGTCAGCCGCACTGGTGCTACACTTGCAACAATCACGACCGGATTTGTAGCTCAATACGGCGCTGCTTATGATAACGTAAGTCCAGGGGGACCATATCTATGGGTTTTTAACCAAGAAAATACCACCGGTGGCATTCCCCAGACTATTTCTCAATGGGACATTGCTACAGGTACAGCAACCGGTGTAACTCACGATGTTATGTCTGATGTCGGAATAGTTGCAGGAAATCTCTCAATTGCGGGTGGTTTATGCTCAATGACTGATTTTGCAAGCGGTTTCTTTACAATTGGTGGATTATTACAGGGCAATCCAAATGGAGATCAAATCTTTGTTTATGAAGTTGCAACTACAGGCCCACCTTGCCCGGTAGGCGATCCTACGAATCCTAATCCAGCGAATGGTGCAACCGATGTTGATATTAATCTATCACAAATCAGTTGGACAAATGGTGCTGGTGCAAATAATATTGAGGTTTGGTTTGATGGGAATATGATCTATACAGGTCCTCCTGTCACGTCTTATGCAGTACCAGGTCCTTTAGATTACGCTACCACTTATGGATGGAAGATTGTTGGAATGAACGATACCTGTAGTACAATTGGGCCAACCTGGACATTTACAACAATGCAAGATCCTAATTTAGTGATAACAACAGTTGACATTTATCCGCAAAGCGCTGACTACTGGACTGGAACTTGTGACGCTTCAACTAAAACCGAAGTTAGTTATGTTAATTGTGTCGGTAGTGGGTTTGCAGGTTGGATGGTATTCGATTGTACGCCTATAGTAAACGATCCATCTACTACAATAACTGAAATTATGTTTAATGGATATTTATATAATAATAACTTTCCATATTGGTCAATAACTCCTATGGGAAGCGTAAACCCAATTACAGGCACAGCTTCAGATATATTTACCCAAGTAAGCAATAATGTTACTCAGGGAAGTGCATATAGCTTTAACCAGGAACCCGGAACAATGACCAACGGATGGCAGCAGCGAACATTGGATGAAAGTACTGCATACGCAGATTTGAAAGCTGCACTAGGACAAGGCTGGTTTGCAATTGGAGTTCAAGATTGGGATGCTGGAACAACCTATTTTGTTGACTACGAAGGATGGGCACAGACAAATGTACCTTATCTCACAGTCACTTATCAATATGTAACTCCGGTTGAATTAACATCATTTACGGCAAATGCTAATTTTGGTGTCGTTGATTTACAGTGGATCACTGCTACTGAAACCAACAACCAGGGATTTGAAGTTCAGAGAAGCAATGCTGGTAGTGATTTCCAGACTATTGCATTCGTTGAAGGTATGGGAACAACAACTGAATCACAGGTTTATACCTATTCTGACAAATCTGTAGAAGTTGGTTCTTATACTTACAGACTAAAACAGATTGATTTCGACGGAACAACTGTCTATTCAAATGAAATAGAAGCTGATGTTCCTGCTCCATCTGTTTTTGCTCTGGATCAGAACTATCCAAATCCATTTAACCCAAGCACAAAGATCAACTTCCAATTAAAAGTTGATTCAAAAGTTAGCTTGAAGGTATTCGATGTACTTGGACAAGAAGTTGTTACTTTGGTTAATTCAAACCTGGTAGCAGGCGGACATAGCATTAATTTCGATGCTTCAAGATTGAATTCTGGTGTTTATCTATACAGAATTGAAGCAACCGGAGTTAATGGTTATAACTTCGTTGACGTTAAGAAGATGATATTGACCAAATAATTTTGGTTAAATAATTCTTTTATAAGCCGACTCTGAAATATGAGTCGGCTTTTTTATGAACAAAAAATTATTTTGTATTTAACAAATTATTCTTATATTCGTTGAAGTTAATTAGTTGCTTACTAAATAACCTATCTATTCACTTATAAGAGGAGGCACCATGCCAAAATTCTTTTCAGCAATTTTCATTGTTCTTTTTTCATTTTCTGCATTTGCTCAATATGCATCGCTTCAGGATTACGGGCAAGCAAATGTTAACGGAACATCTAACATAACTGCTTCTGATATGGTACCTGTGGTTTTTCTTGATCAGGCACCAAACCAGGTAAACGGAGTATTCTCCGACGCAAGTTGTGCGCTTTGCGCGGCTACTGGTTCACAAGTGGTAGCGGAAAATGTTAATGTTACAATTGCAGGTCCTAATGTTGTAGTTACGGAACTTGTTATGTGGGGTGGATACTATCCAGAGAACATCCCGAATACAACAGATGATTTCACAATTATACTTCATGCTGATGCTGCAGGATCGCCTGGGTCTGTATTATTCAGTGCAAGTGGTCTTCAAGCAACCAGCAGAGTAAGTACAGGCGTTGTTCTGTTTGGTGTGAATGAGTATATGTTTACTTTCGATTTCAGTGCTACTCCAATTCCAGTTGCCACAGCTGGTACCTATTGGGTTGAAATCTTCAATAACAGCGTAGAATCAGGAAACTTCTTCTGGGAAACTGGAAACCTTGATGCCACTCATGGCATAGTAGGAAGTGGATATGCTTTCGAAACTCCAGGAGTAACATGGAGCAGTGATCCTGCAACGGATTTTTCAATACAAATAAACGGAGATGATAACGTTCCTGTCGAGTTTACATCTTTCACTGCGAATGCTAATTTTGGTGTTGTTGATTTACAGTGGATTACCGCTACTGAAACCAACAACCAGGGATTTGAAGTTCAAAGAAGTACCTGGAAACGACTTCGAAACTATAGCGTTTGTTCAGGGTCAGGGAACAACAACAGAATCTCAGGTTTATACTTATTCCGATAATTCTGTTCAGGTTGGCTCTTACACTTACAGACTTAAACAATTGGATTTCGACGGAACAACTAACTACTCAAATGAAATAGAAGTTAATGTTCCTGCTCCAGCCGTATTTACTTTAGATCAGAACTATCCAAACCCATTCAATCCAAGCACTCAAATTGCATTCAGATTAGCTGTTGATTCCAAAGTTAGTTTGAAAGTATTTAACGTACTTGGTCAGGAAGTTGCTACTCTTGTTAACACAAACTTAGTAGCAGGTGGACATAGCATTAATTTTGATGCTTCAGCATTGAATTCTGGTGTTTACCTATACAGAATCGAAGCTGCCGGAATTGATGGATCAAACTTTGTGGATATAAAGAAGATGATATTGACTAAATAATATTTCTTTAAGATTATTCTTCAAATAGCCAGCTTTTAAATATGAGCTGGCTTTTTTTTATTTGGGGATATTTAGAATCATTGTTTGTTCAGCCAATTAGTTATAATTTTCAAACGTTATTATTCACTAATTGGCATTAAAATGAAATCAGTAATTGCATTTTTGACACTACTGTTATTCTTTGGTTGTTCATCCAAAAAAACGGATAAGGAGCTATTTGATGAAGCAAAGGCAAACCTAAAGGATCAAAAATATCCTGAAGCAGTAATGTCTTTTGAAGAGTTAGTAAAAGATTATCCTGAAAGTGCATTAGCTCCTGAAGCACTTTCAGAAACTGCATCAATCTACCAGAATAAACAAATCAAGAATCTTTCAGAGAGAGAAAATTTAAATAAAGCAATCGAATTGTTTAAGAAAATTCACGATGATTATCCGAAGAGCGAATTTGCTCCATCAGGTTTATTTATGGCAGGCTTTATTTATGCAAATGATTTGCAGGATTTCGAAGCAGCCACATCCATTTATAAACAATTTCTACAAGAATATCCGGATAATGAATTAGCTGCATCAGCCCAAGCTGAGCTAGATAATATGGGACTTTCACCCGAAGAAATTCTATCCAGAAATATGGCTAAAGAACAATAATGAGTGAACAGGTAAGAGATTATAAAAATTTTCTTGATCCTTCATTTATCTCTAAACTCAATTCGCTTGAAATAAAAGCACGACTCGTAGTTGAAGGTTTTATGGTTGGATTACACAAAAGTCCCTACCATGGTTTTAGTGTAGAATTTTCGCAACATCGTGCTTATATGCAAGGTGATAATTTAAAAGATGTTGATTGGAAAGTTTTTGGCAAGACAGAAAAATATTTTATTAAGCAATACGAAGAAGAAACAAATTTAAGATGTTATATTTTTCTGGATACAAGCAATTCAATGGCATACAGTTCATCTGATAATATCTCAAAACTTGATTATTCAATAACTCTTGCAGCTGCATTAAGCTATTTAATGATACATCAACAGGATGCCGCTGGACTTACACTTTACGCTGATAAAATAAATAAATACCTGCCGCCCAAATCTTCCCGGGCATATCTCCAGGAAATATTAAAAAATCTTGCTAATGTGGAAGCTTCAGCAAGAACTAATACAGCTACAAGTTTAAGTGAATCGGCGGAAAAGATTAAAAGAAAAGGACTTGTGGTAATTATCTCAGACTTATTTGATGATATAGATTCAGTATTAAAAGCACTGAAACATTTCAGCTACAAGAAAAGTGAGGTAATTGTATTCCAGGTTTTAGACCCGATGGAAAAATCATTTTCTTTTGGTAAAGATGCAATATTTAAAGATTTGGAGACAGGAGATGAAATGACTACTCAACCTTACCAAATCCAGAAAGCCTATCGTGAAGCAATGGCTGAATTCACAGGTAAAATCAAAACTGAATGTCTGAATTCAAATATAGATTACAACCTCATCGAAACATCAGATCCGTATGATAAAGCTCTTCTTCGTTACATTCAAAAAAGAAGCAGACTTTATTAAAGGATAATTGGTAATTCTACATCAATTTTTTAATCTCATCAAAATATTTCTCGGAAAGCTGATCCGCCTCATTTTTCGATTTTGCTTCAGTTATTATTCTAATTATCGGCTCCGTGTTTGATTTTCTAAAATGAACCCAATGATCATCAAAATCGATTCGTAATCCATCGTCTATGTTAATATTTTGATTTGAGTATTTATCTGTTAGATTCTTTATTATTGCTTCAGGATCTGTTGTTAATTCAATCTTCTTTTTTGAGATAGAATATTGAGGCAATTCGTTTTTCATATTTGATATGGATTTACCGTAATCCGTCAAATGCTGAAGAGTTAAAGCAATTCCAACCAGAGCATCTCTACCATAATGGAGTTCGGGAAATATTACACCGCCGCTTCCTTCGCCACCAATAACCGAATCAACCTCTTTCATTTTCTTTACAACATTTGCTTCACCAACAGGTGAGCGAAAAACTTCGCATCCAAATTTTGCAGCAACATCATCAACACCCCTTGTTGTTGAAAGATTTACGACTACGTTGCCTTTTTTTCTTGAGAGAACAAACTGTACAACCTGAACTATTGTATTTTCTTCACTAAAAGGTTCACCTTTATCTGTAATTAAAACAAGACGATCAACATCCGGATCAACAACAATTCCGAGATCGGCATTGGAATCTTTAACTTTATTCATTGTCTCAACCAGATTTTCAGGTAGAGGCTCAGGTTTTCTGGGAAATATACCTGTTCGTTCACAATTCATTTCAATTACTTCACAACCAAATTCTTTCAAAAATTGTGGAAGCATGTATGCACCAGCACCATTTACACAATCTAATAATACTTTGAATCGCCTTTTTCTTATTTCATCAATGTAGATTAAACCCAAATCAAAAATTGCATCAACGTGATTTTGAATACCTTTTGAATATTCAGTTCGCTTACCAATTTTATCCCAGGATTTATAGTTCATTTCTCCTTTCTTCAAAAACTTCTGCATCTGTATGTATTCATCCGGAGAAAGAAATTGTCCGGTACCGTTTAGAAGTTTCAATGCATTCCATTCATTTGGATTATGACTTGCAGATATTGCAATCCCACCATTTGCTTTTAATTTTTTCACATTGAATTGAACAGTAGGTGTAGGACAAATCCCGATATCAATTACATCAATACCTTTGGCTAACAAAGTACCAGTAACTATCTGGTTTACCATTTCACCTGTAATTCTTGCATCTCTACCCAAAACAACTTTTCCGGTGTCGATAAAATCAGCATAAGCATCTGAATATTTAACTATGGTTTCTGGTTCAAGACCGCTGCCGATAATACCCCGGATTCCGGAAATACTTGTCATCAATGTGCCCATTTAAATTCCTTTGTGTATTTTAACATTCTGTTATCGCTCTGCAAAGATAAATATTTGGTAATTAATTATTAGAACTTAACTTTAAATGAGTTGTTCATAAATATTGCATGAATTTAAAAGATAAGATTAAAAAGATAAATCAGCTTCTTGTTAGACACTTTGGAATTCCTTCCAGACCAAAGAAACTACCAAATCCCATCGATACCGTGATTGCAACAATTCTTTCCCAAAATACTAATGACAATAATTCCTATAAAGCTTATCAAAATTTAAAACAGAAATATGATTCCTGGGAAGAGATGGTTGAAATTCCTAGGTATAAAATCGAAAAAATAATCAGAGTTGCAGGACTTGGAAAACAAAAATCAGAAACCATAAAAAAATTACTTATTTCGCTACAACAAAATCATAAAAAAATTAATTTGCAGTACATTCGGAAAATGAAAGATGAGGATATTCTTAAAGAGTTAACCTCAATAAAAGGAATCGGAGTAAAGACTGCCAGTTGTGTTTTACTTTTTTCACTTGAAAGAAATGTTTGTCCAGTTGATACTCACGTTCATCGAACGCTTAATAGAATCGGATTAGTTAAAACCAAAACACCTGATAAAACTTTTGAGCTAATAAATAAATCTATCCCTGCTGGAATTGCACATCAATTTCATACAAATTTAATAAAGCTGGGAAGGGAAATCTGTAAACCAGGGAAACCTTTATGTTCGGTTTGTCCTCTGAAGATTGAGTGTAGATTTAAGAATAAAAATTTTGAAACAATAAAAGTTAATACTAAGAATAATTTCTTGTTGCTCGATTCCATATGAGTTGATAATTCAGCATTTTATGAAAAGATAATTCTTTTTATCTTTGTTTTGCAATGAGACGTATTTCGCTTAAATTTGAATTAAATTTTCCACATCTATAATACTTCAGGAGTTTTGAAATGGCAGAACAATTAGGTTTGCTGGGCTATGATTATGTTGAATTTTATGTTGGTTCCGCTAAAATGTGGGCTTACTGGCATGCAAAAGCTATGGGGATGAAAATAGTTGGATATTCCGGTCCTGAAACAGGAGTTAAAGGTAAAGTATCATATTATCTTGAGCAAAATAATCTTCGTATTGTTGTTACTTCAGCGATCAACCCAAGTCAATATCAGGTATATTCCTTTATTGAAAGACACGGGGATGGGGTAAAACGCTGGTCACTTAAAGTGAAAGATGTAAAAAAAGCTTTTGATGCTGCAATAAAAAACGGAGCTATACCAGCATGGGAACCAATCAAAACCGAAAATGAAAATGGCTTTGTCGAAGAAGCTGCATTAAAGTTATATGATGATGCTGAAATCGTTTTTGTGAACAGAGAAAATTATAAAGGCATATTTAAACCTGGCTTCGGAAAGCCAATTCAGAAAGTTGAATTTAAATCAGAAGATACTGGTCTTCAGGCGATAGATCACATTGTGGGAAATGTTAGAACAAATGAAATGGATTTGTGGGTAAACTATCTGAATAAAACTCTGAACTTTGAAACATTTATAGATTTCGGTCCGGGTGATATCTCTACTCAATATTCTGCACTTCTCTCCAAAGTAGTTCGCTCAACTGAAGGACCAGCAATTAAAAATCCAATCAATGAACCGTATGAAGGATTAAAAAAATCACAGATTGAAGAATATATTGATGAATACCTCGGATCGGGAATTCAGCATGTTGCAGTTATAACAAACGACATTATTAAAACTATTGCCGCTATGAGAAACAATGGAATGGAGTTCCTCTCAGTTCCGGACTCTTACTATGATACTTTGAAGGAAAGAGGATTTGAAGTTACTGAAGATATAGGTGAATTAAAGAAACATGGAATACTCTGCGATATAGAAGGTAAGGGATATCTTCTTCAGTTGTTTACAAAACCAATTGGTGACAGACCAACTTTCTTCTACGAAATAATTCAAAGAAGAAAAGGTGCCCAAGGTTTTGGACAAGGTAATTTCCAGGCGCTGTTCGAATCAATTGAACGAGATCAGGCGCAACGTGGAAGTCTTGATAAAGTAAAATAAATTTTGAATAATTATTTGGAGGTTATGAATGCCATTTTATGTAAAAATTGGTAAAGTACCACCCAAGAGACATACTACTTTTTATAAAGAAGATGGTAAGTCACTTTACAGGGAAGAGCTTTTTAGCACAAAAGGCTTCTCAGGAATCTACTCGAACAAATATCATTTGTATATGCCACCGCAGGTTGAAAAAATCAGCGAAGTCGAAATCGATTCATCTGCAAACGATTGGAATAATGCACCTGTCGAATACTATCACTTTATTACCGATAAGAAGACAAACCAAAGGCAACATCCTTTCAGCAAGAAATGAATTTTTGAAAAATGACCATTGTGCAGTGTCCACAGCTCATATTACTGAAGATTCAGACTTCTTTTATCGCAACAGTCAAATGCACGAAATTGTTTTTATTCATCATGGAACAGGAGCTCTTCTTTCTGAGTATGGAATGATAAAATTTGATGAATGGGATTATTTAATAATACCAAAGGGAACTACTTATCAATTAAAATTTGATGACTACAAAAACAATAAAGTTTTTATTATTGAATCAGATACACCGTATGAAATTCCAGCTCACTTCAGAAATGATTATGGACAGATGACAGAAGAAGCTCCTTATTACGAACGTGATTTTAGAGTGCCTGAATTTATGGAGCCTGTTGATAAGATCGCTGATTTTAAATTGATGTTAAAAGTAAGAGATAAAATGTTTGAATTTAGACTTCCGCATCATCCATTTGACGTTGTTGGCTGGGATGGATTTCTTTATCCATATGCTTTTAATATAAAAGAGTACGCTCCCAAAGTTGGAAAGATTCATCTTCCTCCACCGATTCATTTAGTATTTAAAACTGAGCATTTTGTTATCTGCAATTTTGTCCCAAGACTTTACGATTTTCATCCGCAGTCTATTCCAGCACCTTATTACCATTCAAATGTAGATAGCGATGAAGTCCTCTACTATGTTCATGGAGATTTTATGTCTCGAACTGGCGTTCAGGAAGGATCAATAACGCTTCATCCAATGGGGATACCACACGGTCCGCAACCAGGAAAAACAGAAGCTTCGATAGGAAAGAAAGAAACAGAAGAATACGCTATTATGATTGACACATTTCAACCACTTCGTGTTACTAAAAATGTAAAAGCCACAATGGTTGATGATTACTCACAATCATGGCTTGAGAAAAACTAGATAAACGATAAGAAAGAGATTATTTAATAATGAAATTAGTTTCTTATACAACAAAGAAAAAAAACAGACTGGGATTATTTGTCGATGGAAAGATTTTCAATCTTCAGGAATGTGCAGCAGGATTAGGATTAGAACTTCCAAATCGAATGAGAAGATTTCTGCGTGGTGGCGAAGAGTTTATGAATCTTGCTCGTCAGGTGGAACAGGCAATCAAAGAAGGAAAAATTACTTCATTCGTCGAAGATGAAAATCTTAAGATGTTAGCGCCTATACCTAATCCTACATCCTGCAGAGATGGTTATGCTTTCAGACAACACGTTGCAACAGCCAGACGAAACCGTGGAGTTGAAATGATACCAGAGTTCGACCAATATCCTGTTTTCTATTTCACAAATCATAACGCAATTTTTGGTGAAGGTGAGATCAGAGTGGAAGAAGATCACCTCCAGAAACTTGATTTTGAGTTAGAAGCTGCAATTGTAATTGGTAAAGAAGGTCGAAATATATCCGCTGCAGAAGCTGATTCTTTTATCGCAGGCTATATGGTGATGAATGATTTATCTGCGCGTGTTTTACAAATGGAAGAAATGAAATTGAATCTGGGTCCGGCAAAAGGAAAAGATTTCGCTACATCAATTGGTCCGTGGCTTGTCACACCAGATGAACTTGAGGAATACAAAATACCGGGAGAATTGGGGAATAAATATGACCTTCGGATGACAGCTAAACACAACGGAAAACTTATTTCCGATGGAAACATGAAAGATATGAACTGGTCATTTGCTGAAATTATTGAACGTGCATCTTACGGTGTTAGATTATTGCCGGGTGATGTAATTGGCTCAGGAACAGTTGGCACAGGTTGTTATCTTGAGTTAAATGGTACATGGGCATTAGAGGCAAAAGAGAAAGGAACCGACTTTAAACCGATTTGGCTAAATGATGGAGATGAAATCGAATTAGAAATTACTGGACTTGGAGTATTGAAAAACAAAATCAGAAAAGCAAAGAAAATCAGATCTATTCTCGCTAAGAAAAAGAACGTTTCATAATGTTGCACTACGAACCTAAAGATTTATCTGTTCCCGAAGTTCACAAACTTTTACTTGGTGGTGTAGCACCAAGACCCATAGCATTAGTTTCAACTTTGTCAAGCGATGGAATTAATAATCTATCACCATTTTCTTTCTTTAATGCTTTCGGTGCAAATCCTCCGATAGTAGCATTTTCTCCTTCACGTCGTGGTAGGGATGCATCATTTAAAGATACTTATAATAATTTAGTTGAATCCATGGAGTGCGTAATTCAAGCAGTAACACATTCGATGGTTGAACAGATTAGTCTTGCATCTGCTGAATTTTCACCTGAGACAGACGAGTTCGTAAAAACAGGTTTAACTCCTATTGATTCCGATTTAGTCAAACCAAAACGTGTTAAAGAATCTCCATTTCAATTGGAATGTAAAGTTTTGGAAGTAAAGAGTTATGGTGATGGGGGTGCATCAGCAAATCTGGCAATCTGCGAAGTAATAAAGTTTCACGTCGCGGAAGATTTATTTACAAATGGTATAATTGATCCGGCAAAGATTGATCTTGTTGCTAGGATGTCGGGAAACTTCTATTCTCGTGCAGGTATGGGAGTTTTTGAAGTCGAAAAACCTATTGGCAAAAAATGTATCGGCTTCGATCAAGTACCTGAACACATAAGAAAATCTGAGATTTATTCGGCAAACGATCTCGGTAAATTTGGAAACTCTGAATCTATTCCATCAGATGATGATGTAAAATCATTTTTTCAAAAACTGCTACAAGAAAAAATTGAAGGCTTCGAAGAAGGTTATGATGCATTTTTGAGGTATCAAAGAATGAACGAATATAGAAAAATGCTTATAGCTATTTTGAATATTTCGGAAAATAGAAAAAGGAATATTGAACTGGCTGTTAAGTGTGCATTGCAAAATGATGATATGAATTTTGCCTGGAAGGCTGCACTATCTGTAAAACATATTAAATAAGTTTTTATTCAATTAATATTTATTACTGACTCACTCTTTCGGTGAGTTTTTTATTTATATGAGTAATTTAAGACCATTGTGGACTCCATCTGAAGATAGAATTGAGAATTCTAATCTTAAAAAATATGAAGAGTTTCTGTTTAAAGAATACGATCTACAGTTTGCAAATTATTCAGAATTACACAAATGGTCGACGACAGACATTGAAGCATTCTGGGAATCGATCTGGAAGTTCAGCGGAATCGTGCATTCAAAAACATATGACAAAGTGCTCGATAAAAGAATTATGCCCGAAGCTAAGTGGTTTGAAGGGAGCCAACTAAATTTTGCAGAAAATCTATTAAGATACAAAGATGACCACACAGCAATAATAAGCAGCAGGGAAGATCAACCCGACGTTGTTTTAACATATAGAGAGTTATATAAACTTGTAGCTGCTTGTTCAGCAGGATTGAAGGAAATAGGAATAAAACAAGGAGATATAGTTGCAGGATTTGTAACCAATATTCCTGAAACCGTTATTGCGATGTTGGCAACGACAAGTCTCGGAGCGATCTGGACATCGTGCTCCCCTGATTTTGGAATACAGGGTGTTATTGATCGGTTCGGACAAGTTAAACCCAAACTTCTCTTTGCAATAGAAGAATATCAGTATAATGGAAAAGCGATAAACTGCAAGGAGAAGATTAATGAAATTGCAAATAGAATCCAGTCAATTGAACACATTGTGTGGATTCCAAAATTTCAGCAATTGAATTCTTTCTCCAAGAACGATGAAAAAGATAAGATTACTTATGATAAGTACATAAAATTTAATGACTTATTAGATTTTACATCAAATTCTACCTCGTTTAAACAATTACCTTTTGATCATCCTGTTTATATAATGTATTCCTCGGGAACAACCGGGTTGCCAAAGTGTATGGTTCACGGTGCTGGCGGAACCTTGCTTCAACATTACAAAGAACACGTTCTACACACAAATTTAATAAGAGATGATGTAATTACATATTACACTACTTGTGGTTGGATGATGTGGAATTGGTTAATTAGCTCGCTGCAAGTGGGAGCAACCTTATATTTATATGACGGAAATCCTGTTTATCCCGATTCAGAAATATTATGGAAAAAAATATCAGAAAATGGAGTAACTGTTTTTGGGACTTCCCCAAAGTTTCTTTCAATATTTGGAAAACAAGGTTTTATTCCGAAATTGAAATATAATCTTGAACCGCTACGAGCAATTCTTTCTACAGGTTCGCCTTTACCAGAAGAGACATTTAACTGGGTCTATAATAACGTAAAAACTGATTTGCAGCTTTCTTCAATCTCCGGTGGGACTGATATTATTTAATGTTCCATGTTGGGGAATCCAACACTTCCTGTTTATCCAGGTGAAATTCAGTGCAAAGGATTAGGTATGAAAGTCGAAGCATTTAATGAAAATGGAGAGTTGGTGATTGATGAGAAGGCTGAGTTAGTTTGTACCGAGCCATTCCCTTCGATGCCAGTGTATTTCTGGGATGATGAAAACTGTGAGAAATATCGTAAAGCCTATTTTGAAAAGTATCCGGGAATATGGACGCACGGGGATTATATTAAAATCACCGCTAATGGTGGAATTGTAGTTTATGGAAGGTCTGATGCAACATTAAATCCCGGTGGCGTACGCATTGGAACAGCAGAGATTTACCGGGTAGTTGAGGAGCTAGTAGAAATTGCTGATTGCATTGCGGTTGGAAAGAAATTTAATGGCGATGAAAAAATTATTTTATTTGTTGTACTTAAAGAGAATATCAAATTGAACAAAGAATTTAAAGACAAAATTAAACTTGAACTTAAACAAAAAGCTACCCCGAGACACGTTCCTGCAGAGATTTATGAAGTAAAAGAAATTCCAAGGACTATCAGCGGAAAAAAAGTTGAGATTGCAGTTTCAAAAATTCTTAACGGGCAAGAGGTGGAAAATAAAGATGCACTTGCTAATCCTGATTCACTCAATCAGTTTTATAATTACAGAAAAAAATAATTTTATATATATAGAGCTCGCCCAAAATCTTTTCGATGCTTTATTGTAATTTCGTTTTCCTCACCTAAAAATTTGAAGATCGCAATACATGCTTTCCGTGCTCCATCATCTTCATAGCTTCTATCCTCTCTGATTATTCCAATGAGTTTTGCCAGTGCTGAATCGAAATCCTGCCTTTTTATATTCTCAATTGCAGACAAATACTTTTCTTTAACGGAAGCTTCTGGAAGTGAATTTACATCACGAGTTAAAATCTCATTAAGTGTATTTATAGATTCTGCGAGTTCAATATTTTCAAGATTGTCATCAACATTTTCGATCAATCTTTTTGCTTCCTTGGAATCCTCAAACAATAATATTTTAGCGAGAAGAACTTTTACCTCACTATTATTTAGATCACCTTTGTGAACATCTTCAAGGATTGCTTTGGCTGTTGTAATGTCACCGTTCTTTAAATAAATTTTTGCGTGTTCGATCTGGTCCGCAAACTTACTTGGAATTGATTTCTTCAACCAATCTTTAATTGCTGGTTCAGGAAGAGCGCCTGTGAATTCATTTATAACTTCACCATTTCTGAAAAGTTTTACATTTGGAATTCCCCTCACTCCATACTTTGTGGCAATGTCCTGGTTCTTATCAGTATCTAATTTTGCCAATTCCCAGTTATGTTTATTTTCGTCAGCAAGCTTTTCAAGAATGGGACCGATCATTCTACAAGGTGCACACCATTCAGCCCAGAAATCTACAATTACTGGCTTTTCAAAACTTTTTTCTACTACATCTTTTTGGAAATTTGTTACTTCAAAGTTCATAATAAATTTTCTTCTTTTTGTAGAATTTGATGATTAAAAGTTAGATAAGATTCACATTACAGCAAGTGTTGCTATCCGCTTTTCTTGATTCTCTCAGAGAAGAGGTCTATGTTTCTTGTGTAAATTTGAAAGAGATTTTTAAAATTGGCATTTCGTCAAGAACACCACAAAAAACAAGAAGGAAGAAAATGAAAAAATCAATTCTTATTCTGTCTACTTTGTTACTACTAGTTTATTTATCTGGTTGCTCAACAGGAGGATCATTTATGGCAAGTAATGTCACCAATGTAGAACTGTCGGAACAAAATTTTGATTTTGTTGCAAGAAATGTTGAAGGATTTTCTAGAGCAGAATATGTAATTGGAATCAGTTATTCAAGTGGTTTTATTGCAAATACGTTAGCTCTTGTAAGAACGGGCGGCTCGGCAAAATTATATGATGATGCAATTAAAAATCTTTGGGATAATTTTAGAAAAGATTACGGCGATACAGAGGGAAGGAACCTTTTACTGGCTAACGTTCGGTATGATACAGATATATTAAATCTTCTTCTTTATACACAGACAGATCTATATATACACGCTGATATTATAGAATTTGAAGAATAAGTTCATTGTTAATAAATATTTGAGCTGTGCATAACTAATAGCAATTCTGTTAGAGATAAAAGTCTGGCCGGGTTGTAGCATTGAAGATTATAGCACCGTTCCTGGTTTGTAGGACAGTATGTTAGGTTTCAATTCTTGCTATAGACAAAATACCTAAGCTCTTCAATCAGCAATATGTGATATCATTTTTCTTTTAGCGACCGGCATAATTGTTTCCACGAATGGAAAATCCAGATCTGTATCGAATAGATAAGTTGCCGGGTTCGGTAAATCTGTTCTTTCCTTTATAATCTCTTGTTTAATCGTTTCCGGCAATCGTTTTATTATTCCCTGTTTTTCAGTTTTTACAACCTCAGTTTTTAATGAGCGGTATTTCTCTGTGCCGGATGAAAATATTGAGCATTCATAACGATGGACCTGCAGCTCTAGAGCAATATTATCTGTAATCATAAAGTATCCTTCTTCTTTGTAAATAGGGAGAATACCAACTTGCTCTAATAGCATATTCTTATCAACAAACTCAAATAATACGGTTCCTTCTTCAATTGTTTCGTTAATTTGAGGTAATGCCCAATCTATTAACTCGAAAATATTTTCAATACTATCGTTAAGTTCAAGATTTTTAGAAGTTTCATAAATTACTTTTTGTTCTTTAACATCAAATCCTTTAATCTGTTTTGGAAATTTCTGCCTCAGATTATTTCTTTCATCTTTTAGTTGATTCAGCTCGCGGTTTAGTTTGATGAGCGTTGCAAGTGAAGGATAGATTTTCTTTTGACCAAATTCAGTCCTGGCTTTTTTAATTCCGGCAAGTATTCTGTATTGATTCATTTCCCAATCTGTTTCTGAATCAAAGAAAATTTCTAATGATATTTGTTCCATTATTATTTACCTCTTTAGAAAACTCAACACACCAGTGATCTAATAATTGTACCAAATAAAATGTAGTTGTATATAGGTATGATCTAAAAAGTGGAATTCGGTCTATTATGATGGCTTATTCTTAAAAACTCAGTTCATTTTTAATAATGCTATATGAAGACGGATTTCCGCAAAGGGGATTAAAGCAAAAATTACAGGTAGGAATTATTTGTTTTACGGTACATCGGAACTCATCCCAACCCTTCTCTTTCAAAGAGAAGGACTTATTATTTGTTCTGACCCAATATTAATGCTCTGACAGATTGAAATAGTTGTAGCTTTATTTCTAATAAGTCTCTCTCTTGTAAGAGAGAGAGATTAGAGTGAGTTCAAATTAAATCACCCACCAATCCTTTCCTCTCCTTGATTCTCTCTCCGAACAGGCATAAGTTTTTGTGTAATTATGGGAGAACTTGCCTAAATGATTTAGACGAATTGTTAAATTGAGTTTGACAAGTTCGTTTTTCTTTGTTTTTTAATTTTTTTTAATTATTGGCAATTGTTTTTTAAGTGATATTTTGTTCGGGGCGCAATGTATCGGCTACGTCGTAATTTACCAGAATATTTTCTGAATGATCATTAGTAAATCTTTTTTTAACAAATTCTAAATTTATTTAATTAAACCGAGGTTATAATGCTCTGGTCTAATGAAATTGAACAGCAATTTTTTATTGAAGCATTGCGCAATTTCGCTGCCCCTGAACAATTATTTTATAACATTCAAGGATATAACTATGCTTATGTCCCAAGAGGAACTGATGGTGAAGGTCAAAGACTTCAATCACGGAATTCCTTAATTGGCCAATTTACAGAAACCTGGACAAGAAATTTATTAGATCCAATTGCAAGAGCATCCAATTCATATGCGTTAATGAGTAATTTGTGAAGAAATTGGGTTACCAAATCGATCTCTGCGATAGCTTTTTCCACATCGAACAGTGATAACCAAACAGCTAATAACATAAAAATCATTTTTGAAATAAAAATGAGTGTTGTTTCAAATTATAGAATTTAGGTGAAGAAATTATTGAATTCGTCGGAGATTACAAATCACAAAGAGGAAATCCTGGTTTATTAAACGATCTGATTCTATGTTAAAAGCAATAGGCAAAGCAATTAACATTCGCGTTTCGGAGTTTCTTCAACTAAAATTCCTATTGTTATTTTAGGTAACACTCCAATTACAGATAGTTACGTTCATAAAGTTGATTACCTGAAAGTGCGGAGTAAACAAGGCTTTTTATCACTTAATCCACGTTAAACAAATATGATCACATCAGAATCACACCTAATTCTGGATTAGAACAATCGAAACTGTTGAACTATTGAGAGAATATAATATTAATTGTTAAATCAAGACATCAATTATTTTTATCTATGGTGTCGAAAAGAAGACTTGGTGAAATAATTACAATTCCCAACGTGAGACTACTGATGTAGCAAAAGCTCAAAGATTTTAAGATTTAATAAGGGAGCAATGAAAGAAAGAGAAGAAACAAAAACTAGTTCATTTGGGACAAATGGAAGAATAAATCATGATTCTTCAAAATTTTATGACTCGAAGCTTTATAAAGAATTGAATCAAGTCAAGAATATTGAAGTGATTGAGAATGATTTTCCTAAAAATCTCATTAACAAAATTATAAATTCATCATCTGCAGATATGTCAAGTATTCCATCAGGTTCAGTTCATTTAATGATAACTTCACACCTTACAATGTTTCAAAAGATTATGATGAGGATTTATCATTAAACGAATATCTCGATTTACTAAAAAAAGTTTTTAAGGAAACTTTTAGAGTGCTGATAAATGGAGGTCGTGCTTGTATCAATGTAGCGAATTTAGGCAGAAAACCTTACATCCCTCTCTCGGATTATATTTCAAAAATTATGATAGAAATTGGTTTTAATATGAGAGGCGAAATAATATGGAATAAGGCGGCAAGTGCTAGTCCCTCGACGGCTTGGGGAAGTTGGCAATCAGCTTCAAATCCAACACTTCGGGATATTCATGAATATATTCTGATATTCTCAAAAGGTGATTATAAAAGATCAAGAAATCAAAATGAATCTAAAAGTAAAATTGATACTATTTCTAAAGAACAATTTATGGAGTGGACTAAATCTATTTGGACAATGAATGCAGAAAGCGCCAGGAGAATTGGTCATCCTGCGCCTTTTCCAGAAGAATTACCTTTTCGATTAATTCAATTATTCTCCTTTAAAGATGATATTATATTAGACCCATTTATGGGCAGTGGCACTATGCAATTGCTTCTTTAAAATCTGAAAGAAAATACATCGGATATGATACCGAAACAGAATATATAAAACTTGCTGAAGTAGAATAGAATAAATTAAATCTCAAATAAAACTTTTTTAATTATTTTTTAGCAAACGCACCAAAACATGCAACTCAACCAAAATGAGAAATTATAATGAAAGCAATCGCCTATACAAAATACGGTTCACCAGAAGAACTTCAACTAAAAGAAGTAGAGAAACCAACACCCAAAGAAAATGAAGTGCTGGTAAAAGTTATTGCTGCATCTGTAAACCCTGCAGACTGGCATATGATAAGAGGAGAACCAAAATTTGGCCGTCTGGCTTTCGGACTCACTAAACCAAAAAATATTATTCCCGGGATAGACATTGCTGGGAAGGTAGAGACTGTTGGCAAAAATATTAAAGAGTTTAAACCAGGAGATGAAGTATTCGGAGACTGCGGTTGGGGGGGTGCATTTGCTGAGTATGTGTGTGTTCAGGAAAAAAGTATTGGTAATTAAACCTGCCAATATTTCTTTTGAAGAAGGTGCGAGCATATCCGTTGCAGCAATAAGTGCACTACAAGGACTTCGCGACAAAGGAAAGATCAAACCTGGTCAAGAAGTATTAATCAATGGTGCCTCGGGCGGTGTTGGGACTTTCGCTGTTCAGCTTGCAAAACATTTCGGTGCTGAAGTAACCGGTGTATGCAGTACCGGGAATCTTAACCTGGTGCGTTCGATAGATGCAGACAAAGTTATTGATTACACAAATGAAGATTTCACAAACACTGCGCAAAAATATGATCTGATTATTGACAATGTTGCAAACCGTTCGGTCGCTGATCTTAAGCGTGCACTAAATCCAAATGGACGTTGTGTCATCATAGGATTTTCTTCTATGTCTCGAATGCTTCAGCATATGTTTCTCGGTTCCTTAGTTTCAATGATAGGGAATAAAAAAATACGTGGGTTAGGGGCGGCGAAATTGAACAAAATAGATCTGAATTTTCTGAAAGAACTTGTTGAAACTGGCAAAATAAAGCCGGTTATTATCAAACGGTTTCCTTTAAGTGAAGTTCCTGATGCCATCAGATACGTGGAAGAAGGACATGCACGAGGGAAGGTGGTAATAAATATAGGCAGCAGCAGCAACTTATCATGATTAGCAATGAATAATTAAAAGTAGCATCTACACTGATTACGATTTTTGCAATTTTGTAAATTAAAAATCTAATGGAGAACGATTATGCAAAAAATTACAAGTCTTATATTAATATCAATTTTACTCGTTCTTTTAAATTTCCTGTTAGGGTGCCAGAATACTAACAACACAAATACAGACGAACAATCTAGAATATCAACCTTCGGAGAGAATTATACTGCGGCCTGGAATAGTCAAAAACCCGAAAATGTTGCTTCGTTTTTTTCAACCGACGGAAGTTTGATTGTAAATAGCGAACCACCACTTGAAGGAAGAGATGCAATTACAAAATTTGCCGAAGAATTTATGATTGCCTTCCCGGATTTGAAACTCGAAATGGATAGTTTGATAATTAAACCAGAGGTAACGGAATATTATTGGATTTTTAGTGGTACAAACGCAGGACCAAATGGTACTTGTAATTTTGTTAAATTCAGCGGAGTTGAACGATGGCAATTTGATGAAAATGGATTAATTAAATTATCAAAAGGCAGTTACGACGAAGAGGATTATAAACACCAGGTAGAATACGGTATAGAAGAATAAGAATATTATTATCATAAGAGAAAGAACAGCTATGGAAATAAAAAGCTTGATTAAAAAATGGTTTAAGAAATGGGAAGATGAGGACTTCCTTGATTTACCAATCGCTGAGAATTTTAAACATACCAGTCCCTTCGGCACAATAAACGGGAAAAAAGAATATCAAAGTATGGTTGAAAAAAACAAAGACAAATTCTTAGGATACAAGTTCAATTTACTTGATGAGATATATTTTGAAAATAGAGCTTGTGTTCGATACAAAGCAATCCAGGGAGATTTTAATTTAGATGTGAGTGAATGGTATTATATAAAAAATGATTTAATTGATGAGATCATAGCTTACTATCATATCGGGGAAATTCGTGACGAAAGAAAACTTGCCGGATCAGGTAGTTCAGGGTAAATACCAATTGAGTAAAACCACAAATAAAGAACAAACTATTGTTAATGATGCTGATATCAAAAGTCTAAAAAAAAATGATAACACTTTTATTTTAATTGCTGATAAGTATGGTGATCCACCCAATTGGAAACTGAAACCCGGATTTATTTCGTTATCAAAAATTATTCTTGGACAGCAATTAAGCCTGGCATCTGCGGAAGCACATTTTAATAAACTCAATTCTTACTTATCCGAATTTACTCCGAACCAAATTCTTAAACTCTCAGACAAGGAAATGAGGAAATGCCAGATAAGTAGACAAAAAGCGACTTATCTTCGTGCATTGTCTTTGGCTGTTATTGATAAACGTATTCATATTAATAGACTTGGTAGAATGGATATTAATAAAAAAAGAGATAAGCTTATGAGCATTAAGGGTATCGGACAATGGACTACGGATATTTACTTGATGTTTTGTTTACAGGAAAAAGATATTTTCCCACTCGGTGATATTGCAGTTGTAAATACTGTTAAAGAATTATGTTCAGTTAGAACAGTTGAAGAAATAAATACTTTAAGCGAAAAATGGAAACCACTTCGTTCATTAGCTGCATATTATTTCTGGCATTATTATCTTAGAAAAAGAAATCGTCCTTCGGTTTTATGATTGCTTTGAACAATTCTAAGTCAATTAATTGATATTTATAAAAATATAATTGAGTATGATATAAATTTTAAACCCGTAGTAATAAAAAACTGAACATAGTCGTTTAAACAAAAAAATACTTAACATCACTCCTTCTATTCGTTTATTGATTTCCCATGCGATTTTATCTAACTTCCCACTAGTTATGAGACGTAATTCCAATTAATCTGGGAGAATACTTTTGAGACACAAACTTTTTTTATCATCAATCATCACTGCATTTTTTCTGCTCGTTTTTTCTGCTTACTGTTTTGGCAGTGATGTAAATAAGGAACTTGATATTTTTTATACAGATGAAAAAGATACTCTGAGAAGCGTAGATGTTTTTTGGAGTAATGATTCAAAAGATACGAATGTTATTGTTTTTGTTCATGGTGGAGGCTGGTTAAGCGGTGATAAAAAACAATATCGTGAAATGGCTATGAGTCTTGCCAGTAGAGGAATGACAGTTGTACTAGTTAACTACAGGCTATCTCCGAAAGTGAAGTTCCCGGTACACCTCGAAGATGTTTGTGTTGCTTTAGCCTGGACGATTAACTCTGTCTCTAATTATAACGGAGATCCAAATAAAATTTTTCTTATGGGACATTCGGCAGGCGGCTATTTAATTACTATGGCTGTATGTGATGATGAGTATATTAATCTTTACGACATTACACCAAGGGATATTGCTGGCATAATAACAATCAGCGGAGTATTTGAAATAAAAACTCAAGAGGGTGGTGCAACAAAAAAATATCTTGGGATGGTGTTTGGTAATGATGAAGAAATATGGAAAGAAGCAACCTGCCAGAATTATATAAATGAATCACGAAATGATATTCCTCCTATACTTATTAGCTGGACCGATGAAGAAAATGACCTAATTAAAAATGAAAGTCTGAATTTAATTGAAGCACTCAATACAGCCGGATTGCAATATCAAACTTTTGTGTTTAAAGGAAATGATCACAATGCTTATATGACAAAACTTCAGGACCCTGAAAGTAATTTTTCGAAAGAGTTGACAAAATTTATTGAACAATCCAATCAAAGGTGAATTGAGAATATGAAAGTTGTATATCTTTATAAAGATGACGCTGAAGAAGTTGTTGATGTTTTATGTGAAGCTTTTTACGATTATCCGGTAATGCGTTATGTACTTGGAGATAAAAAAGATTACGACAACCGGCTTTTCAAAATTGTTAGCTTTTTTGTGGCCAACAGAGCTGCAAGAAACGAGCCTATGTTTGGAATTAAGAATGTTGAAAACAAACTAGTTGCTGCAGCGATTGTTACATTGCCTGAAGAAATTCCTCAACCTGCTGAACTGATAAAAAGACGTGAGAGTTCGTGGACAGAAATCGGATCAGAGGAACGAAAACGGTATGAAGCTTATGGAAAAGCTGCATCTGTTTTTCGGCCAAAAAAGATACAACATCACTTGAATATGATAGGAGTTCGAAAAGCTTACCAGGGCAAAGGATTAGCACGTCAACTTATAAACGCCGTAGAAGAATTAGCGATAAAGCATCAAACTAGTTCCGGTGTAAGTCTAGATACAGAAGTTGAATCGAATGTTAATTTCTATATTCATCTTGGTTATAAATTGATCGGTCAAACAAAAGTTGATAATCATTTCACCACATAGGGATTTTTTAAAACCAATCGTTAAGCAATCAATAGTTCACTAATAAAGATTAGAATAATAAATCAATCAGGAAGAGATCATGGAAACAGTAATAACAAGAAAGTGGCACGGAAAAACAAAAATTGAATATGCAGATGAGTATTTGAATTATATGGTATCAACAGGGATTAAAGATTATCAGGAAAGTCCGGGCATTATTAGTGTTGAAATTTGGAGACGAAAGGAAAAGGATACTTGTCATTTTTGGACAGTGACAAAGTGGAATTCGCTTGAAAGTATAATTAAATTTGCAGGTGCAGAATATGAAAAAGCTCGTTACTATCCTGATGATAAAAAGTATTTGTTAGAAGTTGAGGAAAAAGTCAATCATTATGAAACTTTTGTTTATTGACTTGGTTAAATTTTAGTTAAAATCCCGTTAAAAAAAGAGATTAAAATCTGATGAAAGTTGTAGTATATACAAAATATGGTCCACCGGAAGTTCTTCGATTAAAAGAAATAGCAAAACCTACTCCGAAAGAAAATGAAGTACTAGTAAAAGTTCGTGCAACAACCGTGACGGCGACCGATTGTGTCTTCAGAAGGGGAGAACCATTGTTCTCGCGGATGTTCACAGGAATCACCAAACCAAAAAATCAAATTTTGGGTAGCGAATTTGCCGGTGAAATCGAGGCTGTGGGGAGTAAAGTAACAACCTTTAAAGTCGGCGATAAAGTGATAGGCACTACACCAGGTGCAGGATCTTATTCTGAATTCATCTGTTTACCAGTTGACAAATCAACCATTTCAAAAATGGCTACTAACAAAAGTTATGAAGAGGCGATTGCTTGTTGTGATGGGTTTTTAACCTCATTACCATTTCTTCGTGATAAAGGAGGAATTCAGAAAAAAAATAAAATACTCGTTATCGGCTCAGCTGGAAGCGTTGGTTCTGCTGCAGTTCAATTATCTAAATACTTTGAAGCTGAAGTAACTGGTGTCTGTAGCTCATCAAGTAAAAAGTTAGTGAAGTCTATAGGAGCGGACAGAGTAATTGATTATACGAAAGAAGATTTTACAAAGTCCGGAGAGACCTATGATATTATTTTTGATTTAGTTGGTAAAACAAGTTTTTCACAATGTAAAAAATTACTCAAAGAAAATGGAAAATTTCTTGAAGCAGGAATTACACTTGGAGTTTTACCTTCTGTATTGTGGACTTCGCTTTTCAGTAAAAAGAAAACAATGATTATGGCAACTGGATTGAGACCACCAGTGGAAAGAATAAAAGATCTAATCTTTGTAACTGAATTAATAGAAACAGGAAAGATTATTCCTATTATTGACAAAATATTTCCTCTTGAGAAAATTGTTGAAGCGCATAGCTATGTAGATACTGGACATAAAAAAGGAAATGTGATAATTTCAATTGAGCATAGTGATTGATTGAATTTAAAAAGTATTTAGCTAATAATTTAATTTTAACATCAGAGCATCAAAATGAACTTCCTAAAACTCTCAGTTGTCATAGTTTTACTTTTTATTGTTAAGCCAATTTTTAGCCAAGACTCCGTATCTTTTCCAATAAAGCTTGATTCAGAAGGCTTCCGGCAAATTCTGGTTAAAAGTGGTAATCTTTTTATCAGTGGACAGCCAGATGAAGAATCATTTCAAAAATTGAAATCTCAGGGAGTCACCACAATAATTAATCTACGAACTGATATGGAAATGGAAAATCGTGGTTATGTTCCATTCGATGAAGAAGCTGTTGTTGATAGCTCGGGAATGGAATACGTTCATATACCTTTAGGTGGGGCAGATTCACCATATACAAATGAAGCTTTAATTAAATTTGCTGACGCAGTAGAAGAAGCAGATGGTAAAGTTTTGTTGCATTGTACCACCGCACATCGTGCCAGCTATGTGTGGGCAGCTTACTTAATTCAGTTCAAAGATTTTTCACCGGATAAAGCAATTGAGTATGCAAAAGCTGTTAACCTTGGTGACTGGCCATTGGAGAGCCTTCTTGGAAAAAAGTTGAAAGTGGAGTTTCGATAAATTTTAATAGGACATAAAATGAAAAACTTAGCATTAACCTCAGTGTTTGTATTCATTGCCTTCCAAATTATTTCCGCGCAGCAATTTGATGATCGACCAAAAATCATGGTTAATGGAGAAGCTGTCGTTAAAGTTGAACCAGACCAAATATTAATTGCATTTTGGCGTCGAAACCTGGGATAATGATATTATGATTGCAAAACAGAAGAATAATGATATTATGAAAAAAGCAATGGCGGTAATTAAAGATTTTAAAATTCCTGATGCAGATGTTCAGACAGATTATCTTTCTGTAGAACCTAGGTACGATGACAATTATGATAAAAGAAATTTTATTGGTTACTTTATAAGGAATACATTTGTTGTAACTCTATCTGATCCTGAAAAAGTTGAAAATCTGGTAACAAGTGTGCTTCAATCCGGTGTGAATTATATACACGGAATTAGTTTTCAGACAACTCAATTTAAAAAGTATCGTGAGCAAGCCAGAGACCTTGCATTAAATGCAGCGAAAGATAAAGCAGAAAAAATGGCGGGATCTTTGGGACAATCGATCGGAGAACCGCTTCAGATAAATGAAGGATATGGTGGATCCGATTGGTGGTATTACAATAGCTGGTCAGGTTGGGGATACAATAGGTCAAATGTGATGAGTCAGAATATTGTTCAGAATATTCAAAATAGTTCCGGTCAATTATCAGAAACAATAGCTCTTGGTAAGATATCTATTAAAGCAAATGTTTCAGTAACATTCGAATTGATAAAATAATTCCATTCACTTCTTTTCTATATTGTAATCTGATGATTATAATTATTTCCCCCATCCCAAAAGATATTTTAGGAGTTAATTCATTTAATAGTATTTTGTTGCCCTGAAAATTCAAAATAATAAATGATAAAAAATAAAATATCTCTCAAGGTCTGGATTACACTGTCTGCAATAATGATTCTGCAAGGCATGTTCTCTACATTTTCTTCCTACGTTTATTTTCTCAATACGTCAAATCCTGTGGGTTATTTCCAACTTCTCTCACAAAGAATATTAAGTTACACATTCTGGATAGTACTTATTCCGTTTATTTACCAGGTAGTAAGTTCAACTATAAAAGAAAAATTAAAACTCAAGGAGATAGCTATTTTAGTTTTGGTTGGAATCTTTTTGGCCATTTTTCATAGACTATCGGTTATCTGGATCAATGATCAATTGTTGAGTTCAAACCCATCATTAAATTTTCTGGCCGAATTAATTGATCAGAAATATTTTTTCATCTCACTCTGTTACGATAGTTTTTTTTCTTATGTGCTGATTGTTGTGTTCATCCAGGTTTACAGGATATCAATCTTAAGAAGAGAAGCAAAACTAAAAGAAGAATCATTCAGAAAGCGCCTTGCTGAAACAGAAATAAAAAATCTGAAAATGAAATTTCAACCGCATTTTATATTTAACTCACTTCATTCAATTTCAGCAACTGCATATAAAAATCCGGATATTGCTGATTCAATGATTTCAAAATTGAGCGAAATACTTAGATATTCTATCAATTCAGCTGAAGATAAGTTTACCACGGTTGAAGAAGAACTGAAGTTAGCAAAGAAGTATATTGAGATACAAAAACTTAGGTTTGGAAACAGGATAGATTATATTGAAAAGATTGATTCAAAAGTACCTGAAAGAAAAAATACCGTTATTTGTTTTTCAACCTTTGCTGGAAAATTGTATTAAACACGCAGTAGAATTAACTGATGAGAGTATAAAAATAATTTCATCTGTCAAAATTCAAAATGATAAACTGGAAGTAGTGATTACAAATACTTCTATCAAAGGAATAAAAGAAAGTGATAACTCTTTAGGTGAAGGTATTCAAAATTTGCGTGAGAGGCTTGACTACATTTACAACGGAAAATATAAGTTGGAAACCGGGATAAACTCAATCGGTGACTATTCTGTTAATATTACACTGCCATCAAAATATGAAAAGTAAAATTAGAGCTATAATTGTTGACGATGAGCAGTTATCGCTTGAGAAAATAAGGATACTCGCTAATGCAAACGAACAGTTAGAAATAATTGGTGAAGGGAAAAATGTTAAAGAGGCTTCTGAACTGATAAGCAAATTAAGTCCCGATCTCGTATTTCTTGATATAAATATGCCGGGAAAATCAGGAGTGGAATTAATTACGGAGTTAGGTGAAAATGCTCCTTTTGTAATTTTCACTACTGCTTACAGCGATTATGCAGCTGAAGCATTTAATCTAAATGCTATTCATTACTTGCTTAAACCATTTGATCAGGAAAAGTTTGATCAAGCAATTGAAAGAGCAAAGGAAAGAATATTTGCGAAAGAGTCTGGTGAAATTTTAAACAGGATCAAAATTATAGCGGAATCACAATTACCTGATAAAAATTATCCAGATAGGCTTCCTGTTAAAATGCAGGGAAAAATTGTTTTGGTTCCGGTAAACGATATTCATTTTATAGAGGCAGATAAGAACTATGCTATTCTAAATGTAGCTGACAACACATTCCAAATGCGAACTACTCTGAATGAATTGACAGAAAAATTAAACCCCGAGTTGTTCATTCGAGTCCATAAAAGTTTTATAATCAACCTCGCTTATGTGAAAGAACTCGAATCTATCTTTAATCAAGAGTATATCATTAAACTTATTTCAAATAAAAAAATACCAACGGGGAAAGCTTATAGAGAAAATGTTCAAAAAATTATAAAATAGATTTTCATCCCAGATATCCTGCTGTTCAAACCTCTAATCAAATCAATAATCCCTCAAATATTTTAACATAAATTTTTTCGAATTAACTTATTATCAAAAACTAAGGAACATTTATGCGATTTTTAAAAATACTGGTAATGTCCTCATTGATAGTAACAACTGGTTCAGCTCAGATATTTACAAAAATAACTTCAGGTCCAATGGTGAATGATGGAGGTGATTCAAGAGCTGTCAATTGGATTGATTATGATAATGATGGTGATGTCGATCTCTTTGTAACTAATGGTCCACAGCTTGGAGAGAATAATTTCTTTTATGAGAACAATGGTGATGGAACTTTCACAAAGATTGACACAATTGCTATTGTAATGGATGACAAAGCTTCTGATGGAAGCAGTTGGGGAGATATTGATAACGATGGTGATCTGGATTTATTTGTTGCGAACTGGTGGGGTCAGCCAAACCTACTTTATCTGAATAATGGAAATAAAACATTTACTTTTCAGCAGGGAATTCTAATGACTACTGAAACAAGTTATTCTGAAACAGGCTCATGGGGAGATTATAATAACGATGGATATTTGGATTTATATGTTTGTAACAGTGGTGGCAACCTCAGAAATTTTCTTTATAAAAATAATGGTGATGGGACATTCACTAAAATTAATGATTCTTTTTTGAGCGAAGCATTTAAATCAAGAAATGTTGATTGGATCGATTTTAATAACGATAAAACGATTGACATTTTCGTAACAAATGAAAGTAATCAAAATGAAAATCTATATTTGAATAGTGGCAATGACACTTTTACTTTAACGAGTGTTCCTTCACTTTTGCAGAATGGTGGAAGTACAGCGGGAAGCAATTGGGAGGATATAGATAACGATGGTGATTTCGATGTTCTTCTTGTCAATTGGGGAAATCAGCATAATCAACTTTTGCTCAATAATGGTGATGGAACATTCACAAATCTTAATGAACCACCTTTCACAACTGACATCTCCAATTCTTTTGGTAGCTCGATTGCTGATATTGACAATGATGGCGATCTTGATATAATTATATCCAAAGCTTTTACATCTCAGAAAACTGTGAACCTACTTTATATAAATAATAACGATGGAACTTTTACAAAAAGTAATGATACGGCTGTTCAGGATTCTGGATGGACGTATGGAGTGTCCTTTGGTGATTATAATAATGATGGATGGATGGATATTTTTGAAGCTCGTTGCTTCAATGAAAATGAAAATAATGTTCTCTTTAGAAATAATGGAGGAAGTTACAACTGGATTATGCTTAACCTCAAAGGTGTTAAATCAAATAAATCGGCAATAGGTGCGATTGTAAAATTGAAAGCTGACATTTCAGGAATACCGGTTTGGCAGATGAAAAAAGTTGCTGGACAAAACGGGTACTGTGGACAAAATCTACAAGTGCATTTTGGTTTGGGTGATGCAACTCAAATTGATTCAATAATAATTCAGTGGCCATCAGGTATAAATCAAAATGTAGATGGATTAAATATTAATGATTATAATGAAGTTGTAGAGGACACAAATCTTGTATCGGTAAGTGCAAACCCGGAAGAACTTCCAACACGTTTTCAACTTTATCAGAATTATCCAAACCCGTTTAATCCTACCACAAAAATAAAATTTGAAATTCCTGTGCAAGCCTGGAATAACAATGCGTTTGTTACACTTAAAGTTTATGATGTTCTTGGACGAGAAGTGGAAACTCTAGTTGATGAAGAGAAAACTGGAGGGAAGTATCAGGTTGAATTTAATGCATTTAATTTGACAAGTGGAGTTTATTTTTATAAACTTAATACAGAAAATTTAACTGAAACTAAAAAAATGGTGTTGTTAAAATGAAATATTTGAAATACTCTACCTTTTTAATCATACTTTTATTCTCAACAAAAAATTATTCACAGGATCAAAGTATTCTCATTTTTGATCCAGCTGGCGTGTCATCATCTTTTCAATCTACACTTTCATTACTGACCAATGACTCTGTCTTCATTACGGATACAATTGACGAAAATATTAATAATTATGATGCGTTGTTTTTATTTCTTGGTTATTCAACTTTACTTTCAAATGAGGAAGGAAATAAATTGGTTGCATACACAGGCAATAAGAAACCAGTTTACATTTATTCGGTACTAAGTGATGTGAATATCGATTCGGTAGACTTTTGGAATTATATTGGTATTAACGAAGCTATGGGATTGTTAGTCTCAGTTTTAGTAGATTCGGTTACCGGTGTTGCGTCTGCTTTTACACAAGACGTTGTTATAGATACAAGTTTTATGAGTGGATATATTCCGGTGGTCATCGGGAGTGTGGATTCGATTTTAATTGGTAGGGCAGATGGCTGGGAAATTAATGCTACATTCAAATCCTCTATTGATTCTCTTAATGTTATAGTTGATTTATATAACCTTATTGATGATTATGGATTTTTGCAAAGAGTTTTGGAACAATTTGAATTAATACCTCCAATGGGTTTATCCGATGAAATAATTTATGCAGACAATTTTAAATTATTACAAAATTATCCAAATCCTTTTAATCCAACCACAAAGATTATTTTTGAAGTTCCAATGACTCGTGATGGAATTGTTACTCTAAAAGTATATGATGTTCTGGGAAGAGAAGTTGCAACCATTCTAAATGAAGATAAACGAGCGGGAGAATATGAAGTAGAATTTAACGGAGAAAATCTGGTAAGTGGTATTTATTTTTATTCCTTAATATCGGGATCATTTCATGATACAAAAAAAATGATTTTACTTCGATAAAGTCAACAAAATAAAATTATTCTACTACTTTCTTCTGTTCATCTTTTAATAATATATAATAAAAGGATGTTGACATAAAACGTTGAATTCGTCTAATACCCTTCTTATCGCCAGATAATTTCCAACAAAAATTAATAATCTTTCTGAACTCCGGAAACAATGATATTATTTCCTCAAATTCTTTTAAATATTCTGATTTTCTTTTCTTAACAAATTTCAGGAATATTTTTTTTGCTATGGGCGCTAAAAGAAAAAACCAAATAAAGGTAATGACTAGTGATCTTAAAATCATCAATCCTACAGAAATAGCAACATTCGTTTCCAAGCTAGGATACAAATAAGTTAAGACTATCACTCCTGCTGATAAAACAAATATAAAGATACCAGATGGTCGCAAAAACCAAATTTTCTTTTTTCTCTTGATTCTGGGAATTTCCTCCCCATAAGATTGTGATGGATAATCGGGTAGTGTTTTGTTGTAGAAATCTAACTTTTCAGGCAATCGTCCTGCGTAAATACCAATAAATATTCCTGCGATTACATGAAGAATCATATATCCCGCAATTAATACATAACCGTAATTAATTTCGGGTTGGTCAAGTTTAAATATTTCTAATGTGATCTGTCTGATAAAAATATCGATTGATTCCCACAAAGTATTTCCGAAGAGAATTGTAAGTACAACAATTTTTTGTATCCCGGAAAAAAATAAAGCAGACATCCCAAGAAACAATGCTGATAATTTGTAATACCTTTTGGTTGAGAAGAACAAATATCCTAGCAGACCTTGAAGTGATAAAGCGAAATACGCAGTAAGTGGCGAGTAAGGACTGACAACTGCTTTAATGCACATTACGATCAAAGTAGATTTTAAAATGTCTCTATGGTTTTTCGAAAATAAAGCAATAAGGGAGATGAAAAGAACAGCAGCCGATGATATAAACAATCCCCTGAATGGAATTCTGAGTGCATGTAGTATTCCCCCAAATGCGGACTCAGTAAATGCCCAAAGTGCGGTTATTCGGAGTAAACCGAGTCTTTCAGCTCTGGATTCGAATGACCTATGATTATAATTTTTATACAAACTATTCATTTTAGAATTATACTAAGCAAATATCATTAAATAGTCTTCTTATAAAAAATTTACGGAACTAAGTAAGAAAAACGACCAATCAGTCAGTATTTACTTAAAATGGTTTTCATTTCTTTTGGGTGTTAGCTATATTTAGCCATTCTTAATTTCTAAGGTATCTTTAACTTATGAAAAAACAATACGATATAGCAGTTTTAGGTGGTGGTCCCGGGGGTTATGTTGCGGCCATTCGAGCTGGACAGCTGGGATTTAGAACTGTGGTAATTGATAAGGATAATCTCGGAGGAATTTGCCTGAATTGGGGTTGCATTCCTACAAAATCGTTATTAAAAAATGCAGAAATGTATGATAATATTAAAAATCACAGCAGTGATTTTGGGATAAAAACTACAGGATTGGAAATTGATTTCAACAGAATTATTAAGCGAAGTCGGGAAATATCTGATCGAATTTCCAAAAATGTTGAAATACTGATTAAGAAAAATAAAATAGATCGGATTAGGGGATTTGGAAAATTAACCTCAAAAGATACAATTCAAATAGTTGATGAAAATGGTAAAGTTTCAGAATCAATTAATGCAGAGAATATAATTATTGCCACAGGTGCACGACCACGCAATGTACCCGCGATTCCTGTTGATAAAAAAAATATTATAACCAGCACTGAAGCAATGATCCTTGAAAAACAACCAAAAGATTTAATTGTGATTGGTGCCGGTGCAATAGGTGTTGAGTTTGCATACTTTTATTCTGCTTTGGGAACAAAGGTTACAATTATTGAAATGCTTAAAAATATACTTCCGATAGAGGATGAAGAAGTATCAAAAACATTGGAGAAGAATTTTAAGAAGAGAGGTATCGAAATACTGACCAGTTCTGTTGTTGATAAAGCTGAAGTTAAAAGCGGAAGAGTAAATGTTACAGTAAATACAAATGGAGCACAAAAGATAATAACCGCTGAAAAGGTCTTAAACGCTATTGGTGTAGTTGGAAATGTTGAAGGCTTTGGATTGGAAGAGCTTGGAATTCAGATAGAGAGAAATAATATTAAAGTTGATAAAGAATCTTATGAGACTAATGTAAAAGGAATTTATGCGATTGGTGATGTTATTGGTCCACCCTGGTTAGCTCATGTTGCTTCTGCTGAAGGGATTCATTGTGTTGAAAAAATTAAAGGAATTATAAATCCTTCTGTCGATTATGATAATATTCCTGGCTGCACTTTTTGTCAGCCACAAGTAGCCAGCGTTGGACTTACTGAACAAAGTGCTAAAGAAAAAGGTTATGAAATTAAAGTTGGAAAATTTCCGTTTATGGCAAGTGGAAAAGCATTTGCTATAGGTGAAAGAGAAGGATTTGTAAAAATTATTTTTGATGCAAAATATGGTGAGATCCTCGGTGCTCATATCATCGGAAGTGAAGCTACGGAAATGATTGCTGAGATTACTTTGGCTCGTTCTCTGGAAGCTACCGGAGAATCATTAATTAAAACAGTTCATGCACATCCAACGTTATCAGAATCAATTATGGAAGCCGCAGCAAATGCTTATGGTGAAGCTATTCACATTTAGCAAAATTTAGAATGAGTAGAACATTAAATTATTCAGATCTTGGATTTATTGATTACAAAGAAGCCTGGGAACTTCAAAAGAAAATACACTCAAAAAGAGTACTGGGTGAAGTTCATGATTGTCTATTTCTTCTTGAGCATCAAAACACTTATACTTTGGGAAAAGCAGCTCATAAAGAAAATTTAACAGGATCTGGAACATATTTAAAAGAAAATCATATTTCTGTCTATGATATTGATCGTGGCGGTGATATAACATACCACGGTCCGGGACAAATTGTTGGTTATCCAATTATCGATTTAAACGATTGGAAAAAGGATACTCATAAATATTTAAGAGCACTTGAAGAAGTAATCATTAAAACATGTGAAGAATATAGTTTGAAATGCGAGCGTAATCAAAAACATACTGGTGTTTGGGTGGGAGATAGAAAAATAGCCGCTATTGGTATTAAAGTTAGCCGGTGGATTACAATGCATGGTTTTGCTTTTAATGTAAATACTGACTTAAATCTGTTTAACGGAATTATTCCCTGTGGAATCCGGAATAAATCAGTTACTTCACTTCAGAAGGAATTAAATAAAAAAATTGAAATACCTGAAGTAAAAGAAAAATTACTTGCTAATTTTAATGAGATTTTTGGCTATGATGAAGTCTTAACTGTGAATGATGTAGGTCTCGTTCAAACAAATCCTGTTACTACCTAATCGGAAGGTTATTCTATGGCAAAAAAAAATTCAAATAAAACATTGACAGCAGAAAAAAGAATACACACAGAAAGTAAGCATCCTGTAAAGCTAGATACTAAAAACTTGACAAAAAAAGATTTGATGGGATTTGATAAAAAGAAGTTAATAAATGTTTTCAAAATGATGGTTCGTTCCAGAATAATTGATAACAAGGCAATGCGACTTCTCAAGCAGGGTAAAACTTTTTTTCACATTGCTGCTGAAGGTCACGAAGCCGTTCAGATGGCAATTGGAATGCAACTGGATGTAAAAAAAGATTGGCTCTTTCCTTACTACCGTGATCTCGGAACCGTACTGATGGCTGGGAATTACACCTGAAGAAGTTTTTTTAGGAACATTCGCCAAAGCTACAGATCCTGCCAGTGGCGGAAGACAACTTCCGGTTCATTGGGGAATGATAAATGCTCAGCTTCCCTCACAATCCAGCCCTACAGGTACGCAATTTTTGCAAGCTGTAGGAACTGCACTTGCCTCAAGAAAAAAGGGTATTAAAAATGTTTCTTATGTCAGTAGCGGTGAAGGTACTACCAGTCAGGGAGAGTTTCACGAAGCCGTAAACTGGGCAAGCCGGGAAAAACTTCCGGTCTTATTTGTAATACAAAATAATAGATATGCTATATCTGTACCCGTTGAACATCAAACTGCTGGTAAAGATGGCTCTGTTGCCGAGATGATGAGTGGATTCCATGCTCTTTACAGAAAAAAAATTGATGGTACCGATTTCTTTGAATCATATGAACAAATAAAAGAAGCTATCAATTACATAAAAAGTGGAAAAGGTCCAGCACTTATTGAAGCAAATGTTGTCAGGTTACAATCGCATTCATCGTCAGATGATCAAAAGAAATACAGAGATAAAGACGAACTGGAAAAAGATAAACAAAATGATCCGATTGAAAAGTTTGCAACAGTACCTGAAGAAAGAAAATATATTAACGGACGAAGAGTATCAAAAAATCTGGAAAGAAATTAATGACGAAATTGATCAGGCTGCGGACAGAGCTTTTAAATCTACAGATCCCGATCCAAAAGAAGCTGTAAAATTTGTTTTTGATGAAAGCGGATTAAAAGAATCTCTGGAGTATGAAAAAAATACTTCTAGCGGAGATAAGATAGTTATGGTTGATGCAATAAATCACGCTCTTAATGAGGAGATGAAACGAAATAAAGATATTTACATTTTTGGTGAAGATGTTGCAGATTTGAAAGGCGGGGTTTTTACAGCAACAAAAGGATTATCAACAACCTTCGGAGATGATAGAGTATTTAACTCTCCACTAGCTGAGGCAAGCATTTTAGGCGTTGCTAATGGGATGTCTCTTACTGGATTGAAACCTGTAGTTGAAGTACAATTCGGTGATTACATCTGGCCTGCATTTATGCAAATGAAAAATGAAACCTCTGCGATGAGGTATCGTTCAAATAATACCTGGTCAGCACCAGTTGTAGTTCGGGTTGCAGTTGGTGGCTACATTCATGGAGGTCTTTGTCATAGTCAAAATATAGAATCGATTTATGCACACGTGCCGGGAATTTATATTGCTTATCCAAGCAATGCAGCTGACGCTAAAGGATTATTAAAAACAGCCTGTCGGATAAATGATCCTGTTCTCTTTTGCGAGCACAAAGGACTGTATCGTCAGAGTTTTTCAATTGCACCTGAACCCGGTGATGATTATCTGGTTCAATTTGGAAAAGCAAAAGTTGTAAAAGAAGGAAATGACATTACAGTTGTTTCTTATGGATTATCAATGTGGGATTCAATGTTTGCTGCAAAAAAAATGGAGGAGGAATTTGGTTACTCAGTTGAGGTTATTGATATAAGAACAATAATTCCTCTGGATGAGGAAACGATATTTAGATCTGTAAAGAAAACAAATAAAGTTATTGTTATTCATGAAGATACATTGACAGTTGGTTTCGGGGCTGAGATCGCTGCAAGAATAGCAGACAGCTGTTTTCAATTCCTGGATGGGCCTGTCAAAAGGATTGCAGCAAAAGATTCGCATATCCCATATGCACCAATTTTGGAGAATGAAGTACTGCCATCAAGATCACAAATTTATGATGGTATTAAAGAACTTTTAGAATTTTAGCAAGGAGGTCGTAAACGAAATGGAAATAATCATGCCCAAGATGGGTGAAAGTGTAAATGAGGGAACTATACTGAAATGGCATAAAAAAGTTGGCGATCCGGTCAAACAGGATGAAATTATTTTTGAAATAAGTACTGACAAAGTTGATACAGAAATTCCTTCACCAATAGAGGGGGTTCTGAAAGAGATCAAAGTTAATGAAGGCGATACTGTAGATGTTGGGACTGTGGTTGCAATTGTAGATGATGCGGGAAGTTCAACAAATACTGAACAACCAGAACCAATCAAGGAAAAGGAACCTCCAAAGGTTGAAACAAAAATTGAACTGGAATCTGAAGTAAAAAATAAAAAGGTAAATGGAGACCTGTTAGAAATTGAAATGCCGAAGATGGGTGAGTCGGTTATGGAAGGAACGATAATTAAGTGGTATAAAAAAGTTGGTGATAATGTCAAGAAAGATGAAACCATTTTTGAGATTAGCACAGACAAAGTTGATACTGAAATTCCATCACCAGTGGAAGGGACACTCGCTCAAATATTAATTGGTGAACAGGAAACTGTAGCAGTAGGAACAATCGTTGCAAAGATTTCAACCACAGGAGAAATCGGTGCAAAATCAGAAAAAGATACCAATACCGAGACAGTATCTGAGACTCAGAAACCGGTTTCAATGCACGAGAACTTTTCTAAAACTGAACAGGTTGAACGGGACAAAATCAAAGGTGACGGCTCGGCGTTTTACTCTCCACTAGTTTTAAATATAGCACAAAAAGAAAATGTTAGCTTTGATGAATTGAAAAATATTAATGGCAGTGGTTTACAAGGCAGAGTAACTAAAAAAGATATCTTATCATACATTGAAAACAGAGTCAAACATCCAACAACATCAAAGCCAGTTGAAATAAAGAAAGAACCAACTGCAGCTCCAGCGCCATCTTTTGCTCCTTCAGAAGTAAAGCCGGTTTACTCATCTGCTGGTGTCGAAAAAATCCCGATGGATAATATCAGACAGAAAATAATGGATCACATGGTTGCAAGCCGGGATACCTCTGTTCACGTAACGTCAATGATTGAGATTGACATGGCTCGTGTTCACAGTTTCATTCAGGAAAAGAAAGATGAATTTCAGCAGAAGTATGGAGTTAAACTTACTTATATGGCATTCATCGCTCAAGCTTGCGTTAAAGCAATTGAATCCCATCCATTGATAAATTCAACGATTGATGGAAACAATATTCTGCAGAAAAGTTTTGTAAATCTTGGAATCGCTGTTGCTATCCAACCGACCGGATTAATTGTACCGAATATAAAAGGTGCTGAGCAACTAAATTTGATTGGAATTGCAAAAGCAATTAACGATTTGGCACAGAGATCAAGAAATAAAAAATTAACACCCGAAGATATTTCTGGTGGAACATTTACTATAACGAATTATGGTGTATTTGGAACTGTTTTCGGTACACCAATAATTAATCAACCGGAAGTTGCAATACTCGGAGTTGGTGCTGTTATCAAACGACCAATCGTAATTAATGTTGAAGGCTCCGATTCAATTGCAATTCGACCGGTGTTGGCTTTAACACTTGCACATGATCACAGACTAATTGATGGAATGTTAGGAGGTTTGTTCCTTAAGCATTTAAAAGAAACATTAGAAAATTTTGAATCTGATAATTTATGAGTGTAATCAATCGTCATCAAATAGCTTTCAAAGAAGAAGCAGAAAAAACAAAAATACCTTTGGGGAAAAGACCCGATTGGTTGAAAGTAAAACTTCCCACTGGTGATAACTACTCAGATGTGCGCAACCTGATGCGAGAAAAAAAACTAAACACGGTATGTGAAGAAGCAAGATGTCCAAACATGGCTGAATGCTGGAATCATCGCACAGCAACGTTTATGATACTTGGTGATACCTGCACACGAAGTTGTGGTTTCTGTAATGTAAAATTAGGATTGCCAACAGAGCTCGATCTCGATGAACCAAAAAGAGTTGTGGATGCTATAAAGCAATTGAATCTAAGACATGCAGTTATCACTTCTGTAAATCGGGATGAACTAGAAGACGGTGGTGCTTCAATTTTCAAGGAATGCATTAGAATACTAAGAGAAGAAAAACCTGATTGTACAGTTGAAATTCTAATTCCTGATTTCAAAGGTTATGAAAAAGCATTCGAAATAATTATGCAATATCCCCCGGATATTTTAAATCATAATCTCGAAACGGTTAAGAGATTATATCACGCAGTTCGTCCACAAGCAAAATATGAAAGAAGTTTGAATTTGGTAAAGTGGTTTAAATCAAAAGGGCTTAAAACTAAAAGTGGAATTATGGTTGGAATTGGTGAAAAGACAGAAGAAGTATTGGAATTGATGAAAGACCTTTACAATCACGGTTGTGAAATAATGACAATCGGTCAATATCTTCAACCTACAAAAGTTCATTTACCTGTTGATCGATTTGTTACTCCAGAAGAATTTAAGATGTACAAAGAAGAAGGATTGAAGATGGGATTCAAAGTTGTTGAATCCTCACCATTAGTGCGAAGTTCCTACCACGCAGACGCACACGCAAGAGAAATTTTCTAAAAAATATTTTTCACAAACAAAAAACTAAGGAGATACTATGGCTGATAAAAAAGTGATTGCTGTACTTGGTGCAACCGGTTCACAGGGCGGTGGATTGGTTCGTGCAATTATGGCTGATAAATCTGGAGAATTTACTGCTCGAGCTTTAACAAGAAATGTCAACTCAGATAAAGCAAAGGCTTTAAAAGAGTTAGGTGCTGAGGTTGTAAAAGTTGATATCGACAACTACGAAAGTCTCAAATCAGCATTTCAAGGTGCTTATGGAGTTTATGCCGTTACATTTTTCTGGGACCATTTTTCTCCGGACAAAGAGATGGAAGAAGCAAAGCTCATTGCAAAGGCAGCAAAGGAAACAGGAATCAAACATATCATCTGGTCAACGCTTGAAGATACACGCAAATTTATTCCTTTAAGTGATAATAGAATGCCGACGCTTCAAGGTAAATACAAGGTTCCACACTACGATGGTAAAGGTGAAGCAAATAAAATCTTTACAGATATGGGTTTACCAGTAACATTATTCAACACTTCATTCTATTGGGAAAACTTTATCTACTTTGGATTGGAACCAAAACGTGGAGAAGATGGAAAAATCTATTTAAATCTTCCTATGGGAAATGCAAAACTTCCAAGCATGGCTTCTGAAGATATTGGAAAATGTGCGTTAGGAATTTTTAAACGAGGAAGTGAATTTATAGGAAAAAGTGTAGGGGTTGCAGGTGGGCATCTTACCGGGCAAATGATGGCTGATTCAATGGCTAAAGCACTTGGTGAGCCGGTTATTTACAACCCGGTTCCGTTTGATGTTTTCCGCGGATTGGGTTTCCCCGGTGCAGATGATGTCGGAAATATGTTTCAATTCAAACACGATTTTGAAAAAGAGTATTGCGGTGCAAGAGATCTGAATTTTTCGAAATCTCTGAATCCTGAGTTGAAAAGCTTCGATGAGTGGTTGAAGGATAATGCGAAGAAAATGCCGATAAAATAAACACAAATAATTGTGATTTAGATTTAAAGCCAGGATGAAAGTCCTGGCTTTTTATTTACTTAATCAAATTTACGCTAGATTGGACAACGTACTGGATAAGAAATAAAAAATGAATAAATAGAATTGGCAATTTTTGGGATATTTATTCATACCGCCTAAATTAGTGCCTTCTTAAAAAACTTAACATTTCGTTTATTTACAGAGTTAATTTTTATTTGTATTTTAACGCTGTGTTTATAAACCACTCGGATAATTATTAAAATATAATTTTTACTTTTTTTTAGCTGATGAAATTACACCACCGGATTTTATATCTATCCCTGATTTTTTGTGCTTTCGTAACAAATCCGGGTGACGAAGACAAAAAATTCCCCAAAATTCTTGATGATGATAATAGCCATTCCACCAATGTTGGTAATATTGGAATTACAGTTACCAATTTTGGAACTTACGGAAATGGATTTGTACTCTGGCCTGATCAGCCAAGTTGTGAATATCCACTTGGTAGCGGAATAGAACATATTTTTGATGGCGGGTTATGGGTTGGCGGATATGTTGCAAATGATTCACTGGGACAAGGAAAGGTTGGCCCGTTCGTCACTACAGGTGCTGTCGATGCATCATCTGTTGCCGGACGTGGAGGAGGATTTGAGTATACTAATGCCCCAGGAAATTTGGTTACTGAACGTTCTTCACTATATGACTCACGCTATTTTAGTCCATATGCAATTTCACATCAGGATTTTTTACTTGATTTCGTAGATACAAACAGAGTCTTGGAAAATGGAGAACCAATAACTGACCATTCGCCACTAGGACTTTCTATTCATGGGGAATCATATGCCTGGAATTTTCCATTTGCAGATTTCTTCGTGATTTTTAATTACTGGATAAAAAATGTAAATCAAAAATATCTCGATAGCCTATTTATTGGTTTATGGACTGATACAGTTGTTCGAAATACGAGAATTACTGGCAGACCTTCCGGCAGTGCATTTTTTAACAAAGGTGGAAATGGATATAACGATTCGATTAAAATTGCATACGAATTTGACGCAGCTGGTGACCTTGGATTTTCTGATAGTTATGTAGGGATACAATTTTTAGGATCTGAACCAACAATACCAAATTATTATCCTTCGGGATTTGAAGATTCATTATCTTCGGTAAATTTTGTTACCTGGCAGTTTAGGAATACCGATGATCCAAATTTCTTTGCACCTCAAAATGATGTTGACCGATATAAAAAGATGAGAGGATTTTTTGGAGGTAGCAACAGATGGAATGATGGTATAAATCCTAGTACAGTTAAAACTCCCTCCAACCGTTCAATGCTGATTACAAAAGGATATTTTGACTATATCGCACCGGGTGATTCTATAAATGTGGTATTCGCTATTGTATGTGCAAAAAAATATGGGCCAGACCCAGCTAATCTTGATACTGAAGAACAAAAAACAAATTTGTATGCTAATGCTGACTGGGCTCTGAGAGCTTACTATGGCGAAGACAGAAATAGAAACGGAATTCTTGACCCAGGTGAAGATCTCGATGGTGACGGAAAAATAACTAGATATATTCTCCCGACGCCTCCAGTATCACCGGTAGTTAAAGTAATCCCAGAAAGTCAAAAAGCAACAATTTATTGGGATAAAAGGGCTGAGTTATCTGTGGATCCAATATCAGGTAAAAAAGATTTTGAAGGTTATAATCTTTATAGAACTCAATCCGGTTTTGATCTTACGGAAAACCAGGATATTATTAATTCACTGGTTACACTAGCCAGTTTTGATAGTGCTGGCAACAATGTTGGCTTCGATACAGGATTTGAATTTGTTGAATTATCTGAACCAGTTACATTTCCCAATGATACAAATAAATATTATTATAAATTTGAGTTAGATAATTTGCTAAATGGCTGGCAGTATTTATTTTCAGTAACAGCATTTGATGAAGGCGATCCGTCCAATAATTTACTATCACTTGAATCTAGCAGACTGGCAAATCTAAATAGGATTTTACCAGGTGCATTAGCTACAGATGATCCCGATGTTCAAATAGGTGTTTATCCAAATCCATATTATGGTAATGCAGTTTGGGACGGTTCATCCGAAAGACTTAGAAAAATTTATTTCTTCAATTTGCCATCAGATTGTGAAATTACTATTTATACACTTGCCGGGGATGTAATAAAGCAGATGCAGCACAACAGTATTAATACTGGCTCAGATATTAGATGGTTTGAAACTTATGCAAGTGATGGTAAGCAGAAAATGACGGGAGGGGAACAAGCCTGGGATTTATTAACCGATTACGACCAGGCAATTGCTACAGGATTATATCTATTTACAGTAAAAAATAATAAGACCGGAGAAATTAAAACCGGAAAATTTTTAGTAGTTAAATAATAAATTAAAAGGAGATAGACATGAAAAAATTATTACTGTGTTCTTTATTATATCTGTTTTCATTAAGCGGTGCACTGATTGCACAATCATATCCTCTCGTTTCAATTGAAGATATTCAGTTTCAATCTGATTCTTCTTTGCTTGCTAATGGAGATTTACAGTCGCCTTTGTTTGGTGATACGGTTAGATTTAGAGGAGTAGTGATGGTAGCTCCTGTTGTAAATGCTACGACAGATAGGAGAAGAATAATTGCTGCAGGTGCCAGATGGACAACATATCTTCAAGATGTAGATGGAAATGTTCATGACGATTTTGATGGCATATTTATATTACAAGATGATACAATGGGTGCGAACCAGGGAACTTTTTTCGATCTGGTAGATACTGCACAAGTCGTAGAATTTACTGGAGTTGTTAGTGAGTATCAGACAACTACAGAATTCTTTTTATTATTAAATCCGGTTACTCCAGTAACTATAATTAATCAACTCCCAAAAAGACCTGACCCAATAGAATTATCTGTAAGTGATTTTGATAATGGTGGTACACCCAAAATCCTATCTGAAAAATATGAGAGCGAATACATTGTTGTTCGTAACGTAATCACAAGTGATAGAGATCCAAATGTTGGAACCTTTACAATTAATGATGCACAAGGAAATAAAATGTATATGTATGATCAATCCGGATACTTTACATTGCGTGCACACAGGCTAACAGGATTAACAGATTATCAACCACCTCAGGATGGATCATTTCTTAGTTATATTCGTGGAACAGTTAATACGCGCACTGATGGTTATCACCTGGTTCCTATGTATCCTGGTGATATTGGTCCAACAACGATCTCTCCACCAATTATTTCCAATGTAAGAAGAAACACTGCAGAAGTTGCGACAAATCAATCTGTTGAAATATCTGCCAGACTAACTGATTTAGATGGTACAATACAGGAAGGAAGAGTATATTATAGAGTTGATAGTGGACAAAGAATGATGTTGCCAATGACTTTTTCACCGACTGATACTTTATATAAAGCTACTATCCCGGGTGTAAATAGTGATTCTTCAATAGTAGATTTTTATTTGTGGGCGAAGGATGATCAGGATCTTGAGGCAATTAATCCTTCAGATACCTTGAAAAACAATTATTTTTATTTGGTGTTAAACAGACCCGTGACTATTCAGGATGTTCAATACAGTCCATTCGGTGGTGGATATAGCGGCTACACAAATTATGAAGTGACAATAAATGGAATTATTACAGCAGATTCGTCTGATGTTAAAGGATTCGGAACATCCTCATTTGCAAGAAATTATATACAATATGGTGAAGGTCCATGGAGTGGAATCCAGATAAGTTTTGGTGATCCGAAAGGAACAGAATTATATGGACTTTTAAGACGTGGCGATGATGTTACTATGACTGGAACTATCCAGGAATCGTTCGGAGTTACCAGAATTAATAACGTCACTAGTTATACTGTTAATTCTTCTGGAAATACTTTACCGACACCATACACATTAACAACTGGTGAAATTGGAACTCTTGGTGATGGTGATGTGGCAAAAGAGCAATGGGAAAGTGTTCTTGTTGAATACCAAAATGCGGAAATTACAAATATTAATGCTGATGGCACGAGCAATTTTGGTGAGATGTATGTGAATGATGGAAGTGGTGATACGAGAGTTGAATTAGAAGATGGAAACAATTCATATCAAAATGGTTCTGGCTCACCCGGACCAATTCTAGTTCAACAATATGCTACCTTTGATCAATTAATTGGAATTATGTATTACTCGTTCAGTAATTACAAACTTGTTCCAAGAAAAGATGATGATTTTGTTAACTATACAGATGTAGAAGATAATAGTACATTGCCAACGAATTACAGTTTGGAACAAAATTATCCAAATCCATTTAATCCATCAACGACAATTCAATATTCATTACCTAAAGCAGGAACTGTAAATATTAATATATACAATGTATTAGGTGAGAACGTTAAGACTATTATAAATAATTCTACTCAGGCTGCTGGAACTTACAAGGCTGTATTTAATGCGAGTTCATTACCAAGCGGAATTTACTTCTACAGATTAGAAGTGAACAATTTTGTTCAGGTAAAGAAAATGATTTTAATGAAGTAAAGAACTAAGATCCAATAGGTTATTCATTTAAATATTTGTTTTTAGAAATTCTTAACGCTCGCTCATATCAAATGAGCGGGCGAAGAATTTGGGTTTAAGCGATAATTCATTGTGAAGTAAAATTAATAATGTTGATATATAAAAAGTCCATAATACCAGATGAAAAAATTATTACTGTTTAGTTTTTTACTTCTATCTGGTTACGTATTGTTATCCTGTACGGAAGACGGTGTTAATAATCCAATTGGAAATCTTCCACCGAACACTGGACTATTCCTTTATCCTGATAGTACTATCCTTCCACAACAAAGTAGACTTACAATTCATTGGTGGGGAGACGATCCTGATGGGGAAGTGCTGGGATATTATTTTTCATGGGACAATATTAACTGGACTTTCACGGCTTCGAACGATAGTCAATTTGCGTTACAAATTGGAGTAAGTGATACTCTTTATACTTTTAGAGTTGCAGCTGTGGATGCAGAAGGTAACAAAACATATGATAATAATATAAACAGGAATGGAATTAACTTTGGTCCGGAACCATTCTTAGATAAAAACGAGAATGGACAATATGATCCGGGCGAGTTTTTCTACGATATTGGTTCAGTGGATCCTACTCCTGCTGTTTTTGATTTTCCATTAAGAAATACAGCTCCTACTATCGACTGGAATGAATTAAGTTTTCTACCAGATACGTCTTTCCCGGTTATGACTTTCAGTTGGAACGTTGATGATATCGACGGTATTGAATCTGTTGTCTCAATTGAACTCGCTTTAAATGACACAACCAATCAATCGAATATTATAGGGATTGATGGCAGTGTGCGCACTGTTACACTTCGCACTGATGATTTTTCAACCGGGACTGCAGCAATGGAAATATTGATTGAATCTCAGGAAGGTAATATCAATCCTGAACTTTTACCCGGATTAATGCTTAACGCAAATAATAATTTTTATGTGCGAGCTGTAGATATATCAGGTGCTGCTTCTCCTTTTATCTCGTTTCCAGATACAGGACAAACCTGGTATGTAAAAAAACCTGTGGGCAATTTATTAATAATCGATGACTATGCTACGATTGATAATGCCGCAGCATTCTACAATGCTATGTTTGACAGTCTTGGATTAACAGGACATTTCGACATCTATGATATTCATACGGAAACACCGCCATTCCTGAATGTGACATTTTTAGAAACGATTAAATTATTTGACTATTTATTCTGGTATACCGACAATAGTCCTTCACTTGATCTTGCAAGTTTTGCTACAAATAAATATCTGACCGCAGGTGGCAAAGTAGCCTTCTCGATGCAGTTCCCACAGATCGTTGATCCTGTTGGAATAGCGAGTTTTGTTCCTATTATTTCAGATAGTATTGGAGCCAGGAGTTCATTATTCTCCCAATCAGTTGTAGCTTCCGATACGACCGATCCTTCATATCCGAATCTTAAAACTACAATCAGTGTATTTAGAGTTAAATCATTTTATTTGGATCCCTTAGCTGCTAATCCAATATATTACTATCCTAATGGTGAATTACCTGGTTTTGCCGGTTTTACAAATTCTAGTATTACTGAGTTTTTTATTGCGCTTCCTTTAGATAAATGTAACGGTACAGGTAATGTGAAATCATTACTGCAAAAAGTTTTATTTGATGATTTTGGATTGACTCCATGATAAAAGCTTTTACGCTATTCTTTTTGTTTACCTTTTCACTTTTTGCCCAGCAAGCCGGAACACTTGCAGGTAAAGTTGTTGACGCAAAGACCGGAGAAGCATTACCCGGCGTTAACATCATTCTTAAAGGAACATATTATGGAGCAGCAACAGATGTGCAGGGCAATTTTGTAATTAAGAATATCACGGTAGGAATTTATAACGTTGATGTTTCTCTCATAGGTTATAAAACATTTGAGTATACAGAAACAAAAATCGATGCAAATAAAACAACAAATTTAGATGTTAAACTGGAAGAAACTGTTTTAACTCTTGATCAGGATGTTGTGGTTATTGGTGCAAAACCTTTAATGGATGTTGAAGATACACAAAGCAAAACAAGCATATCAAAAGATGAAATTGATAAATTAATTGTTGAAAACGTACAGAATATTGTGTCGCAGCAGGCTGGTGTGATTGTAAGCAATTCAAATGAACTTCATATTCGTGGCGGTAGAACTTATGAAAATGCATTTTTACTTGATGGTGTTTCGGTTCAGGATCCTATTTCAGGAACAGGATTTGGTCTTCAACTAAGTGCATCTTCTATACAGGAAGTTGAAGTAATTACAGGGGGTTTTAACGCTGAATATGGCCAAGCTACATCGGGTATTGTAAATGTAAAAACTAGGGAAGGTGGCGATCATTATAGCGGATCGTTAACTTTTAAGACGGACAATCTAGGCAACTCTGATTCCTACCACAATTTTAATACAGATGTAATTGAAGCAAATCTAAGTGGTCCCGAACCTATTACGACTTATTTGCTGCCTGCTTTGGGTTTGCAAATTCCCGGAATGCTGACTTTCTTTACGAGCTTTTACACAGGAATCAGCGACGGAATTACTCAAGGTTATTATAAGCCAACTGCTAGTCAATTGATTTCTTCAACTTTTCATGGAACTTCATTTGCTCCGCGCACAGAAAATGCATGGTTCTGGCTGGCAAAGTTAACATATAGTTATTCTCCAACATTGAAGTTCAATTATTCATTCAATCAATCTGTAAATATTAGTCAAAACACTCAGTCATTACAATCAAATCTTGAATACGTTGAACCATCACCTGGCTATCAGTATACATTTCAAAATATACTTGATAGTGCAGCAACTTTTACGCACGATAACCTTTACAATACAATCGGTGTTACTCAAACACTTAGTTCCAGAACCTTTTATGAAGCAAAGTTCAATTACTTCTATACAACTTTACGTGGAGATGCAAACGGACTTTATTACAATCAATATAATGAACCGCTGGATATTGTAAACTTTCCTATTCAATATTATAATCTTAATGGTGATACAATAGGCGTTATACCTGGTGATGGTTTTTGGGATACCGGTAACACCTACAATTGGCATGATCACTTCGTTGAAGAATTTTCTTTTAGAGCTGATTTAACAAGCTTCTTCGATGAAATGAATAAGTTCAAAGCAGGAATCAATATGCAATGGCAAGAGATGCAGGTTGTGGATATTTACAAACCGTGGGTCGGCGAGCTTGGATTGAATAACGACATCTATAATGTGTATCCTGCTTTGGGTTCTATGTATGCACAGGATAATATCAACTTTGGCGGAATGATCCTGAACTTTGGATTACGTTTTGATTATTGGTTCCCCGGTAAATATGTTGATGACGCAGTTCAGGATTCAAATGTGGTTACTATTCCCGATGAAATCAGACAAAGCTATATTGATAATACTTATGAATGGTTTAACGGAAGCAGATTTAAAGCAAGACTGAGTCCAAGACTAGGTATTTCTCATCCAGTTTCAGATTTTCAAACGTTATTTTTTTCATACGGACATTTCAGTAAGTGGCCAAAACCACAGTTCGTTTATGCGAAACTAAATCCGGCAAGTGCACAATCATCTTTCCAGAAATTTGGTAATCCTGATCTTGATCCTGAAACCACAGTTGCATATGAACTAGGTCTTAAGACTCAGTTCACACCAAATGATGTGTTAACCGTTACAGCATACTATAAGGATATTTTTGATTACGTTAGTACACGTTCCGTTAAAATAACTTCATCAAGACTTTCAGCAGAAAGTTTTATCACCTATGTAAACACCGATTACGCCAGGTCCCGTGGTCTTGAGATTGAATTTAAAAGAGAATTGGTCAGTGGTTTAACGGTCAAGCTTCATTTGTTTATGCAATTGTAACTGGAAAAAGCTCCTCTGAAGAAGAGGGTGTTTTAATTGCGCGTGGTGATCTTGAGGATTCAATTCGGGAAGAATATTTGTCGTGGGATAGACCGGTAACTGTTTCGCTTTCATTAAACTTTTATGCACCACCCGGAAGTTTCGGAGTTGGTGAAAATATTTTAGATGATTGGAACTTATATCTAAGAGGATTTTTTCAATCAGGTAAAAGATATACACCAGCCGTTTTTACCGGAGCTTACAGTGAGCAGGGAAGACCTGAGTATGACTATGTTCCTGGTGAACGCTTCACTCAGATAGCGGAAGATTGGTTCTATATCGATTTAAATTTTGAAAAATATTTTCAGGTAAGCAATTTCAAGTTCTCAGTATTTATGGAAGTAAATAATATTCTTGATACACAGAACTCAACTATAATCAACCCGGTCACCGGAAAAGCCTATGAATATGGAGATAATGTTCCAAGCAGCTGGAACGATCCGAGATACCCTGATTTACAAGCGCCTATTACTCCTTATCCATTTAATCCGGCAAGATATCTAACAAGACGAAATTTGAAACTTGGTGTAACTTTTAATTTTTAATTGAAGAAATACATTTACATATTATTTGCTTTTCTGATTGTTAGTACAGCACGAGCACAGTTATTTCCTGTTCTCGGCGGGCAGAGAGCCGGAATTTCGACAGCAAAATTTCTTAAAATTGGAGTAGGAGGTCGGGCTTCTGCAATGGGTGAAGCTTTCATAGCTGTGTCTAATGATGCTTCAGCACTATATTGGAATCCAGCTGGAATTTCACAGTTTAATAATCATCAATTGATTATTTCGCACAATGTTTGGGTTGTTGATATCAATCACGATTTTTTAGGTGTCGTTTATCATCTCGATGATGACAATTCCTTTGGTGCTTCACTTACCGCAGTTACGATGGATGACATGCCGGTAACAACTGAGTTTGCTCCGTTTGGAACGGGAGAATATTTTGGCTACACAGATATTGCTGTATCAATAACTTATTCACGCAAAATGACAAAACAGTTTAGTTTCGGTGGGTCGGTTAAATACATTGAAGAAACATTAGACAAATTGAAAATGCGTGGTGTTATGATTGATTTAGGTACCTATTATCGAACAGGATTAGGTTCAACAAGGTTTGCTGTTACAGTTTCAAATTTCGGTAATGAGCTTGCTCCCGATGGACAGGTTACATTGGTTGGGAACAGGGAAGTAGATGAATGGCAATCTTTCGCACCACCAACGGTGTTCAGAATTGGATTTGCTATGGAGCCATACCAATCAGAAGAACATAGAATTACAGCTTCAATTCAGCTTAATCATCCAAATGATAATAGTGAAAACGTATCATTAGGTGCTGAATATGCCTGGCGGGAGATGTTTTTCGTTAGAGGCGGATACAGATTTAATGTAGATGGTCAAAATTATTCGTTCGGTGTGGGTGTCCAAGCACCTATAAGTATCGCGGAATTTACATTTGATTACGCTTACAGTAACCTGGAATTATTAGGCTCTGCACATAGATTTTCAATTATACTTGGGCTATTATGAGTATTAGAAAGAATATACAACTTATTATATTATTTATAGTTATAGCTCTCTTTTTAAGCTGTGCCGAGAAGTTTGATATTAATGAGATTGATACTGGTGATGGTAACGTCAATGTTGGTGGAGATACTGTTTATGTAGAGCTAAATCCTGAGTGGGGAGGTTTCAATAGACCACAAGATGTGATGGTCGGGAGAGAGCCTTTTATTTACGTAGCAGATACAGACAATAACAAAATAGTTATGATGAATCTTGATGGTCAGATATTGGGAATTCGTTCGATAAAAAGACCGATTGCTTTGGCTCAGGACTATAAACTAAATCTCATCGTCTGTGCTCAATTCGATACTGTTGTGAGTGGACAAAGCAGAACTTTTAGTGCTGTTTACAAACTAGATCTTGTTGCAGTATCACATCAGATTTCAATAGCACCTATTACCAGATTACTGCCTCGTGCAACAGATTTAAATAGACCTCTGGTTGAATATACCGGAGCGTGCGTATTCTTTAATAATATGTTTTATATCTCACGCAAAGGTCCAAATAATTCAAGTTTCGTAGATCCGGACAATTCTATATTAATTTTTGTCCCTAACCAAGTGAGCGGGAGAGATACATTGGTAGGAAGAGTGCCAAATATTGATCCTTTAGGACAGGGACCAGTATCCGCATATGATATAAGCTCATTAACTTCGTTTAACAATCAATCCATAGATATTGTAGTCACACTAACTGGCGGAACAAGTTTTAAAGCAAATTGGTTACATTACTTAATAACTCCAATTGAACAAAGGTATGTTAGTAATTTCTCACCAAATTCTGGGACTGATCTTGTTGTTCCTAATAACTTTGAGAGACCCGAAGGAAGTGCAATAGACAACTCAGGTAATATTTATATTGTTGATGCAGCTAAAGACAGCCTGTATAAATTTAATTCATTTGGTGATGAGCTAATATCATTTGGTGGACCAGATTCTTCAAATACATTTAATGAACCAAGCGGTGTAGCTTTTTTTAATAAAACACTTTATGTTGCGGACACAGGAAATAACAGAATTTTAAGATTTATTTTATCAACGGACATTCAATGAAAAATTTAATTTCAATTTTTTTGCTCTCAATAATTTTTATCAACGCTAATATTGTTGCACAAACACGGTTCCAATTGCGGACTTAAGATATAACGATGCAAACGGAGTTCCAATTGGTAATGGGCAGATATTCACAGTCACTGGAATTGTCGGGTCTTCAAACCAATTTGGTAATGCTGGTCCAGGTTCAGTACAGGATGAAACCGCAGGAGTTTGTGTATATGGAGCCGATTTTGCTAATCAAGTTAATATTGGAGATTCAGTTACAGTAACTGCTGAATTAACTCAATTTAGTGGATTAACAGAACTAAGTTTTAATTTGCCTGGAGCTTCAGTTGTAGTTCACTCGTCGGGAAATGAAACTACTCCTGAAATTATTACAATAAATGATATTAACACACAGGAATGGAATGGGTATGAAGAATTTGAAGGGCTTTTAATTAGAATTAATAATGTTACAATTCAAGGTACTGGGAATTTTGCATATGATAATTATACAATTTCTGATCCAACAGGTACTTTAATAGATGGATTAAGAATAGATAACGATGTTTCAACTATTATCGGTCAGCCAATTCCTTCGGGTGAAGTCGACGTTATTGGAATTCTTCAGCAATACAAACCAGCTCCACCTTACAGTAGTGGTTATCAGTTACTACCTAGATTTATTTTAGATATTGTTGATGATGGTGCCCCTCTCATTTTAAACCCGGTGATTGCTGCTGACATAGATACCAATTCATTCAAAGTCTATTTTAATACCGTTAGAAATGGTGACAGTAAAGTAAAATATGGTTTGACACCAAGTCTTGAATTAGATTCAGTAGTAATAGCTGAAGACACGACTTTTCACGTTGTACCAATAACAGGGCTTAATGAATCAACCTTATATTATTTTCGTGCTTATTCATCTAATGCTGTAGGAAGTAGCGAAAGCTCGCTCCAAACGGTAACAACAGCTTCGTCAAATCCTGAGATCGGAACAATAAATGTGTATTTCAATTTTTCTGTTGATACAACTGTGGCAATTTCCGGAAATGCGGCTCACGGCAGCGTGGATTTTAAACAAAAATTGATGGACAGAATAAATCAGTCTACATATTCAATAGATTTAGCATTATACAGTTTCTTTGGAATGCCTGAGGTTGCCGATGCAATTGTTGCTGCAAAAAATAGAGGAGTAAAAGTTAGAGTTGTTTATGAAAACAGAACTACTCAAAACAGTATGCAAGCCTTAATAAATGCTGGTATTCCAATTATAAAAAGGACTAGTGGTCTTAATGGAATTATGCATAACAAGTTTTTCATCTTTGATGCGCGAGACGCTGTTAATACTAATGATTGGTTATGGACTGGTTCCTGGAATGTTACTTCTCTAGAATTAACGTGGAAAAATAATGTCGTAGAAATTAATGATCCTGCCATTGCTTCAGCCTATCAGATTGAATTTGAAGAGATGTGGGGAAGTACAGATGATATACCTAATCCAGCAAATGCAAAATTTGGTAGTCAGAAAACTGACAACACACCGCACACTTTTAATATTGGTGGTAGAGATGTAAGACTTTATTTCAGTCCATCAGATGGGACTACTGCAAAAATTGTTAGTGCCGTGAATACAGCCGACGATGATATCTATTTTGCATCCTACGCGTACACCAGATCGGATATTGCCAATGCGATGTATAATAGATTTAATGCTGGGGTTACCGATATTCGTGGAATAGTTGATCAGGTAAATACTTCAGGCAGCCAATACAATTTCCTGAGTACATTTGCTGAAATGTTTCCAGCTAATGGAAGCACACAACATCATAAATACGGAACGGTTGACGCATCTCTATGGGAAAGTGATCCAACAACTATTACAGGTTCTCAGAATTGGTCCAACGCAGGAGAAAATGATAATGATGAGAATACACTCATAATAAATGATGGATTTATTGCGAATCAATATATGCAGGAATTTAAGAGACGATACAATGAAGCTGGAGGTACAGGTACTTTCATCGTTCCGGTTCTTAATGTTGAAAACGATGGATTTGCAGAATTCAGCTATTCACTTTATCAAAATTATCCGAATCCTTTTAATCCGGTAACGACAATTCGCTTTGAGTTACCATTTGCACAACAGGTAGAACTTTCAGTTTTTGACGTCCTCGGCAGAGAGGTTAAAGTATTATACAATGATTTTGCTCCCGCGGGAACTGTAACCGTGGACTTTAACGCTGAAAACCTATCAAGTGGAGTATATTTTTATAGGATAAAAACTGAAAACTTTATTCAATCGAAAAAGCTATTACTTCTTAAATAAGAGTCAGTTTTTTATATCTGTTGGACTCAAGTTTTTAAGGTAAGAATTTTCTGAATTATTAAGGAGAATTCGAACTTTTTCTTTATTTTTACCACTCAAAAATTTGTAAAAATTAGACGTCAACTTTAATTTTACACTTCAATTTTCTTAAATCTTTTCAGGAACAGTAATGGCAGAAATCACAGGAAAAATTATACAAGTAATAGGACCCGTTGTTGATATCGAATTTGAAGAAGGTCACTTGCCCGAAATTTACACTGCAATAAGAATTCCACGAACGACTACAGAGGGTGTTGAAGATGTTCTAATTGCTGAAGTTCAACAGCATCTCGGTGAAGATAGAGTAAGAGCTGTTGCAATGGACTCGACTGATGGGTTAGTTAGAGGTATGGAAGCATTTGATACGAAAGGACCTATTTCAATTCCTGTTGGTCCTGAAACTCTAGGTAGATTGATAAATGTTACTGGTGATGCTATTGATGGACTTGGTGAAATAAAAACTAAAAAGAGATATCCTATTCATAGACCTGCCCCAGCTTTTAAAAATCTTTCCACTAACACTGAAATGTTTGAAACTGGAATTAAAGTGATTGATTTGATCGAACCATATACAAAGGGAGGCAAAACCGGATTATTCGGTGGAGCTGGTGTTGGTAAAACAGTCATCATTCAGGAATTAATTCACAATATCGCGTCTCAGCACGGTGGATATTCCGTTTTCTCGGGAGTTGGTGAAAGAACCCGTGAAGGAAACGATCTTTGGTTAGAGATGAAAGAATCAGGTGTTCTGGAAAAAACTGCGCTTGTTTTTGGTCAAATGAATGAACCCCCAGGAGCAAGATTAAGAATTGGTTTAACAGGGCTAACTGTTGCAGAATATTTTCGTGATGAAGAGGGAAGAGACGTTTTACTTTTTATTGATAATATTTTCAGATTTACACAAGCAGGTTCTGAGGTGAGCGCTCTTCTTGGTAGGATGCCATCAGCGGTTGGTTACCAGCCGAATTTAGCCACTGAAATGGGAGCCCTTCAGGAGAGAATCACTTCAACGGATAAAGGTTCAATTACTTCAGTTCAAGCCATATATGTTCCTGCAGATGATTTAACTGATCCGGCTCCGGCAGCAGTATTTTCACATCTGGATGCTACTACGACATTAAGTAGACAAATTTCTGAGCTTGGAATTTATCCTGCTGTTGATCCACTCGACTCAACTTCAAGAATTCTTCAACCGGGAATTATTGGTCAGGAACATTACGATGTTGCTAAACAATGCAAAGAAATCCTTCAGCACTATAAGGATTTACAGGATATTATTAATATCCTTGGAATGGATGAACTTTCTGATGAAGATAAAGTTATTGTAAGACGCGCAAGAAGAATTCAAAGATTCTTAAGCCAGCCATTTTTTGTTGCCGAACAGTTCACAGGTTTTCCCGGCAAATATGTAAAACTTGAAGATACAATTCGTGGATTTAAAGGAATCATTGACGGTAAATATGATGATTTACCAGAAGGCGCGTTTCTTTATGTAGGTACTATTGAAGAAGCCGTTGAAAAAGCGAATAAGATGAAATAATGGCAGAGCTAAATCTTGAAATAATCACACCTGAAAAACCGATATTTAAAGATATTATTGAATCAGTTACTATTCCCGGAACTCAGGGCAATTTCCAGGTTCTAAAAGATCACGCACCTTTAATCAGTTCATTTGAAATTGGAATAGTTAAAGTTAAAACTGCCTCAGTTGAAACATATTATGCAACTGCAGGAGGTACGGTTGAGGTAAATCAAAATCGTGTACTTGTATTAGCTGATTCAATTGAAAAAATTAGTGCTATCGATATGAATAGGGCAGAAGAAGCAAAAAAACGTGCTGAAGAAAGATTGAAAAGAAAGAATGAAGAAGATATTGATGAAGCGCGTGCCCAAGCAGCTTTGAATAGAGCGTTGAATCGTTTAAATGCTGTTAAAAAATATAGCTAATTTCAATCTGTTAATATTTAAGATAGAACTAATTTAGAAACCCATCTCCAATAATAATTTCTCTCATCACTTTATTCTCTTCTAGTTTTTCTTCGAGTTTTCCGAAATGCTCTAAAAGATAGCTCAGTCTTTTATTTTCGCTTGGAATAGTTAGTAACTCCTGTTGTTGAAGAATGGATAAACCAGATTTCTCTGCAATTTTAAATGATTTCAAATTAGTCTTCTCCAACGCTTCCCAGAATCCCTTATTAACATTAAAGTTTACTAGTTTAAGCATTTCCTGAACTCTTTGTTTGAGGGCAAAAAATAAATTGTAATTTACATCGTCTTTATCCTGATCTGTGAGTTTATTTACTTCACTTAAATAGTAGCCATCAGAATGCATTTCGAGGTTTGTTCTTTTAAATCTCCATTTACCTGACACAACTATGTCTAATTCACCGGATTCATAAATTTTAGTAACATCGGCTACCTCAACATAAACTCCAACTTCGGATATTGTATCACCAATTTTTGATACTATTCCGAATCCCGAATTTTTTGCAAGACATTGGTTTATTAGTGTTTTGTATCTCTCCTCAAAAATATGCAGGGGATATCTGGAATTTGGAAATATTACCAGTGCAAGTGGGAATAATGGTATTTGCATAGCTTAAATAATTAATGAGGAAGCAGTCTAGTTGACCGCTTCCTTTAAAGATAGTTCTTGAATTTTACTTTGCTTCACTAAATCTTTTTGAAGCTTCATCCCAGTTAACAACGTTCCACCAATTGGAAATATAATCTGGTCTTTTATTCTGATACTTAAGATAATATGCGTGTTCCCAAACATCCAAACCTAAAACAGGGGTTCCTTTAAAATCAGAAATATCCATTAGTGGATTATCCTGGTTTGGAGTGGAGCCTATTACTAATTTTCCATTTTGCACAACAAGCCAGGCCCAGCCTGATCCAAATCTTGTTGCAGCTGCAGTTCCGAATTGAGTTTTAAATTCTGCAAAAGAACCAAATGAAGATTTTATTGCTTCAGCAAGTGCGCCAGTTGGCTCGCCACCACCATTCTGTTTCATCACTGTCCAGAAAAGTGAGTGGTTCCAGTGACCACCGCCATTGTTTCTTACAGCAACCGGATACTTTGAAACATTGATTACCAATTCGTCTAAAGTTTTAGTTGCCATCTCAGTTCCTTCGACGGCTTTATTTAGATTATTAACATATCCAGCATGATGTTTGTCATGATGAATTTCCATTGTCATTTTATCAATAGATGGCTCCAGCGCATCATATCCATAAGGCAATGGGGGCAATTCAAATTTTGCCATAATATTTTTGCTCCTTTCGTTTTTATTAGAAATACTAGATATACTTTTTGCAAATGGTTCAATAGCAGAAGCTGCACCTATTGCAGCTACTGAGTAGATGAATTTTCGTCTATTCATATCATCCTCTCATTTATTACTTATACACCAAATGACTCACCACACCCACAAGTTTTAGAGGCGTTGGGATTATTGAAAATAAATCCCTTTCCGTTTAATCCGTCACTAAAATCAAGTTCAGTTCCCATCAAGTAAAACAAACTTTTACCGTCAACATATAGTTTTACATTTTCTGATTCGATGACTGTGTCACCCTCTTTATTATTTTCATCAAAATTGAGAGTATAGGTTAATCCGGAACAACCGCCACCTTTTACTCCAACTCGTAATCCGTAATTATCCGGAATATTATTCGATTCCTTGATACGCAGGATTTCATTCCTCGCTTTTTCAGTAATAGAAATTTCCGATTTTATATTTATATCATTCATATTCTACTCTTTGTAATTATTAAAAAATTAAAATGGATCACCAGGTTCTGCCGTTACAAATTCTTGTTTATTGATTTTCCACGTCTGGTCATTAATTTTTACAAATAGATTTTTACCCTCATAATGCTTTGCCATTTCGTTAGCTAGTTTTTCAGCCATTTGATAGCTTGTCTTCATTTCTTTCTTTTCAAGAAAACTTCTTATTCCATATTGAAAATCCCTAAAGAAAAAATTCGAATTATGAAAAACAGGGAACTTTGCTTTGAGGTAATTCAGTAATTCCTCATCATTGTTTTTTAACAATTGTAGATTCGCTTGAAATTTATCAGCCATTCTGCCCTCTGAATTTATAATTTATATTTTTGACGTATTGAAATTTAATTAAGTTCTTTGAGTTATAGTTTATCATAGATCACTCTTCCATTATAATATTTGAGCAACTGTTGTTTCTAAAAATACTTGATCAATTTTTCTCTGTACCTCTGCCAAAGGATCTTTTATTTTACAACAGTCAAAATGCTTACAATCATCAGAAGAACTATTTGCTTGCATACAATCAACTATCTTAAAAGAAGATTCAACTGCTCTTATAATATCAATCAACGAAATTGTTTCAGCTTTTCTTGCCAATGAAAAACCGCCATTCACGCCTTTAGCAGAAATAGCAATTTCATTCTTAACTAGATTATGTAAAACCTTTGCGACAAGCTGATATGGAATTTGATAATTCTCAGATATTTCCTTTGCCGTCGAGTGACCCAACGAATTTTTCAAAGCCATATACCTGGCCGCCATAAGTGCATATTCTGCTTTTTTGGACAATTTTAACATACATAAAGGACTAATTTAGTCTTATATAACCTAGTGATTGGATTAGAAAAAAGCAAGTCGGATAATTCTTGAGTATTCGAGAGTGTCACCCTGAATTTATTTCAGGTCTGACGAAGTGAAGATTCTGAAACAAGTTCAGAATGACAGTTAGCTATTTCAGTAATACCATCTTCTTAGTCTCTGTAAATTCTCCAGCTCTCAGTTGATAAAAATAAATACCACTTGGTAATTTTACCGCGTTAAACTCAACTTCATATTCTCCGGCAGGTTTTTCTTCGGTGACTAGTGTTGCAACTTCTCTTCCTAGCAAATCGTAAACTTTAAGTGTAACAAGTGGGTTGTCATTCTGAGCTTGACCCGGAATCTTAAACTTTATTTTCGTGCTAGGGTTAAACGGATTGGGGTAGTTTTGGGATATTGAAAATTGAGAAGGTAATTTGCCTAAATTGATTCCATCAACATTTGTAACACTACTATCTGAGGTTTTTAGAATAGTCGCACCCCAACCAACAACAAATCCATTATTTTTTTTGAGTAAAAGTTACTCCACGTAAACCACTGGTAGTTCCTTTTAACTGTTCTGCCCAGTACGATCCACCGTTGGATGTACCTAAGAATAACACCTCCGTACCAACTGTCTCCAACAACAGAACCATTATTATTATCAATGAAAAAAACATCCTCAAGCGCAATTGATGGAAGATTCTCATATGACCAGTTTATCCCGCCGTTTGTTGTGCTATAAATTTTACTATAGCCTAATGTATTATAGCCTACCGCAGTACCATTATCATCACTAGCAAAGCTTACAGCAAACAAGCATAACTGATTAGTGTTTATTTGAGTCGTCCAAGTGTTTCCTCCATTAGTAGTTTTCTTGATTATTGCATTGTCGTATGGTAAACCACCAACGGCAAAACCAGTATTTATATCAGTAAAATAAACCCCGTAAAGATGGTAGTTCGTTCCACTGTTCTGTGAACTCCAGCTCGTTCCTCCGTTTGTAGTTCTCAATATAGTTCCTGAACTACCGACAACCGTTCCATTGCTTAAATCTGAAAAACAAACTCCATAAAGCGTAGAACTAGTACCGCTAGTCTGTGAATTCCAGTTCTGTCCTCCATCCGCGGTACTTAGGATATTCCCAGAACTACCAACAACTGTAGCATTATTTGAATCCATATAAGAGACATCATACAAATAGTCAAATGTTCCACTAACTTGTGGAGTCCAGTTCGTACCTCCATTAGTGGTTTTTAGAATAGTACCATCAAAACCAACAGCAATACCATTATTCATATCAGAAAAGTCAATGCTTTCGAGATGATTATAAGTTACTGCACTTGAATTCAATGTCCAGTTCTACCCTCCATCTTTTGTGTTAATCAATAATCCGATTTCACCTACTGCTATTCCCGTTTCATTATCAGAGTAGGAGACGCTATATAGAGGGTGATTTGTCTGGCTAGTTTGTTGAACCCAGGTTTCACCAGCGTTTGTAGTTCTTAAGATTATTCCATAGGTACCAACAGTCGTTCCACTATTTGAATCAGCAAAGGAAACCGCATTTAGAGTATGTGTTGTTCCACTTGTCTGACTAACCCAGTTCTGTCCTCCGTTTGTAGTTTTGAGAATTATACCTGCATTACCAACAATAGTCCCTGTGTAAGTACTGGTAAAAGAGACCCCATTAAGATCATACGATGATCCGCTGGTCTGTGAGATCCAATTTTGTCCACCGTTTATGGTTCTTAGAATTGTTCCTGCTTTTCCGGCAATGGTTGCAATATTAGAATCAGTAAAAGATACTTCATTAAGATCATAGGATGTTCCGCTTGTTTGAGTAAACCAGTTCTGTCCTCCATCTGTGGTTCGTAGTATCTCGCCTGTTTTTCCAACAGCCATTCCGTTATCTTGGTTTGAAAATGAAATTCCTAATAAACTATTTGTAGTAATTGATTGAGAAATCCAATTATCCCCTCCATCAGTTGTTTTAAATAATACTCCTTCATTAAATCCATATAGAAACTTACTTCCAACAATAAATCCATTATTTGGACTCGTAAATGTGACAGAATTCAATTGGAATGGCTGTAAATTCGTTTTTGGTACCCAGGAAAGTCCGCCATCAGTTGATTTTAGAATTGTACCACCATCTCCAACAGCCCAGCCAACACTAGTCGAATCTAATATTACACAATTTAGTGTATTACCCTGTGGTAGTGGGTTTTGCCAAAACCATTCTTGCTGTCCAGATAAAGTCGTAGAAAGAATAAAAACCAGGAGAGGTATTTTGAGGGTTTGCATAATTTTACCCCATAAAAATTAAACTTACTTGAAACTTAAAAAATTATTTTGAGAAAGGCGAGAGAAAATGTTGTAATTCTGAGCCATTAGAGAAGGATTTATCGATTGACATTTAGATTCTTCAGTCACTTCGTTCCTTCAGAATGACAGTGTTAAATAAATTAAAATCCTAAAATAGCAGCAGAATATTTTGCGAGATCAACAATCGGAGTGAAGTAAACACCAAATACAAAGACAGGTATAAGCAGCAATAAGATGACGATAACATTGCCAAAAGAGAATTCCAGTTTTGGTTTTGAATCATCGGTCTTAACTAAGTAAAGGTTTTTAAGCACACGTACATAATAGTAATATGCAACTACAGTGTTCAACAGAGTAATAAATGCAACAACAATCATATCAGCATTTAATAAAGCAATAAAGATGTAAAGCTTTGCAATAAATCCTCCTGTTGGAGGGAGACCAGCCAATGAGAGTAGAAAGATTGATAGAGCAACACCAAGAAATCCCGTTGCTGAGCCCATTCCTTTGTAGTCATCCATTTCCTCGCTGCCAATTTTATTTGCAATCAGCATTACAACAAAGAAAGCTCCGAGATTCATAAATAGATAGATTGCAAAATAAACAAGCACTGCAACTACACCATCGTTTGAGAAAATTGCAACTGCAAGAAGTAAGTAACCTGCGTGTGCAATACTTGAATAGGCGAGCATTCGTTTAATGTTATCCTGCCAGAGTGCAGCAAAGTTTCCAAGAGTCATTGTGAGGATTGCAAGGACAATCAAAAGTCTCTGCCAGTCAATTATATTTAATAAAACCCAGCTACCGTCCGGTGAAACTGTCTGATAAAAAGTAACCTTTAAAAATCTAATCAATAATGCAAAACCAGCAGCTTTGCTCGCAACTGAAAGGTAAGCAGTAATCGCAATTGGTGCCCCTTCATAGACGTCGGGAGTCCAGAAATGAAATGGAGCAATAGAAACTTTGAAACCAATTCCACCAAGAACCAATCACTCCGGCAAAAATGAAAGTGAAAGTGCTGACATTTGTATTTTGCAACAGCACATTCATTTCATAAAGATTGGTTGTTCCTGTTAAGCCGTAAAGAATGGAAATACCAAAGAGCATTATTCCGGAAGCAACTCCGCCATAAATAACATATTTAAGTGATGCTTCAGAACTTCTTTTGACTGTCTTTAGAAATCCTGCTAAAACGTATGAAGATAGAGATAGCAATTCAATGGAAAGATAAATAAGTATTAAATCTGAAGCAGAGGAAATCAAAAACATTCCGAGAATCATTGCAATAATCAATGTATAATATTCTCCATGCCGGTCATTACTTTCAATTATTTCATTGGAAGAAACAGAAAACAATATTATAAAGATAGAAGAGAGTAAAACGATCATTTTGAAGAAAGCTGAGAACGAATCAACTGCCAATAAACCTGCACCAGTATTCTCGCCCCTGAATGCAAAGTTGTTTACATTAAATTGACTAGCAACAAAGTATGCAGTTATGAGTAATCCAATTATGGATATGAAAGGGAGAAGATTCTTTCGCTTATCAAATATCAAATCGAAAAGTACTATCACTACCAGGAGAATAGATAGAGATATCTCAGGTTTAATTAGCTGCAGACTTGATGTTAAATTTTCAAAATTCACTTTTTTACATTCCGCTTATTGAACTAAAAAATACCTGGGAGTCCTGTATAAATTTAACCATAGAATTGACAGATGAATTCATTACATCGAGCATAGCTGAAGGATAAACTCCAAGGAAAATGATTATTAATGTTAACGGAATAAACATTGCGTATTCTCTTCCATCAAGATCCTTAAGTTGATTCCATTTTTCTTTTAATGTTCCAAGATAAACTCTTTGCATAGTCCAGAGCATATAGCCTGCTCCCAAAAGAATTCCGAGAGTTGAAATGATTGTAATCACTCTTATCACATCAAAACTAAATGCACCGAGGAAAACAAATGCTTCTGAAATAAATCCGCTTAGTCCGGGAAGACCAATAGCAGCAAAAAATGCTACAGATACAAATCCTGTATAGATCGGCATTTGAGTAGCCATACCACCGAAGTCATCAAGGTTCCTTGTATGAGTTCTGTCGTAAAGAACTCCAACAATTAGGAAGAGCATAGCTGTGATCGTTCCGTGGTTGAACATTTGAAGTATTGCACCTGAAATTCCCATTGTGTTTAATGAAGCCATTCCAAGCAAAACATAACCCATATGAGAAATGGAAGAGTATGCAATCAATTTCTTAAAATCTCGCTGTGCCATTGCTGCTAATGCGCCATAGATAATATTTATCATTCCAAATAAACCTATATACCAGGCAAGCTGCATGGTTAACTCAGGAAAGATTGCAAAGTTAAATCTTAATATTCCGTAGGTTCCCATTTTTAGTAGAACACCGGCAAGGATAACACTGATTGGTGTTGGAGCTTCAACGTGAGCGTCTGGTAACCACGTGTGGAAGGGGAACATTGGTATCTTTATAGCGAACCCAGCAAATAATCCTACATATGCAATAAACCGCCAGTTATCCGGATTTAGTGGTGATAAAATACCGGTGGTTGTATAATTATTCGGGTTCATCAACTCGAGAATATTAAATGTAAAAACTTTTGAACCCTCATATATTTCAGTCGTACTGAAGTACAATCCGATCATAACAAGTAGAATAAAAACGCTTCCAAATAAAGTATAAAGGAAAAACTTAATAGCTGCATATTCTCTTCTTGGTCCACCCCATATTCCAATTAAGAAATACATTGGAAGAAGCATAATTTCCCAGAAAATAAAGAACAGGAAGAAATCAAGTGAAACAAAAACGCCCATCATTCCGGTATCGAGTAGGAGGAATAATGCAAAATATCCTTTCAATTGTCGATCAATAGTCCAGGAAGATAAAGTAGCAATGAAAGTAACGATCGCTGTTAAAAGAACTAGGGGAGTACTTAATCCATCAACTCCAAGGAAATATTCCATCTTGATTGTTCCAATCCAGGGAAAATCAGAAATCGTTATCCATTTCATTTTTTCAACAAACTGAAATGAACTTGCATCATTTATCCCACCAAGCGAGTAATTGTAATTGCTCATCAAAACTGCAGCGAGAATAACCTGAATTCCAGTTGCAAACAGTGCAGTGTATTTTATTGCCTGAGCATTCTCTTTTTTCAAAAAGAGAATAATGAACATCCCGAGAACCGGAATAAATGTTAGAAATGTTAGTATTGGAAAATTCATTTATCTACCTGTCAATTTTCAAAACTTTAATTGAATTAGAACTTTTTATATCCTGTTGAATAAAAACAATAAAATCACAATTGAAAAAATTACCATAATGATGTATGTCTGTACTTTCCCTGTCTGGAATCTTCTAAATATCAATCCAATGAATGCGCTGAAGTATGCAACAAAGTTTACAAGACCATCAATAACAATGTTATCAAACTTTCCGGTGAAGGATGAAACTGCTTTTGTAACAGTTGCAGCTTCCATCGACAATTCCATCAATGATAACTCTATCAAACCATGCAACCATTCTGCTTAAACCAAGAGTTCCGGCAACAAAAGTTTTATCATACAACTCATCGAAATACCACTTGTTGTAAGAGAATTTGTAAAGTGGTTTAAATCTTTCTGCAAGTGAGTCCGCATTTATCTTCTTCCATTGATAGATTACAAATGCCAACAGTATTCCACTAACCGCCATAAATAATGAAAGAATTACTCCTGGTGTATGTGCGTGATGCAATGCTTCAGTATACATTTCTGAATACATAACCGGATGCTCGGACTCTTCCGAAGAAGTCGCAATTGTTGCTTCATCAGATCTCATAAAATCCCAACGAGCATTTTCAGGAGTATATATCACAGGATCTTTAATCCATTTTGTGTAAAACCAACCTGCATCCGGACTCATTGGATTTGGCGTATACCAGAAAAACAAAGATAAAACTGAGAGAACAACCAGCGGCATAGCCATTGCGAATTTCGACTCGTGTGCGTGGTCATATTTTTCTTTATTTCTTGGTTCACCGTGGAAAGTAATAATCACAAGTCTGAACATATAGAATGCGGTCATCAGCGCAACAAGAAATCCAACAAATGGGAATAACCAATGACCTGTCAAAGAAGCAAATGCATATGATCCGGATAAAATTCCATCCTTACTTAAAAATCCTGAAGTTAGTGGTATCCCGGAAATAGCTATTGAAGAAATTAAAAATGCTGCATATGTAATCGGCATTTTCTTGCGCAGACCACCCATATTTCTTATATCTTGTTCATGATGCATTGCGTGGATGACTGAACCAGATCCGAGGAACAAACAGGCTTTGAAAAAGGCATGAGTAATCAGATGGAAGAATGCAAATTTGTAAGCACCAACACCGAGTGCCATAACCATATAACCCAATTGAGAAATAGTGGAGTAAGCAAGAACTCGTTTTATATCATTTTGTGTTAATGCAATTGTTGCCGGAATGAATGCTGATAGGGCCCCAATAACTGCAATGAAAAGCATTGCATCCGCAGTCAATATTCCGAACACTCTAACGATTAAATAAACGCCTGCTGCAACCATTGTTGCTGCATGAATCAGTGCGCTCACCGGAGTCGGACCTTCCATTGCATCGGGGAGCCAAACGTGTAGAGGGAACTGGGCTGATTTTCCAATAGCACCGCAGAAAATCAAAATGCCAGTCATGGTCAGCCAAAATTCGCTATTAAAAGGAATATGTCCTTTTGCAATCTCACCAAATATTTGTTCGAAAGAAAATGTATTGTAAGTAACGAAAAGTATTAACAACCCTGCAAGCATTCCCAGATCACCGATACGGTTTACGATGAAAGCTTTCTTTCCTGCATCAGAAGCAGATTTTTTTTCATACCAAAAGCCAATTAAAAGGTATGATGATATTCCAACAAGTTCCCAAAAAATATACATCATTAGAATATTATGTGTCAGAACAATACCTGACATTGAAAAAGTGAACAAACCTAAGTAGGCAAAATATCTATTATAACGAATATCACCCTTCATATAATCGATGGAGAAGAAGTGAACCAGGAAGCTCACGATGTAGACTACAACAATCATTAGAGCGCTGATATCGTCAATTAATAATCCAAGATAAATTTTAATTGAACCGATAACAGGAACATTTCCCATATCAATCCATTTGAACTCGGAGATAATTCTTGCATCAGGAAATGAAGTTAATTTTCCAACGAGAACTATAAAGGCTAGAGCAAGTCCAATAAATAATACAAAAACTTCGAAGAAAAAGATCTTAGGGATCTTCTTGCCAAGAAATAATGTAACGACAAATCCCAGTAGAGGAAGGAAGAGAATTATAACCGATATATTTATTAAAAGATTTTCGCTCATTTACTAATCCCGCAAAGCGTCGATCTCATCGACATTCACATTTACAAAAGTTTTATAAACATTAAGAACGATAGCAAGTGCAATTGCTGCTTCTGCTGCAGCCAATACGATAACAAACAATGCGAACAATTGTCCCTGTAATCCAAAATTTCCAAATCGTGAGAAGGCGATAAAATTTATATTCGATGCGTTAAGAATTAATTCAATTCCCATCAAAACCATTATAGCATTCTTTCTAGTAACAATGCCGTAAATTCCAAGACAGAATAACAAAGTGCTTACGACTAAAAAATGTGTTAATGTAACTTCCATATTATTTCCTCGCCATTGATGCAGCACCTATTAAGGCAATTAATAATAAAATTCCGAGCAATTCAAATATCAAGACGTATTCATTTAATAGCAGATTGCCGAGAACTGACAGCGTTGATACTGGCATTTCCGTACTAACTTGCTTCCAATTAGTATCCAATATTACTGCACCAACCATTCCTGTAAATAATCCAACACCAATGGCTGCGGGAAGTGTATGAATAGTTCCTGTTTTTATTTCAACTTCAGTGATTTTATTCGTGATCATAACACCAAAAATCATCAGGATAAGAATGCCACCGACATAAACAATCAGCTGAACTATTGCAACGAAATCAGCACCAAGTAAAACATAAATTCCCGACACACCAAAAAAAGTAAATAACAAAAAGAAAGCAGCACGGACTATGTTTCTTGTAGTGACAACAAAGAAAGCCGAGAGTACCGTAATCGCAGCGAATAAATAAAATATGATGTCGTAAATGCTCATCATTTATTTTCTTCTTGATTATCCTGTTCAGGTTTTTCAGGTTTGTTAGCTTGAGCAGCCAATTTTTCTTCAGCGGCTTTTTTAGCTGCTGCAGCTTTTTCTGCTTCTTTCTTTACCTGAAACTCTTCAAGATTTTTCTTTTTCTGAATTCTTTCTTCTGGAAGAAGAGTTGCAAAATCATATAGCAAATTTTCTCTTTTAAATTCTGAGAACTCATAAACATCTGTCATATAAATACAATCGGTTGGGCAGGGGAATACACACAACTGGCAATAACAGCATTTTGCAAAATCAATGTTGAATGTTGTTACCCATAAAACTTTTTTCTTTCCGTTTGAAGTTTTACCCAAGTCTTCTTCAGGAAGAGATTTGACCGTTTCTATCTCGATACAATTTACAGGACAAGCACGCGCACATTGATCGCAGCCAATACAATCATCCATATTAACATAAAGTCTGTTGCGTTCTCTTTCCGGCAATTGAGGTTTTACTGTTGGATATTGAATAGTAACAGCAGGCACAAACAAATGCCTGAAGGTTACTTTCATTCCAATCAGAATGGTAAAAAGTCCTTGCCAAAAATTTACAATATAGTCTTTCATATTAATATTTTATCGCACTCCAAGTTCCAGAATATGACTGATCGTTAGTAATTGAAATTGAATAATTACCGCTACCAGAATTAAAACTTCCATTAAAATATCCGGATGAAGAACTGATAATGAAGGTACTTGTTTCTGTCACAAAGAATTGTTTGCAATAAAAGTTCGCTTCAATATTTCCTTCTTTATTAACATAACCATTGATATACAAATTTAAATTAAATGTATTGTAGAAAAGTACAGGAATACCGTTCTCAATTTTTCCATTTTGTCTTATTGCTATTGTTGCTGCGCCTATAAAATCACCGGATAAATTGACAACGTAATGACCATAATAATCATTTACAATTGGTGCAAGACTTTGAGTCGTGTTCTCATCAGTGCAACTCACTAAAAACAAAACAGAAACTATGACTAAAATTATTTTCATATGAGAGTTATCAAACCAACCAATAAAAGAATTACAAATGAAAATGGAATTAAATATTTCCAACAGAATGCCATAAGTTGATCAACGCGAAAACGAGGTAATGTCCAGCGTAGCCACATTTGAACGAACACAAAGAATAATCCTTTTGCTGTAAACCAGGAAAATTGTTCAATTGGAATTAACCACTTCCAGCCAAGTAAATTACCAAGATAGCCGAAAGGTGATTGGTATCCACCGAAAAATATTACGGCAACAATTGCCGAGACTGCAAACATATTCGCATATTCTGCCAGGAAAAACATTGCGAACTTCATTCCAGAATATTCTGTATGATAACCTGAAACCAGTTCCGATTCCGCTTCAGGAATATCGAATGGAGTTCTGTTAACTTCCGCTAAAGTGCTTGTATAAATAATCAGGCAGCCCATAATCATTAAAGGAATTAATAAGATTTTTTGTAATCCCACCGCTGGACCACCAAGAATTAACCAGTTCCAGAAGTAAGCAGTTTGCATTTCACTCAAATCATAAAGACTGAGAGTTCCGGTCAACATGATGACTGTGAGAATTATTAATAATGTTGGAATCTCATAGCTTATTATTTGAGCAGCTGAACGCATCGCACCGAGTAAAGAATATTTATTATTGGAAGCCCAGCCTGCCATTAATATTCCAGCAACGACTAGACCTGTGACTCCAACAATGAAAATAATTCCAAGATCAATCTTAGATCCAATAAAAAATCCTGAAAAGGGTATTGCTGCAAATGCCGCATAGCTGCCAACAAAAACAAGTAAGGGTGCAAAATTAAATAAAGTTTTGTCTGTTGCAGTTGCAACTAAATCTTCTTTTTGTAAAAGTTTGATAATATCAGCTACTGTTTGAAGAATTCCGTGGTAGCCCACTCTCATCGGACCAAGTCTATCCTGCATATGAGCAGATACCTTTCGCTCAGCCAATACTGCAAACAATGCAAAAGGAAGAATGAAGATGAACAATGGAAGCAAACTCACTATAAACATTGAGAGGATTTCACTTCCGGTTAAATTATATAACCAATCGTACATCATCTATCGATTTCTCCTAACACAATATCAATACTTCCAAGAATTGCAACAACATCTGCAACCATAAATCCTTTACAAAGTTCAGGGAATACCTGCATTGTAACAAATGATGGAGCACGTACTTTTAACTCTAGAAGGATTAAGTGAACCATCACTAATAATAAAATATCCTAATTCACCTCTTGGATTTTCAACTCGCGTGTAAATTTGTCCTTCAGGCGGCTTTACTCTTTTTGGAATTGCGGATTTTACATCTCCATCAGGAATTTGATCTATAGCTTGCTCAATTATTTTTAAACTTTCTTCCATTTCTAATACACGCATGTAGTATCGATCCCAACAATCTCCGGTTTTTCCCTTTTCACCTTTTCCAACCGGAATATCAAAATCAAATTTATGGTAAACTGAATAAGGATCATCTTTTCTTAAATCCCACTTCATTCCGCTTGCTCTTAAGTTTGGACCACTGACTCCAAAATTAATTGCAGTATCAAGTGGAAGCACACCAACATTAGCTGTTCTCTCAATAAATATTCTGTTGAATGAAAGTAGTTCGTTTAATTCTTTTAAGTTCGGTCTGAATTCTTTAATAAATTCTTTCGTCAGCCTAATAAAATCCGGATGAAGATCGTGAGAAACGCCGCCAATCCAGATATAATTATAGAGAAGTCTTGCACCACAGGTAATTTCAAAAAGGTGGAGAATTCTTTCTCTGTCTCTGAAACAAAATAGGAACGGAGTGAAAGCACCAATGTCTGCTCCATAAGTTCCTAAAGCAACAAGATGAGATGCAATTCTCTGCAGTTCACCCATAATTACTCTGATATATTCGACACGCTCAGGAACTTCAATCTTCATTAATCTTTCCATTGCAAGAGCATATCCAAATTCATTATACATTGAGGCGAGATAATCCATTCTGTCGGTGTAGGGAATAATTTGAGGATATGTCATTGCTTCCGAATGTTTTTCAAAACATCTGTGGAGATATCCAATATGAGGAATGACATTCGAGATAATTTCCCCTTCAAGCTCGAGCTCCAACCTTAACACACCATGTGTAGATGGGTGTTGAGGTCCCATATTCAATACCATTTCTTCAGTTTGTAGTGCCATTAACTTTCTATGTTAATAAGGAACTTTCATTCCCTGGTAAAATTCTGGATTTTTATAATCCTTTCTTAAAGGATAGCCATACTCCCAATCATATGGCATTAATATTCTTCTCAGATCGGGATGATTTAGAAAGATGATGCCATACATATCGTAAGCTTCCCGTTCATGCCAGTCTGCAGTTTTCCACGCTTCGGTGACTGTTACAACCTCAGGTTTCTCTCGACTTGTAGAAACCTTAATTGTAATTTTATGTTTTAATGATGTAGATTCAATATGATAGTAGACACTTAACGTACCTCCTTTAATCGTTTCTAATCCATTTTCATCTTTTACCTTTTCACCATTTGCGTCATCAACTCCGGAAAGATTCATTAATGAATCAAATAACAATTCGTTTTCGTCTCTTAGAAATAAACAAATTTTATCCACAGTCAACGGATCTACTACTACATAAGATTCAGCAGGTTTATCAGATTTTATCTCGATGACTGATTCGCCAAATTTTTCTTTTAGTAGATTAAATATTTCTTCAGCAGATTTCATGCACTTTTTTTAACTATTGATTCATTACGAATTTTTTCTTGAAGTTTGAGTAAGCCTTCAAGTAGTGCCTCAGGACGAGGAGGGCAACCGGGTACGTATACATCAACAGGAATGACTCTGTCAACTCCTTTTAAAACGTGGTAGCCGTGTTCCCAATATGGACCACCACAGTTTGCACAACTTCCCATAGAAATAACATATTTAGGATCCGGCATTTGCTCGTATAATCTTTTAACACGAATAGCCATTTTAAGTGTAACTGTTCCTGAAATAATAATTACATCAGATTGTCTGGGTGATGGTCTTGGAATAACTCCGAATCTGTCAAAATCATAATGAGAAGCAGAAGTTGCCATCATTTCAATGGCACAGCAAGCTAATCCAAAGCCAACCTGCCACAGAGAGGATAGTCGTGCCCAATTAAAAAGGTCTTCAGTTTTAGCTATAACTATATTACCTTCTGTAAATTCCTGATCCAGTAATCCCATATTCAGCTTGCTATTTTAATTTCTTCTTTTTTTGTTTTTAATGATTCAATAGATTTTAAGGATGGTTCTTTGATGATAGGTCTGGCCCACTCCAGGTCTCCTTTTTTCCATTCATAAGCCATTCCAATACCCAGCAAAACTAAGAATATAGCCCCGATTAGATAGCCAACAATTCCGAGTGATTTGTATTCTAATGCCCATGGAATTAGTAACACAACTTCGACGTCAAAGATTAAAAAGATTAGAGCGACCACATAAAAACGAATGTTGAATTTTACCCAGGGAGAACCTTCCGGGTTTTCGCCGCATTCATAGGTTGTAAGTTTTTCAAATGTGGGTCTTTTTGGACGGAGAAGACGTGCAACATAAATTGCAACGACAACAAAAAGCGCTGCTGTTAATATGAAGACAAAGATCTTTCCGAATTCTGTTAGCATTATTTTTAAAAATTTTACTATGAAAATTACTAGTACTGGCAAGTAATGTCAAGAAAAGTTTTATAATTAGTGATGACTTTCACTAAATTGTAAATAGTTAAACTGGGAATATATTTTTTATAGGCAAAGACTTTTTGAATATTTAAGTATTTTACTGTAGTAAAAATCATTATCTATGAAATACTAATATCATTAATCAAAACTAAATGGATTTAGTAAAAGTTTACCTTATTCAAAGCATTACAACAGCAGCTAATAATCTTAGGCTAAATGCACAGCAAATCGAAGTTGTTGGATTATTACGAGAGACAATTGTTAATTCAAATGATCTGGGTTCAGAACTCCTTCTGATGAAAAAAACGACTGAGCTTTCTAAACTTGCAATAAGATTGGGCGAGATTCATACTTTTTTAACTCAGGGCAAAGTTGATTTTGTGAAAATATCAGATCAATTCAGGGAGCATAGCAGATATTTAATCAGGGATTTAAATCAGTTTCTGGAAAATGTGAATCCGAAAATTTATAAGGATGCTTTCAATAAGATAAATAATGGTTCTGTAGATTCTCTGGATATTGAACTAGTTGACAGAAGTATTCTTGCCGGAGAAATTTTGAAAAGAGGGGGTACAACTTCTGAAGCAGAAGAGTTGGATGAAAGTATTGAGTCTAAAAAGAATTCTCTCTCTTCTGTAGATTTTGAGAAAAAAATATTAGGTCCAATTAAACCTCTTGATGAATTACTTAAAAAAATTCCAACAGGAAAATTTGATGTATCAGAATTAAAACAGTATTATGAACTTATGCAGGATCATTCTTTACTTGCATCGCTTCATGAATTTGAGTTGCTTTCTAAAATGCATGAAATTATTGCTTCGGCTTTAGACGCAATTATGAATAAAAAATTAAAAACAGATAAAACAATCATCGATGCATTGCGTGCTTGCCTGATTGTCATTGTAGCTGTTGTAAAAAAGAAGGATGTCGATATTACTGGTTATCTTAATCGGGCAGAAGAATTCGGTAAAAAATATTTCAATCAAAATTTTCAGGTCTAGTAAATGGAATTTTATGCTGTGATAATGGCAGGTGGAATTGGCGCAAGGTTTTGGCCAAGGAGTAAGAAGAAAAGTCCAAAGCAGCTTCTGAAAATTGTTGGTGACAATACAATGATCCAGGAAACTGTCAGAAGAATAAATGGACTAATACCAAAAGAAAATATTTTAATAGTCACAAACGAAACTCAGAAACCCGGGATTATTGAACAACTTCCTGAAATCCCGATTGAAAATATTATCATTGAACCTTTTGGAAGAAATACTGCTGCGTGTATCGGTCTTGCATCAATCATCATACTAAAAAGATCGCCCGATGCTGTTACTTTTGTAATGCCAGCAGATCATATAATAAAAGATGACAAAAGTTTTATTAACACTTTAAAAACAGCTTCTCAGTTTTCAATAGAGAATCAAGCCCTAGTTACTATTGGTATTCAACCCACGAGACCAGAAACAGGTTATGGTTATATTCAGATTGATGAGGATTCAGGTAAGAATAATGTTTATAAAGTATTAACCTTTGCGGAGAAACCAAATTATGCTACCGCAGTAAATTTTATAAAAAGTGGTGATTTTTTCTGGAACAGCGGTATGTTTATCTGGAAAATTGATACGATTCTGAATGAGTTTAGACAATTGATGCCCGATCTTTATGAAGGTCTTATAAAAATTAGTGAGCAATTAGATACTCCTGATTTTTCAAACAAACTAAATGAAATCTATGGCCATTTAAAAAGTATCTCCATTGACTACGGTGTGATGGAAAAATCTGACAAAGTATTTCTTGTCAAAGGTCAATTCAGTTGGAGCGATGTAGGCAGTTGGGAAGCAGTTTATGAACTTAGTGAGAAAGATGAAGATGGTAATGTTAAAGTTGGTACTGTTTATACCGATATGGCACTGGATTCATACATTTACTCGCCGGAAAAACTTACGGCAGTAATTGGTCTGGATAATGTAATAGTTATTAATTGCAATGATGCTTTGCTTATTTGTAAACGGGATAAAGCTCAGGATGTAAAAAATGTAATTGATTATCTTAAGCTAAACAAGTTAAACGATCACCTATAGTCGTTGATGAAAAAACTCATTTCCGAAAAGGATATTCTGGAGCTTGAAAAAAAGGGTATCAAGGTTGTAATAAAAAATAAAGATACGATATTCACTCCATTAGCGTTAGATAGAATTCGCTCATCAAAATTTACTTTTCTTGAAAAAGAAATAACAAAATACGAAAAAACCGCTCTTTCCGGAAGCGATGTTCCAACAATCCGGAATAGAATAATAATAGGTAGCGACCACACTGGTTTTAGACTGAAGAATATTCTTATTAAATATCTGGTTGAAAATGGATACACTGTTTCTGACGCTGGAACGTTTGATGAAAAATCTTGTGACTATCCTGATTTTGCAAAAATTGTCGCAGCAGGAGTGGCGAAGGATAATTATGATCGTGGTATTATTATAGATGCCACAGGAATACCCTCCGCTATTACTGCGAATAAATTTAAAGGAATTCGTGCTGCAACGTGTTACAATAGTTTCAGTGCGAAAAGTTCCCGTGCTCACAATAATTCAAATGTTCTGGTTATTGGTGCAAGAGCCTTGGGAGAAGAGACTATCAAACTAATTGTCGATGAATGGTTATCAACAAAGTTTGAAGGCGGAAGACATCAAAAAAGACTTGATAAAATCAGTGATATAGAAAATGAGAACATCGATCATTGATTTTGAAATAAATGCATAAAAACATAATTTTCATAAAATAAAAAGATTGTATAAAATTTATCCTCGATGTTATACCATCCATACGTGCTTCATCTAAAATTAATAATTATTATTTGTAGGATTAGCTAACAATTGTTCGTAATATATTCTCCGGTTGAAGAAATAATAGAAATAAACCCACAGATTTTTCTTCTAAAAGTTTTTTCACCTAAAATTGCTTCCATTATTAAACCGGGCCAATTTCTGAATATCAGAGTAACAGATGGAAATTATCCATTGCTGAGAAGACCTTTTAGTGTTTGCGATGTTAAAGGAGATCATCTTTACCTGATGTTCAATATTATGGGTACAGGGACTAGTATCCTGGCACATAAACCAATAGGTTCTGATCTTGATATCCTGGGTCCGCTTGGAAATAGATTTAATCTTGAAGGAAATTATGATACGGCAATTATTGTTGCAGGGGGTTTGGGGGCAGCTCCATTTCCATTTGTAACAAGAAAGTTAAAAGAAAAGAAAAATATATTTTCCTTTATTGGTGGACGAACTGAGAATGATATTATAATATATAATTTGATTAATGTTAAAGAATCATCGGATGATGGTTCACGAGGATACAAGGGAAATGTCGTTGATCTGCTTGAAAATAATCTTGAACAGTTTAGAAATACTAAGATAAAAATATTTGGTTGTGGCCCTACCGCTATGTTAAGATCATTAAAAGAATTTAGTCTAAAATACAATTTCGATTGTGAGGTATCAACTGAATGTGCGATGGCTTGTGGGTTTGGAATTTGTCAGGGTTGTCCGATTGAATCTACCGGACAACAAGATAGCTACCTCCTTGTTTGTAAGGATGGTCCAATATTCAACGTTAAAGATGTTGTAATATGAGCCAAGTGGATTTATCTGTTAAAATTGGTACACTCACTTTACGAAACCCCATTATGTTGGCCTCCGGAACGGTTGGTTATGGAAATGAAATTTCAGAGTTCACTGACTTAACTAAATTAGGTGGAATAGTAACTAAATCTTTAAGTCTTAAACCAAGAAAAGGAAATCCTCCCCAAAGAATTGTAGAAACTCCATCTGGTATGCTTAACGCAATTGGTCTTGCGAATGTTGGCGTCGAAGTATTTTTAAAAGAGAAAATTCCATTCCTCAAAAAATTTGACGTTCCACTAATATGTAATATTGCTGCAAGCTCATTCGAAGAGTATGTTGAATGCACAAAAATTCTTAATAAAGAAGAGACTATTAAAGCTTTCGAGATTAACGTTTCCTGTCCAAATGTTCGAGAAGGTGGGCTATCGTTTGGCAATAATTTGAATTCTGTTGGGAAAATTACAGAATTGGTGCGGGCAGTCACAGATAAACCCTTAATAATAAAACTTTCACCAAATGTTTCATACATTGCCAAGTTTGCTAAAATCGCAAAAGAGAATGGAGCGGACGCTGTTTCGGCAATAAATACATTAGTTGGTGCTTCCTTTAACATTCATACACGCAAACCAAAAATCCAGAATGTCACAGGTGGATTATCGGGTCCAGCAATAAAACCTATTGCCATTGCTAAAGTCCTTGAAATATCCAGACAAGTCGATTTACCGGTTATAGGTATTGGAGGAATTATGGATTGGAAAGATGTAATTGAGTTTATGATTGCAGGTTCGACAGCAATTCAAATAGGAACGTTGAATTTTATTGATCCTACTGCTCCCGGAAAGATTTTAAAACAACTTGAAGAGCACTGTACTAAGAACGGAATAGATAAAATATCATCACTCACTGGCTCATACCAATTATAAATATCCAAATTAATGGACATTGAAGGATCACTTAAGAAACTTTTCTCTCTTCATACATTCGGTATAAAACTTGGGTTGGATAACATCATTGGATTTTTAAATCATCTTGGGAATCCGCAACAGCAATTAAAAACTATACATCTAGCAGGATCCAATGGGAAGGGAAGCACAGCTTCATTTATTGCAAGTATTCTTCAAGAGTTTGGATTCGAAGTCGGATTATATACCTCACCACATTTCGTAAAGTTAAATGAAAGAATTGTTATAAATGGTGTTCAAATTGATGATGAATATGTCTCAAACTTTATATCAGATAATGATAAATATATTGACGATCATCAACTTACCTTTTTTGAAGTAACGACAGCTTTGGCTTTTCAGTATTTCAAGGATAAGAAACCAGACTATTGTGTTATAGAAACAGGCCTTGGAGGAAGATTAGATGCTACAAATGTTTTAAATCCATTGGCAACATTAATTACAAGCATCAGCCTTGAACACACAAATGTATTGGGTGATACTATTGAAAAAATTACTAAATGAGAAAGCAGCAGTCATAAAAAGTGGCTCAGAAGTTTTCACAGGTATGTTAATCAAAGAAGCTTCCGATATTATTGCATCTAAATGCGAGGAGATGAATTGCGAACTTTTTCAATTAAAAAATTTTATTTCTAATGATTTGAGTAAAGTTAGAATATTTTCAGATAATCGCAGTATTCAACTGAAATCTCCGCTCAACGGAAACTATCAAAATTTTAATGCAGCTCTTGCATCTCTGGCTATTTCAAAAACGTTTCATCTAGAAGATGAGCATAAATATTTTGCCGGTATTACAAATGTAATCAGGAATACAGGTTTACAAGGAAGATACGAGTATTATCATAAACGTCCGACGATTATTTTTGATTCAGCGCATAATCCTGATGGGATTCAAAATTTTCTAAACGAATTTGAAATGGAAGCTTACAACTATAAAAGAAGATTTGTGATTTTTGGTGTAATGCAGGATAAATCTATTGTTGACATGTTAAAATTAATTTCGAAAAACTTTGATGAAATATTTTTAGCCAAAATTCAGTATGAAAGGGCAGCTAAACCTGAATATCTTAAGTACCTTTGTGATCAGCAGAATATCTCAGCCAAATTAATTGACAACCCAGTTAAACTAATTAGAGATTTTAAAGATAATAGGGAAGATGAGTGTTTAGCGGTCCTCGGCAGTATGTATCTCCTTGGTGAAATCAAGCAACAATTATTACAAGGTACATCTTGACATTTAATAATTTATGGATTATGTTTCGGTGAGCCGCAAAAACCTATCAATAAATAAACTATTAGTGATCGTTAATAAATTATTCCCCGAAAATTCAAGCTGGTACAAACCAGTGAATATGTATGCAAATTAAGTATACCATCATCTGACAACAAAAAAACTCAGGGTAAATATCATGCCAATGGACATATCAGTACTAAAGTCAAAAAAGATCGTTGAATTAAATGAGATAGCCAAAGAACTCAATATCCCGGGCTATAGTGATCTTAGAAAACAAGAACTCATCTTTAAAATACTTGAAGCCCAGACATCAAAAGACGGACTTACGTTTTCTAAAGGTGTTCTAGAGGTGCTTCCCGATGGATATGGATTTCTTCGTTCATCAGACTATAATTACCTGCCATCACCCGATGATATTTACGTATCGCCGTCTCAAATTAAAAAATTCAGTTTGAGAACGGGAGACTTCGTCAGTGGACAAGTCAGACCTCCCAAAGAAGGTGAGAGATTTTTTGCTCTACTTCGTGTAGAAGCTGTAAATGGGCTGGCTCCTGAAAATATTCGTGAAAGAACATTATTTGATAACCTTGTTCCTGTTTATCCAACCAAGAAAATTAATCTTGAATCCGCTCCCGGTGAATATTCTATGAGAGTTATGGATATGCTTGCACCTATTGGTAAAGGACAAAGAGGACTTATCGTATCACCTCCTAAAAGTGGTAAAACTGTATTACTGCAAAAAATTGCAAATTCAATTTCAAGAAATCATCCGGAGATAAAGCTTATTGTTCTCCTAATCGATGAGCGACCTGAAGAGGTTACCGATATGGAAAGATCTGTTCAGGGAGAAGTGATAAGCTCAACATTTGATGAACCAGCTGATAGACACGTTCAGGTAGCTGATATGGTTATCGAAAAAGCTAAAAGAATGGTTGAAGCAAGTGAGCATGTAGTTATCTTACTCGACAGTATTACAAGATTGGCAAGAGCACACAATATAGTTGTTCCACATAGCGGAAGAATTTTATCCGGTGGTGTCGATTCGAATGCACTTCATAAACCAAAAAGATTTTTTGGCGCTGCAAGAAATACTGAGGATGGTGGAAGTTTGACCATTATCGCAACTGCATTAATTGACACTGGTAGCAGAATGGATGACGTTATCTTTGAGGAATTTAAAGGCACAGGTAACATGGAACTTGTATTAAACCGGGATTTAAGTGATAGAAGAATATTCCCTGCAATAGACGTTAATCGTTCTGGCACTAGAAGGGAAGATTTGTTGGTGAAAGAAGATGATTTGGGTAAAATCTGGATACTCAGAAAAATACTCAGTGATTTTAGTCCGGTTGAAGCAATGGAATTCCTCATAGATAAAATCAGGGGTACGAAGAATAACAAAGACTTCCTAAATAATATGAATAATTAAAAGATAACTATCGTATTGTTGTAGATAATTTTTGACTTGATTATAAATCTTGTCTGAATAATTTTTCATAAAAAAGAAATAAAGTGAAAAAAATATTATTCAGCTCTCTGTGTTTTTGTTCTTTATTATTTGGGCAACCTCATAAAGATCCTCCTCCGTTTGCACCTAGAATTCCCTTTGAAACAGAAGTGATTACAATACCTCGAATTGACAGCTCTTACACTGTTTATTATACTTACAAAATCCCGTATGCGCTACTTGTATTTGAGCGACAAAATGATTCGTACATCGCCAACTTCAGGATTATTGTAGAAATAACTGATGAAAATGATAAACTGGTAACAAGGAATATAAAAGACAACAAAATTTCTGTTAATAATTTTGAAGCTACAAATGAACATCATGAGTTTCTTCAGGACTGTTTAAGTTTTATCACTGAACCTGGTGATTATAAAGTAAGCGCAATCATTTCTGATATGAATTCCAGTGGTGAGCGACCTCTAAAACCATTCGATTTGCATTTAAAGAAAGAGGATGAAAAATTAGTTTTGCAACCACTGGTAATTGCACCCAAAGTAGTTAAATGCAAAGCGAAGAATTCTTTTATTTTAGCCAATTCGGGTGGGAATATACCTTTTAGTGTCGAAGAGTTTAATCTTATTATCCCTCTGAAAGATACTTCAATAACTGATGTTGCTATTACTTTGACCAACAATGACGAAGAGATTTATTCCGGAAATATTTCGGAATCATTCGTTGAGAGTATGGGCATTACCGACTGTGATGGAAATGTTGCGATTACACAATTGCCCGAAAATGAATTGACTCGAAACTTTGTTCTAAAAAACATTAACGAGAAGCTAAACGAGGGTGAAGTACTTATTACGGTTAAGAATGAGGAAAAAGATATTGATGAAAAAATTCCTTTAATGGTTGTATGGTTCAATAAACCATTTTCACTGTTGAATCCTGAAAAAGCAATTGAGTATCTAAATTTTATTGAAACTGAAGATGTAGTTGATGAATTGTTAAGCGCAGATGAATCAGATTATCCAAAAGTTCTCCATGATTATTGGGCGAAGTATGATCCAACTCCGGAAACATCATTTAATGAAATTATGTTTGAATATTATAGTAGAGTTGACTATGCTATAAAAGAATTCAGTAGTATTAGTACCAAAAATGGTGCAAAAACTGATCGGGGAATGGTGTATATCAAGTTCGGAGAACCTGATAAAATTGATAGAACCTCTAATTCCCAGGGTGAGGTAATTGAGATTTGGACGTACACGAAGTCTCAACGTCAATTTACTTTTATTGACAAAATAGGCACAGGTAACTTTACATTGTCAGAAAATTAATGAATAGATTTGTTTTTACTTGTGGAGACATCAATGGTATAGGACCTGAAGTAGCAATAAAAGCACTCAATAAAATCCATACAAGAAATATCCAAACTCAGTTCATTTTAATTATTCCAAAAAATTCTTTCGATTCCACCTCTAAAATTGTTTCACCAAAATTTGACTACAAAGTGTATTCAAAATATGATTCTGCGATAAAATCATCTGCACAAGTTATTTTACTTACTCTGGATTCTGCAAAAAAGAATCTAGGAAAACCGACAATTGAATCTGGTAAAGCAGCATTTAAAGCTCTCCAAATTTCTTTCGGATTGATCGATAAACATGGATTGGATGCAGTCGTGACTGCTCCGGTCTCAAAGACTGCATTAAATTTAGCCGGAGTTAAATATCCTGGTCAAACTGAAATGTTTGCTGATTGGTGTGGAGTGAATAATTTTGTTATGACTTTTCTTTCAAGACGACTTAGGGTTGCTCTTTATTCCATCCATATTCCATTAAAGGAAGTCACTAAATACTTACAAAAAAATAGGTTACAAAGTAAACTTAGTGTTTTAATTAGTATGTTGAAGAATGATTTAGGAATAAAAAAACCGAAAATTGCTGTACTTGGACTCAATCCGCACGCAGGCGAGAATGGAATTATTGGGAAGAGAAGAAGGTGCTTTGATTGAACCGGTTTTAAATCAAGAATACTTCAGAGGTATGGTTGAAGGACCGTTTTCACCAGATGCCTTCTTTGCTAATCGTAGATTTAACAATTATGATTTAGTATTCGGGTTTTACCACGACCAGGTTTTAATTCCATTCAAATACATCAACTCAGGTAAAGGGATAAATTTTTCAGCGGGTTTGCCAATTATCAGAACCTCACCGGATCATGGTGTCGCATACGATATTGCAGGACAGGGAATAGCTGATGAATCCAGCATGGTTGAAGCTTTTAAGTATGCTAAATTAATTTTGAAAAATAGGTCAGCATCAAACTGAGTATGATCAGGACAATTCCTTACGAAAAAGTTTCCAATATTTATGATGGATTAATGCAAAAATTGGATTATGAAAGTTGGTCCAAATATATTCTCATGATAGCTGAAGACAATCTTCGCGGTGATTCGAAAATTCTGGAACTTGGATCAGGGAACTGCAAAATGGCCCATATTATTGCTGATAAATACGAGAATTATTTTGCAACAGATATTTCAATGTCTATGCTCCGAACTTCAAATGGAAATAGTTTTAGCAAAATATGTTGTGATATGTCTTTGCTCCCATTCAAAAATAAATTTGATTTTATTTTTTCGGCATTCGATAGTGTTAATTATATTTTAAAAAAGAAATTACTGTTAAACTTATTTAAAGAAGTAAAACAGTTACTAAGTGATGATGGTATTTTTACCTTTGATGTAAGTCTCGAAGAAAACAGTGTGAATTTTATTATCAGCAAAACCACTGAAGGACAATATAATGGTAATTCATATCGTATGGTAAGCAAATACAATAAACGAACTAGAATTCATTCCAATAACTTTTATATTTGGAACAAAGCCGGAGAGAGATTTAAGGAAACGCATAAAGAAAAAATTTATAACATTGATACTTACTTTGAACTTTCGGAAAAAGCAGAACTACAGACAGTAGAATGTTATGATTGTTTTGATTTTAGTGACGTTAATTCTAAATCCAAAAGGGCTCAATTTGTAATGAGGAAAATGAGCAAATGATGCTTTCATTTGACAATGTGGAATTTCACTATAAAAATCAGCCTGTATTCACTAATCTGAATATGGAACTTGATTTTGGTGAATTTGTATTTGTTATTGGTAAAAGTGGAATTGGTAAAAGCACTTTGATGCAGCTGATCTATATGAATTTGTTTCCTCTAACAGGAACTGTCCGCATTGCAGAATTCGACTCACAAACAATAAAACCGTCTCAAATTCCGTTGTTGAGAAGAAAGATTGGTGTAATCTTTCAGGATTTTAAATTTTTACCGGATAGAGATGTATACCAAAACCTTGCATATGTGTTGAGAGTAACTGGAAAATCGTCAAAAGAAATTAAACGTAGAATAGATGAAGCCTTAAATGAAGTCGGACTTACACATAAAAAACTGAACAAACCGAATGAGCTATCCGGCGGAGAACAGCAACGAGTGGCTATTGCAAGAGCAATACTAAATGATCCAATTCTTATACTTGCAGACGAACCAACTGGCAATCTTGATCCTGAAACATCAGGTGAAATTTTAACACTTCTAAAAAAAATAAACAGGAGAGGAACTGCTGTTCTGGTAGTAACTCATAATTATGAACTTGTGAAGAAAGCAAATGAGAGGGTAATAAAGCTTGATGATGGACGAGCCAGAAAAGCTAAGATTATTCAAAAGGTAGAAGGTTAATAATTCTTATTGAAGGACTTTCTGGATTTCTTTATTCACCTCTTCTACAGAACCCAACCCATTTACCGAAATAACTTTACCTTTATCTTGATAATATTTTAAAACAGGTTCGGTTGTTTTTCGAAAAACCTCCATTCGTTTTCTTATAACTTCTTCCTTATCATCTTCCCTCAAATAAAAACTATTCTTTGCTTCACAATTTGGACAGGTATTTGTGTTTTCAATTTCAGCGAGACTATAAATATGACCGCATTCTTTGCAGGCTCTTCTGTTATTAAGTCGTTTTACAATTTCTTCTTCATCTGCAAAGATGTTTATTAATTTCAGATTATCGAGGTTCATTTCGGCCAACAGTTTGTCCAGTTCTTCAGCCTGTTTTTCTGTTCGTGGAAAACCATCCAAAATAAATCCATCATTGCAATCACTCTTATTTAATCTGTATTTGATAATACCAATCATTACATCATCAGGCACGAGATCACCTCTATTCATAATTTCCTGAGCTTTTTTTCCAAGTTCTGTCTGTTCTTTAACAGCCTGTCTTAATATATCACCAGTTGAAATATGTGGAATGCCAAATTTAGAAGAGAGTAATTTTGCTTGTGTTCCTTTTCCAACACCAGGTGCCCCGAATAGAAGTAATTCCATAAATATAATTTTTTTTATTGCAAATTATTGAATTAAATAAGCAGTCTCAAGCTGTAGGTGGAGTAAATTTTAGTTTACTATCATGTTTTAATTTAATGAAAAAGTCCTGGAGTAATTTTTTACTTTCCTCTGCATAAATACCGGAATAAACAATAATTTTATGATTAGTCTTCCCTTGTTCAGCCAAACTATATACACTACCACATGCGCCAAATTTTGTATCAAAAGTTGAAAAGTAGAGATCATTAATTCGTGAAGCTAGCAGAGCGCCTGTACACATTATGCAAGGCTCAAGCGTTACATAAATTGAACAGCCACTTAGCCTCCAATTTCCAATTGAGTTTGAAGCTGCTGTTATGGCTATCATTTCAGCATGAGCAGTTGCATCTTTTAGTTTTTCAACCTGGTTGTAACCACGACCAATTATCTTATTTTCTTTCACAACTACAGCTCCTACAGGAACTTCATTTTCATCAAGTGCTTTCTCGGCTTCCTGTAAAGCAGCAAACATAAATCGATATTTCTCTTCTTCGAATATCATCCTTCTAAAAATATCAAAAAGCAAAAGACAAATCACAAATAAATTTCAAATTCAAAATAGGCTTAATAACGTTTTATATATTTATGGATTTGTTAATTGGTGCTTGTTCGAAATTTGATAACTGTGATCTGTTATTTTATTTGAAGACAGAATTGTACGCCCGGTAGGATTCGAACCCACAACCCTCAGATCCGAAGTCTGATGCTCTATCCAGTTGAGCTACGGGCGCATTTTTTATAACGTAAAAATAGAGACGAGATGTTGGAATAACAATAAAAAAGCCGCTTGTCAAAGCGGCCTATGCAATAAATATCGAATAGTTTAATTTAAAAAGTCTTTTGGATAAGTTTTTAAGTTGTGTCCAAATCTCAATTGCTCTTCCATTCTGCAAGACCAAACAAGTTGACCGTTCCAAACCGTAATATCAGGGCATCCATCACACATACTTTGTCGTCCATCATCTAAAAAATCGACGGGTTGAATTATCATGACAGATTGATAATGTAATCTCTTAAATATATTTAAAGGATTTTTATAAAAGTTGAAGAATGCCTTTTTCAATTTCTTATCAAATGCTCCCATCAGTAACATACTTTTACCTTTTCGTGTCCATTTTGGTTCTGCATATGCCAAATATTTGTTGTGGAATAAATGATAGAACATTTGAACCATCTCCATTCCTTTTCTTCCAACGTAACCATAAATTTTATTTTTTTGTACCTAATCTTCCTGTTAAAAGCCATTTGAATGAGTCTGGCTTTTCAGAACCATTCAAATATGCACAGGGATCAAAATCAGGATTTTCTTTTCTGATTAATTCCACAACTTCAGGAGCTTTAATATCAGCACGCGTAACGGGATCTTCATTATAAACTAACTGGCTCATATCTATTTTTTTCGGTCCGAGATAAAAATCATATTCCTTATTATTTACAGCTCGATAAAGTATAAACACCATCACCTGTACGATATCAATATTCTTCTGAGCCCATTTAACCATTTCTGGAATATATTTCATCGTGTCTTCATATACAGTTGAATTAAAAGCGCAGGAGATATTTCCCTCGTTGGCTAGCATTTTAGCATACTTATATCGTAATTCATTCAGTTCCAATTCATTTTTATCTTTCCAGTGAGGTCGTCCCTGTTTACTATCAATATGAAAAGTGAAACCAAAAACTCCCGCCTTCTTTAATTCGTGAAGCAATTCTTTCGTTAAGGCCAACCCATTCGTATTAATTATCGGCTTCATATTTCTCTTTTTAACTTCTTTAACTATTTCAATAACATCCGGATGTGTCAATGGATCACCACCGGCAATTGAGACACCGTCTGCGTGTCGTAACCTCACGAATACGTCAAGATCGTTTTTAATTTGCTCTAAGGATTTATGTCCATCTTTTTCATTTAACCTGTAACAGCCTTCACAAGTAAGATTACATTTTGCTGTCGGCTCTAGCCAGGAAATCGAATTATCAGTTAAGTTCCAGGGTAGGCGGTAATAATCAAGATGATTTAAAGAATTGTTGTCCATTGTAACTCCGAATGATACTAATATTTATTTAGTTAAAAATTCAGCTACAAAAGTAATCTAATTTTCAAATATTGACAAAAGGGAAAATATTGTATAACAAAACAATTTATAATTTGAAGTAAGAACCAAATTGAATAGTTTTGATTTCAACAATAAAAATTTCAATAATTAATTTAAAATTTATGAAAAAAATTATACTAACAATTCTCGTTCTATCTAATATGACAATTTTAGGTCAAAGTAAATTTGTTGCCGGCGCTTCATTTAATGTTGGTTTTCCCACAGGTTCATTTTCAAATGAAGCAAAAACTGGTATTGGTGGGTCAGTTATTGGAGAATATTTTTTCAATAAGGAATTCTCGACAACACTCTCTGTTTCATATCAAAATTATCCTGGCAACATTTCCCAAATTGCAGTTCAGGGAATGGTTTTGGATTTTTCAATTAATTCGATACCTGTAGTACTTGGAGCAAGGTATTATATAAAAGACGGAGTTTTCACGACACTAGAATTAGGTTCATATTTTTTCAGGATAAATGTTGATGCATCAGATCTTTATTCAAGTGATAAATACTCTTCAGATTACCAGGCTAAATTTGGAGGTGCATTTGGGATGGGCTATCGATTTGATCTATCGGAACAATCTGCGATGGAGTTTGATGGCGTCTATCAAATTATTGAAGACGACTTAAATTCAGTTGCCCTTCGGTTAGGATTATTGATATATCTGGATAAGATTTAGGTAAAAATAAAATTAATTTTCAAAAATAATATTAAGAAATCACAATGGCTTTTAGGTGCACACTATTAATTTTTATTTTATTTACTCTTGTAATAAATGCTCAACAAAATCTTGAGATAGCATTAAAAAAAGGTGGATGGACTGGAGGATTGGCTGGATGGGTTAGTTGGGAAAACTTTAAAACTTCAGAAAATAATATGAATTCTAAAATTGATGGCTACAATTTTACTTTCAGTTCACGAAATGGAAGCTTTGTTGAAAATTTTGGTGTTTTTGGTTTTGATTTCGAGTGGACTCAAAAGGATAGGACTACTACACCAGATCCGAATTCAAACAATCAAAGCGAAAAATTAAACGAAAAAATTTGGTTCCTTGGACTCTGGGCAAGATACTATATGCCTTTGGAAGGGGAATTGGCAATGTTTATTGAAGGATCGGCAGGTTACGCAGTTTTTAATCAGGAACAAAATAAAATCGGATATGGAGAAGCTGATTATTCATCCGGAAGATCGGCTAATGGATTTGCATATAATGCCGGTGCTGGGTTTTCACTTTTTGTTTCTCCCAATGCAGCCTTTGAAATTACTGGTAGGTGGGAAGGTGGCAGCTTAAATGGGGATCAAGATCTAAATATTAAAATTGGTAATATTTCTATTCTTTTTGGAATCCAAATTTATTTAAGATAGGTTTAAAATCGTAGGAGACCACAAAAGTGGTCCCCCTTTAATTCGCCCTCGCCACAATAAACAATAAAAGGACAAACTAATTACTTGAACATCCCTTCAATTTCTGACCTTGATTTTTTTATGCTTCGTATTGAAATGATAATAAATAGTAATAGTCCTCCCAATATTATCCCAGCTAATAAATAGATTGCCATAATTGCCCTCCGATTTTACAAAATAATTTTCAAGCATTATGCCATCGAAAAACTCCAAAGTAGGAATCTTATTTTGACATAATTCAGAAGATATTTTAAGTATTTGTATCTAATTGGAATCTAAAATGAGAATTGTATCAAAAAGGAAATGATGTTTTCGTGAATTGGAATACAGAAAATTTCTAGTTCTTATTGAGAACTAAAGGGATACCGTTATGAAAATAAATGCGACCGAAATTTTCAGTTATCCAATAAAGTGGTTTTTCGGTTGTTTTTTTCTTTTCAATAACATTTATTCGCACAATCTCAGGTCTTTCCTTAAGATTTATTACCGCATCACAAAACTCTTCGGGTGAAATGCAATCAGAATCTTCCAATTCTATCTCTAATATTTTTTGTTTGTTTATGAAAATATTCTTTGATAGATATTGATTAAGATTTAATGATTTGTATGTAAGGGTTACTTCGAAATTTCGCATATCAAAATATATAATAATTTTTGACTATTTCAAGAGTCGATCTGTTAACACAAAGGATTTTAAAGATGACAAACAAATATTATTTTATCCAAACTTACTTTTTCTCTTGGCTTGTGAAGTTGAATAATTTAAATTGCCATTTCAAATAATCCAGTAATTCCGAATAAACAAGGAGTTAGAATTGAATAAACTCAGTCTATTATTAATTATAGGATTTTTATCAATGATGATTACAAATATCAATGCGAGCAATGATAAAATATTTCCTTATCCTATCTACCAACACCAACTAGCAAACGGACTTAATGTAGTTACCGTTCCATTCGATAGTCCGGGTCTTGCGGCTTTCTATATTGTTGTTCGTGTGGGTTCAAGAAATGAAGTTGAGCCAGGATTAACAGGCTTCGCACATTTCTTTGAACATATGATGTTCAGGGGAACGGATAATTATTCACGGGAAGAATATAACAAAGTGTTAAAGATGACTGGCGCAAGTGCAAATGCAAATACTTCACTGGATAGAACACTTTACCATATGACAGGAAGTAAAGCATACTTAGAAAAAATGTTCGAGATTGAATCTGACAGATTTATGAATTTGAAGTATCCTGAACACGAGTTTAAAGTTGAAGCGGGAGCAGTAAAAGGTGAATACACAAAAAATTTTGCAAACCCATATCAAAGACTTTATGAAAAACTTCTATTCACCGCATTTGATACTTCTACTTATAAACATACAACAATGGGATTTTTTGATGATATAAAAGCTATGCCAGACAGATATAATTATTCGTTAACTTTTTTCAATAGATACTATCGACCCGAATATTCCACTATAGTTGTTGTTGGCGATGTTAAAGCAGATGAAGTTAATAATTTAGCAGAAAAATATTTTGGTAAATGGGAGAAAGGGGATTACGCAGCAAAAATTCCCGTTGAACCAGAACAAAAAGAAAAACGTGAAGTTCATCTTCAGGATGGTTCCATCCCTCCGTATTTGAGTCTTAACTATAGAGGTCCTGCGTTCAATGATGAAAAAATTGACTTAGCAGCAATTGATGTTATGAACACAATTCTGTTTTCACAAAATTCAGAACTTTATAAAAAACTAGTACTAGACGAACAAAAACTAAGGTTCATTGGTGGAGGAGCAATGGATACCCGCGATCCTTACTTGATAAGTATCCAGGCTTCATTTAAAAGCAAAGATGATTTTCAATATGTAAGAGATCAAATAACTTCGGCAATAAATTACATCAAACAAAAGGGAGTTGATGAAGTACTTCTCGAAGCGACAAAGTCGCACTTAAAATATAGTTTTGTAATGGGAATTGATAATCCAAGTAACAATCGCAAATTCATTAAGTCATTATATCTACCTTACCGGTGATCCTGAATCATTAAATAAAACCTATGCTCTTTACGATGAAGTAACTGTTAAAGATATAGAAATGGTTGCTAAAAAATACTACGTTGAGAATGCGCTTACTATAGCTACAATTTCTTCAGATGAGAACGGAGGAGTAGAATAATGAGGACATTAATTATATCAATTTTATTAACTGGGATACTAATGGCGCAAGAAATTATAGAACTAAAGCAGCAAAACTCGGCAAAGATAGTTGTCAAACTAATGTTTACTAATGGATCCATTAGCGATCCTGTTGGAAAAGAAGGATTGACCTATACCACAGCACAGCTAATTACACAGGGAGGTACGGGTAATTTAACGTTTAGTGATATTCAGGATGAAATTTATCCAATGGCTGCAGAATATAGTACATCCATTGATAAAGAAGTTACAATATTTACTTTCCAGTTTCATAAAGACTGGATGGAACAATTTTATCCAATAATGATTGGTCTAATAACTGATCCTTCATTCGCACAATCTGATTTTGATAGAGTAAAATCGAATCAACAAGTTTACGTTGACCAGGTTATTCGTGCATCATCTGATGAAGAATACAGTAAAAAAGCATTGGAAGATTTCCTTTTTAGAGGAACAAATTATCAATATATGATACAAGGTAAATCTTCTTCAGTTGCATCTATCACACTTGATGATGTTATGAATCAGTATAAAAATTTCTTTACAAAAAATAATTTGATGATTGGGATAGCAGGAGATTATCCAGATTCATTCCTGGAAAAATTAAAATCTGACTTAGATAAGTTGCCAGATACAGATCCAGTAATACCTTCCGTCCCAGTAGTAAAAATGCCGAATGGAATTGATATAGAAATAATTGCAAAGGAAGGTGCTTTTGGTTCAGCTATATTTGGGGGTTATCCTTTAGCGATAACTAGAGCAGATGATCAATTTGCAGCACTAATGGTAGCAAATTCTTATCTAGGTGAACATAGGAAATCGTATGGAAAGTTATATCAGATGATTCGTGAAGAACGTTCAATGAACTATGGTGATTATTCTTACATTGAATGGTATGACAATGGCGGTTCGAATATGTTACCTCCTTCCGGAGTTCCAAGACATTCAAATTATTTTTCGTTGTGGATAAGACCGGTACAGATAGCAAAGCAATTAAAAATGCAATATACGGAGTTGGACAGCATTGAAATCGGTCACGCACATTTTGCATTAGAATGGCGTTAAGAGAAATGGATAAAATGATTAAAAATGGAATTTCCGAGGAAGATTTTGAAGCAACACGAACATTTTTACAAAGCTATATCAAGTTATATATTCAATCTCCGGCACAGCAGCTTGGATATTTAATGGATTCCAGAATGTATGGAAGGTATAATTACATTGAGGAACTTGGAAACCTACTTTCAGTCCTTACAGTTGATGATGTTAACCAGGCTATAAAAAAATATTTTCAAATTGAAAATATGAAAATCACCATAGTTACAGATGTTAGTGAAGCAGAACCCCTCGCTAAAAGTTTGAAAGATAATCTACCTTCGCCAATGAGTTATTCAGATGCTGTAAAAGCAGGATTACCAGAAGATGTTTTACAGGAAGATGAGGAAACTGAGAACTTCAAACTGAATGTGAAGAAGGTTTCTATTATTGATTCGAAGGATACGTTCAAATAAAATCAAATGTAAAAATAATTCAAGCCGGTTGAAACCCGGCTTTTTTTATTATGGTATTTTATAATCCAACCAAACCTCTAAAGAGTCCAATATTCTTTTTTGATCCTGCTGATTAAAACTTCTAATTCGCGTTCTATGGTTACCACCAGTCTTAATCATTTTTAAAGAATTAGTCTCACCGGTCAATTCAATCGCCGTTGATGACCAGGCATCTATTTCGCCATAAATAAATATCATATTATTTCCGTGTTTCTGTACCCAGGCATTAATATTCTGCATTGTGCAACAGTCAAATACGGGATTTAGATATTTTGGCAGAAAAACTCTGCTGGTTGGATTTTTTACTTCTGTTAATAAATCTTTCAAATTGGTTATATCATAACCATAGTAACCCATTTGAGAATATGCCTGGTATATAAACGGAAGATTATCAGCTATATCCTGATCTGAAAAATAATTGAATGATGAACCTTTTTTTAAGTGTTCAAACAATTCTTCATCTGAAGCTGTGGTATCCGGAATTTGTAAACAATTTGTATACTGCCATTGCCAGAACGCGAATCCATACTCTAAAACAACGAACTCAAAAACAAATTTATAATTTCCAATTGAGTATGTATATCCAGCTTTTTTCGTATCCTCCATGAACATTGGCACTAATTCAGCTTCTCGTTTCAAAACTTCTCGTTGGAACTGAACCATTTTATTTCTGCATTCTGTTGTTCCGACGTGATCTAGAAAATGATAAACTCTTGGATCTTCCGCTGTGAGGTTCAACGGTGCAACATAACAGACTGAAGCGTCCACATCATCCGGGAAATAATATTTGTGTATGTAAGTAGTTTGCCCTCCTTTACTGATTCCCGTTGTAACCCATTGTTTTGTGTAAATCGCTTTCATCGTTTCAATTATTTTGTGATCGTCTTTAGCAGCTTGTTTGATAATTAAATAGTTCCAATCAATAGAATCTGGTTTTGATTTCCCGAAATAACGATGTTCAACAACTATCTTGTTACATTTCAAAAGAGATGCTAGTTCATTTTTTCGGTTGTAGTCGATACTATATCCGTCAAGTTCAATTACCATTGGAAGAGAATCATCTTTATGTGATAAGTAAAATTTCTGTTTGAATTTTATACTGTCAGGATTATTATGGTCAACCGGTTGTTCGATAAATATTTTGAATGCTTCCTGGTATTCTGAATCAGGTTCAATTCTTTCAACACTAATAATACCTGGTAGTTCTTCAATTCTTGACTTTAAATCTTCCTGTGAATAGAGAAGGGTAGTGGAAGCGGTAAAAACTAAAACTAGAAATAGTTGTTTATAACTATTCATCTAAATCTCCCGCTTATTGAGATTCTGAAAAAAATTATTTATTCCGTTTAAAAAGATAAAGCTGCGAAACTATCATTCCAATAAACATGAGCAAACATCCTATCAAACCGCGCGGGTCAATTGATTCATTCAATATCATCCACCCACCAATTGCTGCAAAAACAGCTTCCAAACTCATTATTATTGCTGCATTTGCCGGATGTGCTTCTCGTTGAGCAACAACTTGTATCGTAAATGCAATACCGGCAGAGAAGAATCCTGCATAAAGTATAGGAAGATAAGCTGAAATTATATTTGAAGGTATGATCGTTTCTAAACTAAGAGCTACTATTAAGCTTAGTAATGCACAAACTAAAAATTGTGAGAATGCTAGTTCGAAAGGATCGATTCTTTTTGAATAAAAACCAATGACTAATATCTGAATCGCCCAGAAGAAAGCACCAACTAAAACTAAAACATCCCCGATATTAATATTAAAAGTTTCATTCACACTTAAAAAATATAAACCAATGATAGCTACGATAGCACCAAACCAAGTTAATGCAGAAGTTTTTTGTTTGATAAATAATCCTAATATCGGAACAAGAATTACGTAAAACCCTGTGATGAATCCAGCTTTGCCCGCATTCGTAAAAACTAATCCACCTTGTTGAAAAGTTGCACCGAGAAAAAGTTACCGTGCCAGCTGACAATCCACCATATAAAAAAGTTTTGTCATTTATTGGGAGAATCTTTTCTTTATGATTCTTTTTCTTATTAATAACAAGAAGTGGAATTAAAGATATGCTGCCTAGTGCAAATCGCGCAGTGTTGAACGTAAATGGTCCAATATATTCCATCCCTGAACGCTGCGCTACAAATGCAAATCCCCAGATAACAGCTGTGAGAAGTAAGAGTAGATTTGATTTCACTTTTTCAATATTTCTGAAAATGCATTAACACAAATCTTTATATTTTCATCATTAGAGGTGTAACCCATTAATCCGATTCTCCAAACTTTTCCAGCTAATTCACCAAGGCCAGCACCAATTTCAATGTTATAATCATTAAGTAATGATGATCGTATTTTGGCTTCATCAATGCCTTCTGAAATAGCTACGGAAGTAAGTTGTGGAAGTCTTTCTCCTTTTTTTACAAATGCATGCAACCCAATTTTTCCCAATTCGTTGACAAGTTTTTTACCATTTGTTTCATGTCGATTCCACGAGTTTTCAATACCTTCTTCTTTTAGAATTAAGAGAGATTCGTGTAAAGCGTAAAGTGAATTAATCGGTGCGGTATGATGATAAGCTCGCTTTGTATTTCCACCCCAGTAGCTTAAAATTAAATTTAAATCCATAAACCAACTTTGAACAGGAGTTTTTCTTCTCTTTATAATCTCAACAGCTTTTGCGTTGAACGTTACCGGTGAAAGTCCAGGAGGGCAGGAGAGACACTTCTGAGAACCTGAATAAGCTACATCAATCTCCCATTCATCAACCTTTAATGGAATGCCCCCAAGTGAAGTGACAGTATCCGCTATAACAATACAATTATTTTTATGAGCAATTTCCGAAAGTAATTTGATGTCACTTTTTGCTCCTGTAGAAGTTTCTGCTTGAACAAATGCACAAACCGAAATTCCTTTATTGTTTTGTAAATTATCTTTGAAAATTTGTGGGTCAATTGCATTTCCCCAGGGAATGTTTATCACAATTGCTTCAGCACCACATCTTTCGACAATACTTTTCATTCTTCCACCAAATACTCCATTGATGCAAACTAAAACTTTTGAACCTGGTTCTACCAGATTTACTAAACAAGTTTCCATTCCAACTGAACCTGGACCAGATACAGCAAACGTTACTTCATTTTTTGTTTGGAAAGTATATTTGAGAAGTTCCTTAATTTCATCCATCAAATCGATGAACCTTGGATCGAGGTGACCAATTGTTGGTCTTGCCATTGCGTTCAAAACTCTGGGATGAACATTAGAAGGTCCAGGTCCCATCAATATTCTGTCTGGAGGAGAAAATGAATTCATTATTAAACCTTAATCAATGAGAGAAGCATTTTTTAAAATCATTTTTATTTCAATCTGTTGAGCTTCATTTAGAGGTTCGAGTGGTAATCTCGGTGAACCTCCAAAATAGCCGAGTAAATCCATAGCAGCTTTTAAACCCGCAACACCAAATTTCGAGGTAATTGCTCTGTTTACCGGTATCATTTTGTTTTGGATTTCCAGAGCTTTATCAAATTCCCGCTCTTTGAAGAATCTGTAAATTTGATAGCATTGATCAGGGGCAACATTGGCTAAAGCTAAAATTCCCTGCACTTGCACCAGAAAGCAGTCCTGAATATAGTACGGATGCTGTGCCAACAATAAGTTTAAAACCTGAATGAACATTAGCATTCAGCTCAGAAATTCTTGAGGGATTTTCAGTGCTGTCTTTGAGCCCAATAATATTAGGATGAGTTGATAATTCAATTATTGTTTCCACTTCAATATTCACATTAGTGAATTTAGGGACATTGTAGATAACAATTGGAATCATTACACTTTCAGCAACTCTGGTATAATAATTCAGGAAAGATCGGTGTTTCATTTCTGATTGGAAGAACGAAGGAGTAAGTACCAGGGCATAATTAGCACCAAACTCAGCTGCTTCATTAGAAAGGGAAATAGTTTCTTTAATAGAATCCAAACCGGCTCCAACAATGAGAGTTCTATTGGTATGCTCCCGAACAGTTTGAACTATTTTTAATTTTTCTTCTCTCGTTAAAAAAACACTTTCTCCATTCGAACCAAAGAGAACGTAACCCGATAACATATGACTTTCGTATTTAGAAAGATTTTCTAAGAGCTTTTCAGTCGAAACTTCATCATCAATAAATGGAGTTATTAAAGGTGGAATAATTCCTGCTAGATTATTTGACATAACTTATTTAATAGAAAGATTTAACATTAATTACTGAATAAATTTTTTAATACGAAACCAACGTTTGATGGTCTTTCCGCAAGCCGTCTCATATACCATGGATACCAGTATTTACCATAGCTGATAAGCGTCCTTATTTTATAACCATCAGAAGCTAACTTATTCTGTTCACTTGTCTTTATGCCATACAACATGTGAAACTCAAGTTTTTCTTTTGGAATGCCATATTCATCTGATACGTTTTTAACGTGCTCCTGAATTGCCAAATCATGTGTTCCAAAGGCGACTCGAATTCCATCAGTCTTAATCCTGTCAATAAGATACTTTGATATCAATATAAAATTTTCATTTACCTGTGACAACTTCGGAAATGCAATAGTAGCTGGTTCTTTATATGCACCTTTCACCAATCTGATCCATGGATCAATATCAATCATGCCTTTTACATCATCCATTGTTCGATACAAATATGCCTGGAGACATAGTCCAACATTTTGATATTTTTCTTTTATCCTTTTATAAAACAAAATTGTTTTATCAACATAAGAACTGTCTTCGATATCAATAAAAACACAGTTATTTAAATTTTTAGCTTTATCAGAGATACTTGAAAATAGTTGTAAAGTTTTATCGAATGATAAATCTAAACCTATGTGAGTCAGCTTAAGTGATACTTCAATATCAAGTTTCTCATTATTTATTCTATCCAGCAAGTCAAGATAATGTATGAGTGTTTGTTTCAGCTTCTTCAATAGTTGAAATATTTTCACCGAGATGGGTAAAAGTGGTTGGGAATATTTTTTTGAATTAATTCTCTTGTTGCAGAAATCGCATCATCGACTGATTCCCCCGGCATAAACCGTTTAACTGCTTTCTGAACAAACTTCATATTTGGAATATGGCTTTTTAGCCAGTTATTCTTTGATGCCCAGAGTAGAATGTTTCTACTTATTTCCATAGTAGTAAATAGATTAAACAAATAGCTTTGTAAAAATATTCATTTTTTGTGAAAGCTCACCATCAGCTATGCAAATAAAAAAGCCGGAACGTGTCCGGCATGGAAGGATATAAAAGATGCATTCTATAATACTTTGCTAGAAAGTTGGCCACAACCAGCCAAAAATTCCTCCTGTAAAAAGAGCATAGATAAATCCATCGAACATTGATTTAAATGTTGCAACCCAGTTTCGTTTGTACCATATGCTATTCTGCAATAACGCTAAACTGTATCCAATAAAAGCTGTGGTCCCGGCAAATCTAAAAACGGTCAGATAGTCATCGCCAGGATCTACTGCGCGACTTGCGACATAAGCTGCACAAAATCCAACAACTATCGAGTAAATGAACCAGAGTACGAGCTCTTTTGTCATTTTTGGGGGTCCGTTTTTTAATATTGTTACAAAACCAACTGGACCTTTTGTCATCTTTTCAATGAATTCTGATGAATTCATCTCCGTCATATTTTTAGCTCGCGGAAAATGATAATCGCCGGGTGAGATGTTATACTTTCTTAGATCATCCATAATTTCTTTCTCGGCTGATAGACCTTTAAAATCGTTTGCATGGTATCCCAATACCATATGAATAATAGAACTGATTATGAAAACTGCTACTGCGGAAAGAAGTATTGGTAGCCAAAGTGACATTATTGAAACCATTTCGCCTCCTGAATTTAATTGCTGAATGTTGATATCCTCCTTTGTAAAATAATAAAAGAAGTTATTCAAATAAAATAAAAATTCAGATATGGCAAAAAAATAGACGCACGGGAGTGCGTCTAAAATAGAGATAAGATTAATTCTACTAATTAAAATGCATAGAACAATCCACCGCCGACGTTTATTTGTACGATAGATGTTCCGGCACTAACTCCATAACCTGCACCACCTGTCCCAACATACAAACTTCCGCCAGCCCACTGGATTGGGAATAATCCTTGAGCTTGTATTTTGATTCCCACTTTTTTACTTACAAGAAATTTAGCACCTAAAGTTAATCCAAATGCAACTCTCCAGGCCGGATCTAAATCATTTTTAGGTACAAGTCCCGCCGCTCCGATTGAGAGACCACCATATCCCCAGGATGTTCTGCTCAATTGCTTTAGATAGTATCCCGTTGCTAAAATATAATGAACGTCTGCTCCAAATGATTGGCTTGGAATTCCAGCAGTGTAAGGGTCAAAACTAACGTTCGTAGGTTGAAAAATATATTGTATCTCAGCCATTGTCTCACGGCTTGTATTAATTCCAATAGCACCACTATAAAATACAGCATCATTAATATCTAAATCTCCGCTCACATTAGCTATGTTAGCATTGTAATTGTAAACTTCAATTGATCCAAGCATTTGATATCCTGAGAGAACAGAGAATTCTCCTTTATACTGTTGTGAGAAGGATTCGTTATTAGGATGTAATAAGAATATTGAGATAACTAGAAAAAAGAATAAATCAGAATTAAGTGTTTTCAATTTTAATGTCCTTTTAATTGTTGATAAGATTGTAAAGCTAAGTACACCCGTAGGGATTCGAACCCCAAACCTTCTGATCCGTAGTCAGATGCTCTATCCAATTGAGCTACGGGTGCTTATTTCAACTACAAATATATTTTAATGAGGCGCTTAAAACAATTCGAATCGAAATACTAATTTGACTACGATATGAATATTAGACTTCACAATAATTTTCTTTATTTTTCAATAAATAAAAACATTAAATAAAAAGGTTTAAGAATGTTTAAAGGTGTAGGTACAGCGCTTGTTACTCCATTCAAAAATGATCAATCATTAGATATTGAAGCACTTAAAGAAATTGTTTATCACCAACTTAATGGGGGAGTGGACGCATTAATTGTACTCGGCACTACAGGTGAATCACCGGTTATTGATTTCGAAGAACGAAAAAAAATAATTTCGCTTGTTGTTGAAGAGGTTAACGGAAAAATTCCCGTTATTGTTGGAACTGGATCAAACAATACAATGCATGTAATCGAGCTAAACAAACAGGCTGAAGAACTGAAGGCAGATTGTTTACTTATAGTCAATCCGTATTATAATAAAGGAACTCAAGAGAGTCTGGTAGAACACTACAAATACATTTCAGAAAGAACAAAGCTTCCAATTATACTTTACAATGTTCCTTCAAGAACAGGAATGAATTTACTTCCAGAAACGGCTGTAAAGATTCATAACGAATGTAAGAATGTTGTAGCTATTAAAGAGGCAAGTGGTAACATTTCTCAAATTGCTCATCTGATTTCAATCAAACCTGAATCTCTTTCTGTTCTTTCCGGAAATGATGATCAGACTTTGGCAATAATGGCTTCCGGAGGTACCGGAGTTATATCAGTATTTTCAAATCCTTATCCTGCTGATATGAAAAAGATTACAGATGCATTATTGAAAAATGATATAAAGTCAGCCCGCGTATTAAATAATAAATATTTAGGTATGATGAACGCACTATTTCTAGAGACGAGTCCTGCTCCGGTGAAGTATGTAATGAGCAAAATCGGATTGTGTGAAAATATTCTGAGGCTACCATTAAGTAAAGCAACTTCAAAAGCAGAAGAGCTATTAAATAAAGAAATGAAAAAGATATCCTAAACTTAAAAAGGATCTAAAATGAGATATGGATTAGTAGGTGCATCAGGTAAGCTTGGTAAAGAAGTAGTTACAGTTTTTACGGATAATACAAACGAGCTTGTTTTTTCTTTTGATATTTCGGGTGATTGGAAACAAAGTGATCCAGAAATATTAATTGATTGTTCACTTCCCGAAGTATTTGATAAAATGATGATATTTGCTAAATCATTCAAAGTTCCATTGATTGTTGCAACAACAGGACTTTCTGACGAAAATATTTCACAGTTAAAAGAATATTCAAAACAGAAACCTGTAATTCAGAGTTACAATTTTTCAATCGGTATTCAGATTTTGCTTGAGTTAACGAAAACAGCTTATTCTAAATTACCTGATTGGGATATTGAGATTTCTGAAACACATCACAGATTTAAAAAAGATAAACCTTCGGGAACTGCAAAAATGATTCAGAATATTTTTGAAGGACGAAATATTCACACTACATCACACCGTTTGGGTAATGTTCCCGGCGATCATACGGTAAGTTTTGCTGCGCTTGGCGAAGTGATTTCGATTCAGCACCGTGCACTGTCGAGAAGAACATTCGCAGAAGGAATTTTGAGATCAGCTGAGTTTGCTTTGAAAAAAGGAAAAGGACTTTATTCTTTCACTGATGTAGTATTTAGTAATTAAGAAAGAAGAAATTATGGATTCATATAAAATAATTAAGACTATCGCTGAAGCTAAGAAAAAAACTCCTGCTAAAATTTATTTACAAGGCGATCTTACAAAGATAAATTTTAATGAGCTTGATTTTTATGGTTCGTCAGTGTCAGGGATATTGTTTTGTGAGTATTCAGAATTTGAAAAGTTTTATGAAAGCAATAAAAAATTTATTACAAAATATAAAGTTGAAGTTGATCGTAGAAATTCAGCAATCCCAATGGCTGATCTGACAAAATACAATTGTAGAATTGAACCTGGTGCAATAATTAGAGATATGGTTGAAATAGGAGATCACTGTGTTATAATGATGGGAGCAGGTACTAAATATCGGTGCAGTAATTGGCACAAGAACAATGATTGATATGAATGTTGTTGTTGGTGGAAGAGCTATTGTTGGAAATAATTGTCACATTGGTGCTGGAACAGTATTAGCCGGGGTAATTGAACCACCTAGCGCAGACCCGGTAATAATTGAAGATAATGTTCTCCTGGGTGCTAACGTAGTAGTTCTGGAAGGTGTGAAGGTTGGAAAAGGTGCTGTTGTCGCTGCAGGTTCAATTGTAGTTAAGAATGTTGAACCACTTACAGTTGTTGCCGGAGTTCCTGCAAAAGTACTTAAAAAAGTAGATGATAAAACAAAAGCCAAAACTCAATTGATGGAAGAGTTAAGGAATTTATAATTGGCTCTTATAGTTCAGAAATATGGCGGTAGTAGTGTTGCAGATGTAGAGAAGTTAAAAAAAATTGCCTCAATGATATCCATTATTAAGAATCAGGGGATTGATGTTGTCGTTGTTGTTTCTGCAATGGGTAAAACTACTAATGAACTAATCGAAATGGCAAAATCAATTTCGTCTGATCCTCCCAAAAGAGAAATAGATATGCTTCTGAGTACTGGTGAAAGAACTTCTATGGCGTTGCTTTGTATTGCATTACACGAAGAGGGCATTGAATCAATTTCATTAACTGGTTCTCAAGCTGGGATAATTACAAATGACAGACATAACGATGCGCGAGTTATCGAAGTTCGTCCAATAAGAGTTTTAGATGAATTGGATAAAGGTAAAGTAGTTGTTATTGGTGGCTTTCAAGGGGTTAGTTACAAACGTGATATTACAACTCTTGGCAGAGGTGGTTCAGATACTTCTGCGGTTGCACTGGCAGCCGCATTAAATGCAGAAAGATGTGAAATATACTCGGATGTTGATGGAGTGTACACAACGGATCCCAAAATTGTAAAAGAAGCAAAGCATCTTCCCGAAATTTCATATCAACAAATACAGGAAATGGCGGAGTCGGGTGCAAAAGTTCTGAATGCTCAGGCAGTTCAGTTTGCAAAAGAATCTAAAATCACACTTTACGCAAGAGGGACTTTCAATACTGGGAAAGAAACTTTAATTAAAGATGTTGCTAAAAAAGAATTGTCTGGTGTTCTTGCTGTAGTTTATGAAAAAGAAATCGTAAGAGTTTATGTTCATGATGCTGAAAAAATAAATTGGGTACTAGATCATCTTGAACAAAATCAAATTCCTATAAAAGAGTTTCAGGTATCCGGTATTGCGGGCGATAGGGGATATAAATGTTCATTCATCATCTCAACCAATAGTCTCTACAATTGGAATAAAATAAAAGAGACATTAGAAGAAAAGTTAAGAGATGGTATCTACATTAATGAAAGTTTAGCAGCATTATCTATAATTGGGGAAGGTTTCAGTCGAAACAATGACGCACTTATGGAAACAATGAAGCTACTAGATAAAAATGGAATAAAATACTACGGGATTAACACAACTTCTTTCAGGATATCTCTGCTAGTTGAAAAATATCTTTTAGAAGATGCTGTTAAAATCTGTCACCAATACTGGATTCAAAAACTGGATACAATTTAATTCGCTTTTTAATTTCCTCCACTACATTATTTTACACCAAGTGGGACTATTAAACTTTTTCAATTATGATATTGTTTAAATGCATAACGTATTTTAGCATAATAATTAAGTATACATGAATTTTGTAATAAAAATACTTATTGTCACCTCTGTGATTAGCTTGGGTGTATTTTCTCAGGAAAGGCAAAGCAATTTTCCAGGTGGAACTATATCAGGCAAAATTCTTGACTCATCGACTAAGCATGCAATTGAGTACGCGAATATCGTTGTATTTTCATCAAAAGATTCTTCTATGCTAACCGGTGGCGTTACAAACAAAACTGGGAATTTTAATCTTTCAATCTCGAGGCCCGGCAAATACAATGTTGAAATTCGATTTATTGGATACGATACTGATACATTAAATGTTACTATTAAACCAGGAAACTTGGATATAGATCTTGGAGAGATTTATATTCATCCATCAACCATAAATTTATCAGATGTTGTTGTCCAGGGTGAGAGATCACCAGTTACTTATGAAATAGATAAAAAGGTTATTGATCCTGACCAAATGCAAACGGTTATTTCCGGAAATGCTGCAGATGTTTTAGCAAATGTTCCTTCAGTTCAGGTTGATGTTGATGGTAATGTTAGTTTGAGAGGAAGCCAGAATTTTACGGTATTAATTGATGGGAGACCTTCGTTATTAGATGGGCAGGATGCTCTTCAACAGATATCAGCTTCCTCAATTGATAAAATTGAACTGATCACAAATCCAACTGCTAAGTATGATGCTGATGGAACTGCAGGAATAATAAATATTATTACGAAAAAAAATCTTGGTCAGGAACTCAGTGGAATAGTAAATGCTAATGCAGGAATGTACGATACTTATGGTGGAGATTTTTTAATAAACTATCAGGATGGATTTAAAGCTAACATTGGGTTCGACTATAACCAGAGGTATTATCCCGGTGATAGAAATCAAAAAAATATTTATTATCTGGAAGATGAAACATCCATTATAAATTCTCTTGGAACAGTTAATCGTCAGAGAAAATCTTATGAGGGACGAGGTGGGATAGAATTTTCATTAAGTAGTAGTGACATATTAAATTTTGGTTTTAGAATTGGCTATCGTAAAGGTGGAATGACATCAGAACAAAGCTATTCTGAACTTTCTTCTTTGGATCCAACTGTTATTACTTATCAGGGGGCAACCGATAGATTCCGGAAAGGAAATTACTACGCGCTTAACTCAAATTATACTCATGATTTTAATTCTTCAGGTCATCAATTATTAGCTGAATTTGTCTACGGATACAGGGATTCTGATGAACTGACTACCACATCAGAGTTTAATGAAGGATTACAATTTGGCGGACGAGAATCAGCTGAATACGGGCCTTCAAATGATTTTCGCTGGAAGATTGATTATACACTGCCTTTTGCAGATAATAATAAGTTTGAATCCGGTTACCAGGGAGAGATTGATAAGTCGGATGAGAATACAGATCTTTATGACTTTAATCCGCAAAACAATGAATATGAAATTCAGCCAGAGTTCAGTAACCTTACAAAATATTATGATAATCAACAGTCACTCTATGCAATGTATTCGGATATTTTTTTGAATACTAATCTTCAAGCGGGAATAAGAGCAGAATATACATATAGAACAATAGATGTTCCGTGGATAAATCAGTCATTTACGATTGACAGAATTGACTACTTCCCAAGTCTGCATGCTTCTTATAAATTCTCATCAATCTCAACAGCAATGGCAAGTTATTCAAGGAGAATAAATCAACCACGTGGTTGGGCACTTGAACCATTTCCAACATGGATTGATGCAAACAATGTTAGAATAGGTAATCCTAATTTGTTACCTGAGTTTATTGATTCATACGAAGCAGGTGTGCAAACTGCTATTGCAAATATTTCGTTGTCAACGGAAGTTTACTATATAATGACACAAAACAAAATCGAGCGTATTAGAACTGCAATAGAAAATGATGTGACACTTACAACATTTGAAAACGTAGGGAACGATTATTCCCTTGGTGCAGAACTGATGCTCATCGCTGATCCTACTAGTTTCTGGAATATAAATTTTATGGGAAATATATTTAACTATAAAATTGAAGGAACTGTTCTCGGTGAACCATATTCAAATGATAGCTTTAACTGGCAATCACGTATGAACAATACATTCAAACTCTGGAGCTCGACGCAAATTCAACTTAATACACGTTACACTAGTCCAACGGCTACTGCACAAGGAGAATGGGTAGGTTATTTTAGTTCAGATTTGGCTATAAGACAGGAAATAATTTCCAAAAATTTTGCTGTTACTCTTCAGATTCGAGATTTATTTGGCACTGCGAAAAGAGAATATTCCTCTATTGGAACAAATTTGTATAGTTATAATTATTATGATATGGACACTCCAATGTTAGTGTTAAACCTGCGATACACTTTTAACAACTATAAACCTAATCGAGAAGGTGCAGGAGAGGGTAGTGGTTTAGAAGGCGGGGAGGATTTTTAGTTCATCTTTTTTCTCTCTTCACTTCTTTCCTTATTTTTCTATTCAACTATTAATCAATTAAAAGTAAATAATTGAATACGTATGCACACTAAAGCCAAAGGCGAAATAATACTCTATAAAACTCCAGAGGGAGAAACAGAAATTGATGTAAAGCTGCAGGAAGAGAACGTTTGGCTAACACAAGAACAAATTTGTAGCTTATTTAACAAGGTTAAAAGCACTATTTCTTACCATATTTCAAGTGTCTTTAAAGAAGGTGAGTTATCTAAATCTTCAACTGTTCGAAAATTTCGAACAGTTCAAATAGAAGGAAATCGGCAAATAGAAAGGGAAATTGAGCATTATAGTCTGGATGTGATAATTTCAGTTGGTTATCGGGTTAAATCTAAAAGAGGTACTCAATTCCGAATATGGGCAAATAAAGTATTGAAGGATTACTTAGTTCAAGGTTATGCATTAAACGAGAAAAAATTAAAAGAACAGACAAGTCGAATAAAAGAATTAGAAAAAACTCTGGATATTTTTTCAAAAGTCACAGAGTCCTATCAATTGAAGCAGGATGAATTTGCTGGAATTATAAAAGTGGTTAAGGATTATACATATGCACTTGACGTTTTGGATAAATATGACAATCAAACTCTTACTATTTCGAGTACGAATAAAGATATCTCTTTTAAAGTAACTTATGAATTAGCAAAAAAAGTTGTGCAAAGAATGAAAGAAAAATTCGGAGGTTCAAAGTTATTTGGAAAAGAAAAAGATAAATCCTTTAAAGGAACTATTGGAGCCATTTATCAAACCTTCGACAAAAAGGAATTATATCCAAGTATTGAGGAGAAAGCTGCACACCTGCTTTACTTTACGATAAAGAATCATTCATTCATCGATGGAAATAAAAGGATTGCAGCAGCTATATTTTTATGGTTCCTTGAAATGAATAATTATCTCTACTCAAACGATGGTACAAAACGCATACCGGATAACGCACTCGTTGCTTTATGTTTGTTAATTGCCGAAAGTGATCCTAAGGAAAAAGAAATGATTGCCAGAGTAATTGTGAATCTTATAAATAAGAGGAATTAAGTTAATCTGAACACCACTAGATAGATTCATTTTCAATATTTAATTTAGTTATTCATTCAATAATCCATTCTAATTATTTCTCCAATTCAATAATTTACTTTACTACAATCAAGAATCTTACGTTAAGTTCTACGTTTCACTATAACCAATGATTCCAAAATCCTTAATTACTGCTTAAAAAGTAATTTCAGTTAATTTGATAGATCCATTTGGGGATGTGACCCCTTGGCATATTTCATGAAAATGTTCCTTAATCAAAATAAAAATAACGATCAATATGTATAAAATTTTATCTGCAACATTTATTGCCCCTAACATTAAACGATTCACAATTGAAGCTCCAAAGATTGCACTAAAAAGAAAAGCAGGGCAGTTCGTTATTATCAGAATTGATGAAGTTGGCGAAAGAATTCCTCTGACTATCGCTGACTCTGATTCGGAAAAGGGAACAATAGATATCATCGTTCAAGGGATTGGAAAAACAACAAAAGAATTAAATGTTTTGGAATCTGGTGATTTTATATTAGATGTTGTGGGTCCTCTGGGAAAGGCTTCTCACATAGAAAATTTTGGAACAGCGGTTAGCATCGGTGGTGGTGTGGGGACAGCAATTGCTTATCCGACTGCAGTTGCATTAAAACAAGCAGGTAATCATACAATCTCAATTATTGGGGGAAGGACCAAGGAGTTTGTGATACTTGAAGATGAAATGAAGCAAGTTTGTGATGAAGTCTTCGTGACAACTGATGATGGCAGCTACGGCAAGCACGGTTTCGTAACGGATCAATTAAAAGAATTAATTGAATCGAGAAAAATAGATTTTGTTCTTGCAATCGGTCCAATACCGATGATGAAAGCAGTGGCCGATGTTACAAGAGAAAAGGGAATACAGACTGTTGTAAGTCTAAATCCAATTATGGTTGATGGAACAGGTATGTGTGGCGGATGCAGAGTGACGGTAGATAATAAAACTGTTTTCGTTTGTGTGGATGGACCAGAGTTCGATGCCCACAAAGTTGAATTCAAAACTTTGATAACAAGAAATCAATCTTACCTGATGGAAGAAAAAGAATCTGTTGAAGAACATGAATGCAAACTGAATAAACTCAAATCTCAATCTGTTTTAACAAATTAATTAGCAAAGAAAATGACAGAAAAAATTTCAAATAAAGAGAGAATGAAAATTCATAGGCAAATTATGCCTGAACAGGATCCATTGGTGCGAAGGAATAATTTTAGTGAAGTTAATCTCGGTTTTACTGAAGAGCTGGCAAAAATGGAAGCACTTCGCTGCATTCAATGTCCAAAACCGACTTGTATTGAAGGTTGTCCGGTTGGAGTTAAAATTGGAGATTTTATTGCTCTTGTCGCAGAAGGCGACTTTTTAGGTGCTGCTGAAAAAATGAAAGAAGATAATCTGCTACCGGCGATTTGCGGAAGAGTTTGTCCCCAAGAAGAACAATGTGAAGTGAAGTGCATTGTGGGTAAAAAAAATGAACCAGTTGCAATTGGTAGATTAGAACGCTTCGTTGCTGACTATGAAAGAGAAACAGTTGGAATACGTGTTCCTTCACTTAAACCAAAGACAGGAAAGAAAGTAGCGATCGTTGGAAGTGGCCCAGCTGGATTAAGTTGTGCGGGTGATCTAATTCAAATGGGACACGATGTAACCGTATTTGAAGCACTTCACGAACTTGGTGGTGTTTTGATTTATGGAATTCCAGAATTCCGTTTACCAAAATCAATTGTCAAAGCAGAAATTGATTCACTCAGTAAACTTGGCGTTGAATTCAAAACTAATGAAGTAATAGGATTAACTGATACTGTTGATGAGCTAATGCAAAATGAATATGATGCAGTATTTATTGCTGTGGGCGCAGGTCTTCCTTACTTCCTGAATATTCCAGGAGAAAATCTTAACGGTGTTTACTCTTCAAATGAATTTTTAACAAGAGTAAACCTGATGAAAGCTTATCGCTTTCCTGAATTTGATACTCCTGTTTTTAATTGCAAAGATAAAAATGTTGCTGTATTCGGTGGTGGAAATACTGCAATGGATACTGTTAGAATTTCAAAACGACTTGGTGCTAAGAATGCGTACATCATTTACAGAAGATCCGATGTTGAAATGCCGGCTCGTGCAGAAGAAATTCATCACGCAAAAGAAGAGGGGATTGAATTTATTCTTCTTTCAAATCCTCTTGAATTCGTTGGTGATGAAAAAGGCTGGTTAAAAAGTGTAAAGATTCAAAGAATGGAACTTGGTGAACCGGATTCATCTGGCAGAAGAAGACCAATTCCGATTCCTGGTTCGGATTATACCCTACCGATTGATATGGCAGTAATCTCAATTGGTAATGGTTCAAATCCAATTATCCAAAAAACAACTCCTGACCTGCAATATAACAAGTGGGGAAATATTTTAGTTGATGAGAATACGATGAAGACATCAAAGAAAGGCGTGTTTGCTGGTGGAGACATTGTAACGGGGGGTGCAACTGTAATTCTGGCAATGGGTGCCGGAAGAAAAGCAGCGGTTGCAATTAATGAGTATTTGATCGACAAAATCTAAATTGATAATCTAGTTATCCTGTGTTGATATGAACTCACAACCTTTTGGTATTTCTGGTCTAACAAGCAATACATCCTCTCTTAACAAGTGAACTGTCCCGACAGGATCGCCTTTTTTCTTAACCACATATTTCTTGAATGTAAACGCAACAGGAACAACTCCCGCCGTTTTTGCTTTGCTGTGATATGCTGCAAGTGCTGCAGCTTTCTTCAAAACATTTTTAGGAACAGGTTCCTTTGTGTTTTCAAGTCTTAACACAACGTGTGACCCAGAAGCTCCTCTGGCATGGAACCAATAATCATTTTGCTTTGCAAAGCGGGTAGTTAGCAGGTCATTATTTTTGCTGTCCTTTCCGACATACACTTTGTACTTGTTCTCAATTATATACTGTTTAAATTTTGAACCGAGATCTTCTTTAGCCTCCGATTCCTCTTGTGGTTTAATTTTTAATTTTTTCATCAGTTCATCCAACTCTTTTGGTGAATCAATTTCATTTAAAGAATTATTTATTTGTCGCAACTGGTCAAAATCTTTCTTCGCCTTTTCGAATAATTGGTGATTCTTGGCGAAAGAAATTTTCTCCGAGCGGGATTTGTCAAAATAATAATCAACATTTTTCTGAGGAGATAGTTTTGGATTCAAATCTATCTTAATCTTATCACCCTTTGAAAAAATATCTTCAACAATTATCGAGGTCATCCTGCTATTAATTGAGCCAAGATTTGAAAGCAGAAGATTTCCATATTTTTTGTAATCAGCTTCTTTTGAACCTCGCTCAATAACTGCTTGAAGATTATTTATTTTATTCGAAACTTTTTTCATCTCTCTTTCGAGATGATTTTTGATCAGCTTTAATTTTGAATATTTATATTTAAGATAATGCCTCTTTGAAAGGACAAAATTAACAGCTTCGGAAATACTTTCGAATATTTTCTTTTCTGTAAACGGAATGCTTATGAATTTTTCAAATCCAATATAAACTTCCTGCTCTGCATCATTTATAAATACACAGGGTTTAGAATTATTCACTTCATTTAGAACTTCATCGAAAGAGTTTATTATAGTATCACGATCATATTCGTTAATTCTTGCTTTTACTTCCTTGACTATCTCACTTCCCAAAAAAGGATATTTTTCCCTAATATCTGCAATCAAATCTTCAGTATCATCTTGTTGAATTACAAACGAGTTCCATCCATCTAAAAATTTTTTTGAGCTAAGTTCTGATTTAATGATTAAGAGATCTTTGTCAGGAATGGATTTGAAAGCTCTTATATCATAATCATTATCTATGCAAAGAATATTTGTTAGCTTTCCTCTGATAGTAAATAATATAATAGAATGAGTGCAATTTATTTTTATTACCCGGTCATCATCAGCAATTTCTAATAAATTTATCTTCTCACCAATCAGATCATCGAAAAAGTTAACTGTATTTTTCTTTGCCCGCGAGAAGTTTTTTCGCAGATTCAAATAAGAATTTCCAGGTATAACACATAATTCTAAATAGAATAATTCTGAATCCTTGGATGTTACAATGACGAGTTTGCTTTTCTCCTGAGAAAATATGTCGATAATTTTGGAATCAACAAGTACTGATTTTACTTCAAGTAAGAATCTGTTTAGAAAAAAATAGTTTTGTAACATTGTGATTTAAATTAAACCAACTGACAGAGTAATTCCAAATCACAAAAAAACAAGTGAGCCGAATTTCATTTAGAGAGATTCGTAAATTGTTTAAGAAAACAGCATTTGATATATTTGATTTATGAAAAATATCCTTCGAAACGCTTTATTCCGAAAGCTTCTTTATATTTTACTTGGATTAGTTCTATTCCTTGTAGTGCTTGATAATTTTATTATGCCTTGGTATGTAAGTTCTCCTGAAACCAGCGTTCCTGAAGTAGTTGGATTACAGGTTTCGGAGGCGATTGATTTGCTTGAAAAGGACGGTTTTGAACCCGTAATCAGCGATACTTCGTATGGACTTCAAGTTCCGGTCGGTGCAGTATTTTTTCAAAAACCTGATGCAGGAGCAATTGTAAAAGAAGGCCGCACTATCTATTTATTCGTAAGTGGGGGAGTGAGAACCATTGCTGTTCCACAGTTAAAAGGAAAATCAATACTGGATGCAAAATTTGCTTTGGAAAGACTGGGATTAAAACTAGGTAGAGTTGAAAGAATACCTTCAAATCAACCTGAAGATATGATTTTTGATCAGCAATTTGCGGACGGAACCATTTTAAAACAAGGTGAATATGTCGGTGTTACTGTAAGTGCGGGCAGGGGCGGAGGTTCGATAATAATTCCGGATCTGATTGGAAAATCATTGACCGAAGCAAAACAAATTCTTAAAGATAGTTCTTTAACAATTGGAAAAATTAATTACCAGGCATCTGCAACTTTATTGCCGAATACAATACTTGACCAATATCCTAGCAGCGGAAATTCTTCAAACCCTGGTGATGCAGTGGATCTATTTGTTACTAAACCTACAGATAAAAATATTCAAAGTGAGGAAAATAATTGATTATGAGTATCATAGCTCCATCAATATTATCGGCAGATTTTTCGAATTTAGCACAACAAATAAGACTGACTGAGATGGGTGGCGCAGATTGGATCCATTGTGATGTAATGGATGGTCATTTTGTTCCCAATATCACCATCGGACCTTTGATTGTTAAGGCTGTTAAAAAATCTACAAAGCTACCAATTGATGTACATTTGATGATTGAAAAACCTGATAATTTCCTTGAAGCATTCGCAAAAGCCGGCGCAAACCGAATTTCTGTTCATGTTGAAGAAGTAGTTCATCTTAACAGATCGATTAACCATATCAAGGAATTAGGATGTAAAGCAGGAGCTGTTATAAATCCTGCGACACCAGTTAGTAGTATTTGTGATGTTGCTGAGTATATTGATTTGTTACTGATTATGACTGTCAATCCAGGGTTTGGTGGACAGAAGTTTATTTCAAACTCACTCAGAAGAATTAAAGAAGTAGTTGATATAAGATCAAAATTAAAAGCTGATTTTTTAATAGAGATTGATGGAGGTGTAAATAGCGAAACAATAGTCGCTGCTAAAAAAGCCGGAGCAGATGTTTTTGTCGTTGGTTCATCAATATTTCATTCTGATAATATTACAGCCGCTACTGCCGAATTGAAAAATCTTGTTAAATGATTCTTGAATTTCCGATTTTGGTTAATTATAATTTCTTTAAATCAAGGCAATATAATTTTTGATCTCACAGGTTATAAACCTTTCGAAAAGTAAATCTTTCAAACTCTACAAAGAGAAATATAAATTATCGATCAATCATAGTAAAGGATTATTTGGAATTGAAATAAGACAAATTCCAAAAGATCTATTCAATACTATAAACAAAATAAACTTGAATTTTATATTTCATTCTGATGAAAACTTATTTTTAGTTGGCTCCGTTAAAGAGCTTGAAAAAACATCATCAGAAATATCTATAAATGACAATATCAAATCAGAAATTTTTAATGCTCTTAAAAGATTTGAAAATAGTGAATCAATTTCTTATAAGATTGGTGATTATAATTTTGATTTCAAAAATGCATATGTAATGGGAATTTTGAATGTTACTCCGGATTCATTTTCGGATGGTGGGAAATATTCTGATAAAAACACAGCTGTTGAATATGCAATTGAAATGATTGAAATGGGAACAGACATCATTGATATAGGTGGCGAATCATCTCGGCCTGGTGCAGATCCAGTTAGTGAATCTGAGGAATTAAAAAGAGTAATTCCTGTAATTAATGAAATATTAGAGAAGAATCCCAGGACAATTCTCTCCATTGATACGACAAAATCTAAAGTTGCTGAGGAAGCCCTTAAACATGGAGCTAAGATGGTAAATGATATCAGTGGTGGTACATTTGAGCCGGATATTTTTAATGTTATTACCGAATATGATGCTGCAATGGTGATAATGCATATCAAAGATAAACCAAAGACAATGCAGGTTTCACCCAAATATTCTGAAGTAGTTTCAGAAGTTTATGATTATCTTGCCAGGCAGAGTAATATTGCAACGAGTATTGGAGTTAAAAAAATAATAGTCGACCCTGGAATTGGATTTGGAAAAAGAGTTGAAGATAATCTTGAGATAATTGATCGTCTGGAAGACTTTAAATCTATGGGATTTCCAATTTTAATGGGATTATCCAGAAAATCTTTTATTGGAAATATCTTAAATTTGCCTGTTGAAGATCGGGATAATGTTACAAATTCTTTAAATTCTTTTGCACTTAGCAATGGCGCAAGGATTATCAGAACTCATAATATTAGTCAGGCAGTCGAGACCTGTAAAATTTTTAAAAGATTAATAAACAATTAATGTTCGAAATATTTAAAATAGGGTTTCTCACAGTTACCTTCCTTGATGTAATAGATATACTTATTGTGGCTTTCATTGTTTATAAATTGTATATCCTGTTGCGAGGTACTATCGCTGCACAAATATTTCTTGGATTAATAGTCATTTTTCTAATTTCAATTATTGCAGAAGCAATTCAGTTCAAAGCACTGTTTTGGATTTTGGATTTAGTTAAAAGTGTTTGGGTGATTGCGATTGTGATCTTATTTCAACCTGAAATAAGGCGATTGTTGGTATTACTTGCAAGGAATCCTGTAATGAAAATTTTTGAAAAGCACGAGATGCACGAATCAGCTGAAATTATTGTCGATGCAGCTTTCGAACTTTCACAACGGCAGTATGGTGCATTAATTGTAATTGTTAGAGAAACTGGTATAAGAACTTACATCGAATCAGGAGAATTGCTTGGTGCTAAATTGAGTAAAGCTCTATTGACTTCAATATTTTTTCCCAAATCATCTTTACACGATGGAGCCGTGATTGTAAAAGATAATGTTGTTGAAGCAGCTCGCTGTACATTACCACTATCAGCATCAACTGAAATTGATGGAGAAGGACTTGGAATGCGACATAGGGCCGGATTAGGCATGAGTGAGCAAGCAGATGTGATCAGCATAATTGTGTCTGAGGAAACCGGGGGAATTTCAATTGCAGAAAATGGAAAATTAACAACTGGTTTGTCAAAAGATTCATTAAGAAAAAAATTAAAAGAAGCCCTCACCACTCCTACACCTAAAGGCTGGAAAACACTGTTTGAGCAATTCAAAGGACATAAACAAGAAGCCTGATTCAATTTGTGCTGTAATTCCTTTTTATAATGAAAAGGAAACATTAAACCTTGTTCTTGATGAAACACTTAAGTACGTAAATTTTATTATTGCAGTCAAAGATGGCTCCACTGATGATTTATATAGTGATGAGAGAAAAAAGTCCCGAGTAGTAATAATTGATCTTGATAAAAACTATGGTAAAGGAAAAGCATTATCTGTAGGATTTGAAGAAGCAATTTCCAGAAATTTTGATTATATAATAACATTGGATGCTGATCTTCAGCACGATCCAAAATACATCCCAAATTTTATCAAAGCTTTGTCAATGCATGATATTGTAATTGGCAATAGGTTAAGTAATTTGAGTGGTATGCCTCTACAAAGAAAAATTAGCAATAAGTTAACCTCTTTTTTCCTGAGTATGAAAACAGGGGTCGATATTTTAGATAGTCAATGTGGATTTAGAGCATATCAGCAAAAAGTACTTAAAACTGTAAAAACTAAGAAATTTGGATTTGAAGCAGAAAGTGAAATACTGGTGAACGCAGCTAAGAAAGGTTTTACAATTGGTTTTACGCAGGTTCCGACTTTCTACGGCAATGAGATGAGTAAAATGAGACCAATCGAAGCAATAATTGGATTTGTAAAAGTTCTTTTTTCAAGTTCAGATAATTAACTTTTTCTATCGAATAAAAACACTTAATCTATTATTTTTGCTAGAGGCGATTTTTCTGTTAAACAATACAGACACAATAAAGGAGATATGAAATGAAACTAAAATATTTTTCTCATTCTGCCTTTCAACTAATGACCAAAAGTGGTAAGAAATTATTGATTGATCCGTTTCTTTCAGGTAATCCAACAGCACCAGTTAAACCAAATGAAGTTGAAGCAGATTATATCATTTTAACTCACGCACACGGTGATCATATAGGGGACAGTTTTGAGATTGCAAAAAGATGTAATTCCATGTTTATATGTGTTAATGAGTTAGCAAATTATTGTAAATCAAATGGTTTTAATGCCCATAATATGCATATTGGAGGTGGATATAATTTTGATTTCGGAAGAGTAAAGTTTACAATTGCGCATCATGGTTCTTTAACTCCTGATAATCATTATGGTGGTGAACCCGCAGGAGTTATCATTTCCGCTGATGGAAAAAATGTTTATCACACGGGTGATACAGGATTATTTTATGATATGAAACTTATTGGCGAAATGACTGCAATTGATTATATGTTACTACCGATCGGTGATAATTTTACAATGGGTATTACAGATGCAGTTAAGGCGGTTGAGTTTGTTGCTCCTAAGGTAGCTATTCCGATGCATTACAATACTTTTCCGGTAATCCAGGCTGATCCAAATGAGTTTAAAAAACTTGTTGATGCAAAAGGATTCAAAGCTAGAGTTTTAAACTTTGGTGAAGAAATAGAATTATAGTCCAATTAAAGATATTAGAAATAGAATATTAACTTTCTGAGAATTGATGACTAAAATTATTGCAATAGCCAATCAAAAAGGTGGAGTAGGAAAAACTACAACCGCCATTAATCTTTCATCTTTGCTTGCAGCTGCTGAGAAGAAAACCTTGTTAATTGATATTGATCCTCAGGCAAATTCTTCTTCCGGGTTAAGTATTTTTAAGCATAATCCATCAGTCTATGAAGTGCTTGTTGGAACAGAAGATATTAAAGAAGTAATTATTGATTCCTACATGCCTTTTCTTGATCTGTTACCTTCAAACATTAATTTGGTTGGTGCAGAAATCGAAATGGTTGAATTATCAAAAAGGGAAACAATATTAAAAGAAGCATTAAGCCAGGTTTATGAGAAATATGATTTTATTTTAATCGATTGCCCACCTTCACTAGGACTTCTTACACTAAATGCACTTACTGCAGCAAATTCAGTTCTAATTCCGGTACAATGTGAGTATTTTGCACTTGAAGGATTAGGGCAGCTTTTAAATACAATCAATATTGTAAAGCAATATTATAATCCTGATTTATCAATAGAAGGTGTGTTACTTACGATGTTTGATACAAGACTTCGACTTTCTCATCAGGTAGCAGAAGAGGTGAGAAAATATTTTGGTGATAAAGTATATAACACAGTAATAAACAGAAATGTTAGAATTTCCGAAGCTCCGAGTTATGGGAAACCTATAATCTTATACGATGCTGTCTCAACGGGTGCACAGAACTATATGGCATTGGCAGCAGAATTAATAGAAAGAAATTCAAAATCCGTAAATACAATTAGTAATGAGTAAAATGAAAACAGGACTGGGTAGGGGATTAGATGCACTGATTAAACCTCAGGAATATATCAAGAATAATGAATCAGCTGAAGATCTTTCAAAAGTTAAAGATGACGACGGAAAGCAGATTGATGTTTTGGCAAAAATATCAGTAGAATTTATTTCAAGGAATCCTTATCAACCCAGATTTAACATAGACCCTGCTTCCCTGGAAGAACTTAAAAAATCAATACTTACGAATGGGTTAATCCAGCCAATAACAGTAAGAAGAACTCCCGAGCATAAATATCAATTAATTTCCGGTGAGAGAAGACTTCAAGCCTGTAAAGAAATTGGATTCAAAGAAATTCCAGCTTATATAATCGATGTTGCTACCGATGAATTAATGCTTGCTCTGGCATTAATAGAAAATATTCAAAGAGAAAAGTTGAATGCAATTGAAGTTGGCTCGGCTTATAAAAGATTAATGGATGAATGTCATTTAACTCAAGAGCAGATTGCTGAAAGAGTAGGGAAGGACAGAACTACAGTAGCTAATACTATAAGGCTATTAAGGCTACCTCAAAAAATCCAGAATGCCCTCATACAAGATAAGATAACATCAGGTCATGCAAGAGCACTTATAAATCTTGAAAATGAAGCGCTTCAGTTACAACTACTTGAAAACATTCTAAGCAAAAACTTATCTGTCAGAAAAGTTGAAAGACTGGTAAGAGAACTGAATGAAGGCGGCACAAGAAAGATTAAAAAGTCTCCAACTTACGAAGAAGGAAAAGTTTCATTCATTACTGCAAATTTAAGAGATATTGAAGATAAACTTCGCATTACTTTTGGAACCAAAGTAAAATGTGTGCAGAGAAAAGATGGTAGCGGGGAAATTGTGTTAGAATTTTATTCAAGAGATGAATTAGAGCGCCTAATTGAGCTTTTTGAAATTATCAACAAGAATTATAATTAACGTTTTATTTGTGCTTATCGTTTTAAGCACTTATTCAAACGGACAAAACCAACACGAAGAAAACCCTCCCTCCGATACCGGATTTGTTATGCAAAAATCTCCCTGGGGTGCTGTATTAAGAAGTGCCGTACTTCCTGGATTTGGGCAATTCTATAATGAATCATATTGGAAAATACCGATCATCTGGGGTGCAGGCGCTTTATTGATTTCAGGGTGGGTTTATAACAATAATCTTTATAAAGACAATAAAGATTTGTTTATTAACACCGGTCAACCAATTTATCAGTACAGAAGAGACTTCTATCGAAATCAGAGAGACAATTTTAGTATTTACCTTGTTGTTCTGTATATACTAAATCTTGTTGATGCATACGTAGATGCTCAGTTGTATGATTTTACCGTTGAGGAAGATTTTATTACTGGATCTTCACGAGCCAATTTCCGATTTTATTTCTAATAAAAAATTTTTTGTTTTATGAAAAATTCGGTCAAATGTCCGAATTGCAATAACGAAAATCCGTTTTTCAACTCGGTCTGCTCTAGCTGCGGAAATTATCTGCGTGACAGAGTTTACAATCTTGATCTATGGTCGACAATTAGTTCATTAATTGAGACTCCAACTAAAGCCTTTCAAAGAATAATTTTCTCGGAACATAAGAACTTCATTTATTTCGTACTCCTATTTGTGTGTTTAAAATATGTAATAAATGTGCGATTCATTTCAATGTTAAGTATGGGAGAATTTAGTTCAACAATTGGTTTGCAGTATAGTTATTTAATAGTTCTTGGAATTACAATGATTTACTTTCTAATGTATTCCTACATCTATTCGCTGGTAGGTAAAAAGAAGAACATTGCATTAAGATTTAAAGACACATTAGCGATAGTTATTTACTCCCAGATACCTTTTTTATTCGGATTGATACTTCTGTTTACATTAGAGCTAGTACTTTTTGGTGATTATCTTTTTTCTAAAAATCCTACCCCATTTATAATTAAAGGATTTTTAGCCTATCTATTTCTTGCGTTAGAATGTCTAACAGTTATTTGGAGTATATTTCTAGCAATTAAAGCATTCTTAGCTCAGTCAAAACAAAAATTATTTGGTATTCTCTCCTCCGTAGTCTTCGTTGTTTTCTTATGGTTAATTCTATTTCTCTGTTCTATAATAGTTTTTACGATATAGTTCAATGCAGAAATTGAAAAACATATTTGAAAAAGAAGAAGAATTGCTTCTTCAAACTTATAAACGCATTCCAATTAAAATATCGCATGGAAAAGATGTTTACCTTTTTTCAGAAGATGGTAAAAGGTATTTAGATTTCTTTTCAGGATTAGCTGTAAATGCACTTGGATATGGAAATGAAAAAGTGATCAACTCAATCAAAAAACAATTAGAAAAATATATTCACCTTTCAAATTATTATGTTAATACTCCACAGATCGAACTTGCAGAAAAGTTAATTAAATACTCTGGCTTGGATAGAGTTTTCTTTACAAATAGTGGGACAGAAGCAGTTGAAGCAGCTTTAAAATTAATCAGAAAACATTGTGGTCCGGAGAAAAAGATCATTTCCTTCTCAAATGCTTTTCACGGCAGAACCTATGGTTCATTAAGTCTTGGCGGAAAAGAGAAATACAAGAAATATTTTTCTCCATTGATTCCGAATATAGTCCAACTTGAATTCAATAACCTTGATCAATTAGAAAGAAATATTGATTTACAGACCGCCGCTGTGTTCATAGAATTTATTCAAGGAGAGGGTGGAGTAAGACTCGCTACAGAAAAATTTGTTTCAAAAATAATATCACTAAGAAATAAATATGATTTTATTCTGGTCGCTGATGAAGTTCAAAGTGGCATAGGTAGAACAGGAAAAGCATTTGCATTTAGTCATTTCAATGTTCAACCTGATTTATTAATCATTGCCAAAGCAATTGGAGCCGGGTTGCCGCTTGGTGCTTTGATAACTAGTGAAAGATATTCCAAAGTCTTTGGATATGGTGATCACGGGAGCACATTTGGAGGTAATCCTGTTGCTTGTGCCGCCGGATTAACCGTTCTTGATGAAGTTTTTGAAAAAGGATTGGTAAATAAAGTTGCGAAGCTTGGTAATTACTTCATTAATGAATTAAAGGTAATTCAAGAATCAAATTCAGATAAAATTATTGAAGTCCGGGGAATTGGTTTTATGATTGGTATTGAAATGCAGAAGGAATGTTCAAATATAGTTGAGGAATTCCGAAATAAAGAAATTTTGGTAAACTGTACCAATGAGAATGTTATACGAGTATTACCACCATTAATTTCGACTGAAGCCGATATAGATCTGTTTTTAGCTGTGTTCAATGATATCCTGAATCACTAAGCGTACGTTGCAAAAATAAGTTTGATTAATAATTAAGTATAGCCTATAACTTGTTTTAATCAAATAGATTATACTTTCTGTAAAATAAAATACATAGCTATTAAAATAAACTCAGTTAATTAAATGTTATTTGTTTAATGTAATGAATAATAGCACCGTATCTAATTCCTCTGGTACTCACCGTAACATTATCAATCCCAAATGATTTCATTAATTGATATAAAATTATTATCCCTGCAAGTATTAGATCTTCTCGTCCTTTCATAACCTTTCCATATTTCGCCAGTATTTCTTCTGAATTAAGTCCGTTTAAATCATCAAGTAATCTACGGAGCAATTGTTTTTTTATCACGAAGTTATTAACTGATGATTCATGGAATTCTTTTATCCCTAATATCATACAAGCTGTTGTTGTTGCGGTACCTGCAATTGCTATTGCCTTTTCAGGTTTCTCAATTAATTTGACTTTTGAAATTAGTTTATCTACTTCTATTTCTAAATCATTTATCTCAGATTGCAGAGGAGGAGTGTGCAATAAAAAATTTTCAGTGGCAACCACCGAACCAATTTGCAGACTATACTTTGAAATTATATTTTCACCTTTACCGAATATTATTTCTGTACTGCTCCCTCCGATATCAATAACTGTTGATAAGTGGTGATCCTTTAATCCTGACATTGCACCGAGGTACGCAAATTCAGCTTCTTTCTCACCTGAAATTACATTTAGCTCGTAACCATATAAATCCTTGATTAGTTTCTCTATTGATGCTGTGTTGCGAGCCATCCTAAAGGCATTTGTCCCTGTTACAACAACCTTTTCGCATTTAAACTTGTCTATAATTTTTTGGTATTCATCTAAAACAGAAAGAAGAATTTTAATTTTTTCTTCACTAATCACACCCGATATTTTTGTCCCCTGTCCAATTCTTGGCATTCGATATTCATTAAGCAAAGGTGTCAAATTAATTGTATTTGGTTCCACATTGGCTATGAGAAGCAGAACCGAATTCGTTCCAATATCAATTGAAGCAATAATCATTTTATTTTTTTATTTTGAGAGTAATAATCTAATATTTTAATGAAAAATAGTAATAAATTAGCAACTGTATTTAGTATCCTGGCTTTAAGTTCTGGAAGTATATGGTTTGGTTCATATGTTAGCAGACTGCTTATAACTTTTCAAATGTTTGAACCCACTGAAACAGTGCTGAAAAGCTACATAACAAATAACAATTTACAAGCAATAATTCAAACAAATTATCCTTTGGTAAACTTAACATTCTTTTCTTATATAATATTCATTGTTTCTTTTACAATATTTTTGATAACAACTAAACTTAAATTTAAAGAAAATGGATGGCTGTTTATTGTCGCTATGATTATCTATTTAACACTACCATTTGAATGTATTTTATTATCTATTGATTTAAAGTTAATCAATCTCTTTTTTCAAGAACAATTCACTTCAAACAAAGTATTGGAATTAATAGTTGAAAGAATTTCTCTCTTAAGTAGTTTTCCGATAATTTTAATTTTGAGTTATCTTTCCATACCATTTTTCTTAATTGTTAAGCCATTCAAATTAAAAAATAATAATGAAGATTAAAGAAAAAGAATTTGAAGAGATTCTTCAGGAACTTAAATCTGTCGCAGATCAACTTGGTGCAAGTGTAAGATTTGAGAAAGGTGATTTCAAGGGCGGATATTGTCTTGTTCACGAGAAAAAAATTATAGTCATCAATAAAATGACCAATCTACAGAGAAAAGTTATGATACTCTCAACAGCGTTGAAAGAGTTGGGAATAGACGATGTATACGTTACGCCAAGGATCAGAGAAATAATTGAGGAAATGTCGATAACTATATGAAAATATTAGTAATAAACGGACCTAATCTAAACCTGCTAGAAATTAGATCCGCTGTGAACTATGGATCACAATCCCTAAAAGAAATTGAAAAATATCTAAAAGATAAATTCCAGAATCATCAGTTTGAATTCTTCCAAAGCAACCATGAGGGGGAGTTAATAGATAAAATTCAGACTGCTAAAGAATCCTTTGATGGTTTGATCATTAATCCGGGCGGATACTCCCATACATCAATATCAATTAAAGATGCACTGGAAATATGTTCGATTCCTAAAATTGAAGTTCATCTATCTAACCTGGCCTCTCGTGAAGACTTCAGGCATAATATGATAACTGCTTCAAGTTGTGATGGTTATATTAGTGGTTTTAGAGGGAAAAGTTATCTTGCAGCAGTTTTTCTTTTAGAAAATATTGTTGCAAAATAGCTAAATTTCTTATAAGTATCTTACTATTTGAATATTCATATTAGGAATTCCTTCCAAACTTAAATTCGTGTCCAATTTCAGGTATAAGAACTTACCAAACACAGTTAAAGCAAATAGTTATTATGAGCTTATTATTTTGATATTATTATAAGGATTGCTTAATTTTATTGCGAAGAAATTCATAATATCTATGCGAGACCTTTCAATTAAAAAATTATACTACTCTATCAGTGAAGTAAGTAAAATTACTGACATTGAACAATATGTACTTAGGTATTGGGAAACTGAGTTTGAAGAACTCAATCCTCAGAAAAACAGAGCTGGTAACAGAATTTACACAAACAAGGATATCAGATTAATTCTTTATATCAAGGAATTATTGAGGGAAAGAAAATATACGATTGAAGGTGCAAAAAAGATTCTCGAAAATTATGAACAGGATAAAAAGCCAATAGCTGAAATTAAAGAAAAAAAATCCAAACCTGAGTTGGAAGATGTTAAGGAAGCTGAGAATTTCAGCGATTCTATAAAAGAAGATTTGGAAGAAATCAGGGATACTTTAAAAGACCTATTAACAAAATTATAATTTTCGGAACGTGGCGCAGCCCGGTAGCGTACCTGAATGGGGTTCAGGTGGTCGGGGGTTCAAATCCCCCCGTTCCGACATACTCAAGCTCGATCACAATTGAGCTTTTTTCATTTTAAAACATCTTCTCTCTATAAACTAATTTTGAATAAATTAGTGAAGGATATATTCCAAGTAGTTACAAATCAAGCATCACAAAATTGATTCTGTAAATTCCATATGTATCTTTAAATTTACCCTTTAATTTTCAATCATTCAGCTTATTTTTAATTATGCAATTAAATCTTCAGCGAGAGAAACCAACCTGCAACTGTGGTGTATTTGGAATTTACGGATCTCCAAATGCTTCGTTGGAAACTTATTATGGATTACATGCACTTCAACATAGGGGACAGGAGGCTTGCGGAATAATATCAAAAAACTTAAGCTCAAAAGGGAATCCACACTTCTCTGTTCACAAAGGAGAAGGTTTAGTTACTGAAGTTTTTGATGACCATGAAATCTTTCATAAATCGCTTGTTGGAAATACAGCTATTGGTCATAATAGATATTCTACAACTGGTTCTGCTCAATCATTGAAAAATATACAGCCTTTCATCGTCAATTACAGATTGGGAAATCTTGCAGTAGCTCATAACGGAAATCTTACAAATGCAAAACTTATCCGGGAGGAATTAGTTAACGAAGGAGCAATTTTTCAAACTACCAGTGATACCGAAGTTATTCTCCATTTGATTGCGAGAAGTCGATTAAATCACCAGGTGGATCAAATAAAAGAAGCTATAGAGAAAATTGAGGGCGCTTTCAGTTTAGTTCTGATGACTGATAATAGATTAGTTGGTGCCAGAGATTCACACGGATTTAGACCTCTTGTTATTGGAAAATTGAATGGTGCTTATATCATTACATCTGAAACTTGTGCATTTGATATTTTAAGTGCAGAATTTATTAGAGAAGTTCAACCTGGAGAAATTGTAGTAATTGATGATGAGGTTCTTCAAACGGGAGAAATTAAATCATATAAGATTTCTGATAATTCTGAAAACAAACATCACTGCATTTTCGAATATATTTACTTCAGCAGACCTGATAGTTTTATATTCGGACACAATGTTGATAAAATGAGGAGACGACTTGGAAAGGTCTTAGCAAAAAATCATCCGGTATATAATGATAGTGATGATAAAGTAATTGTTATAAGTGTTCCGGATAGCTCGAATACGACCGCACTTGGATATCAAACCGAGCTTGAAAAACTTGGGGTAAATTGCAAACTCGAAATAGGCTTGATCCGAAGTCATTACATCGGCAGAACATTTATTCAACCTGGTCAAGCAAACAGAGAAATTGGTGTAAAAATAAAGTTCAATACCGTTAAAGGCGTTCTTGAAGGTAGAACTGTGGTGCTTGTTGATGATTCAATTGTTAGAGGAACTACCTCAAGACAATTAGTTAAGTTGATTCGCGAAGCAAATCCAAAGTCAATTCATTTGAGAATTTCATCTTCTCCAATTACTCACCCTTGTTTTTATGGAATGGACTTTCCTAGCAAGGAAGAACTATTTGCTAACAATTTTAACTCCAACATCAGTGAGATGGGAAAATATCTTGGTGTAGACAGTCTCGAATATTTAACAATTGAAGAAATGCTCGAAGCTGTTTCGGAAGCTGGAAGAGATAATTTTTGTTACGCTTGTTTTTCAGGAGAGTATCCAACAAAAGTAGACCTCAATTTCAAAAAGGAAATTTATGAGATTTAGCCACTTGTTTTTAGTTCTTATATTTTTTTCAGTATCCCAACTTGCTGCACAAACAACTTATTTTATAAAGTATAAACAAAACGTATCCTTTTCTGAAATAGAACAAAAAGTAAATCAAGATCGATTTGTTCCACAGGGGATTCCATTTCAAGTTCAGGCAGATGTAAAATCTGTAGATTACATAGCAAAGGGAATTGCCAAATCAAATGATGTTTTAGGAAGGATTGTCAAAATTACATTTAATACTGATGTTGATGAGGGAACATTTTTTCAGTTACAAAACTTAGATCAAAATATTGAATATATTCAGAAAGCAAATACATATCAGATAAATTTTACGCCTAACGATAGCCTTGTATCACAACAATGGGCATTGGATAAAATTCAGGCGTTCAATGCCTGGGATAAAACTGAAGGTGCAGATTCAGTATTGATTGGAATAATTGATACTGGTATTGATTATCTGCATCCCGATCTTAAAAATAAAATTTGGCAGAATCCTGGTGAAATAGGAACAGATGGTTCAGGGAATGATAAAAGAACAAATGGAATTGATGACGATGATAATGGCTTTGTTGATGATTACCGCGGTTGGGATTTTACAGATCGTGTTGGTTTTCCTTTCGACTCTTCAGGCGGAGATTACCTTGACTGGGATAACGACCCCTTCGATGAAAATAATCACGGCACCTACATTTCCGGAATAGTCGGTGCCCAAACAAATAATATAACAGGTGTTGCGGGAGCTGCCCCAAATATTAAATTAGTCAACTTACGTGCTTTCGATCCCGGTGGATATGGTGAGGAAGATGATGTTGCAGCAGCAATTTTATATGCTGTTGAAATGGGTGTAAAAGTTCTAAATATGAGCTTTGGTGATTACTCCTTTTCATATGTACTAAGAGATGTTGTTCAATACGCCTACTCAAAAAATTTAGTTTTGGTTGGAAGTGCGGGAAATAGTAATTCCTCACTTCCTCATTATCCATCAGGTTATTCTGAAGTCATTTGCGTTGGTAATTCAACCGAAGATGACTATCGTGCTGGTACATCAAACTATGGTTCTACACTCGATTTGATGGCACCAGGAACTCAAATTGTTACAACTGCCAGAAATAATAATTATGCCTCAATTGGGGGGACATCTGCAGCGACTCCATTTGTATCAGCAGCTTCTGCTTTGATTCTCTCTCTTGGTAATTATTCAAATGAGGAAGTTAAGCAAATTCTCAAATCGACATCAGATGATATTGGAGAACCTGGGTGGGATATTTATACTGGTGCGGGTAGATTAAATATGTATCGCGCTGTTACCGTTACCGCACCATCAGTTATTAAATTTAATCATCCAACTCAAGATTTTGCGACTCTTGATGATTCACTAAAAATTAATGCCACCGTTCTTTCACCATTGTTTTCATATTATAGTCTTTATTATGGAGTTGGATTCAATCCAACAAATTGGTTTTCTTTGATAGAGCAGGGAAGTAACCAATTTTCCAATCAAGATATTTATACTCTTGATCTATCAACACTGCCGGATAGTGTTTATAGTTTAAGATTAGAAGTTCAATTAATCAATGGGAGAACTTTAGAAGAAAGAGTTAATTTTTATATAAACAGAACCCCTCCGAATGTTCAGCTAATATCATATGGACCTGTATTCTATGGAGATAAAACAACAATACTTGCTGCAATGACTACAGATGAACCTTGTGTAACAAAAATGTACTATCGTCAACTAGGTGATATAGATTTTAATTTTATCACTTTGGATGGATTCACTACGAATAATCAGTTCGTGAAATACTTACACTATGGATTTATTCCAAAACAACTTGTTGAGCAGAACTCTGCTTATGAAATTTATTTTGAAGCTGAAAATCTCGTTGGACTTACTACAACTTTGAACGAAAATGGACAGAATTTTTTAGTTATCACAAATTATGACGCTGAATATTCTGCTGAGACACAGTTACCATTCTCATTACCCTCAGGAAGTATTTATCAAGACCCTGTTAATATAACTCAAAATAATTTTGATGAAGTGTACCTACGAACTTATGATAATTCAAGAATTACAAATCTTTTTAAATTAAACAATGATACATTTGAAAAAGTAGACTCTTTGCAAGATCAGATCATAAGAGATTTTGGAGATTTTAATAACAATGGTTTAAATGATCTATTAACCTCGTGGGTGCGTAACGGTTATATACTGGAACAGCAATCAGCAAATTCATCCGCAATGAACCAAAAATTTTCAGATGAGTCTGGTAATTTTTGGCCGGTAATGGCAGAAGATATCGATGCTGATGGAATAACTGAAGTAGTTGCTGTTGACACTGATACATCAGTAAAAGTTTGGAAAGTAAATAATGATCTTTCATTATCAAATCCAATTAACTTAGGAAATTTTACAGAAGAAAAATTTGGAATAAACATACTTGATGCACCAAATGCTGTGGTTGCAGATGTTAATGCTGACGGCATAAAAGAAATTTGGTTAGTAGATGTTGATGGCGATATTTTCAGCTATGATATTCTCGGACCTAATAATTACCAACAAGGTAGTGTTGTCGAAACTGGATTTTGGGGTTCAACTGCATTTCTTACTAAGGGAGATTTTGATGGAGATGGTAATGATGAACTTGCTGTACTTTTACACTCAATCGATGCTATCGACATTGCGCCATTCTATCGTCTTATAGTTTTTAATTTACTGAACGATCAATTTAATATACTTTATGACCAAGCGATTATTGATGCATCGACAGAATTCAGATCTTCATTCCAATTAGCTGAAAACAGTATTCGTTTCGAGGATATAGATAATGATTCGAAGGATGAGTTGATAGTTTTTACATTTCCATATTCATACATTATTAAACATAATTTTGCGAGTTCTAACAAAATTATATCATTCAAAGAAAATATTAATTCAAACTCAATTTTTGTTGGGGATCTTAATCATAATGGCGTGAAGGAGATTGCATTTCCTACAACTCAGGGAATAAATTTTTACGAGTTCGCTGTATCAAATCAAGCAAACACACCATATAATGTTGAAGGATACAGCATCGATTCAAGCAGCATATCTTTATCCTGGCAGGGAAATGCAGATCAATATTATATCTATCGGGGCTTATCTCCTAATGAACTTAGCCTTTTAGATTCCGTTGTATCTGCAACGCAATATGTAGATTTCAATCTCACAAATAAATCTAACTACTATTATGCTGTTCAGGCATTTGATCCCATTAAACAAAATCCATATTCTAATTTATCAAGTATAATTGAAGTATATTGTCATACTCCTGGAATAGTGAACTCAGTTATCGCAGGAAGTGCAAATACTGTTAAAGTATTATTCTCTGAGAAAATGAGTAATACAATTGAAAATTTACAGGCATTTAAGCTGAATGGAAATATTTATCCAAATTCAATTTCTCCGGCAAGTCAGTATTCATACTTGGTAACCTTCAGAAATGAAATTCCAATAGGCACAAATGTACTATCTGTGGCAAACTTACTTGATCTTTATGGCTCACCCATTGAAGCCTCAATTGATAGTTTTTATGTGGATTCAACAATTGTAAAACCAGAATTTTTTATCGCATCATTTAAAATCATCGATGATTTCAATATTCGAATTATTTTTAATCTGGAAGTTGATGATTTAACTGCACAAAATGTAAACAACTATATATTTGAACCCGCTAATAAAGCTTCCTCAGTATCTGTTGATGCATCGAATAAAAAAATGATAAATATAAGTCTTAAAGGACACAATCCAGTTGGTGCAATAGGCCGAGAATATGTTCTTCGTATTAAAGATGTTTACTCTTCAGTATCTACAGGGTATCTTAAAATCAATGAAGAAGCCGGCAGTTATATAGTTCTTTCTTCTTATGCAAGTGATCTTTCTTCTGTGTACGTTTACCCAAATCCTGTAAAACCATCTAATGGAGAATTTTTAACTTTTGCCAAGTTACCTAAATATGCTCAAATCACTATCTGGACGATCGATGGAAAAAAAATTGGTGATGTAGAGGAAAGTGATGGTAATGGTGGTGCCTCATTTAACTTGATCGATTCAGGAGGAAATCAACTACCATCTGGTATTTACATTTACCGTGTCGTGATGACTGATGAACAAAAGAATGAAAAGGAAGAAAAACTTGGTAAATTCGCTGTGATTAGATGATATGAACGGGAAGAATATTTTTAATGCTTCAAATGCATTAAGCTTTGTAAGACTGCTGCTTGTAATCCCCGCATGGTATGCCTTTGAAAATTTTAACCAGAATCTTGCCCACTATTCAGTTGCAGCTATAGGAATTATTGCAGCTGTAACAGATATATTGGATGGTTATTTAGCAAGAAAATTAAATCAGGTAACAGAATTTGGAAAAGTAATTGATCCTCTTGCTGACAAGGTATTAGTAGTATTTGTTGTGTTAAATTTATTTTTGCGTGGAGAAATTCCAGATTATTATTTTTATATGATTGTTGCGCGAGATATTTTGATACTTGCTGGCGGACTGATAGTTTCAAAAAAATTAGGAAAAGTTTTACCATCAGATTATATAGGTAAGGCCACAGTTCTTGCAATCTCTTTCTTCCTGTTGATGATTTTACTTAATGTTAGTAAAGAATCGATCCTTTATCTCTTTCTTTACTATATAAGCATTATTTTAATCTTTGTTTCCCTCATAAATTACATTGTAAAAGCATTAAAGGCTTTATCAGAGAGCAAAAATGAAATTGTTTAATAATATAAATATTTCCCGACTTAAAGAGGGGATGACCAAGACTAGAGATAAGCTAGTAAATAAAATAACAGAAACTTTGTCAGGCAAAGCTGTTATTGATGATAATACTCTAAATGAACTTGAGGAAATATTGATATCTTCAGATTTAAATGCTGAGCTAGCGGAAAAAATAATTGGTAATTTGAGAATCAATTTGAAGGATGAAAAAGACAGGACTGTTGAAAATATAATTGCAGTACTAAAGAAGGAATTATTAAAAGTACTGGAAATAGAAAATTCATCATCAACCCCAGTAGAATTAAAACCATATGTGATTCTTATTGTTGGCGTTAATGGAGTAGGGAAGACAACAACTGTGGGTAAATTGGCAAATAATTTTAAAATGGCCGGGAATAAGGTTTTAGTAGGCTCTGCTGATACTTTCCGTGCTGCTGCTAATGAACAACTGGATATATGGGCAAAACGTGCTGGAGTCGAAATAATTCAACAAGAGAAAGGTGCAGATCCTTCATCAGCAGCTTTTGAAACTGTAAAAAAAGCAATATCTGAAAATTACGATTTAGTATTGATTGATACAGCCGGTCGTTTACAAAGTAAGGTCAATCTTATGAATGAATTGAACAAAATTAATAAGGCATTGAGCAAAGTGCTCCCAAGTGCTCCCAATGATACTTATTTAGTTTTAGATGCATCAGTTGGACAAAACGCTATAATTCAGGCAGATGAATTTTCTAAAGTCACCAAATTGACTGGTTTTGTAATTACTAAGCTGGATGGGACTGCTAAAGGCGGAACAATATTCAGCATTGCAAACAAACATAAAATTCCGGTTAAATATATTGGTGTCGGCGAAAAAATTGAAGATCTTCAGGCATTCAATCCTTCAACTTTTATTGACGCAATATTCACTAAAAATTTGAACTGAACGTGATGTTCATAAAAAGACCCAGACATAGAATTTTCGATTATACTCCAAGATTTTACCATCCTGAAGATGACAAAAATGAAAAGCTAAAAAGAAAACTTGGATTCCAGAGACAACTAAAATCGAGTCGAAAGAAAAGAAGTCCTATACTATGGATGGTGTTTATTCTAGTTGCTGTTTATATTTATTTGAAATTGATTGGCTTCGCTTAGAAAGGGAATCTATTAGTTTACATAATATACATTATCGGACAAATATGTTAACTAAATTTGAATTTTTCAATATTCTCGTCTTTGCCAAACACAACTATTTTATCGCCCCTTTTTAGTTTATAGTTTGGATCCGCGCTTACAATTGTATCTTTTTCATTATTGTCGTTAAATATTTCTTCGGGATGTTTTATCATTAAAACTTCCAAACCAAAACGACTTCTCATTTTTAATTCTGAAAGGCTTTTTCCGATTAGTTCCTGGCTAATACTCAATTCTGCAATTGAATAACCGGCGGCAACTGAAGATGAACCTGTCTCACCCATAGTTTTTATCTCGCTTGAAAGACCATCAGCCAGACTTAGCTTTAAAGTTTCTTTATTGTATATGGATAAAATTTCTTGTCGGGTTATAGCACCAAATATTTTAGCTTCTCCTTCATTAGATATTACAGGTATACTATCAGCATGAAGTTTACTGAACAATCGTAAAACGTGGTCCAAATCATCTTCAATATTTACAAAAACTATGTGTGGATTTGCTATATCGCTTGCTACCAAAACGTCCTTTACATTTTCATATTCTGTCATTATTGGTCGAAGTTCTACTTCAGTAATAAGTCCGGTAACCCAATTTCGATCATTTACTGTATAAAATGAATTTCCAGGGTTCTGAATCATCTTTTCAACAAGTGCCGGAAGTTTTGTGTTTTCGCTAACAGAATTGATTGGCTGTAGTTTAAGATCTTTAATTAAGATGGATTTGAGTATATTTGTTTCTCTCCCTTCAGTTATTAGATAACCTTGCTCCTCCAAATGTTGCACCTGAACTGAACTTTTTAGAACCAATCTGCTAAGTGTCGTACTAACGATAACAGCAAGCATTAAAGGTAAAATAAAACTGTATTCCTGGGTCATTTCGAATATTATAAGTATGGCTGTAATTGGTATTGTATTTATTCCACCAAGAGTTGCACCCATCCCAACTAAAACATAAGTGGTTGTATCTAACTCTAAACCAAAAAAACTATTCGCTGCAGTGACAAATAAAAATCCGAGACACGCACCCATAAACAATGAAGGTGCAAATGTTCCTCCAAATCCTCCCGAATTGATCACAAGTGGTACAAGCAAAAATTTAAGTAAAAAGAGAATAAGAACTACTTTCCAAATAATATTTCCTGCAAGGATGTGATTAATTCCTATGTATCCAATTCCAAATATATCTTTAAAGAAAAATCCACTTACACCTACAAGTAATCCGACTAAAATCATCACCGACCATTGAGGAATTCCTTTCGAATATATTTTCTTTTTTATGATACGACTAGTTGCGCTATTGTATCTTAAGTAAATAACTGATGCTAGTCCAGCAACTACACCAAGTATCGCATACATATATAGATAATGATAGCTTCCTGTTTCAGGTGAAGCAAAAATGAAGATGCTCTTATTTCCAAGCAATTCTCTTGAGATTGTACTTGCTGTAACAGATGCTAATATTACTGCGGATAATGTAGGTGCGTTGAAATCATTTAAAAGGATTAACTCAATGGCAAAAAATACTCCACCAAGTGGAGTATTAAATATTGCAGCAATAGCAGCACCTGCGCCGGCCGCAGTAAAAACTCTTCTTCGAGCATCTGACAACCCAACTAGCTGACAAAGCCGACTGGAAATACCCCCACCTAGCTGTGCTGCTGGTCCCTCGGGACCAACCGTCCCACCAGAACCAATACAGATGACGGGAGCCAGGAAATGAAAAAAAGTAGTTTTAAATGGAATATAGCCACCTCTTAACGCAACTGATTTAATAACCTCAGGTACACCTTTTTTTCTGGCGATATCAGGTGCCAACCTAATCATTATAGCCTGAATAAGCATACCAATAGCAGGAATGATTATAATTGCAGCCGTACCAAGAAAAAATAATCCTTCTGTTGTCTGTTCAAAAAATACTTTATTAAAAAATTCAATTGAATCGTGGAATAAGACTGCCGCCAACCCTGCGAACGCACCTATAATTATCGCATATATAGTGAAACTAAGATAATCCGGTATATAAATTTTTGAGAGCTTACTCTGTAGATAGTTTCTGATCCTTCTTGTTCTGATCAGACTCTTGAGATATGAGTTTTTAAGACTTCTGTCCAAATTATGTTAACTGATTTCACTTATCATATTTGAAAAATCCCTCGCCAGTTTTTCTTCCAAGTTTTTTAGCTGCAACCATTTTTTTCAATAAAGGACACGGTCTATACTTTGAATCGTTATATCCATTGTAAAGTACTTCCATAATTGCAAGACATACATCAAGTCCAATAAAGTCTGCCAGAGTCAAGGGACCCATTGGATGATTCATTCCTAACTTCATTACTGTATCAATATCTTCTGCAGATGCAACACCCTCCATCAACGCAAATATAGCCTCATTGATCATCGGCAAAAGAACTCTGTTTGAAATAAAACCTGGATAATCAAATACCTCAACGGGAACTTTTCCTAATTTTTCAGATAATGACTTAATTTTCTGATATGTTTCATCACTGGTAGAATATCCCCGTATAATCTCCACAAGTTTCATCATTGGTACAGGGTTCATGAAATGCATTCCAATAAATTTATCAGGTCGGTTTGAGGATGATAATTCCGTAATTGAAATCGAAGAAGTATTACTGGCAAATATCGAATCAGATTTAATTATTGAGTTTAACTTATTAAATATTGATAGTTTAGCATCCTTATTCTCATATATTGCTTCTATTACTAGATCCACATCATTTGGAACCTTTTCTACTCCAACAGTACCTAGTAATATTTTTCAGTGTATTAGTTTTTTGTTCATCTGTGATTACTTCTTTTTTTACTTGTCGATCAAGATTCTTTGATATTGTGTCAATAGATTTTTTAACTAATTCTTCATTCATTTCAACCAGATGAACACTAAAATTATTTAATGCAAATACATGAGCAATACCATTACCCATTGTGCCACCACCGATTACTGCTACTTTTTTAATTTCCATTTTAGCTCCTTTCTAATTATAGTTTTTAACTATTAAAGCAGATGCTTCCCCTCCACCAATGCACAGAGAAGCAAGTCCTAAATTTGAATTTCTTTTTTTCATTTCATGAATTAATGTGACCAAGACTCTTGCTCCACTTGCTCCGATAGGATGTCCAAGAGCAACTGCACCACCATTTACATTTACTTTGCTTGTATCTAATCCAAGCAATTTGTTATTTGCTAGTGAAACCACTGCAAAAGCTTCATTAATTTCAAACAAATCAATATCAGTTACTTTTAGGTTTGACTTTTTAAGCACCTTGTTTATTGAATCAGTTGGTGCGATGGTAAACTCTATGGGAGCTTTTGCCGCTGACGATTGTGCGATGATTTCTACTAAAGGCTGTAAGCCGAGTTCTTTAGCTTTTTCTTCAGACATTACTAACAACGCTGCCGCACCATCATTTATACTTGAGGCATTGGCCGCAGTAACTACACCATTTTTATCAAAAACTGGTTTGAGATTCGGAATTTTCTCAAATTTTACTTTTGTTGGTTCTTCGTCTTCGTTTACAACAACCTCTTCCCTGCCCCGTTTTACTTTAACATCAATTATCTCCTTTTTGAAATTACCTTCTTTCTGTGCGGCTATTGCTTTCTTGTAAGAATTGATCGCAAATTCATCAAGTTCTTCTCTAGTAAATTTAAAGTCTTTTGCACAAGCTTCAGCACAATTACCCATATGAACATTGTTGTACACATCCCACAATCCATCCTTAACCATCGAATCAACTATTTCACCATTGCCCAAGCGATATCCGTTTCTAGCTTTTTCCAAAACATATGGTGCGTTCGACATACTTTCCTGTCCTCCAGCAATTATAATTTCTGCATCACCAGTCTGAATAGCTTGAGCCGCTAACATTACGGCCTTTAATCCACTTCCACACATTTTATTAATTGTCATACATTCAGTTTTTTCTGGTAAACCTGCAAAAATTGCGGCTTGTCTTGCAGGTGCCTGACCTTGTCCTCCGGTGAGTACATTTCCCATTATAACTTCATCAACCAGATCAGGAGAAATTTTAGAGTCATCTAAGACGCCTTTAATTGCCAGACTGCCCAATTGAGCAGCTGATAAAGAAGCGAGAGCCCCACCGAAAGATCCAATTGGAGTTCTTTTTGCGGATGTAATTACAACTTTTTTCATTTTTCGCTCCAAATTTTTTGATATTATTAACTTTAAATTAAATAAATAATATCAAAGAATCAGAAAATAAATAAAATGAGAAAGAAGTTTTAATTAAGCACTACAGATGCTAATTCGAAAATAAGATTTGCAGAAAGTACGGAGGGGTTAATATTGTTCTGAGGTAAATTTGATAATTTATCCAATCTTGATGAAATATCATTTAAGTTCACCTCAGGAAATTTGTTATTAAATTTTTCAAATGTTTCAACGTGATCTTTAAAATAAAATTCATCCATATTCAATCGATGTCTTTGAATATCGTTCAGCCAGGTGATTATCATTCTTACAGCAATTTGAAAACTTGCAGAATTTTTATCAGAAATCACTGAATTTAATTCATCAAAAGCAGATTGAAATTTTCTTCCGAATGAATATCTAAGAATGGAGATTGTTTTTTCTTTTAAATCATGAAAGTCAATTTCAATTAGATTTAATGCACTTTGCACAGAACCCATAGCAAATGGTGCTACTTCGTTAGCAATTGCTTCATCAATTTTATAATATTGCGTTAATACAATTACTATATCATCCTCGGAAAGCGGATCAAAATTTATCCTCCAGCATCTTGAGATAATCGTAGATTTCAATTTAGAAATCATTGAAGTCGTAACGATAAAAATCACATTTTCAGGTGGTTCTTCAAGATTTTTTAGTAGTGAATTTTGTGCTTCATCATTCATCAAATGTGCATCTGAAATCAGGATGAATCGATAGCTTGTTTCATCGTAGCTCAATGATAAAAATTTCTTAATGTCTCTTATACTATTGATTTTTATCTTATTTGCTTTCGGAAGTGAAATTTTATGAAACGGATTTTCAGCTTTTAACTCAAGTTGTTCCCTAATTAATTCTATTTCATCCTGACTTAACTTTTCAGTTGGCGAACTTGAATCAATTTCATTTTTTCCCCGAGGAAGAGGAAAAATTAGTTTGATGTATGGTTCCCGTAATCGCGTAATTCCTGTGATTACATGTTCAGAGTCAGAAAATTTGGATTTACTTACCAGGGTTTTTGCGAATTGTATTGCAGCATTATATTTTCCAACGCCATCGATACCAGTAAATAGAAATGCATGTGGGATTTTTTTTGATTGCAGGAAATTATCGAGAATTTGTTTAACTCTTTTCTGCCCGGGTATTTGATCTTTTAAGCGACTCATTCTTCAGGTGCAAATATGCACCTTTTAGAATTCATCTTCATTATAAAAGAAGTCTTCATCGGAAGGATAATCTGGCCAGATATCTTCAATCGATTCATACGGTTCATCTGTATCTTCCAATTCCTTAAGATTTTCAATTACTTCGTATGGAGCTCCAATTCTGTCAGCATACTCTATTAGTTCTTCTTTTGTTGCAGGCCATGGAGCGTCATCCAGAAATGCAGCAAGTTCAACCGTCCAGATCATATATTATTTTTCCGTTAGGGATGTGGATTGTGTATCTAGATCAAAAAATGTTAAATCATCAAAAAAGAAATCAGTCGGATCAAGCGGAATCCCATCATGATGAACTTCGTAGTGTAAATGTGGTCCTGTTGAAAGTCCTGAATTACCAGATTTAGCAATTACCTGCCCTCTCGATACTGATTTGCCCTTTTTAACCATAGCTTTTGAAAGATGTGCGTAAATAGTTATGTATCCAAAGCCGTGATCTACTTCAACTACTAAACCGAATCCAGCTCTCCTCTCAACAGCAATCACTTTTCCATCTCCAGCGCAATGCACTTCAGTACCATAGTTGCAGTTAATATCAATACCTTCGTGAAATCTTCTGATACCCAATATTGGGTGTTTTCTCATTCCAAAATCATGTATCGAGGTACTGACCAATGGTTGGTTTAATTGCTGGAATACATTTGTTTAGTTTTTCGTTCTGATCAAGCTTTTGAGCAATTTCCTTTGTTTGCTCTTTTTCAAACTGAATATGTCCAATCATTTCATCAACTGATTTTAAAAGTTCCTTAACATCGTTATCTTTTATATTTAAATTATCAGACAAATATTCAGCGCTACCACCAGTCCCCAGAAGTTTTTCATCATCCGAAATTTCTTCCAGGTTGGCAGCTATCCTTAGTTCCGAATTCATTTCGGAAATGTTGTCAACATCATTAGCTAATTCTTTATAGGAATCAGCAATCCTCTTTATCTCTTCTTTTAATTCTCTATTTTCATTTCTAAGTGATGAAATCCTGTATTCCGGACTGGAATAGATTCCCAAAAAATAATTAATAGTAAAAAATAAAGTTGTAAACAAGAGGGATAATACAAGCAGCAAAGAAAAAAGTTTTAGTTTGAAATTTTTAATTTCAACATACTTTAGACTCGCTTTTGAGAAATAGAATAATTTTTTCATACAACGGTGCGCAAAAATAGCTATAAATTGTTATTGAATCAAGAAAAATTTAGTGCTATTCGAAGTCATGTTCGAAGTAGTCAGTAGCTCTTTGTGTTTTCGAATTTTTATCTGAAATTCTGTCAGAAAGCCTCTTTTTAAAGATTTCTGCAGCATCATATCCATAATGTTTTAAAAGATAATTAAGGGCAATTACTTCAGAGATTACTGTAATATTTTTTCCTGGCAAAATTGGCAACTTTATATAAGGCACATCAATTTCTGATATGCTTGTAGTAGTTTCGTCCAGACCAGTCCTGGTATAATTTGCTTTGTCGTCCCAAACCTCTAATTCTACCAAAATTTCAAGTCTTTTTTGATACCTGATGGCTCTAATACCAAAAATTCTTTCAACATCAATAATGCCAAGACCTCTGATTTCTATATTATGCCTTGCAATTTCAGTTCCAGCGCCAATTAGTATCCCTTCGCCCTTTTTTGTCAATATTATGACGTCGTCGGCGACAAGTCTATGACCACGTTCTATCAAATCCAGAGCAACTTCACTCTTCCCTATCCCAGATTTACCGATAAAACATATCCCAACACCATATACGTCCACAAATGAGCCGTGAATTGTAATTCTTTGCGAAAATTGGTCATCGAGAAAATCACCCAATAGATAAACCAACTTTGTAGTGTTGAATGGTGTTGTAAATACAGGAACCTTTTTTTCTTTAGCTAATTCAAGTAAAGCAGGTACCGGTTTATTATTATTTGTAAAGATTAGACATGGAACATTAAATTGAAATAGTGTTAGTAACGATTTTTTTTGCTGATCAATGGATAATTTTTTTAAATATCTCGCTTCGGTATTACCAAAAATTTGAACACGGTTATAAGAAAATAAATCTACAAATCCGGCTAACGCTAAACCGGGTCTATGAAGATTTTGATCAGTAATTTTTCTTTCTAAATCAGGATTTTCAGAAACTAAATTAAGTTTACCTATTTTCTTTGCGTTGTTGTAGAAAAATTCTACCGTTATAAATTCTTTTTTCGAAATAGATTTATCATTTACTATTGTCATTTAACCCTGCTTTTCCTTTTCGACTTCAAAGTTTTTAACTGTCTAAGCAATTTATCAGAAGCTGCTGTCACTGATTTTGTGAATTCTTCTGATTCTTCAGCAGCAACTAAGGTTTGTCCTGGAATGTGCAATGTGATTTCTGCCTTTTTGATACTATCATGACTATTCTGAAAACTAAGGATAACATCTGCACTTAGAATATCCTCGTTAAATTTTGAGAGCGATTTAACTTCTGACTTAATATGATCTTTCAATGTTTCTCGTGCCTTAAACTTTCGTGCCGTTATTGTAATATTCATGACTTGCTCCTAAGATTTTGGATGAGATTTTTTGTATGATTGTTTGAGTCGTTCAATGCTCACGTGAGTATAAATTTGAGTTGTTTTTAAATTTTCGTGTCCAAGAATTTCTTTTACGGCTCTTAGATCAGCTCCTTTATCAAGCATATGTGTTGCTGAACTATGCCGTAGAATATGCGGACTTTTTTTTCTTATATCGGTTACCTTACTTAAATATTTTTTTACTATTCTATAAACATACTTTTCATAAAGCTTTTTCCCATTCTTATTTTTTAAAAAAGGTTCTGAATAATTCTCAAATGAAACTGAGTTTAAATATTCTTTCAAATTAATTTTTGATTGGCCTCCTATTGGCACAATCCTGGTCTTAGAACCTTTCCCTAAGACTCTGATTGAGTTTTTTTCCAGGTCAACATCACCGACTTTTATATTGCAAACTTCTGAAACACGAAGAGAACAACCATATAATAGCTCAAATATTGCTTTGATTAAAGTTGGATTCTCATCAGCTTCATCTGCGAGATCAAATGTTTTTATAATGTTTTCTGCTGAAGTTATTTCAGGAAGTTTTTTTGAGGTTTTGGGATTTCTAACCTGGGATGTTGGATTCTGCTTTACTAAATCTTGCTTGAAGGCAAAAGTAAATAATCCTCTAAGCGAAGATAATTTTCTAACAATTGATATTTTTTCAATTTTCTTTTCACTTAAAGACATCAGGTATGATTTAATAAATCTTTCGTTGATTTCTGAACTATCCATTCTATTATTGTCTTTACAGAAAATAATAAAATCATTTAGATCGGCACTATACGCTTTGATTGTATTCGGTGAATATCGCCGAATGTTACGGAGGTAAATTATATATCCATTAAGTATTTGGTCTATTTTCATTAACTAAATATTCAATTCAGAATTTTATCTCGATAGTTTTACAAGATAAAGTTTTTGCATTCAAGAAACAGGATAAAAAATTTTGTGAGGCATTTACTGGTAACAAACTAATCAATGGTTTCCTATTCATGATTAAAACAAAGTTCTTTAACAACCACAGACCTTTCATTACTTACTTGCGAATAAAGTAAAATTAAATTTATTAATCAACTTATTTTCTTCCTTTTTCATTATTTTTTTTGATATTGCATCTTTATCATCAAATTTTAACAAATGCAGCATTCCGTGTATAACTAAACGTGTAAGTTCTTTTCCATATGTAACTTTAAATTTTTTTGCATTTATCCGGGCATCATCAATTGAGATTACAATTTCAGCATCTATCTCTTTTTGCTTTTTTGAGTAATCAAAGGTAATTACATCTGTATTATAATCATGTTTTAAAAACGATTTATTTATTTGTCGAAGCTCGTTTGATTTTATAAAACTGATTGAGAGAAATGAAATATTTAAATTGAATTCTTTCTTCAGAGATGAAATAAGAGAATGAACCAGAGTTTTTTTGATTCCAGCTACGCTTGAAAAAACTTGTAAATTTTTTACCAAACTAAGTTAGACTTTCTTACAAATTATTATTCAGCTAATGACTTTTGTGTAATCTTCGCATATTCAACATATCGTTGTGCACCAGCTTCAATATCTTTGATTTCATAATCAGTTAGATCTCGTATAACTTTTGCGGGTACACCTGCGACTAATTTACCTGATGGTACAATATAATTTTGTTTCACCAGAGCTCCAGCAGCTACCATTGAATTCGATTCCACTATCGCACCATCCAGTACAACAGATCCAATTCCAATCAGACATAAATCCTGGAGAGTACAACCGTGAAGTGAAACTGAATGACCGATTGTAATTTTATTTCCAATATTTAATGAAAACTTTCTGTTAGTCACGTGCAACATTGAACAATCCTGTACATTCGTACTTTCACCTATTTTTATGTAATGCACATCACCGCGTATTACGGTATTATACCATACGCTTGAATTTTTACCAATTCCAACATTACCTATTATTTTTACACCAGAAGCTAGAAACACATTCGAGCCTAATTGAGGAGTATATCCATTATAGGGAAATATTTTTCTTTCATCTTTTAGTTTTTGTAAATAGGCGGAGTCCATAGTTTTTCATTCCATTTTATCAATTCCAGATTTATACTTCCGATTATGACATTCATTTTTGCACGAATTGGAACAGCAAATTCATCATTACTAAACCATCCTTCAAAATAACCTGTCAACCCATAAACGCTAACAAAATCCGTGTATCCATCCAAATAAAGACAATTAATTTGATACTCCACTGAATCTATCTCTACTGGCTCCGGATCATCATAAAATTTTAATTCAACTGTTTCTTCTTTTTCATTTACAATACACGGAACTGAAAGAGATTGTTGCTTTCCAAAATTCATCCTGGCAAAATATAATATTGAAAGCCCATCCTGCATTCTATGATTTGTCTGAGCAGTAGAATCAAACCATAGTTCCGTTCCATTTCGTTTCTCTTTTTGCATTTTTACTTCAGAATTTCCGATAAAATCATACTTTACTAAAACTGTATCATCACCAAATATTTTAGCAATGAATTTTAATGGGAAAATGGTTGAATCAATGTAACTTTCGTAAATCTGATGAATGCTCACAAAAGGTAAATCAGGATAAGAATCTATATATGCTATTGTTTTGTAAACTGAAGTATTATTTATATTCGCTTTCTCCAATACTCTGAATCTAACCTCACCGAGATTAAGAAAAGCATATTTAACAATATATGTTAGATCTTCACCTACAAAAAGAGTTCTGTCGTTTTGGTGAAGACTTGTAGTAGCTTCATCTGTTTGAGAAAAAGCGTAATAACTCAAAATTAGAAGTATAGTCAATATAAAATATCGCATCATTGAAGATTTGCAATTTCTTTTGCCTCACCAAACAAACCTAATGCAGTTTCAACCTGATTGTCAACTGTTATCATTACTGTATACCAACCTTCATTCTTCCAATAATTCCTTGCAAGTTGTGCTTTCAATCTGGTCCTAATATACTCTTTGTCAGTATCGTATTCATCTTTGTTAAAAGTAACTTCCTTTGACGAGGCAAATTTAACAAAATTGTTCATGTCAACTTCTGAAAATTCAAAGTTAGAAGAGAACTTTGACAGGTCATCACCGTACATAGCAGTAATTTCTTTTCCATTGCTTTCTATATAATTTAAAATGAATTGATAGAAAACGTTCCGCCTTAAAAGATTACTCGTATAGGAAGTAATTCGTTCATTGTTGATTATGTAATCAGGAGTAATTCCTCCACCACCGTAAACTACCCTACCACTATGTGTATGATATATAGGTTTTGTCGAATCCTCCTCTGCTGAATGTTCCAGATTATCTCCTTGTGTAACGCTCGAATCATTAAAATTAGCATAATATTCTTCGTATTTCTTTTTATCAGAATAATCTCTTTGAATTGATCTACCGGAAGGTGTAAAATATTTTGAAATCGTAAGACGAAGTGCTGAATTATCTGGTAATAAAAATTGACGTTGGACTAATCCTTTTCCAAAAGATGTTTCACCAATAATTAATCCTCTATCCCAATCTTGAATTGCACCTGAGACGATCTCACTTGCGCTGGCAGAACCGTGATTGATCATTACAATTAATGGAGTATGCTCAAATGCGCTAGGTTTAGAAGCAAAATATTCTTCATCTGTTTCTTTTCGTCTTCCTTCAGTATATACTATTTTTTTCTTTCCATCAATAAACAAATCTGCCATTTCAACAGCCTGACTTAAATATCCGCCGGGGTTGCCGCGTAGGTCTAAAATTAATTGTTTCATTCCTTGTTGCTTCAATTTTATTAAAGCTTGATTTAATTCATCAAAAGTAGTTTCAGAAAATCTTGAAACACTAATGTATCCGGTATTATTTTCTAACATCAGGCTGGCATCGACAGAATAGATAGGAATTTTATCACGTGTAATTTCGAAATCAATTAAATCAGGAACACCCGTGCGACTTATTGAAACGTTTACTTTTGTTCCTGCTTTTCCTTTAAGTTTTTCTCTTACCTGGTCGTTATTAAATCCAACGCAATCTTCACCTTCAATTTTTACAATTCTATCTCCAGGTAATATCCCAAGAGTCTCACTCGGTCCGCCAGTTATTGGAGATACAACAGTTATGGTGTCGTTAACTATTTGAAACTCGATGCCGATTCCCTCAAAATCTCCACGAAAGGATTCTTCGACAGAACTAAAGTCTTTTGCAGAAATGTAAAACGAATGCGGATCAAGTTGATCTGTTATTCCGTTAATCGCGGCGTCAACTAATTTCGGAGTATCAACTTCTTCTATATAGTATTTTTGTGTGTAGGATAAAACTTCATTTAATTTTTCGGAACCGTCTCTTACACTATCATCAGAAAATATTTTCTCAATTTGTATACCCAGTACGATTCCAATAGTTAGAATAATAACAATGACGGGAATCTTAAATATTCTGTTCATCAATTCTCCAGTTTATTTTTATTACAAAATAAAACAAATAATTCATAATTGATACGAATCATTATATTCACCGTTAATTGAAATGATGAATGCTCAAACCTGTGGCTTCATTTGTGGGAAGAAAATTACATCCCTTATAGATGATTGATTTGTAAAAAGCATTACCAGACGATCGATACCAATACCAAGACCAGCCATCGGTGGCATTCCATATTCCATTGATCTTAAAAAATCTTCATCCACTGGGTGAGTTTCATCATCACCTGTTTCTCTCATTTTAACCTGGTCATCAAATCGTTTTCTTTGATCAATCGGATCATTTAATTCTGAAAATGCATTACATATTTCTTTACCAGCAATATAACCTTCAAATCTTTCTACCAGTCCTTCTTTACTTCGGTGTTTTTTGGCTAATGGTGAAAGAACTAGTGGATAATCAACAACAAAAGTTGGTTGGATTAATTCAGGTTCTATGATTTGACTAAATATTTCATCAATCAACTTAGCTTTTCCAAAAAGTTTTTCAGTTTCAATTCCTAGATTTTTTGCTAACCCTTTCAGTTCATTTTCCGAGGCTGTAATTACATCAATTCCGGTTTTATCTTTAATAGCTTCAACATAACTTACTCTTTTCCAGGGTCGATTGAAATTTATTTTGTTCTCTTCAAATGAAAATTCAATCGTTCCAAAGACACCTTTGCAAATATGTTCTATTAATTCTTCAACTAAATTCATCATCCAATTATAATCTTTGTATGCAACATAAAGTTCTAGCATTGTAAATTCAGGATTATGTGATCGATCCATTCCTTCATTTCTAAAATCCTTCGAGATTTCATAGACACCATCAAATCCTCCAACCACTAATCTTTTGAGATATAGTTCATCAGCAATTCTTAGGAATAATTCAATGTCCAATGCATTATGGTGTGTTACAAATGGTCTTGCGGCTGCACCTCCGTAAATTGGTTGCAGGACTGGAGTTTCAACTTCCAGGTAGCCCTTCTCATCTAAATAATTCCTTATCGAAGAAACAATTTTAGAACGTTTTATAAAAACACTTTTCACTTGTGGATTGACAACCAAATCAACGTAACGTTGACGATATCTTAACTCCTTATCAGCAAACTGATCAAAGATAACTTTATTTCCATGTTCATCTTCAACTTCTTTTGCAATTGGCAGTGGTCGTAATGATTTTGCAAGAAGTTTTAATGATTTTGTATGAATTGAAATTTCACCAGTTTTTGTTTTAAATACATATCCCTCGATTCCAATAATATCTCCAATATCCATCAGCCGAAAAGCATCATAGCTTTCACCAATTTCATCTTTCTTTAAATAAATTTGGATTCTTCCCTTTTGGTCCATTATATGCGCGAAAGATGCCTTCCCCATCCTTCTGATCGCCATTATTCTACCGGCAAGTTTAACATCTTTGTTTTCATATTTTTCAAAATCATTTTTAATTTCTTCAGAATAACTATCAGTTTCAAATGAGTAAGCAAAAGGTTCAACACCTTTAATTTTAAGTTCTTCAAGTTCCTCATACCGTCTTTTGATTAATACATTTATATCAGTTTGAGTGTTCTCCAATTTTCCTCCAATTAAAATCAGTTTGAATATTTTTTTCTAATAAGTTCTACTTCTTGTAAAGTGAGATTGCGTGATTTGCCAATGGGAATATCAAGATAAACACCCGCATAATTAATTCGATTTAATTCAATTACTGTATAACCCATTCTTCCAAACATACGTTTAACAAACCTGTTCCTACCCTCTTCACAAGAGATGATTACATTTTTTTTATCTTTTATTCCATGAAATGTAATCTTTAAAAATTTTCCCTGTTTTCCATCCAACCTTACTCCATCAAGTAGTTTAATCTTATCTTTATCAATTAGTGGTTTATCCAGCTTAACTTCATATTCTCTTGGAACTCTATTTGCGGGATGAGTCAACAATTGACTAAAATCACCATCATTCGTTAAGAATAACAGACCGGTAGTATCATAATCAAGTCTACCAACAGGATAAATTCTTTCTTTTACTTTAACAAGATCAAGAACTGTTGCCCGATTTCTTTCATCGGATACTGTCGTAATGTATCCTTTAGGTTTATTTAACAATAAATAAATATTTCTTTTTGGTTTGATTTTCTCGCCATCAAGTGTAACGATATCATTTTCTGTATCTATTTTTTGACTAAAGTCTAAAATAATCTTATCGTTAACTGCAACCCTTCCTTGCTGTATATACTCTTCGGATTTCCTTCTTGAGCTTACGCCACTTTCAGCCAAATATTTATTGATCCTGATTATCGGCATTTTTTTCTCCATCAACTGATTCTTCCAGCTTTTCTTCAAGGTCCGTCATCATAATTTTTCTCTTCTGTTCAATAAAATCCTCATCTTGCATTATTTCCTCAAGTTCACGTGGCTTGGGTAAATCTGTTAGAGTATTCAAACCGAAATATTTTAAGAATTCATCTGTCGTACCATAAAGCAATGGTCTGCCAACAGTTTCGGCTCTTCCATTTATGGTTATAAGATTTTTTTCAAGAAGAGTAGTTAAAATATAATCCGAATTTACACCGCGAATTGATTCGAGTTCCGGTTTAGTTATTGGTTGTTTATATGCAATGATGGCAAGAGTTTCCAGTGCAGCTTGACTTAATCGTCTTTTTGCTCTTTCCGAAGAAAGAAATCCAACATACTTTGCAAATGTCTCTAAAGTTGCATAAAGATATCCATTCGCAATTCTTAGAATGCGATATGCATTTCCGTTTTCTTCATATTTTTGATTCAATAATTCAACATTACTATCTACATCTTGTTTAGTCAAATCTATATCTTCGCCATCAATAGATTTCACAGCCCGTATTATCTCATCTGCTGATAAAGAATCATCCGAAGAAAATATTAATGCCTCGATTACTGATGAATATGTGTTATCCATTTTCTTTAAGAGTTATTATAAAATCATTAAAGGAGGTCGTTGCCCTAATGTTAATTCTGCCCATCTTAACAAGTTCAAGCAGGGCGATAAATGTAACAATTATTCTTATCTTTTCTTTAATCTCTTCAATTAAATTTAAAAAGTGAAGTTCCGAAATCTCGTTTAATCTATTTACAATAAATTGAACTTGTTCTTCAATGGAAACATTAAGCTTTTGAACCTGATGCACGGGTTCATCTTTGATTTGTTCAACAGCATATTTGAAAGCTTTTGCAAGATCATATATTGAAACGTTTTTTAAAAGAATATCATATTCGTTCGGGGCTTCTTTAATATCCTCTGAAAAATTACCACGTAGTTTTCTTTTTCTTTGGTTAGTTTCAAAATATGATAACTCTTCAGACATTTCTTTGTATCGCTTATACTCTAATAATGCTTTTACTAAATCTGCCCTTGGATCTATCTCTTCACCTTTTTCGTCAATTTCTCTCGGCAAAAGCATTCGCACTTTAATATGCATCAGAGTAGAAGCCATTAGAATAAAATCACCGGCCACTTCCAGGTCAAGAATTTTTATAAGATTAACGTACTCTAAAAACTCTTTAGTTAATCTCGAAATGGGAATGTCATAAATATTCAATTCATCTCTCTTAATAAAAAACAAAAGTAAATCCAGAGGTCCTTCAAACTGATTTAACCTAACTTTATACATTTTAACCAAACTTCATTTTATCGTGAACTTCAGTCATAGTTTCCTTAGCTGTTTTTTTACCTCTTTTTTCACCATCAGCTAAAATATCGAGCACGTCATTCAAATGCTTTTCATAATGTTTTCGTTTTATGATAATAGGCTCTAAAAAAGTAGAAATTTTTGAGGAACAGTTCAATTTACAATCTACACACCCAAGTGCACCGGAACGACAATCGGCCTCGATTTGTGGGACCTCATCAGGATTAAACTTTTTATGGTAAGAAAATATTAAACAAATTTCCGGACGGCCTGGATCGTTACGTCTAACTTTCAATGGATCAGTAACAGCTTTTCTTAATTTCGCTTTAACAGTTTCAGGTTCATCTGATAGTAAAATTGTATTGCCAAGTGATTTACTCATTTTTGCTGCCCCATCCAATCCCGGCAACCTTGAAAATTTTGTTAGCAAAGCTTCAGGTTCAGGAAAGACTTCACCATATTGATTATTAAACTTTCTGGCAATTTCTCTTGTGATTTCAACGTGTGGAACTTGATCTTCTCCAACAGGAACAGCATCACCTTTATATAATAGAATATCTGCAGCCTGCAATACCGGATAACCTAAATGACCGTAAATAATTTGTTCTATGTGTAATGCTCGTGCTTGTTCCTTAACAGTTGGATTTCTTTCCAATCGATTTGTAGTTATAAGCATACTCAAAATTAAATTAAGCTCTGTATGTTCCTTTATCTTTGATTGTCTGAAGATTGGGCTCTTTACGGGATCCAAACCGGCAGAAAGCCAATCAATAAGCATATCAATCGTATCATTATAAACATTACTGGTATTCAGATCTGTTGTTAAAACATGGTAATCAGCTATTAAATGATAACTTTCATATATATCCTGCAATTGCACCCAATTCTCCAAAGCTCCAACATAATGACCAATGTGGAGTTTACCGGTAGGACGCATTCCGCTAAGGATTCTTTTTTTCTTCATATCGAATTGAAATAGTTGAATTTATAGTGTAAAGATAAGAAAAATAGCTATTTATTAGAATGTCGAATCCATATCAGGAAAGATACAAGTATGGTTTCCATTTCTCATCGACTCTACCGACTACATTTTTAATAAACATTATATGGCTGGGTTTAAACGGTCTCACCAGTAGTGATAAACCTGCTTCACTTGGAGTTCTGTCACCTTTTCTATTATTGCATTTTGTACAAGCGCTAACAAGATTTTCCCACGATTCGTCCCCACCCCTGGCTTTTGGAATTATGTGATCTATAGTTAGTGTTAGATCGCCTCTGCCACAATATGCACATTTGTATCCATCTCGCCTCAGAATATTTTTCCTTGTCAGAACTACTTTTTTATACGGAACTTTTACGAAACGACTTAACCTGATAATACTTGGCCAGGGATATCTTGCATGCATAGATCTAATTGCTTTTCCATCGTCCGTGAGAATTAGTTCGGCTTTCCCGAGGTACATAAGAATAACCGCCTTCTTGATATTGCAGATAGTGAGAGGTTCGTAGCTCTGGTTTAGAATGAGCACCTTGGCATTAAGCTTTCCGTTAGTTCGTTTAGAGGGTTCGAAGTCTTATTCTCCTTTACTTTTTTTTATATAGGAATGCAGATAGATTCTCAATCCAATTCGAACTACAAGAATAATAATAGTTACTATCAATAGAGTAACATACATTTCTTTGGAAACTGTTTCAGTAAGAATCAATATTAAGAATACAACTACAATTCCAATAGTCGAATAATTAAATATATTATAGAATTTCAAAAACATTTAATACTAATAATAATTTTAATTTTGTCTGAAAAACTAATGATATCGCCAGTGAATTTCAATTGATATCGTTGGTGTTCGGTGGGCTAAATATATCTGATTTTAGGTAGAATTATTCTGATAAATAATTGCAACAGCAGTGACATAGTTATCAGAGTGACTTATCGAAATTCTTAATTGTGTACTTTCAGCAAGGAAAGATTTCAATTTGCCTGACGGTTTGATTGAAGGCATACCTGAATCATCATTTTGTATTTCAATGTCTTTCCAACGCAGACCCTCTTTCCAGCCTGATGCTAACGCTTTGTAGACAGCTTCTTTTGCTGCAAACCGTGCTGCGAAATGTTGGTATTTATTAAACTTTGAATTACAGTATTTGATTTCATTTTCAGTAAAAACTTTGTCTAAGAAATTATCACCATAAGAATCGATACTCTTTTTCACTCTTGTAATTTCTATTATGTCAATCCCTAATCCGAGGACCATATATTAAATTAAAATTAAAAAATGTTTGCGTCTACCTTAATTCCATCTGTCTGCACCTGCTCAAGAATTACTTTACTCAATTCTTTTATCATCTGAAGAGATTGTGTTAAGTCAAGATAAAGTGAGTCATCGTATAAAATTTTTCCCAGATTGTTTCCACCCATTGCAGTTTCCTGGGCAAGATAATTCAAACTTGAAATTAATGAATCCGATTTACCAAGAACAATATTCAGTTTTGAAATTGAACTTTCAATGTTCTCTTTATTTTGTTTAATTAAATCTTTTGTATCAGAGGTTATTTCTTTAGTGTTTGCAGTTATCTCTCTCATACTCTCTTGATTTTCGGTAATAACTTTATCCATTTTAGCGGTCAAACTGTTTAAATTTTCTATACTGTTCTTTAGTCCTTGGATAAATTTTTTATCTTCAAGAAGGACATTTATGCCTTTAAGCGTTTTTACAGATTCATTTGCGATGACAGTAATTTTGTCTTGGATATCACTAAACAATGAAATCATACCTGCAATATCTGTAATGTAATTTCCTTGGTGAATCTCAGATAAATCCAAATCCTGATTTGAATTGCCGGGGTTAACTTCAATTTTTCTTCCGCCCATCAAATCAGTACTTTCAAGAGCAAATTGAGCATCATTTTTCAACTGGATGTCTCTGCTAATACTTAAGGTTACAATTACATTAGAACCATTGATTGCAAAATCTTTCACGTGTCCTTTTCTAACTCCGTTAACAGTTACGTTATTACCAATCTCTAATCCTGAAACATTTGTGAAATTTACTTTTACCTGGTTATCAGAAGATGATAAAGTAAAATTTTTAGCCCATCCAAGAACCCAAAGAAAAACTATCAGTCCAAATAAAACTGTTATGCCAACTTTAACTTCAGTCGATCTCGGATTTCTCATTTTGTTCCTTTTTCAATAACGATGACAATTTTGCTATTTCTTTTTCTGTTATAAAACTATCTTCAGTTGCAATATCTAATTCATTTAAAAATATCTCTTCATCCAAATTTACAACTTCTTTCATCGTTTTAATATTTTCCAAATAATATTTCATTAATGATCTGAGTGAATCCTTCTCTGTTGAGTCCTCAATATAATTATCTTCATTCACCCATTTTTTTGCAACTTCTTTTAGTATTAGTTTTTTGCCGGGCTTAACAAGCCAATCATCAAGTTTATATTGAACAATATAAGCAGCTGCTCCTATTAAAATAGTAATAATTATAACGGATTGAATGAAACAACCTTTTTTCATTTAAGGAATGTGTTATGCTATCTTGTCTATTTCAATGCGTTTGATACGTTTTTTAAGAACTTCCTTAACCGTCAATTTATAATTTTCTAGATTAAATGAATATCCTTCCCTCGGTATATCACCAGCTTTGTTTATAACTAAACCTGCTATGGTGTCATAATCATCACTTGCAGGAATTAAATCATTTCCAATCAATTCATTCAGTTCTGAAATAGATACTTTACCGAGGACACTTATTTTTTCTGGTGAAATAATTTTAACCGGATTTTCTTCTTGATCGTGTTCATCCCAGATTTCACCAATTATTTCTTCGATGATATCCTCAAGTGTAATCAATCCAGAAGTTCCACCGAACTCATCCACAACTATTGCCGAATGCATTTTTTTCTGTTGAAACTCCTTTAACATTTCACTTATTTTTTTTCGTTCGGGAACGAATAATACTTCTCTTGTAATTCTTGCTAAAGTTTCTTCTCTAACAAAAGTCGATTTATTTAAATATTGTAATAAATCTTTTGCATGAACAATACCGAGAATTTTATCAAGATTTTCTTTGTAGACAGGAAACCTGGTGTAACCGCTGGAATTAATAACCTTTATCAATTCCTCAATTTCGATATTATATGGTACAGCAACAATATCTACTCTTGGTGTCATCACTTCTCCGACTAACACTGACTTAAACTCAACAAAACTTGAAATTATTTCTTGTTCGTCCTCTTCTAATGTGCCTCGTTCGTGGCCTAATTCTGCTAAATCTGAAAGTTCTTTTTCAGTGATTGCTGTTTTTGTTTTATCAAATTTCAATTTCGAAAAGGTTACTCTAATAATCTCGGTAATAAGTTCTGAAACCGGATAAATAATCGTGCTTATAAGATACATTGGGATTGCAACGATTATCACTGTCAATTGTGGTTTTTTCGAAGCAAATACTTTAGGTAAAAGTTCAGAAAAAATTAAAATAATTATTGTGATTAAAACAATCTGAATTGTCAAAGCCAGGTTTAGCTGTATATCGTATTTGTGTGCAAGATCAAGTGCTATCGAAACAGAAATAATTGAAGTTGCTACATTTGCAAGTGTATTACCTACCAGAATTGTAATCAGCAATCGACGGGGAAAAGCAAGGAGACTACTTGCATACCTTGTAATAATTTTTGGAGTTTTTAAATTTTCTTCGAGAGACTTCTGTTTAATAGAAAAAAATGCGACTTCTGAACCTGAAAAAAACGCAGACAAAATTAACATTATGACAAGCAAAACCACCTGATATAACCACTCAATCTCCAAGTAAAATCAAATCCTCTTATATGATTGGAAAACTAAAAAGGTAAGTCGTCGTTTTCATTTCCGGCTGCAGGTTCCACACTCGTTGAATCTTCATCAGATACAGAACTTTCAGAAGACGGCTCAAGTGGAATCAACCTCTCAGTTATCACCTCTGTGGAATAACGTTTCACTCCCTCTTTATCTGTATAATCTCTTTTGGAAAGACGTCCTTCAACATAAAATTTTCTTCCCTTCTTAAGATTATCCTTAAAATAATCAGATAGGTTAAAAGAAACTATGTTATGCCAGGTTGTTTCATTGACCCAATCCCCATTTTTTCCTTTGTAACTATAATCGGTAGCAAGCGTAAAATTTGTCACGGAGACATTATTAGTTGTGAATCGTGTCTCGGCATCTTTACCAAGGCGTCCTATTAGCATTATTTTATTTAAGGCAAAAGCCATTTTTCCCTCCGGTTTATTTATTTATTTGAAATTTCTCAAAAAATAACCAAATAAAATTAAACAAAAAACTATTGAAAATGCTCAATACAGCCTGATACTTTAATCTTTATACAAAAAAATTCGTTATCGATTGTTTTATATTCTTGAGTTACCCCTGTTTTAGATTGCAATTTCAATCAATTTTTATGTCTCGAATTAAAATATGCTTTCAAATAGTTACAGTAAAAAGTTCATAAAAAATGTTAAATAATTACCGAAAACTAATTTTTATTCACTCAGAAAAGAAAATTTTACCGATGCTTATATGGCATATTTGATGGATAATTGAGACGATTATTTTTCAAAAACCTTTTGAAAGAATATAAAAGATGAACACAGGACAAATGATAATGACTTTAGGGGCGATGATGTTGCTTTCAGTAATAATGCTGAGAGTGAACACAGCAAACCTTACAAATGAAGCAATTAGAGATGATGCGCAATATGGCGTTTTAGCAAATTCAATTGCAACATCTATAATTGAGGAAGCACAAAGCAAAGCATTTGATGAAAAAACGGACACAACTAATGTGACAGCTTTAACACAACTATCTTCTGTATTAGGTCCAGAGTCTGGTGAAACAGAATCCACATTTGATGATTTTGATGATTATAATGGTTTTACAAAAAGAGATACCTCAATGCCATCAACAGTTTTTGATGTATCCTGCCAGGTAGTTTACGTAACACCAGATAATATTAAAGGTTCCACTTCAAATCGTACCTGGAACAAAAAAATAGTGGTGACAATTAATCGACCTGTTTCTGCTGATAGTTCAACACTAGTATTAAGTACTTCATCAATTTTCAGCTATTGGTATTTTAGATAGGAGAATAAAATGGGAACAAATGTAATATTAGATGTTATCGGATCCATATTAATCGCTGGAGTATTGATGCTTTCAATATTCAGATTACAAAATGCGTCAACAGAAGATCTATACCGAGGTACTGGTAATCTTACAGCACAAACCAATCTGGCAATGGTAGTACAAATTTTAGAAACAGATTTTAGAAGAATTGGATATTGTGCTGATTGGCAGCAAATTCCTGTTCCTACTGAAGCAATACTTTATGCAGATTCGAATACGATAAATTTTCTAACAGATATTGATAATAATGGAATCATAGATACAATGCATTATTATTTTGATCCATCAACAGATATTTCATCAACACCAAATCCAAGAGATAGATATTTATATAGAGTAGTGAATAGTGAAACCCCTGTCAAAGTTAATTTGGGTGTTACTGAATTCTCAATGGAATTTTATAATTCTTTGGGCACGAAATTGAATTTTCCAATTCCTGACCCAAGAGAAATCTATTCTATGCAAATCGATATAACTGTTGAGGATGTATCTGCTTACGATGAAAAATATCAAACAATTTTTTGGAGACAGATCCGAATGGCTGCCAGAAATCTTTTTAACCGCTAAGGAGGAAAAAACGAATGGGTAAATTATCACTTTTTTTAGTTCTCGGTTTTAGTATTCTTTACATGATGTTGGGAAACAATTCGAGTAAACTTTCAACACAAACCATCGAGAATATGGCGGATTATCACGCCAAAACAATTGCGCATAATATAGCCGTAAGTGGAACAAACCTCGCTTGCAATCAATTGTTTTTGGATGGTAACTGGGATGATGGATATAGTAATGTGGATTTTGAAAGTGGATCATTCACTGCAAGTATCCAAGTGTTAGATCCCTGGAGAGGTATTAAAAAACTGACCACGATTGCAAATTATGGTGGAGTAAATAAAAATATAGAAGTAATATTTCAACCAAGTAGTTTTTCAAAATTTGCTTATTTATCAATCAGTGATCCAACTAATCTTTATTGGTCAAGTAAAGATACAATTTGGGGTCCATTCCATTCCGAAGGTAATATTAATGCGTATCAACATCCTGTATTTAAAGGTAAAGCAACTACCAAAGGCTCTGTAAAATATTATTCAAGTGAAGCAGCTGATGCACCTAGATTTTTAGGTGGATTTGAGTCTGGTGTAAGTTTAACATTTCCACCTAGTGGTTTAGATAATCTCAAATCAATGGCTAATGATGATGGACATGTGTTTACAGGTAAAGATACTGTTTACGTTACTTTTGTTGGAGACAGCATTAAATACAAATACAATTATAATACTCCCACGACATCGGTATTGGCTTCAAGCTTCGCACCTAATGGAATCATTTATGGTGAAAATACAATACTTCGTTTACAAGGTGTTGTAAGCGGCAGATACACAGTTGCTTGTAATGGTACTTCTCCCAAAGGAAATATCTATCTTGATGATAATCTTACCTATAGTACTGACCCAAGGACAAATCCAGATTCAAAAGATATGTTAGGAATAGTTTCAAAGAATAATGTTTTAATTGCTGAAAATGCGGCTAACAAATCAAGCATAAATATTGATGCTTCTATTTATTGTGAAAAAGGTGGATTTGGTGCTGGTTGGCCAAATTTTACGGCGCCTAATGGTAATATTAATCTTTATGGTGGAATACAAAACTACAGCCGAGTTCAAATCGGTGTAATTCATGGAAGCGATATATGGGGATTTAGTAGAAACTATAAATATGATGACAGACTTATGATTGCGTCTCCGCCCGGATATCCTGGAACCGGACAACTTGAAATTGTTTCCTGGTTTGAATAAAGATTCTTAAATGATAACATTTCCTATACTCTAAATATCGTGAGGGAATGAAAGAGTAAGGTTAAGCTTTTATGGCTTAACCTTTTTTATTTTTTAGACTCAACTGTAGTGATCCAGGCATCACCAAATTCACCATTCCTCTGAATTTCACTTCGATATACTATTGCAGATGCTTTATCCTGAAATGGTGGATAAATCCATACAACATAAAGCTTTTTATCTAGTTTATACTCAACTTTAATATCTTTATTCAATTTAACCCTACTCTGATCCGCAAATTCTTTTGCCGATTTAAGGTTTGAGTAAGCACCAATTTGAACGACATAAACATCACGTGGTTGCGGAGTTGGAGATTCAAATTCATATAAATCTTCAGGGGGTAATTCGTCAAAGACAAAAACTGTGTCCTCGACTGAAGTATTATTTACATTCTTTGTTTGAGTCTCTTCCGATGAAGAACACGAAACAAAAAATAATGTGGAAATGAAGATTAGCCAAAATATTTTGTTTCGTATTCTCATAAAGAAAAAATAGGGATGGTTTGTCCATCCCTTTTTAATTAAAATAAAATATTTTCTAAAGCACATTTTGGAATCTGAGGAATTCCATATTTACCTATTGGAACACTTCCTTCAAAAATGAGACTGGTTGGAATCGCTGAAACATCAACAGCAGGTATAGAAGCACCATATTTAACATTTATTGCTTTAATAAATTCATTTGCAATGATGCCATATCCCTGACTTGTCGGATGAATTCCATCAAGGCTGAAGAAGTTTCCTGAAACATAATCTGCCGTAAATGTAATCCCATTCACTTCTATACCGGTAGTGCTTAATGAATTAAACAAATCATCCCAATCTAATTAGCATAATAATCGAATGTGTGCAGCAAGACCATAAATGATTTGATTATAACCATCTCTTAATGTCAAGTATACATCGTTATTTCAGATGGATCAAGAACAAGATTATTTGGAAATGGGTTTTCTGGAGTTAAACCAAATGGATAAGCAGTGTTTACACTCGGCGGAACAGGAATACCATTTGAAGAATAATATAGTCCATTTGTATCACCTAAATATCCAGCAGCGGATGAAGCAGTTAGAGTAATAAGAACATTTCCACTAATTAAATCGGTCGAAGTTGCAATTGCAATTCCAGGAGCTCCTGTAGTTTGATAAACCAAACCCTGCGCGCCAGGTATGCCCTGAATCCCTATATCCAATTTGAGGTCCAACAGTATTGAAGTATGGAGTCTTGAGTCCATTTGGTAAGGCACCAATAATTATTTGAGCTCCAGTGGAATTCAAACTAGTTAGCAATTGAGTATACATTGTTTGAAAATCACTAACCGATGTTGGAGGAAACAAACCACCTCTGGTTGCGAATGCCAAGGATATCATTGTTACCTATCCACAATGTAATTAAAGTGGGTTGCTGAGCAATTGTCAATTCAAGCTGTGTTCCTGATCCTCTCAACACAACATCAAACAAAGGATTTGGAGACCCAAAATTAGCCGTATAACATGTTGAAGCGCTTCGTGCATTTAATACATCGTAAAGGAACGCTCCTTTGATTCCGAGATTATTATATGGGGCTGGATACAATAAATTGGTCGGAGAACCTATATTTGGATTTTCAACAATTTCTGGAACGAGATTTCCATTAACAATATTAAATTTCTCAATTTCCAATCTTCCGCCTGTCCCTGGATCACTAAAAAAAGCTTGAGCGTAAGTTGTGCCAACTTGCTTCGCTATAATATTTCCAAAAGAGTACATCTGACCAGCAGCAAATACAGAAGATGACTGTTCGCCCATTGTCAGACTGTTACCCACAGCTACAAATCTTGAGAAGTTTGCTGTTCCCAGATTAATAGTTGGGGCAGATATATCAGAATAATCTTCACATCCAATTATTGTAAGTGCAATAAAAGTAAGGAATCCAAAGTAAATAATTATTTTTTTCATTTTAGTTTTCTCCTTCTATTGCAAATAATAATTTAAACTTAATGAAAGCAGATTTGCCGAAGCATTATATGTTCCGTTGAATGGTGAATTTCCTATGGTATAAATTTCCTGCGAATCTGTAACTTCTAATTGCTGTCCTCTAATAAACAAATACGACCCACTCAAACTGAATTGGCTAGTTAATTGAGCCTCTGCTCCAATACTTAAACCCAATCTGTCAGTATCTGGTAGACTTGGATTCAGGTATTCAGGATCCACTGGCATTTGGTCATAATAAATTCCGCCAAGTAATGTAACCTGATTTGAAATCTTAAATTGTGCACCAAACCTAATTATATAGGAATCTTTGTATAATCTCGGACTTGCTACATTATCTTCCGGATCATTCACAAATTTTATAGCTAAGGTATCATAGCTCGACCACCCAACCCATTGAAAATCTGCGCTTAGCATTAATTCAGGAATTACCTGAACTGCAATTCCGCCAACTATATTCATTGGTGTAGTTAGTTTGGCTGTAATGTCACCATTTGGGAATGCACCAATCTCCGCTAATTGTTGAGCACCTGTTGTAGTGGCAGTTCCTTCGAACTCATATTCAACTTCACTTCTGAATGATGCACCAATTGAAAGTTGTTCGATAGGTTTGTATAATAATCCAACAGTGTACCCATAAGCAAAAGAATCATCACCTTCCAAATCAACATAAGCATCTCCAGCAAACGGAGCTTGGGAACTGTTCTGAGTTATATTAACATCAGCGAAACTATAGACGAAGCTTGCACCGATAGAAAGGTTATCAAGAATTTTATACGCTGCGGTAACAGGAATCCAAAAGGTGGTGAGACTAGTTTTTAAGGCAAGGTATCTTCCAACCCAGCCAGCACTCCACTCAGTACCTAACCCGAATGGGGTAGTTAATCCAATGCCAACAGAAAATGAATTATTAATTGCGTGCGTAATAAAAAGATGACTTGGAAAGAACACGTCGCTTTTCATATAATTTTTATCAACTGAGGGAGCTACTCCTCTAAATTCTGCACTTGGCGCAATCAAAGCCGTTCCAAGCATAAAATTTGTTCCGCTAAGTTGAGTCATACCAGCGTTGTTCCAGTAAATAGCAGAAGCATCGTTTGCTATAGCAGTAAATGCTCCTCCAAGTCCCATGGCTCTCGCCCCATGTTCATTTATCTGGAATCCGCCGGCTAGAATGATACCGGGACAGAGACCAAGAATTAAGAGGACAATGTAAAGATATTTTTTCAATTGAATCCCTCCTGATTGAATGAATAGATTTTTGTTAATTAATGAAATATCTATGCAATTGAAAAAAGTGCCACACCTTTTTCAACTGGTGAACCCTCTGTTACAAATATTTTGTCTATAATACCCGAAGTGGGAGATTTTAAGTCATTTTCCATTTTCATCGCCTCAAGAATAATAACTGATTCTCCTTGCTCAACTTTTTCTCCAACTGCTTTTCTAATCTTTAAAATCAATCCTGGCATTGGAGCTTTTATGTCAGTATGATGCGATTGATGACTTGATGAATTTTCCAGTAATTTAAAAGCTCTTTCCTGCAAAGCAGTACGAACTGTAATATCAAAATGATAACCCTCAACCAGAATTTTAAATAGGTCACTATTAATTTTTTCTGATGTTAACTCAAAGATTTTATTATTTAATTTTAACAGATAAGAATATTCGCTTACCTGGATTAACTCATATTTAATTTTTTCTCCATTTAAATTTACTTCATTTTCATCAATTATTTTCAAATAAAACTTTGAAGAATTAACACTTATTACAAACTCACTCATACATTTGTTCCTGCCATTGGTTCGAATTTTCGATATTATTAGTATGATGATTGTTCGATGAAGAATTAAATTTTAACAATGTTGCCAGAACAGCCGCTGCCTTTTCTGATTCCCCTTTTGTTTGATTGTCCTCTAAATCTGCAAGTTTTGCCATAAATTCATCATTTAAAAGATTAATATCAAACTTACCCGCTCTGAATAAATTATGATCAATAATTAATTTCAGAAAAGAAATATTGGTAATTAAGCCGCCTATTACATATTCCGAAAGTGATCTTAACATTCTATTGATTGCTGTCTTACGATCTTTGCCCCAGCAAACAAGCTTTGAGATTAGCGGATCGTAATGAACAGAAATTTGCGAACCAAATTCAAAACCAGAATCTACTCTAACCCCAGGCCCAGACGGTTGTGAATAATTAATTATGTCCCCCGTTGTTGGGAGAAAACTATTTGATGGATCCTCAGCATAAATTCTACATTCTATTGCATGACCACTAATTCTAAGATCACCTTGATCAAATGACAATTTATTTCCGAGTGCAATTGAAATTTGTTCTTTAACTAAATCTGTCCCTGAAATCAATTCAGTTACTGGATGCTCAACCTGTAACCTAGTATTCATTTCCAGAAAATAAAAATTCTTTTTAGAATCCATTAAGAATTCAACAGTACCAGCATTAAAGTATTTACATGCTTTTGCTGCTTCAATAGCTGCTGAAGTAATTTTTTGACGTGTTTCTTTATCTACAAATGATGAAGGGGCTTCCTCAATTATTTTCTGATGCCTTCTTTGTATCGAACATTCTCTTTCAAAAAAATGTACATAGTTTCCTAATTGATCGCCAAAAATCTGAACTTCTATATGTCGCGGATTCTCGATAAATTTTTCTATATAAATATCATCATTTGCAAAAGCTTTTAATGCTTCTCTCTTAGTTGATTCGAAAGCGGAATCAAATTCTTTTTCTGAGGAAATTTTCCTCATTCCTTTTCCTCCTCCACCAGCAGCAGCTTTCAACAAAACGGGGTAGCCAATATCCTTTGATATTTTTAAAGCCTCCTTGACGGTTAGAACAGGTTCAGTTGTTCCGGGAACAATTGGAACATTATTTTTTGTCATCAGTTTTCTTGCCTCAGTTTTGCTCCCCATTAAAGAAACTGATTTTGATGACGGTCCAATAAATGTAATTCCAATTTCTTCGAGTGATTTTATGAATTCAGCATTTTCAGAGAAAAAACCATAACCTGGATGGATTGCATCAGCACCAATTTCTTTAGCAAGTTTGATGATTTTTTCTTTATTGAGATAAGATTCGTGTGCTGGTGATGATCCAATATGAAAACTCTCATCAGCCATTCGTGTGTGGAGTGAAGATTTATCTGCATCTGAATAGATTGCAGCCGATATTATTCCGAGCTCACGACAAGCTCTGATAACTCTTACGGCAATCTCTCCCCTATTGGCTATTAAAATTTTTTTAAACAATACTGCCTTACTTAAATTCCACTATTGTAATACCTTCGCCTCCAAATTCGATAGGCGCAAAATAATAATTCTTTACCTTATCATGCTTATCAAGAATTAATTTAACTGTTTTTTTTAAGACTCCTGTTCCCTTTCCGTGTAGAATTTCGGCCATCCCCTGCCCTGTAGTATATGAGTCATCTATAAATCGAAGAATTTCAAATTCAACCTCTTCAGGTTTTCTCCCCCTAATATCAAGTCTATATTGAGTTACTGGTTGTTGAAAATTGTGATAATGAATTTCAGACTTTTCTTCTTTTTTGTTTTTCTCAATTATTAAATCCGCCAGATCTACCTGCATTTTAATTGAGCCTGATTCAATAATAGATTTATTTTTGTCAGCATCAATCTGGATTATTTTTCCTGAAGTTGCGGTATTTTTAATTGATACAAAACTTCCAACACTAAAATCAGATATTTTAGTATCTGTTACAACTTCAGGTGAATATAATTTATCAGTTTCGCTCTTGAGATCAGCTATGATCTTTTTTGTTTCTTTAATGATTTCCTTTTTTGCACCAGACTCACGGATTTGTTTAATAACACTTTCTACTTTTTTATTTACATCTTTAAGAAAATCTTCGGCTTCTGATTTAGCTCTTTTCAGAATAGCCTTTTTATCGTTTTCTAGTTTTTCAATTTTATCTTTATATAATTTTGACAAACCTGCCAACCTCGAGTTTTCAATTTCTGATTGCTTTAATTTTTCTTCAAGCTTATTAGATTTATCCTCAAGTTCTGCTATAAAATTTTCAAGTCTATATTTATCACTATCCATAAAATTTGATGCTGATGTAATTACTGCATCATCAATACCACTTCTTCTCGCAATTTCAAAAGCATAACTTGAACCTGGAATACCAAGCTTAAATTTATAAGTTGGTTTAAGATTTTCGTGATCAAATTCCATTGCCGCATTTATGAAACCCTCCTCATCATTTGCAATTATTTTTAAACTTCCGTGATGAGTAGAAGCTAAAACTAATGCACCACTATTTCTCAACTTTATTAACACAGCGGATGCCAGTGCCGATCCTTCAATAGGGTCTGTTCCCGTTCCAATTTCATCCAGAATAACTAACGAATCTGTATCAGCATTATTTAGAATATTTTTTAAATTATTCAGATGCGAACTAAAGGTTGAAAGGTCGTCTTCAATTGATTGTTCATCTCCAATATCAATTAAAATATTTTTGAATAGATGAAAATTAGAATCAGGATTAACTGGTATATGGATTCCCGACTGAAGTAATAAGCCAAGTAATCCGATTGTCTTTAATACAACAGTTTTGCCACCTGCATTTGGTCCGGTAATTACGATTATTTTCTGATCATCCAATTTTATATTTAACGGAACTGTGTTCCCTTTTCCAAGTTTTTTAAGTAAAACCGGATGTCGGGCATCACTAATAAAAATTGGTTTATCATTATCAATTGTTGGAAATGAACCAATAATCTCGATTGAATATTTAGCTCTTGCGAAAATTGAGTCAATGTAAGTTATAGTCTTGAAACTATCTTTTAATTTCTCACTTTCCTTTCCGATCTGATTTGTGAGATCTTTTAGTAGTTTTTCAATTTCACGTTTCTCTGCAAAACCAAGAGTAATAATTTCATTATTTAATTCAAGCGTTTGTTCCGGTTCAATATAAACCGTTTGACCTGTGGCAGATTCTGAATGTATAAATCCTCTTAAGTGTCTCTTATGTTCAGATTTAATCGGGATTACCATTCTTCCATCGCGAAGAGTTAAATAATCTTCCCTTATTATTCCTTGAGCATCAAGAGATTTCATGATGCTGTTTATTGATTTTACGAGTGAACTTTGCTTTTCTCTTATCTGTTTTCTTAAATCAGTAAGTTTCTGACTAGCTTTTTCTTTAATCTCTCCTGTTTCATCAACAACTTTCTCAATGTGATGCTCAAAAACTTTATCAACTATAAGGGAATTTTGTAATTCAGCTAATTGTGGAGCAATATCAGAATTTAATTTTTAAGAATTGGTACAGTCCGCGTGATAACTTAGCAAGTTTCAGTATTTCAAGAATCTTTTTTGGACTAAGTACCACACCTTCTATTTTGCTTTGAGCTAGAATTTCGAATAAATCTGGTAGGTAATCTATTTGTGGTGCAGTATCCCTGATTAAAATTTCTTTGGCTTCACTAACACATAGCCCTTCCTTAGAAATCTTATTCAATTCGGTCAATGGTTTTAAATTCAGTACAATCTTCTTTCCGTTGTCTGTAATAGCATAATTGCTAATACTATTTAACACTTTTGGAAATTCGAGCTTTTCCAGAACTGAATTTTCAATCATGGAGATACATCTTTTTCATTTATATACTCTTCAATGAGTTTTCTTGGTTGAGGTGTGTAATTACTTAAATATTCTATAGTTAAAGGAATTACCTGATAACTAAGTTTGTAAAAAAGTGACTGCTCTCTGGTTTGCTTATTAGGTAGATTAAACACATTAACTATTATAAAAATGGCACTTAGAAAGTAAAGAATTTGAATTGAGCCAACTATTCCACCCACAATCTGGTTAAGCAAATTGTTTACTTTATCAAATGGATGAATTACTCTTTTCAGAAACATGAATATTGCAAGTATTGAAAAGAAAAGGACCAGACCGCCTATTATCTCAGCAAGATAATATTCGATACCAAATAAACTTTCGATTAACTTTCCAAGTTTACCCGCAAAAAAAACAGCGGCAACCACTGCCAAAATAAATCCTGCTAAACCAACCAATTTTCGGATGAACCCATCCTTAAATCCAAGTATAAACCCAACAATAACCGAAGTAACTATTAAAATGTCAAGCAGAATCAATTTGCACCAAGCACTTTTTCAACCACTTCTTTAATGGCTTTTCCATCAGCCATCCCTTTAAGTTCTTTTACAGCAACCGGCATAAGCTTTGCAAAATCAGTTTTGTTTACTGCCCCGACTTGAGCAGCTATCGATTTTACTTTCTCCAGAATCTCATCCATCGACAATTGTTTAGGGAGATAAGCCATGATTATTTTCAACTCAGATTCTTCAATTGATGCGAGATCTTGTCTACCTGCCTTTACATATTCTTCTATCGCTTCTTTTCGTTTTTTTGCTGCTGAACTTAAGAGCTTAATTTCCTCTTCAGAATCTAGTTTTTTCCCGGAACCGCTTTTTTCAAATTCTAATATTAGTGCTCTAACTGATCTTATGGTTTGAAGACGAACGCTATCATTTGACTTCATTGCGTCTTTTAAATCATTATTAATTTTTTCTGTGAGATTCATTTTACCCTCTATAATAAAAAAGCAGGCTATTTAATAATAAAGCCTGCTTAATTTGACACAAATTGAATTAAAATTAAATTTTAATATTCGCCGAATAGTTTATTCTTAGACAATATGCTTTTCTTAGTTCTTGTTGAATATCTGTTACAAATCCCATATCAGTTCCTTTATCAATTCTCAGGGAGACAATCACATTCGGTAAAGCTTGTCTTTTAGCGTACATAATATCCTGAATATCATCTAGATTAATTATACTGTCATTTATTTGTACTCTATCACCTTTACCAACCCAAATGTATTGGATTAACCTTTTGTTTTCAATTTTTTCAATTGATTTTGCTTCAGGTAATGTATAATCAACTAATACCTGAACTTCTCTAAGAGTTGTAGTAACCATAAAAAACAACAACAACATAAATATAATATCAGGCATAGAGGCTGTAGGAATTTCCTGCTTGGTGCTGGCTCTTTTCTTTTCAAATTTCATTATTTCAGTTCCTCTATTTTATTTTTTCTGGTTCTGCTATTGAAATAATAATTGGAACGGCTTCCTTTACCTCTTTTTGTTGGTCTTCATCCAGATCATCATATCTTTTACCATACTTAGAATTTGAATATTCATCGCGTACTTCAAAGAAAGCCTGCTTCACCTGATCGAGTGCTGATATATATGCATTATAAACTGTTTTTCTATCTGTCTTAATAGAAACTATCAATTTTTTATTGCTTGGTAAATCAATCTTAGATTGAATTCTTGGTTTCAAAGTTGTCGTAATCTGGAATAAGGATATGGGTTGACCATCCAGGAGAACATCCCCAGTTTCATTAATTAATATGGCTGCCATTCTGTCTTTTGGTACTTCAACAGTTTCAAGATCTTCTACATATTCAGGTAATGTCATTCCAATTCCGGAATCAACATCAATTACTGTTGCAACAAGAAAGAAAATAAGAAGAAGAAAAGCAATATCAGCCATTGAAGATGTAGGTATATTTGCTTCAGGTAGTTTTTTCTTTTTTATCATCTTATTGGTCTTTTTTAATCAGTAATAATTTAAAATTATTTTCTTTTGGTTTTGAATTCATATAAAGCATCGATCAATTCAATTGAAGCTTCTTCCATATCTCCAACCAAACTGTCAATTCTTGAAACAAGGTAGTTGTAAAACACCTGCAGTATCATAGCAACGACCAAACCGAATAATGTGGTCAAAAGAGCTATAGCAATACCATCAGCTACAATTGCAGGCGAAATCTGTGCAGCTTCTTTAATAGCATCAAAAGCTGAAATCATACCTTGAACTGTTCCTGTAAATCCTAACATAGGTGCCAATGAGATAAACAGAGAAATCCAGATCATTCCTCTTTCCAGGAAACCCATTTCAATACCACCATAAGCTATAATTGCTTTTTCAGCAGCATCCAACCCTTCATCCACTCTTAATAATCCAGCATGAAAAACAGAAGCAACAGGTCCTCTGGTATTTGCACAAACTTCTTTAGCTTGTTCAATTCCACCATCATCCAAAGCTCTTCTAACTTGAACGATGAATTTTTTTGTATTTGTTTTAGAACGAGTTAATGTCCATAATCTTTCAAAGCAAAATGCGAGGCCTATAATCAAACAAATTAAGATTGGCCACATAAAACCACCGCCTGCTTCAAACTTTGTTGTTAACCAGTTCAAAACTCCACCATCATTATTAGCCTGAGCTATGGTGTTAAATATTGTAGCAATTACACCTGAGAAATCCATATAGAGTTTCCTCCTGAAAATTGAATGATTGTTATCAAGGAAAGGTTTTTTTCCAAATAATTTTAAATTATTAGTATGTCTACAATAATGATTTCAGTTTAGAAAGTCAACAAATTACTTTGTCTAATTCGGCATTTTTTAATCACTATCAAATCGATGTTTAAGCTGGAATATGTTGCCGGAAATCATATTGTAATTCTGAAATATCGATTCAACGAATTCACCGATCTCAGTAGGTTTCATCCATTTTGTAAAATCTGCATCAGGCATCCATTCTCGGTTTGAAGGTGTGTCAATTATGAATGGTGCAATAGCATTTGAAGACAAATTGATTTCTTTTCCTTCTTCAGCAAGAGTTTTTACCAAATGTATTAAGCCAGCTTTAGACAAACCATATACAGCTTTACCAATTTCCTCTTTCAATCCGGTGAATGCTGATGTAAAACAAATCGAACCTGAATTTGCATCCCTTCACTAGTAATGAAAAATATTTTGCAATGAGGAAATTGGTTTTGAGATTAATATTTATCATTCGATCAAAGTAGCCAATCTCGGTTTCCCAAATCTTTTTTCCACCGGTAAATCCTCCTACTGTACTAAATAGAAAATAGGTTGAATCATCTGAAGGAACAATACTGTCGAAAGCTTCTTTAACATTTTTCTCTTCAGACAAATCTTTTACGACTACCCGATTAATATTTGTATGAGATGGTTCCTTGTGTTTAAAATCAAACAAATAAAATTCATCATAGTTATTTTTAAGAAAGACTTCTGTTACTCCATTTCCTAACGCACCCGTGCTACCAAATATCATTAATATTTTTTTCATTCAGATTTCCTATTTATTTCAAATTTTGCCATCACTGGAAAGTGGTCACTGTAACCACCAAGATATCTTCTACCCCCGTAAGTTGGAAAAGGAGCACCCTCATACTTCCCAGATTGAGTGACAATTGCCTGTGGCTTAAATACTTCGAAAGAATTACAAATATATTTTATTTGAGTACCAGTTATCAAAGAACCGGAGACAATAATCTGATCAAGCATATTCCAGGTATCTCTGTATTTAAAACTTCCCAATCCATCTTCGAACGACTGGTATGCAAGATTGAAAAGTTCACTTTCGGAACTCATCTCAAAGTCAGAAGGAAGTGAATCGCATTTAATCGGATAAGCACGAAGAGTTTCAAGGACAGAAACATTTACCGGGTCGTCATTGAAATCACCAATGATAAATATATTTGCATCCGCATTATTAGAAAAAATTCTATCAACTGCGGTTCGTAATGTTTTTGCTGCCGCGATTCGATTCGGTTCTGACTCTATCTGACCTCCACTTCGCGATGGCCAATGGTTAACAAATACAGTAAGATTATCATTTTCCTCGGTGAGCAGGTTTACTCCAAAAATTAATCTGGTAGGCCATTCATCTGCCAAATGAACTGTATCTGCCTGAAGATTTAGCAATTTGAATTTTTCTGATTTAAATATCAGACCATTATCTATCCCTCTCTTATCAGGAGATTCAAGATATGCTACGCTATAGTTGAGGTCAGATAAATATTTATTAACCATAGTATCAAGTGACTGCCTGATTCTCAACTTCACAAACACCCAGAATATCAGGGCCATTTCCATTATTCATCATCCTTATAACTCGAGCAAGATTATACATCTTTTTATCGAGTCTCTCATCAGTCCATTCTATTTCACTGTTCGGTAAAAATTCTTCATCATTAATTTGCGGATCATCTGTAGTATCAAAAAGATTTTGAAGATTCCACATCGCAACTAATAATGTATCATTTTTGGGCTGGCAATTAACTGCTAGTACAGAAAGAACGAATATTAAAAAAACAAAATATTTTTTCATCTCTTCAAATATTATTATCTAAATAATTGATTTATTTCTGCAATTAATATACAAAGCACAATTTATATCACCAGGATAATTGTAACATAGTCATAAAATAAATAACTGGACTATAATGAAAACCGGAAGAAGTATTATTATAGAAAATTTGAACATATAACTAAAAAAGTCCGGCATCTTAATATTATTTTCCTCTGCAACAGTTTTAACCATAAAGTTTGGACCGTTTCCGATATACGTCATACTTCCAAAGAAAACTGCAGACACGCATATAGCTTTTAATATTTCTTCAGGAATTCCTGCTACTATAGATCCGGCACTTGCACCTAACCCCATTGCGAGGGAATGAAAAGTGACAGCCGTTGGTGTATTATCTAAAAAACTACTTAATAATCCGGTATAGTAATAAAAATGTGCAGTGGTTGTAAGTCCAAGTGTTTTCGCATTCAGTTCCAGATATATTAAACAAGGAACCATCGTAATAAAAATTCCTAAAAATAAATAAGCTACTTCCTGAATTGGATGCCAGGTAAAATTATTTGAAACACGTAGAAGTCTCGGAGTAAAAAGCAAGGATAAATAGGCAGCCAAAACTATCACCGCTTCTCTAATAAATCTCAAAAGTTCATTTGCTTTGATAATGGTTAGATATTGTTCATTTAAAAATGCGACAGCGAGAATTACCATTAACAAAAAAATAAAATTTCTTTTCCCCTGAAGTTTTAATGGTCTAATAACAGTTTCGTCTAATTTAATTGAGGAAATGGGTTCCTTTCTGTAGTAGTAAGTATCGACTACAAAATATATAATTAGTAATATCGCATTTACAATTAGCCATTCAGGGAATAATTTAAAGAACCAACTAAACGGTGCACTTCTTAAATACATCATAAACAAAGGCGGGTCTCCCAAGGGAGTAAGCAAACCTCCGCAATTCGCAACGATTCCAATGAAAAATAATATTGTATGCACCTTATATTTTCGCTCTTTGTTTGTCTGGATTACTGGTCTGATCAAAAGCATAGCAGCACCGGTTGTCCCAACAAATGAAGCGAGAACAGCACCTGCAAGCAAGAAGAGTGAATTTATCCAGGGTTTCGCCTCAATGTCACCAGAAAGAAATATTCCACCTGTAATGGTAAACAAGGAGCCGAGAAGTATTATAAATGGGATGTAATCAAATACCATCGTTTCAAAAAGTTTTTCAGTTAGCCCACTAACAAAAAGATATAGTATCACCGGTATGCTAAGTATGATAGCAATAATTAATTTATTTTTATTTTTTTCCCAGAAGCGATTCCAGAATAACGGAAACACCGCAATAGATAAGAGCATTAGAATAAAGGGTAAAAGTGCAATTAAAGGAATTTGAATCGACTCAGTTTCCATTTTGTAATTTAAATTTATTTTTTTTTACAGCTGCCACGAATTAATAATAATCCCTCAATTATCCAAACAACCAAAATAGAAAAGTTGAAACTAATGCAATGCTTATTGCATACGGAAGTTGAGTTCTCACGTGGTCAATATGATCACATGCAGACGCCATTGAGGAAACAATAGTCGTATCAGAGATTGGTGAACAATGATCACCAAACACACTTCCGCTTAATACGGCTGCTATTGACAAAGAAAGTGACGCATCTGCATAAATTGCTGTTGGAACAGCTATAGGAATCATAATTGCAAAAGTTCCCCAGCTTGTTCCTGTTGAGAACGAAATGAAAGCAGCAGTAATAAACAAGATTGGTGCGATCACAGATGGATTTAAATAATCTTTGGATAAGGAAGCAACATAGATTCCTGTTCCCAGCATTCTGCAAGTATCACCTATTGAAAATGCCAGTACCATTAGAATTGCAAGTGGTACTAATCCGGAAATTCCTTTCAAAGTGTAATCCATTACTTCTTTTAGTGTTAGTATTCTTTGTGCAAGTGAAATAGTTCCTGCAAATATTATTGCAGTTAATACTGACCAAAGCACAGATGTTGAACCCGAGCCAGATGTAATATCCCCATTTCCCGTTATTAGTAAGCTTATTGGCATCATTAAAATCATAACTAAGATTGGAATTGTCATATTTAATGATCTATGACTAATTCCCTTTTTTGGTTTGAGCGAAGCAACATCTTCAGATATCATCGGCACCGCACCATCAGCAATTGTTTTACCAGTAGTAAAAGATCTAATTTCTGCTTTTTTCATGGCGCTAAAATCTTTAAAGCTGAATGCTATAAATCCAGCGAAAAGTACTGAGAGAATTGCATAAAAATTTAATGGTATCGTACTTAAAAATAATGTTACCGGGTCATTCATTTCGGCAAAGCTAGATTCCTTTTCAAGAAGAGAAACTACGTAAGCTCCCCAGGCATTTAATGGAATAAGAATGCATATTGGTGATGAAGTTGTGTCACATATGTAGGCAAGTTTCTCTCTTGAGATTTTATATTTTTCAAAAATAGGATGAAATATTGTCCCCGTTACAAGACAAGATATAGACGATTCAATAAATACAACACAGCCAACAAAAAAAGAAAATATTGTTGCTCGACGTCTGTTCGTTACAATATTTTTTTTCTGGATTAGATCTACAAATCCCTGCACTCCCCCATTTGCCTGAGTCAATGAAATTAATGCACCAACGAGAGCACAAAAAATTATCACCCTAGTATTACTACCATCTTTAAAAACATCCACGATAGATTGAATAGTAAGTTCGAAACCTTTCAAAATATTCCCACCGGAGAAGATAATCCAACCGAATACTATTCCTAGAAAAAGAGAAAGAAAAACTTGTCGTGTTTTAATAGCAAGAAGGATTGCGAACACAGGTGGAATAACAGAAAGCCATCCGAATTCCATAATTAATTCCATACCACGTTTGCTTGGAACACTACCTTTTTACTTATTTCATTTCTTGCTTCAATGTAGTTTGTTAAAGGATTGTTCTTCTCGATCCCATTGAATAAATGAATCTCATCACCATATTTTGATTCTGCATTAAATGAAACAACCAGAGATTTTATAGTATGCTCTTTGTGAAATTCTTTACTAAAGCAATCAAGCATCAATTCAATATATTTTGCATTATTGGCGTGTTGATTTAAATCAATATCTGAATATCTGATCTGTGTTGTGTAATTTAATTCGGTTTCCGATGTATGAAGGATTTTTTGAGGAAGATCAGCCAGTGCATCTTTTTTATCGTACATTTTTACATCAGGAAAAAGTTGAGGGAATAACTTTGGACGAAGACTTTTGGAATCGAGCAATATCCAGGCGGAAGTTCCCATGCAAATGATTTCATCCTTTGAGTCGAACATTAAATAATCTCTAATTGAATACAATTTAAATTGTTTTTTCCCCCAGGTTTGAATTTTAACCTCATCTGCAAATTTTGGGTAATTAATGAATTCAAATTTAGCCCACGATAAAACCCACGTTAATCCTCTTGGGACAAAATTAGAGTAACCAAAATTTAATCTTTCTGCATCATTCGAAGCGGCATCCTGAAAGTAATCTAGAATTGTATTGACTTTTAACCTGTCATTTGCATCAACATCAAACGCTCTTATTTTTATGGCAGTTTCCCAGATTGGATTCATATGCTAATTTGGAAGTACAAGATTAATTTTAAAGTAAATCATAATTAAATTTAATTAATCTTTGAAAGGTAGTAAAATAGAATCTGGAGCTTACTTTACCTTGAAGAGAAGAACCTATTTATTTATCGGAATAATTCCCTTGCAGTTCAGGTAAAAGACTTTTTAAGTGACGGAAGCTTATTAGTTTTTTTTCTTTTTCATACCATAATCTTAAAAACATACTTCGGAAACTGGAGCGTAAAGTTAGGATAGGTGATTTTTGAAAATCCGGATTTTCTTTATAACATTTTTCGAGTAAATAGTTTGGAATTTTCGGGCTAAGATGGTGAATATGATGAAAGCCGATGTTGCCAGTAAACCATTGTAAAATCTTGGGAAGTTTATAGTAAGAGCTTCCTTGCATTGCCGCAGAAGCGTAGTCCCAACCTTTGCTTTCAGTCCAATAGGTATCTTCAAATTGATGCTGCACATAAAATAACCAGGTTCCTGTAGTTGAGGCTATAAAAGTAATTGGAAGTTGTATCATCAAATAGTTTTGCCATCCAATGAGCCAAATTAATCCTGTAATTATTATTGCTATTACAATGCTAGTAATGTAAACACTGGGCTGAAACTTTTTAAAATCTTTAGAGTCAGATATTGGTAATCTGTACAGAACAACAAATAGAATAACTGGTATAATTACAAATAATATAAAAGGATTACGGTAAAGACGATATTTTAATTTTCCCCAACGTGATTGTTGTAAATATTCTTCCACGGTCATGGTGTAGATATCTCCTATTCCCCTTTGGTCAAGCTTTCCTGCACTTGCATGATGAATAGCATGATTTTTTCGCCAATAATGATAAGGGGTAAAAGAAATAATACTGCCAGCCATTCCCCAAAAATCATTAGCCCTTTTCGATTTGAAAAAAGATCCGTGACCGCAATCGTGCTGAATAATAAAAATTCTCACCACAAAACCAGCTGCGGGCAATGCTAACAGAAGAGTTATCCAGTAACTTACATCCACAGTCAAATACATTAAATACCAGATTACTAGGAACGGTAAAAACGAATTGATTAACTGCCAGATGCTTTTTCGGTTTGGAGCGTTTTGATACTTTTTAACTAGATTTTCCCAGGAAGGTAGTTTTGAAACAGTTTCTTTTGCAGATATCATATGCCAAGTTTAAATTTTCTTATTATTTGTAAGCATTAAGATAGGTATAAAATCAACCGTATAAAAAATAAAAATGAGTTATTTGGGGAGTCTGATAAATCTTAAAATTAATTCTGCTTCACAATCTTTCTTTCCTCTTATGCTAATCTTTAGAGTTTGTAATTAAGTTTTAAAATTATTTTAAATGCATTTTCTAATTACATCGGTCAATACTCCGAATCTATTTACCTCAGCTTACTATTGATAAAACTAATCGATCAAATTTCAAATATAAGGTATCTATTCATAAAGTTGATTCTTAAAAGTAAACCGATATCCCGAAGTTAATATCTCCATGATCTATAATATATTTTTTTATAGTTGTTTCACTTATAGTGTGGTCATCTTCTATCATTCGTGTAGATGAATTGTATGAGAACCTTATGCCATACTCGGCAGAGAGACTCATATCTTTAGTAAACATCCATTCAACACCGGCAAGTATATCCAGACCTATAGTAAAATCATCAATGGTCTCTTTCCTATTTATTGGATAATTTGAATAACTGTTTTCGGAGGTGATGTTATTAAAACCAACAAATGGACCGCCTCCAATAAAAAAAGCGATTTCATGAATACCTGGAATGTAATGTATATATTGTGTCCTGACAGTCATCCCAAAAGCATGTTGATTTCCTGCAGATGAAATTGTTAAACTGGTATCGAGAAATGATTGATTAGTTTCAGCATCCGAATTATTCAGATTAACTGAAAGTCCGACCCTGACTGCATTTCTGCGTCCAAATTGATACTTACCTGATAATGTAGAACCCTGGAAGTTAGTGAGATTAAAATTATCACTGATTTGGAATTGAAGTGCAAACTTCCCTTCGAGCGAATCTAAGTATGCAGTATTTTGTGAGTAAGTTGCAGGAACAGAAATCAGATAGAATGACATAAGTGTAAAAAGAATTCTGAAGTTTGAATTGATAAGCATAATCCCTCCATATTTATTGGAAATGATAAACTAAAATTCAATAATTACAAATTTAAACTTACAAATCAATTCCTTATTTTCAATTACTAAATTACCCCAAGTTTTAAGTGTAAAAAGATGAAAAATAAAACATTTGTAATAGTTGATGCGATGGCAATGGCTTACCGGGCATACTTTGCATTTATTAGCAGGCCTCTTACAACTAAAAGCGGTGAACCTACTTCAGCTGTATACGGATTTGTAAATCAGTTATTAAAAGTATTAGAAGACCATAGACCGGATTATATCGCTGTTGCAACTGATTCAAAGGAAAAAACTTTCCGCCACGATATGTATAAAGAATACAAAGCGACTCGTGAAGCGATGCCTGACGATATGATTCCGCAAATTGGAAGAATTAAAGAAATAGTTGAGTTGATGAACATCCCTCTCTATATCAAACCGGGTTATGAAGCCGATGACATTATAGGGACAGCCGTTCGTCTCGCTGAAAAAAAAGGAATGAAATCTTATGCTGTTACTCCGGATAAAGATTATATGCAGCTTGTGACAGATACAACAGTTATCGCCAAACCCGGCCGTGGTTCTGATGATGTTGTTTTTTACGATGTGAAAAAAGTAAAAGAAGATTATGGTTTCGAACCGAAACTGATGATAGATTATCTTGCAATAATCGGTGATAGTTCTGATAACATTCCTGGCGTAAGAGGAATTGGTCCTAAAGGTGCACTTCCCCTTCTTCAAAAATTTGGATCACTCGAATCTATTTATAAAAATTTGGATAAGATTGATAAGCCAGGTATTCTAAAAAAACTGGAAGAAAGTAAAGAGAATGCATTCTTATCAAAAGAACTTGCAACAATTAATTGTAAAGTTCCAATGGAATTTGATTTTAACAAAGCAAAATTCGAGAAACCGCAGTTTGATAAACTTCGTGATTTGTTCATCGAACTTGAATTTAAAAACCTATACACAAGACTAATTAAAGTCTATGATGGAACAAATGAACAAAAAGAGATTTCAGTAGAAGAACTTTCAACTTCTGTACAATTTGATAAATCCAAATCAAAATATGAACTTATCACTTCCAGGAAGGATGCGCAAAAACTAGCTGATAAATTAAGTAAAAATACTTTGATTGTTTTTGATACTGAAACTGATTCTTTGGATCCTTTTGAACTGAATATTCTCGGTGCATCATTTTCAACTAAAACAGGTGAAGGATATTTTATTGCAATTGATCCGGGGAATAAAATATTTTCTGATGGAAAGAAAAGATTGCCTGTCGACGAATTCAAAAAAATATTTAAACCATTATTTGAAAATAATAAAATAAAAAAAGTCTGCCAGAATGGTAAATATGACATTTCAGTAATGCGTGGGATTGGAATCAAGGTTGAGAATTTTTATTTCGATACAATGGTCGCCAGCTACATTATTGACCCGGATCAGAAACACGGGATGGATAACCTGTCACAAAAATATTTAAGCTACCAGCCTATCCCCCTTTCTAGTTTAATCGGTGAAAAAAAAGATCCAACCAAATTATATGATATTGAACTAGTAAAACTTTCTGATTATGCTTCTGAAGATGCCGATATAACGTTTCAGCTTTATGAAATTCTGAACAAAGAAATAAAAAAAGAAAAACTAGAAAAAGTTGCGTACGATGTTGACTTCCCTCTCGTTCCTGGTACTTGAAGCCATGGAATTTGAAGGTGTCAAAATTGATAAATCTGCACTTAACAGTTTCAGCAAAGATCTGCAAAAACTAATCACTGGTTATACAAAAAAAATATACAAAACTGCAGGAGAAGAATTCAATATAAGTTCACCAAAGCAATTACAAGTAATATTATTTGAAAAACTTGGATTGGCGTCAGGAAGAAAAACTAAAACAGGATTTTCAACTGATGCTCGCGCACTCGATAATTTAAGAGGTGAACATAAAATCATAGATATAATTCTTGACTATAGACAAGCAACAAAACTTAAGTCAACTTATGCTGATGCTTTGCCGAATCTAATTAATTCAAAAACAGGAAGAGTACACACTGATTTTAATCAAACAATAGCAGCTACGGGTCGGCTTTCAAGTATAAATCCAAACCTACAGAACATTCCAATCAGAACAGAGATGGGAAAAGAGATTCGAAAAGCTTTTGTTCCACGTGATAAAAATTATGTTCTGCTTAGTGCTGACTATAGTCAAATTGAACTTCGTTTACTTGCTGCGATTTGTAAAGATAAAGCTTTGATGAAAGCCTATAAAAATGGTGAAGATATTCATCGAAGTACTGCTGCGCTTGTATTTATGGTTGATCCCAAGGATGTTACAGCCGGATATGAGAAGAAAAGCAAAGGAAGTAAATTTTGGTATACTTTACGGTATTGGTCCATTTGGTTTGAAGACAAGGTTAGGTATTCCTCAATCACACGCAAAAGAAATCATTGAAACTTATTTCAAGACATTTAAAAAAGTTAAAAATTATATGGATGATTCTGTAAAGAAAGCCCAGGAAAAAGGCTATGCTGAAACTTTAATAGGAAGAAGAAGATTTTTGAGAAACATTAATAGTAACAATAGAGTGGTTCGGCAGTTTGAAGAAAGAGTCGCAATCAATATGCCCATCCAGGGAACTGCAGCGGATATGATAAAACTTGCAATGATAAAAATTCAAAATGAACTTGAAAAAAGAAATAGCAAAACTAAAATGGTTTTACAAGTTCACGATGAGCTTCTATTTGATGCACATAAAGATGAAGTCGATGAACTTCGACCGATGATAAAAGAGATAATGGAAACAGCAATGCCAGTTGATGCACCGATTGTTGTTGATACAGGAGTTGGAGATAACTGGTTGGATGCTCATTGACAGTAAACCTCCCTCGATCACTCCTAAGGAGGGACTTCAAAAATTAATTTCAGCTTTCATCAAAGATTTGAAATGTAAAAATGAAAATTGAAGATAAAGAAATAAAAAAAATACTTTGTGTTAAACCGCGCGGAATTGGGGATATAATTCTCTCTACAATCGTTCTAGAAAATTTGAAAATTGCATTCCCCCACTCCGAAATTCATTATCTCACAGAAGAATTTGCAAAACGAGCCGTTGAGAATAATCCATACGTTTCAAAAATATTAACTTTTAAAAAAAAAGATTTTGTTCTTTCTATAATTCGAGAGATTAGAAAAGAAAAATATGATTTGGTTTTTGACTTTTGGTCTAATCCTAAAACAGCACAAATTACATTTCTCTCAGGAGCCAGGTACAGAGTAGGATTTGAAAAACGTGGAAGGAAGTATGCTTATAATTTTATTGGGAAAAATGGAACTATGGGCAAGCACGCAGCTGAGGACAACCTGGTTTTATTGAAAACCCTGGCTATTCCTGTGATTTCAAAAAGAATAATCTATCAAACCACTGACGAAGAAAAGGATTTTGCAAATAAGTTTTTAGAGAAGATAAATCATCATTACGAATTAAAATTAATTGGTTTAATACCTTCAGGTGGATGGGAATCGAAAAGATGTGATGTTTCGAAATGGATAGAGATATGTAATGAGATTAAGAAGAGTTGTAATGTAAAATTTTTAATACTCTGGGGACCAGGAGATGAAAAAGATGCAAAAGAAATTCAGGCGGGCTTGAATCCGAATCCAGAAATTATTCCTGAAAGTAAATTCGGAGAGCTTTCTGCATTGATTGAAAAATGTGATTTAATAATTGCAAATGATTCAGGACCAATGCACGCTGCAGCTGCACTTGGCAAACCTACGCTTGGTATTTTCGGCCCGACTGATCCGGAAGCTCATCGGCCATATTCAGAAAATTCTTCATTTGTAATTCACTCCGAACTTCATTGCATAATTTGTACAAAACTCGTTTGTCCATATCAGCATGAATGTATGCTTGAACTACCAATTGAAAAGGTGATGAAAGAAGTTGACAAGATGATAACAGTTAAGAAGGATTAATTTTTCATTGATGAATAAGCTTCATCAAAAAACTTTTCCATTTTTTCGGTATATCTCTCCAGAGTAAATTTTTTATTAAAAGTTTCCATTGCTGCAATTCCCAAATTACAACGAAAATCAGGTTCATCGGTTAATCGTAAAATGGCTTGAGTAAGTTCGGCAGGTTCAGTAATGTCAAAAAGTAATCCATTTTTATTGTTTTCAATAAATTCATCATTTCCGGGAATTTTTGATGCGATAATCGGTATACCCGAAGCCGCTGCTTCCAGCAATGCCAACGAAAATCCTTCTGAACGTGAAGGTAGTAAGAATATATCCATGGTTTTATAGTATTCAAAAATATTATCAACAAAACCGGGCATAATAATTTTATCTTTGGTAATACCGAATGAAGCAGCATATTCAAACAGTTCCTTCTGATTTTCGTTCAGAATTCCTATGATCAGTAAAACAAATTTTTCGTCAAGTTTTGAGAAGGCCTCAAATAAAATATCGAATCCTTTTCGCTCTTTGTGAAACCAACTGGAAATTCCCAATACTATTTTATTATCAAACCTAAACTGATCACGAATCTTTCTACCGGATATAGTTGAAATATCAATGGGTATCTCTGTTGTATTATGAATAACGTGAACTTTATTTTTTTTAATTCCTTCTTTTATCAAACTATCAGCAACACCTTGACTGCAGGCTATCATAAAATCAAAATACTTATTGTAAATAAATGCACCAATAAATGGTGTACTTAGTGAAATGTTCTGTCTATAAGCAACGCTAATAATTTCATTTTTTAATTTTGATTTAAGCTTCATAACCACTTTTCTGTCCTGCGAATGATAAGCCACAGCGAAATCTAATTTTTCTTTTCCTAAATTTTTGAGGACTTCCTTTACCAGACTTGAAGTTTTTTGTTTACTTTCAATTTCAACTATTGGAATACCTCTATCAGACGCTCTTTTTTTGGTTAATGAATCTTTTGAAACGAATAATTTTACATTATGTCCTTTTTCTATCAATGCAGAAGAGCTAAGAATTGCCATCTTGGCACTTCCCGCATAACCATCACCAAAACTGAATTGTAGAATATTGTATCTCATAGGGAATTTTAGTTTCTGATAATCAGAATAATTATGTTTAATTTTGTATTGAAATTGTTAACTAAGCTATTTCAAAATTACAAATAAAAAGAATGATGGTTTAAATATGCCTCAAGAAATTCCATCTTGTAAAAGATTTTCAGGTTATAAACCCTGTTTTCCCGATCATAACTGTTGGGAAGATGGTTGTAAAGAAAATATTCCTGTTGGTACTAAAATTCTAATTATAAATCTTGATGCAATGGGTGATGTTCTAATGACGACAGCGCAATTGCCCGAACTAAAAAGAAAATTCCCAGAATCAACAATTTATTGGGTAACTCTCAAGAATGCTGCTCCGCTCCTTTTTAACAATTCATTAATAGACCACGTTTATATATTCGATACTACATCAGTTCTTATACTTCAACAATTCAGTTTTGACTATATATTGAACGTAGATAAATCACAACAATCCTGTGCTTTGATGAATAGTTTGAAGGGCGATAATAAACTAGGTTTCTCATTAAATCAGGATGGAAAAATTATTCCAATTAATGAGGGAGCATACTATAATTTTCGTTTGGGAATGGATGATCACTTTAAATTCAGAGTTAACCAAAGAACTGGACAGGATTATTTAGCGGAAACATTTGAGCTTGATTATAAAAGAGATGATTATATCTTCGAATTTACTGAAGACGAAAAACTTTTTATCGAAAAGTATAAAAAGAAAGTTGGCATTCGTAAAAAGGATAAAATTGTTGGATTCAATACCGGCTGCTCCGAACTATATCCAAATAAAAAGATGACGATTGAGCAGCATATTTTTTTAATAAAACTGCTTCTTAAAAAGAAATACAAAGTAGTTTTATTAGGTGGACCTGAAGATACACAACGAAATAAGGAAATATATTCTCAGTTCAAAGGTAAGATAATCAACACTCCAACTACTGAAGGATTAAGACGAGGTATTTGCTACGAAAGTGTTCCAAACCTGATAGTTACAGGTGATTCTCTCGGAATGCACATAGCTATAGCATTAAGGAAATATGTGATTGTATGGTTTGGAGTAAGCTGCTGGACTGAGATTGATCTTTATGACCGAGGAACAAAATTATTTCATGAAGATTTGTTCTGTTCTCCTTGCTGGAAGAAACAATGTCCTTATGATCTGGAATGTATAAAGATGATTGATCTGGATAGAATTGTATCTGAGATTAATATCTATTTTAAGAAATAAAAATATTTTCGACTGTTTCAAATATGCTAGAGAATAATCCATTTGAAAATGATGGAAAAAATTTTAAACCTCTTTTGCTGGATGGAGCAATTGGCTCGTATCTTCAACAAAGAGGATTTGAATCTGACGATGTACTTTGGACTACGAAAATTAATCAATCAAATCCTGAAGCAGTTATCAAAACTCACAAAGAATACATTGAAGCGGGAGCAGATATAGTTACTACAAACACATTCCGAACTAATCCGATCGCATTAGAAAATTCAAATATTGCTGAATTAAATCTATATGTTTCAGAAGCTGTGAAACTTGCAAAAGAAGCTGTAGCAGAACGAAAAATGCTAATAGCAGGTTCAAACGCTCCAGCAGAAGATTGTTATAAAAAAGAGCGAACTCTTAGCAATAAAAAACTTTTGATGAATCATTGTAAACATATTGATTCACTTGTAGATAATGGTGTTGACTTCGTATTAAATGAAACTCAAAGTCATCTTGATGAATTACTAGTAATTAGCGAGCATTGTGATAAAAATCGAATTCCATACGTCGTCAGTCTTTATTTTGATGAGAACTTAAAAATTTTATCTGGTGAGAATCTAGATTCGGTATTGTCCTTTCTAAAAAATACTTCAGCATTGGCGATTGGATTAAACTGTATTTCTCCTGAATTATTTTCACACTTTATGGGGAGCATGGAAATTTCTACTAATTGGGGTTTCTACATAAATTGTGGTGATGGTCATCCAAACGATAAAGTTATCAATTGTAAAATTCAACCCGAAGAATATCTGGGTTATGTTAAGCAAAGTCTAGTATATCATCCTTCATTTATAGGTTCCTGTTGTGGTTCCAATCCATCTCACACAAAAAAAATTAGAGAATACCTGGATGGCCAAAATTACTGTTGAATCACCAGCTAAAATTAATCTGGGATTAAATATCATAGCTAAACGAGAAGATGGCTATCACAATCTAGAGACTATTTTTATCCCAATATTATTGTCAGATAAGCTTACATTTATTAAATCAGATATTCCATCCGTTGAGACGAATTCTGAGTTACTAAATAAACAGCAAAATAATCTGGTCACGAAAGCCATAAACTTACTTGAAAAAATAACCGGCAATACAATCTCAGTAAAAATTTATATTGATAAAGCAATTCCGATTGGTGGTGGTTTGGGTGGTGGAAGTTCAGATGCAGCTACAACTCTGAAGACAATTAATAAAATTTTTAATTTGAATCTAGAAAGAGAAGAATTAATTCAAATTGCTTTGAAACTCGGAAGTGATGTTCCCTACTTTCTTAACCCTGTACCTGCATTTGCAGAATCGAGAGGGGAAATTTTGCATCCGTTGAACGCTGAAATCCCATACCCAATTTTAGTTGTTAATCCCGGTATAAACATAGAAACCAAATGGGCATTCCAGAAAATTAATCCTTCAATACCAGTTCATAGTTTACGAACTCTCAAATCAAAAGAATTGACCGATTTGGATTATCTAAAAGAAAATATTAAAAATGATTTTGAAGATATTGTATTTAAAGAGTGCCCTCTAATAAAAGAGATTAAAGAGAATTTATATAAACAAGGTGCAAAATTTGCTTTAATGAGTGGAACCGGTTCGACAATTTTTGGAATTTTTTCAAACCTTCAGAAAGCCTATTGGGCAGATGAATTTTTCAAAAGAGACTATTTTACATTTCTGCACGATCCCGTTAATAAAGGCTCAATTACCTGACACGACCTTCCGCAAACTCCAAATGTCTTTTATCCAAGTTAATTTTTAGTTTTACACCAAGTGGCAAAGTAATCATTTTTTTTGAATGACCATGAGAGATCGAACTAACGATGGGAATTTTCAGTTCATTAAAATAATCTGTAAACACTTCTTCAAGAGTCAAGCTACTTTTCTTTTTATCCGTTTCTTCGCAATCAATAAAGTTACCCAGAATGATTCCGCTGACCTTATCAAAAACTTTGTTCAATCTTAACTGGTTAAAAATTCTGTCAACTTTATACGGTGGCTCATTGATCTCTTCCAGAAGCAGAATTTTATTTTTTAAATTTGGTAGATAACCAGTTCCTAATAAAGAAGTAAATACAGATAAATTTCCCCCGACCAGTTCACCAATTACTTCTCCAAATTTAATATTTGATAATATATTTTTTTGAGAGAAACTTATTCGCTTCAACTTTTTACTTGAGGTAAGTACACTCCAAAAGTTTTTCTCTGTAAAATCACTTATATTCTTTAAGAAATTTGATAGAATCATTGGGCCAGCGAATGTAACTAAGTTCGCTTTTTTAAGAAAAGCCATCTGAAGAGCTGTGATTTCACTGAAGCCTACAAATATTTTAGGGTTTTTCTGTATTAGCGTATAATCAATTTTGTCCAGCAATCTGAATGCTCCATATCCACCACGTAAACAAAAAATAGCTTTTACATATTTATCACTAAACATTTGATGAATGTCTTGAACTCTTTCTTCATCTGTGCCTGCTAAATAGCCTCTTTGCTTTCCAACATTATTTCCTAGTATTGTTCTATAACCCAAACTCTCAATATATTTCACTCCGTTTTCAACGTCTCTTTCATCATTAGCTGATGATGCAGGAGAAATTATCCCAACTAGTTCTCCCCTTTTTAACTTCTTTGGTTTAATGTAATTCACAGTGCAAAACCTTTAAATTTCAAATGTTTAATTAGTTTCGATAAAATTCAATTCTTGGAAAGCAAATTAAGTAGACTCGGCATTATGAAAAAATTTTAGAGTTGCAGGATTGAATTGTGATTTCTATCATAATAAAATTTTAACAATGAGTTAACATTTGACTGCATCGCAAAATGAACTTTAATTTTATATATTTAGCTAGATAAAAGTGTCCATTATCTCTCAAAAAAGATGAAAAAGAAAAAAATTTTATATATCTGTGGTTCGATGAATCAAACCACACAAATGCATAAAATTTCTCTCGAATTACCAGAATACGAGGCTTGCTTCACACCATTTTTCGCCACTGGCTTCCTAGGTTTTCTGAACAAATTGAAATTAGTTGAATATACAATTTTGGGTGGTACTGTTAAACAAAACGCACTTAATTATATCTGCGAGAATAATTTAAAATTAGATTATCGGGGTGAAAATGATGATTATGATTTAGTTCTAATTCCTCAGGATCTCACCATTCCAAAAAATATCAAAAAATTTAAAACCATCCTTATTCAGGAGGGTATGACCGATCCACCTGACTGGAGATATCATGTTACCAGGTTTTTGCATCTTTACAGGTGGTGTGCAAGTACTTCAATGACTGGGCTATCCCATCAGTACGACTGCTTTTGTGTTGCATCAAAGGGATTCGCTGCTCAATTTATTGAAAGAGGTATAAATCCAAATAAAATTCGAGTAACCGGGATTCCAAACTTCGACAATATTGTTAACGAGATGAAAGAGCTTAAGTTTGAACATAAAAACTTTGTTTTAGTAGCCACTTCAGATATTAGAGAAACTTTAAAATATGAGAACAGAAAAAAACTCATCCAATACGCTGTTAAATTAGCAAATGGAAGGAAGCTTATCTTTAAACTTCATCCAAATGAAAATGTAAAAAAGCGAACTTCTGAAATAAAAAAATATGCTCCTGATGCATTGGTCTATCATGGTGTAAGTATAGATCCTATGATTGCTAATTGTGATGTCTTTATTACGAAATATTCTAGTACTTTATTTCCAGCCTTTGTGTTAGGAAAAGAAGTTCATTGTGCTTTTAATAATGAAGAATTAAGGAATTTGGTCCCTATTCAAAATAACGGCACATCTACAAAAAATATTGCTGAAGTAGCAAAAGAATTGTTAGAGTCATCACCCACTGCAATTAGGAATAGAGAAAAAAGTAAATACTATTCTTATTTATTCAAAATACAAAGCATCCCTTGAAACGTAAAGTTGCTCAAACAGATACCGGGCATTAATGTTTTCAAAGTGAATACAAATCCAAAAATTGTAACTATTATCCAGGCCCGAATGGGTTCATCCCGATTACCAGCGAAAATAATATTACCACTTCTGGTAAACCTCTAATATTAAGAATGTTTGAACGTGTTGTGTAATTCGAATTATGCGGGTAAAATAATTGTTGCAATTACAGAAGATCAGGAAGATAATGAAATTTTCAAACTGTGTAATGCAAAATAATATAGAAGTTTATCGTGGAAATTCTTTTGATTTATTGGACAGGCATTTTCAAGTTGCAAAAATGCTAAATGCTGATGTAGTTGTTAAAATTCCATCCGACTGCCCACTTATTGACCCAGCAATAATCGATAAAGTTATCTTGTATTATATTAACAATCGAAATAAGTACGACTTTGTGAGCAATCTTCATCCACCATCATATCCTGATGGAAATGATGTTGAAGTGATGAGTTTCAAGGCTTTGGAGAACGCATGGATAAATACGAAAAAGGATTTCGAACGTGAACACACTACCCCTTACATCTGGGAAAATCCTGATAAGTTCAGAATTGGTAATGTCGATTGGGAGACAGGATACGATTATTCTATGACTCATAGATTTACAATCGATTATAAAGAAGATTACGAATTCATTAAAAGAGTTTATAATGAATTATATGAGAAGAACAATAGATTTGGTTTAAATGATATTTTAGAGCTTCTTGATAATAAACCAGAAATAAAAAAAATAAATCAAATATATGCTGGGGTGAATTGGTACGAAATCATATAAATGAATTGAAAACAATTTCACCTGAACAAACAAAAAATATTTAATCACTTATGCCAAATAAAATTGAATTCAATAACGATTATCCTTCAATAAAAAAGTCTGACGAGCTTTATAAAAAAGCATTGGAGCTAATTCCTTGCACAACACAAACTCTCGCCAAAGGACCTCAGCAAAATATTAAAGGAATTGCTCCTAAGTATTTAGCAAAAGGAAAAGGTTCTCACGTTTGGGATGTTGATGGAAATGAATTTATAGATTTTAATATGGCTATCGGTCCACTTTCACTTGGTTATGCTTATGACAAAGTTGATGCAGCTATTAAAAAGCAACTCGAAGATGGTATCACGTTTTCACTGATGCATCCGCTGGAAGTTGAAGTTGCTGAATTATTGAATCAAATAATTCCAAATGCTGAGTCGGTCAGGTACAGTAAATCAGGCGCTGATGTTACTTCTGCTGCAATAAGAGTTGCCAGAGCTTATACTAAGCGAGAAAAGATATTATGCTGCGGATATCATGGATGGCACGATTGGTATATTTCTGTTACTGATCGAAATGCTGGAATTCCAAAATCCACTCAAGACTTGACATTTACATTTAACTATAATGATATCCAATCAGTAATTGATTCAGTTGATGAAGACACAGCAGCGGTAATTTTAGAACCGTTCGTTTTCGAAGAGCCAAAAGATAATTTTCTTCATAAGTTAAGAGAAGTGTGTGATAAAAACGGAACCTTATTAATTTTTGATGAAATGTGGACTGGATTTAGAATTGCGATTGGTGGTGCACAGGAATATTTTGGTGTTAAAGCTGATCTTGCAACATTTTCAAAAGCAGTCGCGAACGGAATGCCCATTGGAATTCTTCTTGGCAGAAAAGATGTGATGAGCGTCCTGGAAAAAGATGTGTTCTTTTTTACAACCTTTGGTGGTGAAGCATTATCTCTGGCTGCAGCAAAAACAACTATCAATGAACTTAAAGAAAAAAATGTTCCTGATTATTTGTCAAAACAGGGTAAAAAATTAAAAGAGGGTTACAATAAAATCGCTAATGAATTAAATATGCCTTACACAAAGTGTATTGGTTATGAATGTCGTTCACTAATTACATTTGATGCTTCTGTGGGAAATCCATTAGAAATGAAATCACTCGTTCAACAGGAAATGATAAAACGTGGAATTCTCTGGGGTGGTTTTCACAATATGAGTTTCTCTCACACTGATGAAGATATTGAATATACATTAAAGGCATATAGAGATCTTCTCCCTATTCTAAAGAATGCTGTCGATGAAAAAAACGTACGAGTCTATTTAAAAGGCGAACCCGTTGAACCGGTGTTTAGAAAAGTAAGTAACTTCAATACTAAACCGAAGAAGAAATAAATTGTCAAAAGAAAATAAAATATCAGAACTGTTTTCTCTTAAAGAAAAAGTAGCCGTAGTGACCGGGGCACTCGGACTGATCGGTAAACATCATTGCCATGCTCTGGCAGAAGCAGGTGCGAGTGTAATTGTGTGTGATTTGAATGAAAACGAATGTGCTAAGTTTGCTTCTACTCTTCCTGAATTGTCTCTTGGAATTTCTGCTGATATTACAAGTAAAAAATCTGTAAAAGATTTAAGAGATAAAATATTAAGTAATTATGGGAAGATTGATATCCTTGTGAACAATGCCGCCATTGACGATAAATTTGAAGATCCTTCCTCGATACTGGAAGAATCTAAATTTGAGAATTATCCTGTTGAGATGTTCAGAAAATCGCTTGATGTTAATGTAACTGGTATGTTTCTGTGCTCACAGGTTATCGGAACCGAAATGGTAAAAAGAAGTTATGGGAGTATTATAAATGTTTCCTCAACTTACGGGATAGTCGCACCGGATCAATCTTTATATGTCAATGATAAAGGTGAGCAGACATTTTACAAATCTGCAGTCTATCCTGTAACAAAAGGAGCTGTAATCTCTTTTACAAGATTTCTCGCTGCTTACTGGGGAAATAAAGGTATAAGAGTTAATACTTTATCTCCGGGAGGAGTAGAAAATAATCAGGATGAATTCTTTGTCAAGAATTATTCTGCAAAAACGCCGATTGGTCGAATGGCTCAACCAACGGATTATAAAGGCGCACTTGTGTTTCTTGCTAGTGAGGCTTCAAGTTACATGACCGGAGCTAATTTAATTGTTGACGGAGGATGGACAGCATGGTAAAAGTTGTTTGTCATTTCGAACTTGTTTCGAAATCTTTTTTCAGTTTATTAAAGATGCTGAAACAAGTTCAGCATAATTTCTGTTGATGGAGGATGGACAGTATGGTAATTGACAATCACTTAAAACAAAAGAATCTTCATCTCAGGGAAAAACTCGAAAAAATAAAAGTTGTTCTTACAGATAACGATGGAGTATTAACTGATACCGGAGTTTATTATTCTTCAAAAGGTGAAGAGTTCAAAAGATTTTCAATTCGTGACGGAATGGGAATTGAACGATTAAGAAAATACGCAGGAATAGAAACTATTATAATTACCGGCGAAGAATCTGGTTCTGTAAAAGCAAGAGCGGAAAAATTAAAAATCAATGAGTACTACCTTGGTGTAAAGAAAAAGGAAGAATTACTCACTGAAATAATTAAAAAGAATAAAGTCGAACCAGAGGAAATTGCTTTCATCGGAGACGATTCAAATGATTTTGAACTGATGAAATTAGTCGGTTTCAAAGTAACTCCAGCAGATGGGATGAATTTCATAAAAAATATTTGTGATTATGTTTGCGAAAACAGAGCTGGCTTCGGTGCTTTCAGGGAGCTTGCTAGAATTAATTTTAGCATTTCAATACAAACCGGATTCTGTTAAATAATATATCACCTCGGAGGCGTATATGAATAGAGAGATAAATTATTCTAAAGGTTTTATTGGTGATGGTTATCCTGTTTTTATCATCGCCGAAATTGGTATTAATCACAATGGTTCTCTTGATAAAGCAAAGAAATTAATTGAAGGTGCAAAAGCTGCAGGCTGCGATGCTGTAAAATTTCAGAAGAGAACGCCTGAAATCTGCGTTCCAAAGGACCAATGGTATGTTGAAAGAGATACTCCCTGGGGACGAATGACTTACATTGATTATCGTCATGTAGTTGAATTTACAAAAGATGATTATTCTGCAATCGATAAATTCTGCAAAGAAAAAAATATTATATGGTTTGCTTCCTGCTGGGATGAAGAAGCTGTTGACTTTATCGAGCAATTTGGTGTACCTATTTACAAAACTGCATCCGCTGCTTTGACGGACACAGACTTACTGTTAAAACACAAACAATTAAATAAACCTATTATTGTCTCAACAGGTATGTCCACAATGTTAGAGATTGAAGAAGCTGAAAAGTTATTTGATGGTAAAAATATTCTTGTCGCTCACTCGACTTCATCCTATCCTTGTCCCAATGAAGAATTAAACCTGAAGATGATAACTACATTAAGAGAAAAATATCCATTAATTCCAATTGGGTATTCAGGACACGAAACCGGGTTATCTCCAACCTTGGCAGCTATAGCATTAGGCGCATGCTTTGTTGAAAGACATATTACCCTTGATCGTGCTATGTGGGGTAGCGATCAGGCAGCTTCCATAGAGATAGATGGATTTCACAGACTTGTCAGAAATATACGTGATATCGAAGTTGCTTTGGGAGATGGAATTAAGCGTGTTTATGACAGTGAATTGGGTTTCAGAAAAAAATTAAGAAAAGTGAAGTAATAATTGAATTTGTATGGCTAATATTTTCATAGGCATAATTAGCTGGGTAGAAAATTATTTTAGTGGAATGTCCAATGCCGAATTCTATTCGACGATAGTAATTATTGGAGCTGCTGCATTTTTTGTTATTGCAGAAAGGATCTGGCCATACACAAAAGGTCAAAAAGTTTTACGCGAGGGTTTTTTTGATGACCTTGCTCTTTATACAATTGCACAAAGCTATATACTTGGCATTTTAATTTTTACTTACATTATTAATTTTGTTGATGATTCGACAGGATTATCCCGACTACGATTATTTAAAGATGTGCCGATATGGATTCAGTTACTTTTCTTTTTAATAACACACGATCTCTACATTTACTGGATGCACCGTTGGCAGCACAAGAATAAATATTTATGGCGGATTCACGAAGCACACCACTCACCAAAGAAAGTTGACTGGCTTTCGGGGTCGCGTTCTCACGCAGTGGAAATACTAATTAACCAGACTATTGAATTCCTTCCTATCGTATTGCTCGGTTCACCTCCGGAAGTGATTGCTTACAAAGGCGTAATGAGTGCAGTTTGGGGAATGTATATTCATTCAAATCTGGATCTGCACACTGGAAAGTTTCAGAGAATAATAAACGGACCGGAGATGCACCGCTGGCATCATTCAACTGGTAAAGGAAGAAACAGAAATTTTGCTACAAAACTTGCAATTTGGGATTGGATTTTTGGAACAGCATTTTTACCGCAAACCAAACCGGATGAATACGGATTGAAAACTTTTTTCCCAAAGAATTATTTTTTACAAACGCTGTTTGCGTTTAGAACTTTTAAGAAAGCAGCACGAAGTACAACTTCTGAATTGGAAGCTTGAATATTTTTATTTCAATAGTATCATCTTCTTAGTTTCAATAAATTCACCTGCCTGTAATCTATAAAAATAAACTCCGCTTGAGTATTTACGCGCATACCATATTACTCGGAATTTGCCTTCGTCTTTTTGTTCAGAAACCAAAGTCTCTATTTCGTTCCCAAGAACATCATAAACTTTTATTATTACATTTGATGTATGTGGGATAACAAATTCGATTTGTGTTGTTGCATTAAATGGATTGGGATAATTCTGTGCTAGATTATAACTCTTTATTATTCCATTCTCTCTTTCAATCAATATTTTATTGTAAAATAATCCTTCTTCTTGAGTTCCACAAAATAAGTTTCCTTTACTATCCATCGCGAAACTCCAAATCGTGGTTGTATAAAAATTATTTGTTAATCGTATCCAATTATCACCTCGATCCTGTGATTTGAAAATTGAACCATCCCCGAAAAATGCATAGAGATTATCCAAGCTATCCAAATCAAATTTTATCGGAGTACCATCAAGTGGCCCTTTTAACTTGGTCCAATTCATCCCATCATTTGACCTGTACATGCTATAAGTAGAAAGACTTCCTAAGTAAATAAATCCTTCTTTATCCTGCTTGATTGTTAAGGCATAAAGACGACTATCCTTGATCGCATTTTTTTTCTCACCATAGTTAGTAACTAAATAAAGAGAATCACTTTGAAATAGTATTTTACCGTCATTTAAAATCCCAATTGCTTCTACGAACCAGTCACAATATTCAGCTATTTTATTAAAAGTGTTGCCACTGTCGGTTGATAAGTAAACTTCTCCAATTGAAGATCCTCCACAAATAATTTTCCCATCGTCGCTTACATCCAAAGCATTTATATAATATGGTAAAACATCAATAGCTAATCGCATCCAGGATTCACCAAAGTCAGTAGATTTTATTATTCCTCCATTTTCCCCTAAGTCAAATTACCCTGTTTATCTTGTTTACTAATACGTGAGTATCCTCTTCTTTTCTCAATCCAGTTAACACCATCATCATATGTCATATAGTATCTATCAGGATCAATATTTACTAAGATGGAGTTGTTCTTTAGAATTTCGACAATCCGAATTGTTGGAGATTGCAGACCGTCAGAAAATTTTTGAAAAGTATTCTCGATCGTACGATAAATGTAGGCTCCACTTCCCGATGTTCCAACATACCATTCATAATTATTTGCGATAAAGGTTGAACTTAACCATTCATCGATTTCTGAACTCGTCCAATAGACTCCATTTTCATTGATTCTTACTATCTTATTTAAATTCGTTGCGATTATATTGCTATCACCTTCTAAAATAATATCAGTAAAAAATCCATTCAGGTATTCCCAATTTTCTCCATTATCAGTGCTCTTACATAAATAATATCCAGCATTAATAGTAAATTGTACCCCTTTTATTAATAAGAACATTTGAATAAAACGTTGTATCCAGATTTACTCTTGTCCAATTTAAATCAGGATAGATTGCTTTATAAACTCCCCAATATGTTGTAGCCCAAAGCACTTTATCTTCAGTTAGATTTATTGAAATTACATAGGAAAGGTCGTCGTTAATATTAGTAAGAATATAGTCGTCGGTTGTACCCATGAATATCCCTTTATTAGTTGCAACCAATAACTTATTGCCATCAAAATTTAAGATTTGCCATACCCCAGTATTTCTCAACTCACCTGTGAATTGTGTCCAATTTTTTCCTCGGTTTGTGGTCATAAGTAACGAGAAATCTGTTCCCACTAAAATATTTCCTGTGGAATCGACAAATAGACACCTTGCAGTAGTTCCATCTATTGAAAAATTTAATGGTTCCCACTTATCTGTTCTATAAATATATATCTCTCTTTCAGCAAGTGCATATAAGCTGTCAAAATATCTATAAAACCTTGTAACATAACCACCATTTGGTCCATTTATTTTTTGCCATCTGCTTATGTCACTACTTTGGTCAAATGTAAAGTTATTTCCTTTCTCTTTGTGATGAAAACTCTCAATACTATTGTTACTTGAATTTAGGTAAGGAGAAAGAAATTCTGATTTTGGATCGTCATTAACAAACGCTTTATTTACAATTGGTTTTTCTTTGTGCCAATGTAAATTTTCTTGATTAAACGATTGATTAGAAAAATTTGTTATATTTTGTCCAGCAGAACTTGTGAGGTAGAGAAATGTAAAAAGAGTGATTATAATGAGCTGTAGTTTTATCATAATTGATTACATATTGATTGTAATAAACATCACAAAATTATGAAGGAAAAAGTTTAAAATTTAATCAAATTTTTATGTTTTATATTGCGGAATCAACCTCTTTTTATTTGTTTTATAAAAATTACTTACTTCACCAAAGTCATCTTCTTATTAACAGTTCTGTCTCCAATCCTGACTGAATAAATATAAACTCCACTGCTTACTTTACTTCCACTTGCATTATCCCCTTCCCATTTTGTTAAATAATTTCCTGCAGGAAGGTTTTCATTAACTAAAGTTTTTACCAGTCTTCCGGTGATATCATAAATATTCAACTCAACTTTTGAGTTTGTTAAATCATATGGAACGGAGAAGGAAATAATTGTGTACGGATTAAAAGGATTCGGGTAATTGTTTAATAAAATTTGTGACTCAGGAATTATGTGGTTTTCATCTTGCTCAACTGAAGTGATCAAAGATGGTCCGTTACCACGAGATTCACCTAAACTATCAGCAACATAAATGTTTACCCATTCAGGTCTTAAAGCCGATTGAAGATAATTGCTTTCCCATTCCTCATCAGTTAATCTTAGGAAATTTGTTGTTCGGTATTCATAATAACTTGTAACCGGACCAATAAAAGCTGTGGACTCACCAAGATTATTTTCGGTAATAAAAACTCCCAGATTAATATTACCTGTTCCAACGTGAGAAATGGCTCCAATCATTGCTCCGCCGCAATCAGTTGGTGTTGTATGTATATCAGCAACTATATTATTGCTTTCCATTAGTCCTTCGTAGCCCATATAACCACGAAAAACATCATCATAAAATAAATTTGGATACCAACCATCGAAAGCGGTACCGCTATTTCCTGTTTCATAAATCATTCCCTGAAGGAAGGCTATTTCTGCTCCGGTAAATGGAGTTCCAGCTAACTCTTTCTCACATATAGTTTTTAATGTGTCAGTGATCCCTTTACATCTACCATAATAATAAATAATTTTATTTTTTATTGCAGGATCAGGAAAATTCAAACTTGTGAAATAATCATATGCATCTGTTGAAAGTGCGTTAAGAGCTGAATAAAATTCCGGGAATGGTTCAACAAAACTATATGGATACGAACAAACAGTACCACCGGTATAAGATTGTTTTGCATAAAGTAAATTATCGTGTCTCAACTCAGTCCAGGAATTAAGCTGAGTGTTCATTTTCTCTTGCCAGTAAGCTGCAGTCTGCATAAAAGTAGGTAAACTGCTTCTGTCTTCCGGTGGATTCAGTTTTCTTAAAGAATTCAACCAATAATTATAAATAGAACTTGCCCAGAATTCATTGTCGTAATGATCTATTAAATACCTGAGTGCTGCAAGATTTGTTGAGTAATGAAATTGATTCAATTCTTCAATTAGAAGCTGAGCAGATGCACTATTCCCAAGTGAAAATAATACATCGAGTGTTGATGGAAACAATCTGCATATTTTCTCACCGAAATATTTTATTCTATCAAAAACAACTGAACCTGTTACATATGAATCTATTACAAATCTTTGTCCAAACATTAAAAATGCTGAAGCTGGTTTTATACTGTCAGGGCTCATGGGGTCGCTGTAAAGTATTTGGGAGAGAATTAATTGATACGCAAATGCCTGGTTCGCAAGTGTATCCTGAAACTCAACCATCCTTAAACTATCTAGTAATTCAGTAGGATTGTTCATAGAGATTGCTTGCTTTAAATAATCGAGATTATCTAGTGTTACGTTATCAGATTCACCTACAAAAAATTTAATGATGTGTTCCATCTCTTCATAGATGGAATATGTATTCGCTATATCATATAACTCATCAATTAGAAACGCATCTATTGCCTGCCTTTGGATATCCTGAAATGTCTGTAGAGGACATTGAACCGCATCTGAAGCGGGAGCTATTAAATACAATTCAATTCTGCCAAGCCACATCATCGCTCTGAAATATCCTTCAAGATCAATTCCTGTTTCAGGATTATAAACGTAATGTCCTCTCGGTTTAAACTGACTCCAATCCATCACCCTGCAAGTTGTGGAGAATAATGTAGCAGGTATACCTCCCTGTTCTGCATAAATCCAGCTTAAAACGGAATCAATCATTACCTGGTTTTCTGAATAATATGGCGTCACATTCTCTTCCAGAAGTAATAATGGTACTGTAACATATAGATCAACATCCTGAAGCATCGGCATCATGTCAGGATTTCCACTATAAGTATTATGCAATTGTCCAATTGAATTTCTAAGATTCCAAAGTAATTCGATCAACCGGTCTTTAAGCAAACCAACTTCCATATCAGTTAATATTCTGTCATAAGAAACATGATAAGCATGCAGAATAGCATCAGTAGAAATGAACACAGGAAAGTCGTTGTGGAATATCTGTAGAAAGGATTCACCAAATGAAATTTTCTTCAGTCGTTCACTAACCATAAATCCATGGTTTTCAATCAGAGTTTTTTCGTATTCTGTAAAATTATAAAAGGCATCCAGTGTATCGAAATATAGAGCGTCTTCAGAATTTGTACTGATTTGGTCTGTGAAGTAACCTGCATCATGTAATTGTAGTAAATCTTCAGTACTCATATTCTGATGCGCCTCAAGGAATTGATTATAATCTTCTAAATTGAAAACCTGGGAATAAGTTAAAGATGAGACTAAGAATGAAAGAAAAATGTACCAACGAAAAATTACGGGAGGTTTCATGTTGCACCTCAATTTTTTTTTCAAACTTAATAAACGATGGAAGAAATAACAATTGGTAGTTGGCAACTATTAATTAAAAAAGCCCTAATCGGATTGATCAGGGCTCAATTAAAATCTATTTGAAAATGTTAGTCTATTCTCAGAGTCAAACTTCCCATAATGTTATAACTCGTTATTGTCTCACTTACCTGCGAAACACTTGTTCCGTAATCAACACTTACCTGGTCCCAGAAACCAAGAATTCCAGCAAGGTGAAATTCAATTGCACCGTCACCAGAAGTAATACCGGCACCTGCAGTTATATACTTACGATCTTGTTCAAAAGGAGTATCAGCTACAGGATAAGGGATAATCATCGCACCAGCTCTAAAGCTTAATCCTGTAAATGGTAATCTAAATTCAGCACCAGCTTTTACATTAAAAGTTTGAGTGTAAGTTCCAATAATATCTTTATTCAAACCCGACATCTGCGGGACATCTAATCCGGAAGAATACTGCATCTGGGTATAATCAATGTAGGTAACTTCGGCAGTTGCTGTAATAAACCAAAGATTGACATCTGCAGCTACACTAAATTCATAAGGAGATTGAATAGTAAATTTGTTTGAAATTATTGTATCAACTTCAACTGTCTCCCCGGTTAAGAATTCAGATCTTCCAGTAAAATAGTGATCTTCAGAAATAGATGTGATAGTAGGTGTTTTTACTGAAACACCAACTCCAATAAAATTAAAGAATCTATAAAGAACACCAAATCTTAAATCATATCCATTGAATACCCAATCCTTAATGTCATTTACATAAAATGATTGAAAACCTGCGGTCAAAGGATCATTAGCTATAGTTCTCAATGTATCTGAATAATATCCCTGCGTGTTTGATTCTGTAAATTCACCATTTCTTAAATAGCTACCTACATTATAATTGAAACTGGCTCCGAAAAAAATATTGTGTGCAAATTCATATGCCAGTCCGAATGACCAAAAATTAACGCTTCCATCTTCAAGAACATCACCACTTTGAAATAAATTTCCGTTATTAATAACTGTTTGATCTGAGATATAATCCCCTGTTTGAGGATCATAGTATGGATAGCTTAAAAGTAAATCACGAGTGAGATAGCTATTTACAGAAGTCAGATCCTCGATAAGTGAAGTATTATTTGAATTAAACCCTCCAAACTGTAATGTACTGTTAAAATCTTTGGTCCTGTCATAACCCAACGACATCACAAAATTATGATCGGTAGTATCGTTTGCAAGTGGTATTATCATTCCAGCCTCAGACAAAACTGTTTCAGTTCTTTTACCTAAAACTGTATCCTGAAGAAACGCTGCATCATTGTAATAAAGATTCAATCCCACCGATGTGTTAACTGTAAACTTTCTGGCTAGTCCGAGTGCTGCTGGATTTTTAAGAGTAGCCGAATATGTATCATTTATAACAGAATTGGAGTTCCCCATTCCTAAAGAGCGTGCATCAAAGATTTGACCACCAACTGATATCCTGAGTGCATCACTTATACTGGGTTTAAAATAACTTTGTGCGAGTGATAAAGTTCCAAAACAAAATTGTAAAAGAACTGCAAGTAAAACAATTGTATTCTTCTTCAAAGTTCGATGTTCCGCATTGTGAGAAATATCATTTTATATTATTATAGTGAAAATATGGCTATTAGAATAAAATTAACAGGGTATAAATTAGTAGCTAAATCGAATTATCTTATTGTTATCATACATTGGATTGACAAATTATATTTTAATCTGATATAATAAGTATGAAATTAAATCAGTATTATCAAAATAAAAAAACCTCGATAAATCATACCGAGGTTTTGTGACCCCAAGGGGATTCGAACCCCTATTACCGCCGTGAAAGGGCGAGGTCCTAACCATTAGACGATGGGGCCTTGGAAATAAAAAATTAGAATAAACAATTCAAAACGCAACTTGGGTGAGCGATGGGAATTGAACCCACGACCCCCAGGGCCACAACCTGGTGCTCTAACCAACTGAGCTACGCTCACCATCATTGTGTACGCCCGAGTGGACTCGAACCACTAACCTCCAGCTTAGAAGGCTGATGCTCTATCCGATTGAGCTACGGGCGCTCTAAGCAACTACTAATAAACAATTTTGATTAATCAAGTAGTATATTTGGCAAAGATATTGTCGGGGCGGCAGGATTCGAACCTGCGACCTCCTGCTCCCAAAGCAGGCGCGATAACCGGACTACGCTACGCCCCGATCTTACATCTTCATTAAAAAAAGAACAAAAAATATACTTATTACCTTCCGATAATAAGTATTTTTAAAATTGAGTTTCAAATATATCTATCGTTTACTGAAAAAAAAAGTAATTTTTTGTCATTTTCGTCATTCCAATCATACATAAGATCGAAAATGTTTACGGCTTTCACATCGCTTTATTCTTAATTAAATTTCGCTTTATTATTCGATACTGTTAATATATTTATGAATGTCTCCTGGTATATTGCAAAAAACTTTTTACTTTCAAGGAAGGACTCCCGTTTCATAAGTTTAATTTCAACAATTTCAATAGTTGGGATTGCACTTGGTGTCGCCACTTTAATTATAGCTATAAGTGTGCTAAAGGGATTTGAGCAGACCATTACAAATAAGGTGATAGATTTTGACTCGCATATAAAGATTACATCATACAGAACGATTTTACCTGATTATCACAAAACTCTACCCTGGATAGAAAAACAATTAAAGAAATATAATCCTGAAATAACTCCCTTTGCTTCTAAGCTAGTTATTGTAAGTCATAAAAAGAAAAAAGAGGGGTTAAATTTAATTGGGATTGACTCAAAGAATAAGAAACCATTTCTTGTACAAAATTTAGTCGCCGGAGAGTATAATCTTTCTAATAATTCTATCCTCATAGGAGAAAAACTCGCTGAAAAACTTTTTGTTAAAGTGGGAGATAATATTACCGTTTTCGCTCTTCGTAATGATGAGATTCCCTCACCGGAAAACTTACCAAATATTGAAAAGTTTACGATCACAGGAATTTTTGAAAGTGGAATGACTGAGTATGATGACTCTTATGCATACACTTCGCTGGATGAAGCACAAAAATTATTTGCAATCGGAGATAATATAACCGGATATAATATTAAGTTAGCTGATATTTCCAAGTTGGATAGTCTAACAATTTACCTTGCAAAGAGTTTGCGCTATCCACACTATGTCAGATCAGTTTACCAGTTGCACAGAAATATTTTCACATGGATCGAACTTCAAAAAGAACCAATACCAATTGTTCTGGCATTAATAATTCTTGTTGCCGTATTTAATATTATTGGTACATTATTAATGATTGTGCTTGAAAAAACAAGAGCTGTAGGAATTCTAAAAACTCTAGGTTCGAAACGAAATCAAATTATAACAATATTTTTAATTAACGGTTCGATTATTGGTTTTGTAGGAATTGTATCCGGCAGTTTACTTGGTTTTATCCTGATGTTTATCCAGGAAGAGTTTAATATAATTACACTTCCTTCCTCTGTCTACTTTATGTCTCGGGTTCCTTTTTTGATAACTCCTGAAACCTTTTTGGCAATTGCCATTATCACATTTTTACTCTGTTTGCTTGCATCAATTATTCCGAGTTTTATTGCCTCCAAAATTAAGCCAGTTAATGCACTGAGGTTTGACTGATGAACTATGAAACATTCATAGCAAAGCGTTACCTCGTTTCAAAGCACAAAATTAATTTTATTACAATAATTTCTTTCATCTCGGTTGCCGGCATTACTATTGGAGTTGCAGCATTAATTATTGTCCTATCTGTGTTTAATGGATTCAGTTCATTAGTTATTGACTATCTTATGAATCTTGATCCTCATATTCGAATAACCGCAATTTCAGATGAGGGCGAAAAAAATATTAAAGAGCTTGATAAATTAATTCGCACTCAAAAAGAAGTTAGATCATACTCCCCATACATTGAAGGTAAAGTTTTAACATATAGTAAAGGCATAACTCAGGTTGTCAATTTGAAAGGTATTGATGAGAAAAAATTAAATTCGGTTTATCAGTTAAGCGAAAATCTTGTTGATGGTACAGAAAAAAACTTCAACGACGAAAATCACAATGTATTTGTTGGATTGCAGCTTGCCGACAAACTTCTTGTTATGTCAAAAGACTCAATAATATTGATCTCACCCTCAAATATTGAGCAGGCAATAACTCAATTTTCACTACCAACATCTAAAAAAGTTTATGTTGACGGCATTTTCAGTTCTAAGAACAATGAATATGACGGAGGTTATATTTTTTGTTCCTTAAAAGACGCTCAATATTTATTTGGCTATAAAAATAATTTCCAGGGTTATGATATAAAGTTGGATGATATAACTAATTCAAATAATGTAAAACAAAAGTTGCAATCAGTACTTAACCCTGAAGATTATAATGTTGAGTCGTGGTACGACTTTCACCAGGAATTGTATTCCGTAATGCAAATAGAACGATGGACGGCCTACATAATTCTTTCATTAATTATTGCCGTGGCAACATTTAATATCCTTGGTTCACTTTCAATGTCAGTTATTGAGAAGAAACGTGATATAGGGATACTTAGGTCAATGGGAGCTACAGAAAACTCGGTGTTAAAAATATTTATGTTTGAAGGATTGCTTATTGGTATAATGGGTACATTACTGGGTTTAATTATTGGTTACGCTGTTTGTTATATTCAGATACACTTCAACATTTATCCACTCGATCCATCACAATATAAAATTGATTCGCTTCCAATCGAGGTAAGATTATCCGATTTCTTCTTTATAAGTGGAGCGTCAATGCTGCTATCATTTTTAGCATCACTAATTCCAGCTAAAAGAGCTGCAAAAGTTAATCCAATAATTGCCATCAAGTGGGAGTGAACTAATTTAATAAATAGAATGAACAATTAAAATTCCATGAATGAAATAATATTAAAAACTAGCAATATTGTTAAGTCTTTTCAGACGACTAAAAAAGTGAATCTAAATGTTTTGAAGGGAATTTCACTTGAAATTCAAAAAGAAAAAATAACGATTATAGTTGGAGCTTCTGGTGCAGGCAAAAGTACCTCTTCTTCATCTTCTTGGAGGATTAGATCGTCCTGATTCTGGTGAAATTTATTACGATGACAAAAATATCTTTAATTTCTCTGATGATAAACTCGCGAGATTCAGAAATGAAAATGTTGGATTTGTATTTCAGTTCCATCACCTTTTACCTGAGTTCAGTGCTCTGGAAAATGTGATGATTCCTCAATTAATAGACGGAGTCAACTTACAGAAAGCTAAAACTAAAAGTGAAGAGTCTACTTAAAACTGTGGGACTAGTTGAACGATTAGATCATAAACCTGCAGAACTTTCAGGTGGTGAACAACAGCGTGTAGCTGTTGCAAGAGCTTTAGCAAATGACCCTAAAATAATTTTTGCGGATGAGCCAACAGGCAATCTTGATTCTGTTAATAGCGAGGAAATTCACAAACTAATTCTCAATCTTAAAATAAATCTCGGAGTTACTTTTGTGATAGTCACTCACAATCAGAATCTGGTTGATTTAGCAGATCAGATTTATGAGATTAAAGACGGAAAAATTAATCTCAAGTAAAAAGTTAAATTCTACCTTTTTAGTCTTTTAAATTTGATAGGTATTCCGTCATCAATCTCACACCAAAACCTGTCATATAATCCTTGTTGTAATTGGTCATATCATTACCAACAGCCGGACCTGCGATATCAAGGTGAGCCCAAGGAATTTTCTTATCAACAAAATTTTCGAGAAATTTTGCAGCAGTAATTGCACCTCCCCATCGTCCGCCATCATTATTAACATCTGCAATTTTACTCTCATTACCTTTGTTATAATCATCCCACATCGGTAATCGCCAAAGTCTGTCGTAAGTTTTCATTCCAATGCTATACAATTCATTGGCAAGTAAATCATTTTTTGTAAATAATCCAGCCACAGTTAATCCGAGTGCAACGATGCAAGCTCCAGTCAGGGTTGCAAAATCTATTATCTGATCAGGTTTTTGCTTCGATGCATAATCAAGAGCATCAGCAAGAATCATTCTACCTTCAGCATCTGTGTGACCAACTTCAATAGTTTTTCCGGAAGCAGTTTTCACTACATCACCAGGTCTCATTGCTTCACCATTAATCATATTCTCAGCAGATGGGATAACACCAAGAATTTCAACTGGTAAATTCATTTTAGCTGCAGCCAGCATTGTACCTGCAACAACAGCTGCACCTGACATATCTGCTTTCATTTCAAGCATTCCTTGCCAAGGTTTTATACAATAGCCACCGCTATCAAATGTTACTCCTTTCCCAACAAGAGCTATTTTCTTTACATTAGATTTTTTGTTCTTGGGTTTGTATTCAACTACAATAAATCTTGGTTTAGCGTCACTTCCCTTTCCTACAGCAATTAATCCACCCATATTTCTTTTTTTAATCTCCTTCTCATCAAAAACTGTTACCTTCATTCCATATTTTGTAAGTGTCTCTTTTACCGTATCAGCTAACTCAAAAGGTCGTAATGCAGATGAAGGTTCATTTTGAAGATCTCTTGTGAAGAAAACTCCTTCTATAACTGAATTATTTTTATTGATAGCTGCCTTTAATAATTTCTCGTCATCTGCATATACAACTATTGAAAGATTACGAATTTTATCTTGTTCTTTTTTGTACTTATCGAAAGTATAATTTCCTAGAGATATCCCTTCAAGAAATGATCTGTAGAAATACTCTTTATCATCAAAATATTTATCAAATAATTTGTAATCAGGAATGAAAATATGCAATGATTTTAGTTGCTCATTTTTTAATTCTTTAATTATACCGGCAAGATTATTTCTAAAAAAGTCGACTGTAAATTTCTCATCGAACTTAAATTTATTTAAAAATAATTGTCCGGGTTTTCCTTTACTATTTGAAATTGTGAGCTGTTTATTTTCCTTATTTAATAAGTTTCTTCGCTGGAGCTCAGATAATTTGATTCTGAATTTTTTCTCAAATGGAATTAGATTTTTATTAATATTTTTATCTTCTTGTATATAGTATACTGCTGCCGATAAATTGTCGAATACTTGTTTAGTCGCGGTTTTGAAATTCAACTTGAACATTTTTTCCTTCTTAATAGTTTTTTATAAATTTTTCTGCTTCTTTTAAAATCTTTGGAACCATATCAGCCATATGAGCATCTCTGAATCGTGCTCCAGATGCGTTGGTATGTCCACCCCCTCCAAATATTCCGGCCAGCTTATTTACCGGTATTTTTCCTTTGGATCTAAAGCTAACCTTAAACCCATTTTTCAATTCAATGAACAACATCCCCAATCTAACTCCCGCTGTAGAAAGAATATAATTAACAAAATTTTCGGTATCACTTTCAAGTGCATCAAACTCATTAAAATCTTGTTGAGTTATAACCATATAACCTATTTGATTATCAGCGATTAATCTAAGTGAACTTAAACTCTTTCCAAGGAGTTTAATTTTACTAAATCTGCTCTCATCATAGAGACGATTATATATTTCTGTTGGATTAATTCCGGTATCTAATAATTTGGCTATTATGTGATGAAGCTCAGCAGTGGTGCGTTCAAAACGAAATGATCCGGTGTCAGTCATAATAGCCGCATATATGGGAGCAGCAACTTCCTTTGTTATTTTGATGATTCCCGTCGTTTTAATAAAATCGTACAAAATATGTCCTGTTGCTGCGTAATATTCATCAACAAATTGATAATTTACAAAACCTTCAGGATCCTGGTGATGATCAATGCAAATTTTAGTTTGGTGAGATTCCAAAAATGCTTTTTGCATACTTACCATCCGATCGGATCTATTAAAATCTAAAGCTACCAGAGCATCCGAAGTATTCAAATAATTATCATGTAACTCTGGATTATATTTATTTATTTCGTTTTCTGAGTCGAGAAATTGAAGATTGTATGGTGTTGCACTATGGTTAATAATTATTGAATCTTTACCCAGCATATTTAACATTTTATAGAACGCAATTTCGGATCCAACAGCATCTGCATCAGGATTTACGTGAGTAGTGATAAGAAATGAATGGTTCTTGATTATTAAATCTTGGAGGCTATTAAAATCAATCATTAAAAATAAAAGGGGCTTTTAATTAAGCCCCGATTTGTGAAAATTTGATTCATCTTTTGATTAACTTACTTCCCAGGTATTAGCACCGAATAAAACTTTTTCTAAATCACCTTTTCCTTTTTTCTCAGTAACGCTTTTAATCTGATTCTGGATCCCTTCATCGTATGTAGTTTTAAAGTACTGTCTGAATACTCCAATTGGACTTGGGAATTCCGGTTTGTCTTCTAAATGAGCGAGTATCATCGCATAGACAGGACTATCAGAAAATTCGTCATGCACCCATAAATCATCTTTCGAGTATTTTCCATTTGAAATGTCAACGATTACCGGGTGTGCGCCATCAAGTTTAATTCCTTTATCCTGATTTTTTCCGAATACCATAGGCTTACCGTGTTCTAGTATTAGTACGTGATCATCTTTCGTGTTTTTATCAGTCAATTGTTCAAAAGCACCATCATTAAAAATATTACAGTTCTGGAAAATCTCGAGTAATGCAAATCCTTTATGCTTACCTGCTCTCTTAATCATTTCTTGCATATGCTTTGGATTCCTGTCAATCGAACGAGCAACGAATGTTGCATCTGATCCAAGTGCAAGTGATATAGGATTGAAAGGATAATCAACACTTCCAAAGGGTGTAGTTTTGGTAACTTTACCTTTTTCAGAAGTTGGAGAATATTGTCCTTTAGTTAATCCATAAATCCTATTATTAAAAAGTAATACTTTGAGATCAATGTTTTTTCTGCAAGCATGAATAAAGTGGTTTCCACCTATACTTAATAAATCTCCGTCACCGGTAGCTACCCAAACTGAAAGTTCTGGATTTGCTATTTTAACTCCACTTGCTAAGATTGGTGCACGTCCGTGAATTCCATGGAACCCATATGTATTCATATAATATGGAAAACGGCTGGAACATCCAATACCGGAAATCCAAACAATTTTTTCTTTTTCTGTTTGGATCATATCAGGAAAAGTTCTCTGCACCTGTGCTAAAATTGAATAATCTCCACAACCCGGGCACCAGCGAACATCCTGATCACTTGTAAAATCTTTTGCAGTATATTTCTTTTCAGTAGTGTCTACACTATTTGCCATTTCCACCTCCGAGTAATAACGTTATTTTTTCTAAAATATCATTTACTTTAAGCGGTAATCCTCTTACAAGATTTAACTGCTCAACAGGAATTAAATATTCACTCCTTATCAATCTTGCAAGTTGACCCATATTGATTTCAGGAATTAATACCTTTCTGAAATTCCTGAGAACAGTTTCAGTATTTTTAGGTAAAGGATTTAAATATCTAAGATGAGCCTGAGATACTTTTAAACCGCTGCTTCTTGCTTTTAATACAGCATCTTTAATACTTCCATAAGTACTACCCCAACCAACAACCAATAATTCTCCTTTTTCTTCACCGTCAATTTTTAGTTCCGGAATATCATTGGCGATATTTTTAATTTTTGATTCTCTAAGCTTAATCATTTTATGATGGTTATCCGGGTCGTAATTTACAGTTCCATAAATATCAGATTTTTCAAGTCCACCAATTCTGTGCTCTAAGCCGGGAGTCCCTGGAATAGCCCACGGTCTTGAAAGATTTTCATCTCTCGAATAAGGATAATAACCATCAACTTCCTTTCGAAATTCTACAGATATCTCCGGCAATTCATTCATATGCGGTATCCTCCAGGGTTCAGATCCATTCGCAAGATACCCATCAGTTAATAAAATAACCGGCGTCATATATTTCAATGCAATTCTTGAAGCTTCTATCGCCATATAAAAACAATCTCGCGGAGTACGAGCTGCAACTACGCAAACCGGGGCTTCTCCATTTCTTCCATAAATTGCTTGAAGAAGATCTGCTTGTTCTGTCTTAGTTGGAAGTCCAGTACTCGGCCCACCCCTTTGAACATCGATTATAACAAGCGGCAATTCAGTCATTACAGCTAAACCGATCGCTTCAGTTTTTAAAGCTAAACCAGGTCCACTGGTTGAAGTGATAGCAAGATTACCTGCAAATGAAGCACCAATTGCTGACGTGATTCCCGCAATTTCGTCCTCTGCTTGAACTGTTTTGGCTCCAAAATTTTTATAGGAACTTATATACTGCAAAATTTCCGATGCAGGTGTAATTGGATATGAGCCAAGAAATAATGGCAGTCCGCTTTTAACAGAAGCAGTAAGAAATCCGAGTGCAGTCGCCTCATTACCTGAAATATTTCTGTATGTTCCTTTTGGAAGTTTTGCTGGTTCAACTTTATAACGAGTAGTGAAAATTTCAGTCATCTCACCAAAATTGTAACCCGATTGCATAGCTTTCGTATTAGCTTCGATATATTCAGGATGCTTTTTAAACTTTTCCTTTATCCAATCTTCAGTATTTTTTAGTGGTCTGTCATACAACCAATACATTAACCCAAGAGCAAAAAAGTTTTTGCATCTTGATACTTCTTTTGGACTTAATGGCATACCTTCCAGTGCATTTGCTGTAAGTGAGGTTATCGGCACCTGGTGTAACTCGTAACCACTAAGCGAATCATCCTCCAAAGGATTTGTTTCATAATTAACAAGTTTGAGATTTTTCTGATCGAATGAATCTGAATTTACTATTATGACCCCACCTGGCTTAAGTTCTTTTAAATTCTTCCTTAACGCAGCAGGATTCATTGCAACAAGAACATCAGGTAAATCGCCGGGTGTATTTACATCTTCGCTTCCGAAATGAAGTTGAAAACCGCTTACTCCATAAATTGTCCCGGCGGGAGCTCTAATTTCAGCAGGATAATCAGGTAATGTATTTAAATCATTACCAATCCACGCGGTGGTATCACTGAATTGTGTGCCGGTTAACTGCATTCCATCTCCAGAATCCCCGGCAAAACGAACAGTAACACTCGTTAATTCTTGAAAACTTTTCTCTTTGGTCTCTGCCATCTTAATTTATTCCTAAATATTTTTTATTCGATAATAAACTTACTAAGTACTATCTGATTTAGCAATGTAAAAAAAGGTTCTTTGTTAATTCACTGCCGATATAACTTTGAAAAACTCCGCTGCATTAACAAAGCCGGTTATCCTTTCAACTTCTTCACCTTTTGAGTTTAAAATTAGTACTGTCGGAACACCGACTATTTTAAATTGATCTCTTAGGTTTTCAACTTCTGAAGAAAGTGATTTCGTCATATCTGCTTTATAAGTTTCAAAATCTTTTGATAATTCTATCACTTGTGGATCCGAAAATGTGGCTGCGTCCAATTCTTTACAAGGGATACACCAATCAGCGTAAAAATCTATTATCACTCCTCTGCCTGATATTTCAGTAAGTGCATCTTCTGTGAAAGGTTTCCATTCAACCGAATTTGCATTCGAAGGAACCAGAGCATAAATACCGACAGACATTATCAAAACAGAAAAAACAATTTTAAAAATTCTGAAACCTTTAACTGAGTTAGCAAGCTTTTCAAAGAATATTAAATAAACCGCAGTTCCAATCATAAATACAGGAAGAACGTAGCCTGATATACTTTTGGGTAATAATGGTAACAAAAAGTAAAGTGCCATACCAACAAGAATAAAGCCAAAGATATGTTTAACAGCATCCATCCACTCACCCGCTCTTGGTAAATTTTTAATCTTGCCCGAGAAAACTGCAAGAAACAAATATGGCGTTCCCAGACCTACCGCAAGGACAAAGAAGAGTAAAAATCCAAAAAATGGATCTTGCTTAGTTGCAACATATGTTACCAGTCCAAGAACAAATGGACCAATGCAAGGTGCAGCAACAATTCCCATCGTTAAACCCATAAAGAATGCACCAAACATTCCAGCCTTAGCTCCACCTGCTTTATTTACAAGACTATCTGGAAGTTTAAATTCGTAAACCCCAAACATACTTAGCGAAAGTCCTAACATAATCGCTACAATTAGCAAAATGACAATCGGGTTTTGCAACAGAGCACCAAAAACTGCACCCGTTAAAGAAGTAATTACACCAATAGCGGAATATGTTACTGATAATCCCAAAATAAAAAGAACACCCATAAAGAAAAGTTTGGTTGTGCTGCCTTCACTTTGTCCACCAAAATAACCAACTGTAATTGGAATTAGAGGATAGACGCAAGGAGTTAGATTTAATGCAAGACCTCCAACAAAAACAAGCAATAAGCCTAATAATAAACCCTGACTTTCCAAGGCATTTGATATCGGATCTGCCTCAGCTTTTTCTGTAACTGAAGTTTGAGTAAAACTTAGATCAATGTTAACAAACTTGTCTTCATTTATAGAATTAACCGGTGTTGTATTATCTGCTACTTCAATATTTATAGTATCCTTAATCGATGTTGGAGCTTGACAACTCATTTCATTGCAAGCCTGATATTGTAGCTTAACTACTAAAGAATATGTCCCCGGAACGGCATTAGAATCAACTTGAATTAAAGCGCCTTTATAAACTGTACCTTCCCAGACTGATAAAGGAGACTCAGAGAATGCAAATTTATAGTCATGTGGTTTAGGGTAAACAACCTTCTTTAGCCTAAAATATGGGTTATCCACAATAGTCAAAGATGTAGGAATTAGATACTCATCGTAAGGCTTATTAGAATTGATATGCCAGCCTTCAGCAACTGTAACTTCAACAGCTAATTTAAACTCAGTTCCTTTATAAACTTTATCGAAAGATTGGTAGGAATTAATTTTTATTAAATCATTACGAACCCCAAATTGAGCTGAAACTGTCAAAGTTAAAAGTAAAAATATAACTGCAATTAAATTAAAAATTTTCATTGTAAAGAATCATCAATTGTTAATCGTTAATTTATTTTCAAATTTCAATTACAAAGTTAAGGAATGGTATACTAATATTTTGGGTAACGAGCAGAATTTTGTTGAATTTACCTAATTATTCAATTTCCTATTATTTCCTCCATCCCTGCACAATCGGATATCTTCTTCCATTTCCAAATGCTTTTTTCGAAACCCTCAACGCGGGAGCCGCTTGTCTTCTTTTAAATTCATTCAAATCAACTAATCTTAAAACCTTATTTACAATTTCTTCGTCATTAATTATTGAATTAATTTCATCAAACTCTTTGTTTTCCTCAAGATACATTTTAAGAATTTTATCCAATAGTTCGTATGGAGGAAGATCATCCTCGATCTTTTTGATTTGGACTCAATTCAGCCGATGGAGGCTTTGTGATTATTTCATTCGGAATTATTTCATTATTCCTGTTAATATATTTTGCAATCTTGTAAAGATCACTTTTATAAACATCTGCAATAACTGCTAAACTTCCGCTCATATCTCCGTACAATGTACAATATCCTACTGCTAGTTCAGATTTATTTCCGGTAGTTAAAACTAATTGATTATCATTATTAGAAAAAGCCATCAAAAAAACTCCCCTAATCCTGGCTTGAATATTTTCTATCGTAAGTTTTTTGATTGGATTTTTAAATTTGTTTTCTAACAGCACTTTGGTTTCTTCAACAACACTTTGAATCGATACATTGTCCGAATTAATATTCAGATTCTTAATCAGTTTTTCAGCATCTGAAATACTTCCTTCACTTGAGTATTTTGATGGCATCATTAAAACTTGCACATTTTCCTTTGCCAGAGCTTTAACCGCAATATATGCAACCATTGCTGAATCAAGACCACCACTTAATCCAACCACAGCTTTTTTGAACTTCATTTTTTCAAAATATTCCTTTACTCCATAAATCAATGAGGACAGTACTTCTTCCTCAAATGATTTTTCAACTTCAACTTTTATTTTATTATCATTCTTAGTATCAAAAAGAAAAAAATCCTCCTCATAAGATTTACCCAGTTGAACCAGATTTCCATCTTTATCCAGGCACATGCTTGCACCATCAAAAACCAAATCAGTTTGAACTCCAACAGAACAAACATAAGCCAATGGGAGATTTCCCTGATTGCATAGTACCGATAACATTTCAAGTCGCTCTTTTCTTTTTCCAAATGAATAAGGACTTGCGGAAATATTTATTAAAACAGTAGCGCCTTTCTTTTTCAATTCTTCAACCGGATCAACTTCATATCTTCTCCGATACCAATAATCAGCATCATTCCAGATATCTTCACAGACAGAGATTCCCAATTTCTCTCCTTTAAATGGAAGAACCAACACTTCTTTGGCTGGTTCGAAGTATCTCATTTCATCAAATACATCATAATTTGGTATTAAACTTTTAGGTTGGATAAATTGGACTTTACCATTGTAGCAGAGAACTGCAGAATTGTGAATATTCGTACCTATTAAATCATTGTCTTCCGTAATTGCTCCGAATAACAAACCGACTTCACCAGTAATTGCTGCAAGCTCGTTAATTTTTTTACGAACGGCTTTCCTGAATTCAGCTTTCTCAACAAGATCTAAAGGAGGGTAACCAATAAGTGATAATTCAGGAAAGATTACAAGATCAGCATTTTCCTTTACACCTCTCTCATATCCCTTTTCTATCTTAGCTTTATTGTAATCTAAATTGCCAATTATTGGATTAATCTGGCAAACAGCAATTTTCATTTCAATTATTGATTTTAGTGCGAAATATACGATTACGCTTATACTCGGCAAAATTGAAAAATCTGACTGTTATTGGATTAAGTATTTAGTTATTTTGAAATAAAAGTTTCCTCTACAATATTTCATTCATACAATCATTCATCTATAAAGTTTCATTAACCGACAAATCTCCTGCAATCACCGATACAATCTTACCATACCTAACAATATGCGTGTAAATGAATAAAAATATCTTTTATTAGTAGCAGAGAATTAATAGAATAAGATCAATCGGAGGAAAAATGGCAAAGAAACTATATAGATCAACTTCAGATAAAATGCTCGGTGGAGTAGCTGGTGGACTGGCAGAATATTTTGATATTGATTCAACTTTGGTGAGAGTCTTATTTATTGTGGTTGTGTTTCTAGGCGGCGGCGGAATAATTGCATATATAATTTTATGGATAGTTGTTCCTCAGAAACCATATGAAATTCCAAAGAATACATTTAACCAGCCACCTCCGGAAAGTAGAAGTGGGTCCGGTAATTCTTCAACTGAAAATAATTCCGATTCATTCAGTGTAGCAAACGGAAGTGTTGCTGGTTCGATACCGCAAACAAGCGGCAGACAACTTTGGGTCGCAATTGTACTTATCGTAATAGGCGGATTACTATTGCTTGATAATTTATTTCCAAGATTCGATTTTGATCATTACTGGCCGGTAATCTTAATAGCAATTGGTGTTGGACTACTTTTAAAATCAAAAAATTAAACAAGAGATTTAAAATGAAATCATCACACATATTCTGGGGTTTATTATTTATAGGATTAGGACTCCTCGTTCTAATAAATAACTTCACAAACATTTTTATGGATTGGGGAACAATCTGGAAGCTCTGGCCATTAACCATTGTACTTATAGGGTTGTCCATCCTGGTCAAACATAAATACGGCAAAGGTGTTATCGCAGGACTTGCTGCGGTTGTACTTGCCCTGGCTATTTTTGCAAGTTTTAAAACAGCGACTCATTTTGTCAGTGACGATTTTCACATAGACATTGGTGATGAAGCGAATAACAAGTATGGCACCACTGAATACACAGAATCATTCGATTCAACTTTAACTTTTGCCACACTTAATTTTAATGCTGGAGGCGGGTCATTTAGAATTGCGGAAATAACAAACGACTTAGTTTATGCTTTGACTGAGGGAATTCAAAATAATTATGTTCTAACCAGATATGATAACGATACAAGTTCTACTATAAACTTTAAGATGGGTAAAAAAGCAGTATTTAGATTTGGTAATGATTATAAAAATCAAGTTGATATTAAATTAAATTCAGAACCTGTTTGGGATATGAACTTTGATGTAGGTGCAGCTTCAATGGATTTTGATCTGACTCCGTTTAAAGTTAAGAATATCGATGTCGATATGGGTGCGGCAGCAATTACTATCAAAATCAATGATCTATCTCCGGAAACAGAAATAACAGTTGATGCAGGCGCATCAGATATTAATATATTCATTCCAAAAGAATCCGGATGTAAAATTGTAACTGATGGTGCACTGTCGTCAAAACATTTTAGTGAATTCAAAAAATTAGACTCTGATCATTATCTGACAGAAAATTTTGATGAAGCCGTGAATAAAGTCTACATCAATATTGATTGCGGTGTTTCTTCGATAAGTGTTGATAGGTATTAATTTTTTATAGGTCATCCCGAGTGCAACGAAGGATCTCTTCGCGCCTTTAGTAGAGATTCTTCTTCCTTCTTGGTATCCACAAATGCTTTTCAAGATTCACACAACCATATTCATCAAACTCAACTCCTTCATTTATTAACAAATCTTCCATCAAGTTTGGATCACCGAAATGAATTTTCCCTGTTAGAGCACCATATCTGTTTACAACTCTGTGAGCTGGAATATCCGGTCCACATCCATTCAAAGCCCAACCAACCGTTCGTGCGGCAGATTTAATTCCGCACGCTTCAGCGATGTGTCCATACGTTGTAACCTTTCCGTAGGGAATTTTTTTAGCAATATCATAAACTTTGTTGAAGAAGTCTTGATTCTTTTTATCAATAGATTTTTTATGATTCGATTTTTTGCTTTTCATTTAAGACAAGCTAAAAATTAGTTCCTACTAAACTTGGAAAGGTATGCTTTTATAAAACGATCAATATCTCCATCCATTACTTTCTGAACATCTGAGGTTTCTTCATCAGTCCGGTGGTCTTTAACCATATTGTAAGGATGAAATACATAAGAGCGAATCTGACTCCCCCACTCTATTTTCATTTTGTTTTTTTCAACTTCATCAATTTCAGCTTGCTGCTTTTCAAGCTCAAGTTGATAAAGTTTTGACTTAAGCATTTTCATTGCAGTAGCTTTATTTTGTCCCTGCGATCTTTCACTCTGGCAGGCTGCAACTGTGTTTGTTGGAATATGAGTTATCCTTACCGCCGTTTCTACTTTGTTTACATTCTGTCCACCTTTCCCACCAGCACGATAGGTATCAATTCTTAAATCGGCAGGATTTATTTCTATTTCGATTGTATCATCGATCTCAGGAATTACAAACACAGACGCGAATGAAGTATGTCTTCTTTTGTTCGAGTCAAAAGGAGAAATACGGACCAAACGATGGACACCATTTTCAGCTTTCAAATAACCGTACGCAAACTCACCAGTAACTTCTATAGTCGCAGATTTTATTCCAGCTCCATCACCTTCAAGAATATCAAGAATATTCATCTGATAATCATTTTGTTCTCCCCAACGCAAATACATTCGCAATAGCATATCAGCCCAATCCTGTGCTTCGGTTCCGCCCGCACCTGAGTGAATTGTGAGCAGACAATTTTTATCATCATCTTTTCCGCTAAGCATATTTTTGAATTCAGCATCTTCAATAACTGAGACGACTGAATCTAATTCTTTTCTTAGTTCATCGTAATACGATTCATCTTCTTCCATAGCTGCAAGTTCGATTGTATCCTTTACATCAATTACTTTTTTATCAACACTTTTGTAAAGATTGATCCACTGCTCGAGAGATTTTATTTCCTGAAGTATTTTTTGGGCAGCGATCTGGTCATTCCAGAAGGATGGCTCACCCGATTTGGTACGTAACTCTTCTACCTTTGATATCTTTTTATCAACATCAAAGATACCCCCGAAGATTTTCAACTCTCTTTTGGTAGGTTTTAAGTTCTTTTAGTTCCTCTTCGTACATTTATTTTTCCTTTTATTCAGTCAAGCTGAACTAATTTCAGCATCTCAAATGAGTAAAGATTCCGAAATAAATTCGGAATGACAGTATTTTTAAATTTCTAATTCCATTCTTAATAAAGCAGCAGCGAGTGTTTTTCCTTGTGCATCGTGTTTAAGGGATACCGTTCCTCCGCCACCCAATGTGTTGTGAAGGAGAAAATTCAAAGCTCTGATATTTGGCAACTCGTATCGTTCAACTTTACCGTGACAAATTCCTTCAAAGTGTTTTTTTACTTTATCAGCGGTCAGATATTTTTCAATTATCTCATATCCTTTTTGATCATTAGCAATGATACCAATGTTTGCTGCATCGCCTTTGTCACCGCTGCGACCGTGGGCTATTTTTCGTAATTGGATTTTCATTTTTTCTCTCTTTATGCTGAATTCATTTCAGCATCTTTAGTCTAAATTAATAATTTCTGTTTTCTGAAGAACCTGAATCAAATTCAGGATAAATCTGAATAAAGATTTTTAACAGGATCAGAAATCTCAGGGTACAAATCTTTCCAATCTATGTTTTTCTCTTCAATCACATTAATCTTCCACTGTCTGTGCCAATTTTTTAATTGCTTTTCTCTCTTAATTGCACTTTGTAGATCAGGTTGACTTTCATAATAAACTAACTTATTAAAATTATACCTTTTTGTAAAACCTTCAACTAATCCCAGTTTGTGTTCATAAATTCTTCTTGCCAAAACATCAGTCATTCCAACGTAAAGAACTTTCTTATTACTTGATAAAATATACACGTAGTAATTTTTCATATATCAAAGACCCTGAAACAAGTTCAAGGTAAACTATTTCAACTCCAGAATTTTGACTTTGGGTACTACTAATTTCTTAGGTATCAACGCCGGCCAATATGCAACAACATCTTTTGGCTTTGGTCGTCCGCCCGCAAACCCAGTTACGCTAGGAGGACCTGTTAAAATTAGCGGAGCTATTTCCTGTCCAAAGCGATTTACTGTATTTCTATCCTGTGCTCTAACAGAGAACCGCAATACAATTTCGTTTATTTTATCTTCATCAAGTTTAGGAGACAGGTTTTCGTGAGTGGCGTTATAACCAACAAACTCTGAACGTATTTCCTCGAATTCAAGCCCGAGATTTTTCAATCTCTTGCGAAGAATTCTATCTGCTTTTCTTGCTTTAGTCAGTGCCTGCGGCCAGGAGTAAGTTAATGTTCCTGTTGCACTGTAACCATCTTTGTAAGAACAAGATACTTTATAGAACTCTGTTTCAGGTTTTCCTTTCACGTTGTATACTTTGACTCTGTCTTTACCGACTTCTTCAAGTTTTATTGAAGTAAAATCTGCAACACAATCGGGCGTTATATAATCTTTTGGATCTCCGATTTCATAAACTAATTGTTCAGCGATTGTTTCAAATGAAACTTTGCCTCCAGTATTTTCGTGTTTAGTTATAATTACTTCTCCATTTGGATAAGCTTCTGCTATTGGAAAACCTATCTCAGTAAAATTTTCAATCGATTCCCAATCACCTAAAAAATTTCCGCCGGTTGACTGTGCCCCGCATTCTAAAATATGTCCAGCAACAGTTCCAGCAGCCATAAGATTGTAATCTTTCATATCCCAGCCAAACTCATAAATCATTGGTGCAAGAGTTAATCCGGTATCAGTAACTCTTCCGGTAATTACAATGTCAGCCCCACGTTTTAAGGCATCTACTATTGGTGCAGCACCGAAATAAACATTTGCACTTAATAGTTTATCTTTTACAATGGTTATTGGTTCATCAGTTTCCATATTTTTAAGATTGCAACCTTTTTGGATTATATCATCAAGACAATTTTTAATATCATCACCAATAACAACTGCAACATCAAGCTTCTTTATATCAAGATTCATTGCGGCTTCAATAATTGCATCTGCACAAGCGACCGGATTTACTCCGCCACCATTTGTAATTACTTTAATCCCTTTTTTAGAAGTGATTGGAAGAATCTTTTTCATCAAGTCAATCAAATCCGTTGCATAACCAAGATTTGGGTTTCGGTTTTTTTGTTTCTGAAGAATTGACATAGTAACTTCAGCAAGATAATCCATCACGAGATAGTCTATATCTCCTTTTGTTACCTGGTGATATGGTGCATCAATTAAATCACCCCAGAAACCTTGACCGGACGCGATTCTTATTTTTTCTTTCATCTTTCTTTATGCTGAACTTGTTTCAGCATCTTTCACTTAAATTAAATAATTTGTCAAAACATTGAGACCCTGAAGCAAGTTCAGGGTAAAGTATTAAATCACACCAGAATCCTTGACCGGACGCGATTCTTATTTTTTCTTTCAAAATGAATCCAATAGTGTAGAAAAATTAGAAACTAAAACTCGATAAGTAATTTATTAAGAATTGTGGAAAGTATGAAAGGTTAATAGAAAGCCATATCTATGAAGATATGGCTTATATAAATTTTCTATCAGATCAAGATCGCTTTATACCCATAGCAATGTAAACCTGATTTTCCTTCATCCTGTATTTTGCGAAAAACTAATTTTACTTTTTGTCCGATCTTTAACTTGTCAAAATCAACATCGACGATTTGTGTGGTTAGGTTTACTCCATCTTTCATCTCAACAATTCCAACAGCAAAAGGAGTCTTGCCAAAGAATTTATCAGATGCAACCCTGATGATAGTATAAGTTAATAGTTTTCCTTCTTCATTTAGCCTGACAGTTTCAAATTCATTCTTTCCACAATCGGGACAAACTAATCTTGGTGGAAAACTGATGTTACCGCATGCTTTACATTTGCCTGCTTCCAAGCGATAACGCTGTGGAATTTCTCTGTGATATTTTGGACTGATCATTTTGCCTCCAGAATATTTATTACACAACTTGCACCGGAACCACCCATATTCTGAGCAAGTCCGATATGTGCATTTTTAACCTGTCGATTTCCAGCTTGTCTTGTCAGTTGTTCGTACAACTCAATTATTTGTGCGATACCTGTTGCACCGACAGGATGACCTTTAGATTTCAAACCACCACTAGTGTTCAACGGAGTTTTTCCGTCAATTGAGGTTCTTCCTTCTGCTGCTGCTGGACCACCACAGCCTTTTTCACAGAAGCCGAGATCTTCGTAAACAACAGCTTCTGCAATTGTAAAACAGTCGTGAACCTCGGCAAAGTTGATATCTTTTGGGGTTACTCCAGCCATATTGTAGGCTTTCTGTGCCGCGGTTACAACTGAGTTTAATGTTGTTAAACTTTTTCTTGAGTGAAGTGCAATTGTATCTGATGCCTGTGCTGTTCCTTTAACTTTTATGATCGTATCAGTAAACTTCTTTGCAATATCCATCGAGCAAAGAATCACTGCTGCCCCACCATCACTGACTGGTGAACAATCTAACAACCTCAGTGGATCAGCAACTAAAGTCGAATTCATTACCTGCTCTAAAGTTACAGGTTTTCTGAATTGAGCATTTGGATTGTGAACACCGTTTCTGTGATTCTTTACTGCAATTGCTGCAAGCTGTTCTCTTGTAGTGCCGTACTGATTCATATGAGCATTTGCGATCATCGCATACAAACCCGGGAAAGTAACTCCTTGATAAACTTCATATTCCTGGTCTGCCGCAGTTGCGAGTGCATCTGTTACATCAGCACCATCAGTCATTTTTTCAACACCACCTGCAAGGACTATATCACTTGCACCGGAAGCAACTTCAAAATATGCTGCACGAAATGCCGCACCACCTGAAGCACAGGCAGACTCAACTCTTGTTGATGGGATTGGTGTTTGTCCCAGATAATCTGCAAGCACAGCACCGAGATGTTCTTGTCCAACAAATAATCCGCTGCTCATTGATCCGACATACATTGAATCAATGTGATCAACTCCGGCATTTTTAATTGCTTTGGTTGCAGCTTCTACAAAAATATCTTTGATGGATTTGCCCCACAGTTCCCCAAACTGTGTCATCCCTATTCCAATTACTACTACATCTCTCATAATTAAATTCCTTTCTAGTCGTTCAGAATTATTTTGCCACGATACTTGGCATACTGCCCGTAATCGAGATAGATTTTATCTTTATCAAGCTGATCTCTCAACTTAGGTGCTTTATCCTGCACATTTTTTATTTTATCAGTGACTTTATAAATAAATCCATCACTACCTGCACCTGATCCAAAGGAAACCATAAAAATTAAATCACCTGGAGAAGCAACATCTAAAATTGCTGCTAGTCCTGTTGGAGACGAACCTGAGTACGTGTTCCCCATCCATGGAACAATCCAGCCAACTTCCATTTGTTCTTTTGTAAAGCCTAATTGCTTTGCCGCCATCTGTGGAAATTTACCATTCGGCATATGAAAGACTGAATACTTAAAATCTGTGGGCTTTAAATTGGATTTTTCAAGAAGAGCTTTACCAGCACTTACCAAATGTTTAAAGTAAGCTGGTTCACCTGTAAACCTGCCAGCATGTCTCGGGTAAAACTCGTGTTCCCTTCTCCAGAAATCAGGTGAATCTGAGGTGTATGAGTTAGTAAATAAAATTTCTGCTACAACATTTTCCTTTCCCATAATGAAAGCGGCACCACCGGCAGAAGCAGAATATTCAAGTGCATCTCCAGGCGCTCCTTGAGAAGTATCAGCGCCGATACCCATTGCATATTTCATCTCACCAGCTTTAACAAGACTATAAGCTACATACATCGCTTCAGATCCTGCTTTACAAGCAAACTCATAACTGGCAACGTGAACGTGTGGCCCAATTCCTAGGGCATCTATTAAAATTGTTGCACTCGGCTTCACCGCATAAGGATGTGATTCGGAACCGATATAAACAGCACCAATATCCTGTGGATTTATTCCTGCTCTCTTCAAAGCATTTCTTGCTGCTTCAACTGAAATTGTTATTGTGTCTTCATCAAGTCCGGGAACAGTTTTTTCAAATAACTGTAAACCTTTTTTGATTACTTCAGGATCGGAGCCCCACTCTTTGGCAATGTCTTCTACTTTGATTCGATATCTTGGAAGGTATGAACCATATCCTACTATTCCGACCATAAAATCCTCCATATTTATTGGAATGATTGGTTCTATTAGTTAGATAAGTTACTATGCGAATATATTGAAAATTGTAATCTATTTAAATGAGAAAATATTGATTAATAATACTAATAGAGAGTTTGGATTATTTTTTTTGCTATTTGATCGAGTTCCGAGATATCATTTATCGCAAACCAATTAATTCTTTCATCTTTTCTGAACCATGTCATTTGTCGCTTCGCATAATGTCTGGTATTTCTTTTTATTAATTCTATAGCTCTTTCAAGTGAGATTTCACCTTCCAGATATTGAATGATTTCTTTGTAGCCTACTGTGTTGAGAGAGTTTAAATTTTTATCATAACCTTTTTCCAAATTATTTTTTACTTCTTCAACAAAACCATTTTCAACCATTTCATCAACCCGATCATCAATATTTTCATAAAGAATTTTTCTATCCCAGTTCAATCCAAATTGTTTGAAGTTATATTTTTTTTCTTTTTGATCAGATTGTATTTGATGATGTTTCCAGATTGGCTCTCCTGTTGCGCGAAGAACTTCAAGTGCACGCATAACTCTTTTCCAGTTTTGTGGAAGCATATTATCAGCACTTATAGGATCATTTTTTTTTAATTCTTCGTATAAATATTCATTACCAAACTCTTTTCTTTTTTGATGAAGCTCTTTTCGATATTCTTCATCTCTAACATCCGTATCAAAAATACCATCAATTAGTGCTTTGATATATAGACCACTCCCGCCAACAACAACAGGAGTTTTATTTTTTTTGTGAATCTGATTAATAATTTTTTCAGCATCTTTTTCGAACTTACTTATATCGTATTTTTCTGTAGGATCTAAAAAATCAATTAGATGATGTGGAAATTTCTGAAGTTGTTCTTTTGAAGGTTTTGCTGTTCCAATATCCAGATACTTGTAGAATTGTCTGCTATCAGCCGAAATGATTTCAGAAAGAATAATTTGTGCAAGGCTTAAACTTAGATTTGTCTTCCCGGAACATGTTGGACCGACAATTACCAGGTACTATTCTTTCCAACCTTCTCTACCTATAAGCGGTACAAATGCAAATTGAGGAATGTCCTCAATTTCAAATTCATCTTCTGCTGTTTTGGTCAATACTTTTAAAGTCTGCGAACTCATATTTCCAACAGGTACTACCATTTTACCATTCACAGCTAATTGTTTTTTTAGTGCATCAGGGACATTTGGTGCCCCGGCAGTAACAATTATTTTATCATACGGTTCGTATGCATTCCAGCCAAGAGTCCCATCGCCACACTTGCAGTGAACTCTTATTCCAAGTTTTTCAAATCTCTTCAGAACCTCATTATAAATATCAATGTTCCTTTCAATACTATAAACTTTGGCTCCCATCTCAAAAAGTATTGCAGCCTGATAACCAGACCCAGTACCAATTTCTAGAACCTTATCACCTTTTTGAATTTGCAAAGCCTGTGTCATTATTGCTATTGTGTATGGTTGAGAAATTGTCTGTCCATATCCAATCGGTAAAGCGATATCCTTATAAGCATTTGGTTTCATAACTGGTGAGACAAATTTCTCTCTTTCAATTTTACTAAATGCTTGTAACAAAGATTCATCAAAAATACCCTTTTTGCTCAAGTTTTCAACTAGTTCAAATCTCTGCCGTTTATACATCAATTTAAAATTAAAAGTTTTTAGAAAAAGAATTACAGTAAATCTAAAAATAACAAATATTTTTTGGATTTACGGGTTATTTTCTGATGGCAGAAGTCTATTGTTAATTGGCAAAAAATGAGTAATATAACAACAGGTTTTTATAAAAATTCTTACGTGACTTTTAGAAATTTCTAAAAGGTTAATATATCATTCGTCTTTAAATGGGATGCTAATTACAATGCTAAGGAAAAATCTCCAACTGATTGTATCTCCTCCTTCTACTAGTAGTAGTATTTCATTCTTAATTAAATCAAATCATCATCACTCTAATTAACTTTATTCATCACTAAACATGGAGAATTCTATGTATAAAAAAATTCTTACTACACTCTTTGTTCTGATTATGTGTCTCGGATTATCTGCACAGGACTTTACAGAAGTAAGTCCAACTTTACAACAGGTAAATTCAGATGCTTCAGTAACAGCAACCTGGGATGTTCAGTTTGATTACGATGCAACGGCAATAACCGGAGGAGCAGGTAATGCTGGAGCTGTATATATTCCAACGATTGGTAAATTCTGGACTAGTAAATGGGCTAGTGCAACTTGCGATCAATGGAATCCAGACGGAACATTAGACATGACATTTACTCTTCCTTTTACCGGAACCCGAGGAATGTGTTTTGACGGACAGTATGTCTATCATTCAACATCATCAACAACTGTTCAGATAGTTGATCCGGTAACAAGAACTTCTGTTGGTACAATCCCAGTTACCGCAGCACCAAATGGATTTAGGTTCATGGCCTACAATCCTGATGGAAACAGTGGTGCAGGTTCAATAATTGGTGGAAACTGGACTTCACCAAACTTTAATTTCTATGAGTTCAGTTTGACAGGTACGTTACTGAGAACTATCACCAATACTCAATCAGGTATCTATGGAATGGCTTATGATAATTATTCTCCAGGCGGACCATTCATTTGGGTATGGACTCAGAATTTGAGTTATGGTTCACCTCAACTTATTCTACAAATGGATTACACTACCGGAACTTACACCGGTTTACAACACGATGTTATGTCAGATGTTGGTATTGGTCAGCCAACAGCAACAGCCGGTCTTGCAGGTGGTTTGTTTATTACAGATCAATTAGTTCCCGGAACCGTTACTCTTGGTGGGTTGCTTCAGGGTTCGCCCGATGAACTTTTCGGATATGAATTGCTTCAAACAGGAAGCGGTGGAACATTCTTTGAAGATTTTGAAGGATTTGTAGCAGGTCAACAGCTTGCTTGCCAGGATCCTTTAAACTGGACAACCTGGAGTGATGCACCTTGCGGAAATGAAGATGCATTAATATCAACAAACTATGCTTACAGTGGCGTAAACTCTTATTTAGTTGATGCAGTAGCTCCAAGGGCTGTGGACATTGTAAAACCATTAGGAGATTTGACAACCGGTTTATGGTATCTTGATTTTATGGCATACATCCCAACAGGTAAATTTGGATACTTTAATGTTATGGCAACATTTGCACCCCCTACTTATGTATGGGCAACACAAGCTTATTTTAATGCTGGTGGTACCGGAACTCTTGATGCTGGTGGTGCTTCCGCTGCAACATTTACATTTCCACATGATACCTGGTTTCCTGTGTCGCTAGTAATAGATCTTGACAATGATCAGGCTCAATTAGCAGTTAATGGTGTATTCGTTTATCAATGGCAATATACTCTTGGAACATTCGGAACACCGTGTCCGCTAGTAATTGCTGCAACAGACATGTTTGGTCCCGATGCGACACCAGCGAACAATGAAATGTATGTTGATGACTACAGATTTAGTGATACACCACTTCCAGTAGAGCTAACCTCATTTACTGCAAATGCTATTAATGGCTTTGTAGAGTTAAACTGGTTAACAGCTACCGAAATAAACAACCAGGGTTTTGAAATTGAGCGAAGAACAGAGTCTTCTGAATTCAGAACTATTGGTTTTGTTGAAGGTAATGGAACTACTACCGAACAAAACAGTTACAGCTATATTGATAAGACAGCTGAACAGGGTATGAATTTCTACAGATTAAAACAAATTGACTTCGATGGAACATACGCTTATTCAGACGTTATTGAAGTTAATGCAACTGGTCCATTGTCATTTGAATTAGCACAGAATTATCCAAACCCATTCAACCCAACAACAAACATTAAGTTCAGTGTACCTGAATCAGGTAATGTTAAACTTTCTGTTTACAATTTGCTTGGTGAAGAAGTTGCGGTATTATTAAATGGATTCAGCCAGGCTGGAACATTTGAAGTTACATTTAATGCTTCAAATCTTTCAACAGGTGTATATCTATACAAGCTGCAATCAGCAAATTCTGTTCAAACGAAGAAGATGATGTTACTGAAGTAATTTCATTTTCTAGCTATTCTTAATTTAAAGTCCGGTTTCTGCCGGACTTTTTTTTATTTTTTCTCATTTTCTTACAAATAATTGTGCATCAGCATATATTTTTTTTATTTAATAGTTGATTTTTTCTGGAAATTTCTTAATATAGTGCTATAATTCTGTGAAAATTCATTTTCTTTGTGTAGGGCTAGTATAAATAATTGAATTAAATTCACATTATATAGAGGGTCTGTTTGTCTAGAATGCTACAAAAAATTGAACATACGTTTTTTTCTTTTTTCAATTCATTAAGCTTATTAAAATTTCTTTTCTTAACTAACTTCATCCATCACTTAATAAAGGAGGTTTCTTTATGAAACAATTCTTAGGCATACTATTCTTATTCGTTTTCGTTGCGGGCTTGTCCTTTGCACAACTGCAACCTCAGTTGGATAAGGACGCCACCTGTACAACTAAATCCGAGACCAACTATATATGTACCAGATACACCTGTTGAGGAGGTTTTCGGTGGTAATACATTTGTATTTGGTCCGGCAGGTGTCAGAGGTCGTGGAAATGTATTTCTATGCACCACACCAAAAAAACTGATTGAACAAAGACAATATTTAAATCCAACGGCTGCTGCAAATCTACAATTTGTAGTATATGAAGGAGCAACTTTTGCAGGCGTTTATAACCTTATAGCATATAATGATCTAACTGGTCAAGGTCCTGGAGAAGGCTGGTATAGTTCCGGTCCGATGGATGTTGACTTCCAGGCAGGAATGTATTATTTGATTTATGCTCAATGGGATGTAAATGCAAACTATTACAATAACCAGAGCATAACCCCCTATCCAATAGATTGTTCATTTGGACAATTAGTAGGAGGAGTGGGCTGGGATTGGGCACCAACATATGCAGTACCCCCATCACCAACACAGACATCAACAGGATTGGAAGGTACTGGAGTAGCATACTATCAGACTATAGTTACTGATGATATCGGTGGCGGCGGAGCTGGTTACTTCACAGATTTTGAATCATTCGTTTCTGGTGGACAGGTTGCTTGTCAGGATACTAACTGGACAACCTGGAATATGACACCTTGTGATCCTACAACTGATGCCTATATCTCTTCGAATTATGCATTCAGCGGTGTGAACTCAGCTGTCGTAGTACAAAATAATGACCTTGTAAAACCACTTGGCGACCAAACTTCTGGCAAATGGTACATCGGCCTTATGGTTTATATCCCATCTGGAAAATCCGGTTACTTCAATACAATGAATGATTTCTATGGAGCCACACAAGTCTGGGGACACGATTGTTATTTTGATGTAGGAGGAACAGGTCGAGTAGATACAACTGGCGGCGGCGGTGCAACATTCAACGTAGCATTTAATTGGACTCAGGATGCATGGAATCAGATTATTGTAATAGTCGATTTAGATGCTCCCGGAACTCCTGCTGAATTTTGGATTGGTACTAGTCCTGCTAATTTCACACAAGTTGCAACGTGGGATTGGACACAAGCGGGTACAAAACCAGCTATGCTTTCAGTAAATGATTTCTATGGTGCTGCAGCAACAGATGAAATGTATTTTGATGATTACTATTTTGGCGATTCTATGCCTCCAATAGTACCAGTTGAGCTAACATCATTTACAGCAAATGCTATTAATGGCTTTGTTGAATTAAACTGGTCAACTGCTACTGAAATAAACAACCAGGGTTTTGAAATTGAAAGAAGAACAGAATCTTCTGAATTCAGAACTATTGCTTTTGTTGAAGGTAATGGAACTACTACCGAGCAAAATAGTTACAGCTTTGTTGATAGAACAGCTGAACAGGGTGTGAATTTCTACAGACTAAAACAGCTTGACTTCGACGGAACGTACGCTTATTCAGATGTCGTTGAAGTTAATGCAACTGGTCCATTGTCATTTGAATTGGCACAGAATTATCCAAACCCATTCAACCCAACAACAAACATTAAGTTCAGTGTACCTGAATCAGGTAATGTTAAACTTTCTGTTTATAACCTTGTTGGTGAAGAAGTTGCAGTATTAGTAAATGGATTCAGCCAGGCTGGAACATTTGAAGTTACATTTGATGCTTCAAATCTTTCAACAGGTGTATATCTATACAAGCTGCAATCAGCAAATTCTGTTCAAACAAAGAAGATGATGTTACTGAAGTAATTTCATTTTCTAACTATTCATAATTTAAAGTCCGGCTTCTGCCGGACTTTTTTTGTTTTATTTGAAATCAATTTAAGTTTTTGTTAATATTCAAATGCAATTTTATTATTGTGAGGAGAAAAGCCATCAATCCAAATTTTAAATTCTTACCACTAATTAACTTCATTTTATATAATCAACTAAAAGGGTACATATTATGAAAAAAATTATTCCGATCTTCTTTCTTGCTTTATTTTTGAGTGTCATCTCAAATGCACAAAGTTGGAATCTTTTAAGCCAACTTCCATCCCCCTTCCCAAATATTAATTCGATATCAGTTGTTGATGCGAATGTTCTCTGGGTTGCTTGCGATGCAGGATATACATTCAGAAGCACTGATGGCGGAAATACCTGGGAATTAAAAAATTCCGGTTTACCTGCGGGACAAAATTTATATGGTATTTGTGCGATTGACAATCTTAATTGTTGGATAGGCACGGTTAATGGAGCTATCTATCATACAAGTGATGGCGGTAGTAGTTGGACTGAACAAATTATTGTTACTGGTAGTTTCATTAATGGAATTCAAATGTTTGATCTTAACAATGGTGTATACATTGGAGATCCTCCCGGATCAGGTCAACCATATCAATTCAGGTATACAACAGATGGCGGAACAACCTGGACATTGGCGGCTTCGGCACCAATTGCAGGGAATGAATTTGGCGTTATAAACGCCTGGGATTGGACAGATCAAAATCATTTCTGGATGGGATCTGCAAACCTGACTCCGAGTGCTGCCTCTGCAAATGTCTACTACACAGCTACTGGTTTCGCTGGCAATTTTATGACTGTTGCTGTTTCCGGAACTGGTGGAACTGCCGGATTGTATTATCAAACTGTTGGCTTCACGGATAATATGAACGGATTAATTTCTTCCAATGGAAATAATATAATGAAAACCATTGATGGTGGAGCTACGTGGCAAGCTACAAGTTTACCTCCGGGAGTAACTACCTTTGCCGGAATAAATATGAACGCAATAAAAAACGGCTCAAATGAAATCAGACTTTCATTAAATGAAACCACTGGTTACAGAATGTTTAAAACCACAAATTTCGGATCAAGTTGGACGGAAGAAACTTTACCAACTGAAGCTGCGGTTAATGGTGTACAACATATGAGATTCTTAAATGACAACTTAGGATTCGGTGGCTGCGGATTGGGTTATATAATTAAATATACAGGAATTGTTCCCGTCGAATTAACATCATTTGCAGCTCAGGTTAATAACATTGGTAATGTTGTACTAAATTGGTCAACTGCTACTGAGACAAATAATCATATGTTCGAGATTGAAAGAAAGAGTGAAAGCGGTGATTATTTTACAGTTGGTTTTGTAAATGGTGCAGGGACAACTTCAGAACCACAAAATTATACCTATACAGACAATTCAGTTAGCACAGGAACTTTTTATTATAGGTTAAAACAAATCGATTTTGACGGAAGATTTCAATATTCAGACGAAATCGAAGTTCAAGTGAATGGTCCGCTTTCTTTTGCACTTGAACAGAATTATCCGAATCCATTTAATCCGGCAACGAAAATTAAATACAGTGTTCCTGAATCTGGAAACGTAAAACTTTCTGTTTACAATACAGTCGGTGAAGAAGTTGCAGTATTAGTAGATGGTTTCAGTGAAACAGGTTTCTTTGAAGTTTCATTTAATGCTTCAAACTTGCCAAGTGGAGTTTATCTATACAAACTGCAATCAGCAAATTTAGTTCAAACAAAGAAAATGATGTTGCTTAAGTAATTATATTCATTCTTTGTGATATTAGAGTCCGGTAACTACCGGACTCTTTTTTTATTTTAAGTTATTTGATTAGAATGCACACCAATATTATATTTGTTGCCCGAATTTGAGTTCTTAATAATTTTATTAATGCGGGAATAGCTCAGTTGGTAGAGCGCAACCTTGCCAAGGTTGATGTCGCGGGTTCGAGTCCCGTTTCCCGCTCAAATCCGGCAGTTGCCGGATTCTTTTTTGGCGGCGTTGCCAAGTGGTCCAAGGCGAAGGTCTGCAAAACCTTTATTCGTCGGTTCGAATCCGACCGCCGCCTCTCATTTCGTACTCATTCAATAATGTATTCTGTGTATATACTTCTTAGTCAGAAAGATAATAAGAGATATATTGGTTTTACCAAAAATCTTGAAAGAAGGTTAAATGAGCATAATTCTGGTTTGGTTAAATCAACAAAAAGCAGAAAACCTCTAATTCTAATCTACCAGGAAGAATTTGAAAATAAATCAGATACAATGAAACGTGAAAAAGAAATTAAAGCAAAGAAAGGCAAATTCATCACCACGAATTGAAGGTCTGCAACCCCGAAATTTTTATTTCGGGGCAAATCCGACCGCCGCCTCTCATTCAAATAATTTTCTCGACAAATTTTCTTTCCAAAAATCATTAAATTTCTTTTTTAATTACTTAACATTATGAATTACCTTTTTAGTTCAATAATTGGATTTTTACTTGGGTCTTTTCCAACTGCTTTTATTTTCTTAAAGAAAGCAAAAGGTGTAGACATCACAAAGGAAGGTTCGGGTAATGTTGGCGCAATGAACTCTTTTGAGGTCAGCAATTCTAAATTTATCGGCTACTCTGTGTTCCTCATCGATTTTCTCAAGGGATCGGCAAGTGTACTCATTCCTTCATTTCTCTTTCCAGATCAATTCATCTTTCCTGCAATTTCATTATTGTTTGCAGTATTCAGCCATTGCTACAATCCCTGGTTAAATTTTAAAGGCGGACGTGGTCTTTCAACAGCAGCCGGTGGCGCTGCTTTCCTCTTCCCTTTCTTACTTGTGGTTTGGGCTGTTCTTTGGGTGATATTTTATGTAATGAGAAAAGACATCATATTTGCTAATATTAGCTCAACAATTTTTTCACTACTGGTGTTATTTGGAACTTCAGAGATTGCAATAAAGTATGCTTTTCCGAGACCCGAAAGCAACTCTGTTTTAATACTTATAAGCACGGCAATATTAATCAATATCTTTATTAAACATATAGAACCCTTAAAAGAATTTATTTCGTCACAAAAAAATATTTCTAAGGATAAAAAATGATAAGCAAGAAAAAATATTTTTTAACGATTGGATTTATTGTAGTCCTGTTTACGACTGCAATAATCGTTAATAGTAAGTTGAATTTGATTACTACTCTCGATAATTCCAGCCACAATCAAGATGTTTTATTCGCCCAGTTACAAAGTCAAAAAGATACAAATAATGATGAGATTTCAAACTCAAGAAGAAATATAATAACTGAGACCGTACAAAAAGTTAGCCCTGCGATTGTCGGTATCAACGTAATAGAAATAAGAGAATACAAAGATCCTTTCTCGAACTTATTTGATGATCCCTTCTTTCAAAGATTTTTCGGTAACAGAGGAACGTACAGCCAGGAAGTTAAGGGATTAGGTTCCGGTTATATAATTTCCCCGGATGGCTACATCGTTACAAACGATCATGTTGCTGGAAATGCAACAAAAATTACAGTAACACTCACTGATGGTAGAACATTTGATGCTAAGGTAATTGGTTCCGATAGTGCAAGCGATATTTGCTTAATTAAAATCGAAGGAGATGATTTGCCCTACGTGTCTTTAGGTAATTCTGATGACATAATAATTGGTGAATGGGTAATAGCTCTTGGTAATCCATTCGGTTTGTTTGAATTAAATGATAAGCCAACCGTTACAGTTGGTGTTGTTAGTGCAACAGGAATGAACTTAGATGCAATAAACGATCGTTACTATTTAAATATGATACAGACAGATGCTGCGATAAACGGTGGTAACAGCGGCGGACCATTAGTAAACAGCTTGGGTGAAGTTATTGGAATGAATACGCTAATCTTTACTGCCGGAAATAACTCTGGTAGTATAGGACTTGGTTTCGCAATTCCTGTAAATAAAATAAAAAGAATAACAGAAGAATTAAAAGAAAATGGCAGTATCGATCGCAATTTTGAAATAGGAATGAGAATTCAAACAATCGATGAAGGTATTGCAAAATATTATCATCTTAAAAATGCGAAAGGCGTCATTGTTACGAAAGTATATGCGGGCACTCCAGCCGAACGTGGGGATATAGAAGTTGGTGACATTATAGTAGAGATTGAAGGATTTAAGATCAGTAATGAAAATTCCATATTTAGTGTTTTTCACGAATTCAGAGCCGGACAAACAATTACTCTAAAAATTATAAGAGATGAGAAAGAGCTTACAAAAACAATGAAGTTGGTGAAAGGATGATCAGCCGTTATACATTACCCGAAATGGGGAAAATTTGGGAAGATGAATTTAAATTCTCAACCTGGTTAAAAATTGAAGTGCTTGCTTGCGAAGCCCGTTACGAAATGGGTGAAATATCGGAGGCAGATTTAAATGAGATAAAAGAGAAATCTTCGTTTGATGTTAATAGGATATTGGAGATTGAAGAAACAACAAAACACGATGTTATTGCTTTCTTAACAAATGTAGCAGAATATGTTGGTCCAGCTTCAAGACATATTCATTATGGAATGACTTCTTCAGATATACTTGATACTACTCTCTCCTACCAGATGAAGACTGCTGGTGAAATAATCCTAAAACAATTGGATGATTTAAAGGATGCACTAAAGATTAGAGCAATTGAACATAAAAATACCGTTTGTATTGGTCGATCACACGGTATTCACGCTGAACCAACTACAATGGGATTAAAGTTTGCATTGTGGTTTGAAGAAACTAAAAGAAATATTAGAAGACTTCAGGATGCAATTGATACGATCAGTGTTGGACAAATCTCTGGAGCAGTTGGTACTTTTGAACATCTTTCTCCAAAAGTTGAAGAATATGTATGCAAAAATATGGGATTGAAACCCGCTGGTGTTTCAACTCAGGTAATTCAGAGAGACAGGCATGCTGAATTTATGAATACTCTTGCTGTTATTGGTTCAACACTCGAAAAGATATCAATTGAAATCAGGCACCTGCAAAGGACAGAAGTGCTGGAAGCTGAAGAATATTTTTCAAAAGGCCAGAAAGGTTCTTCAGCAATGCCGCACAAAAGAAATCCGATCATTAGTGAACGTATAACAGGTCTAGCTAGAGTTTTAAGAGCAAACTCAATTGCGTCCCTGGAAAATGTTGCATTGTGGCATGAGCGAGACATTTCTCACTCATCGGTAGAGAGAATTATTATTCCGGATAGCTGTATTGCTTTAAACTATGCTTTAAATCTTATGATAAAATTAATAAAGAATCTACTTATATATCCGGCGAATATGTTAAAAAATCTAAATCTTACTCGTGGCTTGGTATTTTCTCAAACTGTATTATTAAAATTAATTGACAAAGGTTTATCAAGAGAAGATGCCTATCGAATAGTTCAGAAATCGGCGATGGATGTATGGGCAAATCAAGATAAGTCACTTAAAAATGAATTATTAAATTCGAAAGAAGTAATGGACGTACTTAGTCAGGCGGATCTGAACAAAATATTTGATACTGAAAAAATTCTTAATAATGTTGATTTTATTTTTCAGAGAAGTATTTATGCTGATGATTAGACATTACATTCAATCACGCCGAAGTGATCATTTCTGCAATTCTGATCATAAATTTTGCATTGATAATTAACTTGTCCATAAGTAATTACCATTTTATTAAAATGAACTGATTAATGAACAAACGAATAGTCAATATTATGAAAGCTGTTTCAATAATAATTTTAGTTGTCCTGACCGCAAGTTATTTTCTTGCAGAATCTAAAAAAGATTCATCTGATGAAATTGTATTCAACCGATAGTTTGCACACGATCGAACCTGAGAATCAATTTTCACTTGAAAATCAACTTGTAACAACATTGCTTTCCCGGTATCATTACAAGAATTTTAGTCTTGATGATTCTCTTTCATCAATAATGTTTGATAAGTATATCAAGACGTTAGATTATAGTAAGGTTTACTTTTATCAATCGGACATAAACTCATTCGAGAAAGAAAGATATTTATTCGATGATTATTTACTCGCAGGAAACATTCAGCCTTTCTTTGATATTTTTAATCTCTACGAGAAAAGATTAATTGAACGAATGGAATATGTTGATACGATACTAACAAGAGGTTTTAATTTTGCTCTGAATGATTCAGTCGAAATCTCAAGAGAAAACTCAGATTGGATATCAACTTGGCCTGAAATGGATAAGCTTATGGGATTTAAGAATAAAGAATGATGCACTGAGTTTATATCTAGTAGGAAAGGATGAAGAGGCGATTAAAACAAATATCAAAAAGCGATACGATAATTTCACCCGGGCACTTTTTCAATACAACAGTGAAGATGTGTTTCAATTAGCAATGGATTCCTATACAACTTCTGTAGATCCTCATACAAATTATCTATCACCAATTACATCGGATAACTTCAAAATAGATATGAGTCTTTCTCTTGAAGGAATTGGTGCAAGACTTATGAGTGAAGATGGATATACCAAAGTGGTTGAAATTATTCCAGGCGGTCCTGCATTCAAATCCAAAGAAATTAATGTTGATGATAGAATTATAGCAGTCGCGCAGGATGCAGATGGTGAATTTGTTGACGTTATAGGATGGAGAATTACAGATGTTGTACAATTTAATACGTGGACCAAAGGAAACAACTGTCCGCCTACAAATCTTAAAAGCTAAAGATGGAGCAACCGCTAAACCTGAAGAAATAGTTCTGGTAAGAGATAAAGTTAAGTTGGAAGATCAGGCAGCCAAAAAAGAAATTATTGAAGTAACAAACAACGGAATTGCCTACAGAGTAGGTGTGATTACAATTCCAAAATTTTACACGGATTTTGAAGGGACTCGAAATGGCGATAACAATTCCAAAAGTACTGCTGTTGACGTAAGAGAGTTATTGGAAGAACTGAAGCAAGAAAAAGTTGATGGAGTAATTATCGACCTAAGGAATAACGGGGGTGGTGCACTATCTGAAGCAATTGATGTTACAGGATTATTTATCGAGAAAGGTCCGGTAGTACAGGTAAAAAACACTGAGGGTTATGTTGAAGTTGATAGAGATGTAGATCCATCAATCGTCTACAACGGTCCACTGGCAGTGTTAGTTAACCGGTTCAGTGCGTCAGCTTCAGAAATTTTTGCTGCTGCTATTCAGGATTATGGAAGAGGGATTATTGTTGGTGAACAAACATACGGTAAAGGTACCGTTCAAAATCTTATTGACTTAAACAGAGTTGCAAGAAGTAATCTAAACCAGTACGGGCAGTTGAAATTAACAATCGCAAAGTATTACAGGATTAATGGTGGAAGCACTCAAAATCTGGGAGTTGTTCCGGATATAGCTTTTCCTTCTTATGTTGATCCTCAAAAGTTTGGAGAAAGTTCTGAAATATCCGCCCTGCCCTGGGATCAAATTGATCCTACAAATTATCAGCTATTTAGTAGTTTAAACCAGATAATTCCGCAATTAAATTCATTGTCTGAAAAAAGAAGAGATAATGATCTTGATTTTCAGTTTTTAGTTGAAGATATCGAATCGTATAAAGAATCCAGAAATGACAAATATATTTCACTCAATTCTGATATAAGAAAACAAGAAAAAGAAACTGAAGAGGAAAAGGAGTTTCAGCGCGAAAATGAACGCAGAAAAGCTAATGGTCTGCAATTATTAGATAAGGGTGAAGTGCCTGATGAAAAAGAAGATACAAAGGATATTTATTTAAATGAGACTGCTATGATTGTTACCGATATGATAAACCTTGCTGGAAGGACAACTGAAATTCGTTAGGTAGAGAGATGTTTTAAAAGCTTTTCTTCAGCTATAGGAAACATTGTCTCCTCATAAGGAAAATCAAGATCAGTATCAAAGATATAAGCTACTGGTTCGTGTAACTCTTGAGATTGACTAATGAAATTCAACATCCATTCTTCAACTGAATTGTTAATTGAAGATTGCGGTACAGAGTTGACAAGATGAGATTCTATTCGTTGATACACATTTTCCTGTGACCAATCCCAGATAATTTCATACAAATAAATATTCAAGATTTGGTTTTTATAATCTGGTAAACTAAAATATCCTTTACCGTGATAATTTTTTTCTACATTCGATAACCTTGTAATCACCAGATTATCTTCTACAAAATTCTTTATAATTCTTCCTTCTTCAAGAACAGGTCTATTCAGTTGTAAAGTCCAATCAATAAAGTCAAGAAGTTTGTCTAGCTGATTCCCAACCTGATGTGCTTTTTCATAAACGATAACTCGTTCATTTCCATTCTGTCCTCTAATTTCATTATCAAACCAGAGTTTGCATTCAATATTTTCTCTGAGCAAATCCTCGAGCGCAAGATTTAATTGTATAGCTTCTTCTATCGATGGGAAAAGTTTATTCTTATTAAAGTTTGATAACCATTCTCTAACTTTAATTAAAATTTTATACTGATTAGCTTCCCAATCAGAGCCGAATGATGTAAGTTTTTTTAGATCCAGAGTCGTCATTTATTTTGAACTATTTAATTGTCACTTTTAACGTGATAGTTTCTAAAAGCTTGCCAAAGACTTTTGGCACAATGACTCTGAGACGTTTATTGAATTGATACAGAAATCAGAAAGATTTGCAGAAGTGTCTAAATAATTCAGGTAAAATTTCCTCAATTAATCTCGTATTGGTAGGCTGAGGTAAGAAGTAATGATGAGGAAGGAAAAATTACACAAAAAAAGGAACGGCAAAAATTTCCCGTTCCTTACAAAAATACCATAGCGACAAATAATCAGATATCGAACTTAATACCTTGCGCCAAAGGTAACTCCGATCCAAAATTAATTGTGTTTGTTTGTCTTCTCATATACGCTTTCCATGAATCTGAACCAGATTCTCTTCCACCGCCAGTTTCCTTTTCACCACCAAAAGCACCGCCAATTTCAGCGCCTGAGGTTCCAATATTCACATTCGCAATTCCACAATCAGAACCAGCACAGGATAGAAATCGTTCAGCCTCTTTCAGATTATTTGTGAATATAGAAGAGGATAATCCTTGAACTACTCCATTCTGAATAGATATCGCTTCATCAATATTCTTTTTATATTTTATTAAATAAAGAATAGGAGCAAAAGTTTCTTCCTGAACTATTTCATACTGATTTCTAGCTTCAACAATCGCTGGTGAAACATAACATCCGGAAGCAAACTCTTTACCACTTAGCACTTCCCCACCAAATATAACTTTTCCACCTTCTTTCTTGACACGTTTTAAAGCGTTCGTGAAGTCATTGACTGCATTCTTATCAATTAAAGGACCCATATGATTTTTCTGATCAAGAGGATCTCCGATCATTAAACTTTTATATGCTTTTAGTAAAGAGTCTTTCACTTTATTATATATCGATTCGTGAATGATTAATCGTCTTGTTGAAGTACATCTCTGCCCTGCGGTACCAACTGCACCAAATACAACAGCAGGGATTGCAAGTTTTAGATCAGCATCTGGTGTTAAGATTATAGCATTATTACCACCAAGTTCAAGAATAGTCTTTCCAAATCTTTTGGAAACAACTTCGGCAGCATGTTTACCTACATTTGTTGATCCTGTTACGGAAATCATTTCTACTCTTTTATCATTCAATATTCTTTCCCCAACTGTTGATCCTTTACCAATAATTAAGGAAAAAATTCCTTCAGGTAATTTGTTTTCTTTTAGGACTTTTGCAATTATATTTTGAGTTGCAATTGCACTTAAAGGAACTTTGGAAGATGGTTTCCATAAATTAACATCTCCACAAACAGCAGCAATCATGGTATTCCAGGCATAAACAGCTACGGGAAAATTGAAAGCGGAAATCGTGCAGACTATTCCAAGTGGATGATACTGATCATACATTCTGTGCATTGATCTCTCAGACTGCATTGTAAAACCATAAAGTTGTCGGGATTGACCAACGGCAAAGTCGCATATATCTATCATCTCTTGAACTTCTCCCAAGCCTTCTTGCAATGATTTCCCCATTTCGTATGAAACAAGTTTTCCTAATGGTTCTTTAAATTCGCGTAATTTTAATCCAATTTGACGGACGATTTCTCCCCTTTTTGGTGCTGGGACCATTCTCCAAAATAAAAACGCCTCCTGAGCAGATTTTACAATTTTTTCATAATCTTTTTCAGATGATTGGTAAACCGAGGCAATTAATTTTCCATCTACAGGTGAGTGGACTTTTAATTCACCTTCCGATTTTGTTTTGCTCCAATTTTGACCTGTAGAAGATCCAAAATTAATTTTTTTAATTCCTAATTCATTTAAGAAATCCATAACGACTCCGAATTATTTTGATTAATTATTATTTATTTTATTTATAATTGATTTCAATGTTATCTTTTTCATTTTATCCTCAATTTCTACTTGTACTTCAGTAAACAAATCAAGAAAATAAAAATTCAGTTTATCAGCCAGACTATCTTTTTTTATAGAATCTTTTCTAACATCGAGATGGAATGCTTTTCTATCTTCAATAGCGCAATAAATTTCCTGAAGATGAATTTCCGAAGGTTGCTTTTTTAATTTAAATCCCCCGGACGTACCAGCATTGCTTTCGACAATTTTATTTTTCACGAGCATCGAAAGGATTTTTCTAAGTTTTGATGAATTGATTCCAACCGCATCACCAATCTGGAAACTTGTTACAGGATTAGGATATACATTCTCTAAATAGCATAAAGCTTTTACTGAGGTGGACAATTTGGTTGAAGCTGACATAATTTTTTTATCTGTTATAGTAAGTGTAACAAATTCAATGAAAAATATCAAATTAGATAGGAAATATATTTGTAGAATTTTTTAAGCAATTTTAGATTTTATGTGAGTTTCCTCAATTGAATATATTTAAAGCCTTTCGTAATTTTGGTCAACCAATCTCTATGAAAAGGACAATTTTACATATAAATCTTACTCTCCTTCTACAACGACACAAGAGCTATTTTGTGTCAGCATACGAATCTGTTTTTTAATCCCTCTTTTGTTTTCTAACAGGTTAAAAATCCTGTTGCACAGTTCTTGCAAGAAATATTTATTCATTTATATGTTATTAAGGTGATTTCATGTTAACTGAAACAATAAACCCCGCAGATAGAGTTAGAGAAGTAATCGGAAAGCACATGCTTGCTGATGGATTTAATTTAGTTCTTGATTTAAATAATAGTTATAGAAATAAAATTGTAGATGAGAGAAATGGAGACGAATATATAGATTTCTTTACTTTCTTTGCTTCATCACCGCTTGGCCTAAACCACCCAAAATTAAATTCCGAAATTGTAAAAGAAAAGTTAGCTAAGGCTGCGGTAAACAAACCGTCTAACTCTGATATATACACAACTCAAATGGCAGAATTTGTTGAGGTATTTAATAGAGTTGCAAAACCTGACTATATGAAACATCTTTTCTTTGTTGATGGAGGAGCACTCGCAGTAGAGAATGGTTTAAAGGTAGCTTTTGATTGGAAAGTTCGCAAAAATTTTAGTAACGGATTAAAAGAAGAGAAAGGTCACCAGGTTATTCATTTCAAAGAAGCTTTTCATGGTAGAAGTGGATACACAATGTCCCTAACAAACACGGATATTAACAAAGTCAAATACTTTCCAAAATTTAACTGGCCAAGAATAATTAATCCTAAAATCCAATTCCCTCTTCACCTGCATCTTGACGAAGCAATAAAAATGGAACAAATGGCGATAGAAGAGATTAAGAATGCAATCAAGAATAATCCCGATGACATTGCTGTCCTGATAATTGAACCAATTCAATGTGAAGGTGGCGATAATATTTTCAGAAAAGAATTTTTCGAACAGCTAAGGACAATAACTTTAGAAAATGATATTATGCTGATGTTTGATGAAGTGCAAACAGGTTTTGGTATCTCAGGAAAATTCTGGACATCAGATTACTATGTTAAACCAGATATTATTGCGTTCGGAAAAAAATCACAGCAATGTGGAATTATGGTTTCAGAAAGAGTTGATGAAATTGACGATAATTGTTTTAAAGTTTCCGGAAGAATTAATTCGACGTGGGGTGGAAACCTCGTGGATATGGTTCGTTCGACTGAGATTATGAAAATTATGCAAGAAGAAAAAATTGTAGTTAATGTTGTTGACAGAGGCAAATATTTAATGAATCGACTGGCAGAAATTCAAAAGGAATTTCCTCAGTTGGTCAATAACATTCGTGGACTTGGATTACTTTGTTCTTTTGACTTGCCGGATTCTGATTTGAGAAATGAATTTCGAAAAATCGCTGAAAAGGAAAAACTGCTAATACTCGGTTGTGGTAAATCATCAATAAGGTTTAGACCAATGTTAAATATTTCTGATGATGAATTAGAAGAGGGCTTGCAGATTATTGAAAAAGTTCTTAGTATTATGTCGTCCGATAAATAATAAAGGATTAACTACTTGCCAGGAACGGCTCCACTTTTGGAGCCGTTCTTGTTTTAAACTATTTTTGAACCTATGACAGGTAAGCTTTATATCGTGAGCACACCAATTGGTAACCTCAAAGATATTACAATAAGAGCAATTGAAACTCTTAATGAGGTTGATTTTATCCTTTGTGAAGATACGCGTGTAACTTCAATTCTATTGAAACAATATAGCATCATAAAACAACTTATATCATTTAACGCTATAAGTGAAGTAAAAAAAATTCCTGCTATAATTGAAAGATTAGAGAAAGGACAAAGTTATGCACTTGTATCAGACTCAGGTACTCCAGCTATCTCAGATCCGGGAATTCGACTTGTTTCAGAGGCAATCAAAAATGGAATTAATGTTATTTCAATTCCCGGTGCAACAGCTTTAATTTCTGCTTTGACTGTAAGTGGACTTCCGACAGATACCTTTGTTTTCATAGGATTTCTGCCTCAAAAAAAAGGCAGACAAAAAAAACTTAAGGAATTAACTACTGAAGAAAGAACAATTGTTCTTTATGAATCATCTCATAGAATTGAAAAACTAATTGGTGAGTTAAATGAGTATTTGCCGGACAGATATGTTGTTGTAAGCCGCGAGTTAACAAAAAAGTTTGAAGAATATTGGCGAGGATATCCTTCTGCGCTACAAAAGAATTTATTGACAAATACTATTAAAGGTGAGTTTGTAGTTGTGATAGCACCAGAAGGTTGGAAAATCTAAAGTGATTCAGTTATTCACCTAACAAGTGATTGTAGTCCTTCAACACAGTATCCAAAAAAGTTAGTGGATGCAAATCTGAACGCACATTTATTTTATTTTCGATCGCCTCTTTAGTCCTGTTCAAAATATTTGTATAGACAATAATATCCGGTTTTTTATAATTCATATCTAAGACTTCTTTAACTATCGAAATATCTTTATCGTTTAATAAATTAGCTTCCGGAAATCTAACATCGTAATTTGCAGGAGTGGCTTTTAGAATGGTGTCATCCAGCTTTGTTTCTGTTTTCAATTTCACTACGGTAGTATGAGCAGCTAGGTCACCCAAACGTTGCCCTTTCCCATTAATTACCATTGTAATTACTCCAACCGACCCATATGTAAAATAAATATCTATTGGAGCTAAAATCCATCTTAAAAAATAACTCCCGACAGTTGCCTGAGTTCCATCAAGTTTAACAACTCTCATCTTCATCATTTTTTTACCAAATGATTGTCCGTTCAGAAAAGTCTCACAAAGTAACTGATAAAAGAAAAGTGGTAAAAATAATACCACAAAATATGCAACCGGAAAATGTAATTCTGAACCTTCAGTAATATTTGATATCCACATATAGATAAATATAATTGCTATTAAATACCCTATCATTATTAGTTGGTCTATCAAACCGGCAACTACCCTATCTCCAATACTAGCTACGGGATATTCAATCGTCACATTTTGAGTTGTTTGAATTTCAATCGTCTGCATAATTCAAATCAAATCAATCCGTGTGCCTTTAATTCCAGATATTTATTTATGGTATTTACAGAAAGATTTTGAGGTGTTGTAAGAATTGATTGAATGCTGTATTGGGCAAGTTCTTTAACAATTAACCTTTTTTCATAGGCAAATTTTTCCGCAATTGTTTTATGATAAATTTCCTCAACACTATTAGCCGGTTTATCAATTAATGAAAACAGTTCTGTATTAATAAAAAAGATTATAATCACAAGGTGTGCTTGTGAAAGCCTGCGTAAATAAACAAGCTGTCGCTTCAAAGCATTTAGCGTTTCAAAATTAGTATATAATAGGATTAGACTTCGATGACTAATTTTTCTTAGAATAGTGCTTGATAAGATTTCAAAATCTGATTCTAAAAATTCAGTTTTTTGATTATAAAGAATTTCCAAGATGTTTTGCATCTGCCTTGCCTGACGATCTGCAAGTAAAATCTTACTAACGTTATTAGAAAAAGTTATTAATCCAGCTTTATCTTGCTTGTGCATTGCTATGCTCGAAATAACTAATGACGAGTTTATCGCATAATCCAACAAGCTCATTCCTTCAAACGGCATCTTCATGACTCTGCCAATATCAATAACACTAAAAACTTGTTGTGATTTTTCATCTTCAAAATGATTTACCATTAATTGAGCTTTTCTTGCCGTAGCTTTCCAATTTATAGTTCTGTAATCATCTCCCCTCACATACTCTTTTATATGTTCAAATTCTATTGAATGACCTACTCGTCTTACTTTTTTGATTCCTGCTTCAGTTAACCTATCAGATATTGCCATCAATTTATATTTTTTCATTTGAATATATGATGGATATACCGGTACTATTTTTTCTCCCTCAAACCTATATCTTCGTTTTATAAAAGCAATTGGTGAAGAGACATAAATATTTGTGCTTCCAAAATTATATTCTCCTCGTTTGACGGGTCTTAATGTATAGTCAAATACTTTTGTTGTCCCCGGCTCAATAGTAATTTTGAAAAGAAGATCCCGAACCTGGAACTCAAATGGAATTTCATCAATAATTTCACAATTGATTCTGAAAGCATATCTATTCTCAAGAATTATCTTAATTTCATTATCATCACCATTAGATAATCGATTCGGTGTTGATCTATATGAATAGATACCTTTCTTATTTATAAACAGAATCAAAGCATCGAAAATCAAGAGAATTCCAAAGGCAACAAAAAGTAGATTCGTAATAACAAGCAGTTGAGGAATGAAATAGGAAAGAGTAAATAAAAACACCAATGCGGTTATCACTATAAAAAATCTTGTTGTAAGATAGAAGGACTTAAGCACTTTCACTACCTTGGTACCTCAACTCTGTCCATAATAGTTTTGATAATATCGTCTGGTGTTTTTCCTTCCATCTCTTTTTCAGGGGTTAGCAATATTCTATGCCGCAATGTTGGCGGTACTACGATTTTAACATCATCAGGCGTAACGAAATCTCTTCCATTTATTGCAGCCATTGCTTTTGCACCAATCATAATACTAATTGAGGCTCGTGGTGAGCCGCCAAGATAGAGGTCACTGTTATTTCTTGTTTTAGTTACTACCTGAGTTATATAATTGGCTACTTTTTCATCAAGATGAATAGCTCTGATTTTTTCTCTGAATATCTTGAGATTTTCTTTAGTAAAAATTGGTTGAATTAAATTAAGATCATTAATGTTTTTTCTATTGTGAAGATCAAGTATAATTTTTATTTCCTGTTCGGGTAAAGGATAATCCATTTCAATTTTAAACATAAAACGATCGAGTTGAGCTTCCGGTAATTTATAAGTGCCTTCGTGTTCAATAGGATTTTGAGTAGCGATGACAGTAAATGGGACATCCATTTTATACGTTGTTCCATCAATTGTTACCTGTCTTTCCTCCATCGCTTCAAATAAAGCAGATTGAGTTTTAGCTGGTGCACGATTTATTTCATCAATTAAAATAATATTTGAGAAAATTGGACCTCGGTTGAATTCAAATTCAGAGGATTTCATATTGAACACTGAAGTTCCGAGAATGTCAGAAGGCATAAGATCAGGTGTAAATTGAATTCTTGAGAAATCCGCTGAGATAGTACGTGCAATTATTTTTGCCATAAGAGTTTTAGCGATACCAGGCACGCCCTCAATTAAGATATGACCATCGGCAAGAACGGCAGTAATCATTATATCGATGATATTGTCCTGCCCAACTATTATTTTTTTTACTTCGGTGCGAACCCTATCAATTGCATCTTTAAGTTCCGATAAGTCTGTGCGTGGAGTAAAATTTGTTTCTTCCATATTATTTTGTTCTTTCATAAAATTTTTCGATTTGATAGTTTATATTCAATAACTCTTCTTCAGAAATGCTAACGCTTGTGTTTATTTTTTTTATTTCAGCTAAAATCGATTTTATTTTTATAGTAGAATATGTGGATTTATTCGCCAGTTTCTGAATACTTTCTTCATCAAATGTGCTGGATTTAATGAAATATTTATTCCGGATGTAATCCAGGAAATATGATATTTTCTTTTCAGCGATATTTTTATAATCTTTTTGTTGATAATAAAGATTACCAACTGTTTCCACAAACTCAACTGTTGTATTCGTTAATGGTGGAATCACCGGGATTATTCGCTGTTTTCTCCTACCATAAAAAAAAATAAAAAGTAAAATTGATGTGAGAATTATATAGTATGCCCATTTAAGTGAGGGTTGAGAAATTATATATTTGAGAGATGAAGCAGTAAACTTATTTCCATCTTTGTAATAATCATCCCAAAAAGTTTTTTGAACTGGCAAATGAGATAGAGCTTTATAAACGTACTCGTTGTTTCCAGAATTCAAGAGATGATAATTTGTAAAAGCTATTGGGATTGTGTTCAGGAAGAAATTACCTTTACCATATCTGATTCTGATAAAGTTTACATTTCCAAATTCATTTTTACCCAAAATCTGGACCAAAGATGTGTCAAACGCACTAAAATAATTTTTGAAGTTACCAGTGGAGTACGTCCATCCTGTATCTGATTTCAATTCCGAGATACTAAAATTTGTATTTACAGAATCTTCACTAAAGAATTCATCGCGAGTTTCAATATTAAGTGAATCAGCGAGACTACCATAAATTCCGAATGCTGAGATAAAGACATTATTTCCATCATCTACGTATTGAAGTAAATATTCAGTATCAAGTCTGTCTGGTGCAAAATAACTATTGATAAAAACGTAATTCGTATTAGAGTAATAGTTATTCTTCAAAATATTATATAATGGAAATTCTTTTAAGGTTACTTCTTCATTTGGAAATAACTCATCCGACAAATCGTAAATAATATAGCCTCCGTAAGGAATCTTATCTTTCTTCGCAAAACTGGTATTCCAATCAACATCCTCAGGTTCCATAATTTTAATTACTGTAAGTATTATCAAAGTAATTATCAATGGCACCAGAAATTTTAGATTACTTTTTTTCATTAAGCTTTCAATAATCCAAATAGCTCATTAAATTCGTTCATCGATGTCTTCATAACAATATCATCTACCGGGAAATTCCCATACCAGATCCATTCGAATCGTGATGTCGTATTCCGAAAAATATTAGCAATTTGGTTATTTTTTATTTCAGATAAATATTGAAAATTTGTTTTATTATTTCTTAAATCGATAAGTCCTTTTTCAGAAAGTTGTTGCAGAGATTTAAGGTATAAATATCGTATAGCGAGCTTGTAATTGTTACTATCTATTGCTGAAGCTATTAGTTCGTCAAATTCCAATTCACTGATGTCCTCCTCGCCTTCGACCATTTTTATTTCTTGTGGCTTTATTTTTCCAAACAAAAGTCCTCGGCTATCCGCTTTAATCAGTCCTCTGATAATTAGTATTAATGCAATAAACATCAGCCCGTAATAAAGTATATCAATTATTGTCGAATAAGTTTTCGATGAACTCAGCACTGCCATTTGCTGATTGATCCAGTTTTTAATTTTCTTTATCCAATCTTCACTTTCAGGTTGATTATTTTCGTAATTGAATTCAGGATCATCCTTATACTCTTCAATCCTATCATCTGGTAAAAGCCGAACATTTAAATTTAAATCAGCTTCTGTTGCAGGAAGGATTATTTGTGTGGAATCAGGATTGATACCTGAGTCCGGAGTGTTTGTTGGGATTGCTCTCTGACAATAGCAAATATCCATACTAAGAAAAAAAAGAAAAATGGATAAAATAATTCTAATAAACATTTTCTTTATTTAATGTTTTCTATTTGTTGTAGCAGTCCTGGAGCTTCTTTTCTTTCAACTAGATTATAATAATGAAAAGAAATAGCTATTGTACTTATCATATAAAATAGGACACTCAGAGATGTGATAATGGAAGTAATAATTAGTAGAAGCCTTGTCAGACTACTGGTTTCACTATTAAAACCGGCAAATGCCATAAAAAACATAACAATATATGTAGGAATGTAGAGAGCATACATAAGAAAGCCCTGGATCATTCCAACAACTATAATCAATCCAAACGTGAACCACCAATTATTTGAGATTAATTCCTTCGAGCGACTCAATGATTCTGAAAAACTAATTCCCTCTTCAAATCGAACAATGAAAATAAGTGAATAATTTATTGATAGGTATATTAAGATTCCAATTCCAATAAGGACCAGGAAAATAAATACATAGCTACCTTGAATGACCAAAAACATTCCAATACCAATGAAAATTACTGCGACCAAACAAAGTATAAGTGAGTAACCAATTCCGGTGGCTAAAATCATTAAAAAATTTTGCTTTGTCACTTCCCAAACCTCCTCAATATCAAATAATCCGGTTTTGGAATTTTTATAAACCTTTAAGTGAGAGTAAGTAACTACCATAACAATCAAATATGATATCATCAGAAAAAATGTTGATAGCAAAAATGGTATCCCGAATTGTTGTAAATCTGGAGTGACGGCAAAGTCAAACATTGATGTTTGATACAATCCTAAAAAAACACCGGCAATTAAAATGGCAGGCGCACTGATAAACAGATTTGATTTAAACAGAGTTTTAAAATTTCTTTTTATGTAGTCAAAGGTTACGTTTAATATCGCTCCAAAGTCTCTAACCTTTCTGAATTCGATTTTATTCTGATCCATTTTTTTCTATTAGACTTTTATTAAGTTTTATTGGATAGATAAAGAAATACCAAATCACAAATGAAAGTGATACAAGTATTATTGTTAAACTCAAATACACAGGCATATTAGTGTGTCTAGTTACAAATGATTCCAGAAATCCCGCAGTAATGAAAATTGGGACGAGGCTCACAATCATTTTTAAACCTTCTTTAGCACCAATCCTGAATGAGTGACGTCGGGAATACGTTCCTGGGAAAAGGATACTGTTACCAAGTACTAACCCTGCTGCTCCCGCAATTATTATTGATGAAATTTCGAGAGTACCATGAATCCATATAACAAGGATAGATTCGAATAGAAGATTATGCACGTGGAAGAAGTATTGGAAAGCGCCTAACATTATCCCATTGGACATTAATATCCACGCTGTTCCAAATGAAAAGAGTAATCCAGACATAAATGCGATAAATGAAACCCGGATATTATTAAAAGTGATTCCAAGAAACATATCAACACCATTCATCTGCTTGTAAACGGCTAGCGGATCGCCTTTATCAATATTTTCGAGAGTCATATTTACATAACTATCACCCATGATTAACCTGACGAATCCTGAATCTCCGGAAGATGAGATAATACCAATCAACATAGATAGAGTGAATATGGAAAAGGAGATAATAATTTTTAATCTATGTTTATAAAAAATTAACGGAGCTTCATATTTCCAAAACTGAATAAATCTTTCTTTTCTTTCTTTTTTAGTTTTATATATTGATTGATGAACCTTTGCAGTTAAAGAATTCAGGTATTGGGTTGTTTTGCTTTCAGGATAAAATGTTCGTGAATAGGAAAGATCATCAGTAAGTTCAACAAAAAGATCAGCTAGTTTATCAGGATCAACTTTATCTTTTGACGAAATAAATACTTCTATTTCTTTCCACTTATCGGCATTTTTTTTTAGAAATGTAACTTCTCTCAAAATATCGCCCCTGATTAATTCTCATCTTCGTAAATTATTAGTGACTCGACATTATAGTTTCTAAGCTTTTCTCTTCCGTTAAGAAATGAAAGTTCAATCAAAAATGATAGTTGAACTACCTTTCCGCCAAGTTTTTCTACAAGTTTGCAAGCTGCTTCTGCAGTGCCGCCTGTTGCCAGCAAATCATCGTGGACCAAAATTGTATCGCCCTCAGCAATTGCATCTTTATGTATTTCAATTTTATCAAGGCCATACTCTAATTGATAAGTCTGAGTCTCTCTTTCTGCCGGAAGTTTTCCAGGTTTTCTGATAGGAACAAAACCAGCTTTCAATTCATTTGCTAACATTGCTCCAAAAATGAACCCTCGTGACTCAACTCCTACAACTTTGTCAATTTTTTTACCCTTTGTAAAATCAAGTAATTGTCTTAGTGTTTCATTTACAGCTTCCGGGTCTTTTAACAAAGTTGTTATATCCCTGAACATTATTCCTTTAATCGGAAAATCGCGTATGCTCCGGATGTATTTTTTGAGATCAGCAGACATAATTGTTCCTACTTTTTATTTAGAAAATTATTTAATCCCTGTTTAAAATCGCTAGTTGTTCTACTTATAGTATTTAAACCTATACAATATTCGACTGCATCCTCAACTGATAGTCCTGATACTTTTTTGATCATTGACTTTGTCATTTCCATACTTTCAACTGAATTGTTCTTAAGCCTAGATGCAAGATCCAATGAAAACTCTAAAGCATTAGAACATAAATAGTTAGCTAAATTTACCTCATAAGCGCGTTTGGATTCAATGATTTCTCCTGTTAGTAGCAACTGTCTCGCCATTCCCTCACCTATTCTTCTAATTAGAAAAGTTGATACGATTGCCGGAACAAATCCTATTTTTACCTCAGAGTACCCGAATTTAGCTTTCACTTCATCGGCGACAATTAAATCACATACAGATGCTAGACCGCAGCCACCGGCGATGGCTGCTCCGTTTACAGCAGCAATTATAAGTTTAGGGAAATTGTAAATGATCAGAAATAAGTCAGCTAATTCTCTCGAATCTATTTCATTTTCTATTGAAGAATACTCTTTTAACTTATTCAAATATTCAAGATCAGCACCGGCACAAAATGCTTTTCCCTCACCTGTAATTATCAAAACTTTAACTCTACTATCTTTTTCAATTTCCGATAATTTTATTTTCATTTGTTTTACTAATTCAGGATGAAGAGCATTTCTTTTCTCCGGTCGATTTAGCGTAAGGATTGCTACCTCATCTTTAAGTGTATATTTAATCATTACTTTTGCTCATAGAGATTTAAGAAAACAATTTAACAACTAATAAAATTTGTAGATAAGTAGAAGCAAAAGCAAATAAAATACCTGCTAATACCTGAAAAATGTTATGGACTTTCAAATGGATTCTCGACCACCCAACCAGGAATATTATTATTGAAAACACCAGTGCAATCGGGCCAAATGCAAATGTGATTGCACCCAATGGTCCTGCAGCACCCATAGCATGCGCACTGATTTTCCAATATTTATTGATTACTATTGTTACTAATGTGTTTGAAATGTAACAGAACCAAAATCCTACTGAAATAATATTAACCTTAAAGATTATCAGAATAATCAATCCTATTAAATAAAATCCAACAGAAATCAAGAAAGGCGTTGTCCGTTCTTCTTTAATTGATGCATCAAGATCTACTATCTTTCCTTTTCTGCGAAAGATTAAAAACAAAATTATTTGAGCAGCAAATCCGAATAAAAAGGCCGCTGAAATTGTTATTAATCTTTTGAGAGTCTCGGTTTCAAATTCAAAAGCAAAAACTGTGAAAACAATAATTGTAAATGAAGGAGGGACGAAGAGTGTGGAAATTATTCTGGCGAGCTTATCCGTTTTGTTTTGCAATAATTTTTCTTTATTTAGAATAGAACGCTGATGACATTGATTTTAAAGATTTGCGCAGATCAGTCATATCTTCGTCATGTTTGTGCTATTAAATTCCTGATAATTCTTCAACGTCTTGTTTCACTGAATCAAGATACTTTAGCAATGCGTCTTCAACTGGATTAAACTCAGTAAATTTCATCAGTTCTGATCTTATCCGTGCGGCACCGTACATACCTCTCTGATATCCTGCATAAAACTTACGATGTTCTAAAACTCCTCTTCTCTCTCCTTTAACTTTTATTGCAAGTTTAAGATGCCTCAAACAAGTTTTTATTCTCATCTCCTCATCAACTACAGTAGAAATTCGTCCTGTTGAAAGAAGTTCTTTTGCTTCTTTGAAAATCCAAGGATTGCCAATCGCTCCGCGAGCAATCATTATTCCATCGGCCCCGGTTTCATCGAAAGCTCTTTTTACAACTTGAGCATTAAGTACATTTCCATTAAGTATTACAGGAATACTCACAACTTCTTTTATTCTTGGAATCCAACTCCAATCTGCTTCTCCCGTATGTCCCGCTTTCCTTGTTCTACAGTGTACGGTTAATGCAACAGCACCGGCTTCTTCCATTCTTCTGGCAACTTCAAGTATTTGAATACTGTTTTCGTCCCAACCTAACCTTGTTTTTACAGTAACGGGAAGTGAAGTGGAATTGACTACTTCTCTTACAAGTTGTTGCATGTAAAGTGGATCTTTCAACAATGCAGAACCAGCACCGCATCCAACAACATTTTTTACCCAGCAGCCAGCATTAATATCGATGATATCAGGATTTTCGGCTTCCGCAATTTTTGCTGCACCGACCATAGAATCTATGTTTGCACCGTAAATCTGAATACCAACCGGACGCTCCTCTTCAATTATCCTTAGTTTCTCGTGAGTTCTTTTGTTAGCGCGCACCAATCCTTCAGAGTTTACAAATTCTGTGTAAACAATATCAGCACCTAACTCCCTACAAACCAAACGAAAGGAAATATCCGTCACATCTTCCATTGGTGCAAGAAGTATTGCGTTTTGTATTTCTATGTTGCCAAGTTTGAGCATATAAAAAAATATTTTTCTTTTAAAGAATAAAGATAAGGCTTAGATATCAACAAGAAAAGTGAGATAAAGAGGATGATGATTTCCGATTTATAAATATTTTACCGCAATTTTTTAATAATAAAAGTACGAATTCATTGACTATTTATAATTAATTCAATTACATTTTAGAGATATCGTTTCTAAAATTATAAGCGTGTTGGAATTCCTTTATAAATAATTCTCTGTTATTAAAAAGAAATTCTAATAAATTTTCTATATAATATTTTGGTATTTCCCAGCAAGAAGGTATTTGCTCTAATTTAACGGATTCAATTTCTATTGCCATTATTTTTTCAAACCATTTTTGATATTCAATCTCGCTTTCTCTAAATCCTTCCCAAAATGGTGCTTGATGCGAACTCATTCTAATCCAATCGTAAACTGGTGGTAAATTCCAATCATTTGAATCTATACTCATAAAAGCCAAGTCAAAATCTAAAAAATATATATGGCCAACTTTATCTAATAATAAATTTTCATATTTGTGAAAATCTTTTAAAACAATCCAGTCAGAAAATACTTTCATCCCGTATAATTGAGAAAATTGATTCTTATCTTTTATAAGTTTCGAAATATAATTAAAGTTTGCTATCGGGAATTCAGTTGAGTTATAATTTATATTTTTAGGAGGTGAAACAGGCATTAAATCTTCAATAAATTCCGTTGCAATTCCAATTCTACAGGATTCTTGAAAAATATTTTCATGCTTACTCAATTCTTCAAAGATGTTATGTCCAACTTCAACTAACTGAACTCTTGGATGATTTAAGCCATACTGTAATGATAAAAGTCCAGCTAAGTACTCACTAAATAATCCTTTAGAGTTCTTATTCTTTTTTTTAATTCTGACTACCCAGTTTTTATTATCATCACATAAGACAATAAAACACTTAGATGATCCTTGAGTTAAAAATCTATTAAATATAACAGCCTTTAACATTGATGATTCTCTGTAGATTTGAAATTAAGATGTGCAACATGGAAATTGCTTCTTGTACCTCAAAAAATAAACTAATGTTTCTTTATTCTTTTTCAGCAAGCCAATGGACAGCTTCTTTAGCAGAGTCAAAATATTTAAAGTTGCTCCATTTAACATTAGCGTCTGTTGCTTCACTAAAACGCAGATCATCACGGGCACGTGAAATAACAATTGCTACTTTATCGTTACTCTTAAATCCAAATTTTTCAAGTGCATCACCATCGGTGTGTATTTTGTAGATATTTGCTTCCAGCGAAGTTTTTGAATGATTGATTAAATATTTCTTGCAATCATATTCGTGAGCGAGTTTTCTCGCCTCTTTAGAATACTGTTCGGCAAGTTGAAAATTCACTCTTCCTTTAATTTTTACCTGAACGATCTTTTTATCTTCCAGGTATTCAATTGTATATTCCATAACAAACCTCCTCAACATTATCATTTAATAATAATTTTACAACTAACTTCATAAATATGACCCTCAAGTTCATCAATAATCACATCTGTTACAATAACAATAATTTATATTGGTTGCTTGTTGACAAGATAAGAATGATGAATCGAAATTTAGGTGGTAAGCTTTATCCGTTTAGGTATATAAAAAATAGTGGCAAACACAATCAAAAACATAAAAGCAGCACCAGTTAAAAACGGGAAAGGAAAGCTGAATGAAATTTATTCTTGTGGCATTCCTTTTTCATTTATCAACTTCTTAAATAATGCTAATGTTTTTCCACTTGGATCATATTTATTAATATAGTTTTCAAAATCACCCATTGTCATAATTTTTCCGATGAACGTCTTGTATAAATCCCTTAAAAACAATCTAAAATTTTCTTTACCCATTTCATTCTCAATCAACGATAGCATGTATGGTCCTTTTGCATAAAGTATTAAACCTTTCTCCCTGGTATTTGGCATATCGACATCAATAATAGGGATATCACTTTCACTCTGTGCAAATTCTTTATATTTATCAAGTGGTTTTAGTAATGCATCATTATATGCTGCTTCTCCTTCGCTATCCCTGACATACATTAGTCTAAGGTAATGAGGCAAAGAAATTGTGAAAAAGAAAAAGCCTGGTTCGCTAAAATCTGCAAATACACAAGACGTAAACCACTGCTGAGCAATAGTTAAAATCAAAAAATCATCGAATCCTTTGTTTATCATTTCAATGGATTTAGTTCCGATAGTTAACAAACCACTACCGACATTGATACCTCCAAAATCAGCTACCTCAAAATATATCAGTCCCTCTCTCGAATAAAGTCCAATCGTTTTGCTAAAGTAATTAAGAATGTTATCGGCTTTATTTAACATTTTATTTATTGATGTTGGTTCAATCTCTTGTGAATAATAATCTAATTTATTTTCATTAGACATCGACTCAATATGCTGATATGATTCTCTTTTGAAAACTATTAGTGGCATTTTGAACACCGGTCTTTCGCATTCATAAATAAATACTGTATTACCTGTATCTACTTTCTCAATTAAATTACCAGATGATAATACACTATAACCCTCGGGGACCTCACACTTCATCCTGTAAGTAAATATCTGGTTTATAATTAATGGGTACCACCTGTGACCGCGATCGAGAAGTAACAGTGTATCATTCATCTCTTCGATTTCAAACGAGTAATTAAATTTAATTTGTAACTCCTTATCGGTTTCTAATATTGCTTTTGTTGTTAACAGCAGAGAATCTTTTCCATTAAAGTTATATAAAAGAGGAAGCCATTCATTTCCATCGTAATATGAAATTGAATTAACGTTATAAGATGAATTGAGGAGAAACTGAATATTATCGGAATCGCTATTCTTTTGTAGGCTACAGATCAAATTGACTTGAACCAATTGTGCTTCGAACGAAATATTTGTTTCAATAAAATAATTTTTGACAATGATATCTGATGCAAAGGTAAAATCTGAAATGATTAATGAAGAGAAGAATAGCAGTAGGAGTGTAAAATTTTTCATAATAGAACCCCCAAAAGTGATTTATAAATAGCTGTGCAAATCTCTCTATTTAGAAAGTCTAAATCAACAAAAAAGATTATAGATTATTTGTTAACGAGTAAATAGTTTTGAGCAAAAATATTAATTTCTGAGAGTGATCTTTCGGGGGATATAAAAAATCGTAGCAATTACAATCAAAAACATAAATACTGCACCAGTTAAAAACGGGAAGGGATATCCCAAATATTCAAATGTAAAACCTCCCCACAATGGACCGAACATTCTTGCTAAAGCAGAAAGTGATTGATTTACTCCAAGAGTAATCCCCTGTTCTGCATCAGAAGTAACTTCAGAAATAAGACTTAGTAAAGTTGGCTGCAGAGTACCTGTTCCAAATGAAAGGAAAATAGAATCAACCGCAAGCCACAGAAAATTTCCAGCATAAGGTATAATTGCCAGTGTAACCATTATTAAAAAGGAACCAAGTACAAGTAGTTTTTTCTGACCCAGAGTCTTTGTTAACGGCCCTATCAATCCGCCTTGAACTATTGCAGAGGAAAGCCCAACTATACCAAATATATATCCATTTTGTAGATCAGTAAATCCGTATACCTGCAATCCAAGAAGAGCGAACGTGCCGTAAATGTTTGCAAATGAAAAAGTAAGTATGAAAAAAAGCGAAATGAGTATCGCTAACTCCGGGTGCTTAAACGTTTTAATGATTGCATCAAGATTAAAAATTTTTCTTTTTGTTTCAACCTGATGATTTCTCTCCTGAAGTGATTCCGGCAAAAGTATCATTGTAACAATGAAAGAGATAAACGAAAATGAAGCTGCACCTAATCCTGTTTCCATATAACCGAGCTTCGAAAGAAAACCCCCAATGAGCGGACCAAAAACAAATCCAAGCCCAAAAGCAGAACCAATTAAACCCATTCCTTTTGAACGATTTTCCTTAGTTGTAACATCAGCAATATAAGCTTGAGCAACAGCGATGCTGCTTCCACCGACACCAGCAACTACTCTGGAAACAAGTAAAATCAAATAAGAATCAGTAAATGCAAATATCACATATCCAATTGCATTTATAAGTAAACACATAACGATAACTGGTTTACGTCCGTGTTTATCTGATAGTCTGCCAAGAATTGGATTGAAAATAAATTGCACCAGTGAATAGATGGCGATTGCAATACCTACCGCAGCTTCGTCAACGCCAAGCTCTTTTATCGAAAATGAAGGTAAAATTGGAATTAGGATTCCAAATCCCAGCAGATCAATAAAAACCGTGAGGAAAATTAACGAAAGTCCGGTCTTACTTTTCAATATGATATGTTGAGTTTAATAATAAATAGTTTAAGATTAATAAATATACGAATGTTGTGTTTTACTATTTGTGAGATTTATTACGGATTGTATAATTTTATTTTGAAATTGAATTTTGTGATGATTTCTTTCGTATCCTCAAATGCTTCATTCATAAGTTTTATATCGGAAGCCGATAAAAAATTAAAGGATGAATCAGCGATATTTATATTCTTTGGTAAAATTATATATTCTTTTCCTTTTTCAGTCTCGCCTTTGAATACCCAAGTCGGCAAATAACTCACCTGACTAATGGATACAGATTCAGTAAAAATATTTTTTGAAATTTCGATATTGAGAATTACACCTGCATCAGAATATCGCCATCTTTGGTTGGAAATAAAATTCCCCATTGAATAAGCAACAAATCCTGAATCCAGATTTGTGTGATTCGTCTTAAAAAATTTTGTGGGTTCGATTACATGTGGATGACCACCTATAATAATATCTGCACCCAGTTCAATTATTTTTTGGACGATTTCCTTTTGATAGTCGTTGGGCTCACGATTATATTCTACGCCATAATGCAGATGAACTAAAACAACATCAACATTCTTTGATCGAGCTTTGAGAATATCCTGTTTGATTGCATCTTCATCAATAAGGTTTATTATAAAATCTTTTCCTTTGGGGATTGGGATTCCGTTTGTGTTTTCGCTGTAAGGAAGAATTGCAATCTTTATCGAGTTAATTTGAAAAATTCTAATAGAATCTTTGTCTTCCTGTGAAATGAATGTACCAGTCCGATGAATTTTATTTTGATTGATAACTTCAATAGTTCGTTTAACACCGTCCCAACCTTGATCGATTGCATGATTATTAGCAGTTACTAACAAATCAAATCCAGCATTTTTAAGTGCGAAGACAAAATCATCAGGTGCATTAAAATAAGGATAGCCGCTATATCCTGTTTTACTTCCAGCAATAACTGTTTCAAGGTTACCTACAGTCAGATCAGGTTCTGATAAATATTTTTTTACTTCTCTAAATACACCAGTAAAATCAAAACTATCTGTCTCAACTCTTGCATAATTAAATTGTGTGGAATGACACATCAAGTCACCAACAAAACAAAGTTTCGCCGTAACTACCGAATCAATTTCAATTTTGGATCTAGTTTTTTCCAGATCTGAATCTAGAAAGTAATACTGTAACCAAACGATCAATATCAGAAGCGGTATAGAGACAATAATTTTCATAATATAAAATAGGGCTGGATTAATTTCTTAACCCAGCCCTCAAATAATCATCAGAAAGTTATGCTTAATTAACTTTTAGCAGCTTTCCTTTGAGCTTTTACTTCCTGCACGTCTTTGCGTACTTCCTGGCAAAGTTTTCTTAAATCACTTAAGCCTTTCCTTACGCGCGTACCTGCAGCGGATTGTCCTTTCTCATAAAATTTATGAAAATCGGTTTCCAATCCTTGTACGAACTGAACCAATTGATTGAATTTATCCATGTTTACCTCCATCATTAGTGGTTGATATTATGTTAATTAGATCTTTCAAGTACAATTTCCGCAATATCTTTTACGCTAACATCTTCCGTTTTTTCAAAATGTTTTACTCCATCGGTCATCATTGTCATACAGAATGGACACGCTGATGCGATGGTATCAGCACCTGTCGCTAAAGCTTCCTTAGTTCTTTCTTCGTTTACTCTGCCGCCTTCTTCATCCTCCAGAAACATTCTTCCTCCGCCAGCTCCGCAGCAGAATCCTTTATCTTTATTTCTTGCCATCTCAACGATATTGATTCCATTTACTGCATTCAAACTATTTCGCGGTGCTTCATAAACTTCATTGTATCTTCCAAGATAACAGGAATCGTGGTAAGTCATATTAGTTTTTGTATCTTGTTTTAAGCTCAGCTTACCAGATGAAATCATATCGTTTATTAACTCAGTATGATGAAAAACTTCAAAATGGCCGCCGAACTGCTTGTATTCATTCTTTAATGAATGAAAACAATGGGGACACGCTGTAACAATTTTTTGAACTTTATAATGATTTAGTGTTTCGACATTTTCCATCATAAACATTTGAGCCAAATATTCATTTCCAAGTCTTCTTGCAGTATCACCATTACATTTTTCCTGAGTACCAAGAATTCTAAATTCAACTCCAGCCTTTTGCATTAACTTTGCAAATGATTGCGACACTTTTTTATACCTGTCATCATAAGAACCCGCACAACCAACCCAGAATAAATATTCACAATCTGAATCTTCAGCCATAGTTTTTATTCCAAGCCCTTCTGCCCAGTTTGCACGATCAGCAGGATTAAATGCCCAAGGAGTAAAATTCGTTTCAAGACTCTTAAATACATTGTTCAAGCCTGCTGGAAATTGAGACTCAGTTAGCACAAGATTTCTTCTCATATCAACAATACTATCAAGATGTTCTATCATTACCGGACATTCCTGAACACACGCCATACAAGTTGTACACTGCCAAAGAACTTTATCATCTATGTAATCATGAACCAAAGTTTTTTGAAATTGTTCACCTTCGGACTGACCGCTCGCAAGTAATGGTGCTTTATCTTTAGTTCTCCGTCTGATATTTACAATTATTTCTTTTGGGGAAAGGGTTTTTCCTACAGTGTTCGCTGGACAAGCATCTGTACATCTTCCACATTCAGTACAAGAATATCCATCAAGTATTTGTTTCCAGGAAAAATGTTCGATATCTGCAGCTCCGAACGACTCAGTATTTTCATCTTCGAGATTTAAATGTTTGATAGTGTTTCTAATAGGATCAAGATTTGCGAAATAAGTATTTGGTATAGATGTAAACACATGCAAATGTTTTGAATAAGGTAGTAGATTCATAAATCCCAAAACTGCGAGTATATGAATCCACCAAAAAATTTCATATGATACAAATGATCCGCTTGAAGCACTATTAAAAAATAGAGGTGCAAGAGAGGCTGAAATCGGACGAACTTCGTAATTGTGCAAAATGAATCCATTCTTAGCAACTGAAGCCATACTCTCAAACATCATAGCTACAACAACAAGTAAAATGAGTGACAGGATAACAGTTGCATCGAGTGAAGCTGCTTTATCGACTTGTAATCTTGGAACCGTGAATACATATCTTCTTAGTAAAGCAACTATTACAGCAAAGATTACCAGAACTCCTAAAACATCTTGAACAATAGTAATGGCTGAATAAATTGGTCCTAAGAATGAAAGGTTAAATGGAGAGTAGAATCCCTGAATCAGCGCTTCGATAACAGCAAAAAGAAATAACATAAATCCCCAGAATATCAGAAAGTGTATACTTCCTGCAACTGGATCTCTTAATAATTTTGATTGACCAAAAGCAATCTTAATTACATTCTTTATTCGCTTACCGATGAAGTCAAATCTATTATCTTTCTTTTTAGCAACCATCATATAGTCGAAAAGATTTTTTAAACTCCAGAAGAGAAATCCGAATGCGATTACGAAAACTAAAATGAATATTAAGTTTTTGATTGTCATCAGAGGATTATAAAATCAAATAAATTATTTAGGTAGTCTTGGTTGTTTTTTTGAAACAGCAAAATAAATTGTTGCTGCAGCAAATACCTTAATAACCATCCACACTGTGAATATCGCAGCACCAGCTTTTACAGCATCCATAAAATTATGAAGATAAGTCTGATACAAATAAAAAGTACCAATAGAAATCACTACGACTTCCGCAAGGAACATTGAAATAATCACAGTAAGGTATTTTTGATTCTTTTCAGTCAGTAGTCCAACCAAAAAGGCCCCTATCGGAAAGGCCAATAAATATCCACCAGTAGGACCAAATAAAGTAGCAAAACCTAATGATCCGTAAGCAAAGATTGGAAGTCCAATCCCACCAAGGAATATGTAAAGTAATTGGCTGTATGCTCCATTCCTTGCGCCTAAAAATGCTCCAGCCAAAAGAACGATCATTGTTTGAAGAGTGAATGGAACAGGTTTTATTGGAATTGAAACTTGAGCCGAGACTGCTGTAAGAATAGAAAATGAAACTACCCAAAATATTTGTGATTCTTTAACAGAACCCAGTAATTGAGTAAAGTTCAAACTCTTTGCAATAGATTTCATATGTCCCTCAATTTAAGTGTTTATTAAAAAATTTTAAGGTTTCTTCTAAAACAGAATCAAATTTATTATTACTTTTTTCGAATGGATGAGTGATGTCAAAAGTATGACCTGTTGCTGGTATTTTGATCATATTCGTTAATTCCTCATTCGACCAATTAAATATTTGCTCACCTTCTTTTATTGGAACAGAAACATCCTGTTCTCCGTGAATTATCAATAATGGTTTGTTGAGATTTTTTACGGCATGTTCTATGTTAAGATAACCATTTTTGTTTTTCTCGATATCCTCCAATAATGAAAGATTCAATCTCATCAATTGATTAGTTCTTGTATTTAATACTTCAAACACTCCACGTTTACGCCATTCATCGGCTTGTCTTTCACTATACCTGTTGAAATTAGATACTGCAGCCCAAATCACAGCTGCATTTATTTCATTCCTTCTATCAGCGATAAGAAGCGTTTCTGCGCCTCCTCTACTATGACCGACTATTCCTATTTTATTATTTCCCGTTTGACCAAAAAAATTATTTAAATATGCATCAATTATTTCATTCAATTCTTCAAGTTCAAGAGAAAATGTATTTTCTGCAAATTTATCAAGTTCTGTGAATTCTGTTAAATTCTCTCCAATTCCATTATGTGAAAAATTGAATGTTAGAACGAAATATCCTTTTTCAGCAAAAAAATTTCCTGAATATGGCCAAAATCCCCAATCTTTAAATCCTTTGAAACCGTGAACAAAAATAAGACATGGTGATGATGCTAAATTTTCGTAACCATACGTGGTGATTCTGATTTTTTCCCTTTTCTTTGTATTTAATACAAAATCTTTGTTCATCCGAGACAAATATGCCGATTATCGTTTGAAAAGTCAATATTTATTAAAAATATAATATTTTGGTAAAAAATATACTTTTTGATGTATATAAGCCGTTTTTTAACTTTCGGCTGGTTTCGAAATTAATATTTATCATTCCCAAAACTGTTAATAATATGAATTTTGCCTTCTCTGAAGATTTAATGATGTTAAAAGAACTAGCTAGAGAATTCACAATTAGTGAAATAAAACCTTTAGCACAAAAAATTGATGAAGAAGAATACATACCACCTGAGCTAATTAAAAAATTAGCTGAAATTGGTTTTCTCGGAACTGCTTTTCCAGAAGAATATGGAGGTGGTGGATTTGGTAAAGTGGGCTATTGCGTTATGATGGAGGAAATTTCAAGAGGCTGTTCATCGACTGCAACAATGGTTGGAGCTCATCAATCAATCGGAACAAATGCAATATTTATTGGTGGTTCCGAGGAACTGAAAAAAAAATATTTACCTAAGCTTTGTTCTGGAGAATTGATCGCATCTTTTGCACTAACAGAACCTGAAGCAGGATCGGATACATTCAATCTCAAAACAGAAGCAATAAAAAAAGGCGACAAGTGGCTTTTAAATGGCTCGAAGATCTGGATTACAAATGCTGGAATAGCAAATGTTTTTTCTGTTTTTGCAAGAACTAAAAAAGGAATAACTGGATTTGTAGTTGAAGCAGATTCACCCGGAATAACGATTGGTCCTGCAGAGAAAAAACTCGGGATAAAGGGAAGTACAACAAATTCAATTACATTTGAAGATGTAGAAATTCCCAATGAGAATATGATTGGAGTAGAAGGTCGTGGTTTCCCGATAGCGATGAAAACAGTGGAAGGAGGAAGGTTGACAATCGGTGCCTGTTGTCTCGGTGCGTCAAGAGAACTATTAGAGCTTTCTTCAAAATATGCAAAAAGTAGAAAGCAGTTTGGAAAAAGTATTTCAAATTTTCAGGCCGTTCAGTTTATGCTAGCAGAGATGGCTGCTAAAATTTATCCAATGGAAAGCATTGTCTATCGGTGTGCATATGATTTTGACCAGGGAAAAGATGTTTCGGTTGATGCAGCAATTGTAAAACTCTATGCTTCAGAGGCAATGACTGAAGTTGCTGACAAAGCATTACAAGTCCACGGTGGGATGGGTTTTTCCCGTGAACTTCCTATGGAAAGATATTATCGTGATGCTAGGATTTTGAGAATTTTTGAAGGAACGACCGAAATTCAAAAAATGATCATTGGAAGACACATTATTAAATCTAATGGGAAGATATAATTGAAATGCAACAAAAACTTTTAGTAATACCGGCGATAGATATTAAAAATGGGAAGTGTGTTCGGACCGTCCAGGGAATACCTGAACTCGATTGTTATGAGTATGGTAATAATCCGGTTGAAATGGCAAAAATCTGGCGGGCAGAAAATGCAAAGATGATTCACGTTACAGATTTCGATGGTGCGCACGAACAATCGAAAAGTAATTACAGAGTAGTTGAAGAGATATGTTCGTCAGTGGTAATTCCAGTAGAATTTGCAGGTGGAGTTCGTTCAGTAGAAGACGCGGAAGAAATTTTGAAAACTGGAGTTGTTAGAATCGCAATAAATTCATTAGCTATTGAAAATAGGAAAGAATTTATAAAACTGTTTGAAAAATATGGACCTTCGAAGGTAGTAGTAACACTTGATATTCTCGATGAAGAATTATTAATTAGTGGAAGAAGCAAAAAATCGGGAATAAATTACAGAATTTTCTCAATGGAAATGAGTAAACTTGGTGTAAACAGATTTATAGTTTGTGATATTTCAAGAAACGGGACACAAATTGGTCCGAATATTTCTCTTTCAAAAGAAGTGGCTGAATTGACTGGCGCTAAAGTAACCCATGCCTGGAGGAATAAGAAATAAGGATGAGCTAATGGATATTCAAAAATTAATACCGATAGGTGTTGATTCAGTTATTGTTGGTCGTGCACTTTACGAAAACAGATTTCCCTGCCAAAAATTATGGCGAGTTGCTGAGTCAGGTATTTTTAATAATTGATTGAGGTAAAAGTGTCTGAAGAACAGAAAAAAACTATTCACAGCAGTTTCTGGGCAAATATCTTTAATCCAGCAACTGAAACAACAGAACTTGTTAATTCTTTACAAGCTATTCCCCTCTTCAAATCACTAACAAAAAGAGATCTGGGTAACCTTATGAGTTCAATTCATAAACGTAATTACCTAGCAGGAGAATTTATTTTTTACCAGGGTGATCCGGGTATAGGTTTGTATGTTATAAGGGAAGGTGAAGTAATGATAACTCGTGAGAGTGATGAAAGTGAGAAAATTACGCTTGCAGTTTTTCAAAAAGGAGATTTTTTTGGTGAACTTGCTCTCGTTGATAATGACAAACGCTCAGCTTCTGCAATCGCAAAGAGTGACACAAAACTTTCTGTGATCTTCAAACCTGATTTGGATGAATTCATAGAAAAGTATCCAAAAAAAGGAGTTAAAATTTTAGAAGGAATTGCTCAAATTACTGCAATGAGATTGAAAACATTAAACGAAGATTATTTTAATTTAAGAAAAGAACAAAATAAGGGAGGTCAAATATGATTCCAGACATAAAAAAAATATTAGTTCCAATTGATTTCTCAGATTACTCAAAGAGTGCATTAAAATACGCGGTAAATTTTTGCAAAGGCTTTAATGCTGAAATGATTTTAATTTATGTGGTTGAACCGGTAATTTACCCACCGGATTTTAGTATGGGACAGATTGCGATTCCTTCAGTAAATACTGAGTGGGATGAAAGAGCAAAACAGGAACTCGATAAACTTGCAAAAGAAGAAATTCCTGATAGTGTTTCTGTTCAGGCACTAATAAAAACTGGGAAACCTTTTATTGAGATTATTGAGACTGCCGGGGAACTTGATGTTGATTTAATAATTATTGCAACACATGGACATGTACCGGAGTTGAGCATATTCTTTTTGGAAGCACAGCAGAAAAAGTTGTTAGGAAAGCACCCTGCCCTGTTTTAACATTAAGAGAACCAGTAAAAGGTTTTAATTACAAAGATGAATTGAAATTAAAGAAAAAGAAGTAATCAGTTTTTTCTATCAACTACGAAATCAATTAGTGCTTCCAGAGCCAGTCTGCTTTGTGAATCAGGAAGCTTAGAGAGAGCATTCTTTGCAGCATTTGAATACTCTCGTGCTTGAGCAATTGCATATTCTATACCTTTATTCTCCCTTACAAAATTTATAACCACTTCGATTTTAGAACTCTCTTTCCCATTCTTAATTATTTTTCTAATTTCTGAAGCTTGATTAGATGATACCTGATTGAGTGAATAAATTAAAGGCAAGGTAATTTTCTTTTCTTTAATGTCTCCACCCGTTCGCTTTCCTGTAATTGAAAGGCTGCCTTCGTAATCAAGAATATCATCGCGAATTTGAAATGAAATACCAAGGTTCTTCCCGAATTCTCCCATTGCAGCAGCATACTCAGGATTTGACGTTGCACTCATCGCACCTATTGTGCAGCAGGTTTCAATTAAAGAAGCAGTTTTATCAGAAATAACTTTGAAATAAGTTTCTTCATCTATATCGAGTTTACGTGTTTTCTGTATTTGGAGCAACTCGCCTTCTGACATTCTTTTTACCGTGTTGGTAATAACTTCAAGAAAATCATAATCTTTTCCTTCCATGGAAATCAATAAGCCCTTCGATAAAAGATAATCTCCCATCAACACAGCAATTTTATTTTTGAAAACTTTATTTATTGACCAGAGTCCTCTTCTTTTATCTGCATTATCTACAACATCATCATGAACTAATGTAGCAGTATGAAGAAGTTCAACCAAAACCGCACCACGGTAACTTCGCTCGCTAATTCCCCCACAAACTTTTGCAGAAAGTAACACCAGTAGCGGTCTTATTTTCTTACCTTTTTGCCGAATTATATAGCGGGCTACAAGGTCAACGAGTCCAACGCTTGACCGGAGGGAATCACGAAAGATTTGATTAAAATTATCAAGTTCTGATTTTATTGGCTGAGATATTTGGGAAAGCTGACTTTTAAGCACTTTTCTTTGAGGATATTTTTGATATAAAAATACTTATTTCGTATAACAGTACCAACGGAACAGCTAGTATTACCTGTGATACTGGGTCAGCTCCCGGAGTTAAAAATGCAGCCAAAATAAGAATAATTACAATTGCGTGACGACGATATTTTCTCATAAACTTAGGTGTAAGAATGCCAAGTTTTGAAAGGAAAAATGATATCATCGGTAACTCAAACACCAGTCCTGCAGCTAACATGACACTTATTATTATTGACATGTATTCATCAATAGCAAATTCATTCGCAATTTCAGAGGTACCAAACTGCGCAGCAAATTTCATTGTAAGTGGAAGCATAACAAAATAAGCAAATGTAATTCCCGTGAGGAAGCAAATTGTAGAAAAAACTACTATCCAAACAATATATTTTTGTTCCCGCTTCTTTAATGCAGGTGATATGAATTTCCAAAGTTGATAAAATATATTTGGTAGACTTGCAACAACACCAACAATAATTGCAACCTGAATGTAAAGAAAAAGTTGTCCGAATGGTCTGAGATTTTGAAGAGGAGCATTTGCATCTCTGGCTGGTTTTAATAGAATCGTTTCAACAAGCGGATCAACAAAGATCCATGCAATAATAGTAAAAACAACAACTCCTATAAGAGCATATATTATACGCCATCTTAACTCTTCAATATGATCAAGGAATGACATTTCGATATCACCATTCTCCTGATCCTGCTCAATATTGTTTATAGTCTCTTCTGATGCCAAATGGTTAAACTCAAACTTTTAAATTATATCTTTATACAAAGGAAAGCCAGAACATAATTCTTTAACCTCTGCAACTAGTGATTCAAGTTTTGATTCATCATCAGCATTGGAAACAGCATTATTAATAATAGCCGCTATTCTTTTCATTTCGTTTTCTTTCATTCCTCGTGTTGTAACAGCTGGAGTTCCTATCCTTATTCCACTTGTGACAAATGGACTCTTTGTATCAAAAGGTACCATGTTTTTGTTCACCGTGATACCGGCATTCTCAAGTGCATTTTCAGCTTTCTTACCTGAAATATTTTTGTTTGAGAGATCAATTAACATAAGATGATTGTCTGTTCCTCCTGACACAATATCAAATCCAAAATTCATCAACTCGTTCGCTAACATTTTTGCATTTTTTATTATTTGTTCAGCATAAACTTTGAAATTGTTATCAAGGACTTCAGCAAAAGCCACTGCTTTAGCCATTATTATATGCATCAATGGTCCTCCCTGTATTCCTGGCATTACAGTGCTATCGTACAATTCGGACATCATTTTAGTGCGGTCCCCTTTCGGTGTTTTAATTCCAAATGGATTCTCTTTGTCTTTGCCCATTAAAATGATTCCACCCCTTGGACCACGAAGTGTTTTGTGAGTTGTTGATGTAACCACATCACAATACGGAACAGGATTTTTAAGAAGACCTTTTGCAATTAAACCAGCCGGGTGAGCCATATCGCACATTAAAAATGCGCCTACCATGTCAGCAATTTCTCTTAACTTCTTATAATCCCATTCACGCGAATATGCACTTGCACCAGAAATAATAACTTTTGGTTTTTCTTTCCGTGCTAAGTCTTCAATAATATTGTAATCCAGGAGTCTTGTGTTTTTATTCAATTCATAACCAACAGCCTGATAAAGTTTTCCAGAGAAATTTACAGGAGAGCCATGAGTGAGGTGTCCACCGTGCGCCAGACTTAAGCCTAAAAATTTATCACCGGGCTGCATTAATGTCATTAGCACAGCCATATTTGCTTGTGAACCACTATGTGGTTGAACATTAACATATCCAGCATTAAAAATCTTTTTTAATCTTTCTCGGGCTATATCTTCAGCCATATCGACAAACTCACAGCCACCATAATATCTTTTATCGGGATATCCCTCCGCATATTTATTAGTTAGGGGTGAACCAGCAGCTTCTAATACAGCTTGACTAACAAAATTTTCTGAAGCGATCAACTCGAGTTTATTTTGTTGTCTTTCAATTTCTTTATTTAAGACTTCAAATATTTCTGAATCTTTTTTTAGATGAGAATACATTGCAAATTACTTCTTGTTTTTGATTTGTAAATTTAACAAAAAAAGGTTCCCTGTTAAACAGAGAACCTTCTCTTTCCTACTAAATTTGAATGATTATGGAACAGTTACACTTTTCCCAATCCAGGTAAAACAATCTCCTGTAATTGGAATAACATCACCCGATTTTTTCTTATGGAAAAACCAATCTTCCTGTGTCGGTATTGAACTTGAAAGAGCACTAATTCTATCTCGTGCTTGCGAAAGACTGGCATCAATACTTACTGCTCTTCTGTAAGTATCCTGAGCAAGTAAATAAACCAACTTCGTCTCAAAATCAAATGTGCATCCTCTGGCAGCCTGCTCGTATAATAAGCCAATTGAGAATATTGCCATTCCCCAGCCACCAGCCTTATCGCTAGCCGTTTCAAAATATTGACGAGCTTTGCTTAACTTACCTTGCTCCTTGTAAATCAATCCAAGATTAAAATAAAAGTCCTTATTTGTCGGTTCTAATTTAATTAGCTTTTGATAAGCAGCTTCTGCATCACTTGTTTGACCAACTTTATTGTAGCTAGTAGCCAACTGATTCCAATAATTAATAGTTTCTGGAGATTTAGTTGTTAAAAATTCCAACGGAGCTATTGCTCTCTCGTATTCTTGATAACGAATACATGTAGCTGCATAAGTCCAGGCTTTCTCCATATTCTCAGGATCAAGTTGCCAGGTTTTCAATTGTGCATCAAGAATTACCGTTGGATCTTTGGCGTTCTGTTCTAACCAATTATTTGGTACAGGATTTTCAGGTTCTTCAATCGCCCAATCTGTATAAAGCTTTAGAGCCTTATTATAGTAATCATTATCATCAGCTTGATTGTTGGTATACAATTCTCCAAGTCTGTTCAGATAATATTTATCCATCTTTGGATTGTCCTCAAATGCTTTTTCATAATCTGCAATACAGATAGCAGGTTCTAAATCTAACCAGGTTTCAGAGACAAAAGCTTTTCTAACTTCCCAATATCCCTTATCTGCGGGATAATACTTAATCGCCAAATCGTAAAAACTTAGGATCGAATCTTCCACAAAAAATTCAGCGGCAATTTCAGTTGTTGTAGAATCATGGATATACCACATACAATCTTCCATTTTGTAATAGATCCATTTAGCAAATTTCTCTTTATCGCATTCGAGCACTTGCCAGCCATATGGCAACGCACTTTGGTAATCTTTATTCTTATGATATTCAGAAAATAAACTATAAAGTTTAAGTGTCTCAAGAGAATCACAATCTGATTTTACAGGTATTTTATTAACCCCAGAAAATGCATTTGTTGCTAAAAGTAATGCAACAAAAAATACACTATAGATTTTCTTTTTAGTTTTCACCATGCTACCCTTTTTTATAATTATTTTTCGTACCGAGTAAACCAGATATCACCAAAGCTGATACCCAGGTCAATTCTGAAAAAATTTTCTTGTAATAGATCATTTTCTTTTGATCCTCTAATTGAATACTCCATACCAATATCAAATGTATTTTCCGGACTTAATGGTAGAGAAAATCCACCTGATACTGAAATTTGATGTAAATTATAACCATTAAATTCATACTGTGACATTTCATAACTTACACCTGCACGCAACATTATTTGTTCCAAAAAATTCATCGAAAGTGTTCTTGCAGGCCTATATTCAAATCCCAAACTAAATTTATTAACATCACTCAAATTTAGCTGATTTACCCCACTTAATTTAAAATTTGTCCAGGGTTGATAAAAATAATCTAGTGCAAAATTGTAGACATTATTTAAAGTAATGTGGACACCTGCATTAAATCTGGTTGGAACGACCATTTTTGTCTTTCCAAAATAAAGCGAATCGATTATGGTTTTTGAACGACTCACAAATGAAGTATCCGTATCCAAATTGCTTATAATATTCGCACTCATGCCAAATCGGAAATTTGTGATTGAACTGGAATTAAGCATATCAGACAAGTTTGGTGTTATTAATCCAAGTGTTGTTCCAAAGCCGGTAGGTGCAAATTGCAAATCATATTTAGAAGGGAAAGTTGCTGTATTGATAAAATCAATGGAAGAAGTATAGTTCAAATTTCCAAAATAATAATCTAAAGTTGCACCCAATATGAAATCGTAGGGTACCATTACAGTGCCACCAATAAATATTCTTGAAAGTCCACCCACCCCATCATATTTTGCTATGTAATTTCCAGTTGATTCATCATCCACTTTTTGAATAGATTCATAATTGATTCGGCTGTAGGGAACGATTCCAAGGGCTACAGCTATTCCATTATCCTGACTAACTGGGAATGCAAATGTAAATCCTCTGAAAATAGCATCACCATAATATTGCGATTGAGAAGAGTTGGATATTTTCAAATCATCATAAGAAAAACTAAACTCTATTCGAGTTCTTGTTAGGGCAGACCAGGAAGCTGGGTTTATAATTTCAACATAATCAGAGTTCAGCATTGCTGATCCGGAAAAACTCATTGCCATTGTTCGGGCAGAATATCCATAAAAAATATCCCCTATCCCATACCGTGTGTATGTGGATGTGTTCTGAGCAATTGCTGAACAGGACATCAAAAAAAGTAGAAGGAAACAATATTGTAATTTTCTTGGGCTCACAAATTATTCTTTACCGTAAATGTGACTACAATTCTTGGTCTCTCAGTAACTTCTGAATAATCACTACCCTTGATCGCGAATATGTCAGTGCCCAGACTTTGGTTGCCGGACTGAATTAGCATTCCAAAATTTTCATCTTTACTTATCCACGATCTAACAAATCCGGTTATATCACCTGAGTATTGATTGACCTTAAAGGTTAAGGTAATCGGATTTCCTGTAGTTTGAATTGAATCATTCGAAGTAAGGTAAAATACTTGTAGAGTATTATTAATGCTTGATCCAAAAACTGAATTGAGAGTGTCTTTGGTAAGAATAAGTTGAGCTTTGTTTATTACTAAACCAACAGGCAAAACACCGATATCAAAAGTAAGTTTCGAGTTCATCGTGACACTGCTTTGTGTACCTATCAGTCCGGGTGACAAGATTGGTTCAGTACCTGCTACTGCACTGATGTCTCCTGAAACATATCCATTTATTGTATCAACGTATGATCCGGGTTTCTCAATGACGACAAATAACTTTGCTGCTTCAGATGATAAAGGGGTTAAAGCCTGGAACCCAATAATTTTATTTGAAGAAGAAGTTGGTTCTAAATATAATCCTTGATTCTTTGCCACAGTCGTATCAATTGAATTTTGCATCCATTCAAAAACAACATTTTCATCAAGATGGAATGAATAAAGAGTATCAGAAGCTGAAAAGTCTGAACTTATATCAGCAGGGTCGTATTGTAAGCTTGGTAAATCATCAATCGTAAAAGTGTTTGCTGACCAATATGAGTTCACCTTATGAGTAGTAAATTCCATTGTAGCAAGTGTATCACCATAAACGTATTTATTGGTCAAAACAATCCACGAATCCAATACATTGATACTATCTTCCTCAATATCGGCCACAATACTATCGGGAAAACCAAAGATAAATTTTAATAGGGTTGAAGAAGTTAAATTTTGAGATGGAGTATCATATTTACCAATAAGGACCCAATCAGAGGAGCCTAAGGGAACAACTCTTTTGAAAAACGATGAGTTTTGTGCAATTGTATCTACCTGCGAATCAAAAGTTTTTACGATTATGTAATCACTTTCAAGAATTTCAATGCCAATAGAGGAAGGTTCATCATTGCATGCTGAAATGAGAGTTATTACTAAAAGTAGTAAAAGAATAAAAACAGAATGAAATTTCAAAAAGTGTCTCCGCTAAATGTCGCCAAGAATGAATTTGCTGGCATTTAATAAATTTTCGGCTACAAAAGTTGGAAAATTATTTTCCTTTTGCAACACAGAAAAACTCTCCTGCCCTTTGCCTGTTTTAACTAGAATAGTCTTTATTCCAGCATTTTTTCCGCATTGAATATCGGCTACTGTGTCTCCAATAAAATACGAGCTTTGCAAATCAACATTAAACTCATTTGCAGCTTCTAATAAAAGTTTTGATGAAGGTTTTCTGCATTCACACTCTTCTTCACTGCTATACTCTGGGTGAGCCGGGCAATAATAAAACGCATCAATTTTTACTTTGTACTCAGAGAGGATCTGATTAATTTTTTCATTTACTGCATCAACATCTTCACTTTTCATTAATCCTCTGGCAATTCCCGATTGGTTCGAAATCACAATTAATAAAAAACCATATTTCTTGAGCAAGGCAAGAGCATCACCAGTATCAGAGAATAGCACAACTTGTTCAGGATCACTTATGTAACCGGGGTCTTCGTTAAGTGTTCCATCCCTATCAAGAAAAACTGCAAGGTTGGACATTAATTTTCATTGAGAATTGTCTTATAAAGCTCGATATATTTTTTTGCTGAAGAGTGCCAACTAAAATCTTCCTTCATTGCAGACCGTATAATTTTATTCCAAGTCTCTGTGTCTTTATAAACTTTCAGTGCTCTTTTAATTTCTTTTAAAAACTCGGCCGCATTATATTTTTTAAATACAAAACCATTTCCTTCTTTTGTTTTCTCATTGAATTTTACAACAGTATCAGCAAGTCCTCCAGTCTCACGAACTACAGGAATAGTACCATAGTTTAGACTGTACATCTGATTCAATCCGCAAGGTTCATACTGTGAAGGCATTAAAAATATATCAGAACCACCTTCAATTAAATGAGCAAGGTCATCGTTAAAACCAAGATAACTGGCAAACTTGTCACTATGTTTTCTCGCCATCTGATCAAAATATGTATGGTATTTTTTATCACCTGTTCCAAGTACGATCATTTGTACATCCATTTTCATAAGATCAGGCAATATTTTTTGAACCAGGTCCATTCCCTTTGAATCATACAATCTGGATATCAATCCTATTATCGGAGTTTCTTCGTTAAAATCAAATCCAAATTTTTCGGCCAGTGCTTGTTTGTTTACCATCTTCTGTTCAACATTTTTTATGCTATACTTTTTAGGAAGATGTTTATCTTTATCAGGATTCCAAACCTTCGTATCGATTCCATTAATAATTCCAAAAAGATCATCCTTTCTTTTAGAAAGAATTTCTTTTAATCCGCTGCCAATTTCTTTGTCAGTTCTTATTTCATTCGCGTAAGTCTCACTAACTGTATTAATTGTATCCGCAAAGAGAAGACCGCTCTTCATATAATTTACTTTTCCCTTATGAAGAATACCTTTTTCAGAATTAAGTTTGTCTGACAATCCTGTTTTCTTAAATGATGATTTTGGAAATTGCCCTTGATAAGCGAGGTTGTGAATTGTGAACAATGTTTTAAATTTGTCAAAATTAGGTTCGTTCTGATAGATGTTTTTGAGATAAGCAGGTATCAACCCACATTGCCAATCATTGCAGTGAATTATATCAGGTATCCAGCCAAGCTTGATTATGAGTTCAAATACAGAACGGCTCAGAATAATAAATCTTTCATCATTATCTGGATAGTCTACGCCTGTCATCGGATCTGAGTAAAGACTATTTCTGCTTCCAAAATATTCTTCATTATCAAGGAAATAGATTTGAACCCTGATTTTTTGACCTGGTAAGAAGCAAGATTTTAGAGAGAATAGAACTTCTTTTCCATCAATATTAATATTAATATCTTTAAGTCTTACAACTTCGTGAATCTTAAATTTCCTATCATCAACTGCTCCATATTTTGGAACAACTATCCGAACTTCATGACCTAATTCTGCTAATGTTTGCGGCAATGCTGCGGAAACATCTGCGAGACCTCCGGTTTTAACAAATGGAACAACTTCTGACGTTACGAATAGTATTTTTAGCTTTTTTGCTGACATTTTCTTTGAAATTTTGTGGAATGAATACTGCAAAAATACTAAATAAAGCCCTCTTTACCAACAAAATACCACTGCAAATATTTTGGAACATATCAGCATTCATTACTCCATTGCATCAACCTTTAATCGAAATAAATATAGTCTTATATTATTGAAGTATTAAAAACAATTTTTGTATTTTTTTTTGAAAACATTATTCTTCATAGCAGGTTTATTTATTTTGATCACTGGGTGCAGTGCATCAACAGGTTCCCGGTATGAAACAAGTGAGGAAAAACCAGCTACTACCACTACAGAGAAAAAGAAAGAAATCAATCCGAGGATTTCGACATAACACCCTACGAAACTGAAATTGATATTCAAGTCCCTCCTATTTCAGCAGAAAAATTACCACCGGATGTATGGTATGAGTATAATTCAACAACTCCCGACAGCAGTGGTAAAATTATTATTGGTACAACTGATGGTTATAGAGTACAAGTGTTATCTACTGACGACATTGATGAAGCAAACCGTGTTCGATCACAAATTTATGAACAAACTACACGAAAAGAGGTTTACGTAATTTTTGAACCTCCCTTTTACAAAGTTAAAGTTGGAGATTTTACTTCAAAAACAGAAGCAGAAAATTTGCGCTTTAAATTGAATCAACTTGGCTATACTGAATCTAAAGTCGTTCAGGAAACCGTAAACATTTTTGAATAATGAAAACTCTCCTCTATAATCCCGCCTCAATTGTAACAGTAAGTACATCAGGAAAAAATTATAAACGAGGAAAAGAACTATCAGAAGTTGGGTGTTTAAATGAACATTCTATCGTTTTTGAAGATAGTGACATCAAAGATTTTATTTCAACAAACTCAATAAATAAAAAAAAGTTTGATAACATTATTGATGTTGAGGGAAAAACTGTTTTACCAGGTTTGGTTGAGTGTCATACTCACAATGCATTTGCAGGTTCTCGTGCAAATGAATTCAGACAAAAACTTAGTGGAATTGGATATGAACAGATTGCAAAACAAGGTGGTGGAATAAATACCACAGTGCAGGCGGTTCGTACTTCTACATTTGAAGAACTGGTAAACATTATCAAACCAAGAATTGAAAATTTTATCTCACAGGGAATAACTACTCTCGAGATTAAAAGTGGTTACGGACTAAATTTTGAAAATGAAAGAAAATTATTGCAAGTGATTAATTACCTGAACGAAATTTATTCTATTGATATTGTTCCAACTTTTTTAGGAGCTCATACTTATCCGAAAGAATATAAGGATAATCGCGATGTTTATATTGATGAAATCATCAATAAAATGATTCCTTACTTTGCTGAACAAAATCTTGCTGAGTTTTGTGATGGATTTTGTGAAGCGACAGCATTTTCTGCAAATGAAATTGATGAGATATTCTCAGCTGCAAATAAGCACAGACTAAAACTTAAACTCCACACTGAACAGTTCAACTCAATCGGTGGACTTGATGTTGCACTGAAACATAAAGCGGTTTCAGTAGATCATCTTGAAGTGCTTAAGGATGCTGATATTTCAAAGCTGGGTAATTCAGAAACTGTCGCTGTTCTTCTTCCCGGAGTTTCATTCTTCTTAAATCATACTTATGCACCTGCAAGAGAATTGATAAAACAAAATGCAATTGTGGCATTGGCAACAGATTTCAATCCCGGTTCCTCTCACATTTCAAGTTTAAGTTTGATAATGAGTCTTGCAGCTTTAAAAATGAATATGACAATTGAAGAAACTATTAGTGCTGTAACCATTAATTCAGCAAAAGCTCTAAATAGAGAAAAAAGCGTTGGTTCTATTGAAGTTGGGAAGAAAGCTGACTTTGCCGTGTTTAATACATCTGACTATGCTGACATTGTATATTCAATCGGCACCAACTTAAATTGTATGACAATCAAGAATGGAAAAGTAATTTATCAAAATTAAATTTCTGAGAGACTAATTTTACTTAAACTTAAAAATCAAATCACTTACTTCCCACCTCGGACGTAAATTCAAAGTATCCGGATAAAAGGAAAAGCTCTCTGAATATTCTATAGGCTCTGGCCATCCATAATTATACTTGCCATCGTTGTTTTTATCTAAATAGCACCAAAGTAAGTATTTTCCTGGTTCAACACGATTAAATTCAAATTTATCCGATTCGGGTTTTTGTTCATACTTAAGTTTGGAATCAGCAGTATTCTCCAGAACCAGTGTGGGAAATTTTGAATAATCTAAATTTATAATATTCCCTGAAAGCCCTGTAAAATCCAATCCGGAAATAGTTTTGAATTTTAAAGTATAAAGAGAATCTCTTTTATTTCCTGCTATGTCAACAAGTTTACCAAGTTGGATAGAAACAATGTAATCTTTATCAGGTTTTAAATTCTCTGCTGCTTTTATAGTGAGTGTAGCGTCATCAAAATAATCTATATCAAAACTAATTGGCTTTTTAAATGTATCAGTCAGCGCAATAGCTGAGATACTAAAATCTTTATTAAATGCTTCATCAAAGAAAATATTAATATCAGGATTCTCATAATCTACAAGACCATTAGCAGCAGGTTTAGTGCTTACAATTCTGATCGAATTAGTATCAGCTCGATCACTAACAACAATTTTAGTGTAGTCGTTTACCATAATATTACCGAGTAAGTCAACCAAGGTATCAGCTTTTAGGTAAACTTCACTTTCGCTATTAATTTGGTCGTTGACCATTAAAATGAATTCTTCGGGTTTTGTTTTTCCTTTAAATGCATAATCGATCTTATAGATTTTATTTTCAGTCGAATCAACAAGTGAGAAATTATTTGCACTTATAGATTTTTTATTCAGCTCTTTGCTTCCCGAAACGAGTAGATGATTTCTGTCTGTCATAACTGCACTTATTAACCTTGGTTTTGTTGTATCAGCATTAAACAAAAGAAAATGTAGATTAGTGTAAATTGAATCTTCCTCCCCAAGGCTTATATCTTGCTGCGGGATTCCAATTTCATCCTGATCTTGTTGATATAAATAATCCTTAAAGTTATCATCGATGGCAAATACCCGGTAAATACCTTCACCAAGTCCCCGAAGGTTAAAAGAACCATCGACACCTGTTTGGGAAACATAATCTGGTTTCTTCTTTAGCAAAGTGTCAATCCCATCAATCAATTTGTACGCATAGATAAAAATGCCTTCTTTCTTTTTACCATACACTTTTCCAGAAATATTTTTCCGATCAATCTTATCTCCCTTTGAAAAAGAAAATGTAAAAGCTTGGGCCATTCTATTTTTATTGTTCAAATCCACAACGTCCGTTCCGATTGTAATGGTATAAGTAACATTATCTTTTAATTTTTCCGGAAAAGTAACTTCAAGTGATGTGCCTGTCCAGCTATAGTCAAGAGATCCTTCAATAAATGGTGAAATAAAGATAGCTTCTGTAACGGATCGCTTATCAACGTATTCAGAAAATTCGATTTCAAAATAATTATCATCAAAATTAATTGTTCCATCAAGTGGATAAACTTCAACAATAGTTGGAGGAATACGATCAGGCTCACCACCGGGAGGAGGAAGTTGATTTGCACATTTAATGATTCCAAAAATCATCAAAGCAATGATGGAAATTATTTTGAATTTTGTGTTCGTAACCACCTTCTATATTTATTTACATTTCTATTATGCTCGGCTAAGGTCTTTGAGAATAAATGTCCTCCAGTTCCATCAGCAACAAAGTAAAGATAATTATTTTTTTCCGGATATAATGCTGCAAGTATAGCAGCCTTACCAGGACTATTTATCGGTCCGGGAGGTAAACCAGAATATTTATATGTGTTATATGGTGAATCTAATTTAAGATCTGCAAAAGTTAATCTTTTCCATCCACCAGGAATAATATATTGAATAGTAGGATCCGCCTGCAATCTCATTCCAATTCTAAGGCGATTATGATAAACACCAGAAATTGTTCTCATCTCATCTTCTTTATTTGTTTCGCCTTTGATTATTGATGCAAGTGTAACAATCTCATTCATCGTAAATCCGATTGATTTAGTTCTCGCCATTAAACTATCATTATAAAATCTTTTAAACGCGTTATAAAATAATGTTATTGCCTCAGCGGGTGAACTTCTTTCATAAATCTCATAATCGGTGGCAAATAAATAACCTTCGAATGAATTTTGATCAAGACCGAGCAAATCTGCAAAAGATTGGTTGTTAGCTAGTGAAACGAATGATACAGAATCGATATAGAGATATTTTTGAAGTCGATGAGCAAGCCATTTAATTGTTTGCCCGGGATTAATTGTGAATGTCCTTTCAAAATCACAATCTCCTGAAATAAACAAATCAAGTAGGTCCAGATAACTTAATCCATTTGGAATATGATAACGTGCTGCTCTTATTTTTCTTTCAGCACCATAAATAAATCCAGCAATTTTAAAATTATTTTTGCTGGGAATAATACCTTGATTGTATAATCGATCTGCAATAGAAGAAAAACTTTCCGCACTACTTATGTCAAAGGTTATAGGCGATTTTGCATGGTAAAAATTAGGTGTAAAAAATGTAAGGTAAGAAACAACTAGAACCAGTATAAATACTCCAGCAATCGCAAGAATTTCCCAACGCGATAATAACTTTAACAGTTTATTATTCATTTGTGATTAAATTTTAAAAAATGATTTTCAGGAATTGCCGGATATGGTTTGGCTCTTAAATTATTGTGCACACCACTCTGATATAATTGAAAACCACGTAGGGCGATCATAGCAGCATTATCACCACAATAAGACATATCCGGAAATATGCAAGAAATTTTAAAACTGTCTGCGATTCGTTTAAATTCCCCTCGTATCTTTTTATTTGCTGCTACTCCACCAACCAATGATAAAGATTTTACCTTATAGTTGTTTAACGCAAGGTTAACTTTTTGGATTAATGCATCGATCAGCGCTTTCTGAAATGACGCAGAGATGTTATTCAAGTCGGATTCTAGAATTTTTGCTTCATCAAAATTCTTTTGGACATATCGTAGAACGGAAGTCTTTAATCCACTAAATGAAAAATTATATTCTTCGTTTAGTTCTGCAATTGGAAATTTAATTGAGTGCTCGTCTCCTTTAGATGCGCTTGATTCTATTTGAGGACCACCCGGATAACCAAACCCTAATAGTTTCGAGACTTTGTCAAATGCTTCACCAGCAGCATCGTCTACTGTCGTTCCTAAAAGAAAAATTCTTGAATAACTTTCAACGTAAAGTAATAACGTATGTCCACCTGATACAACCAAAACAAGCATAGGGAATTGTGGTTTTTCTTCCATTAAAAAACCAGAAAAGATGTGTCCTTCAATATGATTAACAGCAACAAATGGTTTATTCAGTGAAAAAGATAAACCCTTTGCGAAGGTAAGACCTACCAGTAGTGCTCCTATTAATCCCGGTCCGGCTGTAGCAGTTATTAAATCAATATCACTGACATTTAAATTAACTGATTGAAGTGCAGAATCAATCAAAGGTTTCACCATCTGCAAATGTGCTCTGCTTGATAATTCAGGAACCACACCACCGTAAGCTTTATGAAAATGCTGGGATGAAATTAGATTTACTTTTACTTCATCATCTGAAAGTACAGCTACTGAAGTTTCATCGCAGGAGCTTTCAATTCCCAGGATATTTAATTTCCGGGAATCAGCCATTAGCGGAAAGCAAAAAATTCTTTAACAATATGACCGGCTATGTTAGGATTCTCCTGAAGTCGTCGAATAGAATATCTGTACCAATCTTCCCCGAACGGAACATAAATCCTGATTTTATACCCATCATTATTTATCTTATCGCGTAAATCTTCTCTAACACCAAGCAACATTTGAAATTCAAATTTATCTTTTGGAATATTTAATTCTTTTATCAATTCATAAGATTTATCAATTAGATATTTATCGTGTGTTGCAATACCTACGTAATTCCCATTCTTCAACATCAACCCTAGGCATTTCATAAAATTATCTCTAATAGCCTGTTTATCTTTATATGCAATGGTTGCTGGTTCAATATAAATTCCTTTACAAAGCCTATAGTTTGTTCCTAATTTATTCAGTACGATTGTGTCATTAGAAGTTCTTTTAAATAAGCTTGAAGCACAATACCAACATTCTTGTTCTCTTCAAAAATTCGTTTATAAACTTCTATCGTTACATTAGTATAAGGCGAGTCTTCCATATCGATTCGCACAAAATTGTTGATCTTTTGTGCTTTGTTAACTAATTCAAGGATTTGTTTGTATGCGAATTCCTTATCTATGGCTAACCCCATTTGAGTTGGTTTAAGTGATAAATTTGCAGATAATTTGTTTTCCACTATTGCCTTAAAAACTTCAAGTGCTTTTTCTTTAGCCTCAATCGCCTCTTCTTTAGTTTTTACCGATTCACCTAACACATCCAGTGTTGCTAAGATTCCCTTGGAATTTAACTCTTTGACTGTTTCGACTGCTGATTGAAGAGTTTTACCAGCAATATATTTTTTTGAAAAGATCCAAACAATATTCTCAGGCATTACCTGAACTGTTTTAACAAGAAGACTATGAATTAGAGACACTACATTCTCCACAAAATAATTGTATACAAAATTACTTTATTTTAAGTACTGTAAAAAGTAAAACGGAATGAATTTGATCGATTGGATTAATTAATGTGGAATAACTAACATCTTGAGTAATAATTTAGCTTTAAGTTTCAATTCATTTTTAGAGCCGTTATTGCTAAACACGAAGTCAGCTTTTTGCTGCTTTTTCTCCTGTCCGATTTGATTTTTTTCTCTATTAAGGAAACTTTCTTCCGAAAGTTTTTTATCGGAAAGAGAACGCTTCATTCTGATATTCTGATCGGCTGTAATAAGTACGATATAATCAAATAGATTAACAATTTTGGACTCATATACCAAAGCTGTTTCAACGAATACAACGTTTTCAGTTTTAAAATAGTTAGCGGTTAGTTTATCAATTTGCTCTCTGACCCTAGGATGAAGGATGGAATTTATTTTCTTTAACTTCTTTGGATCTGAAAAAATAGATATCAGATAAATACTGTTTATTTATCTTCTTCCCATCAAATGCTCTTGCTCCGAATTCCTTAATAATATCATTTCTAACTTTAGGATCATTTGCAAGAATATCCTTTGAAATATCATCAGCATTGATAACCGGATAACCAGTTTCCGCAATAATAATTAGCAAAAGTGGACTTGCCTGAACCAATATTTCCGGTTATGGCTACTTTAATTTTCTTTATTTTAGACATCAGTTATAACACTTCCCTGTGTCTATTTTGCGTATCCTATTTTTCTAACTTCACGTATAACTGTAACTTTAATCTGTCCCGGATATTCCATTTCATCTTCTATCTTTGCAGCGATTTCTTTAGCTAATTTATCAGCTAAAAAATCATCCACTTTATCATGCTCTACTACAACCCTTACTTCCCTCCCAGCCTGAATTGCATATGTTTTGGCAACACCTTCAAAAGACTTCGCAAGAGACTCAAGATTTTCTAATCTTTTCACATAACTTTCAAGTGGCTCTCGTCCTTGCTCCGGGTCTTGCTCCGATATTGCATCAGCAGCTTGCACTAATGCAGCAATTGGATGCTCCATTTCTATATCTTCATGGTGAGAACCTACTGCATTTACAACTATCGGATTTTCATTATATTTTTTAGTGAATTCATAACCAATTAAAGCGTGCGGACCTTCGACACTTTTATCCACAGTTTTTCCAACATCGTGTAGCAATCCAGCTCTTTTAGCTAATGAGGTTTCAAGGCCAAGTTCGGCAGCCATTATTCCAGTAAGATATGCTACTTCAATACTGTGCTGCATAAGATTCTGTCCAAAACTCGATCTGAATTTCATTTTACCAATATGTCTAATTAGTTCGCTGTGCATATTATGCAAACCAAGCTGCATCACAACATTTTCACCATCACGAATCAATTCTTCTTCGAGTTCCTGCTTTACCTTCTCTACAATCTCTTCAATTCTTGCAGGATGGATTCTTCCATCAGAAATTAATCTTTCTAAAGAAACTCTCGCAACTTCTCTCCTAAATTGATCAAATGAGGAGAGAATAACAGCTTCGGGAGTATCATCTACAATTACATCGACGCCAGTAGCCGATTCGAATGCACGAATGTTTCTACCCTCTTTTCCAATTATTCGTCCTTTCATTTCATCATTCTGTATTTGAACTACAGATACAGTGCTTTCTATGGAATGGTCAGCGGCGGTTCTTTGAATTGATTGCACGATGATTTTCTGAGCTTCCCTTTTACCATCGTTTTTTGCTTTGTCAGTAATATCTTTAATTATTGAAGCTGCTTGTATTCTTGCTTCGTTAACGAGATTTTCCATCAGAATCTTTTTAGCTTCTTCTGATGAAAGACCCGAAATTTTTTCTAATTTAATATTTTGTTCATGCTCTAGATGATTTATTTCTTCAACTTTTTTATCTAGTGATTTCTTCTGCTCATTCAGTTCCTGCTCAAACTTTTTATTTTCTCTTTCCTTCTGTAATACCAAGTCAAATTTCTTCTCACTGTTTTCTTCTCTCAACTGGATTTGCTTTTCGAGACCACTAATCTTCTGTCTTTTTTGCTGAACCTCTTTATCAAATTCTATCTTCTTTTTATACCATTCATCTTTAACTTCTAAAAGTTTTTCACGTTTTATATTCTTTGCATCTTTTTCTGCATCGTCTATAATTTTCTTTGCCTGTTCCTCAGCATTAGTAATACTTTTTTTACCAATTCTGGAGTTCATCATCCAACCAAGGTAAAAGAACACGATTATAACAACAACGAGCATCGGTATAATTAACAGTACGTCCATTTTTCCTCCACACTTAAGTTATATTTTTTAAGACCGACCTCGCTGCCCCGTAATTAATAGGAAAAACCCTATTAATCACAGTGGGAATATTCCCAGTCGCTTTTTACTTCCACTGATCTTCCACTAAAGGAAGAATCTTCAATACAAGATTGAAGCGAGGCCTGTAATACACGCCGGAGTAGTACTCCCAATTAGTCTATGTTAGTTTTTCACTAATTATTAGGAGCAGCGAAGCGGTGATACTTAAGATGGGTCTGCAGATTGCTGTTCAGATAAAAGTATTTTTATCTTCTTAACTTTATCGGAAGCCTGAATTAAAAACTCTCTATTCTTATTCTTCTCAATAAAAAGATCATATGCAATATTCAAACAAGCAATAATGGCAATAGTTTGAGCCGGTTGATCCGGCAATTCATCTTTTGTTTCTTCCATTACCTTATTAACATAAATAGCAAGCTCTTTCGCTATTTCTTCATTTTCAACAAGTAAAGAATATTCTTTGTCAAATATTTTTATTTTCAGCTTCTTTTTGTCCATCAGTCCTTCTGCAATACCCACTATCAAATTATTTAAGAACTACTTACTTAGCTTAACTTTTCAGATCATCTCAGTTATTCTAAAGCTAAGTGATTATCCAATCTTGAAATTAAATTTCTAATTTTTGTTTTGATCTCTTCTCGCTCTTCCAAATTTATTTTTGAATCTTCCTCCGATTTATTTTTTATTTCATCTAACTCTGATTCCAATTCAGAAATTTTTTGGTGGAGAAGATTTTTATCCTGTTGAATTTCGTTAATCGATATTTCAAGTTCTTTATTTCTCTCAACAGTATCATTATACTTATTTTTGAGTATTTCTACCTGGGATTCAAGCTTACTCAAGTCACTAATCAGGGTTTCGTATTTAGCCAGGTCAACCAATTATTTTCCTCTTAGAATCGCGTTAAAGTTATTTGTTACTTTATTTATTAATATCTGAAAATCTTTATCAACTTCGTCATCAGTTAAAGTTCTATCATAATCAAAATACTCTAAATTAAATGCCATACTTTTTTTGTCTTCGCCAATATCTTTGCTCTCGAAAAGATCAAATAAATCAACATATTTAAGAATGTCGTTGCTCTCCTTTAAAATAAAATCCTTTACCGAAGTATAATTTATCGATTTATCAAACAAAAAAGCAAAATCCCTGTAAACTTTGGGGTATTTTAATAACTCAGAAAACTGTCTTTTCGTAGTAGAGGACTGCTCCAATATTTTTGAAATGGCACTCAAAAGCAAAATACTGATTGATTTATATTGAACATTTTCAGAATCTCTTTGCTTATTTTCCCACCTTCGCCAAAATTCGAATCTTTAAAGTTTACGCTGAAATAATATTCGTAAATCTTATTCTGTATGGAATTATAACTATCATTTAAAACATTGTCAAGTAAATATTTTGATAAAAATGAGCTTACCACACCTTTTAAATCATATATATCGTAATCCGTTTCTTTTGAATACCATTGTCGGTCTTGCTTTTTGCCCGTAAGAATCAGGAGCAATTTCTTTTCTTCAGTAAAATCTGAGAATGAGTTTAAGTTTTCTTTTATTTTCTTAAAACTATTTCCAATTTCAAAAAGTGCTAAATCACTTTCTCCTTTTCTAATGTTGTTCGCTACAATCGGTAGTGCAGAAATTAATAACGAAGTTCGCAAGTAGGCCATTTCTTGACTTTGAGGATTTACAATTTCGATAGGCTCTCCAGTTAACCTTGCATTTCTTTCAGTGACCAAAGGATTATTAACTATTTCATTGAATCCTAATCCTGATAAATTTTCTCTTATGTTATCATCAACCTCAAAATCATCTTTTCTTTTATGTAACGTAATGCTTACTTTTTCGATAACCGGTATTTTATCATAACCTGCAATTCTGGCAACTTCTTCCACCAGATCAGCTTCTCTTTCAATATCCGGTCTGGAAGTCGGAACAATAACCTGGAAAGCTTCCCCCATATCCTTTAATAAGTTTATCCCGAGTTTCTGAAATATTCTTATTACTTCTGCTTTCTGAACCTCATAGCCAAGTATTTTTTTAAGTCGATTCAATCTAATCGTAATTTCATTTTGTTTTACTTTTGAAGGATACTCATCAATTACTCCTTTAGCAATTTCTCCCCCAGCTAATGATGCAATTAATTGAGCCGCTCTCTGTGCTGCAAACACTGTATTAGATGGATCAGTGCCTCGTTCGAATCGATATGATGAGTCCGTTGCTAATTGTAATTTTTTTGAACTTTTTCTTATCGATGCAGGATTAAAGTATGCTGATTCAATTAATATATTTTTTGTTGATGAGGTAACTTCTGAATTTTCTCCACCCATAACACCTGCAATAGCAACCTCTCGATTCCCATCACAAATCATCATAGTTCCTGGTGGTAGAATTCTTTCTTTTGAATCTAATGTTTTAAAATTTTGTTGATTTGAAAGAGTTTTTACAATAATCCTTTTTCCAGCCAAATGATCAAGGTCAAATGCATGCAATGGCTGTCCCAATTCATGAAGAATAAAATTAGTAACATCAACAACATTGTTAATTGGTCTGAGACCTATTTGGGTCAATTTATTTTTAAGCCACTCCGGTGATTCTTTAATCGATACTCCTGTAACAACCGAAGCTGAATATCTTGGACAATTTATATTATCTTCGATTTGAACACTCGCAAGTTGCTTAATGTCTTTTTGAGATTCCTGGAAATCAAGTTTTGGAATACGTAAATCTCTATTGAATATAGCTGATAAATCGCGTGCAACACCAATGTGTGAGAGTGCATCCGGACGATTTGGTGTTATAGCAATATCAAGAATAACATCATTCAGTTTTAAGGCTTCACTGATTGGGGTACCTGCTGGGAATTCATCTGCCAAAATCATTATCCCGGAATGGTCATCACTTAATCCCAGTTCATCTTCAGCACAGATCATCCCATATGATTCAACACCTCTAATTTTTACTTTTTTAATTTCCATATTTCCATTTGGAATTATGGACCCGATTTTTGCGAAAACTACATTTTTACTTTCTTCAACATTTGGAGCACCGCAAATAACCTGCAAATCGTCGCCACCATCATAAACAGTACATATAGTTAGTTTGTCTGCATCAGGATGTTTTTTTACTTCCTTTACCAGACCTACTACAAAACCAGAATAAATTTTATTTTGATCAAGGTAATCTTCAACTTCCAGACCGGACATAGTTAACTTCTCAACGATTTCTTGTGTCGTTATTCCGTCAAGATTAATATAATCTTTAATCCAGTTTAGAGAGATCTTCAATTACTATTTCCAATTAAAATTGTTTAAGAAACCTAAGATCATTTTCAAACAAAATACGTATATCATCTATACCATATTTTAACATTGCTATTCTTTCTATTCCCATTCCAAATGCATAACCAGTGTATTTTTCGGAATCATAATTAACATGTTTGAACACATTTGGATCAACCATTCCACAACCAAGAATTTCAAGCCAGCCAGTATGCTTACAAACTTTGCATCCTTTTCCATTACACAAGTAACACGTGATATCCATTTCAGCACTAGGCTCAGTGAACGGGAAAAAACTTGGTCTGAATCTATATTTTAATCCATCTCCATAAAATTGCTCTGCGAATGCAACGAGCGTACCTTTCAATTCAGCAAAGGATACATCAGTATCAACATAAATACCATCTACCTGATGGAACATACAATAGCTTCTCGAACTGATAGCTTCGTTACGATAAACACGTCCTGGCATAATTGCTCTAATTGGAGGCTGTTCTTTTTCCATTATTCTTATTTGTACCGGAGTGGTATGAGTTCGAAGTAAAAACTTATCACTTATAAAAAATGTATCCTGCATATCCCTTGCAGGGTGGTCAGCCGGGAAATTCAAAGCTTCAAAGTTGTAATAATCGGATTCCAGTTCAGGACCATCATAAACCGAAAATCCTAGACCTTTGAATATTGATTTTATCTCGAAAAGAGTTTGTGTTAGGATATGCTTACTCCCCAATTTTACTTTCTTTCCCGGGAGAGTAAGATCTAATGCAGGTGAGGCTGAGGATTCACCAGACTCAATTTTATTCTTTTTATTATTAAATGATTCTGTTACACCAGCTCGAAGAGAATTGAGAAGTTTTCCATAAATTGGTTTATCTTCAGAAGGAACCGCTTTTAATTCATCGAACAGCTTTGTAACAATTCCATTCCGACCGAGATATTTAATCCTGACTTGTTCAAGTTCTGCGGTTGTAGATGTGTTTTCTAATTCCTGATCAAATTCTTTTTTTATACTCTCAATTTCTGAACGTTGCATAATAGATTGATGAATATTTAAAATAATACCCTCATTGAAGAACACTTACTCAATGAGGGTTAAATTAGTTAGATGCGAACTTTACAAGTTCAGAAAAAGCATCCGGGTTATCAACGGCAAGGTTAGCCAACACTTTACGATTAATTACTACTCCTTTTGTATCGAGAGCATTTATGAACCTGGAATAACTTAAACCGTGCGGTCTTACAGCAGCATTAATTCTTGCTATCCAGAGTTGTCTGTAAATTCTCTTTTTTGTTTTCCTATCACGATAAGCATGAACTAAACCTTTTTCAACAGCATTTTTAGCAACTGTGAATACATTACCACGATTACCCCAGTAACCCTTAGACTGCTTTAGTATTTTCCTTTTTCGTTTTCTTGAAGCAACGTTATTCTTTGCTTTTGGCATTTTAATTTTCCTTTATCGATTTATTGAACCATTAAACTTACTCTTTTTTGATCGGCTTTAGAGACGGTAGTAGTTCTCCTCAATTGTCTTTTTGTTTTAGTGGACTTTGGAGTTAATATATGACTCTTATAAGCCTTTTGTCTTTTAAATTTTCCCGAAGCGGTTTTCTTAAATGTTTTAGATGCTCCTCGGTTACTCTTCATCTTTGGCATAACTTATTCCTGATTTTGTTGTTGTTTTTTCTTTCCTTTTTTTGAAGCCGGAACTACAATCAAGCTCATATTTCTGCCTTCCATTTTAGGTTCTACTTCAACTTTTGCTACGTCCTCTACTTGTTCTAAAAATCTATTCAAGAGATCTTCACCTTGCTCAACATAAGCCATCTCTCTTCCTTTAAAGACAACTGTAGCTTTTACTTTATTTCCTTCTTCTAAAAAGTTAATTGCGTGTCTGGTTTTGAAATTAAAATCGTGCACATCAGTATTAGGATGAAATCTAATTTCTTTGAGAACAGATACCTGTTGATTTTTCTTTTGAATTTTTTCTTTTTTCTGTTGTTCGTATCTGAATTTTCCAAAATCAATTATTTTACAAACTGGAGGTTTTGCTTGTGGAGCTATTTCCACCAAGTCTTTTCCTTTATCACTAGCCAATCTTCTGGCATCTTTGATTAAAAATACTCCAAGCTGTTTTCCGTCAAGATCAATTACTCGAACTTTGGCTGCCTGGATCTCCTCATTTACGCGAATACTATCTGCCTGAGCGATATATAACCTCTCTAATTTGTTGTAAAATCTTTATTTTTTATTTCAGTAGCAATTTTATCAATAAAATCGGATAAATTAAAAGCCCCCAGATCACCTTTTTTATGCTGACGAACAGAGATATTACCTGCGTTTTGCTCCTTTTCGCCAACAATTATCATGTAAGGTATCTTTTGAGTTTCCCATTCTCTTATTTTATAACCAATTTTTTCATTTCTTTCGTCCATTTCAGTTCTAATTCCTGCTGATTTTATTTGCTCATTTACACTTTTTGCATAATCAAAAAAATGTTGAGAAACAGGAATTACGACTGTTTGAATCGGCGCCAGCCAGGTTGGAAAATCACCAGCATAATGCTCAATTAAAATTCCAATAAATCTTTCAAGTGAACCAAATGGTGCCCTGTGGATAACAACTGGTCTGTGTTTCTGTCCATCACTCCCTGTATACTCAAGATCAAATCTTTCAGGCATAACATAGTCAACCTGAACTGTACCCAACTGCCATTTTCTTCCCAGAGCATCTCTTACCATAAAGTCAATCTTTGGTCCATAAAAAGCAGCTTCACCCTCTGCAATTTCATAATTCAATTTCATTTTATCTGCTGCTTTCTTTAATTCTTCCTGAGCTTTTTCCCATAAACTTATATCGCCGCCATACTTCTCTTCGTTCTCATCACGAAAAGAAAGCTGAGTAAAGAAATCCTCAAAACCCATTTGCTTGAAGACTACTTGAATCAATTCAATTACATTACAAATTTCTTCAAGAAGCTGATCCTGACGAACAAAAATATGCGAATCATCAACAGCAAAAGATCTTACTCTGGTTAATCCATTTAACTCACCCGATTGCTCATACCTGTAAACAGTTCCGAACTCGGTTAAGCGAATAGGAAGATCTCTGTAACTTCTCGGCTTTGAAGCATACACCTGAAAATGATGCGGACAGTTCATCGGCTTCAAAAGATATTGTTCTTTCCCTTCCTCAAGTATCATAGGAGGAAATTGACTGTCACTGTAATATGGATAATGTCCGCTGGTTTTATAAAGATTAATATTGCCGATGTGAGGAGTTATAACTGGTTCATAACCTCTTTTCTTTTGTTCGTCTCTTAAATAATTTTCCAGCGTTTCTCTTAAGATGGTTCCTTTTGGCAGCCATATCGGTAAACCACTTCCAACATTTTGATTAATCATAAAAAGTTCGAGCTCTTTGCCGAGCTTCCTGTGATCACGTTTTTTTGCTTCTTCAAGTCTAACAAGATACTCATCAAGCATTTTCTTTTTAGGAAATGATATTCCATAAATTCTTTGGAGCTGCTTATTATGCTCATCACCACGCCAGTAAGAACCGGATACACTTAATAACCTTACATATTTTATTTTGCCTGCTGAAGGCAGATGCGGCCCAGTGCAGAGATCAGTGAAGCTGCCTTCATTATAAATGCTAATGGTTTCTTCGTGATCATTCAACTCACTCAATATTTCAAGCTTATATTCATCGTCCTGCTTCTTAAAAAACTCTACTGCTTTTTCTTTTGACAATTCCACTCTTTCAAACGGATGATTTTCACCAGAAATTGTAATCATCTTTTCTTCAATTTTGCGTAAATCTTCTTCACCTAATTGAGCATTAATATCAAAATCGTAATAGAAACCATTTTCAATCGCTGGTCCGACACCGAACTTTGCTTCCGGATGAAGAGATTTAATTGCGTGTGCCATTAAATGAGAAGTAGAATGCCAATAAACTTCCTTCCCCTCATCATCATCGAACATTAAAAAACGTATATCAGCATTTTGGTTAATTGGTCTGCGCATATCCAATACATCACCGTTAACATTAGCTGCTAATGCATCATTGGCAAGTCTCTCAGAAATTGATTGAGCAACTTGAAAAGGAGTAACTCCTTTTTCAAATTCCTTTTCCTTACCATCTGGAAATTTTATTTTAATTTTATCCATAATTCTTTATAAAAAAACCCACCGAAAAATTTATGTAATACAAAATTTTACCGGAAGGTTCTGTGGGCTCTAAAGGATTCGAACCTTTGACCTTCTGCACGTCAAGCAGACGCTCTAACCAACTGAGCTAAGAGCCCGGTATAGTTTAAATTTTGTACCGAGGGCCGGACTCGAACCGGCACGGGAACAAGTTCCCACAGGATTTTAAGTCCTGTGCGTCTACCAATTCCGCCACCCCGGCAATTAACGAATCAATAATCTTATATACTCTTTACCAGAACCAGATTTCAAATACTTTTCTCTTGTCCTTGCATCCGTTCTATTTTCAAATTTTTCTGTCAAAATTAGTTTAAATGGTCTGTAAGCTTTAGTTGTTTTATTATAACCATTATTATGTTCAGCTAATCTTCGATTAACATCGTTTGTTAATCCTACATAAATGTAGTTTCTCGTTTCGCTTGAGATAGCATATACGTAATACATATCTTATCTACCAACCTGCCTGCCGGTAGGCAAGTTCCGCCACCCCGGCAAAATAATATAAATGCTAAATTCTTTGATTTTGAGCTTGTAAAAATAACTAATGGTATCTCATTTTGCAAAATTTTTCATTGCACAAATAGGGCAAATAAGAATCAGATGAAACTTGAATTTAATCAATTCTACAAAACAACTTGTTTACAATGACTTATAAATTATTACGTCTGTCACGCAACGAACCATCGACAAATGTTTAATTTGGTTGTTTAATGTTAAATCCTATAATCTCATTAAATGTGGGATTAATCCTTTCAATACTTGCCAAACCGAATTGCTGCGTATAAATTTGTTTACCAAAAAACTTTATGAACGACTCTGATAACCAATCCGAAGGGAGTTTGGAGAGATGCAGAAATATATCGACTGGGTAAATAATACATACAATAAATTCATAAACAAGAATCCGGAGCGAAAAAAGGAGTTCACAACAGCTTCATTTTCGACTGTGAAGGAATTATATCATCCGGATGACCTGGAAGGAAGTTATCAAGAGAAATTAGGATTTCCCGGTGAGTTTCCATTTACAAGAGGAATACAAACAACAATGTACCGGGGAAAATATTGGACGATGCGCCAGTATGCGGGTTTTGGTTCAGCAAAGGAATCAAATTCAAGATACAGATATCTTCTTGATCAAGGTCAATCGGGATTATCAGTTGCATTCGATCTTCCCACACAGATTGGATACGATAGTGATGACCCAATAGCATATGGCGAGGTAGGAAAGGTTGGAGTAGCAATTGATACACTCGCCGATATGGAAATACTTTTTGATAAAATTCCACTTGATAAGGTGTCAACTTCGATGACAATTAATGCACCAGCTTCGGTGTTACTTGCAATGTATATAGCTGTAGGAGAGAAACAAGGGGTCTCTCGTGACAAAATCAGCGGAACAATTCAAAACGATATTCTTAAGGAATACATAGCTCGTGGAACCTATATCTTTCCTCCAAAACCATCGATGAGATTGATAACAAATATTTTTGAATTTTGTTCAAAGGAAGTTCCTAAGTGGAACACAATTTCTATCAGCGGTTATCATATTCGTGAAGCAGGTTCAACTGCAGCACAAGAGGTTGGTTTTACACTTGCAAATGGTATTGCGTATGTAGATGCAGCAATTAATGCAGGACTTGATGTTGATACGTTTGGTCAGCGTCTTTCATTTTTCTTCAACTCACACAATGATCTACTTGAAGAAGTGGCAAAATTCAGAGCTGCCCGAAGACTCTGGGCAAAGATTATGAGGGAACGATTCAAAGCAAAAAATCAACGATCGATGATGTTAAGATTTCACACTCAAACTGCTGGTTCAACTTTGACAGCACAACAGGTAGATAACAATATAGTTCGTGTCACAATACAGACACTCGCTGCAGTGTTGGGTGGTACCCAGAGTCTTCATACAAATTCACGCGATGAGGCACTTGCTCTCCCCACTGAAGAATCTGTGAGAATTGCTCTCCGAACTCAGCAAATCGTGGCTGAAGAAAGCGGAGTAACAAACTCAATAGATCCACTAGCAGGATCATACTTTATTGAATCAATGACAGACCAGATTGAAAAAGAAGCAAATGATTACATTAATAAAATTGATTCAATGGGTGGGATGACATCAGCGATTGAAACAGGTTATGTGCAGAAGGAAATTCAGAAGTCTGCTTATAAATATGAATTGGAAATTGAAGAAAAAGAAAGAATTATAGTTGGTGTAAATAAATACCAGATTAGTGAGCCGGAGTATAAAGATCTGCTAAAAATTAATATGAAAGTACAAGAAGATCAGATTAAATTTCTAAAAAAAATAAGAGACGAAAGAAATAATGGAGAAGTAAATGAAAAATTATCTGCTTTAACAAAAGCTGCTGAAGGGACGGATAACTTAATGCCATTTATTATTGAGGCGGTGAAATCTTATGCAAGTATTGGAGAAATTTGTAATGCAATGCGTTCTGTCTTCGGTGAGTATAAAGAACAAGTGGTTCTGTAATTTAGAATTTATAATATAGAATGAGGGTGCAAAATGAAACTAACTCACATTGAACATATCGGGATCGCCGTTAAGAACCTGGAAGAGTCAATAAAATTTTATGAAGATATATTAGGATTAAAATGTTATTCAATTGAAGAAGTAAAAGATCAAAAAGTTAAAACAGCATTTTTTGAAATAGGACAAACCAAAATCGAGTTACTTGAATCAACTGATCCCGAAGGACCGATTGGGAAATATATTGTAAAACGCGGTGAAGGAATTCATCATATATCTTATGCAGCAGAGGGATTACAAACTTCATTAAAAGAACTGAAGCAGAAGGGAATAAAATTAATTGATGAAAACCCCCGGCTGGGAGCTGAAGGATTCAATATCGCTTTCCTTCATCCAAAGGATACTTTTGGTGTGTTGACTGAGTTGTGTGAAAAACCTTTATGAAAAAAGAATTTTTCTGTTAAGTTGATTTATCTTCAGGATGGGAATAGTAGTAATAATATTTGTAGTATGATCCGTATCCAGATTTATAGCTGAAATTATTAAGAACCGTTCCAAGGAACTGGGTGTTCTCTCTTCTTATAAGTTCAACAGATCTTTCCATCATTTCTACTTCAGTATTTTCAGCAGAGACTACCAACAAAGTTCCATCAACCATGCTTGTGAGTATTTCACTGTCAGTTACAGCAATGACGGGAGGAGAATCAAGAATTATCAGATCATAACTTTCGCGCATCTGTTTAAGAAATGTTCGCATCTCCTGTGAATCCAGCATCTCTGCAGGATTTGGAGGAATTGTTCCGGCGGTAATATAACTGAGATTTGAAAGACTTGATTTGTTAACTACTTCATCTAATTTAGCACTCCCAACCAGAAAATCAATTAATCCCGGAACCCTATCCTTCTTGAATAATTTATGAACTGACGGTTTTCTTAAATCGCAATCAATTAATAAGACCTTCTTTTTTGACTGAGCAAAACTTCCGGCAAGGTTTACCGCAATGGTAGTCTTCCCTTCCTGTGGTGCAGAAGATGTAATTAATAAAGTTTTTAATGATTCAGTATTTACCCTTGAAAATTGTACACGTGTACGCAAAGCTCTGAACCCTTCACTCGGAATTGAATCGGGTAATTGCTCAACTACGAATTGGACTTCCTGTCCGCCGGAAATTGAATCAAAATGAGGAATCCATGCAAGCACATTAATATTTCTGTTCTCTATATCATCAGGCGTTTTAACCGTATCATCAAAGTAATTCTTTATAAATACGTATCCCACTGCTAAACCTGCTCCGAGCAGCAGACCAATTATAATTATTAATTTACGATTTGGTTTTGATGGCTTTTCCGGGAGCCTTGCGGTGTCAATTATCAATACATTGCCGGGTTGTGATTGTTCATTGATCAGGGCTTCCTGGTATCTTTGCTCAACCATAAGGTAAAGTTTTTCCAGAGCCTCTGAATTTCTTTTTAACCGAGCAAGTTCGATTGCATTTTTAGGAAGTTTCATAAATCTTGCTTCATACCCCTGAACAATTTTATCCAGTTCCTTTATTGATGTTTCAAGAGATTGATTTTTTACTTCCTCCGCAATTATTTTTTGAGTCAACTCTTTTACTTCTTCGGGACTGCTGGCAAATATTCCTGCTTTTAAAACTTCAAGTTCTTTATCAAGTTCTTTTCTTAGATCATTAAGCTTTCTGTTGTACTCCAGAATTACAGGCGAGTTTTCGTTCACTTCATTCTTTCTTGATAATGCAACCTGCTTGTTGACTTCAAGCTTTGCAATTTCTTCCTGGATTGCTTTGATGTATGTCTGTGATGTTAGACTCTTTAGATAATCAGCCATCCTTGGATTTTGTGCTTGTAATTCTTTTCTGAGATTTTCAAGAACTTTATCCGAAGCCATCAGATCAACCTGTGTTGCACTCTTCTGAGCTTCAAACTGTGATAGAACGCTTATCAGTGTGGATGCTCTTTCATCAAGAGCAATTAAGCCGCCTTTTTCCTGGAAAGCTCTAAGTGTTTCTTCAGCTGAATTTAGTTCGTCATACTTTTCTTTTCTCTGCTCATCAAGAAAATTTGTAACAACGGTAAGTTGATCTCGATTCTGTTTGAGATTTAAATTTTTATACTGCTGAGCATAAACGTTTGCAATAAGAGTTGCTTCGAACGGAGAAGGTGAAAGAGCACTTATTTCAATTATATCCAGACCACGCTTTTGATCAATTGAAACATCACTTAATGAATTTGCAAGGTCTTCGGTTGACTTTACGTTTTCATCAATATTTTTTTCTTTCATTTTAGGATCCAACAAAACAAAGTATCTTTTTTTATTTTTATCCCTGTAGAAACTGTCAATCAATGTTACTGCAACAAGTTCTCTTGCTGTATAAGATTTCATAATCTCTATTTCATTTGCAATGAACCTGTCATTTCCCCACTCCTGGAATTCCGGAAGCAAAGGTGATGTTAGTACACTTCCGCCTTGAGGACGAGAAATTTTTAATGTAACAGTTGATTTATAAACATCAATCGAATTGACTGCATAGAGTATTGCAACGACCAGCCCTGCAAAAGTAATTAGTGTAACCGGGATCCAGTTTAGTCTGAGTAATCTTAAATAATCTTTAAGAGTATTTGATTCCTGAATATTGTCTTGTGATTCTTCTGCCATGAGTTGTCTAATTATTCGCTGTTATAATAAGAGTTGCCAAAGAAAGTAAAACTCCCACTATTGATAGAGTAAGAGTCAAATAATTTTCCCAATACCATCTGGGTCTTCCCGGTACAGATCAAAACATCACCCGGCTGAAGTCTGGATATTGAAATTTGTTGCTGAAGAGTTTCACTCCACCATAGTTCTTCATAATTATAAAGCAACATTTCCTGTGAGGAATCTGAATTTACTCTGAATATTCTCATCTCATCAATATTAGAATCGTCTGAAATTCCTCCCGAATACGAAATCAGATCATTAATATTACTTCGGTCGGGAATAATATACCTGCCGGGATATTTCACGTAACCCCAAACTGAAACTTTTATATTCAAGCCACCGGGATCGGAATAATCATAATAAGCTCCCTGGTTTTGTCTTATTTGATCTTGACCTAAACCAAGCTGGTAATCATCATCCTGAGCGAATGAAATCGCTGAAAACAAGAATAAGAATATAAGAAGTAAAATTTTTGTCGCTGGCGTAAAGAAAGAACTAATATATGATAGCATCATATCCGTAAGTTTATTTTTAACAATTAAATTTAGTTATAAAATCTGTGCTATCAAATAATTTTGAACTAATGATTGTCAACAAAAATTAATTGTTGCGCTGCTGATGTATAATACAATTTCAATATATTTGCGGCTCATAATATTAAATACCTATCAATAAAAATTGTATCTCTTTGATACTTCAGTATTGATTAATCTTTTTAATCTTAATGAATAATGCAGACACTGGCTTTATTTTGATGTGGATTTGCATTGAGATTTTTTGGTATAAATGTCGTTAAGAATTAGAATCATAATAACTGAATAATAAAACTAATTATGCAGAAAATTATCTACCTATTATTTGCATTTGCATTCTTTGCCCTGCTGGCACCTGTTATCCAGGCACAGGATGACGAAGAACCAATAAACTACTTTCAAATGGAACCGCTGGACGATAGTCTGTTCATTCACATCCAGGAACAATTATTTATCGATCCTCCGGACCCAAAAGCTGAAATAATAGTTGATGTAAGAGACGCAAATAACCAAACCATCTCGATCAAAGGTGCGCTTTATCCATTTCTTGCACTCGATCCGGAACTCCGAGCAAAAATAATTACTTATCCCTTCAAGTTGAACCTTGAGGAAACCATAAATTACAATAGCGTTTTTACAAGAGTAATTAATAAGCTTAGGTTTGATAAGATACTCTCCCCTCCAACCGCATTCCAGATCTCATCAACATTAGGTTATATTAATCCATTTTTAGTTGCAATGGGTGGTGAAAGATTTGGTATCCCAATTAAAGCAGATATAGGATTGTCATTCGGATTCGGAACCCCATACTCCGGTGCGCTTGAGACAAATTTTGCTGAGTTCGATTTTCATATACTTGGTTTTAAAGCGGGTTATTATTCTTCTGTTGATGCATTTGTAGAAATTAAAGATGGGGAAAACCAAAACAATATATTTTTTACTGAAGGATATCTGTTATCCTATGTTATTCCATTTGGTAATTTTTTTGAATTTGGTTATCTCGCTTCAACAGCGGATTTCACTGAAACCCAGATACTTAAATACACTACACAGACTGTTAACAAAAAAAATATCGTTTATAATCCGGATGGAACAATAAAATACCAGCCATACCTTGTTGACGGTTCATATTTCAACTGGGAATTCAGATACCCTGTTAAAGTTCTTGGTTCTACACGGGGAAGATTTTATGTGGCAGAATTTGTTGACGAACTCCATTTTGGTTATGAAGGACGTGAGCTTGCACTTGCCGGAAGCGTGTTTGATTTTACTTTTGATGCAATGGTTAACAGCCCGGTCCGTCAACCAGAATATAATTGCAATATACTGGTACAAAGAATTTTTGATTACTGGGCTTTTAGCACGATAGCAATCGGACCAAGTTTTATTCTCGGCACAACAAACAACGGTGGTTTTGGATTTACTTCCCTCTTCTTTAACCTGCGTATAAAAGTGGGTACTTCACTTTAACAACACAAATTCACCTTCACGGCATTAATTCTTATCTTTACTTTCAATCGCTGGAATAATTTTCTTTCATTAATGCTTATTGATAAATGATACTGATTGATAAGTTATAATAAATTTCATGCCTCGAGAATTCGCAAATATTAAAAAGCTATTGCTTCTTGGACTCGCCGTTGCATCAACTAAAGTTATGCTTATACTATTCGCCTATTTTTTTGATGCACCCACTTACAATCAATTCAACCAGATATATTATACTGCTTCAATTGTAATACTTTTCGGTTCACTTGGTTTTGGTTTTGCTGTTACCAGAGTTAGAATAAATTTGAAGCTGGTTGCTTTTGCAATAGTTTTAACTACCGTAATTGCGTACCTGGGTTTGCAAATTTTATCATCACCTTATACAGGTATTACTGAAATTTTGTCAATTCTCATTTACTGTACATTTATTGCCTTAACCGGAATTTTTACTTTCCAGATTTTATTCTCCGGCAGATACCGTGACTATGTGTTCATTACACTTTTATATTCAGTCTTGCACTTTCTGATAATACCGGCAGTAGTTTTGTTCAAATTAAGTTTGTTTATTCTTTTACCCTCAATTTCGATTCTATGGTTTATTCTCAGTTACCCGAAATTTATTAAGCAATCAAATTCAAGCTTCGGCACCTTAAAAGAATTTTTTAAAATTGGATTATCAGCATTTGTGATAAATTCAGCGGTATCGCTTGCACTTGCTGCCGATAAGTATTTTGCTAATCATTTTTTCCCGGTTGAGTTAGCAAACTCTTACACGTTTGCATGGGGATTGACAGCACCTATGTTTTACATTGGCGTTCTTATTGAACAATACCTTTTCTCTGAAACCAACACAAGTAAATCTAACATTCTAAAACGAGGTTTTATCTTAGTTATTTCACTAGCAGTACTATATGCTCTTCTAGTAATGGGAGTGATTAATTTATTCCCGCAAATTATTCCGGATTCAGTCAATTATACTACTGTTCTGAAAATATTCAGTCTGATGATAACCGGGTATTCACTTTATGTTATAATTCATTTCCCGGTAAATGCTTACCTGTTTAAATCACTAGGTACTCAAAAGCAAAAGTCAATTTCTTTAGCATTCGCAATTATCATTTCGTGTTTTATTGTAGTATATGTATTAATCTTCCGGGGAGTTATATCAATCGATTACATTTTACTGCTGATAATTACCTGGAGCTACATCTTTACACTCATTATTGTAAAAATTATCATTATGTTTTTTAATGATACAGGTCAGGAGCCGGACAAAACTTTCATAGGAATCAGTAACCTTGAACCCTGAAAAGATTATAAAATACTCTGTACCCTTCTTCGTAATCGCTATTATCAGCCGGGTAATTGAGAGTATTAGTTTTATTTATTATGCTGTTCCGATAATGTGTTTAGTTTACGTTGGATACTATTTGTCAGTATTAAAAAGTCAAAGTTTAAACGACAAACTGAAACAACCTGAAGGTGACACTTCGACTCCGCTCAGTGTGACAGGCACATTTTTCAATCATCCTTTAACCAACTTAACTATTCCATTATTGTTCCTACTGCTACCTTCCATTTGGTTTTTATTAACTTCGCTCTGGTCTTCTTATCCAGATATTTCTGCTGAAAGAGCTTTGTATTTTATTTTAATATCAATGGGTTCGATTGCAGCGGGAATTTTATGGAAAAATTATTCGAATAAAAGTATTCTTGATTTTTTATTACCAGCGAATATTGCTGTTGTTTTGATTTGTTTATTTTCAATAATCTCAAACATACCTTCCGACGGCTGGACAGGTGGAAATGCTAAAGGCTTAATGAGTTTTTTCGGGCATCAAAATTTACTCGCGAGTATTATTCTATTCACAATACCATCTGTATTCGCTAAGGTTTGGAGGTTGTCAAAAAGCGATCAAGGCTTACTGCTTAAAACTTATAGCATAAAGCTCACAGCTTACTACTTACTTCTAGCCTCTAACCTCCTGCTTCTCATCCTAACTTACTCCCGTGCCTCAATTGTTTCATTAGTATTTGGAGTGATTGTATTTTTAGTACTGAATAAAAAATGGAAAATTATTGGATATGGCTTGAGTGTCGTTATTTTTTTTGCTTTAATCATATACTTGATCCCAGACTTGAAAAATTTATCAGAAGATGTTATTAAAAAAGACTTTCCGGAAATTTATTCATCACGTATTTGGATGTGGGAGCCTTCATATCGTGCAGCATTAGATGGTGGATTAATAGGTCTAGGTTACGGCATTAGCGATCCAAGCGAAAAAGTGGGTGGAATGGGAGACCATTTTGAATATGAACGATTTATTCGGGAAAAAGGAAACAGCACTTTAGCGCTTATTGAGGAATCGGGGTTGATTGGGCTAGTTCTTTTTATGTTTCCGATTATTTATTTGCTTTTCAAATTAAAAATTAAAAATGAACAATTAAAAATTGGTTCAGAACATTATTCATTGTTAATTCTTAATTCTTCATTAGCAGCTATGCTGCTTCACGCACAGTTCGAAGCCTGGTGGGTTGGCGTTGGTTCTGTTCAACTGCCATTGTTCTTCATTTATTTAGGAATATTACTTAATTTTCACTTTATAAGCTGTAGAAAAGAACAATTATACAATCAATAACCCAATTAATAGAAGTGATTAAAGAAGCTCGTATAACGTATCAGGCAAGATCAGAAAAAGAAGATTTATACTTCTGGAGAAATAAAACTGCAGAAGAGCGGTTGGCTGCTGTGCAATTTCTAAGAGAACAATTTATTAACTTATTCAATAAGCAAGAAGAGTATAATGAAAGCAGAAAAAGACTTCGAAGAGTTTATAGAATTATTGAATAATCATAATGTTAAGTATATGATTGTAGGTGCTTATGCTTTTGCACTATATGCAAAACCAAGGAACACAGGTGATTTAGATATTTATATAGAAAGATCAGATACTAATGCAATATTGATGATTCAGGTTTTGACTGAATTCGGACTTGAATCGTTAGAGATTACTAAAGAGGATTTTATTTCTGAGGGAAGAGTAGTTCAACTTGGAGTTAGCCCTTTAAGGATTGATATAATGAATATAATTGACGGAGTAAATTTTGATGAAGCTTTTAATCGAATTGAGAAAGTTCAGTTCGGAAATTCATTTGCTAACTTCATTTCAAAAACAGATTTGATCAAGAATAAATTAAGCACTAATCGTCTTAAAGATAAAGCTGATGCAGAAGAACTTCAGCAGAACTAGAAAAGTTTCAATATTAATTATCAGGATTGATTTACTTAAGAATAAATAAGCCACCAATCCTTTCTGATTTTTCATTTTTAATTAATAATTTTTAATTACCTCACAATGTGCGGAATTTTCGGCGTAATTAATTTTGGCGGACAACCTGTAGATAAAGAAAGAGTTTTATCTGCAAGAGATATTCTGGCCCACAGGGGTCCGGATGACAAAGGGATTTTTATTTCAGATGAAGGAAATGTTGCCTTAACACAACGAAGACTTTCAATACTTGATCTATCCCCCGCAGGCCATCAGCCTATGTTTAGTGAAGATAAAAGATTTGTTATAGTTTATAATGGCGAAATTTATAACTACCGGTTATTAAAAAAAGAACTGGAAGCAGATGGAATTATTTTTAATTCAAATACAGATACTGAGGTAATATTAAAATTATTTATCAGGGACGGATGGAAATGTCTTAATAACATAAGAGGAATGTTTGCGTTTGCAATCTGGGATAATAAACTTAAAAGATTGTATGCTGCACGTGATCGGTTTGGTATAAAACCTTTTTATTTCCTGCATAATAACAACGAATTCATATTTTCATCTGAACTGAAAGCAATAAAAAAATATAAAAAAGACCTTAAGATTTCAATGCAGAGGAATAGATGCCTTTCTGAGAACTGGTTCTGTTCCTGCTCCATTAACAATTTACGAGGAGACACAAGCTTTACTTCCCGGAAAATATCTTGAAACCGACCTTAATGGACAAACTAGATCTTATCCTTACTGGTCTTTTTCAAATCTCCTTAAGAGAGAAGATTCGCATAGAAAAAAATATACTGAAGATGCAAAAAGAACAGTTAGAGAATCATTACTTGAAACAGTAAAACTGCATTGTGTCAGCGATGTGGAAGTTGGTGCTTTTCTTTCAGGGGGAATTGATTCTACTGCTATTGTATCTTTAATGAGACAGACGGGACAGGATAAAATTAAAAACTATCTCTGTAACTTTCCCCGGTAATAAGCTCGACGAATCTAAATACTCAAATCTTGTAGCAAAAAAATATGAAACCGATCATTTTGAATATAAGCTACAGGAAGATGAACTGATAAAAGACTTTGATAAAATAATTGAATCAATGGATCAGCCTACAATCGATGGCATCAACACTTACTTCGTATCCAAAGCGGCGGCTTCATTTGGATTAAAAGTTGGACTGTCAGGTCTTGGCGGTGATGAACTTTTCGGTGGTTATTCTTCTTTTGTAAATATTCCCAGGTATCAAAGGATTAAAAATCTTCCATTTGGAAAAACTGGAATGAAAATGACTGCAGCTATGATGAAGAAGAAACTGCCCGCAAAAGCAATTGAGTATTTCAATAACCCTGATTCTCCAAACGCAGAATACAAACTCATCCGCGGATTATTTACCGACGCTGAATTACAAGCGTTAGGATGGTCATCAGATTCCCGGCGCACTTCGTTTGCGGGAATGACAGGACAAGCTGGAATGACAATAACAGACGAGCAGTCATTCCGATCCAGTTCGGAATCAGACGGCGAATCGTCATTCTGGCAAAGTCCAGAATCTGTCATTGCGAGCGAAGCGAAGCAATCTCTTACACCCTTGCAATTAGTAAGTTTTCTCGAGTCAACCTTCTATATGCGCAACCAGCTATTACGCGACTCGGATGTTTTCAGTATGGCTCATTCGCTGGAACTAAGAGTTCCTTTCGTGGATCATTTGCTTTACGAAACCGTACTGCCATATCTGGATGACAGCTTTGATAAATCTTTCCCAAAAAAAATACTTGTCGAAGGAGTTGGTGATCTCCCTGACGAAATTGTTCATCGACCAAAACAGGGCTTTACTTTTCCATTTGCAGACTGGATGAAGAATGGGAAGTCAAAAGAAAAAATATACGATTCGATTTTTAGAGAGAATAAATATTTTGATAAAAAAGAGTTGAATGAGTTTATAAATAATTTTGAATCCGGTAAGCTGCATTGGTCAAGGGTATGGGCATTATACATAGTAAGTAAATTTTAGAATTTATTAGTTGAAATAAAATATTTCTAACCTAACTTTTCTTTGAAGAAAAGTTACAATAGAATATTGTTATCATACTTTTCTTAGCGTAAGAAAAGTATCAAAAGAAACAGGTGCTGAAAAATAATTGCTAAAATTTCATTTCGCTCCACTAAAACAAAATAACTTTTCCGCTTTGCGGAATTCGAACAGATTTTGTTTTTAGTACTGTCGCTGCCTGAAATTTTATAACGCAATTCTTTTTAGGCACAGTAAAAGAATTCTAACAAAAATGACATCAAATAAATTGCGTAAAAAAATTTTATTGAACGGAATGAGAATGAAGAATACTGTTTGAGCGAAGCGAGTTTATTCTTCATAATGCAGTGAGATAAAAATTTAGCTAATTTATTTGCAGTCTTGAACTTTTGGTTCTTTTCTTTTAAGAGAAAAGAACAAGCAGATTTAAAATCTTTATCTTCCGGCTGAGCTGATAAATTTGCAACTGGATTTTTTTTCGAACCTGCCTGACTGCAAGGCAGGTTCGTTTCGGCAGATCAAGCAGAAAGTTGATAAAAAAAACAAATTTGATTTGTAAAAAAATTATTTTAATCCTCAGTCATTATTAAATTTGCAGAAAGATTTTGGACAAAATAAAATTCATTGGTCAAGAGTTTGGGCTTTATATATTGCAAGCAAGTTCAACAATTAGAAAGTCACAATTAGAAATTATAAATTTCAATTTAGAAATTGAATTTAACATTTATCATTGAAATAATTTATACTTGATTGAATTTAACATTTATCATTGAGATAATTTATAATTGAACTATGGATGAAGGATTAGGAAAAAGATTATTTGATTTTGCAGTTAGAGTAATTGAATATTGTAGAACACTACCAAAGAGTAAAGAATACGATATTATTAAAACTCAATTAATAAAATCATCTTCATCTGCAGGTGCGAACTACGAGGAAGCACAAGGAGCAATTTCAAAACCAGACTTCATAAATAAAATCAATATATCATTGAAGGAAATGCGAGAGTCAAATTACTGGTTACGAATCCTTAATGATGTCACAAAAGCTGATAGCGATTTAACTTTGTTACTCAAAGAATCAGAAGAGTTGAAAAAAATATTAGGTGCTATTTATTCAAAATCATCGAACTCAAAAACAACAAAATAATTTCTAATTTAACATTTGAAATTTATAATTGACTTATGAAAAAAGCTTTAATATGCGGAATATCCGGGCAGGATGGAAGTTATCTTGCCAAACTTCTTCTAGATAAAGGGTATGAAGTAAGCGGGTCTTCAAGAGATGCACAGATAAATCCATTTGAGAATTTTAAATAAATTAGGTATTAAGGAAAAAATAAAGTTCTATTCAACCTCACTAATTGATTTCCGCAGTGTATTACAGACTATAAAAAATTCCGAACCAGATGAAATATATAATTTATCAGGGCAAACCTCTGTCGGACTCTCTTTCGAACAACCAGTTGAAGCATTTGAAAGCATAAACGTCGGAACATTAAATCTTCTTGAAGCTATTCGATTTTATAATCCCCAAATTAAAATATATAATGCCAGCTCGAGTGAATGTTTTGGAAATACATTCGAGCCAGCAACAGAACTTACACCGTTTAATCCGCGAAGTCCGTACGCAGCCGCTAAAGCAGCAGCACATTATATTGTTTCTAATTACCGTGAGGCATACAATATATTCGCTTGCAGTGGAATATTGTTTAACCACGATTCACCCCTTCGACCCGAAAGATTTGTAACTCAAAAAATAATTTCTGCTGCAATTCGTATTTCGAACGGTAGCAAAGAAATTCTTACATCTTGGAAACATAGATGTTATCAGAGACTGGGGCTGGGCACCTGAATACGTCGAAGCAATTTACCAGATGATGCACAAAGATAATCCAGATGATTTTGTAATTGCAACAGGTGAAAGCCATAGCCTTAAGGAATTTGTTAAAGAATCTTTTAACCAGCTTGATATGGATTGGGAAAAGTATTGTGCAGATCGATCAGAAACTTAATCAGACCTGCAGATTTAGCTGTGAGCAAAGCCAATCCTTCCAAAGCAAAAAAAGAATCTGAAATGGACTGCTACATAAGAAAATGAAAGAAGTTATGTCTGCAATGATAACAACAAGGCCAATTCTGAATAATGAAAGTAGTTCATTTTCATCAAGCGCAAGAGACCACCGGCAATTACAGTATCGAGGGATTTTACGCAAATGTTAGAAAAGAACTTAAGGATAAAGTCAATATCGAATATGTTGAACTGCCTTTCTACAGCAACGGGATATTAAGACGATTATTCAATTCAATCTATGCAACTTTTAAGCAAGGCGATGTAAACCACGTTACTGGCGATGTTAATTATCTGAATATTTTTTTTAACAAAAATAAAACTATAGTAACGATACTGGATTGCGGTTTACTTGATAGCACAAAAGGGATAGCACACAAAATTTATAAATATTTCTGGTTTACTTTGCCTGATTAAAAAAGCTAAATACATCGTTGCAATTTCTGAAGCTACAAAAACCGAGATACTTAAATATGTAAACTGCGATCCAGATAAAATTAAAGTCATCCACGTTTCTGTTTCTCCTTTATTCAACAGAGTTGATAAAGATTTTAACAAAGAAAAACCGGTTATTCTTCATATCGGAACGGCACCTAATAAAAACCTGCCACGACTTATCGAAGCGGTTAAGGGAATAAGCTGTAAGCTTTTTATTATTGGCGAGTTAAATGATAATAATTTGAAAAAAATGGATGAATATAAAATTGAATATGAAGGTTTTGTTAACCTTTCTGAAGAACAATTATTTGAAAAATATAAAGACTGCGATCTTCTTTTCTTTGCATCTACTTACGAAGGATTTGGTATGCCGATAATGGAAGCTAATATTGTTGGCAGACCGGTTATTACTTCCAATTTATACTCAATGCCTGAGGTTGCAGGAAATGCAGCTTTACTTGTTGACCCATTTAACGATGATATAAGGAATGGAATTCTAAAAATAATTAATGAAGATTCCCTAAGAGATGATTTAATCACGAAAGGTTTTAAGAATGCAGATAGGTTTACATTGGAAAATATTGCAGAGGACTATTTACAGCTTTATAAATTGGTCATTTAAAAAATGCCAGCTAAAAAAAGATTTATTTTTCTTTTAAGCCACCCAATCCAGTATTTCTCTCCCCTCTTTCAGTTAATGGCAAAAGACCCTGAATTTGATTTGCTTGTTCTTTACTGTTCAGATGAAAATGTAAAAGGACATATTGATAAAGAATTTGGCGTAGAGGTTAAGTGGGACATTCCTCTACTTGAAGGCTATAATTACAAATTTTTAAAGAATCAATTCCTGGAAGCCGTCCATCTTTAATGGTTTCTTCGGTTTGCTTAACTTTGAAATTTTCAAAGCACTGAAAAATGAAAAAGGGAACTATTTAGTAATTCACGGGTGGGCTTTTGCAACCAATTTTCTTGCAGTCGCTGCCGGAAAATTATCAGGTTTGAAGTTATGCTTACGAGCTGAAAATCCACTGAACCAGGAGTTATTAAAACCAAAACTAAAACTATTTACTTAGAAAGATTTTTTTCAAGTATTTTTGGTTTAAGCTTTTGATTATTTTTTTTACATCGGCAGCCAGAACAAAAAACTATATGAATATTACGGAGTGAAAAAAGAAAAACTTGTTTTTACTCCTTATGCTGTAGACAATGAAAGGTTCAGAGCTGAATATGAAAAATATAAAGATAAAAAACAGGAATTACGAAAAGAGCTTGGGTTGCCAGTTGATAAAAAAATTATTCTCTTTTCAGGGAAATACATTTCTAAAAAAGACGTCCGATGGATTTATTGCAGGCATACCATTTATTAAATGATGATGAAACTGCATTGGTATTTTTAGGCGATGGAGAACTTAGAAATGAAATGGAAGATTATATTAGCAAACACAATATAAAAGATGTTTTTCTGACAGGCTTTAAAAACCAAAGCGAGGTTGGAAAATATTTTACCGCAGCTGATATTTTTGTCCTCCCTTCCGGTACCGGGGAAACATGGGGACTTGTTGTAAATGAAGCTATGAATTTTAACCTCCCGATTATTGTATCAGATATTGTAGGAAGTTATTCGGACCTTGTATCTGAAAATATGAACGGGTATAGCTTTAAAGCGGGTGATATTATCGGTCTCAAAAATAAACTGTTTGAGTTATTAAACTACCAGGATTTAGGTGCATTTGGAAATTATTCGAAAAATATAGTTGAGAATTATTCCTTTAAAAAATAATGTCTGATAAAACAATTTTGAACAAAATACTCGTTGAGAATATTGATGAACGAAGATTATAAAAAAGCCATTTATAATAATTATTATGCTTATCATACAAAGGAGTTGTATGGCAAAGTAACGCTCGACTCTATAAAGAAACAGTTTCCTGCGTTGAAATATTATTTTTCGGAATTTCTTCCAAAGGATATAACAGCCAGCATTATTGATGCCGGCTGTGGAAATGGTAATCTTGTCTTTTGGTTAACAGAATTGGGCTATTCTAATGTAATTGGAATTGATCATAGCAAAGAAATGATAGAACTTGGTAAATCACTGAATATAAAAAACATTTTTCAAGCTGATCTTTTCGAATATTTACAAAATAAAAAAAATATGTATGATGTTATATTTTGCAGAGACGTTTTGGAACATTTCAATAAACAGCAAGTTTTTGAAATTTTTATATTATTTTATGATTCGTTAAAACCGGGTGGTAAAATTGTTATGCAGCTTCCTAATGGATATAGTCCTAATCACTCAAAAATTTATTACAATGACTTCACACACGAAACTTTATTCAGTGAAACTTCATTGAAACAATTATCCCGGGCAACAGGATATAAATCAATCTATGTAAAAGAAATTACACCTATACCTAACGGAATTAAATCTGGGTTGAGATATATTTTGTGGATTCTATTAAAGCAGTGGAATAAATTTATCCAGCTAGTTGAAACAGGGAATGCAAAAGGATTTTTTTCACAAAATATTATTGCCTGCATTTCGAAATAAAATACTCAATACCATTATTCGTAAAAGATTTTGAACACCGAAAAAAGAATTGTTAGCGGCGTATTTGTTGGTTTCATTTCCTTCGCTCTTGGATTTGTTCAAGCCATTCTCCTGGTGCCTATCTTATTAACTTTTTGGGGTAACGAAACCTATGGTATCTGGTTAGTGTTAAATGCCGGTTATATTATTTTACAAACATTAGATTCTGGTCAACAATCATTTATAGGAAATGAATTAAATATTAAATTCTTTTCTAATAAAAATGAATTGCAATCTGTTTTAGCATCGAGTCTGCAAATCGCATTTATAATCGGAATATTGCAATTAATTATTGTTTTCTTTCTAATGCTTTCTAATACGACACATTTATTCCTTGGGCTTGATTCAATTACTGTTGAAAAAGAGTATTTAAGTATTTGCCTATTATTACTTGTGATATCCATGGATTAGCTCAGGTACCTATACTTCGATATTATCAAAACTAATGATACCATACGGTTATTATTCTAAAAGTATTTGGTGGAGTATATATAATAAAATTGGCAACTTTATTAATTCTTGTTATTATTGCAATTAACCATGGTAATATATTAGATGCTACAATTGGCATATCCATTTTTACAATTATTTTTAATTATCTGTTTTTATACAGAATAAAAGTACTTAATTCCTGAAGTTTATCCTTGGTGGAAAAATGGAAACTGGAAAACAGGGTTTAATAACTTGAGGAGATCAAGCTGGATTTCTGCAACCGGAATTCTTGCACAATTCAGTAATAATGGTTTGATAATTCTTATTACTTATCTTTTTGGTGCTGCTACAGTCCCAATATTTACCACACTGAGAACCTTAACAAATTCTGCGACACAGATAACAAATACTATTATACAACCGCTGCAACCGGAATTAGTAAAGTTCAATATTAAAAAAGATTTCAATAAAA